>JAFDZA010000029.1 GCA_018267135.1 Bacteroidota bacterium
GAGTCGGGATGCTCTATCCAGTTGAGCTACGAGACCTATTCTCAATTTTTTTTGAGCCCCACTTTTCAGCAACCTTCCCGGCTTTGAGTCGGGATGCTCTATCCAGTTGAGCTACGAGACCAGTCCTCAATTTTTTTTGAGTCCCACTTTTCAGCAACCTTCCCGGCTTTGAGTCGGGATGCTCTATCCAGTTGAGCTACGAGACCTATTCTCAATTTTTTTTGAGCCCCACTTTTCAGCAACCTTCCCGGCTTTGAGTCGGGATGCTCTATCCAGTTGAGCTACGAAATTTGTTATCACTATTTCAAAGAAGCGGAGAGGGGGGGATTTGAACCCCCGGTACACTTTGACATGTACGACAGTTTAGCAAACTGCTGGTTTAAGCCACTCACCCACCTCTCCTTGCTTAAAACAGGGTGCAAATATAGCCCGATTTTTCAATCGAAAATGGAAGGGGTAAAATTCTTATTATTTTTTTGTCAGATTAATAATATCTCGGCTGTTTCTTACCTTTTAAGACGGTGCCCGTCAGGGCGGCAAAACCTCCTACTAACCCACCAATAAGTATCATCATAACAAATACGTTTAACGGCAGCAGTTTATTTACTTTATCGGTCAGTATAGATTGTGTAGTAGCATCAATATAAAAAGCCTTGGCAAACCACAGCAACCCCACACTTATAAAGCCCGCCAAAAAAGATACCCGGCCAGGCAGATTGTAATAATAACCAAAGGCAAAGGACACGATAGCCATGGTCCACCAGGGAAGAAAACTTTGGAAAATAAAACAAACGACAAGGGTGGCTACTATTTGATATGCTATTTTCATTTTTCGGATTTTAAAGTTTGATTGGCCCATGAATAACTTTGCATCTGCGAAGCCGATGTATTAAAATGTAAATTCAGATAATGGTCGGCTGTCCAGACAGTCACCATGGAATTATAATAAGGGCTGCCGGGATTGCCGCTTTGCCCACCGGGGTAAACACCCCAGGCTTTTACGCCCGATTTTTCGAGGCTCACCACCATTCGCCAACTGGGGCCATTCCGTTTGCCATGGGCATTTACAATGCTGCCATTGCCACCGTGTATAACATGATAACTGAAGGGCTCAAGCCGGGCCAGATGCTGAATGTAAGAGTTTTTATAGGCGGCCCAAGTGGGTTCTTTCGCATTTTCCTTTTTCCATTTTTCTATATCCTGCACACTTTCCGAGAAGGATTTTTTTACTACTTCGGCAGCTGTTTCTTTTTCCGGAGTGCTTTGTATATCGAAAAAATTAAGATCCGGTTTTTCTTTGATCAATTTTATAGTGGTAAAAGAAGTAGGATACGGGAGCGACACCTTGGAAGAGGAGACCTCGTCCCAGATCATTGGAAATAATTTTTGCAGCCAAGTTTCGTAGTACGAGGCGCCTTCTGAAGTGATGGAGTTATAAAAATCCCACGTTTTTAATTTTTCGTAAGCATTTTTTTCTTGTTCATTTAGCCTCGTTAGATCGAGCAGAGAAAGCCAGGTGGGCAGGCTTTCAGCCGCTTTTAGATTGTAGTTATCTGCTTGCAGGCTCATCATATCCTGCGGAGTGATTTTGTTCAATTCACCCAGACGCTGGTTTATCCTTCGATTGCGGTAAGCCTCAAAATTAGTAGCCGTAACGTAATAAGGATAGGTGTTATCAGTGGGGTATTGGTTGGCCGAACTGACAAAGCCACGAGCGGGGTTTTTATAAGCTATATTTTGATCGTTCGGTATAAAAGCTTGCCATTCATTGGATGTGTGGGTGCCATCCAATACAAATTTTCCTTCGTCTGTTCGTCTGACGGGATATTTACCCTGAATGCGCATAGCAATATCTCCATTGACACAGGCAAAAACAAAATTTTGTGCAGGTGAACTGTAATGGTCTAACGCTTTCAGATAGTCGTTATGGTTTTTACTCTTGTTTAATAAATAGAACGTTAGCAATTCTTTGGAAGGGTCGTGCGCAATCCAGCGAAATGCATAATGGTTTTTTTCGCTGTCGCCATGGAAACTTTCATCGTACGTTACCGGGCCTTGGTGCGTATAGATAACCGTGTCGTAAAAGGGAGGTGCATTTTTTATACTGATTTTCTCAATCACTTTATTGGTTTTTTTCCATTGGCCATCGCTCAGATACTCGTTTTTGCTTTGGTCTTTAAATTTTATTTTAAACCAATCTACCAGATCGCGCTGTGCGTTGGTTTCGCCCCAGGCAATGGAGTCATTAAATCCGCTGATGACGCACGGAGCGCCCGGTAGCGATGCGCCCATGGCGTTAAAGCCGGGGGCATTCATGTGTATAATATACCAAATGGATGGGAGGTTCAATTCTAAGTGCGGATCATTGCACAAAATTGGCGAACCCGATGCTGTCTTACTTCCGGCTACAGCCCAATTATTGCTGCCAATGTCGGGTTCTGATTTTTCAAGTGTATTGATTTGAACAAAGTCGGGCGAGGTAGTGGGGGCAACACCTTCAAGGGTGATGGGTTTAAATTTCCATCCATTAGGATTATCTACGATGGGGTCGCCTACTTTTTCATTGTCAGGGTAGAGCAGGTCTACTGTTTCTTTTCCAAAAAGTTTTAGAGCGTTAGTCATTTCGAAGTCTTTGTCGCCTATGTTCAATGTTTTGGCCATGTATTTTAGCAGTAATCCGCTTTTTAATAGTGTCCAATCTTCGGGGGTATAGTCTAATAGTTTGTATTCTATGGGAAGTTGTTCGTAACGAAGAGAGTGGATGTAGGCATTTATTCCTTCCGCATAGCGGTTGGCAATCAGGTTTAACTGAGCATCTTTTTCCATTTCATTTAAAGAATTTTGGGCGGCATAAACCATTCCTAATCTGCGCTGGCCCCGGTCGAAATCGATAGCTGCGGTTCCCAATATTTCAGAAATTCGGCCGGCCGCAGCGTGGGTTTGAAATTCCATTTGCCATAGCCGGTGGCGGGCTGTTACATATCCTTGGGCAAAAAACAAGTCTTCTTCATTGGTAGCATAGATGTGTGGTATTGAAGCACTATCATAAACGATGGCCACATCGCCTTTCAGGCCTTTCAGGTGGATGTCTGCCGGCTTATCTTTTTTGGATTCTGCATTCTGCCAAAATCCGTGAAAAGGGTCTAAAAATTTTCCGAGCGGAGGTATGGGCTTGCCGAAATTCCACGACCGGTTTAGCGCATAGACTAAGGCAAGGGTAATGAGGGAAGAGATCACAATTTTAACTATTCGCATAAGAGGTTGGTTCTACGGGGGTCAAGGTCGTATTAAATCATAATACTTTCAATAAATACTTGATCAGGTTTTGGGCAATGATACGGTGACCTTCGGCCGTAGGGTGTATGCCATCTGGCTGGTTTAGTTTTTCATGGCCGGCTATGCCCTCCAGTAAAAAGGGCATGAGCAGGGTTTTATTTTTTTCGGCCAAATCGGGGTATATTTTTTTAAACTCGGCCGAATAAGCCGGCCCCATGTTGGGGGGCACCATCATACCGGTTAGTATAATTTTTACCTGCGGGTATTTTGACCTTACCTTATCTATAATGGCCTGCAGGTTATTTTTGGTTTGGGCGGCAGGCAAACCGCGTAAGCCATCGTTGGCACCCAACTCTAACACCAATACATCTACCGGTGTGCGCAGCATCCAGCCAACCCGGCTCAGGCCTCCGGCCGATGTTTCACCGCTCAGTCCGGCATTGGTTACTTTAACACGGAGATGGTCTTTGTTCAATTCTTTTTCTATTAAGGCAGGAAATGCCTGATCGGCCGACAACCCCAAACCGGCTGTTAAACTATCGCCCAAAAAAAGAATATGCTTCTCCTTTCCAGGAGGAGGAGTTAAGAATAACAACAGAAGTAGAAAGACACGCATTTTCTAGGTTTCTCAAATATCAAAAATGATGGCTATTTATTTTAATTTGTTCTTTTAAATTTTATTTAAGCTGTGTACTTTCATGCAGAAACAGAAACCCACACCCTCATGAGCATACAGGAACTACTCAGCCTCTTTCAAAGCGGCAAGGCCACGGCTAAGAGCCACATGAAAAACCTGATTGAGATGGCAGCGGCAGATGGAAATTTTGATCAGGTTGAATATGATCTTTTAAAGCGCATCGCCTCTAAAAACGGGATATCCGAATCGCAATTAAAAAATATCCGAAGCAACCCCGGTAATATAAAATTTGAATTACCCAAAGATAACCGCGAAAGATTTCATCAGTTTTATGATTTGGTGCACATGATGAGCATTGACAATGCCATCCATCCTGATGAAATGAAACTTTGCGATTTATTTGCCGTGAAGTTTGGATACCCGAAACAAAAATCGAGAGAACTGATAGAAACAATCAGCAGTAATATTAAATACGGCCAAACCCACGATGAAACATTTAAACGGGTAATTGCCCTTACCTTATAAACTTCGTTTTTCATCTATGACTTGATTTGTTTTATTTTTGGTGAATTATTTTTTCATGTTCACCGGAATTATTGAGTCTGTGGGGAGGGTAGCGGCCATTCAAACAAATGGCAGCAACACTCATTTTAAAATTGAAAGCAAGATTAGTAACGAGTTGCGTATTGACCAGAGCGTTTCACATAATGGAGTGTGCCTTACCGTGGTGGAAACGGGCGACCGGTTTCATTGGGTCGTAGCGGTAGAGGAAACGCTTAAAAAATCAAATTTAGGAAAGCTTCAAAAAAACGATTGGGTAAATTTAGAACGCAGTATGCCGGCTGCCGGCCGTTTTGACGGACACATCGTGCAAGGCCATGTTGACCAAACCGGACATGTGGAAAAAATTACCGATCAAAACGGGAGCTGGCTTTTCGATTTTTCGTTCGAGGCCAGCCTCGGAAACCTTACCATAGAAAAAGGATCCATAGCCATAAATGGAGTTAGCCTTACTTGTTTTAATTCTTTACCCGGCCGGTTTTCAGTAGCTGTTATTCCCTACACCTTTCAGCATACGGCCTTTCAGCATTTGCGCGAAGGGCAAATTGTAAACCTTGAATTTGATGTGGTAGGAAAATATATAAAACAAATTTTGGAAGCCCGGTTTTAGAAGAGCTTTGTTTCTTTTTTTTAAGTGGCCTTTTCCTGAATTAATAATGGGGAACAGTGATTAATGTTAACTGAAAGAACGCAATCCCTTCAGTAGCCCCGACAGGAATCGAACCTGTATCAAAAGTTTAGGAAACTTCTATTCTATCCATTGAACTACGAGGCCTGAAAAGCTGGGCTACCGAAGTAGCACTACGAGTGGTTGGGGTGCGGTAACGCTGATACTAACGATAATTTTCACAGCAACCATCTGTTTATCAATACTTTATAAGAACATTATTTAACAATTCATCGGAGGAACCATCAAACCCCGAACGTGTCAATACAAATTATCTGTAGGGACAAGATTTTTCGTAAAGATAAGCTTTGATATGATTTGTAAAAAATGAAATGATTCTGGCTATTATAAAACCTATTGAATTAAATCTTTAAAAAAGATGAGAGGCTTAGATCAACCCCGCATCAATAAGAAAATATTCTTGTGTAGCACCGATAACAATTACTCAAACAATCTCACAAAATGATTTTCTAAGTGGTTGCGCATGGCGTTACGAAATAATTCGGGCGTGCCATTCTCTAAAATTTTCACCAGTTCTTTGTGCGAAACAAATTTTTTGATGACAGGCTGTTTCTTTAGCAATCCGCTGTGGTGCACATAATCGAAAACAGGGAGCAGCATTTTTTGAAATTTTTTCATGGTTTCGTTGCCGGTAATTTCATACAGCTTACCGTGAAAAGCAATTTCATGTTCAATATTAAAAAGATGATCTTGGGTTGCCTTTGGCTCTTGGCTCACAACTTCTTTTAAGTGCTCAATGTCGGTTGGGGTAATGCGTTGAAAAAGAAAATCGCTCATGCCAATTTCAAGTACTAAACGGATTTCAAAAAATTCTTTCAGCGATTCCTGATCTAAGATATGCGGGTTCATCCCTTTGCTCATTACGCCAAACAAATCTGGGCTGGTAATTACTGCGCCTTTTTTCTTTTTGGATTCGATCAGCCCCATTACGCGAAGTCGTAACAAAGCCTCGCGAATTACCGTGCGGCTTACCCCCAGAATTTCGGCCAGTTCCATTTCTTTGGGGATTATATCGCCCACTTTTAATTTTCGCTGCTGTAGAAGTTCTACCAGTTTGGCCTCTACTTTATCGACCAGCGAACGGGTATCTACTTTCTTAAAACTATTTCGAAAATCACTGAGTGGCATAATGTTGTTGAATAAGTAATATATTAATAAAAGCCCTAAAACAGAATAGAATTACACAAATCAAAAAAAATCATCTCAATAATTTGGTAAAACAAAGTTAATTCTTTTATCTTTATTATGTAATACATAATACATTACCTAAAAATTATTACCTATGGGATACAAATACCTAACCTTAGTCCTATCCTGCCTGCTGTCTGTAGCGGGCTGGGCACAGAAAACTGTAATTACCGGTAAAGTGCTTGCCGATGACGGAAATAGTTTGCCAGGTGTAAACATTGTAGTGAAGGGAACTACTACTGGCTCTGTTACCGATGCCAACGGAGATTTTTCACTTGAGGCTGCACCGGAAGATGTGCTCGTCTTTAGTTTTGTTGGCTATCTGCCACAGGAGATACCAGTGGGCACCCAGAACCAAATCTCTATTACCATGAAGGCTGATAATATTCAGCTGAATGAAGTGGTCGTAGTAGGTTATGGCGAGCAGTCGCGTAGGAACATTACCAACGCAGTGTCTAAGCTAGATAATCAGGTGCTGGCCTCGGCACCACGATCCAACATCGGGTCTGCCTTGCAGGGCACATTGCCCGGTGTGCAAGTAGTAAACACCAGCGGCACTCCGGGGGCTACACCTTACATTGTACTTCGGGGAGGAGCAAACATCAATGGGGCTCCATTGGCACCGTTGGTTATTGTTGATGGTATTATCCGTGCTTACAATGACATTGCTCCGGAAGATATTGCTTCGGTACAAATTTTAAAAGATGCATCGGCCACTGCCATTTATGGAGCGCGTGCTAATAATGGGGTAATGCTGATCACTACTAAAAAAGGGAAATCAGGCAAAGCAGAAATTACCTATCGCTATACGGCTGGTTTTAATCAACGCAGGCAAGGGTATAAATACATGAATGCGCGTGATTATATCCGATATACCCGGCAGGGAAACCTTAATTCCGGCAGAACACTAGCCCAGGTAAATGGCACACGAGGGTATGGTCTTTTAACGGACCCGGCCAACATGGCCTCATTTGATATACAAACTTATAGTGGCGCCAATGCCCCGCTTATGCAGCAGGGGTGGGATACCGTAGGCGATCCTTACAACCAGACGAATAAAATTATTTTTAAGGATCATTCCGGTGAAATTGAAAAATTGGTTTTTCGCAACACCACTACTCAAGACCATTATATCAATGTAATCGGTGGCAATGATAGGGGAACTTATTTTGCCAGCTTTGATTATTATAAAGAAGATGGTGTTATTGTTGGCTCATCGTACCAGCGCTACACCGGATTTCTGAACGGTTCATATAAAGTAAGGCCTAATGTAGAGGTGAGCACGGGCGTAAACCTGAGCACCTCCTCGCAACTGGGTGTAGTCAGTGGGTCGGAGATCAATACACTCTACCGGTCATTGGCAATTTGGCCAACCTTTAATCCATGGCTTGATGCAGCAAAAACCCAACCTAATCCGGGCAATAGCGCTACCGATGGCAACCCGCTGTATTGGCTAAATAAATTAAAGAGAACCAGCGAAGTAAATAGGATTACAGTTAACGGAGCTGTGAAGTGGGATATCTTGCCCAACTTATATGTAAAAGCTACGGGGAATGCCTACCTCTTTGAAAACGTGAACCAGTCTTTTCAACAAGCCACAGCCACCTACACCAATCTCCTGGCCACACCACCGGTGTATAACACCACCCGCGATGCCTTTGCTTATTTTTCACGAACCTTTCAAAAGCAACTCAACGTCATTGCGAACTACAGCAAAACTTTTTTAACTAAGCACAATGTTACGGCTATGCTGGGGGCTGAATATTTCACACAAAAATACCTGACCATACAGGTAGATGGCCAAAAAGCACCTACCGATGATATCATTACAGCTAATGCCTCTACGGTGTTTCCGGTGGGAACAAATTACAGTACGGCATCAGAATTTAGAATTCTCTCCAATTTTGGAAGGTTAAACTACGATTACGATGACAAGTATATGGTAACACTTGTGTATCGTCAGGATGGTGTTTCCAGTTTAGCATCGTCCAATCGCTTTGGTTTTTTCCCGGGTATGTCTGCAGGATGGAATTTGCACCATGAAAATTTTTTCCAGCAAAGCCCCGTAAGCAAGTACATTAACTCGTTTAAGCCGCGCATCAGCTATGGTGTGAATGGTAATGTGAACAGCAATTTGCTCGGACCATACGATGTGCAGGGCTCCTACAGTTCGCAAGGAAATTATAATGGAAATCTCGGCTACCTCAACACCGGGGTTATCAATGGTAATTTACGGTGGGAAAAAAGTAAGACTACCGATGCCGGGTTTGATATGGGCATTCTTGATAATAAGGTTACCCTACTCTTTGATTACTACGATCGAAGAACAAGCGATTTGCTCACCGGGTTGAGTTTGCCCAGTTATCTGGGCTTTGGAAGTGTGAATACAAACCTTGGTACGCTTCAAAATAAAGGAATTGAGATGGCCATTACCGCCAATGTATTTACACTGTCTAATGGACTGTCGCTGAATCTTGGTGCCAACGCAGCACACGTTCAAAACAAAGTGTTGCAGTTGCCCTACAATGGCAATCTCAATAACAGGCAAAGCACAAGTCAGTATCCTGCCTATCAAGTTTCGGATGGCAACGGGCATTTAATTTGGGTAGCAGGCATACAAGAAGGAGGCCGGTTGGGCAATATTTATGCGTTTAAGCAAGATGGGATTTTTAAAAGCGATGCAGAGGTAGCAACATTAGCTAATAACCGTATCGATCGGATTGCAAACATTAGCGGACCCGGCTCCGCTTATGGTATTGGCAAGATTACGGCAGGTGATGTGAACTGGCATGATGTCGATAAAAATGACACCATCGATTCGCGCGATATGGTTTATATCGGTAATATTTTTCCCAAGTGGACGGGCGGGTTTACGGCCAACCTTTCGTACAAAGGATTTAATTTGTTTACCCGGTTTGACTTTGCTTTAGGCCACACTATATATAATGACTTGGTGGCGCGCACACTTGGTAACTATCAGGGCACATTCAATTATATTGAATTGCAGAAGAATGCCTGGTCGCCAACCAATACCAATACCGATATTCCTAAAGTGTATTATGCCGATCAGGTAGCTGCGCCTTTAGGTAAGAAAAACTATACACGCATCAATAATGCGACCGCCAACCTGAATGGGAACAATTCACGTTTCTACGAAAAAGGAGATTACCTGGCTTGCCGTGAAATCACACTCTCGTATGAATTTACCAAAGCAATGCTGGCAAAATCAAAAGTGTTTACCAAAGCACGCCTGTATATGAGTGCCAACAACTTGTTTTATATCACCAAGTTTACCGGGCCTACTCCAGAGCCTCCAACTTTAAATGGTGCGATCAACGGTGTTTATCAAGGTACCTACCCAACACCGAAATCATTTGTATTTGGTCTCTCTGTTTCGTTTTAATTTTTCAATCCAATGAATATGAAAAAGAAAATAATCATCATCTTATCCAGCATAAGTGTTATCCTGTTTACCGGTTCGTGTACGAATCAGTTGGATCTGTCGCCCATTAGCAGTATCAGCAATGCTAACTTTTGGAGAACTCCCGACCAGTTCGATGCGTTTGTATCGGGTGTGCATGCACAGTTTCGCTCTAACAACGGGGCATTTCAATCGTTAGGCGAAATGCGTGCCGATATTTTTGGCACGGATCCGCCCAGTTCCAGCGCATTTACCGGTGAGGCTACGCAAGGCTTAGAACGTATGTGGCTTCAGTTGCTTGACCTAGACAATTCGGGTGTGAGTAATTTTGGCGGATTTTACTATAACATCGTTCAGATCAATTTGCTGATCAGTAAATTGAATACGACCACCGTAGTAACGGCTGCCAATAAAAATTATTATTTAGGCATTGCGTACGGTATGCGGGCATTTTATTATTTCCAAATGTTGCGCAGTTGGGGGCAAGTAGTAATCCAAACGGATCCGGTTACCAGTGTAAACGTGGGTAACTTAGCCAAAGCTGCTTCGAGCGTAGCCGATGTAACGACTTTGATTAAATCAGACATCGATAACTCGGTGAGCAGTTTTGGTACAGACTATACTTTTAGGAACAGCAGATCTTATTGGTCGAAAGCGGCCACGCTAATGCTTAAGGCAGAAGTTTATTTGTGGACGAGCTATCGTGGCGGTGGCGCAGCCGATGCAGCGATTGCTCAGGCTGCACTTACGGATATCCAAACCAATGCAGCCGGATTAGCTTTACTCCCCAATTATGCTTCCGTGTTTGCCTCCACCAACCGTGGTAATAATGAAATTATTTTTGCCAGCCACTATCAGTACCTGGAGGCAACCAATAGTTTTATTCCGAGTTCATTTGTTCCGCAGAGTGGGTTGATCGCCAATTTTTATGATTCGGTAGGAAACCGTCAATTTACTTCCACGGTTGACAACTGGGGCGGGCTTCTACGTGCCCCTGTAAAAATTACTACGTTCAGAAAATTCAATAATGCCGACACCCGCAAATGGGCATCAATACAACCTGCCTATACTAAACCTGCCGGCAGCTATGTTATTGCCGGATGCTTCACTAATAAATATCAGGGTGAGCAGCAATCGGGGGTACGGTATTTTACTAATGATTTTCCTATCTACCGATACGCAGACTTGTTGTTGCTGTTGGCCGAGGCGAAACTGGCACAAGGCCAAAGTCCTGCCACGGAAATTAATCTGGTGCGGGCCCGTGCCTACGGAGTGGCCTATACAGTTGGCGTACAAGATTATCCTAATCAGGCAATCGACTCTAATCCTCAGGAAGCTATCCTGCAAGAGCGCCTTTTTGAATTCGTGTTTGAAGGGAAACGTTGGTACGATCTTAGAAGGATGGGCGATAACTTTGTGTATGGACACACCTCTTTACTTCCCGCTGATTCATACAAATTATTATGGCCGATCGACCGAACCTCACTGACTAACAACCGAGGGTTAGTACAAAATCCAGGCTACTCCAGTTTTTAAAAAATAATTTTCCACTTCTTTGCACCTGGGCAATGACATAGGGATCTTTACATGTAGAGTTTTGATTCTGATGTCAAAAGCCTGGCTGCAAAGGAATGGATATCTAACTTTAATGAAAGCTGTGTGGGAGTTAATCTTAATTAAATATGAAATGATTAGGATTGCCAAAAGAAAAATAACTTTTTTCGAAATAAGATTGCTTCGTGTTAGCGCACAGACCCAAGCAGCCTCGCAAAGGAAACTATATACGCATACAATAAATTAATTATGAAGATCGAACACTTGAAGGGATTGATTGCGGCACCATTTACCCCGATGCACGCGGATGGCTCTCTAAACTTATCTATCGTACCGGGATACTATGAAATGCTGAAGGCCAACGGAATTATGGGTGCGTTTATTTGCGGCTCAACAGGCGAAGGAGTTTCAATGACCCAGACAGAAAAAAAGAAAGTATTTGAGGCCTGGGCATCGGTATCAAAAGACGATAACCATTTTAAAGTAATGCCCTTGGTGGGCGGCACCAGCTTAAATGATTGCATTGAGCTGGCAAAATATGCAGAGGAGTGCGGTCTTTATGCTGTAGCCTTTACCGCTCCATTTTATTTTAAACCGGCCAATGTACAAGTGCTTGCCGAAACTTGCCGCAAAGTAGCGAACGCAGTGCCCAACATGCCATTTTATTATTACCACATTCCGGTATTAACAGGTGTTGGGTTTACCATGTTTGATTTGCTGAACGAAATAGATGACAAAATTTTAAATTTTGCCGGAGTGAAGTACACGCACGAAGATTTTATGGATTTCCTTTCATGCTTGAATTTTAAAAATGGAAAATACGACATGCTGTGGGGGCGTGATGAAAATATACTGGCCGCATTGGCCCTTGGAGCCAGGGGAAGTGTGGGCAGCACGTTTAATTATGCTGCGCCATTGTATAATGAACTGATCGCTTCGTTTGAACAAGGCGATCTGGAAGCGGCAAGAAAAAAACAACAGCAATCTATTGATATGATTCGGTTGCTGGGAAAATACGGAGGTATTGCTACCGGCAAAGCCTATATGAAATTGATGAGGCTCGATTGTGGGGAGTTTCGTTTGCCTGTGCGCAACATGAGCCCTGAACAATTTCAGCTCTTTAAAAAGGATGCAGAGCAAATTAAGTTTAGCATCTTTTGTTCACAAATGCCGGCTGCCTCAGTTATAAAGTAATGATCCGCGTACCTGTATTATTTTTTTTAATGATACTTAATGTAACGGCCTGGGCACAAAAGAAAACACCTGTGTCTGTTCGATGGAATGAAGCCGGTATTGCTCTGCCCATAAACGGAAAAGAAAACCCGCTGGGGGTGGCCGGCCCTATTTGTGGGGTGAACCATAACGTACTAATGGTGGGCGGGGGAGCTAATTTCCCGGAGGGTATGCCCTGGAATGGCGGCAAAAAAAAATACTACCACTCGCTTCATTTATTTAAAAAAGAAAAAGGAGAGGTTACTTTCCTTAAAACCATTCAACTGCCCCAGGCAATAGCTTACGGTGCCAGTTGCTCAACCCCTCAGGGAGTAGCCTGTGCCGGTGGCGAAAGCGAAAATAGCATTTCGCAAAAAGTATTTTTACTACAATGGAATGATACAACACAAAGTGTGTTGATATCCCATCTTCCCGATCTTCCACTGGGTGTAGCGAACGCCTCCATGGCGTGCTATGACAACAAGATCTACCTGGCAGGCGGAGAGACAAGTACCGCCACCTCCAATCAATTTTTGTACCTGGATCTTAATCATACACAACAAGGCTGGCAAGATTTAAAACCACTGCCCGCTTCTGTTTCGCACGCAGTAATGGTGTGCCAATCCAATGGCCGTAATGAATCTTTATACCTGATTGGCGGGAGAAGCAAAAATCCAAATGGCATCAGTACTCTTTATTCCTCTGTTTTTGAATTTGATTTTAAAAAAAGGAACTGGACGAAAAAAAGTAATTTGCCCTATGCACTTTGTGCGGGCACCGGTATTGAAGCAGGGACCCATTCAATTCTACTTTTCAGCGGAGACTCAGGCGAAACATTTCATCAGGTGGAATCACTGATAGCGGCTATCAATAACGAAAAAGAGATGATTAAAAAAAATGAACTTAACAATAAAAAAATTGAGATTCAGTCTTCGCATCCCGGTTTTAGTAAAAATATTTTAAGCTACAACACACAAACGGATGTCTGGAAAAAAATTGGAGAGCTTCCTTTTGATGGGCAGGTGACAACGACAGCGGTAAAATGGAACGAGGAGGTAATCATTCCCAGTGGGGAAATCAGAGCAGGCGTGCGTACCCCCATGATACGGGTTGGAAAGATTGTGGCAAAAATTAAATAGCATCCGGATGGTTTCGTGGCCGCCATCCGGAGAGGGCACATAAAAAATGAAGGAGTCAAAGATTTATCCGTGGGTTGTTGTGGCGCTGCTTTGGGGGGTGGCTCTTCTGAATTATATGGATCGGCAGATGCTCGCTACGATGAGACCTTCGATGCAAATAGATATTATTGAACTAGAGTCGGCAGCCAAGTTTGGGTATCTCATGGCAATTTTTCTATGGATTTACGGATTGATGAGTCCGTTTGCCGGCATCATTGCCGATCGCGTTAATAGAAAATGGCTTATCGTGATCAGTTTGTTTGTTTGGTCGGGGGTTACGTATGCCATGGGGTTTGCCACTACGTTCAATCAATTGTATTGGCTGCGAGCCGTGATGGGCGTGAGCGAAGCACTGTATATTCCTGCCGGCTTATCGCTGATTGCCGATTTTCATTCTTCCAAAACCCGTTCGCTCGCGGTTGGCATTCACATGACGGGGTTATATGTTGGACAGGCACTTGGAGGATTTGGAGCAACCATTGCCGCCCGATTTTTATGGCACTCTACTTTTCAGTTTTTTGGTTTTATCGGGATTGTGTACTCGATGGTTTTGATTTTCTTTTTGAAAGAAATGAAGAGCAAGGAAGAATTTGATGAAGGAGGGCAACTGCATATAAAAACAAAGACGTCATTAAGAATAGGATTGCGTTCGTTATTCGGCAACATTTCGTTTTGGATTATCTTATTTTATTTTGCCGTCCCCAGTTTACCCGGATGGGCTGTAAAAAATTGGTTGCCAACGCTGTTCTCAGAAAATTTAGATATCGACATGTCTCGGGCGGGACCTATTGCTACGATTACTATTGCCGCTTCCTCTTTTATCGGGGTGATAGCGGGCGGGCTGCTTTCCGACAAGTGGGTGCAAAAAAATATTCGCGGACGAATATACACGAGTGCGATAGGATTGGGCTTAACTATACCGTCATTGGTTTTTATCGGATCAGGGCACTCGCTTTTTAACGTGGTTGGTGCGGCCTTCTGTTTTGGGTTGGGGTATGGAATGTTCGATGCGAACAATATGCCCATTCTTTGTCAGTTTGTTTCAGCTAAATACCGGGCAACGGCCTATGGTATCATGAACATGACCGGTGTTTTTTTTGGCGCATTCATAACCGACTGGTTGGGCAAATCAACCGATGCCGGGCGGCTGGGCAAAGACTTCGCCCTGTTGGGCAGCATTGTGTTGGTGGCCCTTGTTATTCAACTTTATTTTCTCCGGCCCAAAGTCAGCAGTTTATAAATTAAATTCGCTTATGAAAAAAATTATCAGATTTCTTTTTTTAATTCCTCTGCTTCTCGTCCATACACATTGCGCCAAGAGTTCGGTGGCACCTAAGGATATACAAATAGTTTCTACGGCTACCGCCAATCCGGTGCTGGTAGGGCTGGCGACCAATCCGGTGGTGTCCATCACCGGGTATGTGCCTGCCGGCAATCCAACAATTACGTATCAAACCATTCAATGTACACTAAACGCTGATGCCGTTACTGATATTCAAAAAGTTGAAGTGTATTATACTGGCATAGACCCAACTTTCTCTACTGCCAATTCGGTAGGTTCCGTGTCGCCCGGTATTCGTTTTGATATTCCGGTTGCCCTTCCACTTTCGTACGAGATAAACCATATTTGGTTGAGCGTTACGTTAAAGCAAACGGCCAATACAAATCACCAAGTAGAACTACATGTAACCCAACTGACCAACACAGCAGGCAACTTCCAAAAAATTTTAGAAGTAACAGGCCAATCATTTTCCAAATACATGGGTATTGCATTGCGGAGAGCCGGTGATGATGGCGTGAACACCTACCGTATTCCGGGAATAACAACAACCGACCAGAGCACATTGATTGCTGTGTACGATGTGCGTTATGATAACAGCAATGATCTTCCGGCTAATATTAATGTAGGCATGAGCCGTAGCACAGATGGCGGAAGAACCTGGAATGCAATGAAAATTATTATGGACATGGGGCCTCTCCCTAACGGAACCAATGGAGTGGGCGACCCCGCGATTTTATTTGACCCCGCTACAAAAAAACTTTGGGTGGCAGCGCTATGGAGCAAAGGCAATCACAGCATTGCCGGATCAGGTCCCGGCCTGACACCCGATGTAACCGGGCAATTTATGTTGGTGAGCAGTAGTGACGATGGACTCACCTGGTCCACCCCGTACAGTATCACCTCACAAGTGAAAGACCCGGCATGGAAAATATTTTTTCAAGGACCGGGCACAGGCTCCGTAATGAAAAATGGAACACTCGTTTTCCCTGCCCAATATTGGGATGCGAATGGTATGCCGTACTCTACTATAATATATAGTGATGATCATGGCACAACCTGGAAGCGAGGCACAGGCGCCAAATCTAACACTACCGAAAGTGCCGTAGTGGAAACCAACACCGGCTCCTTGATGCTGAACATGCGCGATAACCGCGGCAGTTTCAGAAGCGTGGCTACTTCCCCAGACATGGGAAGCAGTTGGGTAGAAGATGCTACCTCTTACAGCGCATTGCCCGACCCCGTTTGCATGGGCAGTATGATTAAAGCCAGCGTATTGACGAAAGGTGTTCAGAAAGAAATAATCTTTTTCAGCAACCCCAATGTATCATCGGCCCCACGCAGAAACATTACCATCAAAGCCAGTCTCGACTTAGGAGAAAGTTGGCTGCCGGCAAATCAATTGTTGATAGATGAACGCTCTTGCTACGGGTACTCGGCACTTACAAAAATTGATAACAATACGCTCGGCTTTTTATACGAAGGCACTAAAGAACTGTATTTTGTAAGGATACCCGTGAGTGATATTGTTAAATAAAATACTTTTTCTTTTCAGACATAAACTCAGTACAAACTTGAAATGCTTTTCTTATGTCGTACTCCCGCCAAGATCTTGCTGCATTAAAAGATTTTTACTCTAACCAATTACTGAACGACACGTTTCCGTTTTGGTTTCCACGCTCAGTTGATCATGAACAGGGCGGCTATTTGTTAATGCGCGATGCCGATGGAAGTTTGATCGATGACGACAAAGCCGTGTGGATTCAGGGACGTGCCGCTTGGTTGCTGGCCACCCTGTACAATACAGTTGAGCAAAAAAAAGAATGGCTCGTATGGTCAAAATCGGGAATTGATTTTCTGAAAAAGTACTGTTTTGATACAGACGGACAAATGTTTTTTCACGTTACCCGCGCTGGCCAACCGATACGCAAGCGCAGGTATTTTTTTTCTGAAACCTTTGCCGTGATCTCTTCGGCTGCGTGTGCGAAAGCAACCGGAGATAAGCAATTGGCAGATTGGTCGCGTAAAATATTTAGTAATTGTCTGGCGTATGCCAGTGGAGAAAAAAAATTGCCACCCAAATTTTCCAACGTTCGTCCTTCCAAAGGAATAGGGGTGCCGATGATCCTGATCAACACGGCTCAGCAATTGCGCAGCACCATCGGTGATGACCGCTGTGATGAATGGATTAGCAAATGGATTGATGAAATCGAAAAAGATTTCGTGAAAGACGACATCCGCTGTGTAATGGAACAAGTGGCACCCGATGGAAGCATCATCAACCACATCGATGGAAGAACATTAAACCCCGGCCATGCCATTGAAGGTGCGTGGTTTATTTTGCATGAAGCAAAATACCGAAACAACGACCCGCGATTAATTTCGCTTGGTTGCAAGATGCTCGACTATATGTGGGAGCGGGGGTGGGACAAAGAATATGGCGGCATTTTGTATTTTCGGGATGTGGATAACAAGCCCGTGCAGGAATATTGGCAAGACATGAAAATGTGGTGGCCACATAATGAAACGATCATCGCTACACTGCTTGCCTACCTGATGACGGGCAACGAAAAGTATGCACAATGGCACAAGATGGTTCACGATTATGCGTACCAACATTTTCATGATAAAAAAAACGGGGAGTGGTTTGGTTACCTCCATCGCGATGGAAGCATAGCGCAACCCGCGAAAGGAAATTTATTTAAAGGACCCTTTCATTTACCACGGCAAGAGTGGTATTGCAAAATGATATTGGAAGAATATCTCCAGCAGAAATAAATATGACGGGCGCTTATTACAAGTGTAAATTTTTATTGTTGCGATCTTCATCTTTGGCGAAGATGGTTGTTCTGCTTTCACTTTTTAGTCCGCTGCTTGTTAAAGCTCAACTTCGTACGGCCAAAATCTTTTCTGATAATATGGTGCTGCAACGCAATTTACCGGTACGCGTTTGGGGCAAGGCTATTCCGGGGAAAAAGGTTTCCGTTTTGTTTGCAGGCAAAATTAAAACTGTGATTGTAAAACCAGACTCATCGTGGCGTGTGCTTTTTCCAAAGCAAAAAGCAAACATTAACCCGCAAACTATTTTTATTTCTTCAGGAAATGAAAATAGAGAATTAAAAAATATTCTGGTGGGAGACCTTTGGCTTTGCCTGGGTCAATCAAACATGGAATGGCCAATGGAAAAGGAAATGCATTTTAAGAAAGAATTACTGATGGCCAATCGGCCTTTACTCCGCCTTTATAATCCAACTTATGCCGGGAAAAATATTTATGGAAAACCATTTCCGGATTCTATAGTCAGGCGGTTAAACGTAAACGATTTCTATAAAGGACAATGGGAAGCCAGCGATAGCAATTCATTTAAAAGCATGAGTGCCGTTGGTTATTACTTCGCAAAAGAAATTTTAGCCAGAGAAAAAATTCCGATCGGTCTGATTCATTTGGCGATAGGTGGTTCGCCCATCGAAACTTTCATTAATCGCGAAGCTATGAAAAACGACTCGCGTTTTTTTGCGAAAGTGAAAGGCAACTGGCTGACAAACGATGCATTGCCCGTGTGGGTACGCTTGCGAGGAAAGCAAAATACAGACAGTACAAAAAATATTTTGATGGATGATCTGGGCCCCAATCATGCGTTTAAGCCTGGCTTTGCTTTTGCCAGCGGCATACAACCGATGATTGAACTGCCCATCAAAGGCATCCTTTGGTATCAAGGCGAAAGCAATGCACAAGAGAGGGAGCGTGTAAACGAATATGTTGACCTGATGAAGCTGATGGTGAGTGATTATCGTACAAAGTGGAGCCAACCCGGGTTGCCTTTTTATTTTGTACAATTGTCGTCAATTGATACGGCAAACTATAAAGGTCAGTGGTGGCCATTTTTTCGCGATGAACAGCGGAAAGCGTTGGATCAAATTAACAACAGTGGTATGGCTGTATGTACCGACATTGGCTTAAAAAATGATGTGCATCCCCGAGATAAGAAAACCGTGGGCGAACGATTGGCGCGGTGGGCTCTAAATAAAACCTACAAGAGAAACATTGTTTCTTCGGGGCCGTTGCCCGTTGCAGCGATATACAAAAATGGAATAATTACAATTTCATTTAGGCATGCTCATAAACTTCGTACAGCAGATGGCTCACATTTGAGAGGGTTTTCGCTGAATGGGATAACAGATGTTGAAGCCACCATTAATAAAGAGAGCATTATCATTTCGGCAAAAGAGAAACCAGCATACATTTATTACGGATGGAAACCGTTTACAGATGCCAATCTTACCAACTCAGAAAGATTGCCGGCTTCTACTTTTAAGATAAAAGTGTATTGAACGGACACTTCAATTTTTTAAATTGTAGAAAATACATCATTGACTTGGTATGAAACAATTATTTTTTTTGCTCATAGCCCTTTTTGTTTTTCAATTTTGCTTTTCGCAAGATAAGAGCAAAACGTTCCATCATTTTGAAATAAAGGACGGTGAATTTAATTACGATGGAAAACCTTTTAAAATTCATTCGGGTGAAATGCATTACGCACGCATCCCCAGAGAATATTGGCGTCACCGGTTTCAAATGGTGAAAGCAATGGGTATGAATACCGTAACCACGTATGTTTTTTGGAATTATCACGAAACGGCACCCGGTGTCTGGGATTTTAAATCGGGTAATAAAAATATACGGGAGTATATAAAGATGGCGCAAGAAGAAGGGCTGTTTGTTATTCTTCGGCCCGGGCCTTATGTGTGTGCCGAGTGGGAGTTTGGTGGCTATCCGTGGTGGCTGCAACAAAATAAAAAATTAGAAATCAGAACATTGAATTTACCCTTCCTTGATTCGTGCCGCACCTACCTCACAAAATTGGCTGAGCAAGTAAAAGACTTGCAGGTGAGCGAGGGCGGTCCGATTATTTTAGTGCAGGCCGAAAATGAATTTGGTTCGTATGTGGCACAGCGGCAGGACATTCCATTAGAAACACACAAAAAATACAACGCTTCCTTTATTAATATTTTAAACGAGGTTGGTTTTAAAGGTCCGTATTTTACTTCCGATGGCAGCTCGCTCTTTAAGGGAGGTGCAGTAAAAGGAATACTGCCAACTGCCAATGGCGAAGACAACATTGACAACCTAAAAAAAGCAGTAAACGAATTTAACAACAACACAGGGCCATACATGGTGGCCGAATTTTATCCGGGCTGGTTAGATCATTGGGGTGAGCCATTTGTTAAGGTAAAGACTGAAAGTACGGTAGCCCAAACAGAGAGATATTTGCAGGCAGGAGTAAATTTTAATTTTTACATGATCCATGGCGGTACCAATTTTGGATTTACCGCAGGGGCAAATTATGACCATGCCCATCACATTCAACCGGACTTAACAAGCTACGATTATGATGCCCCCATCAGTGAAGCTGGCTGGCCAACTGAAAAATACAATGCCCTTCGCGAGCTAATGAAAAAATACGAAATAAATATTCCCGATGTGCCGGCTTCCCCACCCGTAATTACATTTCCTCCAATTCAGCTAAAGAAAACTTATAATGTGCTGGAGTGGAAAAATAGACTCACTCCGATAGAGAGCGATTCGGTAATGAGTTTTGAAGACCTCGGCCAGGGAGATGGTTACGTTTTATACAGTAAAACTTTTTCTGAAGCAGCAAATGGCAAACTGAAAATAAAGGGCCTTCGCGATTATGCCACGGTGTATATCAATGGCAAAAGGACAGGCGAGCTGAATCGCCAAAACAATATTTATGAATTGAATATTTTTATTCCGGCAAAGGCCACGCTCGATATTTTGGTGGAGAACATGGGACGCATCAACTACGGAGCTGCGATTATAAATAACACCAAAGGAATTATTTCACCGCCCACAATTAATAACGTTATCATTAAGGGTAATTGGAAAATGTATAAACTGCCGTTTGATCGGGTGCCGGATTTTAACGCTCTGAAACAAAAAAATAGGGTAGGCGAACCAACCGTTTATGCAGCCACATTTAATTTGGAAAAAACAGGCGACACCTTTTTGGATATGGAATCGTGGGGCAAAGGAATTGTATTGGTGAATGGCATCAACCTTGGTCGTTATTGGAAAGTGGGACCCCAGCAAACATTATATTTACCCGGTTGCTGGCTGAAAAAAGAAAATAATGAAATCATAATTTTTGAACAACTGAACGATATGCCGATGCGTGAAGTGCGGGTAGTCGGTTCGCCCATTTTAGAAAGACAAAAATAACCCTTCTTATGTTGAAAAAATTAATATTAATAGGCTGCCTGACTCACATTCTCTTAGAGGCAAACGCCCAAGAAAAAATACTGGCGCCTACTCCGCCCATGGGCTGGATGACGTGGAATTATTTTGGAGTGAATATTAATGAGCAAATCATTCGCGAAATGGCCGATGCCATAAATCATTCCGGGATGATGAAAGCCGGATATCAATACATCATGATTGACGATGGATGGCAAGGCGGCCGAGACAACAAAAACAACCTGATTCCTGATCCCCAAAAGTTCCCATCGGGCATAAAAGCATTGGCAGATTATGTGCATTCCAAAGGGTTGAAGCTGGGCATTTATTCCGATGCAGCGCCTCTTACCTGTGCGGGCTACACCGCCAGCCTGCATTTTGAAGGACAAGATGCCAAAACCTTTGCCGAATGGCAGATTGATTATCTTAAATATGACTATTGCAATGCGCCCGCAGATTCATTAACAGCCAAAATACGTTACAAAACAATGGCCGATGCATTGCGCCAGTCTGGAAGAGAAATTGTTTTTGGTATTTGCGAATGGGGCGAGCGTCAGCCTTGGCGCTGGGCACGTAATGCAGGCGGCCAATTATGGCGTACAACATTTGATGTGCGCGATAATTGGAAAAGCATCATTGCCATTGCGGATATGAATTTTATGCTTTCTCATTATGCGGGTCCCGGTCATTGGAACGATCCTGATATGCTCGTAGTGGGATTGTATGGGAACAAGGGACCATCCGGAGATCTGGGGGGCACCGGCTGCACAGATACGGAGTACCAATCGCAAATGAGCTTATGGAGTATGATGGCGGCTCCTCTGATTGCTACGAACGATGTGCGAAACATGAATGAGGAAACAAAAAAAATATTGCTAAATGATGAAGTAATTGCCATTAATCAGGATGCCCTGGGGAAACAAGCCGAATTAAAAATTAAGAACGAAACTATTTATGTTCTTGTCAAGCCCTTGCTCCAGGGCTCGTATGCCGTGGCAATTTTAAATCGAAGCCAGATTTTACAAAACACGACAATAGATTTTGCAGCGCTTGGCTTTGCCGGGAAAATTGAACTGAGAGATGTATGGACAAAACAACAACAAAAAATTAATGGTAAATGGAGCGGAAGTATACGCCCTCATGAAACAAAATTATTCACGGTTAAACTTGTGCGCTGAATCTAACAGATTCTTATGAGACAAAAATTTTGTGTGTTTATATTATGGATTGTAGTTAATGGTGTTTACGCGCAACTAAAAATACCTTCTTTCCCTAACGGTCTTTTCTCTACCTATTACCTTCAGCGTGTCTCACTGTTCAAAAGCCTTCCTATAACCAAAGGCGATATTATTTTTCTGGGGAATAGCATTACCGATGGAGCCGAGTGGAGTGAACTTTTTGCCGATAGCCGGATTAAAAACCGAGGAATCAGTGGCGATATCACTTCGGGCGTTATGAATCGAATGGAGGAAGTGGTTGCCAAGCACCCGTCAAAAATTTTTTTACTGATTGGCACAAACGATTTGGCAAAAAACATTTCTGCCGACAGCGTGGTAAAGAATATTTTATGGATGGCCGATTACCTGCATCAGGAGTTACCGTCATCCAAACTTTATGTGCAAAGTATTTTACCTGTAAATGATGCCTTTCAAAAATTTGAAGATCACACAAGTAAAGGGGAGAGGATAAAACAAGTAAATACATCATTGCAGCACAACACCAGCCTTCATCATTATACGTTTGTTGATATCTGCACGCCCTTTAGCGATGTCGAGGGTAAACTCAACAAGAAATTTACTAACGATGGATTACACCTGACAGGAGATGGATATATGCTGTGGAAGCATTTGATCTATCCGTTAGTATATGATTTGCAACCGAAAGCGGCACTCATCCCCATGCCGCAACAGTTAAAATGGCGAGACGAAACATTCCCCCTTTACCAATGCAATGCCATCGTAATAAAAGACACGACACTGCGAATAGTAGCAGAGAGATTGCAACAGGCATTGCAGGGACAAGGATTGACAGTAAAAATTGAAAACAATTCAATCAATAAACCATTTATTGAATTACGCTTTGAGCCAGTAGAGGCCCCGCATTTACCGGCCGAAGCCTATCATCTTGTTATCTTAAAAGAGAAAATATTGCTTTCGGCCAACACCCTACACGGCATCTTCAACGGTATTCAGACTTTATTGCAATTGATGCGTGATTATACCCTGATTGATGCCTGCGAAATTTCTGACTGGCCGGCATTTGAATGGCGGGGATACATGGTGGATGTGGGCAGAAATTTTCAGTCATTAGAATTGTTGAAGCAGCAAATTGAAGTCATGGCTGCTTACAAACTTAATGTGTTTCATCTTCATCTCACCGAAGATATCGCCTGGCGCCTGGCTAGCAGGCAATATCCACAACTCACCGCACCAGAAAATATGCTAAGACATAAAGGTCAGTATTATTCTGAAGAGGAGTTGAAAGAGTTGATTACTTTTTGTAAAAAACGATTTATTACACTGATTCCTGAAATCGATATGCCCGGCCATAGTGCCGCATTTACACGTGCAATGGGAACGGACATGCAAAGCGAAGAAGGCCTAAGTATTATAAAGAATATTTTAAAAGAATTTTTGACTACGTATGATGTAGCCTATGTGCATATTGGAGCCGATGAAGTAAAACTCACCAATCAGACATTCATACCTGAAGTAACGAGTTTTATTGAAGGATTTGGTAAGAAAGTAATAGGGTGGGAGCCGGGTGGAAATTTCTCTGAAAGCACGATTCGTCAATTATGGATGGATGATAAGGGAAAGACAGCCAATGCCTCTGTACAGTACATTGATTCACGGCATCTGTATTTGAATCACATGGATCCATTGGAAAGCGTTGTTACCATTTTTAATCGCAGGATTGGCAACAAACCAAAAGGTGACAAAAATCTTTTAGGTGGTGCTATTTGTTTATGGCATGATCGGGCAGTAGCCAATCCAGAAGACGTATTAAAAATGAATCCTGTCTATCCGGCCATGCTTACTTTTGCCGAGAGAAGTTGGCGTGGTGGCGGAACGGAAGGCTGGGTTGCCAATGCGGGAACTCCCAATTCAGACGAACTAAAGATATTCATCGAATTTGAAAATAGATTGTGGGATCATAAACAAAATTATTTTCAAAACCGCCCTTTCCCCTATGAGAGGCAGGCGTCCATTACGTGGAAATTCTTTGGGCCTTATCTTAACGAAGGCAACCTTGCTAAAAAATTTGCCCCTGAAGAATTCGATTTTAGTTTAGAAAAATTGACAGCTGCATTTGAAGCGACAGGCGGAACCCTGGTGCTTCGCCACTGGTGGCATCCGTTGATTAAAGGATTGATAGAAATACCAGAAGAAAATACGACTTGGTACGCCACTACCAAGATATGGAGCAATGAAGAAATGGTACAAGATTTCTGGATTGGGTTTAATAACCTCTCCCGATCTCCTGCTACTGACTCGCCTCCAGCCAATGCATGGGATAACAAACAAAGCGCATTGTGGGTAAACCGAAAATTAATTTTACCTCCATCCTGGAAACGGGCAGGGCAAAAAGGAAATTCTGAAATTCCTTTAATTGATGAAGGATACGAATATAGGAGTCCTTCAAAAATTCAATTAAATAAAGGCTGGAATACAGTCGTGGTAAAACTTCCAATTGCAAAATTCAAAGGTATCAATTGGCAGAATCCAGTAAAGTGGATGTTTACTTTTGTACCGGTATACTGATAGTAGATCTTTCGATCCATTCAGAATTATGTTGCCATGATATATTAAAGAAAGAATCTTTAAGGTGGTTTTCACGACATGCTATAAGATATTGAAAGAGCAATGATTTACTTTGATTCCCCCGCAAGGGGCAGCTTTTTGAAAAGATTTTGTAAATAAAAAACCCTCCCATATAGTATATAGAGGGTTTTAGACACTTAGTTGTCAATCTGTCGGGGTGAGATGATTCGAACATCCGACCTCCACGTCCCTAACGTGATGCGCTAACCGGGCTGCGCTACACCCCGAACTTTAAATAAGGCTGCAATATTAGTAATTTTAGCGCAATAGAAAGTGAATGAGTAGTGTAAAAAAAAATATTTACGTTACATGGGTATGGGGCTTAGTTGGATTAGGCACTGCTTTCTCTTCGCTAGCACAGATAAACCCATTGCGTCAGGCAGAAAAAAAAATGAATCAGCATAATTGGTCTGCTGCCCGGCAAGTATTAACTAAAGTACTTCGAAAAGATTCTCTTAATATAGAAGCCCGGGTGCTGATGGCGCGCTGGTTTTTAAACCCTCAAAACCCCTCGCACCAACCCGATTCGGCCTATCGCCATACTATAACGGCTTTGCGTATGTATGGCCGTTTAGAAGCCAAAGAAAAAGAGAAACGAAAACAACCCGACAGCACCTCGCTGCAGGTATTGCGCCACCAGGTTGATAGCGTTGCTTTTGATGAAGCCAAAATAATAAATACCGAGAAATCGTACGATCAGTTTATAAATAAACACCCGGGATCAGTACAGGAGAAACAAGCAATTGAGCTGCGCGATGAAGTGGCTTTTCTGGAAGCCATGAAACAAAATACTTATACCGTATTCGAAAGTTTTTTAAAACGATACCCATCATCGCACCGAACGGTTGAAGCTTCGCACCGATTTGAGAGTTTATTGTTCGAAGCCAAAACAAAAGATAAAAAACTGAAGAGCTTTCAACAGTTTGTAGCTCAATACCCCAGCAGTCCGTATAAAAAGACAGCCGAAAAAAATATTTATGAAGTGTTAACCGCTTCCGGATTGATCATTAGCTTTCAAAAATTTATAGATGAAAATCCATACAGTAGCTATGCAAACCGGGCCAAAAACATTCTTTTTCATTTACTGAAAGAGGGAGATGAGAAAATAGGGGATCATCTTTCTTCCGATTCATTAGAACACATAACAACTCTCAATAAATTATTATGGATGCCATTTTATAAGAATGAAAAATTTGGTTTTATGGATCTTCATGGCCACGAAACACTCTTGCCTCAATTTGATGATGTGAGCGATGACTATAAATGTCAGGCTACCAAAGAAGATGTGTTAACCACAGCCAATGGGCTGTATGGCCGAAACGGAGTACAGATTGCCCCGCTGCCGGGCGGGTTTAAAGATTTAGGATCGGGATTTATGAAATGCGGAGATTCGGTTTTTCGGGTAGTACATAAAAGCGGTGTGGTCATTGAAAGTAATTTACAAGATGCAGCCGTGCTGGCGGGGCGTTTTTTGGTATTAAAGAAAGCAAACCGGGTAGAGCTCAGGGCGCTGAATGGGCGACCTCTTTTGCCGCCCGAATTTAATTCTATTTCCATTTTAGATGAGATTATTGTGGCTGACCGAAACGGAAAAAAAAATTTATACACAACCGGCCAAATGGGGCCATTGGCAGATGGCGTTCCGCTCGATGAAAGTTTTGTTTTTGACTGCGTGAAAAGAGTGGGGCAGAATTTATGGGTGAGCAACGGATCGCTGGAGGGTATTTTAAATTCAAAATTAGAGTATGTGGTGCCTCTGGCGCGGCAGTCTTTACAACTTACACCTTTTGGTTTGGTGCGGTTTATGAACGACCGTTACGTGCTGGAAGGACTTGGTGCTGAGTTGCAAAACCGCCTGTTTGTACACTTCCGGTTTTATAAACAATGGATTCAATTGAAAACAGGAGAGGGAGAACAATTGTTTGATGTTCAACAAAAAAAAATAATAGAGCCACAAAGTGATAGTATTTGGTTTTTTAAAGGCTTAGCTTTTTCAAAGCGGAAAGACAGTGTTCATATACACATCAACTCATTGACCCGGCTTGACATTTCAGCTAAAGAACGAGTCGTATTTGTTCCGTCATCAGATTCGATAAGGTACTTTTATACACAGCAAAAAACAAAGAAAAATATTTTCGATATAGCCACCGGTGAAAAACTGTTCGCTACAGAGGCTGATAAAATAGAATCGCTGGGTGCCCATTATTTAATGATTACTAAAAAAAATAAGAAAGGATTAATAGATCGGCATAACAAGCCGGTTTTGCCGGTGGAGTACAGTGCTCTGATCTCGCCTGATGCCCGATTGGTTTCCTTGTTTAAAGATAAAAAATTTGGTTTGTATGATCTGGCTACCCGGCACATGATAAAACCAACCTATGGCAAGAATATGGTGCGGTTACTCAATCATTTTTTTATTGTCTATAAAGATGGGCACTATGGAGTGGTAGATTGGCAACAGAAAGCAATCGTGCCATTTCTGTACGATGAAATACAACCTTGGTCAGTTAAAGAAATTTGGGTAAGGCTGGGATTTGAGTGGCAACTGTATAATTTTATTGAGAATAAACCGGTATTGCGCCTGATAAAAAATTTTAGAATGATAAAAGATAATGCCGAAGAGAAATTGGCCATTGTGCAACAAGAAAATTATTTTGGTGTAGTAAGCAGTAAATCAGGAATTATTATTTCACCTACTTTTTCTTCGGTAGAAAATCATGGCAGTGACGAAGAGCCGGTATATGTTACGCATAAAGAAGTAGAAGAAGCCGGTATTGTGGTAGTAATTTATTATGATCACAATGGAAAAATGTTACGAAAACAAGTTTATGAAGAAAATGAATGGACCAAGCTCATCTGCCCGGAAAATTAATTGCTTGAGTTTTATTTAACCGGTCTGAAAATTTAATCTTTATCCGCTCTGGAATTTGATGAACTTGTTTTGATGGAATGTTTTTTTTTAGAAATTGAAGGCCGATACATCTTGTTGATCGGATCTTAATTTTAAACGACATAAAAAATGAATAAGAAATTATCGCTTACCATTTTATTTTTGGTTTTTACGACCCTCATCTATGCGCAGGAACGCCCCCGGTTAGTCGTGGGCATTGTGGTAGACCAGATGCGCCAAGAGTACCTATATCGCTTTCAGGATAAATTCGGGGAAGGTGGATTTAAACGACTTATGAGCGAAGGCTTTATGTTGACTAACGCACACTATAATTATGTGCCCACCTATACCGGCCCCGGCCATGCTTCGGTTTATACAGGTACCACTCCCGCCTATCATGGCATTATTGCCAACGACTGGTGGGACAAAGAACTGAAAAAAAAGGTAAACTGTGTGGGCGATGAAACCCAAAAGCCGGTAGGTAACCCGGATGGTCATGGTGATGTAAGCCCATGGCGGCTGCTATCCACTACTGTTACTGATGAACTTAAACTTTTTACACAGAAAAAATCAAAAGTAATCGGAGTGTCTATTAAAGACAGGGGCGCAGTGCTGCCAGCCGGGCATTTGGCCAATGCAGCGTATTGGTTTGACAGCAAGAGCGGAAAATTTATTTCCAGTTCCTACTACCTTACGACTTTGCCCGCCTGGGTAGATGCTTTTAATGCCCGCAAACTAAGCGATGATTTTCTGAACCAAGAATGGAAAACACTCTTGCCGATGGAGCAATATACAGAAAGCACAGCCGATGACTCTCCTTATGAAAATATCAGAAAGGGAAAAGAGAAACCAGTGTTTCCGTACGATCTGAAAAAGTTACGCATGGAAAACGGAAACTATAATTTGCTTCCGGCTACGCCTATGGGCAATGATTTATTGGCCTCCTTTGCCGAAGCTGCCATTACCGGTGAGAGCCTGGGCAAAAACAACTATACCGATTTTCTGACAATCTCTTTTTCTTCTACTGACCTGATTGGCCATGCGATGGGCCCCAACTCGGTAGAGGTAGAAGATACCTACTTGCGTTTAGATAGAAATATGGCCAGCCTGCTAAAAAAATTAGACGATGAGGTGGGAAAAGGAAATTATTTGTTTTTCCTTACGGCCGACCATGCTGTGGTAGATGTGCCGCAGTCGTTAAAAGACAACCGCATACCGGCCGGAAATTTTAACGACAACACACTAAAGACCGAATTGAATACTTTTTTGGCAACGTATTTTCCGGGGAAGACATTGGTAGAAACCGTTTCTAACAACCAGGTATTTTTTAATTCTCCATTGTTTTCGGGCGACCTGAAAACATCGGGAGTAGAGTATATGCTTGCTACCGAGTTGGTGGGCAATTATCTTCAGGCCAAAGAAGGAGTAACTCAAGTATTTTCGAAGAGCACAATCCGACAGGGCAGTTATACAGAGGGTGGAATAAAAGGGTTTGTAATTCGTGGGTATCACTTTAAGCGTAGTGGCGATTTGGCTTATGAACTGGAGCCCGGCTGGGTAGATGGAGCCAATAAGTTGGGTACCACACATGGGTCATCGTATTCGTACGATACGCATGTGCCGGTATTATTTTTTGGAAAGGGGATAAAGCAGGGGAGTAGTGCTCAATATCACCCCATTACAGATATAGCACCCACGGTTTCGGTATTACTTCATATTAAATTTCCCAGTGCCTGCACAGGACAACCCATTGTAGAAGCGATGAAATAAGAAGACAAAAATTTAAAAATCGTCTGCCACAGCCTGTATCTTTTTGTTCTTATCGGCATACATCATTTTAAGGATGGGAGGCGATTGGTATGTAAGAACTACTTCTTTAGGACTGCCTTTATAAACTAAAGTAATTTTATCGGGTACAGACCAATTATACGTTTCATGTCGCAAGTTAAATTTGGCTTTGCCATACAATTTTTCCAGTCCCATCATAATGCGTGGGTCAACCGGGGTAATAACAATGATTTCGTAAATTAGTCCTTTGTAAGTTTTCAGTTTCACTTGCCGGATGTCGGCCTCACCCACTTTTCTGTAAACTGGGTTATTCACTTCATAGAGCTTAGCCTCAAATTCTTTTAGTTCAATAAAATCTTTTTTAAACTCAATGCCTTTTATGCTATCTACGGCACTGCCTAGTTTAATGTCTTTAAAACCATTTCTTTTGGATAGCTCTGAAATATCTTGGGCCTTTGCTACGCAAACGAAAGCAAAAAAAATCAATACCAAATATTTTTTCATGGCTTCGATTCCGTAAAGGTAATAGGCAAGCTGACTTGGGTGCGATCCCATAAAAATAGGAGTCGGGCTGAATCTGTTTTCTGATCTATTTTTATGGTAAACGATTCGTACACTTCTGGGCTTGGGATAGGTGTGGCTGGCAAGACAACACGGAGTACATCTGCTTTGGTGTTGTAATTGTACGCCCCCCACAAACCGTTGTCGCTGTTAATAATAAGTGTCCATTTTTCTTTTTCCGGAATGGCAAAAAGCGAATAGGTTCCGCTTTTCAATACATTGCCCGAAAGAAGAATATCGTTGGTGCTAGTTAGTTCTGTAGCTTCGTTGGCGCCCAGCCTCCATACTTGCCCGAAGGGTACTACCTTTCCAAAAATTTCACGACCGTTTTTGCGAGGTTGTGAGTAAGTTACCTTTATATATGATTTTTTATATTTGGCCGAAGCTATGGCCAATGGGCTTATTCTGTTTTTTAACTCTTGCCCGCTGGCAAAGTGCATTAAGAAAAGAAACCCGCAAAAAGATATAATCTTCATAGTAGCGAAAACTGACTGCGAAGATACAAAATTGCGGAGCAGGTATAGCTATTTTTTGATGGAGTTCTATTGACGAACCAAAAACTAAACTATTATTTTTGGTAAATTTTTTTGCTGTGAGCAGACCTGCATTTGACGACATCTATATGGAGCTGGCCGTAAACCTGGCCAAGCGATCGCATTGTATAAAAAGACATGTAGGAGCTGTGTTGGCCAAAGATACGCGCATCATTTCCATTGGCTATAATGGCCCGCCTGGCGGCACTCATAATTGCGATGAAGAATGGCCTGATGTGGGCTGCCCGCGCGATTCAAAAGGAGGGTGTTCGCTGGCCATCCATGCCGAGCAAAATGCTATTTTGTATGCCGTAAAAAATAAAACTTCCGTAGAAGGGGCTACCCTGTACGTTACGTTGTCGCCTTGTCTGGCTTGCGCGCGGATTATTTACAGTATGGGCATACAACGGGTAGTTTACTTAAACTCCTATGCGGCACACAAAGGAATTGCCTCCGATGAAGGAGTTGATTTTCTAAATAAATTCGGTGTGGTATGCACGCAATACAAGGGCGAACTCTCCAATGTTACGCACATGATTTAGTAACCTATACAACTGGCTACTTCGCTTTTAATACTTTCTCGATGTCCGTAATAATTTTAATTGTAATGCCTTTGGTTTTTTTGGCATGTTCGGCTTTAAATAAATGTAAGGCGTGTTCGGCTTTTTCATACAGCCCTACCGGGTTGTGGTCGTGATGGTAGCTGCCTAAACACCATACAATATCTGATTGGAGGCCGGGTTCTAAGTTAAGATCTTTCAGTTTATTGAGGATGGTTTCAGAAACGGATACAATATCGTTCGATCCTTTCTTTTTAGCTGCTCCCTTGCTTTTTGTTTCCACTTTGGCCATAAAAATTATTATTTACCGGCAAAGGTAAGCCTTCTGTAGCCGGATGCAGAGGCTCTGTTCAACAATATTTACGCAACCGTTTGACGGATTTTTTTTCAGGTTTGCGCATCGTATGAGGTGCGTTATTTTGAATTAATTGAATTATTTTTACTGAATTTCTATTTTTTTAAAAACGTGAACAAGGATGCTTTAAGTTTTTTTTCGCCTCAAACGCGAGAGCAAAAGCAGGTAGTGCTTATGCTAATAACCGGTTTTTTCTTCGGTATCTATGTGGCTACGTTTCAGGTAACAGCCGAGTCGTTGTTTCTGAGCCAGATGAGCGACCGCATCAATCAGGCATTTTTAGTTACCGGTATTTTGGGAATTGTATCCACACTTATTTTCTCATTCTTTCAAAGCCGCATCCGGTTTGGCACACTCACCATTGCCAGCATTGCCGTTATTGTACTGATTACATCGCTGGTGTACTATTTCTATCGTTTTGGCAACCCGGTAGTGCATGCCTATGCCCTGTACACAATGTACTGCCTCACCGGCCCCGTAACGGCCGTTTTGCTACTTTGTTACTGGGGAATATTTGGTCGCATATTTAATTTCCGCCAGTCTAAACGGATTATTGGGTGGATAGATACCGGCCAGCTCATCGCCATTATTTTATCCAACTTTTTTATTCCGCTCACCACGTCTTTCTTTTCGGATACCTCCGATTATCTGGTAATCAGCAACATCAGCATTATCGCGGCATTAGTATTTGTAATAACCATTATTTCAAAATTTAAGCTTGCCAAAAATAACCCGCGCGAGTTTGATGATACCGTGAAAACCGAAACCCGGTTTAACCAAATGTTTAAAGACCGGTACATCGTTTTATTGGCTGTGTTTTTAATGACTTCCATGGTTACATTTATGTTTAACCACTTCAGCTTCCAGACGATGCTGAACCGGCAGTACCCGGTACAGCGCGACTTGACTAATTTTTTGGGATACTTTAACGGAGCTATCTATTTGTTGAGTTTGGTTTTGCAGACGTTTGTAAATGATCGTATTCTGGGTACGTATGGCATTCGTGTTTCGTTGCTGATGCTGCCGGTCGTTACGTTGCTTTTTTCGTTAGGGTCGCTCATTACGGTTTCTTTCTATGGGTTTTCCCCCGAAGCAAACCCGCAAGCCTATATTTTGTTTTTTCTTTTTATTGCCCTCACTAAGCTTTTTAATACCACTCTTCGCGATTCGCTGGAGAATCCGGTTTATAAACTATTGTTCATTCCGCTCGACAGCCGATACCGTTTTGGCATTCAGGCAAAAATTGAAGGAGTTATAAATGAATCGGGAAGGTTCATTGCCGGGTTAGTCGTTTTTGGATTAAGCTATGTGGCTTTTTTTCAAATTTCGTGGATACCGCCCCTGGTAGTATTGTTGTGCATTGTATATATGCTCTTGTCCATAAAGTTATATGCAGGATACCGAAATAAGATACGCTCGAAGTTAGAGAGTGCCGAGTTTCATCAAGATAAACTGGAGGTAGGGTTTACCCAAATTACCTCTAACCTTGAATCTCAACTCAATGATTTAAAAAAGTCTAAAGCAGTATTTTCCTTTAAGCTGCTCGAAAAATTAAACCCTTCCAAAGTAGGGGTGTGGGTAAATTCGCTGATTAAAAATGAGAGCGAGGAAGTAAAAGAATATGCCCAACGCAGGGTAAACGAAATGAAAGGTCTCTCTGTTTCGGAAAATTATGTAATCCGTTTTGCCCGTGGCTGGAGCAATTCAGAAAATAAAAAAATTCTTTCCGATCAGGAAATTGACCAAATGCTGAAAAGCGGGGGCGAAATGACCCGAAGCCGGATTCAGAAACTAAGCCGGTCTTCTTCAGTAATAGACCGGCAGTATGCCGCTGAATTAATTCTTCATTCAACCACGGAAGACAATCTTGTTTTTCTGGTGGAGTTGCTGAGCGACAACGAATCGGCCGTCAGACGTATTGCACTGGCTACATCAGCCAAGCGTTTCAATGGAGAGGTAATCAATGCCGTGATTGAAAATCTGAACAACCCGCAATTTTACAATATAGCCATGAATTCTCTTACCCTGATGGGGGGCAAGGTGTTCAGCCATCTGGAAAGTAGTTTTTACCGATCGGATCAAAACACACAAACAATGATTCGCATTGTGCAAGTCTTTGGCCGTATGGGCGGGCAACGCGCCAAAGAATTGCTGTGGAGCAAAATAGACTTTCCGGATAAGGTAATTATATCGTATGTGTTGGTAGCATTGGGCGATTGCGGGTTTAAGGCCAGTTTGTCGCAGGTTACGCGCATCAAATATGCTATTGAAATGGACGTGGCCGATATTGCATGGAACATAAGCGCCATTAAAGAATTGGGCGAGGGCGAGCAAAATGCCCAGGTAAAATTAGCCCTGCGCCAGGAAATCAATCACGACATTGAGCATATTTATATGTTGCTCGCCATGTTGTACGATACCAAGTCTATTCAGTTGGTAAAAGAAAATATTGAGAGTGGAACTTCGGAAGGCACTACCTATGCCGTAGAACTGCTCGATGTGTTTTTGTCTGAGCAACTCAAGATGCGTGTTATTCCCGTGCTGGACGACATCAGCGACAATGAAAAAATCAGTCGGTTAGAAGTATTTTATCCCCGGATAAGTCTCGATTCGAAGCTAACACTAAAATTTTTAGTGAACCGTGATTTCACACAAACTAACCGGTGGACGCGCGCTACTGTGATTAATCAGATTGGAGTTCAGCGAATTAAGGATTTTACACTCGACTTGATTGCGCAGTTGTTTAATACGGATCGGCTTATTCGCGAAGTGGCAGGCTGGTCGTTGTACCAGATAGACCCAGATTTGTATGAAGAAAACTCGGTTCGGCTGGATAGCGACCACAAACGCTGGTTAGACCGGGCCATTTTGAAAAAAGCGGAAGACAATAAACTGATGTTGTACGAACGAACTACCTTTTTTCAAACCATCAATGTATTCGATGAAATTCCAGGTCTTGTTCTTTCTTATTTGGCCGATATTGCCCGCGAGCATCACCTGAAGCCGGATGCTTTTTTATCGGTTGATGAGCGACTCAACAATGAATTTTTTATTGTCTTCAGTGGGTCACTTCAATATTATGAAAACGGAAAGTATGTGGCTGATTATGGGAAAGGACAGTTTGTAGGCGAAATGCTTTCATCGGCCGGGTTTGTTAATACAAACCTGTTAGTGGCTAAAGAAGACACTGTTCTTCTTAAAATTAATAAAGACCAGTTTTACGAGTTGCTGTCCGATCACGTGAAGTTGACAGATAAAGTTTTGCAGTTTATTTAAAAATTCCTATTTTTCAAGGTTTTTTAACTAGTTGATTATTTAAGATTTTTTAAGATGAAGATCAATATGGATAGCTTCATCAATTTTAGTAGTACATTTAAGATTAGGAACAAACAATAAATGCTCAATTCACCTGTCAGGGTTGGCGTGATGGATGAATCCGATCCGGAAACCGATGTTTCCTTTAAAAAGATTGGTGTGAATCCTTTTCCCGGACTCCGTCCGTTTACCATGGAGGAGTGCTATCTCTTTTTTGGCCGGGAAGGACAGGTGGATGATATTTTGCTCAAGTTGTCTGAGCACCGAAGCGTAACCGTATTGGGGTACTCTGGAAGCGGAAAATCCAGCTTGATGTACTGCGGGTTGTTGCCGGTATTGTATGGAGGCTTCATGACTAACTCTGGAGCTTTTTGGAATATTTGCACTTCGCGGCCAGGCAGTTCCCCCATAGCTAACCTTACCCAGTCTATAGTTAATACCCTGCTGGAATCGAAACGGATTGAAGAAGAAGATGTTCCGATCCATAAAGCCATTATTAGTTCGGTTTTGCGAAGTGGCCCCAATGGGCTGGTAGAAATTGCTAGGTATCTTCAGAAAGAGGAGCATGAAAACATACTTTTTTTAATAGATCAATTTGAAGAATTATTCCGCTACTCAGACAGCGGGGAGGATGCATATAATGAAACGACAGCCTATATAAATCTGATTACCACCGCGGTGCATCAAAAACAAGTACCTGTTTATGTGGCACTTAGCATGCGGGCTGATTTTATCAGCAATTGTGCCAATTTTCACAATCTGAGTGAAATGGTAAATAAGAGCAATTACCTAGTGCCACAAATGACGCGCGAGCAAAAGCGTATGGCCATAGAAGGCCCGGTGTCGGTTAGCGGTGGTAAGATATCCCCCCGGCTTTTAAAAAGATTACTAAGCGATTTGGGAGATAATCAGGATCAGTTGCCCATTTTGCAACATGCTATGATGCGTACGTGGGATTATTGGGTAACCAACCATGATCCGGGCGAGCCCATAGATATCAGGCATTATAATGCCATCGGTAAGGTAGGCCATGCATTGGCATTACATGCCAACGAAGCGTATGATGAATTGAATACGCGTCAAAAAGAAATTGCCTCAATTTTATTTAAAACGATTACCGAAAAAGGAATCGATAACCAAGGCATGCGCAGGCCGGCCAAGATCGGGTTAATTGCACAGCTGGCGGATGCACAAGAAAAAGAAGTAATAGATGTAGTTGATAATTTCCGCAAACCCGGTCGTTCGTTTTTAATGCCCGGCATGCACGTGCCGCTATATGCCGGTTCTACCATTGAACTTTCACACGAAAGTTTAATGCGCATTTGGACTCGACTGGGCGAATGGGTGAATGAGGAGTCCGGCTCCGCTCAAATGTATAAACGTCTGGCACACGCAGCGCAGATGTACCAAAGAGGGCACACCAACTTGTGGCGTCCGCCTGATTTAATGCTGGCTTTAACCTGGCAGAAAAAACAACGCCCCACCCGGGCTTGGGCACAACGCTATGATGATGCTTTTGAGCGAACCATTTTATTTCTGGATACCAGCCGCATTGGGCACGAAGCCGAATTAAAAAGCCAGGAAATGATGCAGCGCAGGGTGCTGCGCAGGGCGCGAGCCACCAACATAGTGTTGGCGGTATTCTTAATTGTGGCCATTATGTTTTTCTTCTACGGGTTGATCAACAGTATTGAAGCGGAGAAAAATTTGGTAGAAGCAAAGGCACAACAAAAATTGGCTGAACAAGCCTCGGTAGAAGCCCAAAAGCAACGAGATATTGCCCAAAGGCAAACCAATGAAATAAAGGCAAAACAAAAAGAGATTGAAGGCAAGAACATAGAATTGGCCAAACGCAATGAACAATTACGCCTGCTTCTGTTAGAAAAAGACATTCTGCAAAAAGATGCCGAGAAAAACTTTACGCTGGCCAAAGTGCAACGCGACAGCGCCCGCACGGCACGAGATGATGCCCGGCGTGAGTATGCACGGGCAGAAACCAACTTCAAGGAAAATAACGCCCGCCTCATGCTTTCCATTGCTCAATCATTGGAAGCTAAATCCGAAGGTATTGATGACAAAGACCTGGCCGGGGCTTCTGCTTTGCAAGGATATTTTTTCCATACACGCTTTGGTGGCAAAAAATACGACCCGTATGTTTTTCGAGGTCTTTATTATGCACTTACCAAATTGTATGGGGGTACCTATAATGCGGTAAAAATGCCGGGCTCATATAAAAGCAAAATGTTTGCTTTGGCAGCTTCCCAAACAACTGCCAATTTCTATGTTACCGGAAACGATGGCCGTATTTTTCAAGGCAATTACGAAGAACAGAAGATAAATAAACTGCTGGATGAAAAAGAACACCCCAATAAGGTACTGGCACTGAGTCGGGATGAAAAATACCTCGTGAATGGAAGCGACTCCAGCTACATAGAGATATTCAATCTTACTAATAACCGAAAGAGAACCGTTGCGGGCCACACTGCTTTAATTACGGCATTAAAATTTTTACCAGATAACTCTTCACAGTTTATATCAGCATCCATAGATAAAACACTGCGCCTGACGAATGCGGCTACGGGCGATTCTAAAAAAATTGTTTCTCTTCCTTACGAAATTAAATCCATAGATATTAGCGCTGACGGAAAAACATTGGCAGCCGCTTCTCCTGCCGGTAAATTGATTCTTATAAATCTAACCGATTACTCGGTAAAAGAATTAAAAGATGAATCTCCCAACCGCATTCTGTCGGTAGCTTTTCACCCCACCCGCCCGGTGGTGGCCTATGGAGTAGAAAATGTAGAAGCCAAGAAAGGAACCGTAAAGCTGATAAATATCAACACAAACAAAATTGAAAAAGAACTGACTGGCCATAAAGCCGGTATTTCTGATCTGGAATTCAGCCCGGACGGGTTACTGTTGGCTAGTGCAGGCTTAGACCGCAAACTGCAGATGTGGGTAGTAGATCACGTTGAAGACCTACCCATTGTGATGGACAATAACAATGGGTATGTTTGGAATCTGACCTTTACAAAAGGATCTGATTACCTGTTGGCTTCGTGCAACAACGGGGAAGTGCGCATCTGGCCTACCGACCCTAAAATGCTGGCTGAAAAAATTTGCCCCAAACTTTCCCGAAACATGACACCCGAAGAATGGAATATATATGTAGGCAATGGGGTGTTGTACGAATCTACTTGTAAAAGCTTGCTGATAAAAAGTTTCTGATGAACCGGACTCTATGTATCCTTTTACTCTCATCGATTATTTGTGGGCACCGGTTGTTGGCACAAGAAAAAGACTGTGAACAAACCCTGACAGACGCAGCCGCAGAATTTGATGCCGGAAGGTTTTACAGTCTTCCGGAAATGCTGAAGTCGTGCTTAGACAAAGGCTTTTCGCAAGAGCAACGGGTTCGTGCTTACCTGTTGTTAACGCAGGTTTATTTAGTGCTGGATGACCATGCCTCGGCCGAGAAAAGCTATTTGGAACTATTAAAGGCAGACCCCGAGTATGTGGCCAACCCATACCGCGACCCCATTGATGTATATTACCTCAGCAAAAAATTTACCTCTACCCCGGTGTTTACCCCCTACACTCGTCTGGGAATTAATACATCCATACCGAGATACATCTACGAAGTGAATACCTCCAGCAACCCGGCTTCTCTCTCTACCGATAAAATTCTGAAAGTAGGATTTACCTTTGGTGGCGGGGCAGATTGGAACATCAACGAGAATTGGAGTTTAAGTGCCGGATTGATGTACTCCAAAAAGAATTTTAAAACCAACTGGCATGACGGGTATGCCCAGCAACAATTAACCGGTATTGAAAAGCAAGACTGGATTGATGTGCCGATTTATCTGAAATATGCGTATGACAGCGGAACGATCAGACCCTTTTTTTATGCAGGAGTAGCAGCCAACTTTTTATTGAGCGCCCATCTGTCGCCTAATCAGATAGATTATAACTCACCCTTATTTGGAAGCCAAAAAGCCTCTCAGGGTGCCGATCTGAACATTACCTCCATGCGAAATAGTATTAACCGGTCTCTTATTTTTGGAGGTGGAGTAAAATATAAAATAGGTAAAAATTTTTTGGTGGCAGAAGCAAGCTACATGGCGGGCCTGTCAAACCAAACTAAGAGCGTTTATACGTCCAATGGCCAACTGGCTCCCGGTGTCATACAATACCAATATGCATCGCCTCTATTTCGGTTAGATAATTTAAGTATCTCCGTAGGCTTTGTACAGCCATTATATAACCCGCGAAAAAAGAAAAGAGTAGTGGCTGGTGTATTAGAAAAACTTCACCTCAAAAAAGCAGTTAGATGAGAGGCGTATCAATCGTTATTGTTTTTTTGATTTTTGTTTTTGCTGCTTGCGATACAAAGATGAATGTGAAAAACCCAGCTCAGAATTATTATATAAAATATTTTGGAGGCGAGGGCAGCCAGCATGCCGTGGGGTTCATTGCCAACCCCGATGGCACATTCTATATTTTAGGCAACTCAAGAGCGGCTGTAGATTCGCTGCAAAAAATTTATCTGGCCAAGGCCAATGCGGCCGGTGATGTGGTATGGCAACGCACTTTTAATGAAAGTATAGAAACCGAGGCCAGAGGGTTTATACTTACCGCAGACCAAAAGTTAGCGGTGGTAGCAAACCAATACACTTCTACGGGAACATCCACTGTTTCACTATACTTTTTTGATATAAATTCAGGGGCTAAAATTTCAAGTATGGCAATTCCGGTTGCCAATACACACTCTAATTCAATTACCCAAACGCAAGATCACGGTTTTATCATTTCCGGAAACACATTGGGCATAGATCCAAACAACCCTGCTAAAATAGACACCCTTACATGGGTTTATCGGATGGATAATACCTTGGCTCCGGTCTGGGCAGCCAATAACACATCTGGAAATAATTATGGCAACTCAGTGAAGACATTTGAATCGGCTGCCGGAGGCACATTTTATGTTTATGGGGTAACCAGGGCAGGCTTTCAAGGAAATTTGGGCAAGAAATTTTATTCATTTCCCTTAGCTAATAATGGCATTGCGTTTAATGCCAGCGACTCGGTATTGGCTTTTACAGCCTTTGGTGCCTACGATATTTTAACGGATGTGTTTCCGGGAAACATTGGGTCGGTCATAACCGGGTTTTCAACCGATGCTTCCGGAAATAACTTTTTGAAGTTGCTAAAAATGCGATCCATTGAGTTAACCTATCGAACTACGTACGATTATGAAGCCGAATTTTCAACGAAAGGAGTAGGAGCCAATAACTCATCTTCGGTTCCGCTCGGCAAAATTCCAAACTCAAGTTTGGCAAGCCCTTTTGTTACGGGCTGCCCGTCAAGCCAGGCAGGCTATTATTTTGTGGCTAATAGTTTCTCCACTTCAACCAACAGCGATATTTTGTTACTGAAAACCAACTTGCTTCTTACCCCGAGGGGCGGCTATCCTCTTACCTTTGGCGGAGTGGGCGATGATACGGCTGCGGGTGTAGTAGAATTGCCCGATGGCCATATTATGATTTTAGGTACTTTTCAATTGGGAAACCCCGTGAATCAGTATAAAATTGTATTGATGAAACTAAACCCGCAAGGGAAACTGGCAGATTGAGAAAGACTCAGGTTATCGGTTACTTTTGATAGATTTTAATGATTTAGCATTTGATAGATTTTACCCCACTTATGCCAAGCCGTGTACTGCCGAAAATATTCGCCTTTATTGTTTTGGCGTGGATGGGCACGCAACCCTTATTTGCTCAGATCAGCATCACCAAAGCTACCCCACAAAACAATATGTGCGTGGGAGGTGGGTATTATGGGCTAAGCAACATCACAATAAGGGAATCATCCGAAGGCCAGTTTTCAGTATCAGGAGGTACAGGGCTGACACTAATCATTGATGCACCCACTAATTTCCAGTTTCAACCGGGGGTAGGATCGATTGCCACATTTGGACCCGACCTTAGCAATGTTTCATTAACCGTAACGGCCACACAAGCTACTATTACCTTCGACTATACCTTCAACGGTAATCGAAATAGATTCATAATATCAGGGCTTGCTGTAAAGGCTGTAGGCACACCTTCGTCCGGGTTTTTAACGACTGACCCGGCAGGCACTTCAGATGCTACTACGGCACTGGCCGGGGCTGATTATGGCGATTTAAGTTCAGAGTTGGTGGTGGCTAATGTTACCAGTTCATCTTTAAACCTTTGCAATGGTAGTACACTCACTCCCTTAAACAATGCAGTAGCAACTGGAGGAACTGGGCCTTATACTTATGCCTGGTCTCCTTCATCGGGGCTGTCGAGCACATCAGTATATAACCCCAATGCCAACCCTGCTACAACTACTACCTATACGTTAACTGCTACCGATGCCAACGGGTGTTCGGGCTCGAATACGGTAGCGGTTCAGGTATTTAATCCTATCAATATTTCTACACAGCCTTCTAACCAAACGGTTTGTGCCGGCAATAATGTTACTTTTTCTGTATCGGCCACAGGGTATAACTTAAGTTACCAGTGGCAACAAAGTACCAATGGAGGTGTAACATTTAATAATATTGGCGGGGCAACGAGTGCTTCGTACAGCATTTCCGGGGTAACAACCGGGTACAACAACTATCAATACCAGGTTATTATTACCAGTGCGGCACCTACACCTTGTGCTACTCCGGTTACGTCTTCGGCAGCCGTATTAACAGTAAATAGTTTGCCGGCCACTTCTGATCCGAGCAATACTTCAATTTGTGCCGGTGCAAGTGGAGTTGTTTTCTTTGTAGCATCGGTTTCCGGAACGGGTACTTCGCTACAATGGCAAGTAGATAATGGAGGTGGTTTTACGAATATTGTGGGAGCTCCCTATACAAATTTCAACACACAAAACTTGTCTATCTCTCCGGTAAGTGTTGCACTAAACGGATATAAATACCGAATGAAGGTAACGGGCACCTGCGCCCCTCCGGCCTATAGTGCCAGCGCTACACTAAATGTTCAATCGCCTCCCACCATCACATCTCAGCCTCCGGCTGCTACCACTGCTTGTGCAGGGGCGAATGTATTACTAACGGCAGCGGCCACCGGCACATCACTTTCTTATCAATGGATTGATGTGGCCACGGGTCTGGCACCTGTAGGAGCTTATTTTTCGGGGATTAACACAAACAGTTTATTAATTTCAGGAATAGATGCAACCCTGAACGGCAAGCAGTATCAATTGATTGTATCAGGTGCCTGTACACCCAATGCTTCATCTGTCATTGCGACATTGGTTGTGCAAAACCTTCCTCAAATTTCGGGGCAACCCGCCAACTCAACTATCTGCGAAACCACCAATACAAGTTTCACGGTAAATGCCGGAACAACTACCTTGCCTACCTACCAATGGCAGGTAAGCACCGATGGTGGATTAACATTTAATAATGTTTCGGGTGGAGTATATGGAGGAGCCACTACCGCCACGTTGTCTTTAACGTCCGTGCCATTTTCTTATTCAGGATATTTATACCGCGTGATAGTGAGCGGAGCTTGCGCCCCTTCAGTCATTAGTTCATCGGCATTGTTAACCGTTCAGCAAAACGCAATAGTTAATACCCCTCCATCAAATGTATCGGCTTGTCAAAATGCAACAGTATCCTTTAGCGTTTCTGCCAGTGGAACGAATTTATCTTATCAGTGGCAGGAGAATGGATCCAATTTATCAAATGGCGGGATCTACAGCGGAGTAAATACCAGTACACTCACACTAACCGGCATTACGCTGGCACTGAATACAAATAAATATCAGGTAGTCGTAAAAAATGCAAGTGGTTCTTGCACGGCCAATGTTACCAGTCCGTTTGCCACACTCACTGTCAATAAAATTCCCGATGCTTCAGCAAGCGATGTTATTATTTGCAGCGGATCGTTAACCAATATTTTCATTACCAACCCCAATGCTACCCCCGGCACTACGTTTACATGGTCCGTACAATCTAGTACGAATAGTACGGGGGCAGTGGCTGGTTCTGGAAATCTGATTAACCAAACATTAACGTCAACAGACGGGTTGAATGTGGGGAGTGTAACGTACAGCATAGTACCCCAAAGCCCGGCCGGGTGCACAGGTACTCCTTTTGCAGTAAATGCTACCGTAAATCCAATTCCTCAGGTAGCAGCTCAGGCCGGAGTGGCTTTTTGCCCGGGGGCTTCAATTAATATTCCACTGCCAGCTAACATTGCCGGATCAACCGTTTCGTGGACTAACTCTAACGCGGCCATTGGCATTCCGGCATCGGGTCTTGGCGATTTAGTGTTTACCGGAGGCACTAATCTTTCGGGAGTTGATGCAGTAGGAAATATAGTGTATCAGGCTACTAAGAATGGATGCACCGGATCAAGCAAGAATTTCAATTTAACCATCCACCCGAGCCCGGTGGTGAGCGCCCAGGCGAACGTGAGCGTGTGCAGCGGGACTGCGGTGGGGGCGATCAACTTCACGGCCAACACGGGGGGCGGAGAAACCTATACCTGGACGAACAGCA
>JAFDZA010000002.1 GCA_018267135.1 Bacteroidota bacterium
ATCCCGAACAGGGCAGTTAAGACCACCAGCGCCGATGGTACTAGGGCAAAACCCGGGAGAGTAGGACACCGCCCATTTTTATTACAGACCCCCCGGCCTTTTGGTCGGGGGGTTTTGTTTTGAGGGTAATTTGTATTTTATGTGTTGGATAGAGAGGTCACTTGATGTTTTTATCCTGCCCATCCTTCTCTGTCTAAACTCCGGTATTGAATGGCTTCTGCTAAGTGTTCTATTTTTATATCTTCGCTCTCAGCTAAATCGGCAATGGTGCGTGAAACTTTTAAAATGCGGTCATAGGCTCTGGCAGATAACCCTAGGCGTTCCATGGCTGTTTTAAGTAAGACTCGACCCGCTTCGTTGATAATACAAATTTCTTTTACTTTATTACTGGGCATCATAGCGTTGCAGTATATTTCTTTTTGATTTTTAAATCGTACGGATTGCGCTTCGCGTGCTTTCACTACACGCTCTCGAATTTCCGCACTCGTTTCTGTTTTTCGTTGGGCGGTCATTTCGTCAAAACTTACCGGGACGACTTCCACATGCAAATCAATACGATCGAGCAGAGGGCCGCTTACCTTACTAAGATATCGTTGCACGACACCGGGGCCACATACGCATTCTTTTTCAGGGTGGTTATAATACCCACACGGGCAAGGATTCATACTGGCTATCAGCATGAAATTGGCAGGATATTCTATAGATATTTTTGCGCGTGAGATTGTTACTCTTCGTTCTTCCATTGGTTGGCGCATTACTTCCAATACGGTGCGTTTGAATTCAGGCAATTCATCTAAAAATAAAACACCATTATGTGAGAGAGAAATTTCTCCGGGCTGGGGATTTCCTCCACCTCCCACCAAAGCTACATCTGAAATAGTATGGTGTGGGCTTCGGAAGGGTCTTGTGGTGATGAGTGTGGCATCGGCCCCTACTTTGCCTGCCACTGAATGAATTTTGGTGGTTTCTAATGCCTCATTTAATGTTAATGGTGGGAGGATGGAAGGTAAGCGTTTTGCCAACATAGTTTTGCCGGCACCCGGTGGGCCAATCATAATAGCATTATGGCCTCCGGCCGCAGCAATCTCTAGTGCTCGTTTTATATTTTCCTGTCCTTGTACATCCTTAAAATCTGTTTCATAGTTATTTACCTTATTTTGAAATACCTCACGGGTATCAATTATAAGTGGATCTATCTTTTTTTTGCCGGAGATAAATTCGATGGCTTCCGTCAGGGTTTCAACTCCGATAACCTCGAGATTGTTAACAATGGCAGCTTCTCTTGCATTTGATTTAGGTAAAATAAAACCTTTAAATTGTTCTTTACGTGATTGAATAGCAATGGGTAACACGCCTTTGATTGGTCGCAGTTCGCCATCGAGTGAAAGTTCGCCCATGATCACATACTTCTCTAATACTTCCGTAGTTATTTGAGCCGAGGCTGCCAGCACACACAAGGCGATAGGCAAATCGTAAGAAGATCCCTCTTTACGCAGATCTGCCGGGGCAAGATTGACCACTACTTTATTTCGCGGCATAAAATAGCCTAAACTTTTTAAGGCAGATTCGACACGGTGCTCGCTTTCCTTCACGGCTGTATCGGGTAAGCCGCTCATGTGAAAATATTTTCCTTGCGTTACATTTACCTCAACGGTAATAGTTCGTGCATCTACTCCCTGCACGGCACTACCAAAAGTTTTAACGACCATTTATTGAAATTATAGTTTTTTACAAAAAAACCATCGAAGCCTTTATCAACAGAAAACTTCGGAAGTTAGCCACTAAGCTGTAAACCACAAAGGCTATGTTTAATCTTAACGGATAAACCGTTTAAGTAATTTTTTTTAAAAAATTGACATAGCAGGGAATATTATGGAATGGTTAAGTGTCGAACACAAAAAGTTATGACCGCTTCATTTCGGTATATTGTTTGGGTTGCATTTCTGTTTGTGGCGCAGGAGTTATCTGCCCAAACTGAGGGCGTGATAACGTATGAGATAACGGTTAACAACCATCGCACGATCCCGGCAGAGCAGGAGGGGATGAAAGCTATGATTCCTCAATTTCAAATATTTAAGCAACAACTTTATTTTGATACTACGGAGTCAATATATAAGCCTTTTATTGAGGAGGAAGACGAAGAAACCAACAGCCGGGGCAGAAGATATAGGATGAACACGCTTAATTACACCAACCTCTCCACCTCTCTTTATCTTACACAGATCAGCATCTTAGGGAAAAAATATTTAGTTACTGATACGCTGAAAACTCCACCATGGAAATTTGGCAAAGGAACTAAAACTATTCAAGGGTATGAGTGTATGCAGGCTTTTTATACGATATCAGAGAACAACCGCCCACAAATGATTACGGCATGGTATGCGCCCGGCTTGCCACCTAATTTAGGACCTGAAAAATATAATACACTTCCGGGAGCGGTGTTGGCTGTAGATGTGAATAACGCTGAGCGTGTAATCGTAGCAAAAAAAATAGAGATACGGCCATTGGCTAAAAACGAATTAGTAACAGAACCCTCGGGTGGACAAAGGATAACGAGGGAGGAGTTTAGAAAAATTATGCAAGAGCAACGCAACCAGCGCCCCGGCCGGTTTAAAAACTAACTAATTGTGAAAAAAAATCTTTGGTGGGGGTTGGTTCTTTTGACACAGGCAGCCTTGGGCCAGCGGTCGCAAATTAAAGGTCAACTGACAGACTCTACTCATACTTTGCCTGGTGCAACGGTCCTTCTGTTAACTCAAAAAGATTCTTCGTTAGTACAATTTGCGGCCTCCAATGTCCAAGGGTTTTTTCAATTAAAAAATATCCCGAAAGGTGATTTTATTTTTAAGATTACATACGTTGGTTACGCTACTTATATAAAAAAAATTTCTATACATCCGGAAATATCTACCGAAATAGACTTAGGAAAAATTAAGCTGACACCACAATCCAAGTTACTTAGTGAAGTGGTTGTTAAATCTGAAAAAGATCCGGTTACAATTAAACGCGATACAATTGAATTTAATGCTTCTTCATTTAAAACGAAAGCCAATGCAAATGTTGAAGATCTTTTAAAAAAAATGCCAAGTATAGAGGTGGGCAATGATGGTACCATTACCGCTCAAGGCGAACAAGTGCAGCAGGTGCTGGTAGATGGTAAAGAATTTTTTGGACAAGATCCGACATTGGCTACCCGAAATCTTCCAGCCAATGCGGTTGATAAAGTGCAGGTGTACAACAAAAAATCTGACCAAACCGTCTTCTCGGGAGTAGATGACGGACAACGTACCAAAACGATTAACTTATCACTGAAAGAAGAGAAACGTCATGCCTACTTTGGGAATGATATGGGGGGAGCTGGCACAAATAATCGCTTTCAGGCTAAAGCCAGTATAAACCGGTTTGATCACGGCAACCAGTTGTCGTTTTTAGGGATGGGAAACAATGTAAACCAGCAGGGCTTTTCTTTTGGCGACTATGCTAACTTCACCGGTAACACCGGTGGCGGTGGAAACAACAACTCCGGGGCAACGGTTAACACCGGGCTGCAAAGTGGCATTGTTACCAACTATGCCGGTGGGCTTAACTCTAACCGAACATCAAACAACGGAAATACAAAAGTTAACGCAAGTTATTTTTATAATCATCTCGATCAGTATATTACCACGAATACGCATCGGATTAACTACCTGCCCAACGACAGCACCAAGAGCAGCACGTACAACTTTGATCAAACCACTACTCAAAATTCAATAACCGATAACCATCGCGGTAATATTACCATCGATCATAAAATAGATTCGGTCAACTCCATTAAGTTTAATGCCAATGTGGCCTATACTGTTTCAAGCCAGCCCCTCTTCAGTACCGGCAAAACCATGAATGTGGGCAACACGGCTTTACAAAACGAAAACTTCCGCACTACCACCAGTAACGGAAACAATGCTACGCTTACTTCTTATCTGTTGCTTCGGCATCGGTTTAAGAAAAAAGGAAGAACGGTATCTTCCAATTTCTCTTTTGCTTATGCCGATAATGTTTCAAAAGGAACGTTGCTGTCTTCTACGGTGGAGTATCTAAGCACCGGCACGGTTACAACCCCGGCTAATCAACTAAACACACAAACGCTCACCAGCCCAACGTATGGGGTGGTGGTATCCTATACGGAACCTTTGGGCGGAAGGAAATATCTTGAGTTTAATTATAATTTCAGTAATGATATTAACCACATAAACCGTGAAGTACTGAATGTAAACGATGTGGGGCAAACCAGTCTGAACACGCAACTCAGCAATAAATACAGGAGTAATTATCTATACAATAAACCGGGTTTCAATTTTCGCATAAATCGCGATAACTATAATTTTTCAGTAGGAGCCGGCTTGCAGGAAACCCATTTGAACGGTTTGCTGATTTTACAAAACTTTCCCATTGACCGGCAGTTTCAAATGATTCAACCCTCCTTGCATTTTAATTATGATTTTTCTGAGTATAAGCGCTGGCGTTTGGATTATACCAGCAATATGCAGGAGCCTACCGTGTCGCAGTTGCAACCCATTATTAACAATACAGACCCGCTCAATCTAACCGTAGGGAATCCGCAACTTAGCCCGGCTTATGCCCATAATGTACGGTCTAATTTTTCTTTCTTTGATCCTTCCCGCTTTCTTAACGTATTTGCTTTAATTACTGCCAACTATACCGCAAACGCCATCTCCAACTCGCAGTCGGTAGATAAAAATCTGGTTCGTACAACCAAGCCTGTAAACGTGGCTAACAGCGTTTCGTGGTCGGGCAATTTTTCGCTAGGTATCCCGGTAAAAAAATGGAACAGCCGCTTTAATATTGGGCCGAATTATTTAGGGTCTGCCAACGCTAGTTTGCTTAATAATATAGATAATACAATTGCACAGGAAACAGTAGGCGGAACAGCCCGCTACAATTATACTCTGGGCGATGTGCTAATTTTAGATTTGAGCGCTAACCTCAGTCAGCAACAAACCAATTACAGTTTTAGCCCTCAGCAAAACCAGATTTATTTTAATAAAACCTACACAGCCGAGGCTAACATTACCATATTAAAAAATTACGCTTTTAATACGGAATTGAATTATTTTATCTATAACAGCACAACGACCCATTTTCATCAGGCTATTCCGTTATGGAATATGTCGGTGTCTCGTTTTGTGTTGAAAAATAATAGTGGAGAAATAAAAATAGCCGGCATCAATTTATTGAATTATGGCGTTAGCATTACGCAAACGGCCACATCCAATTATCTGCAACAACAAACCAACAACAACCTGGGGCGTTATCTGATGATAAGTTTTACCTATGCCCTTAATAAACAACTTAACCCGATGAATGGGCGCGGTCGCGGAAGAATGGGCGGATCGGGAATGCGAATGAGGTAACCTTGATTGGTTGAGAGATGCTAAGATTCTGTTTTTTGGAGACCTTATAAAAACAAAAAAAATAATCGTTTGGATTTTTGTTGTTTACTCGAACACAAATCAGGTAGGGCTTTTTCTTCGGATAAGCGCCATGTAAAACCCGTCATACCCTTCTGATGGCAAAACCGATTTTTCTTTCACCAATTCAAAATCTTTTCTTCCAGTCAGAAAATTTTTTACTTGTCCTGAATTTTCTGAAGGTAAAATGCTACAGGTGGCATACACCATCAATCCGCCCGGTTTCAGCATGATGGGGTATTCGCTCAGGATTTTTTCCTGTACTTGTTTTACATTTTCAATAAAATCCAACGACAGTTTCCATTTGGCATCCGGATTTCGTTTTAATACACCCAAGCCCGAGCAGGGCACATCGAGCAATAACCGATCGGCTGAGTTTTCGAGGCGTTTAATTGTTTTTGAAGAGTCTATCGCACGAGGCTCAATGGTGGAGGCTCCGGCTCTTCGCGCTCGTTTTTTTAGCTCTTCCAACTTCCAGGCTTCGGTATCGAGTGCAATGATGCGGCCTTTGTTGTGCATGAGGGCAGCGAGATGTAATGTTTTGCCTCCGCCTCCGGCACAGGCATCAATTACACGATGGCCGGGCTCTACATTTAAGAATGGGGCGATCAGTTGCGAGCCGGCATCTTGTACTTCAAACAATCCATTTTTAAATTGAGGAAGGCTAAAAATATTTTGTCTTTCCTCGAGCAGAAGGGCATCGGGTATTCCTGAAACCGCTTTAGTAAACACTTCGTCATCGGCCAGTTGTCCTTGCAAATTCTGCCGGGCGGTTTTGAGTGTATTGACACGCAAATACACAGGGGCTTCTTCGTTGAGGGCGTGAAGCTCGCGTGGCCATTGTGTGCCCAATTCTTTTTCGCCTAATTCATCGAGCCAATCGGGAATGGATTCGGTTATCCGTCTGTCATGGCTAAGGTGCTCAAACCGTTCGTGTAGTTGATTTGGGTCTATCAGCAACTCAGGCCAAGGGGGCAGCGGCCAATCATTCCATACGCACCACACCGCGAGCAATTTCCAAAAATCAAATTCACCGGCCCGGCTCACTTCTTTAAACAGGCGATACCATCGTACAATATCGTACGTGGTTTCGGCAATGAATCGCCTGTCGCGCGCGCCCCATTTCGGGTTTTGTTTCAAGGCCTTTTCAATCGCCTTATCGGCATGCTTTTTTTCAACAACAATTTCATGCAAGGTTAGGACTACCGCCTCGCATAAATTCCGGTACAGACGCATTCAAATTTTTTTGCTGAAATTAGGGAGTTTATTTCGCACACAAACCACATTGTTAAAAAAATACTTATGAGAATTTTCTTGCTCCTGCTGTACATGGCCCTGGCCACCTCGGCTTTTTCTCAGTTTGATATGCTAAAGAAGAAGTTGTTGGATAAAGGCAAAAAGGTACTTACCAATAATGTAGATCGCTCGCGCGATAAACTTGATTCATCGGATTTTAACTATGCCATTTCGGTCATTGATAATTCCGGCATGATGAACATACGCGATGCCGGAGAGAGTATTACCAAAACGGCCGATTTTGTTTCGAATAACCTCTTTAAAGATGAATCGGCTGTAACCCCGGCCCAGCGAAGCCGCAATATTCTTGATGCCGCTGAAAAATTCTATGAAGTGCGGGCTTACAAATTGGCGGAACTGAAATTTATAGAAGCACAGCAAGCGTACGAAAGCAATCGCCTGACAAATAATATTAATTACAGTAAAGTGTTTGCCGACCAAGGATTGTTATTCGCTACGATGGGCCGTTTAAATCTGGCTTACCAATACACTTCCGAGGCATTGGATATGCGCGAAAGATCGCTCGGAAAAAACAGCAAAGCCTATGCCGCTTCGCTAAATAATAATGCAGTATTGGCACAGGACATGGCTCGCTACAACGAAGCCGAGAAACTTTTTCAGGAGACGCTGGCAACAGTAAAAAAAACCATGGGCGAGCAAAGCCAGGAGTACGCCATTGTGCTGAACAATGAAGCCATTTTTTTCTCGAAAGTAGGCCGGTACGATCAGGCCATTGAGCGATTAAAATCGGCTATTGCAATTCTGGAATCTAAAGATGGCAATTCTAAAAATGCCGTAGGGTTTCAGTCGAATCTGGCCTTGCTCTATCAAAAAACCGGAAAGCTAAGTGATGCCGAAACCATTTATTTGAATCTGGAAAAAAATCTTCGATCGCAAAGTAAAAATCCTTATTACGCGGGTATTCTCGATAACCTGGCCTTGCTCTACATTCAGATGGGCAAACTCGACAAAGTAGAGTCGTATTTTAAACAATCGGCCGAAGTATATAAAACACGCTTTGGAAATCAAAACCCTAATTATGCAAAAGTGCTTAACGATTTGGGAAATTTTTATCGAATGCAGGCAAAGTTTACGGAAGCCGAACAAATGTTAAACGAATCGATGAACATACGTAAGGCGATTTTAGATATCAACCATCCGGATTATGTAAAATCGGAAGAAGATCTGGGTATATTATATTGGAAAAAAGGCGACCTCCCCAAAGCCTTGGGAATGTTGCAGGCAGCCATGAACAAATCGCTGGACTTTGTAAGCCGTTATTTTCCACCGATGAGTGAAGCCGAAAAAACAAAGTATTGGGACGTGCTTCAACCCCGCTTCCAGCGTTTTTTTAATTATTGCCTCGAGGCCAGCGTGGCCAACCAAGACATAGCCAAAGAAATGTATAATTACCAAATTGCTACCAAAGCATTGCTGCTGAGCTCTACCAACAAAATCAAACAAATTATTTTATCAAGCGGAAACGCACAACTGATTGCCGAGTACACCGCCTGGCTGGATAAAAAAGAAACACTGGCACGATATTACTCGCTCTCTAAGCAAGATTTACAAGACCAAAAAATTGATTTGGCCGCGCTTGAACAAGAAGCTAATAATATGGAGCGCTCCCTCTCTCAGAAGTCGGGCGATTTCTCGCAAGGCTATACCACCGAAAAAATTACTTTTGAGAAAATTGCTTCTTTGCTCAGCGAAGCCGAGGCCGTGGTGGAATTGATTCGCATCCAAACCTTTGATAAAGATTTTACAACTGAATCAAAATATGCGGCTCTGGTACTTACCAAAAATGGGCTGCCCAAACTAACAATTCTTGGCAATGGCGGACAACTGGAGACGCGCTATGCCAAATTTTACCGTAATGCCATTCAACAAAAATCAGACGACTCTTATTCTTACGATCAATATTGGGGGCGTATCGAACCCGCTTTAGCCGGAAAGAAAACTATTTTTGTTTCACCAGATGGTATTTACAATCAAATTAATATCAACACCTTAAAAAAACCGAATGGCAATTATGTGGTGAATCAGTATGACCTTGCCATTGTAGGCAACTCAAAAGACTTGGTAGCTTTAAAAAACCAGGCGGTAACACCGGCCAAAAAAGACGCTTTTTTATTAGGTTTTCCTAATTACGGAGGGGCGAACGTAGATGCGCTACCCGGCACTAAAACCGAAGTAGAGAATATTTCGAAAATTTTAAAACAGAATGGTTACCAAATTTCGTTAGCCGAACAAAACGAAGCCACCGAAACAAAAATCAAATCGATTAACAGCCCGGCATTAGTGCACATTGCCACGCATGGCTATTTTCAGCAAGGCGAAAGCACCATCGGGGTAAGTTCAGAAAATGCTAAGAACAATCCTTTGCTTCGTTCGGGTCTGCTGTTGGCAGGTGCAGCCAAAACAATTTCGGGCGAAATGCTGCCGAACCTTGAAAGCAACGACAATGGCGTGCTTACGGCTTACGAAGCCATGAACTTAAATTTAAACGGCACCAGTTTAATTGTGCTGAGTGCTTGCGAAACAGGGTTGGGCGATGTGCGGGCGGGCGAAGGCGTGTATGGCTTGCAGCGGGCATTTCAGGTAGCCGGAGCCAAAGCACTGGTAATGAGTTTATGGAAAGTAGATGATGCCGCCACGCAAGCCTTGATGACCGGCTTCTACACGAATCTCTCTAAAGGAACCAGTAAACTTAAAGCGTTTAAGCAAGCCCAACTTCAGTTGATGCAGAAATACAAAGAACCTTACTACTGGGGCGCTTTTGTTATGATGGGTATGTAAGCAAAAAAATATTACTAAGTTATCCTACGATGCAAACCCTTCACCACATTCTTTCATTTCATAAGGTAACAACCCTTGAGGCAGAAAGACTCAGCACAGAAGTAAAAGAGGTTTCCGTTGATTATGGTAAGAAGGGCATCATTAAAAAGCTTTCGCCCGAAACGTGGAATTTATTCGAGGCCATTTCAGACCAGGTTTGGAGTTCGGCCTTGCCCATCGTACAAAAAATTTCTTTAGGGTTTCAACTCTATGAAATATTTCCAAGCTATTATCATTTCTTAGTTCCATTTTACAGAGGGATAAGTAAAAAAGAAATTGTCCAACCGGAAGAAAAGAAAATAATATGGGTACATTTTATGAAATACTTAGCCGCCCCTCAATATTATGCAGACCCCGTAGGGTACGTTTTGTGGGCTCATTTTTTTGAAGATGAAACATTGGTAAAGGAAACCTGGCAGGGGCTGATAAACAATTACACCGACAAAAAATCGTTGTTGAAATTAGTAGAAGTGGCAGGCCCCGTGCCGTTTTCCTTAAAAGAAATTCAGTACAACAATCTGCTTAAAGATCCCACAACGCACGAGCTTATTTTAGAAAGCCTGTTCCACAGTGCTGACGATGCATACGGGAAGATAGATACGGAAAAAGCCCGTGCCCTGTTCATTCAATTAAAAGTAGATATCGAATCAGAAAATTATAAGCAGCTAAAAGAAAAATTGAAATAGCCGTTAGTAACTCTCTATTACAATGCTTTGATTATTTCTTCTATTCTTGTTTCGCCTTTGAAGGAATGGGTCAGTTTTTTTTCGGTATTATAAATATAAACCGAAGGCGTAGGAATGCTGCCATAGTTGGTGAGCACATCTTGCATTTCGGTACGCACAAAATGAAAATTTTTATGAGTAGCCAGTCGGTAAGTTTGGGCAAACTTTTGGTTTTCTTCATGAGGAGCAGTAGAGATAAACCACACCTGGTAGTTGTTAAAGGCAGAAGCATGTTGGGCTATGGCGGCTCCCTCGCGCTGGCAGTGGTCGCAATCGGGGAAGTAGAGAAACAAAATATTTTTTCCGGTTAGGTTGCGGGCTGATTGGGTGTAGCCGGTCGGCTCAATTAATTTCAGGGCCGGGTAGTGGTTGGGTATGGACTTAGACTGAGCCGATGTCAATCGGGCCATTAGTAACAAGCAACCGAACAGGAGGCAATACTTTTTTAAATTCATTTCGCTTATTCTAATTCTTTGTTTATCCTTCTTACCACTTCATCTATCTCTCTGGCCTGGGCTTCTATCAAATTAAAAAAATGCGTGCAGTCTGCGTCTGGCTCTATTCTGGATAAGTAGATGAGACCGAGCAGCCGAGCCACCGGCCCGCGCAGATGATGAGCGTTGGTATAGGCATATTTTATCAGCAGTTCGTTTTGCTTTTCTAATTCGATGGTTCGCTCCTGCACTTTTTGCTCTAAATGATTATTGAGTTGTGCCAGATTTTCATGGCTCTGCATCAATTCTTCATTTTGGGTTTCGATCTCATTAGTTTTTTCAATCAGCTCCAGGTTTTGGATAGCCATGGTTTCCAGTGCTGAATCATAACGCCCCTTCAGTATCCAGGCAGAAAATGAGATGATGAGGTAAAGTATGCTAAACACGATACTTGACACAACCAGGTCGTTTACACTTTTGTTTCCGTAATCGGAAGGATGCATAGCTTTCCAACTAAAGACTATCAGCAGGCTTGAAAAATTAAAAGCTTGTACAAAAATTAAAAGCTTTCCTTTTAAGAGAATGGAGTAGGCGAAGCCGATTGCCATGATAACAACCAGCGAAGCATTGATTAGGTTACCGGCTGCAATATCCTGATAAAGCATAGCGGCCATAATAATAAAGCCTAACAGCAACACAGTAGGCCGGTAGTGCCCTGCCCGGTAAAGCACAAATCCTAAAGCAACGGCCAGCAATACAGACGAATTTACAATTACCGAACGAACCGACTCCAAGTGGGTAAAGGCCATATCGGCAGCCGTGATGATGAGCGCACCGATCAGGCTTAATTTCAGGAGCAACTCAAGAAATACTTTTTCAATCGGTTTGTTGGAAGGCGAAATTTTATCTTGGGAAGCCATCTCTCATTGTATTTTCAAAAATAGAAAAAACCCTACAGACTATTTTCTAATTTTAACTCTGATCAAAATTCCTGAAGCCGGGGTTGCATATTTAACCGGATGCTGATGGAGGTGATGTTGTTGTTGAGGTTGTGCAGACCGGAGGTGCTGGTTTGGCTTCGCCAGGTTTGCTTCAGATCAATAAATAAATTTTGCCGGAGCATATACGAGGCCGTGAAATCGAGAAAACGGGTGTGGCTCAAATCGCCCTGGCCGATGAAGTTTCCATAGTTACTTACCCGCGAAGTATAGGGCAGCAACGGGTTCGATCCATAATCTTTCCCCAGCGGATCAAGACCTTGCTTAATCAGGAAGGCTTTGCCAATCAGCGTAAGCCGTTTGGTTGGCTGATACCGGCCGATAAAAATAAATTCGTTAAAGTTGGCTCCAAGCGGATGCCCCAGCGACAGGTTGGTATTGGTGTAAGCGGAGGCAGACGAATCCATCGCAGAATAAACATAAGGCCGCACCACGTTGGCCTCCACTTGCAAATCGAGGTTGCGCACATTAAATGCGTTTATATATTTTACGCCTATCTGCACGGCTTGCTTATTGCCCCACCAGCCATGGCCACCCGTTACTTCGCGGAAAACAAATTCGTTGATCAACACCTGGCTATACACGGAAAAATGATTGGCCCAATTATACTTGGCATCCAATCCAATAATAGCTTTATCGGAGGCGCCTGTTTGGTTAACAATAGCTTTATAAAAAATAACCGGATTAAAATAAGCCAGATCTAAATTGCCGGGCGACATCACCGCTTCAAAGAAGCCAACGTTCAGGTGCTTATTCAGGTTTAGGCTCAAGTGATGGATGGCCAGGTTTTTTTTAGGAAAATGTGTGTTGGGAATAGCCGAAGTGTTGTACATCATTTGTGCAAAGAGCAGCGTGTAGTTCAGTTTCCATACTTTGGTGGTAATCCGGGCAAACGGATAGGGGGCTGAGTAATCGGAAAGCAGCAGCGAACGGTAGCCATTGCCGAGAAATAGACGATCTTGCCCCAACTGCACCTCTATATTTTTTTTGTACAGATTAAAAGAAACAGCCCCGCGGGCGGTAAAAAAATCAACGGCATTTCCGGAAAAGAAATGTTTGTAAAGTTTTGTGGAAGATCCCGGCAGAATTTTATAAAAAGCTTCGCCCGGCACAGCATTAAAATCGCCAATGCGGTTCATAACATAGGTGGGGAACAAGGCCTGGTTATCGGTAAGCACCGAATAGAAACCCAGATTATGGCCAATGTTTCCACGGATTTCTGCTCCTCGGGTATTGGTAATCATCATATCGGGATTGGTGATTCCGTTTACCGTTTCTTTGCCGGCCGTCCAGTAGATTACGGGCAATATTTGCAGATCAAATTCTTTGTCGTGATGATTCCAGAGAGCGTTTTTTTTAGTGTACAGATTTTTGAGGAAGGGTTTCCGGCTGTTTGCATACGAAGAATCTACCCACTCCCAATTGTCGGTAAGAAGGTAATGCAGGTTGAACCGGTCTTGTTGGGAAAGCGCAGCGGAGTCGTTTAGTATGCGGGAGGCAAAATGGGCTATATCCTTCCGTTGATAGGGATGAAACGAGCTATGAAATTCTGTAATCAATTGATTGGATAAAATCTCGTAACGGTCCAGTAAATGGTAATAATCTTTTCCGTAGGCCGGATAGGAAGATTGGGCTTTCAGCGAAAAGGCGATAGCGGCCAGGAAGCCAGTCAGGATAAAAAATTTAAATGGCGCAACAGCCTGAGCAGGGAGAATCATAACGTAGTAATTCGCGGCAAGAAAACGGTTTGAGTTGACATACGAAAGATCGAAAATTAGTTTCCGCCCGTGCGGAAGCCAAGCCTCGGTTTAGAGGGGCCCTCTTTCATTTCAAATTCTTTTACGTCCTCTAAAATAATGGTTTCCATTAGTTCTTTCGTGCGTTCTTCTTTTTTTAACGAGGCCAGGCGCAGGTTTTGATTTCGTACCGACTCGGCTATTACTTGCCGCACCGTGCGGGCATTGCCAAAGTATTTGTCGCGATTTTCATGAAGAAAAGCAAAGTATTTTTTTAGATGATCGGCCGCGGCCGGATCGGGGGTAACGGCTTCGGTTTTATATAAATTCTGCGCGATGGAAAACATATTGTCGGACGAATAATCTTCAAACTGAAAAAACTTATCGAAGCGCGAACGCAAGCCCGGATTGGAGTTAACAAATTCGCTCATGTTTTCGGTGTAACCGGCCACGATAACACCAAATTTTCCGCGCATATCTTCCATCCGTTTTAAGAGGGTGGAAACAGCCTCCCCCCCGAAATCGTTTGGAGAGCCATGTTCTTGGGCTAACGAATAGGCCTCGTCAATAAATAAAATGCCGCCCAGCGACTGATTAATTTTTTCGCTTGTTTTGATAGCAGTTTGCCCCACATACCCCGCCACGAGCCCCTCGCGATCTACTTCTATCAGATGCCCTTTTTCCAAAATACCTAATCCTTTATAGATACGAGCCAGAATGCGCGCCACGGTTGTTTTGCCTGTACCGGGGTTTCCGGTGAAGACGGTGTGAAGAGAAAATTTATTTAAAATATCTTTTCCGGTTTCCTGGTAAAAGCGAACCAGCTTTACCATTTCATTTACTTCAGTTTTGATGCTGTCCAGCCCCACCAACGAATTGAGTTCCGCCAGATTTTCATTCAGCAGGTCTTCCAGGTTTTTTTCGGGCGAGGAAGGAGCCGAGGAGCCACTGTTGGGTTTGAATATCGAAAAATCGGTGATGACGGAGGCTTGGCCTTCATCGGCCGCTTCGGCCACCTGAAAGGGAACGGTGGCAATCAGGTTATCCATGAATACGATCTCCAGCGTATAGTAGTCGCTCTTCCATCGCCCCGGGGTTTCATTGCCCCAGCCCGCATACACCGGGTAGATTTTATCGGTTGTGTTGACACTTACAAACTGCATGGCCGAGGTAGAGCCCTTGTGCTGGCCGGCTTTGTCGTAAAAGTTAAAAAAGATTTCGGTGAAATAATCTTTCGGAGATTTGTTTTTAAAGTTGAACTCCACCCACACATAGCGGGAGTCGGCCTGACTGAATTTTTTCAGGAATTTTTTTTGAGGCAATGAACTGGCTTGCCCGTCTCCCTCAAAAAGTTTAATGGAGTCTATATCAAAATAAAGATTTTCGCCCGGCTTGGCTTGCCCCAGATCTTCTACATAAAATTTGGTGTCGCCCACTTTTACTCCGTCTATGTATCCTTCCCACACGTAGTCGCCTTTAAACCAATAGGTGCCCAGGGTGGCCTGCCCCCACGAGTCGCGGAGGTACACAATGTTTTCGTCTTTTTCTATTCTACGGGCTTGATCCAAACTGCACAATTCACTTTTTTGGCTGCCGTTCAGGTAAAAGCATTTCAGGGTAAATTTTCCTTCCCATACTTCTTCATCAAACAGTTTATTGTAAAAAGAGAACTCTACCCGCATGTACGTGGTTTCGTACCGATCAAACACCTTGCGGTATTTTTTGGTGGCATCGGCCATCCATTCATCAGAAGAATATACTTTTAGATCGCGGTACTTGTATTTGATGGGCATCGATCCGCCCTTTTCGTTGGGGTCCATGGGGGTTGGTTTTAAGCAACTAAGGTAATCAAAATGAAAAAAAATGACGATTCTCTTATTTTTGCAGTACCGCTATGACACCTTCCTTCACGTTAGAGCAAATCAGACACGAACTACAATTTACCACTTCGCGCAGCAGTGGCCCGGGGGGCAACATGTAAACAAAGCCAGCACCAAAGTAACATTGCGCTGGCCGGTAAAAACTTCGGCTGTTCTTTCGCCCGAACAAAAAGAATGGGTGCTGAGCCGGTGGGCCACCCGGCTTACTTTGTCCGGTGAGCTTCTTCTTACCTCGCAAGAGAAACGGTCGCAACTTCAAAACAAAGAACAGGTGTTGCTGAAGTTAGAGCAGCTGCTGAAAAAACTAATGCACCGACCCAAGCCCAGACGTGCCACCCGGCCTACGAAAGCATCGAAGCAGAAACGAATGGAACATAAACAAAAACAAAGTGATAAGAAAAAATGGCGAAGGGAGAAATTTTGACAAAGCTATTATTTAGCTACGAAAACAAAATCACTGCCCGGTGCATTATCGCCAAATTCACCTGAGCGGGGCTGAGGTTTTAGAGCCTCGACATAAGTTGTTAATGCTCCTAATGAAAGGATCATACTTTTTCCTCCCCTCGAACGAAATGCTTCTAACAATTTACGTGCGAAAGGTGAGTTCATGCCGGGTCTGCCATCGGGCACATATTCTTTTCCGCCTGAAGTAAGATAGCGTCTTGTTTTGTAGGTAAGTTTACGGGTAACAATTTCGGCTTGTGTGGCTTCTTTATAGACATCATCATCTAACCCGCGGTGAGCCACGGCCTGATCAAACGTACCCCCAAAACATACATCCATTGCCAGAAAAATATGTTCGCAAGGAATATTGTTTACAATGGAACGCAAGCGATTGTGCGAGAGATAAGTGGTTTTGGCTTCATCATTCGCCAATGATTCTTTGGTTACTACAAATCCTTCGCCAAAGGTTTGGTCGAACTGGCCATGTCCGGCAAAGAATATAAATAGCTGATCAAGTGGTTTATATTTTTTCTCGGCATACTCGCGCAGTTTTTTTAGGATTTCCGTCTGGGTACCGCCTTCCAATACCTCTACCTTAAAACCAAAATTCTTTTTCAATTCATCGGCAATCATGCGGCCGTCATTGACGGGATTTACCAGATCAGGCCAGTTGTCGTAGTCATTAGTGGTAAATAAAATGGCATAGTCAGTACGGTCTAGTTTACTGGCATCGGCCAAAGCAGCTGTTCCTACGCGTATAGTACGTTGGCTGATTGTTTTTACACCGTCATTATTTTCAGCAACAATTTCAACCACATTGTTGCCGTCCATTAACGTTAGATTTTTTTCAATAATGGTTTTGTGTTTTTCTTCTTCCGTAGTGGGTGCAATGTTGAGCATCCCGCGGGAGGAGGATTCGGGCGATTCTTTGATGATGATTTGAATATTTCTGAGGGGAGTTGAGGATTCAATCTCAAATTTAATTTTGTATTGCTGCCCACCCGAAAAATTACTTTCGGCCGTAGGGGTAATCCAACTCACCACCGGAATAGTTGAATTAACCTTTTTAGAAGGATCGCTCAGATCTACCTGAAATTCGCTGGTTCGGGTAGAAACATTTTGAGAAAAACTAAGTTTAATGAGACCAACTAAACAGACTGAAAAAATGAAAATTGTTTTCATATGCTTATACTTATTTGATGACAATAATTTTTCCGCTTAATGATTGAGTGGAATTCCCTTGTTCCACTTTCATACGGTAAACGTATATGCCGCTATTAGCTTCTGAGCTATTCCAGGTAGATGTATAAAACCCTGAATTTAACTGAGTATTAACCAGCGAAGTAACACGGTTGCCCATTAGGTCATAAACCTCAATAGTTACAAAAAACGGGTTGGAGCTTTCCGGCAAGTTAAAAGGGATGGTGGCTTCTTTCGTAGCCGGATTGGGATAAGCCTGCCCAAGAAATATAGTTTGTGGTTTTAATTTGTCATTAACATCTGTGCCATAATAAACTTTAAATTCTCTTGATTGCTGAGGATTAAATGAATAAGAATGCTGTGTTAACATATTTACCGGATATTGCCGTGAAACATCCAGTAGATATAGATCTCCTGTTGCGTTCACCTTTTGGCTGTCCCAGGCCAGGGTAGTCAATGAGGTTTCGTCTGAGTTTACAAAGAAAGTCCATGTGTAGCCGTTTAGCGGAGGGATAACATCTTTCGAAAAATTCTTCATAAAGTGTTCGGGATGAGGGAACTCTATTTTAAAAGTACCCAGCGGGCTTGGCGGGGCTAAGTCATCATGGTTATCGTATGAAAAACTGGCATTCTCGGCCATGCCCACTCCGCCAAAATTAAATTCCCGGTTGTCTTGTGTCATACGTATAGGTACTATCCAGTCGGTTGAGTTACGTGTTGAGATGCTACTGTTGTTCTTTACTGTGCCGGTGGTAGTAAGTTTAAATTTTACCGGAATAGTTACGGCATTTTGTGAGAATACAAATCCTCCTGAGTAGGGTTGGATAAGGCTACTGCCCCCTGAAGTATTATCCACGTAATTTCCGTTTTGGAAAAGTTTAACAGCCCCTACACCTGTTTGCCCGGATCGGGTGTCTTCCCAGTCTATTAATGTTGTGTAGGGATTGCCAATTAAATTATAACCAGCCGACAGGCTTAGTTGAAAAAGATTGTTTTGATTATAGTTAGGCGAAGTAGCTCCCTGAAATGCCAGGTTTTGACCTACCCGACTAATTACAAAATAACCTGCTCCCCGGGAAGCATTAGAAAAATCACCTGGATATTGAAGCCAGGCCTGTGGGTTGTCTTTATAGCTTAACAGACGCCACTTGGTGTTGTCGGCTGCGCCAAAGTCATTAAATATATTGGCGATACTGTTAGAGGTGAGCTCTAACGGAACAGAAATAATTTTATAGTCAGACTTTTGCGACCCGGCGGCTACACCGACCACAGCAGCGGCCGTGCCATCAAAAATGAGGCGGGTAGTATAGGTACCCGTAGCCGGGCTTGTTGCAGTATTGTTAGAGGGATCTTTGGCAGTAAAATAATATTCAATTCCCATATCGTCAAACATGGAAGATTGAAGTGGAAATGAATAGGTGTTGGAGGCACCAGCCGTTCCATTGAGAGTTTGATATTGCGTAGCTGTTATTTTCCGATAGCTCATTACAACTGAAGTTACCGATATATTATCAGTGGCGGTTAGTGAAAATGAAGATGAACTTAACCCTGCTTTTGTGAGGGTGGGCACAGGAGTAAAAGTTATAGCCGGTGGAATATTATCAATAGTAGTAAACTGCCAACTCGCAAGAGGTAGTGCCAGCGAAGGATTTCCGTAGACATCGATAAATGCACCCGCATCAATTGAAACCGAATAACTAACCAGAGGATTAAGTGCTACAGGCAGAGTATAGGTGTAGGTATTACCCGATACAGAACCGCTTGTTGCGGCCATTGAAAATACTGGAGTGCTGGTATTAGAAGATAGATAAACATTAATGTTCTTTCCGGCAACCGCTGTCGTTAATACCGGGGTATTAGTCGTAAACGATAAGGTGGTATTGGTAGTTATTCCGGAGGCTCCATTGGCCGGACTTAAATTGGTAAAGGTAGGGCCTGTTAATATTTCTGGAATGGTAATGATCTGGTTAATGCCCGGGTTGGTGAGTGTTTGTACTCCACCATTAGGCCATTTTACCTGAATGGAGCTGATGGCCGATGCTGAACCAAGACCAAAATGCTGGATTAAACTACTCATACTTCCATAGCCCGTGCATGACGATATTTCGCGGATTTGAGTTCGGGCCGGAGAAAGGGTGGTTACAATAATACGTGCACCGATGGCAGCAGTATTAGAAATAATTCCTTTTAATTTTACTTCTACCCAATTACGAGAAGAAGAAGCTACTAAGGTATTCCGAAAAAGATAAGGCGGCACCGTTACAGAACCTGCCGTGCGGCCTGTGGAGATATCTAAAAAACCATTTTGGTCATAGTCTACAAAAGAACCGCCAATATTTGATACTACAGACAAAGTAAATAATTCTTGCCCCGCAGGTGTTTTTGTAAAATTGCCGGCACCATCATTTATGAAGATGGAGTTGCCATTGCCATTGATGGCAATTAAGTCTAAACTGCCATCGTTATTAATGTCGCCAAAAGCACTACCATACGTTTGCGTGCCGGTTTCTGCCACAGCACTGCCGCTAAGAGAAGTAAATGTACCGTTGCCGTTATTTTTATAGAGGCGGTCGGCTACACTTACAGTTTGGCTGCCAATATAGACATCTAAATACCCATCGTTGTTTATGTCGCCCCAGCTGGCCGTTCGGGAATTCACAAAAATATCGCTATCAAAAATAGTTCCGGTTACTTGAGTAAAAGTGCCATCTCCATTGTTTTTATAAAGTCTGTTGGGGATGGTGGGGGGAGATCCGTTTTTTGATAAAACCAAAAGATCCTGCCATCCATCGTTATTGAAATCAGCCCACGAAGACATAATCCCCATAACCGTATTGGTGGTTATGGTGCCGGCATTATTAACTACATTAAACGTAATGGTTGATCCTGCTGAAGCATTGGCTAGTAATGTGGGAGGCAATGGAGATTGAGCCTGTGTTTGTTGGCTTATAGCCATATCAACCAACCCGTCTTTATTATAATCAGCCATAGCCGTACCCCTAAATGCATTGGATGTTGCAGTGCCGGGTATAAACTGTTTGGTAAAAGACCAACTTCCTTCGTTTATTAATAAAAGATCAGCATAAGCTCCAGAAGAACTTCGGGCTAAATACACATCTAATTTTCCATCATTATTTACATCTGCTACATAAGCTCCGCGATAGGTAGCAATATTTTCATTTTGTAAAACAGCAATACTTCTTCTGTTAAACTGACCGCTGCCCACATTTTCATAAAACGAGGGTACGGAGTTTTGGCTGGCCTGATTAGAAAACGCAGGCGAAATGTAGTCTTCGTCTCCATCTCCATCCAGATCGGCCCACGACACTCCTTGCTGGTAATCGGTGTTTGTAGCAAAGTTATTTAACACAGGAGAAAATAAAGTAGAGATGGGAAGAGTAACAGCAGACTGAGTAGAGGCAGCAGCACTACCTGCCGAGTTTTTAGCTGTAATTCGGTAGTAGTAGGTGGTGCCAGAAGAAAGCCCGGCATCTATATATTGGGTTGTTGGATAGTTAATAGTTGCGAGGGGTGGACCGCTGAAAGTATTACTGGTAGTAGATCGCTCAATAATATATTGCGTTGCAAAGGGTACTGTGGTCCATAATAAAACTGATTGAGAAGATGAAAAAGCATAAGCATTAATTGCTGCCGAGCCGGGTATCGGGTCGGTGGTATTGAGTGTGAGGGTGGTAGTACCTTGAAATAAAGTGTAATAATTGGGATCTGGTTGCCATTTTAATACTAATGTTTTAGATACACTGTTCCATGTTCCGTTGCCATTAGCATCGTCATTGCCGTTAGGATCCCCTTGAAAATAAGTCTGGCCTTGTGTTTCTGTTATATTAGCTGCTCCAAGAGAAGGATGGATAGCCGGTGGCACAACTCCCAGATCATATCTAGAAATGGTAAATTGGTTAATGGTGTTGGGTATTTTTACTATTGAAACCGTAGTGGAGGTAAATGGTCCGGCTCCGGAGGCAGTGCTGCCCGGGTCAGCAGTTACAACGGCTGTCCAACTACGGTTGTCGGGGATGGTGCTGCTTCGGTTTCCGGCTAATGCAGTTCCTGATATTTCGTTGCTGTAAGCCGAGTTGCCGGCCGCATTAATTGCATATGCCCGATAGTAGTAGGTAACAGTTGAATCAGCTGAAGTATTATATACTACCACTAAATTTTGAGGAGAACTGGGAGCGTAACCAAGACGTGTCTGGTTAGCAGTATTGTAACTGGTATTGTTGCCAACAGACCACTGCACATAAATATCTTGAGCGGTATTGATTTCCGGGTAGTTCATTTTTAAATCAATACTTTGTATGCTTTTAGAAAGCAATACAAGGCCGGTGGGAGCAACAGGTGGAATAATGGGGGTTGAGCTCTTTTGCACCACGGAGTAAGCTGTTGTAGCGTATGCCGTTTGGTCAGGGGCAAATTTCACGTCTGATAGCTGGGCAGGAGCCGGGTCGGTAAGTGGCCGATTTTGCCAGGAAGCTCCTCCATCAAGTGATCCCTGAACGCCTCCAGTACTGAATTGTGCAATGATATTGTTGTCGTCATAAAAATAAATGGAACGCACATTACCTTGTCCGGCCGGTAAAGTAATGGTCGCCCAAGTGCTACCCCCGTTGGTCGATTTATATAACTTAGTAGCAACATTATCAGTAAGAAAAATAGAGTTAGATGCTGTAACATTCAACGTAATAACCATAGACCCCGGGTAAGTGCTTACCTTATTAGCAGTAGTTGTGCCGGAATTAATTTTCCATAATTCGGTAGTTGATGTTGCATTGTTGTAATACGACAAATAAATATTTCCTGCAGTATCTATAACTAAAGAACTAATATTTCCGGGAGGTAATCCTGTAATGCTTTGAGGTGCCCAACTTACTCCTTGGTTTGTACTTAAATTAATTGTGTTGCCAACAAAGTAATAGAGCTTATTTCCATCGCCCGTATATAAGTTATTAACAGAAGTGCTGCTTTGAAGTGTCCAAGTATTGCCATCGTTGGCTGAACGGACTACTCCATTGTATCCGTATCCTAAAATAGAACCATCGGCTAACTTTACAAACCCTGTTAACTGCACATTGGCTGTGCCACTCGGAAAAAGTAGATTCCAGGTAATACCGCCATCAATAGAAAGATTATACCCCCAATTTCCAAAAGATTGAAATAATCGGCCCGAAGAAGAAATGAATAACTTAGATTGTCCAGGAATATAGCCTCTCAATCCATTAGAGTTAACATTCCACGTGTTTCCCCCATCAATTGATTTGTCCACCCCTGTGCCAGTTCGCCCGATATACCAAGAGGTAAGATTTTTAAAAAATGCACAATTCAGAAAATTGGCATTTGAAGATGAATAATTTGTTCCTGGTGACCAGGTGGGGCTTGCCCCGGCAGGGTTTGTGCAGGAGTATATCTTGGTAGAATTTTGGTTTACCAGATATAGGTTTCCTAAGAGATCGGTAGTGATAATACCTCCAAAATACACTTCTGAAATGCTGCCTTTAATGGAAGACCACGAACCGCCATTATTGGTAGAACGGTAGGGCGCATCAGAACCTAATACATACAAGTTATTGCTTCCATCTACCGTTATAGAACTACAGGAAAGAGTACTGCTAATTCCTGACCCAATAGCATTAAAACTAATACCATTGTCTGCTGAAACCTGAACAGAATTAGTAGCGGTGCCTACAATTAACCGATTATTTCCGTCCACGGCAATGTCGGTAATGTTGCTTGAAAAGGTCTTGGGGATTGCCGAAAAACTTACCCCGTTATTGGTGGACCGGTACAGTTGGTTGCTGAAAGAAGGCAATATGTATATTGTTCCGTTAGGGGCTACTTTTATTTTTTTTAATGAGTAGGGTAATCCTGTGCCTGCCAGTGAAGCCCAGGAAATACCATCTGCGGAGGAGTATAACCCTAATAAACTTGGGGGAGAGTAAGACGCTTGCATAGCGTAAATCATTCCGGTAGAAGAAACTTCCACATCGATAAATGACTGAGGAAAGTTATTATTCGCAATAACGGACAATCGGTTCCAATTCGTACCATCTGCCGAACTGAATAGCCCCCCATTGGTAGCTGCAAAAAAAACATTGCCAGAATTTATGGCAAGATCATTCACAGTAGATCCATAGGGACCGATGGTAGCCTGCCACGACCAGTTTGAAGTTTGTGCTAAAATTTTTGTGCCTATTAAAACAAGAAAGGCTAATGATAAGTAGTATTTATTCATATGTAATCAGGTTCTAGTTGTGAGGAAATCCGGGCACCGGTAAATCTGAGTTAGCCGAAGTGCCCCCTCCAGATTCTTTTTTGTTACCACCAAGCAGAGTTACTATACCTCCGCCTATTGCCAGCGGAACAATCACCTTTACTAAGGCGGGAACTTTACGCACGATCTTAAAGTATGGGGTATAAATAATTTCCTCAGTATTACGGGTATCGGAAATTTTCAATCGGTAATCGTCATCGGCTTTAGAATCGGCTGGGATGAAGAGAGTAAAAGCCCCATTATTAGGTTGTTGCATACTGCCTTGTATGCGGGTGTTGCCTTTGTATAGCTCTATATTAATAGGGTTGCTATTGCCTACTTTCCACAATAAGTCATAACTTTTACCTCTTTTATATTTTGCGGCTGTGGTAGTAAAACTTTGCAACTTTACAAACGGAACAAATACTTTGCCCCTTACCTCAAGCGATAATTTGCCTTTATACCCGCCCCATTCTTCACGAATGGCCCAAATCATTTTTTTATTGGTTCCGGACTTTATTTCAGCCCCTACATCGCCTGTAACTTTCTTTAGGGGAGCAGAGAAATTGTCATTAGATGCATAAAGGTTAAGTAAAAACTCGCTGGATGAGTTAGAATACTCTAAATCATAGTTAACAATAATATTATCGCCAGATAGCTCTACACTTTTAATGGTTACGGTTTGGGCTTGGCTATAAAATGAGATGAATAAAAAAATGCAAACGAGAGTAAAAGCTTTCATACGTAAGGGATTTTAACAATTAAAATTAGTTAAAACTCTCCTTTAACACGAATTATTTTAATGATTATTTAATCTAAAATTTATATGGTATTAAACAGACATACTTTGCAGCACGGCCAGCGAGCAGGTAGTGTGCGAGTTGAGTTGGTTTACCTTTTGTTTGCGAAAAAAACGGAGTACCAGATTCTCTTCTGCTTCTAATTTTTCGGAGTGGCTGAGGGGTAGTTCTTTTTCTTCAAAGGCAGGAAAGGTAAACCCCTTCTTCTGTTTAATGAGCACATTGCGCAGCCCAATAGCCAGTTTGCTTTTTACGGTAATGGTGTTAGAGATGCCAAAAATTACTTCGGGGTTGGTTTCGTTGCCCACATTAAAAATGTGGTTTTCTTTGTCATTAAAAAATTGATTCTCCAGGTGGATATATAAAATGCCTTCGCGCAACTCTACCAGAGAACTTTTGTAGAGATGCCCTTCGGTAATGGTTTGTACGGTTATCTGATCGTGGAGATCTTTTTCGATGGTAAAGGGTGCTTTGATGAGGTGGTCGCTGCCATCTGATTTTTGATAGTATAAGTAGTAGTCGCCCAAAAAATAATGGAGCAGCACATCATTTTTTGCCGACTTGCGTCCGGCCTTTTGGGTGGCTGCCGCAGGGAATCCCAGTTTGGGCGATCGCCAGGTATCCCACTCGGCTAAGTCCACGCCCAAGAAAACCAACAGCACATTTAATTTCGTGGCTTTGGCCTTACCTCCGTTCCAATAGCTGTGCAGGGTTTTTCCGCTCACCCAATGAAAAGGCCGCTTCATGGCAGCGATGAAATGCACCAGTGCTTCTTCATCTTTCAGGTGTTTCTCAAAAAGAAAGTTTTGCAATTGGTCTTCGCCCAAAATCATGCGCTCGGTAACTAAAAAGGGAGCGGCAGAAATTTTCCCCGATACGGTTTTATTAATCGCATGGGCAATGAGTTCAAATGTGGTGCGGTTAAATTTTTTCCAGTTTGGTTCGATGCCGTGGTCGCTCAGCACGTCTACCAACAGGGGGGTAGCTTCAAGAGCCGATTTTATTTTAGAGGAGATCACATTCAAACATACAAAATTTGACAGAGATTTGACCGTCAAATAAGATAATCGGATTGTGCCAGTATAATTATTTGTTTGTCAGGATATTAAAAATAAAAAAAATGATTTGAGTGCTATTTTTCTCCCGAATTTGACTGAACTACCATTGCAAAATGAAATTTTACCCAACGCTCATTTTACCAAATCGCATTTCCCATTAACCTATTTTCGCATGACTAAATTTTACATTCTCCAATTCATCTTGCTGCTTGCCCTGACGGCCGGTGCGCAGCAAAATAAAATTTCCGTAAAGGGAAAAATTACAGACGAGGCCACCGGAACACCCATGCCCGGTGTAAACGTAGTTGAAAAAGGAACCAGCAATGGGGTAGCTTCCGACAATGAAGGCAACTATGTTATTTTAGTGAATGAAGACGCCACGCTCGCTATTAGTTTTATTGGTTATACCCCGGCCGAAGTATCGGTAGGCAAGCGAGCCGTAATAGATGTTACGCTGAAAGAAGGAGTGGAAGCCCTGAGCGAAGTGGTGGTGGTAGGCTATGGCACGATGGAGAAAAAAGATCTGACGGGCTCTATCGCCTCCATCAACAATAAAGAGTTTGCCAATCAACCTACTACGAACCTGGCGGGCAACATTCAGGGAAAACTGGCGGGCGTAAATATTACGCAAACGTCTGGTACGCCCGGTGCCAGCTTAAGCGTAAGCGTGCGGGGAGCCTCTAACCCTTTGTATGTGGTGGATGGCATCCCAATGCTGAGCGAAAGCAACTCGGCCATTCAAACCTCTACCGATGTGCAGGGCAATGTGCAGGGCAGCGGCCAGCAGATTAGTACGATTTCCGATATTAACCCGAACGATATTGAATCAATCGAAGTGCTGAAAGATGCTTCGGCTGCAGCGATATACGGAGCGCGCGCCTCAAACGGGGTGGTGCTCATTACCACCAAGCGCGGAAAATCGGGCAAGACCAAATTCAATGTTAATTATTACACCGGTGTGCAGACGCCCACCCGTGAAATAAAATTTCTCGACAACCAGCAGTTTATGGATTTAATTAATGATGCTATTACCCAGGATAAATTGCTCTATGCGGCCAACCCCAATGTATTTGGCCCGGGCTTTACCTACGTGGGCTCCGGCTTAGATGCGCCTTTTAATTTTGGCAGCGCCACCGATCAGAAAGTAAATACCAACTGGCTGCACCAGGTGTTGCGAAATGCGCCCATCAACAATGCCGAGGTATCGGCCACGGGCGGAAATGATAAAACAAAATTTTATGTAGCCGGCACCTACTTCGACCAAACCGGTATTGTCATTGAGTCGGCCTACAAACGGTTTAGCGCCCGTGTAAACCTGGATCATCAGGCTACTGATAAATTATCGTTCGGGCTTACCTTCAATGCTTCGTATTCTAAAAATCACCGCAGCTTTAATGACGACTCGTACACCGGAGTAATTACCAATGCCATTGGGGCAGACCCGCTGATGCCGGTGTATGATGCCAACGGAGGGTATGCCAACTACCAGAATTACCATACTTCGTGGCTTTCAGATAACCCGGTAAAATCGGCCAAAGAAATTAAAGCATACACCACCAGTTACCGTTTGCTGGGTACGTTGTTTGCCGAATATAAATTCAGTCCGAGCCTGAAATTTAAAACCAGTTGGTCGGCCGATTTTAACGACCTGAATGACAATCAGTATTTTTCGCCCATCACGGCCAATGCCCAGGCACAAGGCGGTCTAGCACGGGCTTCTATTTTTCAGCAACTTACCTGGCTGAATGAAAATATTTTAACCTTCAATAAAACGGTTGGTCAAAGCAAAATCAATGCGCTGGCGGGATATACCATGCAGCAAACCGGCTCTACCACCAATGGGCTGGCCGGGCAGGGATTTCCTTCGGGCGGCCTGCAAAATATTTCGAGTGCCGCTATTATTACGCAGGGTATATCTACCGGCACTGGCTTTGGGCTGGTGTCGTACATCGGGCGCATCAATTATGAATACAAAGACAAATACCTTTTGTCGGTTACTTCGCGTATTGACGGCTCCTCCCGGTTTCCGAAAAACAACCGCTATGCGTTGTTCCCTTCCGTATCGGCCGGATGGCGTATTTCGAGCGAAGAATTTTTTGGCAACAACCCCACCCTTACCAATTTAAAACTACGCGCCAGCTATGGATTTACGGGCGATCAGGAAATTGGAAATTTTCAGAATGTATCGCTCTACAGGCCGACTAAGTATAATAACTTCGGAGGTCTTGCCCCGGCCCAGTTGGTAGATCCGCGCCTTCGCTGGCAAACCAATAAAACATTTGATGTAGGATTAGACTGGGAATTATTTCAGGGACGCATCAGTGGTACGATTGACTATTTTAAATCTGACAAAACCAATGTGCTGAGCAACAACAGTGTGGCCGGTACTACGGGTTTTTCTACCGTAGTGCAAAATGCCGGACAAATTGAAAACCGCGGCTGGGAGTTTTCTGTCAGCTCCACCAACATTCAAAACGAAAAATTAAAGTGGACTTCCAATTTTAATATTTCATTTATCAAAAATGAAATCATTTCGTTAACCAACGATGGATTGCAGGTAAGTGCCTATCTCGATAATGCGCCCACTAATATTTTAAAAAAGGGACAACCCGTTGGGGCATTTTGGGCCGTAAAATACCTGGGCGTAAACCCTGCCAATGGCGATGAACTTTTTTTGAGCCACACCGGAGGCACAGCCGGCCAGGCAGTGAATGCATCTAATGTGAGTATGCAAGATGCCGAGATATCGGGCAGCCCCATTCCCAAATTTTTTGGCGGATTCAATAACCATTTCAATTTTGGAAAATTTGATGTGTTGCTGGCAACTCAATTTAGTTGGGGCAACAAAATCTATAACCTGATTAAACAAACGTATGTAAACATGGGCTGGTCGAATGGCGGAGGTTCGGCTCAGATTTATGCTAACAACTCTACGGCTTTGCTGAGGCGCTGGCGTAAGCCGGGCGATATTACGGATGTAGGCCGTGCTTCGTTTATCAATCAAAATTATTTTAACAACTCTACCCAGTTTATTGAAGACGGATCGTTCTGGCGCATTCGCACACTGGCCATAGGCTACACCATCAAACCCAAGTCGATGGCGTTCGATCGCATCCGGGTATATGCTCAGGTGCAAAATCTTTTTGTGTGGACGAAATACACCGGCTTTGATCCGGAGGTGAGTTCTACCGGCAGCAGCAATCCATACACAGCCGGTATAGACTATGCGGCCTACCCGCAGCCCCGCACGTACACGTTAGGTTTTAATATCACTTTTTAAGCATGGCTATCATGAAAACTATTTATATCTACTTATTCATCTTCGCAGTTGTTGTTACTTCCTGTAACGTGTTAGATCAGGTATCGCCCAGCCAGGTAAGTACCTCTACCGTCTTTACGAATGCGGCCGGAGCCGAGTCGGCATTAGTGGGCATGTATAGCTCCATGCAAAACAGTTATTATTATGGAGCATATTTTCCGTTGCTGTCGGATGTGTATAGCGATGTAAGCAAAGCCGGTGGGTTTAATGTTACCGCGCTGGACGAGATCAGCAACTACCAGATCAGCACCGGCAATATACTGGTGCAGAATATGTATGTGGCCATATACTACACCATTGCGGCTGCTAACGGCATTATTGCCAACGTGCCGGGCATTAAAGATCCTACCTTTACACAGGCGCAGAAAGACAGCATTGTAGGGCAGGCGTATGCCGTTCGTGCTATGGCCCACTTCGATTTGTTGCGCACCTTTGGCCAACATTGGAACCTAAGTTCTATCTATGGCATACCGGTGGTTACATCGGTGCAGACTTATAACAGTGTAGTATCGCGCAGCACCGTGGCGCAAACCTACCAGGCGATCATCAGCGATTTGCAACAAGCTAATTCCTTGTTGCCGTCTAGTAAGCCGTATCTAAACGCTTACATTAATCCCGATGCGGTGCAGGCATTGCTCGCTCGTGTTTATCTCTATAAAAAAGATTATGTTAATGCCATTGCCGCGGCCAGTCAGGTAATCAGCGATGGATCTTTTGGATTGCTGGGTTCCGGTAACTTCACCCAGATCTATTCTTCCAAGCTGTCGAAAGAATCTGTTTTTGAATTAGTGTTTAATGTACAAAACCAAAGTGCCTATAATTCTTATACCTATAGTCGCACACAAGCTTTGGTAACAGAGGTGTTGTTTAAGGCCGACACCACCATGAATATTTTTTACAACAACCACCCGGCCGACTTGCGGGCGCAGTTGGTCGATTTTTCGGCCGCTACGGAAAGTAACTTTTTGCCTTACGGCCGAACACAGAAATACCGGGGTGAGATTAACAAAGACAACTCGGCCTACATTATTCGCATGGCCGAAGTTTATCTGATCCGAGCCGAAGCAAAAGCGCTGAGTGGAGATGTGCCCGGTGGGCTGGCCGACTTGAATTCGGTGCGCACTAACCGCGGGCTGGCAGCCTACACCAATACCGATATCAGTAATCTTTATGCAGGCGATTTTGTGGCAGCCGTACTCGATGAACGTTTTTCGGAGTTGAATTTTGAAGGCCACCGCATGTTCGATCTGGCCCGCACCCAACGAAGAAGTTTGGTTTTGAACGGCTCGGGGGCCGATGATTACACCGACATTTTCCCCATCCCTAACCGCGAGTTGGTAGCGATTAATAATTCCAGTCTGATGTTTCAAAACCCGGGCTATTAAAATAAAGAAGAGGAGAAAGATTTTTTTGAAGGGATTATGAGATCAGTACTGACACATATTTTGAAGCGATCGTTTGCCCGGTCGGCAGAAAACTTTCAACCCGGCCGAAGAGAATTTTTGCGCCAAAGCGCCCTGGCCGGGGTGGCACTGGCTTTGCCCCTGCAAAGTTGTGTAGATCAAAAAAAATCCATTGCCATTATCGGGGCCGGCATTGCCGGGCTTACTACGGCTTATACATTAAAGAAAAATCAGATTTCTGCGACTCTCTACGAAGCCCAGGGCCGGGCCGGGGGGCGGATTCTTACCATACCCGATGCCGTAGTAGACGGAGCCTATGTGGATTTCGGGGCCGAGTACATAGATTCTACCCATACCGATCTGCTGAGTTTATCGAAAGAGTTGAACGTAGAAATAACCGACTTGCAACAAGATAAACTGGAATCGCATTACTATTTTTTTCAAGGAAGGAAAATTACGGAAGATGAATTAGTGAAAGAACTGCAGCCGTTTGTGCCGCAGCTTACCAAAGGCATTGATTCCATTCCCGATGAGTTGCACTACAGCAAAGGCGATGAATACCGCAGGCTGGATAACCTGTCGGTAACCGAATACCTGAAAGAAATTGGTGTGAAGGGTTGGCTGTACGATTTTTTCGATACCGTTATTACCAGCGAGTATGGGATGGAATCGTCTGAGCAATCGGCTATCAATTTAATTTATGTATTAGCGCTGCCGGTTAAAATCGGCAGCCCTTACCACGCATTGGGGCTGGAGCATGAAGTATTCAAATTTAAAGGCGGAAGTCAGCAATTGATTACGAAACTGGAAGAGCAAGTAAAAGAGCAGATTCAAACCGGTTGGAGACTTATTAAGTTATACAAGAATAAACACGATTACTCACTGACCTTTGAATGTAACGGAAAAACGGAAACCATTCAGTCAGACATTGTTGTGCTTACATTGCCTTTTACAGTTCTACGTCAGATAGAATTGAATTTTGAATTTCCTGCCCGCAAGAAAAAATGTATTGCTGAATTAGGCTTTGGTATAGCCGCTAAAACGGCCATGGGTTTTAAGAAACGGATATGGCGCGAACAGGGCTATCAGGGCTACACCTACTCCGACATTAACCGCACCACCATCTGGGACAGCTCGCAAGGGGTGGAAACCACGCAAGGTTCGCTTTCATTTGTTACCGGAGGCAAAGAATCCATTGATTTTCAAAACCTGGATTATGCCGCCATTAAAGAAAGGTGGCTGGGCGGAGCCGAAAAATTTTTTCCCGGCCTGGCCGGGCAGTACAATGGTCGCATTGCCAAGTTTTGCTGGGCTGCCAATCCCTTTTCTAAAGGAAGTTATGCTTCCTATACCAAAGGGCAGGCCTCGGAGTTTGCCGGAGTGGAGTTTGAACCTTTCGAAAATATTTTTTTTGCCGGTGAACACTGCAGTGTTTTTCACCAGGGTTTTATGAATGGAGCGGCCGAAACGGCCATCCGGGTTTCCCGGCTTATCCAAAAAACGATTATTACATAAACAAAATCAGTACTCACCGCTATGACAAAATCAGAAGAATTAGTAGCCCGTAGAAATGCCATCGTGCCGGAAGGAATGGGCATGTTTAGCCCGCTAACGATCTGTTCGGGAAAGGGAGCCAGAATAACCGATGCCGATGGAAAAGAATATATTGATTTTGCCGGAGGCATCGGGGTGCTAAACGGTGGGCACTGCCCTCCGCCCGTAGTGGATGCCATGGTGGAGCAAACAAAAAAATTAATTCATGCTTGTTTTCCGGTGGCGATATACGAGCCTTATGTAAAACTTTGCGAAGAACTGGCGGCTCTTTTTCCACACGGAAAAAAAACAAAAGTGATGTTGGTAAACTCGGGAGCCGAAGCGGTAGAAAATGCCGTGAAGATTGCCCGGCAGGCTACCGGCCGCCAGGGCATTATTTGTTTTACGGGCGGGTTTCATGGCCGTACATTATTAGGAATGACACTCACATCTAAAGTAGGCTACAAAATCGGGTGCGGCCCGTTTGCCCCCGAAGTGTACCGCATTCCATTTCCCGATTATTACCAACGCCACGATGGGCTCACCATGGACGAGTTTATTGCGCGCGAACTGGAAGCATTTGAATCGTATCTGCACAGCGTAGTAGATGCCTCGCAGGTAGCGGCTGTTATTTTAGAGTTGGTGCAGGGCGAAGGCGGCTTTGTGGTAGCTCCGAAAAAATACGTGCAAGAGCTTCATAAAATCTGTCAGAGCAAAGGCATCTTACTTATTGTGGACGAAGTGCAAACAGGCTTTGGCCGCACGGGCAAGTGGGCCGCCTACCAGCATTACGATATGGTGCCGGATATTTCTACGTGGGCCAAATCCATGGGCAGCGGCATGCCGATTGGCGCGGTTATGGGTCGGGCAGAGGTCATGGATAAAACCACAAAAGGAACATTGGGCGGCACCTACCCGGGCAACCCCGTGGCGTGTGCGGCATCGCTGGCTACTATCGACCTGATGAAAAAAACAGACATCGCCAAAAAAGGAGAACAGATAGGAAAAATAGTGAAAGACTATTTCGATGAATTAAAAAAAGACTGCCCTGCCATAGGCGATGTGCGAGGATTGGGCGCTATGGTGGCCTTTGAGTTGGTAAAAAATAATGACCCCCGCCAGCCCGATACCGATCTTTGCAAAAAAATGATTCAGGCGTGTGCCCAGCAAGGGTTGCTCATCATCAGCGCGGGTGTCTCATCTAATATTATCCGGGTGCTTAGTCCCTTGGTTATTGAACCCGATGATTTAATGAAGGGACTGAAAATTATTCGTACCGAATTGATCAGATTAACCTCACAGAAATAATAGCATGATTGGTAATCCGTCTTTTGTTTACCGGAAAGAAGTGGGAGAGGGGTTGGTGATTATGACTACGCAGCCAGAGCATGCCCCCCAGTTAGAAGCACTTCAGCAAATTGTTTTTCCTACATTGGCCCCGGAGTCGCTCATGCGCAAAGAACATTACCTTAACCATATCCGTATTTTCCCCGAAGGTCAGTTTGTAGTGTTGCATTCAGCCCGGGTAGTAGGGATGACAACCAGCATCCGCTATCACCTCACGCTGGGCGAGCAACATACCTTTGATGAAATGCTGGACGGAGGTTTTTTAAACACGCATGATCCAACCGGAGCCTGGCTTTACGGCATGGATATTGGCACACACCCCGATTTTAGAGGGAAAGGCATTGCCACCTACCTGTATAATGCCCGGCAGGATACCGTAAAAAAATTAAACTTAAATGGCCAGTTCACCTATGGCATGCTCAGTGGCTACGGAGCACTGAAAAATAAAATGACAGCCGAAGCCTACTATCAGCAAGTCATTTCAAAAAAAATAAAAGACCCCACTGTGTCCCGACAAATAAAAAACGGATTTGTCCCTCATGGATTGGTGGCCGGGTATGTTAACGATCCGGTGTGTGCCGGGTATTGTGCATTTTTAATTCGCGAAAACGAAAATTACAAACTGAAACAGATATGACAGCCTCAACAAAAAAAACGATAAAACTTAATACTCCGGTTCCCGGTCCCAAGGCTCAAGCTATTTTAGCCAGACGTGCCAACGCAGCACCAGCCGGATTGGCCAAATCAACTGAGGTGGTCGTGGCTGATGCCAAAGGAGCCGTGATTACCGATGTAGATGGCAACACCTTGCTTGATTTTGCCGGAGCCATTGGCGTAATGAATATAGGTCATTGCCACCCCGCAGTGGTAAAGGCAGTGCAACAGCAAATGGAAAAATATGTTCACACCTGCACGCTGGTTACTACGATGGAGCCCATGGTGGAACTGTGCGAACTGCTTAACCAAGTTACGCCCGGCCGCTTTGCCAAAAAAACATTGTTGGCCAATTCCGGCAGCGAAGCCGTAGAAAATGCCGTAAGCATAGCCCGCTATTATACCAAACGAAAAGGTGTAATCTGTTTTGAAGCGGGCTATCATGGTCGAACCCTGCTTACATTGAGCTTAACTTCAAAGTATGGATTGTTTAAAAAAGGAATGGGCCCTTTTGCCGGAGATATTTACCGGCTGCCCGCACCCAATGTGTATAGAAAACCCGATCCATTTACCGAAAAAGAATACGTTGACCTGTGTATTCAAAATTTGCGCAACGCACTTATCGCACAGATTGATGCATCCGATCTGGCCGCCATTCTGATTGAGCCCGTGCAAGGCGAGGGCGGATTTATTCCCGTGCCCGAACCCTTTCTAAGAGAGATTAGAAATATCTGCAACGAAACCGGTGCCGTGATGATTGCCGATGAAATCCAGAGTGGCTTTGGAAGAACCGGAAAATTGTTTGCCTTCGATCACTATGATTTTGCTCCCGATATAATTACTACCGCCAAATCATTAGGTGCAGGCATGCCCATTTCGGCTACCGTGGGCAAAGCAGAAATAATGGATAGCGTACATCTGGGCGGTATTGGCGGAACGTATGGCGGCTCGCCCGTAGCTTGTGCAGCTGCGATCGCGGTAATTAAAGAAATGACCTCTCCGGCTTTTATGCAACAGGCCGAAAAGGTGGGCAACCAATTAGCAAAGCGGCTGGAAGAATGGAAAAATAAGTATGCTATTATTGGCGATGTGCGCGGGTTAGGCGCCATGCGGTTGGTAGAGTTTGTGAAAGACCGAAAAACCAAAACGCCCGACCCTGACCTGACGTTGAAAATTATTAAAGAAGCCGTAGCCAACGGCATCGTACTTATTCGGGCCGGGCTCTATAGCAATGGTATTCGCCTGCTGCCACCTTTAGTTATTACAGACGATCAGCTGAATGAAGGATTAGACATACTTGAAGCCGCCATTAAAAACGCCTAACGCCAGCGTGGAACGCACCCTCTATCATAACGCTACCATACACACACAAAATTCGGAGATGCCACAGGCCGGAGCCGTAGTGGTAGAACATGGAAAGTTTTTGGTAGTAGGTAAGGAGAGTGATCTCTTAGATTCCTTTACCGGTTCGTGCAGGCGGGTAGATGTAAAAGGCCAAACCATTTTACCCGGCTTCAACGATGCTCATATTCATTTATGGAAAGTGGGCCAGTTAGAAACTTTTTTACTGGACTTGCGCGGCATCAAAAGCATTAAAGCCCTTCAGGAATTATTGACCCAAAGTGTTGCTACACTACCTCCGGGTACGTGGATTATGGGGCGCGGCTTTAACGAGCAAACGTTAGAAGAAAAACGAATGCCCGATAAAAAGGATCTGGATGAAGTAAGCACCGATCACCCCATTTATTTGATTCGCACGTGCGCCCACATTGCCTCGGTTAATTCGCTGGCACTAAAAAAATCGGGCGTAACGGAAACAACAAAAGTTCCTGCGGGTGGCGTCATGGGGAAAGACAGCCGGGGAAATCTGAACGGAATATTTTATGAAACTGCCTTGGGGCTGATAACCCGCCATATTCCCGAGCCAACGCAAGAACAATACGAGCTGATGATTGCCCGGGGCATACAAAAAATGTTGTCGTTAGGTATTACCAGTATTACAGATCCGGCTGCTCACCCTGAGTTGCTAAAGGCGTATCGCAGCTATTGCCAAAAAAGCCAAGCGATCATTCGGCTCAATATTTTCCCCATCCTTTTGCCCGATGGTGGAGAAAAGCCTTACCCGTTGCCCGACCTTTTCCATTCTGATTTTTTGAATATTGATACTGTTAAATTTTTTTCGGATGGCGGGCTGAGCGGCCAAACGGCAGCTCTTTCGCGTCCGTATAAAAACTCGAACAGCCGGGGCGTACTCCGCCTGCAGGCAGAGTCATTTTTTAATCTGGCCAAGGAGGCACAACAAAAGGGATTTCGCATGGCCACACATGCCATTGGCGATACCGCCATTGAGTTGGTTGTAGAAACATATAAAAAATTACACAAGTTATTCGGACATACACGAAACCGGATCGAACATTTTGGACTGCCCACCCCGGCACACGAAAACGATATGGCCACCTACCAGTGGGTGGCCGTACCCCAACCCGTTTTTTTACACGAGTTGGGAGAAAATTTTCTTTCTGCCTTAGATGAAACATATTTAGCGCGCTGCTATCCGGTAAAATCGCTACTACAAAAAAATATTCCGGTGGCGTTCTCAACCGATGGCCCCGTGGTAAGCAACATCAACCCATTCAGCAACATGAAAGATGCTATACTAAGAAAAACGGCCAGCGGCAAAGTAATTTCACCGGATGAATCCATTTCATTGCCTGAAGCATTGCAGGCCTACACCACTGGTAGTGCTTTTGCCGAAGAGAAAGAACGCACCAAAGGAAAAATTGAAAAAGGCTATGTGGCCGATTTTATCATAACCGATAAAAACCCATTCATTGCGAGCACAAACGAATTGGATTCGATTCGGGTAAAAGAGACGTATGTAAATGGAAAGTGTTTGTGGAAGAGTATGTAAATTTAAAATAGTATGTTTCAACTTAGCGATCTTCAGTTGCCTTTTACACCCAAGCAATACATCAATGGAAAATGGTGTGAGGCGGCTAACAGAAAAACCTGGAAAGTAATTAATCCGGCTACCGAAAAAACAATTGTTGAAGTTCCTTTCGGCAATGATCAAGATTGTGCTTCGGCTATTACCGCGGCCAGTGTGGCTTTCCGAAGTTGGTCGGCAACTAATCCATTTGAGCGAGCCGTTATTTTAAAAAAAGCTTCGGCTATTATGCACGAACGCCTGACCGAATATGCTAAAGTAACCGTGCTGGAAAGCGGCAAGCCGTTGGCCGAAGCCGTAGGCGAGTGGCGGGTGGCCGCTAATTTTTTTGAATGGTATGCCGAAGAAGGCAAGCGTAATTACGGAAGCATTGTGCCGGCTAACCGGAACAATAAACGCATGTCGGTGGTGCATCAGCCGATGGGTGTGGTAGGAGCTATTACCGCCTGGAATTTTCCTGCCTATAACCCAGCCCGGTGCTGGTCGGCCGCCCTGGGAGCCGGCTGCACGGTAGTAGCTAAAGTTTCCGAATATACTCCGCTTACCGGCATGTTGCTGGCGCAATGTCTTCAGGAAGCGGGTCTGCCGGCCGGGGTATTAAATGTAGTAAACGGAGAGCCGGCTCGCATAGGCGAGGAAATGCTGCGAAACTCCGATGTGCGCAAAATCAGTTTTACAGGAAGCACCCGCGTGGGTAAAATTCTGATGGACGGGGCATCTCAAAATATTAAACGTCTGGCGCTTGAACTGGGGGGCAACGCCCCGGTCATTATCTTTCCGGATGTGGATGTAAAAAAAGTGGCTGAAGAATCGGTGGTAGCCAAACTGCGCAATGCCGGCCAGGTATGTATTGCCCCCCAGCGGTATATTGTTCATGAAAGCATCACGAAAGAATTTACTGAGTACGCGGCTGCTAAAATGGAGAAAATAAAAATGGGCAACGGGTTAGAAGTTACTACAGAAATGGGGCCGATGATCAACTTGCCCCAGCGCGAAAATTTAGAAAAATTGGTAGCGGCATCGCAAGCTGCCGGAGCAGAAATAGTAGTAGGCGGAAAGCGGGGAAAAGAAGAAGGGTATTTTTATCAGCCTACATTAATCCAGCCCAACGATGAGCACAATCCTGTTTTTCAACAAGAAATTTTTGGGCCGGTTATGCCGGTTATTTCTTTTCGCAACGAAGCGGAAGCCATCCGGCTAGCCAATGCTACACAGTATGGACTTGCTTCGTACTTGTGGACGAACGATTTAAAAACTTCGATCCGCGTATCGGAACAGATTGAGTTTGGTATGGTAGGGATTAACGAATGGTATCCGCAGGCATTTGAAGCCCCCTTTGGTGGCTGGAAGCAGAGCGGGTTAGGCTATGAGTGTGGCAAAGACGGCCTGGAAGAATATCAGGAAAGAAAACTAATCAGTATAGGTGGATTGTAATTTTAAAAACAGTAATTAGAAGTTAAAATTTTTTCATGCACGACTTCGGCTTGTTAACATTACTCCCCGTGTTAGTTATGATTGTGCTGGCCGTTATCACGCGCTCTTCTTTCGAGCCATTGGTGGTAGGGATTATAACAGGTTGCATTATAGCCTACCATGAAAATTTCCTGACTAAGTTTATTGAACACCTCACCACGGCCCTGACCGACAAAAGCAGTGGCTGGGTAATATTGGTGTGCATGATGTATGGCTCGCTGATTACGATGATGATTCGCGGAGGTGGCACAATTGCGTTTGGAAATTTTTTATTAAAGTTCGTAAAAAACAGACGCGGGGCATTGTTGGCTGCCTGGGTACTGGGTATATTAATTTTTGTAGATGATTACCTGCACTCGCTGGCAGTGGGTGCCGCCATGAAAAAAATAACCGATAAATATTTTATTTCACGCGAACTCTTAGCCTACATTGTGCACGCTACCTCTGCGCCCTTATGTATTTTGTTGCCGATCACAACATGGTCTATCTTCATCAGCGGTATTTTAGAAAAGAATGGTGTGGTGCCGGTGGGGCAGGGGATGTATGGCTATATGAAAGCCATGCCGTTTATGATGGTGGGGTTTGTGGGGATTGTGCTGGTGCTGGGAGTAGTGCTGGGGTTAGTACCGATTTTAGGAAAAATGAAAAGGGCAGAAGCGCGGGCAGCTACAGGGGCAACCGTTCCGTACGAGCCCAGCCAGGTAGTGGAGGAGGCCGAGAAGGAAATGGAAGCGGCCACTAAAAATAAACTCAGTTATTTTGTTTTGCCGTTGGTGGTGCTGTTGGCCACTACCGTTTATTTTGGCTTCGATGCTTTGAAAGGCGCACTTATTGCTAATTTTTTTACCTTCTTTTATTTTTTGGCCGACCGGGCGCTATCGCTTCGCCAGTTGTCCGATGCTATTTTGAAAGGATTCAATACTATTTTGTTCCCCATTATTTTGGTCATCCTTGCCTTTGCCATGAAATTGGTAAACGATGATCTTCACTTGGTTCCGTATGTTATCTCGCATGTAAAGCCGTACATGAGCCGCGAGTTATTTCCGGCCATTGCCTTTTTTACATTGGCCGTAATTGCTTTTCTCACCAGCACCTCGTGGGATTTGTATGTCATTGCCATTCCGCTGATGGTGCCGTTAGCGCAGAGTTTACAGGTAAACGTGTGGCTGTCGGTAAGCGTGGTGGTGGGAGCAGGAGCGTTCGGATCGGGTTCCGGCTTTTTCAGCGATTCTACTATTTTGTGTGCATCGTCCACCGAGTGCCCGCCCATGGTGCATGCTCTTACCCAACTTCCTTATGTATTGATTACGCTGGCTTTGTCAACCGTGGGGTATATAATAGTAGGTACGTGGATGGCGTAAGCGGAGCCTGAATCTGAATGGGCTTATAAAAACAGCAGGCTATTATCTAAAAAAGGCATCAAAAAAACTCAATCAATAATTAAATTAGTTAGGCTTGATTGTAGAATTATAAAAAGAAAAAAATCTAACCACTTCTTTTTCGGTTTTCAACTTGTTCTTTTCAGACTTTAACCACTTGTCCATTTCAGTAGAGTTGGTAATTTGGAGAGCCGATAGAACGGCCGGTTTATTCAGGCCACTCAGCTTAAGTAAGACACCGTTATTACTAATAAAATATTTTATTTTAGGAATGAACCGGTTCCGACTTTCATTTCGATATTGATTGTAATCCATTTTTCTTAACGTAACCTGAACCATTTTTACTAACTGCGTATTTCCTCCATTCAGTATTTCAAAAAATTCATTGTTGTATTCCGGGTCTTTCAATCGTTTAAAGACACCAATACTTTTGGAAGAATCGGCCCCGTCAATAAAAACAATTTTATCAATAAGCTTCTTTACTAAAGTATACTCTTCATTTTTTTCATTGAGATAATGAATATCGTTCGTATAAAAATTAAGTTTAGCCTTGGGTAATTTGATTTTGTTGCCAGTTGTTAAAAAAAGAATAGCCCGATTCCATTTCTCTTCCCAAAAACAACTTCCATCCACATCATCGTATGAAACTATTTTAGCCGAATTAACGAATCCTTTATTTAAGCCACTATAACCTGAATTTCCGGTGCCACCGGTGCCAACGACATCAATATTGCCGGGTTGGCCAACGAATTGGGCTACGGCCGTATTCGAGATCAAAAAAAGGATACCTATTTTATAATAACGGGCGCATCGTATCATATTCTAAATGTAAGTGAATTTTTTTGAGAGGAGATGTGCTGAGATGGTTTTTAAAATTTTAGTGAATACTGATTTTAAACTTTCGTCCGTTTCAAAAGTCTTACGGCTTCATAAAAAATACCAACTCATGAAAACAACCTTAAAAACCATGTCCGTTATTGCGCTTGTAGCAGGTGCATTTTGTGCGGGCGTTGCGGCAGCAGTAGAATTTCCCGAATTAACGGCTGCCAAAAACCACATGATGCAGGCCAAAAATAATTTACAAAAAGCCGCTACGGAATTTGGCGGGCACAAAGCAAAATCACTAGAGTATCTCGACAAAGCCATTAAAGAAGTAGATGAAGCCGTGCTGTATGGCGACCGGCATTAAACTGAAACAAAAACAAAAAAAACGAGGCTGCTTCAAAAGAGTGGCCTCTCTTTTTTAGGCAATTTATTTTAACTTCACTACTATGAAAAGCACACTTTTAACGACCACTCTACTAGCCGCATCATTTCTATTAGGTTTCGCTTTCAAGTCAATCATACCAAATCAAAAAATAAATAAAATGAATAAAGTAACGGGAATAGGAGGTATCTTTTTTAAATGTAAAGACCCTCAAGCCATGAACGAATGGTATAAAAAACATCTGGGTTTTGACACCGGCCCTTATGGAACAAGTTTTAAGTGGCGGCAAAATGAGGACAGCTCGAAAAAAGGCCTTACCCAGTGGAATCTATTTCCCGAGAAAACCAACTATTTTCAACCTTCGGCAAAAGATTTTATGATCAACTACCGGGTTGAAAATCTGGAATTGCTGGTGGAAGAATTAAAAAAAGAAAACGTAACCATTGTAGATAAGATTGAGGCCTATGACTATGGAAAGTTTGTTCATATCATGGATATGGAAGGAAACAAAATAGAATTATGGGAACCGAAAGAGGGCGGTTCTTAAACCCATCAGCAAGCCGGCAAACGAAGAGATGAAGCGGCAGAAAAAAGTTGTAAGCACTCCCCATGAGGAGGTTGAGTGCTTACAACATCATTTGAATTTTCAATGTACAGAATAAATATTCTAAGATTCTTGTCAGCGAATTTAAAGCCGGAATACCTGATTAGTCGAGGCCACCTTTACGCGTAGGCTTCTTTTGTTCCGGCCATTTGCCTTGTTCACCGGTCCAGGGGCTAATAGATAATACGCTTTTCTCACGCGAAACTTTTTTCGAATCTTCGCAGGCTTGGTAAACCAGAATGGCCGTCATAATAACGTTGGTGCGAATATCATCAAATACAATTTTATCATACGTATCCAGGTTGGTGTGCCAGGTAAACGTGCCATAGTCCCAACTGAGCGATCCGAGAGAAAAACCCGGAGCTCCGGCTGCTACGAACGAGGCGAAGTCTGAGCCCCCGCCCCCGGGCCATCCCGGAAAAGTGGTTTCAAGTTTGTCTTTGTATTCGGCCGGTACTTTGGCCAGCCAGCGTTGGAGGTATTCGTACGCGTGCAAAAATCCTTGCCCGGAAATATTCCTTATTCTTCCGGTTCCGTTGTCTTGATTAAACAACGCCTGCAGGTTAGCTACAATTTCCGGATGGTCTTCTACAAAAGCGCGCGAGCCATTCAGCCCCTGTTCTTCACTTCCCCAATGGCCCACCAAAATGGTACGTTTGGGGTTCGGATAAACTTTTTTCAAAATGCGCATGGCTTCCATCATTACCAGGGTGCCGGTTCCATTATCGGTAGCACCGGTGCCGCCATCCCACGAATCGAAGTGGGCCGAAAGCATAACATACTCATTAGGGTTGGTGGGGCTTTTAATCTCAGCCACTGAATTGTAAGTAGGCACAACGCCTGTTTCTTTGGAGTCGGCCTGTACGCTGATTTTAGTGGCTTTGCCTGATTCGGTTAGCCGGTATAACAATCCGTAATCTTCCAGCATCAAATCAACGGTGGGTATTTTTTTTGTTCGCGCCCCAAATATTTTGTTGGCTCCGGACCAATTCGACCAGTAGCACATTACAATACCGGCTGCGCCTGCGTTTTCTATTGCTACCGGAAGCGTAGCATTAGTTTTACCTGTTTTTTTGATGCGTTCTCTCCAGGCATCCGTTTGAGCGGCTCGTTCTTTTTTCATTTTCTCGAAAGATTCTTTGGTGGCAAACTCTTCCCAATTGTCGTCATTGCGGCCGGTGGGCTGGTTCATCGAAATCATTACAAATTTTCCTTTCACATTCGGCAGCCATTTCTGGAAAGCCAATGAATCGGCCACCTCCGGAAGAATGACTACCTCCCCGGTTATGGTTTTGCCTTTTGTGCCGGGGCTCCAGGCAAGTTGTGTACCGGCCAAAGATTTTATCCAGGGCGAAACCATATCAATGTGGGTAATGCCTCTTTCCCACCCGCGCCATTCGCCCCATTTTTCGTTGCGGGCGCTAATGCCCCAGCCTGTATATTTACTCACAGCCCAATCGTGTGCCTGCTGCATTTTAGGGGAGCCCACCAACCGCGGGCCAATGCCATCAAACAATTCGTGCCCCAATTTTTCTAACTGAGAATTTTCGGTAGCTTCTTTTATGATTGCTTCGGCCATTGGGTCTTTGGGCAACGGCTTGGGGGGAGGCATCCCCGGTTGGGCGATCAGGGCATGGCCCAGCAAGAGTGCACAACAAAAAATTATTGAGTGTTTCATAATGGTTTTTAGGTTAAGGTTACGAAAATAATCTTCACTAAGTAAACCACAGAACTTTTTCCAGATGAGGCGATATTTCTTTGCTGACGGCTGGAATTCATGCCATTTTTTAGTTGCCCAGGGCAAGCCGGCCTGGCCAATAACACTGCATTTTATTTTTTTTTGTCTTTCAATTTATTGCTTCTATCAACGTGTTATAGCCAATGGTAGAACGACACTCCGAACATTGAACAGACGACCAAAGCAAAAACAGAAAAGTAAACCATTTTGACAGGTGAACAAAGACATAGAAACGATACAAACGAGCAGCGGGTAAGACAACACTCATTGCCGACCCTATGTTTTTTCCACCATACATTTTTAAAAATTTCTTTTATCCGGCCGCACTATTAAGCGAAGCGAATCACGAACACCAAAAACACATAAAAATCCGTTCGTAAATGGCACATTGGGTTTTGCCCCGACACACAAGCCGACCCTTCGCAATACCCAAAGAGCCGTTTTTTGCCAACGCACCGACAATAATTCGTATTTTGCAATAATGTATTTGAATGAATAAATGATAGACAAAAAGACACTTTCTGAACGTGATATATGTACCAAGTTTATTACTCCTGCGGTAGAAAAATCGGGTTGGAATAAACTGACACAGCTATTGGAAGAAGTTTCGTTTACTGACGGAAAAATATATGTTAGAGGTAAACTAACAGCAAGAGGAAATCAAAAACGGGCTGACTACATTTTGTATTACAAGCCAAATATTCCTATTGCAATTATTGAGGCTAAAGACAACAAGCATTCAGTAAGAGCAGGAATACAACAGGCTTTGGATTATGCTCAAATTCTCGACATTCCTTGTGTTTTCAGCAGCAACGGTGACGGATTTTTATTTCACGACCGCACCACAACAGACGGAAACATTGAAACTGAAATTGGCTTAGACGACTTCCCTACTCCGCAACAACTTTGGGAGAAGTACAAAAAGTATAAAGGCATCACAACTGATACAGCAGAAAAAATAGCATCGCAAGATTATTATTTTGACGGAACAAATCGCAAACCAAGATATTACCAACAAATTGCAGTAAACAGAACAGTTGAAGCCATTGCCAACGGACAAGACAGAATTCTGCTTGTAATGGCAACTGGAACTGGAAAGACATACACTGCGTTTCAAATCATTCACCGACTTTGGAAAAGCGGAGCAAAAAAACGCATTCTGTTTTTAGCCGACCGAAACGCCTTGATTGACCAAACTCGAAGAGGCGACTTCAAACATTTCAAGGATAAAATGACGGTGGTAAAACACCGACAAATTGATAAGAGCTATGAAATTTATTTGGCTTTGTATCAAGGTTTATCCGGTACAGATGAAGATGCAAATGTCTATAAACAATTTTCACCTGACTTCTTCGACCTAATTGTAATTGATGAGTGCCACAGAGGAAGTGCCAAAGAAGACAGCAGTTGGAGAGAAATTTTATCCTACTTTAAAAACGCTACGCATATTGGTTTAACTGCAACACCAAAGGAAACCAAAGAAACAAGCAACACTGAATATTTTGGCGACCCTGTTTATACCTATTCATTGAAACAAGGTATTGACGATGGTTTCCTTGCTCCTTATCGTGTAGTGCGAATTGGTTTAAATGTGGATGCCGAAGGTTGGCGACCCGACCAAGGCAAAACCGACAAGGGCGGAAATCTTGTTGAAGATAGAATTTACAACCGCAAAGACTTTGACCGCAATTTGGTAATTGAAGAACGCACAGAATTGGTTGCCAAAAAGCTAACTGAGTTTTTAAAAGGTTACGACCGATTTGCAAAAACCATTGTGTTTTGTGTGGATATAGACCACGCTGAACGTATGCGAACTGCATTAGCCAAACAAAATGCTGATTTGGTAGCAGAGAATTACAAATACGTAATGCAAATAACTGGCGATAATGACGAAGGGAAGCGGGAATTGGACAACTTCATTAACCCCGAAGAAAAGTATCCTGTTATTGCCACTACTTCTGAATTAATGACGACTGGTGTAGATGCACAAACTTGTAAAGTCATTGTATTGGATGCCAACATTAATTCAATGACCAAATTCAAACAAATCATTGGACGAGGAACACGAATCAATGAAGAATACGGCAAAATGTATTTCACCATTCTTGATTTTAGAAATGCAACCGATTTGTTTGCCGACAAAGACTTTGATGGTGACCCTATTCGTGTAAAACCAGTTTCGCAAGACGAAGATTTGTCATTGGTGGTTATTGAGGAAGAAGAAAACACTGTAACCGTTTTAGACGAAGCAACAGGGGAAGAAATAAAATTTGAAAAGGCAACTATTCGCTATCCTGATGGTTCAAAACTAGATGGCACGTGGGTTGTAAAAGAACCAAGAGAAAAAATTTATGTAAATGGAGTTGATGTTTCTGTTTTGGTGAGCCGTGAAATGTATTTTGACCAACACGGAAAGCCAATTACCACTAGTTTAAAAGACCATACCAAAGAAATCATCAAAGAAAAATTTGCTTCGCTTGATGACTTTTTGAATAAATGGAACACCACCGACCGCAAAGAAGCAATTATTGCAGAATTACAAGAACAAGGCGTAATGGTGGAAGCTTTATATGATGCCGTAAACAAGGAAGTAGATTTGTTCGACTTGATTTGTCACGTTGCATTTGACCAACCACCATTAACACGAAAAGAAAGAGCCAACAACGTAAAGAAGCGAAACTACTTTACCAAGTATGGCGACCAAGCCAAGAAAGTGTTAGAAGCCTTGTTAGACAAATATGCTGATGAAGGCATTACCAATATAGAAAGCATTGAAGTATTGAGAGTAAATCCGTTTGATGAATTTGGTTCACCGCTTGAAATTATCAACGAGTTTGGCAGCAAAGAAAAATATTTGCAAGCCGTAAAAGAATTAGAAATTGAATTGTATAAAAATATTGGATAATGGCAGGAACTTTTTCTCAAATATATATTCAAGTTGTTTTTGCGGTAAAATATCGCGATTCATTAATTCATCAAGAATGGGAAGAAGAATTGTTTAAATATATCACAGGAATTATTAAAAACAAAGAACAGAAGCTGCTTGCCATCAATGGAATGCCAGACCATATTCATTTTTTTATAGGAATGAAGCCAAGTTGTTGTTTGTCCGATTTGGTAAGGGAAATTAAAAAATCTTCCAATGAATTTATTAATGAAAGGAAATTTTCAAAAGTTAAATTTCAATGGCAGGAAGGTTATGGTGCATTTTCATACAGCCACTCTGCTTTAGACAATGTGATAACCTACATTAACAAACAAAAAGAACATCATAAAAAGCAATCTTTTAAAGATGAATACAAAGACTTTTTAAACAAATTTCAAATAGAACACAAAGATGAATATTTATTTGAATGGATTGAATAATGTGACCCTGAAAGGGTCCAATGTATATAGATTTATGAATTGTACCTTACATGCGACCCCTAAGGGGTCGAACAAAACGTACCGATAATTATTCTATAATTATTCAATCCCTTCGGGATTCATAAAATACAAAAACAACAAAATGAGCAACATATCAGGCATAGTAAAGAGTATTCAAAATATAATGTGGCAAGACACAGGCTTAAATGGCGATGCACAACGCATTGAACAATTGGGTTGGATGCTTTTCTTGAAAATATTTTCAGATAAAGACAAAGAATTAGAGTTACTGGACGAGAACTATAAATCTCCCATTCCCGACAAATTTCATTGGGTAAAGGAAAAGGGCAATTGGGCAGGTGATGATGAAGGAATGACAGGTGATGAATTGCTGAATTTTGTTGACCGTGAATTATTTCCTTCACTTCGCAATTTAGATTTAAGCACAGGCAACCAACGTGCAGTAATTGTTCGTGAAGTATTTGAAGGCAACAACAACTATATGAAAAGCGGTATCAACATTCGCAAGGTGTTGAACAAGCTTAACGAAATTGATTTTAACATTGCCAAAGACCGCCACGCTTTTGGCGAATTGTACGAAACTATTTTAAAGGAATTACAAAGTGCCGGCAAAAGCGGTGAGTTTTATACTCCGAGAGCCATTACGCAATTTATTACGGAAATGATAAATCCGCAATTGGGCGAAAAAGTGCTTGACCCTGCTTGCGGAACAGGTGGCTATTTGACTTGTGCCATTGAGCATTTAAAGAAACAAGCCAAAAATGTAAAAGAACGAAAAAGCATTGAAGAAAACATTGCAGGTTGGGAATACAAACCTTTGCCATACCTATTGGCTACTACCAATTTGATTTTGCACGACATTGAAATTCCGAACATCAAATTTGGTGATGCTTTAGACCAACCGTTGAGTAACTACACCGAAAAGCACCGAGTAAATGTAATCTTAGCCAATCCACCATTTGGTGGCATCGTAGCTAATAACAACGAAACTAATTTTCCGCAAACCTACCGCACTAAAGAAAGTGCCGACTTGTTTTTAATCCTGATGATTCATTTACTAAAGCAGGACGGACGAGCAGGTATTGTTTTGCCCGATGGCAGTTTAACAGGCGATGGCGTAAAACAACGCATACGCCAAAAATTGTTGGAAGATTGCAACCTGCACACCATTATTCGTCTGCCTAATTCTGTATTCCAACCTTATGCCACAGTGGCTACCAACTTATTATTTTTTGACAAAGGAAAACCGACAAAAGACGTATGGTATTACGAACATCGTATGCCCGAAGATTATAAAGCATACAGCAAAACAAGGCCAATTCAATTAAAGGAATTTGAACCGATTAAAAAATGGTGGAATAAACGCAAGGAAAGTGAAGTCGCTTGGAAAGTAAATATCAAAACCATTATTGAACGAGGTTACGATTTGGACATAAAGAACCCAACCAAGCTCGAAGAAGAAAAAGAATACAATAGTGCAGAATTAATGGAAATGCTAAACGCTTCTTTCGAGAAAAGTCACCAATTGTTAAACCAATTAAAACAAGCTGTGAAATGAGTTCGCAGCTAAAAATATCCATTCGTTTTTTTAACGACCGTGAAGTACGTGCCGTTTGGGATGATGCAAGCTCCAAATGGTGGTTTTCGGTGTTGGATATTGTGGGTATTTTAAATGAAGAACCAGATTATACAAAAGTTCGCAACTATTGGAAATACCTAAAAGCTAAACTTAAAAAAGAAAACAACCAGTTGGTTAGTGCCACTACCCAACTGAAACTTTTAGCTGCTGACGGCAAAAAATACAAAACTGATATGCTTGACAGCGATGGTGTAACCGCATTGGCTAAAAATTTTCCCAACATTAAAGCCATGAAGTTTTTAGATTGGTTTTTGTATAGCGATACCAGTATAGACGGGCAAAGCAAAAAGAAAGCCTACACGCTTTTTGAAAGCAATTTAATTAACCAATTTGAAGTAGGTACCAGCAAAGGTTTGCAACAAATACACGCTTACTTATTTGGTGGATTGTATGATTTTGCAGGGCAAATTAGAGAAAAAAGCATTTCAAAAGGCGGCTATCAATTTGTATATGCACAACACCTGAAAACAACTTTGCAGCAGATAGACCAAATGCCACTAAAGACACTTGATGAAATTATTGAAAAATATGCCGCCATGAACAAGGCTCATCCTTTTATGGAAGGCAATGGCAGAAGCACAAGAATTTGGCTGGATTTAATGCTGAAAAAGCAACTCAAAAAATGTGTGAACTGGAGCAAAATAAAAAAAGAAAACTACATGAACGCCATGATTATTAGCACGGTAGATAGCGGTGTGTTGTTACAACTCATACAAACTGCATTAACCACAAAAATTAACGATAGAGAAATGTACATGAAAGGCATTGATTACTCGTATTACTATGAAGAAAATAATTAAACGCATGGAAAGATTATGCCATTTATAAAAGTATATATTCATTTTGTTTGGAGTACCAAAAACAGAGTGCCTTATCTTAATTCAAAAGAATTGAGAACACAAGTTTGGAATCATATAAAAGAAAATGCAAAAGAGAAAGGAATTTTCATTGATTTTATTAACGGATATAATGACCATTGCCATTGTTTGGTTTCATTGGGTGTTGACCAAACCATTCAAAAAGTAATGCAGTTAATAAAAGGAGAATCCTCTTTTTGGATAAATAAAAATAATCTAACAAAAGAAAAATTTGAATGGCAGGATGAATATTTCGCTGTTTCTGTTTCCGAATCTATAATTGATAGAGTTAGAGAATATATTAAGAATCAAGAGGAACATCATGAAAAAAAAACATTTCAAGAGGAATATGATGAATTTATTAGCAAATATGGGTTTGAAAGACATAAAGATTAATTGTTTGGCTAAAGCCAATAATGGATTTGAATTTTGTTGTCCTCCATCTGAAGATGGAGGCAATTCAAAAGATGGAGGCAATTTGAATAGGAATGTAACATTAGCCCATTCCAAAAATGAATGTAATTTATATGAATTCAATTTATTGAATTGGAATGCGGCTTTAGCCCATTCCTGTAAAGATAATTTTAATAATTTATGGGCTTTAGCCCAACAAATAAAAACAAACAATATTATATTTAATAGGAATGGGATTTATCCCATTCCCAAAAAAATAACCCATCAAATTGGCTTTAGCCAAAATAGTTTATTGAACCAATTAGAACAAGCTGTAAAATGAGGTTGACGAAAATCGGTGAATTTTTGAAGCGGAGTAAAATTCCAATAGATATTGAAGACGATATTGAATATAATCGTGTTACAATAAGAATCAATCATAATGGTGTTTCATTGCGAGATTCAGAAATTGGAAAAAAAATTGGTACAAAAAAACAATTCATTTTAAAATCAGGCCAGTTTATTGTTTCAAAAATTGATGCAAGATATGGGGCATTTGGCATTGCACCAGACGAAGTGGAAGGAGCAATAATAACAGGTAATTTCTGGGCGTATGATGTAGACAAGAAAAAGGTTAATATTGAATGGTTCAATCAATTTACAAACTCAGCAGATTTTTATGATATATGCGAAAGAGCCAGTTCAGGTATCACTCATAGAAAGTACTTGGACGAGAAATTCTTTCTGAATTATGAGATTTTATTACCAAATGTCGATGAGCAGTTAATTCAAATTGAAAAAATAAAATCTCAAAAAAATTCTTTTAGCGAACTCTCCACCGAACTCACCCATCAACTTACATTAGTAAAAAAACTCCGTCAGCAAATCTTGCAAGATGCGGTGCAAGGCAAATTGGTGGAGCAAAACAAAAATGACGAACCTGCCAGCGAATTACTCAAAAAGATAAAAGCCGCCCTTCGACAAGCTCAGGGTGACAAAAAGGGTAAAAAAGAAAAAGAACTGCCACCCATCAAACCTGAAGAAATTCCTTTTGAAATTCCTGAAAATTGGGTGTGGTGCAGGTTGGGAGAAATTATTTATGATACCGAAGGCGGGAAAAGCCCGAACTGTTTACATGAACCTGCTAAGGATAATGAGTGGGGAGTTATCAAAACGACAGCGGTGCAAGAAATGTATTTTTTAGAAAATGAGAATAAGGTATTACCAAGTAATTTCATTGTTAGTGAGCAACACAAAGTAATCGAAGGAGACATATTAATTACAAGAGCAGGGCCAAAAAATAGAGTTGGAATTGTTTGTTGTGTTGAAAACCTTACTAAAAATTTAATATTATCGGACAAAACTATCAGAATAAAACACTCGAAAAAACTACTATTTTCTAAATTCATTGCATTAGCACTGAATAGCCCACTTATCAAGCCTTTTATAGAGCAAAAAATGACTGGAATGGCAGATAGCCAAGTAAATATTTCGCAAGATAATATGAAAGGTTTTCCTATTCCACTTCCACCATTATTAGAACAAAAACGCATCGTTCAAAAATTAGATGAACTGATGCAGTATTGCCATTCATTGGAAGCAAGCATCAAACAAAGCCAAGGACAAAATGAAAAACTACTGCAACAGGTGTTGAGAGAGGCGTTGAGGAAAGAACCGGTTGGAGAAGAAGTATAGCAATGAAGAAGCTTTATACTACACCCAAATATAAAGCCTATCATAAGCGAAGACTTCTAAAAAATAGCCTAATTTTTGTCTATTATACCTGAAAAAAAATAAAAAACGCAACGCACAACCGACACGACAATGACACAAAACTCAATACTGACAATGGTTTACAAGAGAGAACTATAACCAGGCATTGCCCACCAAAAGGTTGAAAGACCTAATTGAACATTTGTGTTATATTTGAATAGTAGTATTTCTACTTCACTTCAGCACTAAAAATCTTGCCCATCATCCATACCCAAACCAATAGAAACGAACTAAAAAACAAATCCATGTTTGCACGTTTAACTACTCTTTTAATCCTTGTTAGCACCATCATGATGGCCCAGCCGTCTGCCCCTGTTCGCAAAACCATAGAAACACAACTGCGGGCTATTAGGCGCGAGGTACCTCTCACCAACCCCATCCGAAAAGCAATGAAGGATGGCACACGCGATTTTTCGGGGAAACCGGGGCCTCACTATTGGCAGTTGCAAACTGATTATACGATTCAAGCCAGCCTGAATCCCCACACGCAAACTATTTCGGGCACGGAAAAGATTGAGGTCTATAATAATAGCCCGGAAGAATTAACAAAAATAGTATTGCGCCTGGATCATAATATTTTCCGGGCCGATGTGCCGCGCGGTTTTTCTACCCCGGCCGAAACCACTAACGGAATGATTATCTCCAGTCTGGTGGTAGGTGGAAAAAATGTCGATCTCAAAGCAACCCCGGCAAAAAGGGGCGAGCCCGCCAGGCTCGCTGTTTTTGGACTCACACAAACGGTGGCTACTGTCACGTTAGATGAGCCAATCAAGGCCGGTAAAAAAACAACACTTGAAATAAACTGGAACACAAAACTGCCCGGAGGCACAACGGGCCGTGGCCATCGGATGACACAGCGGTGGGACAGCACCTTGTTTCAGCCCACACAGTGGTATCCGCGATTGGCCAATTATGACGACCTGCGCGGCTGGGAAACAAGCGTGTATCTTGGCCCATCCGAATTTTACAACAACTTTGGCCGGTTCGATGTAACCCTTACCGTACCGGCCGGATGGATCGTGAGCGGCACCGGAGTATTGCAAAACCCGAAAGAAGTTTTAACCCCCACCGCACAACAGCGACTAACTCAGATTCTTCAATCGGATGACGAAATTACCATTGTAGGCGAAGATGAGCAGGGGGCAGGAAAGGCAACGGCCAACGGTAAAACACTGGCCTGGCACTATGTAGCCGATCAGGTAAATGATTTCGCCTGGGCTACGTCAGCCCATTTTATCTGGAAGGCCACGCGGGCTACAATTCCCGGAAAAGGGTCTATCCCTATTTATATGGTGTATCTCCCCACGCGTGCAAAATATTTTGAAAAAGCAGGACGAGTAACCCGCCATGCACTGGAATTTTATTCTTCCTTGTGGGTGCCTTACCCATTTCCACAGCTTACGTTGCAAGATGGCCCCAGCGCAGGCATGGAATACCCGATGGTAATCAATTCCAATCAGGGGGCGGCCGATCATGAAACCGGACATCAATGGTGGCCAATGATGGTAAGCAATAATGAAACGCGCTATGGATGGATGGACGAAGGATTTAATCAGTACATGAACATACTATCCGATGCCCATGCAGACGGCAAACCATATAACCTGGATAGTTTGGGGCAGCGCTACGGTTCTATCAGCGGAGGCGAAAACGAAGCTCCTTTGATGTGGAGTGCCAATGATGCAGGGGTCGGATACGGGTTTCAAACGTATGGCAAAACCCCGCTCATGCTTTCCATGCTGGGAGGTATCGTAGGCGATGAAGCCGTGATTAGCGCCATGAAAAAATATGCGGCTGCCTGGGCCTTTAAACACCCGTCTCCGTGGGATTATATCTTCTTTATGAATAACGAACTGGGTCAAGACCTGGAGTGGTTTTGGTATTACTGGTTATGGACAAACGAGTCGGTAGATGGGTCGATACAAGATGTGAAAACATCGGCAAAGAAAACACAGGTTACTATACAACAGGCCGGTCAAATGCCCTCGCCCGTAGTATTAAAAGTAGAATTTGAAGAAGAAGGGCCTGCCCTCGGTACGATGCCCAATGCCAAGATGATTGATAAAAATACGGCTCTTGTAACCTGGCCGGTAGATGTCTGGTTTTCCGGAAGCAAAACTTTTGTGGCCGATCTTACTTTTGGTGCGCGTAAAATAAAGAAAATCATCTACGATCCTTTTGCCCGGTTTCCCGATGCCGACAGCAAAGATAATGTTTGGCCGAGGTAGCGGATGCGCGAAAGAGCCGGCCGGATTAAGCTTTTATTTTTAGAGTGAGTAGTTCTTTTTGTTTTTGAAGAACCTCGTCTAACGGAAGTTTCAGTTCGGCATGATACAATTTGTAAATGAATTGCCATTCTGTTTTATCCATAAACCCATCGGCATTGGCCACCAGACACAACCAGGCCAGGCAGCGTATCTGAGTTTCGCGCGATTGTTTTTTCAGGGCTTCAATTGCTTCGGAGTAAACCACCGAGGCCGTTCTTTTTTTCAGGGCTTCGATCAACGCTACAAATTCATTTTCGGAAATACCTTCTGTCTTGGCGGCATGCAGGCCGGATTGAATTTCTTTTTCGTTGAGGCTACCATCCGCATACACCAGTAAGTGTATCAGTTTAACTAAAATGGATTGGTACCCGATAATCATGCCACCGGCAGTTTGTACAAAACAGTGCCAAAGAGGAAATACCCTTTACAACAAGAATAAGCGATGTGCCTTCTTCAGGAAGTTTTAAAATGAGAAACGGTTTCCAATTTTGAAAACTACTTGGCCGGGGTAATAATAATGTTCCGGTATTCAATGGCCTCGTGGTCGCCTTGCAGCAATAGAGGACCGGGCTCATGCTCTAAGCTATTAATGGCACCCCCGGTAATGCCGGGTATCACCGCATTGCAGATGACGGTTACCCCGTTGGCCACCACGGTTACGGTTCGCCCTACTAAAGTGATATCGAACGTTTGCCACGCACCGGCTTCTTTGGCTACCATTTGGTTAGGTTCAATGAACCCGTAGATGCCGCTAAACTGGTCGTCCCATGGGGTGTGGCCTTTGCTATCGGTAATTTGCACTTCGTAGCGGCCGCGCAGGTAAACACCACTATTGCCGTTTTTGGCATACTTAAATTCGATGTGCAGTTTAAAGTCGTTAAAAACAGAATTGGTAATCAGGTTAGATCCGGGCTTAGCACTTTTTAAAATCCCGTTTTCGGCTACCCATTGATTTGTGCCCGAAGCGTGCCAGCCCGACAAATCTTTACCGTTAAACAAAGTAACAGGCTCGCCCCACTCGGGCTGTTTTTCGCGGAGCAAAGAAGGTGCTCGCCAGCCCCGCAGCGGGTAGGTTTTTCCATCTACAAAAACCATAGAGCCTTTCAGGCTGTCGCCTTTCAGTTCTCCTTCAAAATCCATCGTGCGGGTGCCTACTTCCCATTGCAGGGGAAGCGAAAAACTGAATTTTCCATTTTGCCACTTTACTTCCGCCACCGGGCGGGCACTGCCAAAGGCATAAACAAACCGGCCGATTAATGTTTTGTGGCCTGAGTGTCGTACCTCCAGCCAGGAGGGTATTTCGTGGCCATCCTTGAAGATCGCCAAATCCCAACGGCCTTCCAGTGCAGGTGGGGTTTGTGCCTGGAGGCTAAATGAAAGCAGCAGGCAGAAAAAGGAGAATGGAAGTTTCATAAAATGAGGAGTTACGATGAATGCTAAATGTAAAAGGGATTTTGGTAAGATGGAAGGAAAGTTTTATGAATCCCCCACGCAGGATGATTCCCGCCAACAAATCGCTCATTAACATCTATTTCTTTTCTACCTTTGCGCCCTAAAAAAAGTAGGAATTGAATGAAGGAGATGGACAACATCCGCAATTTTTGCATTATCGCCCATATTGACCATGGCAAAAGCACCCTGGCCGACCGCCTGCTGGAGTTTACCGGCACGCTAAACCAGCGCCAAATGCAGGCTCAGGTGCTCGATAACATGGATCTGGAGCGGGAAAAAGGAATCACCATTAAAGCACACGCCATACAGATGAACTACCGGTTAGAAAACCGGGAATATACCCTGAACCTGATTGATACCCCCGGCCACGTTGATTTTTCTTATGAAGTAAGCCGTTCTATTGCCGCCTGCGAAGGGGCGCTTTTAATTGTAGATGCCGCACAGGGCATTCAGGCACAAACAATTTCTAATTTATATCTGGCGCTCGACCATGATCTGGAAATTATACCGGTACTTAATAAGATTGATTTACCGGCTGCCATGCCGGAAGAAGTAACCGACCAGATTGTGGATTTAATCGGATGCCAACGCGAAGACGTAATCCGTGCCAGCGCCAAAGAAGGGGTGGGAATAGAAGAAATACTAAAGGCGGTGGTGCATCGTGTTTCGCCCCCCAAAGGAAATGGAAAGGCTCCTTTACAGGCTATGATTTTTGATTCGGTGTTCAATTCCTTCAGAGGTATTGAAGTGTACTTCCGGGTATTTAACGGGGTGATCAAAAAAAATGATAAAGTAAAATTTGTTAATACCGGCATGGAATACAATGCCGATGAAATCGGAGTACTGAAATTAGATAAACACCCGCGCGAAGAAATCAGCACCGGCAATGTGGGCTATCTCATCTCCGGCATTAAGGTAGCCAAAGAAGTGAAGGTAGGAGATACCATTACCCTTGCGGCCAACCCGGGCGAAGCCATCAAAGGTTTTGAAAACGTAAAACCCATGGTGTTTGCCGGCATTTACCCGGTCGAAACATCCGAGTTTGAAGAGCTCCGCGCTTCCATGGAAAAACTGCAACTAAACGATGCCGCACTGGTGTGGGAGCCGGAAACCTCGGCTGCCTTGGGCTTTGGCTTCCGGTGCGGGTTTCTCGGTATGCTGCACATGGAAATTGTGCAAGAACGCTTGGAGCGTGAGTTTGGCATGACGGTAATTACCACCGTACCCTCTGTAGAATTCCGGGCCACCCTTACCAGCGGAGAAATTATTACAATTAACGCCCCCTCCGAAATGCCCGACCCCACTACCATGGCTTTTATTGAGGAACCATTTATCGCGGCTCAGATTATTTCCAAAGCTGAGTTTATCGGGCCGATCATCACGCTCTGCATGGATAAACGCGGAATCATTAAAAACCAGGTTTACCTGACGAGCGACCGCGTAGAACTGTCGTTTGATATGCCACTTTCGGAAATCGTTTTTGATTTCTTCGATAAACTGAAAACTATTTCTAAAGGATATGCTTCCTTAGATTACCACCTTATTGGGTTCCGCGAAAGCGACATGGTAAAATTAGATGTGATGCTGAATGGCGACCGCGTAGATGCGCTTTCGGCTATCGTGCACCGGGCCAAGTCGTATGAATGGGGAAGAAAACTGTGCGAAAAATTAAAAGAACTGATTCCGCGCCACATGTTTGAAGTGGCCATTCAGGCCAGCATTGGCCAGAAAATTATTGCCAGAGAAACGGTAAGTGCCATGCGCAAAAACGTATTAGCCAAATGTTATGGCGGAGATATCTCGCGGAAGCGAAAACTATTAGAAAAACAAAAAAAGGGAAAGAAGCGCATGCGGCAGATTGGCACGGTAGAAGTACCACAGGAAGCGTTTATGGCTGTATTGAAAATAAACTAACTACCTAATTGGCTTTGCGCTAAACGCTAAACAAAATGACGAAACCAACCTACACCCTGATAGACGGACGCAAAGTATCGAACGACATCAAAGCGGAGATTGCCCTGAAGGTAGCCGAGCGCAAGCAGCAAAATAAAAAAGTGCCACACCTGGCTATTATTTTAGTAGGAGATGACGGGGCCAGCCAAACGTATGTAGATAATAAAGTAAAGGCTTGCAAAGCAGCCGGTTTTCATTACACCATGATGCGTTTTGCCGATACCATCAGTGAAGATAAACTGATTAAACACATAGATCAGGTAAACCGCGATGAAGATGTAGATGGCTTCATTGTGCAGTTGCCGCTGCCGGCTCATATTAGTGTAGAGCGTATTACCGAAAAAATTCGGGCCGATAAAGATGTGGATGGGTTTACCAACCGGAATTTCGGAAGCATTTTCTCTAAGAACCCATTGCTGATGCCGGCCACTCCGTATGGAGTAATTGAATTGCTGAAACGCTACAACATTGAAACCGAAGGCAGGCATTGCGTAGTGGTAGGCGCCAGCCGCATTGCCGGGGCTCCCCTCAGCATGATGCTAACCGAACAAGGTCACGCCACAGTAACCATTTGCCACAAATACACGCAGGATATAAAAAGCTATACACAGCAGGCTGATATTTTACTGGTGGCCGTAGGCAAACCAGGTTTAATTACGGCTGATATGGTGAAAGAAGGAGCCGTAGTAATTGATATTGGCACCAGCAAAGTAGATGACCCCTCCAAGCCGAACGGATTTTCTATTAAGGGCGATGTGGATTTTAAAAATGTAGCCCCCAAAACTTCGTTTATCACGCCTGTGCCGGGTGGTGTGGGGCCTATGACAATTGCCTCGTTGCTGCTCAATACCCTTAAAGCTACAGAGCTGCGCCATCCGTAGCATTTGTTGGCAACCGGGTGTAAATACATTTACGGTTAAATAGAAAAATGAAGACTTCACTCATTCACCCCGCTACGGCACTTCCGGTCATGGAGTCTTTCTATACAATACAAGGCGAAGGCTTTTACCAGGGGCACGCTGCTTATTTTATCCGTCTGGCCGGATGCGATGTGGGCTGTGTTTGGTGCGATGTAAAAGAATCGTGGAATGAACAGGCGCATCCGATAAAAGAGGTGGCCGAGATGATAACTGAAGTAAAAAAATCGGGTTGTAAATTAGTTGTCATTACAGGCGGAGAACCTGCCCAGCATAATCTGGAATTTTTAACAAACGAAATTCAAAATGCCGGACGGCAAACGCACATTGAAACATCCGGTGCTTACCCGCTTACCGGGAAATGGAATTGGGTTTGCCTGTCGCCCAAAAAATTTAAGCCACCGCATCCGTCTGTTTTCCAAAAAGCTGACGAACTGAAGATCATTGTTTATAATAAAAGTGATTTTAGCTGGGCCGAAGAAAATGCAGCTCACGTATCTAAACATTGTCATTTATTTTTGCAGCCGGAGTGGTCGCGCGAAAAAGAGATCATGCCGGAGATCCTTAACTACGTCAAGGCTAACCCGGCATGGAAAGTGTCGTTGCAGATTCATAAGTACATGAACATTCCGTAAAGAAAAAAGGCAGGCAATACGGAAGACGTTTCGGTTCGCCATCCATTAATACCCATGACTATTTCCGAATTTGAGTTGACATTGAACGATTGGGGAAGAAAGCAAATCCCTTTTTTGTTTTTAGTTGATTTTGAAATGGAAAGACCGTGTGCCTGGCCGCTGAACCAAGTGCCCGGTGAAATTCTATTTTCAATGAATGGAATTTCGAATGTTACGGGCACCCCACGTTCTCCATTAACGGAAATAAAACTGAACCCACAACCCATTTCACCAAACGAATATAACTCTCGATTTAACTTTGTTAAAAAAAGAATTTTGTTGGGCGATTCATACCTTGTTAACCTCACTATAAAAACACCTCTTGATTTGAAGGGTACGCTGGAAGAAATTTATTTTCGGACTAACACCTCATACAAACTTTGGTGGAAAGAAAATTTTTTGGTCTTTTCTCCCGAAACATTCGTACAGATAAAAAACAAAAAAATTTTTTCATACCCCATGAAAGGTACGGTAGATGCTTCCCTGCCCGATGCAGAAGAAATGCTGATGCAAGACATCAAAGAACTTTCAGAACATATTACCATCGTAGATCTGATCCGCAATGATCTGAGTGTTGTGTCCACCAATGTACAGGTAACGAAATTCCGGTATCTTGAAAAGATAAAAACGAATAAAAAAGATCTGCTCCAAACCAGCTCTGAGATTGCAGGCGACTTGCCGGAAAATTATATATTAAAGCTGGGCTCTATCTTGGTGTCGCTGCTCCCGGCTGGCAGCATTAGCGGGGCTCCTAAAAACGAAACAATTAAAATTATCAAAGAAACCGAAAAAGAAACCCGGGGCTACTACACCGGGGTAATGGGAATTTTCGATGGCCAAAATTTAGACAGTGCAGTTATGATACGTTTTATAGAACAAGCCGGCCACCGGTTCTATTACCGAAGCGGAGGAGGCATCACATCTCAAAGCGAAGCAAGGAAAGAATACCAGGAAATAGTAGATAAAATTTATGTGCCGGTTTATTGAATCAATTCGCTTAAGCGAGGGCACCATCCAAAACCTGGAATACCATCAACAGCGGGTAAACTATGCTGTATCAAATTATTTTCCTGAACACCAACCGGTTGAACTGAAAAAGTTATTAAACGAATGCCCGCTGCCCACCCTCGGTTTACATAAAATCCGGTTGACCTATGGCCGGGATGTACACGAAGTAAAAATAAGTTTATACGTGGCCAAACCGATCCAAAGATTAAAAATTGTGTACGATGACATAATAGATTATGCCCATAAGTTTGAAGACCGTTCTCAATTGAGTCAATTATTATTGCAAAAAGGAGAGGCTGATGAGATCATCATCGTAAAAAACGGATTGGTAACAGATGCTTCTTTTGCCAACCTCCTCTTTAAAAGAAAAGACCAATGGGTTACGCCTCATTCCTATTTACTGAACGGCACTCAGCGCCAGTTTCTGTTAAATCAAAAAATAATTGAAGAAGAAACTATCCGGATTAAAGATTTTCATCGTTATGAAAAAGTAAAACTAATTAATGCCCTGCTGGAGCGTAGCGGACCGGAGATAGATATAAATCGAATTGAATAGTAGCTTTGAATATGAAATATTTTGTCTTTTTATTCTTACCTTTTATTTCATGGGGTCAGGCGCTTTCTACAAAAAATAAAAAAGCCATCTCACTGTATGTGGAAGCCGACAACTACCGCGTGCGCGGACAGTACGATCAGGCCATTCGTTTGCTGAAGCAGGCTATTGAAAAAGATAAAAAATTTGAAGAAGCCTATTACCGGTTGGGGCTTACCTGTAAAGGGGCCGAAGATTTAAAAAATGCCTGCGATGCTTTCGAAAAAGCATTAGCCCTCACGCCTTATCCGGTAAAACAAAAAAAATATTTCTATGCTTTAGCCGAGAATTATTTGCGCTCTGGTAAATACGAAGAGGCCAAAACAAATACCGAAAAATACCTTTCTATAGAAAAGAATGATAAGCCAAAGATTGATCAGGCCGCCTTGTGGAAGATACAGTGTGAATATGCCCTCCTTCACCGGAATGAAAATAGAGGGTACCTCATCAAGCCTATGAGCGACACCGTAAACGCCTACCCCATGCAATATTTTCCGGCCATTACAGCCGATGAGCAGGCGTTGGTTTTTACTGTACGTTACGGAAGGGCACATGATGATAACGAGGATATTTTTATTTCCCGGAAAGAAAATGGCCGGTGGCAAGCGCCCGTTTCTATTTCTGAAAACATTAATTCCGATTACCGTGAAGGCGCCTGCAGCCTGTCGGCTGATGGCCGTCATTTAATTTTTACGATTTGCGGCCCGCGTGGCTGCGATTTGTTTGAAAGTAAAAAAGAAGGAGAAATATGGAGCAAGCCAAAAAATTTGGGTCCCAGTGTAAATAGCTCCGGATGGGAAGCACAACCCTCTCTTTCGGCCGATGGCAATGAGTTGTATTTTGTAAGCGACCGCAAAGGCGGAGTGGGAGGGTACGACATTTGGTATTCTCAAAAAGACTCTGCCGGCAAATGGATGAAAGCAAAAAATTTGGGCCAACCGGTAAATACCCCGTTTGATGAGATCGCTCCATACATTCATGTAAATAATCACAATCTATATTATGCATCGAATGGGCTTCCCGGCTTTGGCGGCTACGATATTTTCGTTTCCGAGAAAACAGATAGCCAATGGCAAACGCCTGAAAATCTGGGCGCCCCACTGAATGATTTTCAAGATCAATATTCATTTGTGGTAACCAGCAATGGGGCTACGGCATTTTATTCGCGTGAAGAAGGACGGAACAAAAGTAAAATTTATCAGACCTATATTCCGGAGGCCCTGCGTGTGCGCAAGCGAGGCAACGTAGTGAAAGGAGTGGTTTTTGATGCGGACACCAAAAAATTTCTTAAAACAAAAGTGGAATTGTTTGACCTGCAACGAAATCAAAAAATTTCTTCATTTACATCCGACTCTGTTACCGGTCAATATATTATTGTGATCCCCGGAAAATCGGAGTATGCCCTGCACGTGGCCGAGCAGGGTTATTTGTTCAGCAGTTTGCATTTTAATTACCGGGAAAAAGATCAGGACCGCCCGCTCCAAATGGATATTGCTTTACAAGCCATTAAAAAAAATGCCATAACTGTCTTAAACAATATATTCTTTGAGTACAACCAATATCAGATCAACCCCATATCGTACACCGAGTTAGATGAAGCATGGAAGTTGCTGAAAGAAAACCCTTCGGTGAAGGTGGAGATCAGTGGGCATACCGATAATGTAGGCAATGAAAATTATAACCAGCTACTCTCGCAAAAAAGAGCCCAATCGGTAGCCGATTACCTGATACTAAAAGGAATTGCGCCCGAGCGGCTCAGGCAAGTAGGCTGGGGCTCGAAAAAACCGATTAAGCCAAATGATACCGAAGAAAACCGACAGGCAAACCGAAGGATTGAGTTTAAGATATGGTAAGGGTTAAATTAGTTCTAAGGCCTTGCTAACCAGATATTTTCAGGTAGCTTTTGTTTTATTTACCAATTGCCCTACATTTGCAATCCTTTTGAAAATAGGCGAAACGGGCTGAAACAGAAGGAAAGAATTAAGATACGGGTGTAGTTCAACGGTAGAATAGCGGTCTCCAAAACCGTTGATCTTGGTTCGAATCCAGGCACCCGTGCAAAACTGAAATCTAGAATGGAAAAGTTAAAGAATTACGTCCTCGATTCGATTGAGGAAATCCGCACCCGGGTTACGTGGCCCAAATTTAACGAGCTGCAAAACAGTGCTATTTTGGTATTGGTAGCTTCCTTAATTTTTGCAATCGTTATTGGATTGATTGACTTTGGGTTCAATAACGCTTTGCATTGGTTTTACCGAGAATTTTAAGATCATGGCAGAGTTAAAATGGTATGTGCTGCGCGTAATAAGCGGGCAGGAAAAGAAAATCAAATCGTATCTCGAAACCGAAATCGAGCGCTCGAAATTGAAAGACTTTATTCCGCAGGTATTAATTCCTTCCGAAAAAGTATATGAAATGCGGAACGGCAAAAAGCGTGTGCGCGAAAGAAATTTCTTTCCGGGCTATGTGCTGGTATCAGCCGACTTGTCGAACGGGGAAGCCTATCACAAAGTAAACAACATACCCGGGGTAATCGGCTTTTTGGGAGCCAGCGGATCGAGTGCCACCAGCAAAGACCCGGTCGCCTTGAGGCAATCGGAAGTAAACCGCATCCTGGGTAAAGTAGATGAGGTAGATCAGTTTGAAGAAAAACTGGAAACCCCTTTCATAAAAGGAGAATCCGTAAAAGTAATGGATGGACCGTTTAGCGGCTTTACCGGCAGTGTGGAAGAGATTTTTGAAGACAAGAAAAAACTGAACGTGATGGTAAAGATTTTTGGACGCAATACCCCGGTAGAGCTTAGCTATATGCAAGTAGAGAAACTGGATTGATCTTAAAAATTAATCCTACCCAAATGGGTATTTGGTAAATGACGTGTCTCCTTTTTAAGAAAAACCGAAAAAACTCTTAAATCTTTGCGAAGCATCCCTCAATAAAAATTTTGGGGATGCTTTTTGTTTAAAAGGGTTTTTCCATACATTTGCAGTCCTTTTTGCATATCAAGGTTATAAAACACTGAAAATCAAGGCCGCACAAAGGCTTAAACGAAGATAAATATCATGGCAAAGGAAGTAACTGGTTATTTGAAATTGCAGGTAAAAGGCGGCCAAGCCAACCCTGCTCCTCCTATTGGCCCGGCATTGGGTTCAAAAGGATTGAACATCATGGATTTTTGCAAGCAGTTTAATGCCCGCTCGCAAGACAAACAAGGTCAGGTTCTTCCGGTGCTGATCACCATCTATAACGACAAATCGTTCGATTTTGTCATTAAAACCCCTCCGGCAGCCGTGCTGATAATGGAGGCTATCAAAATTCAAAAAGGATCCAAAGAACCCAACCGTGCCAAGGTAGGGGCTATTTCTTGGGATCAGGTTAAAAAAATTGCAGAATTAAAAATGCCCGACCTCAATGCGTTTAAAGTAGAGTCGGCCATGAAAATGATTGCCGGTACAGCACGCTCTATGGGTGTTACAGTAAGTGGTGTTGCTCCGTGGAATAAGTAAAATAGTTAACAGGTTAAGTTATAAGTAAGAACGCTTCCAAATCGAACCTACTAACGAATAACGGTTAACGATAACTAACAAAGAAAAATGGCACGAGTATCAAAAAATAGAAAAGCGGTTCAGGCCAAGTTTAACTTGGAGAAGGAATACTCTTTGACAGATGCGGCCAAAATGCTGAAGGACATCACCTTCACCAAATTTGACGCTTCGGTTGATTTGGATATCCGCCTGGGCATTGACCCCAAAAAATCAGATCAGATGGTGCGTGGCGTGGTTTCTTTACCACACGGCTTAGGCAAAATAGTGCGGGTACTGGTGCTTTGCACCCCAGACAAAGCACAAGAGGCCAAAGATGCCGGAGCTGAGCACGTAGGACTGGACGAATATATTCAGAAAATAGAAGGCGGCTGGACCGATGTGGACGTAATCATTACCATGCCTACCGTGATGGCTAAGGTAGGAAGACTGGGTAAAGTGCTGGGGCCCCGCGGCCTGATGCCCAACCCCAAATCAGGAACGGTTACACTCGAAGTAGGGAAAGCAGTAAAAGAAGTGAAAGCCGGTAAGGTTGATTTTAAGATTGACAAGCAGGGAATCATCCATGCTAGCATCGGCAAGGCCTCGTTTACGCCCGAAAAAATTAAAGATAACGCTGCTGAATTACTTAGTGCGGTGGTAAAATTAAAGCCGGCCTCGGCCAAAGGCACCTACATTCAAAGTGTATCGCTTTCTACCACCATGAGCCCGGGTATTAAAATTGATTCTAACTCATTGGGCGTTTAATTAATAAAAACATGACCAGGGAAGAAAAAGGACAGATTATTGATGCGTTGGCTGAGAAATTTTCTCAGAACAACCATTTTTATATTACCGATGCTTCGGGACTAACCGTAGCTCAGGTAAACGCATTTCGTAAGTTGTGTTTCAATGCCGGAGTAGAGTATGTGGTTTACAAAAACACATTAATCCGCAAGGCACTCGAAAAACAAAACGCAGACTACAAAGATATCTTCGGAACTCTCAAAGGCTTTTCGGGTGTAATGTTCTCGAAAGAGGCAGGCAATGCCCCCGCCAAAGTAATTAAAGAGTACCGCAAGAAACAGGAGGGTAAACCCGGATTAAAAGCAGCTTCCATCGAGTCTGCCCTCTTTATTGGCGAACAACATCTTACTACGCTGAGCGAGCTCAAATCTAAAAATGAACTCATTGGCGATGTTATTTCACTGCTTCAATCACCTGCCAAGAATGTATTGTCGGCTCTGTTGAGTGGCAAGCAAACGGTAGCAGGCTTGGTAAAGGCATTGGAAGAAAGAAAAAACTAAAACTGAATTTTAACTTTTTAAACAATTATCAATCATGGCGGATATCAAAGCAATTGGCGATCAACTGGTAGAACTTACCGTAAAAGAAGTAAACGAACTGGCTTCTTACCTTAAAGAAACTTATGGCATTGAACCTGCTGCTGCTGCTGTAGCTGTAGCTGCTGGTCCTGCTGCTGGTGGTGGCGCTGCTGCTGCTGAAAAGACCAACTTCGATGTAGTATTGAAGAGTGCAGGTGCTAACAAACTCCAGATCGTGAAACTGGTAAAAGAATTAACCGGTCTTGGCTTGAAAGAAGCAAAAGACGTAGTTGACGGAGCCCCTAAAACCATCAAAGAAGGCTTGCCTAAAGACGAAGCTGAAAACCTGAAAAAACAACTGGTTGAAGCAGGCGCTGAAGTAGAACTGAAGTAACTTTTGAGAGGCGCAGATACCGTCTGAAAGGGATTTCAGGCCCCATTCCTTATGCAAGGAATGGGGTCTTTCCCTATTTATGCTGCAAGCGTAAATGTATCTACTGAGTTTTAAAATTTCTAGTTCGGGAAAATTTAACCGCTAAGTACCTTGGCAAAGAAAACACCTAACAACCGAATTGATTTTTCGTCCATCGATAAAGTACTGGATTATCCAGACTTTCTGGACATTCAACTTCAATCGTTCAAAGACTTTTTGCAGATCGAGACACCGGCCGAAAAACGCCAAAATGAAGGTCTCTTTAAAGTGTTTGCAGAAAACTTCCCTATCTCCGATTCGCGCGAAAATTTTGTGCTGGAGTTTGTGGACTATACCATTGACCCACCCAAATACAGTGTCGATGAGTGCATTGATCGCGGGCTCACTTTTTCTGTTCCGTTAAAAGCCAAACTTCGCCTAACGTGCAATGACGAAGACAATGAAGACTTTGAAACCATAGAACAGGAAGTATTCCTTGGCAATATTCCCTACATGACAGAGAAAGGCTCCTTTGTAATCAATGGAGCCGAGCGTGTGATCGTATCGCAACTTCATCGCTCGCCCGGTGTGTTTTTCGCCATGAGCAAACATACCAACGGCACCAAACTGTATTCCGCCCGGATTATTCCCTTTAAAGGATCGTGGATTGAATTTGCTACCGATGTAAACGCAGTAATGTATGCGTACATCGATCGTAAGAAAAAATTCCCCGTAACCACCTTGCTTCGTGCAATTGGCTACGGCACAGATAAAGATATTCTCGATTTGTTCGGGTTAAGTGAGGAGGTAGATGCCAACAAAAACACGTTAAAGAAAATGGTAGGCCGCAAGTTGGCTGCCCGTGTTTTAAAAACCTGGACGGAAGACTTTGTAGATGAAGACACCGGTGAGGTGGTTTCCATAGACCGCAACGAGGTATTGCTGGAGCGCGATCACGTAATTGAAGCCGAAGATGTAGATGTAATCATTGAATCGGGTGTAAAATCAATCATTGTACACCGGGAAGATGTAAACGTGGCCGATTTTCAGATTATCTTCAATACGTTAGCAAAAGATAACTCTAACTCTGAAAAAGAAGCAGTAGAGCAAATCTACCGTCAGTTAAGAAATACGGAAGCCCCGGATGAGCAAACCGCCCGCGATATTATTCAGAGCTTGTTCTTCAGCGAAAAGCGCTATGATTTAGGGGAAGTAGGCCGCTACCGAATTAATAAAAAATTAGGCCTTGATCTGAGTGCCGACCAGCGCGTGTTAACCACTGAGGATATTATCCTCATCGTAAAATATTTGATTGGACTGATCAACTCAAAAGCCGTAGTGGATGATATTGACCACTTGAGCAACAGACGTGTGCGCACCGTGGGAGAACAACTGTATTCACAGTTTGGCGTAGGTCTTGCCCGCATGGCCAGAACCATCAAAGAAAGAATGAATGTGCGCGACAACGAAGATTTCAAACCGGTTGATCTGATCAACGCACGTACATTATCCTCGGTAATCAACTCGTTCTTTGGAACGAACCAGTTGTCGCAGTTTATGGATCAAACCAATCCGTTGGCTGAGATCACCCACAAGAGAAGAATGTCGGCACTCGGGCCAGGCGGTCTTTCGCGCGAGCGTGCCGGCTTTGAAGTTCGCGATGTGCACTACACACACTACGGCCGTTTGTGTACGATCGAAACACCCGAAGGGCCCAACATCGGATTGATTTCGTCCCTTTGTGTGCATGCCAAGGTGAATAAAATGGGCTTTATTGAAACGCCTTATCGTAAACTGGAGAATGGAAAAATTATAGGCAAAGGGGTAATATTCCTTACAGCCGAAGAAGAAGATACGTTTAACATTGCTCAGGCAAATGTAAAACTGAAACCCAATGGAGAGTTAGAAGAAGAGAAGGTAAAGGCACGTTTTGAGGGAGATTTTCCGGTAGTAGAACCGAAAGAAATCCGCTACATGGACATAGCCCCTAACCAGATTGTATCCATTGCCGCTTCTCTGATTCCTTTCTTGGAGCATGATGATGCCAACCGTGCCCTGATGGGTTCGAACATGCAACGTCAGGCCGTGCCATTGTTGAAACCGGAAGCTCCCATAGTGGGCACCGGGCTTGAAGGAAAAATTGCGATGGACTCCCGCGCATTAATTTTAGCCGAAGGGCCGGGTGTGATAGAGTATGTAGATTCTAAAAAAATCACCATCAAGTACGATATTTCTGAAGAACAGAAACTGGTTCGTTTTGAGGATGAGTTTAAAACCTACAACCTGATTAAGTTCAGACGAACCAATCAGGATACGTGCATCAATCTTACCCCTATTGTAAAGAAAGGAGAGAAGATAAGCAAAGGCCAGCCTCTGTGCCAGGGATATGGAACAGAAAAAGGCGAACTGGCTTTAGGCAGAAACTTGTTGGTGGCTTACATGCCATGGCAAGGTTATAATTTTGAGGATGCCATTGTTATTTCTGAACGGGTGGTGCGCGATGATGTTTACACTTCCATTCATATTGAAGAATTTGAGTTGGAAGTGCGCGATACTAAACGCGGAGAAGAAGAACTTACTTCAGAAATCCCTAACGTAAGCGAAGAAGCCGTTAAGCATTTGGATGAAAACGGAATTATCCGTGTAGGAGCCGAAGTAAAAGAAGGCGATATTCTCATAGGCAAAATCACTCCGAAAGGAGAAACGGATCCTACTCCGGAAGAGAAACTGCTGCGTGCCATCTTTGGCGATAAAGCAGGCGATGTAAAAGATGCTTCTATGAAAGCACCTCCCTCATTGAAAGGCGTAGTGATTGACACCAAGCTTTTCTCTCGCCCGAAGCGTGATAAAGATGTGCGCAGCAAGTCTAAAAAGGAGTTAGACACCCTGAAAAACCGTTACAGCAAAGACTTAACCGATCTGCGTAACGATATGATCAAAAAACTTACCTCCCTTTTAACAGGCACTACCAGCCAGGGTGTGAAGCATAAGTTTGGCGATGAATTGATCAGCAAGGGCGTGAAGTTTTCAGCCAAAGTCATTGAGAGCAATTTATTCCCCGATAAGAATATTTATCGCGATGAAAGCAATTACAATGTTCCTGAAGAAGTGAACCTGATTGCCGATATCAGTTTAGAAGGTTGGTCGTCAGACGATAAAACCAATGATCTGGTAGCTGAGTTAGTGAAAAACTATCTCAATAGACGCAATGTGATTGCCGGTGAATTTAAACGCGAACGCTTTACTTTAGAAGTGGGCGATGAATTGCCTGCCGGCATTGTGCAACTGGCCAAAGTATATGTGGCGAAGAAGCGCAAACTGAAAGTGGGCGATAAAATGGCTGGTCGTCATGGGAATAAAGGTGTTGTAGCACGTATCGTGCGCGAAGAAGATATGCCTTTCCTGGAAGATGGCACCCCGGTAGATATTTGTTTAAACCCGCTGGGTGTTCCTTCGCGTATGAACCTAGGCCAGATATACGAAACAGTATTGGCCTGGGCCGGTAAAAAACTAAACCGGAAATACGCTACTCCGATTTTTGATGGCGCTTCGATTGATAACGTATCAGCCGAATTGAAGGAAGCTAACTTGCCGGAGTTTGGCCGCACCTATTTGTATGATGGATTGACGGGGCACAAATTCGATCAACCTGTAACCGTGGGGATGGCATACATGCTTAAACTGGGGCACTTGGTTGACGATAAAATGCACGCCCGTTCAATTGGTCCGTACTCACTTATTACGCAGCAACCATTGGGTGGAAAAGCCCAGTTTGGAGGGCAGCGTTTTGGTGAAATGGAGGTTTGGGCTATTGAGGCATTTGGAGCATCGCACATTTTGCAAGAAATCCTTACCATTAAATCAGACGATGTAATTGGTCGCGCGAAAGCCTACGAATCGATCGTAAAAGGCGAGAACATGCGTAAACCAAATATTCCGGAATCATTTAATGTATTGGTGCACGAACTGAGAGGTTTGGCACTGGAGATTACAATGGATTAAAATAGACTTGAGGCCTGAGACGGGAGACCTGAAACGCTCTCATCTCAAGCCTCAGATCTCAATACTTAAAAAGAGTTAGTTAACTGAAAAAACACAACACATGTCTTTCAGAAAAAATAAAAAGATCAACAACGATTTCTCTAAAATCACCATTAGCTTAGCTTCTCCCGAATCTATTTTGGAAAGCTCGCATGGCGAGATTACGCAACCCGAAACCATCAACTATCGCACCTATAAACCGGAAATGGGCGGCTTGTTTTGCGAACGGATTTTCGGCCCTACCAAAGACTGGGAGTGTCATTGCGGGAAATACAAACGCATCCGTTACAAAGGCATTATTTGCGACCGTTGCGGGGTAGAAGTTACCGAAAAGAAAGTAAGACGCGAGCGTATGGGCCACATTGAGTTAGTGGTGCCGGTGGCGCATATCTGGTACTTCCGTTCGTTGCCAAACAAAATCGGCTACTTACTAGGTCTTCCTACCAAAAAACTCGATCAGATTATTTACTATGAACGTTTCGTGGTAATTCAGCCGGGGATTAAAGAAGAAGACGGAGTGAATCGTCTTGATTTCTTAACAGAAGAAGAATACCTTGAAATTGTAGATAAACTCCCGCGCGAAAACCAATTATTAGACGACAGCGACCCGAAGAAATTTATAGCGAAGATGGGGGCGGATGCGCTCGAAATGTTGTTGGGGCGTTTAACCCTCGATACTTTATCGTATGAGTTGCGCCATCAGGCCGCTACCGATACATCGCAGCAACGCAAAGCAGAAGCTTTAAAACGCCTGAAAGTGGTAGAAGCCTTCCGCGAAGCCAACACACGGGTTGAAAATAGACCCGAGTGGATGACGATTCGTATGGTGCCGGTTATCCCGCCCGAGTTGCGCCCCTTAGTGCCGTTAGACGGTGGCCGTTTTGCTACTTCAGATTTGAACGATTTATACAGACGAGTTATCATCCGAAACAATCGCTTAAAACGCTTGATAGATATTAAAGCACCTGAAGTTATTTTGCGCAATGAAAAACGGATGTTGCAAGAAGCCGTTGATTCATTGTTTGATAACTCCCGGAAAGTAAATGCGGTTCGTTCAGACGGAAACCGTGCGCTAAAATCCTTGAGTGATATGCTCAAAGGCAAGCAAGGACGCTTCCGCCAAAACCTGTTGGGTAAGCGTGTTGACTATTCGGGGCGTTCGGTAATTGTAGTAGGTCCTGAATTGAAACTGCACGAGTGCGGTCTTCCAAAAGATATGGCGGCTGAGTTATTCAAGCCGTTTATTATCCGCAAGCTCATCGAAAGAGGGATTGTAAAAACGGTTAAATCGGCCAAGAAAATTGTTGATCGAAAAGACCCTGTGGTGTGGGATATTTTGGAAAACGTATTGAAAGGACATCCGGTTCTACTCAACCGTGCTCCAACACTTCACCGATTAGGAATTCAGGCTTTCCAGCCTAAACTGATTGAGGGGAAAGCCATTCAGTTACACCCGTTAGTGTGTACGGCCTTTAACGCAGACTTTGATGGTGACCAGATGGCGGTGCATGTGCCGCTTGGGCAGGAAGCCGTTTTAGAAGCTTCTTTGTTAATGCTCTCATCACATAATATTTTAAACCCGGCTAACGGAGCGCCCATTACGGTACCTTCACAAGACATGGTGTTGGGCTTGTATTACCTAACCAAAGGAAGAAAGGGAGAGAAGGGCGAAGGGAAGAAATTTTATTCGGCCGAAGAAGTAATTGTAGCCTACAATGAAGGCAAACTTTCTAAGCACGCTCTCATAAAAGTAAAAGCCAATATTAAAGACAAGAAAACCGGTGAGATTACCCGAAAGATGATTGAAACGGTAACGGGCCGGGTCATCTTCAATCAGGTAGTTCCTGAAGAAGTTGGCTTTGTAGATGAATTACTTACCAAAAAGAAATTACAAACCATCATTGCCGAAGTATATAAAGTGTCGGGGCAGGCAAAAACAGCTAAGTTTTTGGATGACATCAAAGAAATTGGTTTCCAGATGGCATACCGTGGAGGGTTGTCCATGGGGCTTGGCGATGTAAAAGTGCCTGCCGAAAAGAAGAAATTGGTGGAAGAAGCCCAGAAAGAAGTTGATTCAGTTTGGAACAACTACATGATGGGGTTGATTACCGACAATGAACGGTACAATCAGGTAATTGATATCTGGACGAGAACCAATACCCTGCTGACCAACACCCTGATGAAACAGTTGGAAGAAGATCAGCAAGGATTTAACTCCATCTACATGATGATGCACTCCGGTGCCCGTGGTTCGCGCGAACAGATTCGCCAGTTGGGCGGGATGCGCGGCCTGATGGCTAAACCTCAGAAGAATTTGGCAGGTTCCGTTGGTTCGATTATTGAGAACCCGATTCTTTCCAACTTCCGCGAAGGATTGGATGTGTTAGAATATTTTATTTCTACTCACGGTGCCCGTAAAGGGTTGGCCGATACGGCTCTGAAAACGGCCGATGCCGGTTACCTCACCAGACGTTTAGTAGATGTGGCGCAAGATTTAGTAATCACGGAAGAAGATTGCGGCACACTACGCGGTTTGATGGTAACTGCTTTGAAAGACAACGAAGATATCGTTGAGCCTTTGTCAGAGCGTATCGTAGGTCGCACTTCTGTGCATGACATCTATGATCCAGTTACCGAGAAATTGATTTGCGCAGCGAATGATGAAATTACAGATGAGATCGCCAAGCAAATTGATGAAACAAGTATCGAAGAAGTTGAAATTCGTTCAGTACTGACTTGCGAAACTAAGTTTGGAGCTTGCGCCAAATGCTATGGCCGCAACCTGGCAACCGGTAAAGTAGTGCAAATGGGCGAGGCCGTTGGGGTAATAGCAGCGCAGTCTATTGGTGAGCCGGGCACGCAGCTCACACTTCGTACATTCCACGTGGGAGGTACGGCATCAAACATTGCCATTGATGCCAACATCAAGGCAAAATTTGCCGGCACCGTAGAGTTTGAGGGAATCCGCACGGTAGATACCACCGATAAAGACGATAATAAAGTAAAAGTAGTGATGGGCCGCACCGGTGAAATCAGAATCGTAGATTCTGAAAAACGTGTGCTCATTGCTAACAATGTGCCGTATGGCGCCTTCTTACGCGTGAAAGATGGACAGAAGGTAGAGAAGAACGAAGAACTTTGTTATTGGGATCCTTACAATGCCGTTATTCTTTCCGAGTTCGATGGCGAGATTGGCTATGAGGCCATCATTGAAGGGATTACTTATAAAGAGGAATCGGATGAGCAGACCGGCCACCGCGAAAAAGTAATTACCGATACGCGCGATAAAACTAAAAATCCTGCCATTGTAGTAAATGGAAAGAGCGATACCAAATCGTATAACATTCCCGTGGGCGCTCACTTGGCGGTAGATCAGGGAGAGAAAATTAAGGCTGGCCATGTGTTGGTAAAAATTCCACGCACCATGGGTAAGAGCCGCGATATTACCGGGGGCTTGCCACGTGTAACAGAATTGTTTGAAGCACGGAATCCTTCTAATCCGGCTGTAGTTTCTGAAATTGACGGGGTGGTTACGTATGGAGGTATAAAGCGCGGAAATCGCGAAATCTTCATCGAGTCGAAAGACGGAGTGCAGAAACGTTATCTTGTTCCGTTGTCCAAACACATTTTAGTACAAGACAATGATTTTGTACGGGCCGGGCAACCGTTGTCTGACGGAGCCATTACTCCTTCCGATATCCTATCTATTAAAGGACCGACCGCGGTACAGGAGTATTTGGTAAACGAAATTCAGGAAGTGTACCGCCTGCAAGGGGTGAAGATTAACGATAAGCACATCGAAGCCATCGTAAGCCAGATGATGCAAAAAGTAGAGATCGTTGATTCGGGAGATACTACCTTCTTGCCGGGCGAATATGTTGATAAGTTTGAATTCCGTGAAGTGAATGATAAAGTGTTGGATAAAAAGGTAGTAACGGAAGCAGGCGACTCAACTCGCTTTAAAGTAGGGCAGATTATTACCAGCCGCGAGCTGCGCGATGAAAACTCTTCATTGAAGCGCAAAGATCAGCGCTTGGTAGAAACACGCGAAGCGTTAGCCGCAGTTTCCCGTCCTACGTTGCAGGGAATTACACAGGCTTCACTGAAGACGGAAAGCTGGCTGAGTGCAGCCTCGTTCCAGGAAACTACCAAAGTATTAAGTGAAGCAGCGATTCGCGGAAAAGCAGATCAACTGATGGGCTTAAAAGAAAACGTAATTGTTGGCCACTTAATTCCGGCAGGTACCGGGCAACGTGAGTTTGAAAACTTACTGGTGGGCTCAGAAGAAGAATACCAACAGTTAGTAAATGCACCCGAACGCAAAAGGGAAAGAGAATTGCAAGATTGATAGCATTATATGAAATGAGATCAGCTGAAAATGTGCGAGTGAGTTTCATTCGCACTTTTCATTTACAAGCCACCTGTTTTAAATTCTTGTATTGACATACTGTTAAATAAATTTTTATGGCAGAGAACACACACACACCAGACCCCAATCAGATTAACATTGAGTTGTCGGAAGAAATTGCCGAGGGCGTTTATTCCAATTTGGCCATGATTGCCCACTCCAACAGCGAGTTTGTTATTGATTTTATTCGCTTAATGCCGGGCGTACCTAAAGCAAAAGTGAAATCGAGGGTAGTCATTACACCTGAACACGCCAAACGGTTGCTGGCTGCACTAAAAGATAATATCAATAAATACGAGGCTAGCTTTGGTCCCATCAAACAGACGAATGAGGTGCCTCAGTTTCCTATGAATTTTGGTGGCACAATGGGCGAAGCCTAATTTTTATTTGAAAATCTTGTGAGCCGGAAAATACGCATTGGTATAACAGACTGTGGAAAGTTTGCTAACTATGAACGGTGGGTATGCACAGAACCACAAGTGGAAATTATTCGGTTGAGTTACCGTGCGGCTAATGAGGAAGAAGTAAAAAATTGTCACGGTATAATATTGACAGGCGGAGAAGATGTTCATCCTCAATTTTATAACCAACCCGACCTGCTTCCATTTTGCGATAACGATATGGATGAAAAGCGCGATGCGTTTGAACTCAAGATAATAGACCTTTCTCAACAATATAAATTGCCGTTGCTCGGTATTTGCCGGGGGTTACAAATTGCCAATGTGTTTTTTGGAGGTACACTCATTCCCGACTTACCCCGGTTTGGTAAATTCAATCACTCAAAATATAGGGAAGGAGAGGATCGCTACCACCCGGTAATGATTGACCCGAATAGTTTTTTACATTCTTTAGTTGAGACTGATAAAGACGAAATAAACAGCGCGCATCACCAAAGTGCCAACCGGATCGGGAAAGGATTGGTGGCTTGTGCATTTTCTGAAGAAGGAGTAGTAGAGGCAATTGAACGGAAGAAAACGGAGAGTTTGCCTTTTTTAATGTTGGTGCAGTGGCATCCTGAACGGATGACTGACCAGCAAAGCCCGATGACTAAGAATATTAAACGTGCATTTATAGAGGCCTGTTTGCAGCGCTAAACAAATCCTCGTTACACCAGATACTCGAAAAGATTTTCGTTCTGGTTTATTTCCGTATAGTTTAGTTTATGCCGATTCATTCTTGAAATTAACGAACCGTAATCGTCTTTCGTTTTTACTTCAATGCCGATTAAGGCCGGACCGGTTTCCTTATTATTTTTTTGGATGAACTCAAACCGCACGATGTCATCGGTGGGACCCAAAATGGAGTTGACGAATTCTTTTAAAGCCCCAGGACGCTGTGCAAAACGAACTATAAAATAATGTTTCAGTCCTTCATACAATAAAGACCGTTCTTTTATTTCCTGCATACGGTCTATGTCATTATTCCCTCCGCTCAGCACACATACTACAGTTTTGCCTTTGATCTTATCAGCATATTGATCTAACGCTGCAATCGTAAGAGCTCCGGCTGGCTCGGCCACAATGGCGTCTTCGTTATAGAGTTGAAGAATGGTGGTGCTTACTTTTCCCTCCGGCACCAGCAACATATCGCTCAAAATAGCTTGACAAATAGAGAACGTAATATCTCCTACTTTTTTTACAGAAGCGCCATCTACAAACCGCTGAATTTTATCGAGTGTAACCGGCTTGCCTGCTTTGAGTGCTTCTTTCATAGAAGGAGCGCCTTCCGGCTCAACACCAATAATTTTAGTGGCAGGCGAATGAGTTTTGAAATAGCTCCCTACCCCGGCACTCAATCCGCCTCCACCTACGGGTACAAAAAGAAAATCGATGTTCGGCAGTTCATCGGCTATCTCTTTGCCTACCGTGGCTTGCCCTTCTATTACTTTTAAATGATCGAATGGTGGAATGAATACTTTATTTTTTTCTTTGCAAAATGTTAAGGCATGTGCCTGGCACTCGTCAAAAGTATCTCCGGTAAGGATAATATCCACCAGCCCATTGCCAAACATTTTTACCTGATTGATTTTTTGTTTAGGCGTAATGGCTGGCATATAAATAGTGCCCTGAATGGTAAGAAGTCGGCAAGAAAAGGCAACTCCTTGTGCGTGGTTTCCGGCACTGGCGCACACTACACCTTGCTCGCGCTGGGCTTCGCTCAAACTTTGAATAAGATGGTAGGCACCTCGGATTTTATAAGAACGAACCACTTGTAAATCTTCCCGTTTCAGGTAAATACGAGCCTGAAATTTTTCTGATAATTTTTTATGAAGATGAAGGGGTGTTTTGAAAGCAACCCCTTTTAAAGTTTCAGCGGCTGAGTCGGCATTAATAGTCATTAGAAAGAAGAGAAGGAATTACGCTTTAGAAGTAGAGCCGGATGCGGCACATTTTCCGCAACCGGTAGCACATGATTTTTTTGAGTGAAGAGATTGGTAAATAGTTTTTCCCAAATAGGCCACGGCTGCCACCGTTACTACTGCTAAAAGAACTTGCTGTACCATGCGTCAAAGATAATCAAAAATAGTGGAAGTTTTTTGAGGAGGAAATACACTTTACGTGGAGGAAGGTTGCTCGTCTGAGTTTTTGGTTTTCCAATAAAAATAAAAAGGTATTCCTGAAAACATCAGCACCAAACCCATTAATGCCTCGCGTGGTTTACTGATGAGTGAGACGGTTAGCAGCGTAATACAAAACACAATAAACAGAGCCGGCAACACCGGATAGCCCCATGCTTTATAAGGCCTTGGCGTATTGGGCATTTTTTTTCGTAGTACAAAAACCCCGATGGTAGTAGCTCCATAAAAGATAAAAGAAGCAAAAATTAACATATCGGTAAGTTGATCAAAACTGCCGCTCAGTACCAATACACCCGACCACACCCCCTGATAAATTAGTGCTTTGGTAGGCGTATGATGTTGGGGATGAACTTCCTTCGCACTTTTAAAAAATAATCCCTCTTTCGCCATAGCATAAAATAAACGGGGCGAAGCAAGGATGGTAGTGTTTGTACAACCTAAGGTGGTAAGTAATACCAGCAAAGAAATGAAGATGCCCCCGGTGGGCCCTAAAATATGCTGCACCACAGTTACGGCAGCAATTGAGTTGCCCGAATCTCTTACCAGTTGGTCTATAGGCAGCACATACAAGTAGGCAAAATTAGTGAGTAAGTAAATAATCATAATCGCCACCATGCCTAATACTAATGCTAATGGCAGGTTACGCTGAGCATCTTTTATTTCTCCGCCCAGGTAGCCGATGGTGCTCCATCCTTCGTACCCCCAAAAAGCAGACAGGAGTGCCGTAAACATGGCACTGATAAAAACAGTATCGGTCCAAGAATGCTCTACGTAGGCTGAGCCATGTGTTTGTAGGTTGGCCCAATTTCCTTCTTCTGAAAAAAAACTAAGCAAAATAATTCCCAAGATGCTGAACAGAACAATATATAAAATAGACTTGCTGAACACTTCACCCAGTTTTAATCCTACATAGTTGAGGTACGACAAAAAAGCAATGAGACCAATGGTGAGGAGTTTTATGCCGATGTTATCAAAAGGAGTAAGAAACCCCAGTACGGTTATAGATTCCCACTCGGACGATAAGTTGGGGAGCGGCAGTAATGAATTTACGGATTGCGAAAAAACATACGCGATAGAAGCGATAGAAGCTGTGCGGATGGCCGTGAAATTAGCCCACCCGTAAAGGAATGCGAAAAACCTGTTAAATATTTTTTTATAGTACACAAACTCACCGCCCGAATCGGCCAGCATACTGGCTACCTCCGCATTACTTAAGGTGCCAATTAAGGTGAGCACCCCGCCCAAGAGCCACGCCAGCAGAACTAACCCCGGAGACTGAAGTACTTCGGCCATCGGAGCTACTTTTTTGTAAACGCCAGAACCAATAACAGAACTGATAACCAGAAAAAAGACAGACCATAAACCCAGCGACCGAACCAGTTGGCCTTGCGATGATTCTTTATTCAATTTTTAAAAAAATAAAATATCTGAAAAATAGTAACGAAATATAAGGCTGAACTTTTTTAACCTGATTTAGTACCCCCACTTTTTCATTACCTCATAATCTTCTTTCGCACAATCCATCGGGGCTATTCCCTGATAGGCCTCCTGCTCTATGATGAAAAGTTTAGTTCCTTCTGAAGCCCCATGGTCGATTACTTCCTTTACCTGGGCTATCCCTTTTCCAAGAATAGTACTTTCATATTTTTCATGGCCACCGGCCGCCAGAATTTCATCTTTTACGTGCATCATTTCAAACCGGCCCGGAAATTTTTTGATGATATCGATGGCCTTTACTCCACCATTAAAAAGATTGCCGGTATCGAGTTGCTGAATGACCACCTTGGGGTTGGTAAGGCCGAGTATCAGGTCATACAATACCTTTCCATTCACTTTTTTGCTGAACTCGAAATCGTGATTATGGTAGCCGAACTTCATGCCGGATTGGTTACATAGTTCTCCGCATTTGTTGAACACTTCCATAAATCGTTTCAGGCTGTCTTCCGTTTCATAAATAGAGGCATCAAGCCAAGGGCTTACCACATATTGTTGGCCGGCCACGGCTGCGTCTTCAATCGTATGTTTCCAGGCATCGGTAAAATCTTTTGTTGATTCGTTCCAATGTTGTTTTCCTAATACCGTGTGCCCACTGGGCATTTTCATACCTAAATCTGAAAGGATTTTTTTAAAATCAGCTGGTGCGTGCCCATAGAATTTCCGATCCATGTAATTGGCGTGCTCCACATATTGATAGCCAATAGCAGCCAGTTTTTTAAGCGTACCGAGCGGATCGTTTTTCATGTCTTCGCGCACGGAGTAGAGTTGAATACCCAACAGCCTCTGGGAGGCATTCAACGAAAAAGATGAATGAGAAGAAAGGGCCAGGGCAGCAGAGGCCAAAGCACTTTGTTTGAGGAAGTTTCTGCGGGTAGTCATAATACAATTTTTTGTGAAGTTCGAGTTTACAAATTAATAATTGGAAATGATAACGATTGGTGGAATTGAATATGTTTTTATTCATTTTAACACACTTTTGTTTTGATATGTTATTAACGAAAAGGTGCCAGAGAGAGGGGAGAGTTTAGCCTAATTAACAGAAAATGAGGCAGATTGGAACAAAATTTGTACTTTTGCGGTTGCTTATCAAAAACTGGCTTGGCAAGCCGCTAAATCAAATAAAAATATGGGAAGACCACCGATTTTACCTAAAAAAAAGAAAGATGGCTGGTACATTGAAGTGCGCAACAAAGGTGCTAAATCAGGCCTGATCCTCATTCGCGACAGCTATGAAGCGATGATGCAGGCAGCCCGCCAATATCAAACCACTAAGGATATTATTTTGTTGGGAGAGCACCGCAATGGCAAGAAGGTAGAAGATAGCATGAAGAAAGAGAAAGAAAAGGCAAAAGCAACCAAAGCCAAGAAAGAAAAGGCATAAGCCAACATATTTTACGAACGGATCCTTCTGAAGAACGCATTAATTAATTCTTTGGAAGGATCTTTTTTTATGCCTTTGATAATCTCAGTCTTAGGATGAAGCAAAGGAGTCTTTACCAATGAAAACCCACGCTGAACATCGTCAGCGGCATAGACCAATTTTTGAAGTTGCACCCAATGCAAGGCTCCGGCACACATCACACAAGGTTCCAGGGTAACATATAAAGTACACTCATCTAGGTATTTTGAACCGAGTTTGTTAGCGGCTGCGGTAATGGCCAGCATCTCAGCATGCGCGGTGGCATCCGTAAGCCGTTCGGTTTGGTTATGAGCACGGGCAATAATTTTATTTTGGCAAACCACTAAAGCTCCCACAGGCACCTCGCCAGCATCAAATGCCTTTTGCGCTTCTTTCAGCGCCTCTGTCATAAAGTAATCATGTGAAGTAAAATCCATACAGTGCGATTTGTGAAGGAAGTAGAAAGTTGTTAATTATTTTTACCCATCGAGTATTTTTTGGGCGTGACACCAAATTTTTTTTTGAAAGCAGCTATGAAGTGGCTGGGGTTGGTGTATCCGATTTCATAGGCCACTTCAGCTACTTGGTACTGGTGTGTATCGAGCAGGGCACGGGCATGGTCTAATTTGTGATCGAGCAAGTACCCATACACACTGTTGCCATAAATTTCTTTGAAGCCGGCTTTTAGCTGATACTCATTGAGGCCGGCCATTTTAGAAAGTTCTTTTAAACCGGGGGGAGCATCGGCATTTTTTAGAAGGTATTCTTTGGCATGTTTAATTTTTCGCACGGTCTCTTCATTGTTGAGAAACGGGCAACTTTCTGTGTCGGGTTTTTTTTCTGAAAAATACAGGCTTAAGATTTCAAAAGCCTTGCCATGATAATACAGCCTGCGTGCGTTTTCGTCAAGATGAACGGTAAAAAGTTGGTTGAGTACGACAAACAAAGCAGCCGGAATCTGGCGCTCGTCATACAGTTTTGTTTTGGCATTTTCTGGTTTCAGAAAATGGATCGAACCGTGTGTAAATAATTTATGAAGCCCCTCCAAAGAAATGGATAGCTCCACCATACGGGTAGAGTGTAAAAGAGTCATCTCAAACGGCAGGTCTTTTTCAGGGTTATAAAAAAAATAATTATGGCGGCTTTCAATTTCGCGCACATAATGAGGCCCAAACTGAAAACGCGCTTTGCCCGACAGGCAGAAATAAAAATGAATTTTATTTTGGTTGATCAACCCGGGCAGCCGATAATTTTCCGGCTCTTCGTTTTCCCAGGCATGAAGCGAAATATCGTCCTGATCCAGCCATAAAAAATATTTCCCGTTACCGATATTTTTATCTTTTGATAAGTAGGTTTTTGATTCTTCCATATTTTAATAATGACAATAATTGGTTTTAATAGTGACTTAAATCACATTTTATTTATAAAAATACCTGAAAAATTAAAAAAATTATAATGCGGCATTAATTATACTTTTTAGGGTATTTTCTAATTTATGCTCAACTCATCTTTGCGCACCTTTGAGCAACCGATCTATTATATTATTTATTCTGACAGGAGGGACTTGGTTTGCCGTGCCGGCCCAAGATTCGCTCAGCACACAAAAGCTTAACGAAATTGTAGTAACGGCTACACGCAACGAAAAAGCATTGGGCGCATTGCCTATGCCGGTAACGCTTATCGGCAAAAATCAACTTAGAACAATGGGCTCCCTTCGTCTGAATAATGTGCTAACCGAACAAACCGGGTTAGTGATGGTGCCTCAGGTAAACGGACTGGGCAATGGCTTACAATTGCAAGGGTTTGATCCTGACTACACATTGATTTTGATTGATGGCGAACCACTCATTGGCCGGTACACCGGCTCACTGGATCTGAGCCGGCTGGCAGTGGGCAACATCAAACAAATTGAAATCGTAAAAGGACCTTCTTCCAGTTTGTATGGATCGGAAGCACTGGCCGGGGTAGTAAACATTATTACCGAACGACCTGCCTTTACCCGCGGAACACTATCAGCTCGTTATGGTACATTTAATACCACCGACTTTACAGGCGATCTAAGCACAACTGCCCATAAACTGGGAGTGTATGCTTTTGCCAACCGCTACAGCACAGACGGATATTCACTGGGTACCAATACCAATAAAACTGTTTCTCCTTTTATTAACACCACCCTTCAGGGCAAAATCAATTATAAGATTACACCTCAAACCGATCTCAGTTTTTCAGCCCGGTCGTTTCAGGAAAACCAGGCGCAATCATTTGTAGTCAACTCTAACTCGGTTGAAATCCAAACCATAGGCACGGGCACCATTCACGATTCAAATATTTTTGGTTCTGTAGAGCATCATTTTTCAAAGAGACTGAAGGCCTTGGCTAAAATTTATACAACGCACTATGAAACGGCTACCAATCTGAAAGTGAAGCCGGTTGATACGCTCTATTACCATGATGATTTTAGTCAAAGCTATACGCGCCCCGAAATAAATACGGAGTACTTCATTACACCCCGCCACATTGTAATGGCCGGGACAGGCACTATTTTAGAAACCGTACAGACCTCGCGCTACGGAGACGAGAACAAACGGCTGCAGCAAACACAATACGGTTTTTTCCAATACGAGTGGTTGCCGTCCGATCAGTTTCAGGTTATAGGCGGTGGCCGGTACGATCATAATTCTATTTATGGCGCACAGTTTAGCCCCAAGCTTTCTATGTTATGGAATCCGAACAACCGGTTTACCCTGAAAGCCTCTTACGGGTTGGGATTTAAGTCGCCCGATTTTCGTCAGCTTTACCTCAACTTTAATAATACGGCAGCGGGCGGCTACAGCGTGCTGGGCACGGAAATAGTGGTGGAGCGCATCAATCAATTGAAGGCACAAGGGCAATTAGGAGCCCTTTTTTATGATCTGAGCCAGATCGGTAAACTACAGGCAGAACAATCGCGGGCTTTGAATGTGGGCGGGCGCTACACACCCAGCCCGGGGTTTTTCTTCGATGTAAATATTTTTAGAAATGATATTGACAACCTGATTGAAACACAAGTGGTGGCGAGAACCACGGCTAATCAAAATATTTACAGTTATAAAAATTTACACCGTGTTTATACCGATGGGTTAGAGCTGAACGTCAGCTATCCGCTTTTCAAAAATATTTCGGCCTCGTTAGGCTACCAACTGCTTTATGCAAAAGACAAAGATGTGATTGCCAACATCCGAAGCGGGGGGGTGTACAGCTACTACCGCGACCCGGCAACACTCGAAACCAAACGGCTTTCGGTTTCAGAATATTTTGGATTGGCCAACCGCTCGCGTCATACCGGCAATTTTAAAATTTTCTACAATAATAAAGAGAGAGGCTTGGACGCGAGTCTGCGCTTAATTTACCGTGGAAGATATGGAGCCGGAAGTTTGCAGGGAAATGTGCAAGGGTTAACGATTCCCCCGTCTGATCGCAATAACAACGGTATTCTGGATGTGTACGATAATTTTGTGAGTGGGTATTTTCTATGCAATGTATCGGCTGCCAAAACATTTCGTCAGAAACTGCGCGTGCAAGCCGGAGTTGATAACCTGTTTGATTACAAAGACGCCTTGTACATTCCCAACTTGCCAGGCCGGCAGATTTATTTTAGTATGAGTTATTCGTTTAGCAAAAAATAAAATCAATCAACTAAAAATGTCAATATGAAAATGAAACCGATTTTTTATAGTTTACTGGTTAGTGCAGCCGGCTGGTTGGCGGCTTGCCAATCTAACAACAGCGTTAGCCCCGCTTTGAATGCCGTTACCTTTGCTAACTTGCCGGCCGATCCGCCCTCCGCAGGATACAATCCTACCAACGGTGCCCCCATCGGAGTAACCAATAAATTTACTTTTTTTAGTTTTTCTACAGGTGCCATTGTAGCCAATACCGACAGCGCTACCAATAAATGGGACTTGGGTTTTCGCGGCACTACCATTATTGTAAATGGAGGAACAAGCGGCTCAGGCAGCACCACAGCGCAAGTAATTACAGGCACTTTTGAAAGCTACAACACAGCCCCTGCCACAGGCTATTCGCCCGACAACCTGGCATCGGCCAGTGCGCCTTATGCAATTCCTACCGGGTCGGGCAGAGGATGGTATAACTATGATTACACCACCAACCTCATTACCCCTATTGCCGGAAAAATTATTCTGGTAAAGACAACGGCCGGCAAATATGCCAAGATGGAAATCATCAGCTATTACAAAAATCAGACAATGCCCACAACGCCTACGCTTACTCCTAACGACCGGTATTATACTTTCCGATACATCTACCAGCCGGATGGAAGCACAAATCTGAAATAAGTTTTTTTGAAGAACGCATGAAAACCCGGCTTAAACCCCGGGTTTTTTTGTTACTTTTCACTTTAGAAAAAAAATAAAATGAACGAACGGTTTCTCTCACTCGATGTACTTCGCGGTATGACGGTGGCACTCATGATTGTGGTAAATACCCCCGGCAACTATGCCACTACGTATGCCCCCTTGCTGCATGCAGGCTGGCACGGGTTTACCCCCACCGATCTGGTATTCCCCACCTTTCTGTTCGTGGTAGGTAATGCCATGAGTTTCAGTTTAGTGAAGTATGAGCGGCAGGGAAATAAAACTTTTTTGAAAAAGATAAGTAAACGATTTGCGATTATTTTTTTGTTAGGTTTTTTAATGTACTGGTTCCCGTTTTTTCACCAGGCAGACGATGTGTGGTTTTTTAACTCTTTTGCCGATACCCGTATTTTCGGTGTGCTGCAACGCATTGCTGTGGGGTATTTATTGGCATCATTGATTTTACATTATTGGAAAGAAAGAGGAGCTATCATTTTTAGTATAGTGGCTTTGCTGGGATATTGGCTGCTGCTATTTGTATTGGGCGATTATTCACTTACCGGAAATGCCGTATTAAAATTGGACGTAATGTTGTTTGGCGAACGTCATTTGTATCATGGCGAAGGAATAGCCTTTGACCCCGAAGGATTGCTGAGTACACTGCCCGCTACCGTTAATGTGATTGCCGGTTATCTTACCGGCCGGTTTATTCTACAAAAAGGAAATACATACGAAACCATTGCTAAGCTAATGATAACCGGCTCGTTACTTTTATTGGTAGCACTGAGTTGGAATATCGTGTTCCCCATCAACAAAAAATTATGGACCAGTTCGTTCGTGCTCTACACCGTAGGATTAGACCTGCTCATTTTACCTATACTTATTTTTATTATTGATATCCGAAAACAAAAAAGCTGGACTTATTTTTTTGAAGTGTTTGGCAAGAACACTTTATTTATTTACCTGCTTTCTGAAATTGGATTTATTCTGCTGACGATGGTAACGATAGACGGACAAAATTTATTTGGCTGGTTATATCAGCATGTGTTTAGTCTGACAGGCAAATACTTTGGGTCGCTTTTAGCAGCCTTATCGTGGATGTTAGCTTGCTGGGCAGTGGGCTGGTGGTTAGATAAGAAAAAAATATACGTAAAGGTTTGAAGGTTAAAATGGAAATGGAACAGTTCTATTTTTTAGAATGCTGCTATTAACCTAAGGAGTGCCTGTAATTTAACAGCGGCCCGAAACGCCAACATCTTCTTATGGTACCCTTTGCTTAGAGTTAGGCATTACCGGCTACTACTTCTTTTTCTTAAATCCAGATTATGTATTAGGAGTATATAGTCTGTCCAACGAGTTGACGAACAACGTCAATAATTTAAAAGCTTAACTTCTGTTAATGAAAACCATCCATTGGGTATTTATCGTTATCCGAAAGTTGTTGATAATAATGCAATAGATTTTCTATTGCATTATTCGAGTTAAAAAGCACCTATTTCAGGCAATAGAATCTTTGCTATGCCAAAAAAATCCACAATTTAATTTGGAAATCACTCTATATTCATTTTACATTTAATTGATTTTAAATCTAACCTAAACCTAAACCTATGATGAAGAAGTTTTTACTTATGTGCTTCTCATTCGGTTTTGTGCTCAGTGTATGAGCGCAAGACCGGGTGGTAACGGGAAAGCTGACCTCTAAAGAAGATGGTTCGGCTTTGCCCGGTGTAAACGTAGTTCTGAAGGGCACCACCAACGGAACCGCAAGCGATTCGGAAGGAAACTTTAAAATTAGTGTTCCCTCCTCTGGCGGTATTTTGGTTTTTAGTTTCATTGGCTTAGAAAGCCAGGAAGTAGAAATCGGTGCACGAAATGTAGTGGATGTGCAGCTGGGTTCCGATATCAAGCAACTTACTGAAGTGGTAGTAACCGCACAAGGAATTCAAACTGAAAAGAAAGCTTTGGGTTATGCGGTTACCTCGGTTGCCGGTACGGCCTTAGTAGAACGGCCCGAAAGTGACGTAGCCCGTTTGCTTTCAGGCAAAGTGCCTGGGGTAAGCATTACCCAAACCAGCGGCATATCCGGGTCGGGTACGAACTTTGTAATTCGCGGTTATACTTCTGTTTCTGGAACTAACCAGCCGTTGTTTGTGGTTGACGGTGTACCGTTTAATAGTTCTACAAACTCCCAAGGAGATTTTACATCAGGAACGGTAACCACCTCCAGTCGTTTTTTGGACCTGGATCCTAACAATATAGAATCTATTAACGTGCTGAAAGGATTAAGCGCTGCGGTAATTTATGGCGAGCAGGGTAAAAAAGGAGTAGTGCTGATCACTACTAAAAACGGAGTAAAACGCAAAAAAGATTTGGAAGTAAACCTGACTCAATCTGTGTTTTTTACCAAAGTTATTTTACCTGAATTCCAAAATAATTTTGGAAATGGATATCAAAATAAATTTGGTTTCTTTTTTAGCAACTGGGGCCCTCATTTTAAAGACGGATCGGCTGCGGGCTATTACAGCCCCGACTCTATACCCCATCCGTATTCGCACTGGGCCGATGCCAGTTTAGGGGCGGCATTTCCTCAGTATCAAGGGAAGCATATTGCTTACCGAGCTCAACCTACTATTGCTAATTTTTTCAGAACCGGAGTGATTAACACAACGGCTCTTAATCTGGGAGCGTCTTCCGAAAAATTATCCTACAATGCTAACTTTGCTTACTCAAAAGAGCAAGGCTTTACACCCAATAATGATTTAATTAAACTAAATGGGGGGATAGGTGTTACCGCTCAGTTATCTAAACGATTTTCAAATTCTACCACCCTCAACGTAGCGACCACTGAATTTCAATCGCCTCCGGTTGCGGCAGCCGGTGCGGGCGGAGGTACCTTTGGGGCGGGGTATTCACTTTTTTCAGAGTTGATGTTTACTCCTCGCAGTGTGGATTTGATGGGGTTGCCTTATGAGAACCCCGTTACACACGGATCGGTGTATTACCGTACGGGGAATGATATACAAAACCCTCGGTGGACAGCGGCCTATTCCAGAAATACGGATAATGTAAGACGGATTTTCGGGCGCACTCAGTTTACGTTCGATATTACCGATGACATTAACGTAATGTATCGTGTGGGCTTAGATACGTACTCCGAACTTCAGGAGTATCAAGTAAATAAAGGGGGTGTGCAAAATAGTAGTTTTGTGCAAGGGTTATACCGTACAGTAAATATTACCAACCGCATTTGGAATCATGATATTTTGCTTAATTACAGAAAAGCAATAAATGATAAATTCTCTGTTCAGGGCGTATTGGGAGGAAATATTCGTCAGGATGACTACAATCAAAACGGGATTGAGAGCTATCAACAGATTGTGTTTGGTTTTATGAACCACAACAATTTTTCGCAACACTCTACCACGATGTCATTCCCTAATTCTACAGGGGTATCCGGGCTTCCACTTCAGTATCAAAGCACAAAAATATGGGAAGGTATATACATGCAGGCCATTTTAGAATACAGCAAATATCTTTTTGTAACGTTGAATGCGAGAAATGACTGGATTTCAACTTTAGAGGCAAATAACCACTCACTCTTTTACAAAGGAGGGAGTGCGTCTTTCCTTCCGCTGATGGCTTTTAATTTAGAGAACGATAAACTCAACTCATTAAAAGTACGCATAAGTTATGGTGAGTCGGCCGGATTTCCGGTGCCGTATCAGACCCGAACTACGCTTTCTTCTAATGGAAGAGGTTTTGTAGATAACAATGGCAATCCGGTATCTACCAATGCCACGGCTCCTTTACTCGGCAATAAAAAACTGAAGCCTGAATTACAACAAGAAATTGAAGCCGGATTAGAAGGATCAATACTAAAAAACAGAATCAGTTTTGATATATCGTATTTCAACCGGGTTACCAATAATTTAATTACGAATGTTCCGTTGGATCCTTCTACGGGGTATCAAAGTACGACCATCAACGTAGGAAAGTTGACTAACACCGGATGGGAAGTAGGCCTTAATGGAAAGCCTTTGGTAACAAGAGATTTTACCTGGGATTTAGGACTTAATTTTTACCACTACAATCCGATGGTTAATTCGCTGGGCGGGGGGCTTTCTCAGGTACTTATTTCGGGCAGCACAAACCCGGGCAACTATGCCATTCCGGGCAGACCTTTCAATACCATTCTTGGTATTGGAATATTGCGCGATGCACAGGGCCGAAAAGTAGTTGATAATACAGGCATCTATCTTAATGGTACCAGTCAGGCATCTCTTGGTAACCCCAACCCCAACTATACGCTTACCATCAACAACTCATTTTCATACAAAGGCCTAACCTTGACAGCCCAAGTTGACTACCGTGATGGTGGCGCAATCTACTCTACTACGGCAAATACATTACTAGGGCGTGGTGTTACGAAAGATACGGATGTGGGAAACAGGAATGGTACACTGGTGGTTCCGGGTGTGCTACAAGATGGAAGCCCCAACACCACTCCGATTTCATATTCAGATGCATTTTATAGCAACCTCTTGAACTATGGCATCTCTGAATTGTCCATGTATGATGGCACCACTATTCGATTACGCAATGTTTCACTGTCGTATTCTTTACCCAAAGCATTGATAGGCAAAACATTTAAAGCCGTATCCATAACAACTACCGGATTTAACCTTTGGTATAAGGCAGTTAATTTCCCTAAATACTCACACTTCGATACGGATATGTTGAGTACAGGAGTAGGTAATGGATTGGGATTGGACTTTTTAACGGGACCGTCTTCCAGACGGTATGGGGCAAGCATCAAGATTACCTTCTAATCACACAACTAATAAACAAATTGAGTTATGAGAAATCTAAAAAAATATTTTGTTGTTACAGCTCTTTTGATAGCCTCTTCGTGTAACCTAAATAAACTAGACAACCCAAGTTTATTGCCTGCCGATTCGGCCGACCCTACGTTGGTATTGAATGGTGTGCAAATTAATTTGGCTGACTTTTTTTACAACATAAGTGATGCTACCATGACGGTATCACGTTTGGTTACCTTTTTTGGCCCAATCTACAATAATGCGTTTACGCCCTCCTACTACAACTATGTGTGGCAGGCCGCATACAATAATATTTTGGTCAACACCAAATTGGTGGTAGCTACGGCCGTGCCGAAAGGGTATTATCAGCATTCTGGAATAGCGAAGGTTATTCAGGCGTATGTTACCCTCACCATGGTAGATGTGTTTGGTTCAATACCTTATTCTAAAGCCCTTGATCCAAACAATTTTAATCCGCCAGCCGATAAAGATTCTGATGCTTACAGTGCCGCCTTAGCGTTGTTGGATGATGCAATAGTAGATCTTAATAAAACGGCCCCCACGGCACCCGATATGTATTATGGAGGAAGCTCAGCTAAATGGATAACGCTTGCCAATACACTTAAATTCAAAGCCGCTTTGAATAAAAAATTGGTGGACCCTACCGGCTCGGCTGCCACGATCAATGCCTTGCTATCAGCTAATGATCTGATTGATGCCGCAGACGGAAGCGAGGATTTTGTTTTCCATTACTCTACCAACATTTCAAATCCGGATAGCCGCCATCCCTACTTTACCAACAATTATGTTCAGGGGGCTGCTACCTATCATACTAATTGGTTGATGTGGAACATGCGCTATGGAAAAACAGATATAACGAATAATTATATCATTGATCCTCGTATCCGTTACTACTTCTACCGAATGACAGGCTTTATTGATACATCGGATCCGAATCTTACCAACCTGCTGGCGTGTGCTACCAATCAAAGACCAGCTCGCTACACTAATCCTAACTGGCCATTCTGTTTTCCTAAAGATAAATTTGGAAATAATGAAGGGTATTGGGGGCGCGATTATGGCGATGCATCGGGTACCCCTCCCGATACAAAATCCAGAACCAACTGGGGAGTTTATCCGATTGGCGGAAAATATGATGATAACTCTTTCCGTCCGGTGGTAAATACGGATGGGCTGCAAGGGGCTGGTATTGCACCGATCATGTTAGCTTCCTTTACTGATTTTATGAAAGCAGAAGCGGCCTTAACCATACCAGGCGTGTCAGGCTCTCCGCAGGCATTACTTCTCTCTGCGGTAAATAAGTCAATCAATAGAGTAATGGGGTTTGGCGCTTCGGTTGCCAATGGCCCCACGGTGCCCACGGCTACAGATGTTACAAATTATGTAAATCAGGTTCAGACACTCTTTACAAGTGCCGCTACCGTAGATAAGCAAATGGATGTAATCGGGAAGGAATATTGGATTGCCGGTTTTGGCAACGGAATTGAGATATACAATTTGTATCGCAGAACCGGTAAGCCTAGCGATATGCAACCGGCACTAAGAGACCCGGGTCAGTTCCCTAACACGATGCCTTACCCACTGGTGTATTCAGCTCAAAATAATCAGGCCGTACAAAAAGATTTTTCTTCGAAAGTATTTTGGAATACGGCACAACTTACTACGGTTTATTAAAATTTTTAAATCTTAGATACCATGAAAAAAATATATAATCCTATTTTGCTGAGCTTCTTTGCCATGATTTTAACGATGGCTTGTCGCGATGAAAGTAAAATAATTTATGACACGGCTAAGTTACCCTCCGGTGTATATGCCCGGATGCTGGCCGTTCCACCCGGAACAGCTGTTATTTCTTCTTTCGATGCCACCAATTTCCCTTTTCAAGTAGAAGTTGTTGGGGTTGGTGTCAATTCGAATGCTATTAAACAACTGACCATAAATGTTCGTTACTTAAATGATACATCGGGTGTAGTAAAGCCGGTAGTGTCGTTGGGAAGCGTAACCGGGTTTACTGTAAACCAACAGACACAGCTGCCGAATGCAACCCTATCAATTACTGGAGCGGCTCTCCGCACGGCATTGGGTTTAGCTCCTACCGATTTAAAACTCAATTATCAATTTGATTTTACTACGCAGTTGGTATTGAACGATGGTAGGGTTTTTAGTGCTGCCAATTTTGACCCTAATATGTCGAATTCATTTTATCTGGCTGCCTATGAATATTTTACAGTGCTTAAACTAGTGCCATAACTGGAAGAGTTCTAGAGTTTTCGACAGAAAGGAAACTACTAGCATGATAGTTCATTAAACTAAAAAAAGCTGTCTTTTTAAGACAGCTTTTTTTATGCCGTAAAGATTATGAACGGCTGTTAGTTTAATGTATGTTTTTAATCACTTTCTCCATATTTACCTTGGCGACCCGTCATAAAAACAAAGATTTTTTTGTTTTTATTTAAAAACACACAATTTAATTTGCTTGTAATTACGAATTCATTCTACATTTATTCGGTTTTAATCATTAACCTAAATCCTAAACCTATGATGAAGAAGTTTTTACTTATGTGCTTCTCATTCGGTTTTGTACTCAGCGTCTGGGCACAAGACCGGGTGGTAACGGGAAAGCTAACCGCTAAAGAAGATGGTTCGGCTTTGCCCGGTGTAAACGTAGTTCTGAAGGGCACTACCAACGGAACGGCAAGCGATTCGGAAGGAAATTATAAAATCAGTGTACCTTCTTCGGGAGGCACTTTGGTTTTTAGTTTTATTGGCTTGGAAAGCCAGGAAGTGGAAATTGGGGCGCGTGCCGTGATAGATATACAACTGGGTTCCGACATCAAACAATTGTCGGAAGTAGTTGTAACCGGTGCCGGGGTAGCTACCGACAAGAAAAAACTGGGTATCTCCGTAGAGGCCGTTACGGCCGATAAACTCCCGGCTGCACCGACTGCCTCCATAGATCAGGCATTGATCGGTAAAATTGCGGGTGCCCAGATTACCTCTACAGGTGGTAACCCGGGCGACCCGGTAAATATTTTGTTGCGCGGTATTAACACGGTGCAAGGCGGCACACGTCCTCTTATTTTGGTAGATGGTGTGCAAGTGGGTAGCAATGTGGGCTTAGGCGGTACAGACCTTAACTCACTCGATCTTTCAAACATTGAGAGAGTAGAGGTGGTGCAGGGAGCAGCCTCGTCTGCCTTATACGGAGCGCAAGGTGCCAACGGGGTAATTCAACTCTTTACCAAGAAAGGAAAAAAGGGAACATTTAATATAGATGTATCTTCCAGCTATGCTACGAATGAAGTAATTAATGTAGATAATAACCTGTCTAAAATATCGCTGCATCCTTACCTTACCGATGCCAGCGGAAACCTTATTAACTCGGGCGGTACCCCTATAACCTATGGTGCCATTGGCAACTTGCCGGGCATCCGGTATGTAAACGGCTCTACGGTAGCAGGGCCGGCCGCACGTTATGGAATTTTAGGTACTCAGAATATTAACAATACGCCATTTTCGGGGAACATAAAATACTATGATCATTTCCGGCAGGTTTTTCAACAGGGACTTACCACCAATAACAGTATTAGTTTGCGAGGGGGTACCGGAAATACGGATTTTAACATTACCCTCTCTAATAACCACACCATTACAACGGTTTTGCAAAACGGGGGGCTGAGTCGTACAAACTTGTCCGTTAATTTAGGCACAGAGTTGTATCATGGGCTAACGCTCCGTTCGTCCACTCAATTAGTTTACACCCGCAATGATATGTCGCCCAATTTAGGGGCACCGGGTGGGGTGGGGTATGGATTCGGCAACCAGGCAGGTACGCAATCAAATGGTGTGTATGGATTTTTGAACACGCCTTCATTTTTTGATTTAACCTATAGAATGGCCGATGGCACCCCACCGGTGTACCAGCGGGGAGGAAATTTTTTAGGGATCAACAGTTTTAATCCATACTATCGAAAATATTACTCGCAAGGCCTGGATAATAAGGTAGATGTTATTCAGAATTTTGACTTGAATTACAAAGTCAATAAATTTTTAGAATTAGATGCCAAATACGGCATGAACTATCGCAGTGAAAATGCCCGCTGGATATACTACAATCAAAGTTTAAACGCCAGCTCAAATTATTACAACCAAACGGCTACCGGCAACTATAACTCGGCCAATAATGAGGGAGAGATAAACAACTATCAATACACCTCTTCGTTGCAAAACTTTTTTGCATCAGCATTTATCCGAACCGATTTCCAGGAAGATTTTAAAATGAACCTGCCGATTCAAACGGCTACGCAAATCTCGTACGACTACCGCAGCAATAAATACAACGAGGTAGATTTTTATGGCTTGAATCTTCCGCTCACTCCGCCATTTAAAATGACAGCCACGGGCCAACAGGGCATCCCGGCTGGTGGCGACTATGAGGCTAAATTTATGACGTTTGGTTATTTGATAAACCAAAAGATCGATGTGGGCAATTACGGTGGTGCTGGAGGTGGTTTCAGAAGCGATTATTCGTCTGCTTTCGGAAAAGGATCGGCTCCATTTACGTTCCCTCATGCCGACTTGTATGTACTGCCTTCCACCTTTTGGCAAAACAGCAACGTGGGAAAAATTCTACCCTACTTTAAAGTGCGGGCTGCCTTTGGCCAGGCCGGTATTCAGCCACAGCCTTACCAGCGTATTCCTATTTTAGATCAGGGAAACATCGGCACGGGTAACTATTATGCATTTCAGCAGGCTCCTAATGATCCAAACTTGAAAGTAGAAGTATCTACTGAAAAAGAAGTAGGTACGGATTTTACAATTAAAATTGGAGAGGGCAGTTGGCTGAGTTCCATCAACGGTTCGGTTACGGTGTGGAAGCGAACCAGCGATAATGTAATCTTTACGGTTCCGCTGGCACCCGGCTCTGGTCAGCCTTCGGCCACCACAAACTCCATTGGCCTTGAATCGCACGGAACTACATTTCAACTGAACATTCCGGTTTATAAATCGCCCACCTTCACCTGGGATCTGACCACTAACTTCAATCGCCAGTTATCGTCTATTGCTTCTATTTCCGGAGGGCAAGATATTATTTTAACCTCGTGGGCAGGAAGTTCGGGCTTGGTATTAACCCCCGGCATGCCCATTGGCCAGCTATATGGATTTAAAGCACTCCGGAGTCTTAACGACCCCGAATTGATAGCTTATAACCAAAGTACCAGTACCCCCATTAGCCAATATGCTATGGTAAATGGCCGGGTAGTAGATGTTACTACGTTGCAAGTTCAGTTTTCAACTATTGCCCAGCCCTTGGGTAATCCGAACCCTAATTTTAACGCAGCCTTTATCAACTCGTTTACCTACAAAAATTTCTTGAGTCTTTCTATTCAGTTCGATTGGCTGAATGGCAGCCGGTTGTACAACCAAACGAAAGAGTGGATGTATCGCGATGGCATACATAAAGACTTCCAACAGAAAGTAGCGATCCCTACCGTTAACAACGGAGAGGCCAGAGCTTATACCGCTTATTGGGCAGGTATGTATTACAACCAGCTTGGGTCTATATTCGGCCCCGGAAACAATGGCACAAAAGATTTCTTTTACGAAGACAATTCATTTTTACGTCTCCGGAATGTGCAGGTAGCGGTTGATTTTGCCAAACTGTTTCCTATGAAATCATTTAAACGACTACAGTTGGTATTAACCGGAAGAAACATTATGACCTGGACGAAATATACCGGAGCCGATCCGGAGGTTAGTTCAGGGGCCGCCAACTCATCGTTCGACCGCGGCATAGATCATAGCACTATCCCTAATACCCGGTCGTATCAGGTAGGAGTGAATATTGGTTTTTAAACTGTAAACCGAAAAATTTTAATTATGAAAAAAAGAATTATAACCTATTCGCTAACGGGGTTTATACTGATGCTGGCGTCCGTGTCTTGCACAGACCAGCTCGAGAAACTTCAAAACCCCAATGCGCCCACTCTCGAGGCAAACGTAAATGACGAAACCGGCTTAGTTAAACTTTTTAAAGGAGCCACCTGGATAGACGGGTTTGTTTATCAGATGGGATGGCTGGGCGACTCGTACTTTTCGCTTCCCTATAGTTATGCAGAATTGAATGCCGATATATTGGGAGCGCAGTCGGCTAACCAAAACATTAGTACGATTAATCTGCCGCTGAGTATCACCCCTTCAGGCGGTGGCGCTGCATTCTATACAAACCCGCTGCCGCAGACTCAAAATATCCGCACGTTCAATACCCGTGCGTTTACCGCGGCAGGCGAAAACGTAACTTATTACCAGTGGGCGGCCATGTACACGCTAAACAATGCCATGAACTGGTTATTGCCCCTTATCCCTACCATTAAGTACACTGGCAATGCTGCGGATAAGAAAAATACGTATAAAGCATGGTGCTATTTCTGGAAAGGCTATGCCTATGCCGCTATCGGTTCTCAATATTGTGCAGGCCTGATTAATGACACCTATAAAAATGCCAATAACTACCGGGCAACAAGTAATAATTACCTGACACAAGATAAGATCATTGCACAATCAAATCTTTATTATGATTCGGCCGCCTCAGCCATTGCTGCCATTTCTAATACAGACAATGCTACCGGCAGCCCGGCCGATTTCAATAGTGTGTTATCCCAATTAATTCCTACGTTTTTTCAAACAGGAAATGGAAACCCGCCCTCGGGTGCCGAATGGTTGCGCACGATTAATACCATGAAGGCCAGAAACATATTGGTTAACAAACTGGCTCCGTATGTAAACGGTTCTTCGGCCGCTACTATTTCTAATGCCCTTGTGCCTGCGATGGGAGCAACCGACTGGGCCGCAATTCTTACTTTGTGCGATGGTGGAAACGGGGTACGGCAAGGCGATAACTGCTTTACAGGCCGAAGCACTACGTTGAATCCGGTTTACACTACGTTAGGAGGTACGGTTTCTGCCCTCACGATTGGTCCTACTGAAGCATCTACTTTTCAGATTACCGAACGTTTCGTACAAAACTATAAACCCGGTGATGCCCGGTTTACAAATAACTTTCCAACCGAACCCGATGTTTGGTCGAATGGGGTGTTTAGTGTACGATACCGCATTGAGCCAGACGGGCTGGGGCAGGCAGGCGTAGTAACGTATGGAAGTTTCAACGATGGAGCCTATCAGTTATATATAGTGGGGAGTTATGAAGAAAATGCGCTGATGGTAGCCGAAGCTAAAATACAAACCGGTGATATTAACGGTGGCTTAGCCTTGGTAGATCAGGTTCGCCAGTATCAGGGAGCAGGCATTGCGGCCGTTTCCGGTACCGGTTTAACTAAAGACCAAGCCCTGGGCGAACTGACACGCGAGCGAAGGGTCGCTTTGTTATTTAGAGGATTGTCGTATTATGATAGCCGCAGGTGGGGATGGAATTACCCGATCAGCATGGGAGGTGGAGGTTATAACCTGAATTACCTGGACGACAACGACAACCTGCAACAAGGAACATTTGATTACAGCTTTATGGATTATTGGGATGTGCCGGCCGATGAAACGGTGCTTAATCCGCCTTCCGGATCAAGTGCCCCGGTAAAGAATCCTAAGTTCTAATATCCTAACACATTACATTAGTAACGAGGCCGCTTTTGAGCGGCCTCGTTTTTTTTAAAGATGTAAGTGGAGAATAATGCTAAGGTATCGAAGGATGATTTTTTATATTCGCAAGATACTGGGTGCAAACTGGATTAATATTTCATCGTTATTCTTGACAGAAGTACTTATTCTCCTTCTAGCCAGCACGATAATCGGAATTCCCGTATCTATTTATTTTTTAAATGATTGGATTGGTGTGTTTGCTCATAAAATAACGATTGGCTGGCAAGATATTTTTATGACTTTTAGTATTGGCGTGCTTATAGCCGCATTGGTATCGGCCGGTTTTATTTTTCAGGCAGTAAATTATAGCCCTGTTAAATTCTTGAGGAAGGAATAGTGTTTAGACAGCCGCTCTTTTAATGCAGGAATAGGTAACCACAACAGAGGAGAGCCCCCAATAAAAAATTAATACCCAACTCGCATACGGAACCATCAAATCAATTCCAAACCAACCTTTGTTTTGCCAGATCAGATAAAACCCAAAAATGTTTTTTAGTAGTTCCCACCCAAAGGCATATTTATTTTTATCGAGTAGCTCAGTGTACGCATAGATGGAAAGAAACACAAAGGCGCCATACCAGAAAATGCCGGGCGACCCGATGGCGGCAATATTTCCAAAAAGATAACTGACCAGCAGGAGCATAACAAACATTTGCATCCAACTCCAGATAATCACACCCTTCGAAATCTTCGGGTCGTATTTTTCAAAATGATACACATCACTGATTTTGTACACCGGATATTTTGCTGCTACATCTGGAGGGCGCCAGCCCAACGGCATAAACCAGATACGAAATTTATCTAGGGCACTTTGCGTATGCCAGGCATCTTTTATTAATAGCCACAAGTGCATAAAATTAATTTTGATAGGATTCCAGGTTTGAACCGGGCGTGTTACCCCGTACACAGCCGGAATGCTTGGCTGTTCTGGCTGAAATGTGCCAAAAAGTTTATCCCAAAAAATAAAAATTTGTCCGTAGTTCTTATCCAGGTATTCCGGGTTGATGGCGTGGTGCACACGGTGATGCGAGGGAGTAACTATTATCTTTTCGAGAAAACCCATGGTGCGGACGTGCTGGGTATGATACCAAAACTGAGCGAACAAATGCAACGGAGCCACGAGGGCAATAACTGAAGCAGGCACACCCAGCAAGGCAGCTGGCAATAGAAACAGAGCAAAAACATTTACCACCAATGAAATGCTTTGCCGCAAGGCGCAGGCTAAATTAAATTCTTCGCTGCTGTGGTGAATGATGTGGTTATTCCAAAACAGATTGTATTCGTGAGACAGGCGATGTACCCAGTAGCCTGCAAAATCCAGTGAAATGAACGCGATCAGGTAAACAACCCAGGAAGTTTCAATGTGAACGAGGGCAATTTTGCTTACCAGCCATTGATAAGAAATAATAGCAATACCTAACCCCAGCACATCTTTGGTAACATTCGTAACACCCGAACTCAGACTCGAAATCATATCGTTCTGGCGAACCGTATCACGTCCTTTGTACCAACCATACCATTTCTCTAATAGCACCAATAACAAAAAGGCAGGCATAGCAACCAGCAATATTTTTCCATACGTCTCCATAAAAATCGTTTACTTGGCAAGTTAATAAATAGTGCCTCGATTATATAGTTCACACTCGTTCAAAGAATGAACAGACAGGTTGCCTGTAAGAAAATTTCAATTGTAGGCATCTTCGACAGGAAGAATTTGCCCAACGATTTTATAAGTCTTATTAAACTCCGTTAATTTTTCGATACAGGGTTAATGCGTGCCGATCGGTTAGCCCGGAAACAAAATCAATCACCGCCCTTAACATAGCATAGGTGTTTTCAGGCGCTTGCTCAATAGCCCAGCAAATTTCTTCGGGCAGCAAGTACTTCAGGTTTTTCTGTTTGCTTGTAAGCCGGTGTTGAAGCAGGGCATGCCCCACCGATGTAAACTCTTGTAATAACCCCGGCAGCACTACATGGCCGCTGGCTTCAATTTCTACTACGGAGCGTGCCCGGTAGATTTTTTCCACTGAAATTTGAGAAATTGTTTTTAGTTCTTTTTGTGAGGAGATTACATCGGTTAAAGCCTTATCGAACTGACCATTTAAAATAGATTGTTCTTCCTCTAAAAAAACAGCGACACACTCATCTACCAGTCTGTTGATGGTCATAGCGCGAAGCACACCCAGTTTCCCGGTCAGGCCGATATGTCTGTTTAGTTTTTCTTGATTGAATTGATCGCGCAGAATAGAGGCCATCAGTTCAATTGTTTCGGCTTCGCTCACTAACCCCAGCCTACACCCATCTTCCAAATCGATAATGCCGTAGCAGATATCATCAGCGGCCTCTACTAAATAAGAGAGGGGATGCCGGCACCATGCTTCGCCCGATTGTATTAAACCCAATTCGGAAGCCACCGATGAAAATATTTCTTTTTCTGAATTAAAAAAACCAAATTTTTTTTGACTGCGCTTTGATTTATCGCGTTCGGGGAAATAAGCCGGGCAAGGATATTTGGTAAAAGCCCCTAAAGTAGCAACTGTTAGATTCAGTCCAAATGGTTTTTGGTTCAGTAACCGAAACCCCTGTGCGTTGCCTTCGAAGTGGGTCAGGTCAGCCCACTCGCTATCGGTTACGAATGGCTTTAATGATTTGCCTTCCTCGTGATGAATAAAAAAATCGGAGATGGCTTCTTCGCCTGCATGACCAAACGGAGGATTGCCCAGATCGTGGGCGAGAGAAGCAGCCGCTACAATAGCGCCAAAATCAAACAACGAAAAATGGCTAAGCGAAGCATGTCTTTGAATAATCTTTTCGCCCACTCCCTTACCAAGCGAGCGCCCCACGCTAGATACTTCCAGGCTGTGGGTTAGCCGGGTGTGCACAAAATCTTCTACCGGCAGCGGATGAACTTGTGTTTTATCTTGTAACCTGCGAAAAGGATGTGAAAAAATAATCCGGTCGTAATCCTGTTCAAAAGCACTTCGCCACTGATCGGGCTGATCATTTTTTGCAGGCAGACGCAGAGAGGAGAGAAGCTGCGACCAGTTCATTTATTTTTTTGATAACCAATAATTAGTTGAGGCTCTCTCTAACAAACCATTTATGGAACAAATGTGAGAATACTTTTCAACTAACTCACTTATTAACACTCTCTCTTGTTTCATCGTATCCCGGTCGCGAACAGTTACCGACTGATCATTAAATGTTTCATGGTCTATAGTAATGCAATAAGGTGTACCGATGGCATCCATGCGTCTGTATCGTCTGCCAATGGTGTCTTTTTCTTCGTAATAACAGCGAAATTTTGTTTTTAATTGCTCTAAAACGGATTTAGCTTTTTCATCTAACCCATCTTTCTTTACCAGTGGCAATACCGCCATTTTATACGGAGCCAATGCAGGCGGAACGGAAAGCACTACGCGCTCGTTTCCTTCTTCGCCTGCTGCGGTAGATATTTTTTCTTCTTTGTAAGAATTTGATAAAATAGAAAGGAACATCCGGTCTAATCCTACCGAGGTTTCCACAACAAACGGAACGTAACTCTGGTTGGATTCCGAATCAAAGTATTGCAACTTTTTGCCTGAATATTTTTCATGACTTTTTAAATCAAAATCCGTACGGCTATGGATGCCTTCCAGTTCTTTGAAGCCCATGGGAAAACGAAATTGAATATCGCAGGCGGCATTGGCGTAGTGCGCCAGATTTAGATGATCGTGAAAACGATAGTTGTCATACCCCAGCCCAAGTGCTTGGTGCCAGTTCATGCGGGCCTGTTTCCAGTGCTCGTACCATTCCATCTCCGTACCGGGTTTAATGAAAAATTGCATTTCCATCTGTTCAAACTCGCGCATGCGAAAAATAAACTGACGAGCTACAATTTCATTTCGGAAGGCTTTACCAATTTGTGCAATGCCAAATGGAATTTTCATCCGGCCGGTTTTCTGCACATTTAAAAAATTAACAAAAATTCCCTGGGCTGTTTCAGGCCTCAGGTAAATTTTATTGGCGTCATCGGCAATGGACCCCATTTCGGTGCTGAACATCAGATTGAACTGACGCACCTCTGTCCAGTTTTTAGTGCCACTGACGGGGTCATTTATTTCTAAGTCAATGATCAGTTGCTTCAGGGCAGCCATGTCGTTGTTGGTCATGGCATTTTTCAACCGGTCGTTTGCTTCATCCATTTTCTTTTGGTATTCCAACACACGGACGTTGGTCTTTAAAAACATTGCCCGGTCAAACGATTCGCCAAAACGCTTGGCTGCCTTTTCCACTTCTTTGTCAATTTTTTCTTCTGTTTTGGCGATGGCATCTTCTACCAACACATCGGCCCGATAGCGTTTCTTGCTGTCTTTGTTATCAATCATCGGGTCGTTGAAGGCATCTACGTGGCCGCTCGCTTTCCAGATAGTAGGGTGCATGAAGATGGCCGCATCAATACCCACAATGTTATCGTGAAGCTGGGTCATAAACTTCCACCAATATTCCTTGATATTGTTTTTTAGTTCTACCCCATTTTGCCCGTAATCGTACACCGCACTGAGGCCATCATAAATTTCGCTCGAAGGAAAAATAAACCCATACTCCTTGGCATGGGCAATTACTTTTTTCAACAGATTATCTTGTTCGGTTGCCATAAGAACGTAAAAGTAAAAAAATCCTCATGGCTTAGGTATGTCTAAATGAGAATTTGCAAGAGTTTAAAGGATATACTATCCTCTGGTTTCCATGCTTTGATGGGAAAATTCAGAGGGATTGAAATGAATGTAGCCGCGGCCGAAGCATTTATCCGGGCAGGAAATACTTTTTCATAAAATCGGAATAAGTTAGCGCGTGCCAAACAGCGAATCAACAAACTCTTTTTTGTTGAACACTTGAAGATCGTCCACTTTTTCGCCCACTCCCACATACTTGACGGGAATCTTAAATTCATCGGAAATACCAATAACTACGCCTCCTTTGGCGGTGCCATCTAATTTGGTAATGGCCAGGCAGGTAACATTGGTGGCTTTGGTAAACTCGCGTGCCTGAATAACGGCATTTTGCCCGGTGCTGCCATCCAGCACCAGCAGCACATCGTGCGGGGCTCCGGGTAATACCTTTTCTATAGAACGTTTAATTTTAGAAAGCTCTTGCATTAGGTTTACCTTGGTATGAAGCCGACCAGCTGTATCAATAATGACGACATCGGCCTGCAGTTCTATTCCTTTTTGCACGGTTTCAAAAGCAACGGCCGATGGGTCGGTATTCATTCCTTTTGATATAACAGGCACCCCGTTTCGCTCGCCCCACAGGTTAAGTTGATCAACGGCTGCTGCCCGAAAAGTATCGGCTGCACCTAACACTACTTTTTTGCCTCGTTTTTTAAATTGGGCAGAGAGTTTACCAATAGTGGTAGTTTTACCAACTCCGTTTACGCCCACTACCATCATTACATACGGATGGGCCGAATTAGGAATATCAAAATCAGTTTCGGTGGTGGTATCGTTTTCCGAAAGCAGCGAAGCCACTTCTTCTTTTAGAATTTGATTTAGCTCGGTGGCGCCCACATATTTATTTTTAGCGACCCGATCCTGAATACGCTTTGTAATTTTTAAAGTAGTATCTATCCCCACATCCGATGAAATTAATACTTCTTCCAGGTTGTCGAGCACGTCATCATCTACGGTAGATTTTCCGATCAGTACTTTTCCCAGTTTACCCAAAAAACTTTCTTTCGATTTTTGTAAACCCTGATCGAGCGATTCTTTTTTTTCTTTGGAGAAGAAACCGGATAGGAATGACATGATATATCAGATCAGGGTATTATTCTCAATACAAAGAAAACCAACAATCATTTGGAGCCGGTGTTGAATTTCTACATCAATAAAAAAAGTCCCACCGGGGGGACTCTGATTTTAAAAGCCGGAAAAGTTATCCTTTTTTGGCCAATGTTTCCTTTACCAGATCGGCCGATACAATTTCTTCTTTGAAAACGTAAGAACCTGTTTTTTCTGATTTCACGGCACGAATTACCTTTGCATAGTTCTTGCCGTCTGTTTTCTTAAGCGATGCAACTACTTTCTTTGCCATGGTTATTTAATTTCTTTGTGTAACGTCACTTTCTTCAAAACCGGATTGTATTTTTTTAATTCCAAACGCTCGGTGGTGTTTTTACGGTTTTTGGTGGTAATGTAGCGGCTCATGCCCGGCAGGCCGCTGGCTTTGTGCTCGGTGCATTCCAAGATCACTTGTATGCGGTTTCCTTTTTTTGCCATAGTTCAGAAAAAATTAAATGTTGGCGGTAAGCGTGCCTTTCTGGCGAGCTTCCTTAATTACAGCGCTAATTCCCTTTAAATTGATGGTTTTAATAACCTTGGCAGATACTTTTAATGTTACCCACTTGTTTTCTTCAGGAATAAAGAAACGTTTGGTCTGCAGGTTGGGGTAAAACCTGCGCTTTGTTTTGTTATTGGCGTGCGACACATTATTGCCTACACGCGGTCTTTTTCCTGAAATTTCGCAAACCCTTGCCATAAAAAATCAATTTAGTAGCCCTTTCCTAAAAAGGGAGTGCAAATATCGGTAAAACGCTGAAAAGTGCAAACTTAGCCTTCAATATTCTTTCCGGTATTGGGTATCCGACAAAAAAATAATGGAAGTTGGCTCAAAATCCCATCTTTTCTACTATTTCACTAACTTTGTAGCCGGCATGCTGAAAAAACTGATTCTCGACTCTAAACTACTCGATATCACGCTCAGCCGTCTTTGCCAGCAACTTATAGAAAACCATTCTGATTTTAGTAATTGTGTTATTCTTGGCTTGCAGCCTAGAGGCATTTATCTAGCCGAGTTGGTTCATCAAAAACTTAAATCGCTTAAATTTTCAGTTCCGATCGGATATCTGGATGCCACCTTCCATCGCGATGATTTTCGTAGACGCGACACTCCGGCCAAAGCGTCTGAAACCCGCATTGATTTCCCCATCGAAGGAAAAGAAGTAATTCTTATAGATGATGTATTATTTACAGGCCGTACGGTAAGAGCCGCCTTAGATGCCATGATTTCTTTTGGCCGGCCGGCCAAAGTAGAGCTGCTTGTGTTGGTAGATCGCAAAGCAACGCGCGATTTACCTATTGCGGCAGACTATGTAGGAAAATATGTAGCTACGCACGATTCGCAACGTGTGTTGGTAGAACTGGAAGCACAAGGGTATAAGCAAAATAAAATCTGGTTAATCAATAAAGATTGAAAATGTCAAAACTAAGTCAACGTCATCTGCTCGGCATAAAGGATATTACCCGCGAAGACATTGAACTTATTTTTGAAACAGCTGATAATTTTAAAGATATTATCAACCGACCAATTAAAAAAGTACCCTCCTTACGAGATGTAACCATTGCCAATATCTTTTTTGAAAATTCTACCCGCACACGTCTTTCATTTGAATTGGCCGAAAAGAGATTATCGGCCGATGTAGTTAATTTTTCGGCATCGGGCAGCAGCGTGAAGAAAGGGGAAACGTTGCTTGATACGGTTCATAATATTTTGGCGATGAAGGTGGATATGGTAGTGATGCGCCATGCCAGTTCCGGGGCACCACATTTTTTATCGAAGCACATTAAAGCCAATATCGTTAATGCCGGAGACGGTACGCACGAACACCCCACCCAAGCTTTGCTGGACGCCTTTTCTATTCGTGAGCAGTTAGGCGGGGTAGAGGGCAAAAAAATTGCCATCATTGGCGATATTCTTCACTCGCGAGTAGCTTTATCTAACATTTTTGCCCTGAAAAAACTGGGTGCAGAAGTAATGGTTTGCGGACCGGCCACGCTCATTCCTAAATTTATTTCTACACTGGGCGTGCAGGTAGAGTTGGAAGTGGCCAAAGCCCTTGAGTGGTGCGATGTGGCCAACGTGCTCCGTATTCAGTTAGAGCGGCAACAGCTAAAATATTTTCCTTCCCTGCGGGAGTATTCTCTGTACTACGGCATTAGTAAAAATGCACTCGATAATTTAAAAAAGAAAATTGTGTTGATGCACCCCGGGCCAATAAATAGAGGTGTAGAACTAACCAGCGATGCGGCCGACTCGCCACACTCTATTATCTTAGACCAAGTAGAAAACGGAGTAGCCGTAAGGATGGCGGTGCTTTATCTTTTAGCGGGTGCCGCAAACTAATTTCATAATTTACATAAGAACTTTTAACAGGAGGGCTAATGAACCAGTTGCGTTAAAGCAATTTTAAAAGAAGCCTGCGCTATTTTTGTTTTGGCCGCATTCTCTTTTTGGGCCTTTTGCAAAGCCTCTTTTATCGTCATGGAAATATCCTGGAAAATGGCAGCATCATCCATATTGGCCTCGCTCTCCATGAAATAAGCAAACACACGAGCCATACCGCAGTTAGCAATGAAATCGGGAATGATGGAGATTTTTTCATCGGCATATAAGCCGGTAGGGCCGAAGAAAATTTCCGGATCAGCAAAGGGCACATTGGCTCCGCACGAAAATACTTCTACCCCCGATGCCATCATCTTATCTATCTGCGGCCGGGTAACCAGCCGCGAGGCAGCAGCCGGAATAAAAATTTCAAAGTCTAAGTCCCAAATTTTTTGGTTGGTTACCTCGAAAGAAAGCAAATCGGGAGAGATTAGCCGATTTCCTTCCCGGTTTATTACTAATTGGTTTATTTCATTATGCGAAAAACCCGCCTGATTAATGAGCCCGCCATCTTTGGTAAGGATGCCTACCACCTTAGCTCCTTGCTGGCTTAAGTAAAAGCCTGCGGCTGCACCCACATTTCCCCAGCCTTGCACCACTACGCGTTTGCCTTTTAAGGCACCTCCCCATAACTCGTAATAGTGACGTAAAGCTTCGGCCACGCCATATCCGGTGCACATATCGGCTATGGTATATTTTTTTTCTAAGGAAGGTGTAAACTTTTTATCTTCTATAATTTTAATGACTCCCTGCCTCAACTGGCCGATGCGGTTTACTTTTTGAGGTTCGGAAGGTTTGTAGTGGCCGGTAAATACGCCCTCTTGCGGATGCCAGATGCCCACCTTTTCGGTGTGAGGAATTACTTCATGTATTTCATCCACATTCAAATCGCCCCCGGTGCCGTAATAATATTTTAACAGAGGCATGACGGCCGAATACCATCGGTGCAAAACCCCTTCTTTACGCGGATCGCTGGGGTCGAAGTTAATACCCGATTTGGCTCCCCCGATGGGCGGCCCGGATACGGTAAATTTTACTTCCATGGTTTTAGCCAGCGATTCTACCTCGCGCTTATCAAGCCCTTTGCGCATCCGTGTTCCGCCCCCGGCCGCACCCCCGCGCAGCGAGTTGATAACCACCCAGCCTTCGGCTTCAGTTTGCGAATCTTTCCATTCAAAAACCACTTCTGGTTTTTTGTTTTCAAATTTTTCTAACAGTTCTTTCATGGCCATTAAAATCGGTTGCAAATCTACCCGATTAATAAACCTGCGCAAGAATTTCGTTTGGCACCGGTTACGCTTTTCAATGTATTTACTTCATTGCGCATTCTTAAAACACCTAAAAAGGCAAACACAATGGCTTCTTTAAATTGAATGATGGATTGAGCCGGGAGGAGAACTTTTGATTTTTTAGATAACTTATTTTTTATTTTTTCGATAAGAAAGCTGTTCAGCGCTCCTCCGCCCGTAGCCAATAATTTTATTTTCTTGGCGGGAAGAGCGAAGGTTATTTCCTGCGCCACCGATTCGCAAACGGTGGCCAGCCGATCGGGTATGGAAATTGAATCATTGCCGAGTAAGGGTAAATATATTTTTTCAAATTCTTCGCGTGCCAGCGAAGGCTTGGCTTTTCGGGTAGCCGAATAAGCCGCGGTTAGTTGTTGAAGTAGTTTTGAATTTATTTTCCCCTGCCGTGCCAAATTTCCATTGTTGTCAAACTCTTGCCTTTCTTGTGCAGCAAGATAATTTAGAGCCATATTGCAATAGCAGATATCGAAAGCGATTCGTTTTTTATTTTTTTGTAAGGAAAGATTGGCAATGCCTCCCAGGTTTAAACAAACATCGTACCTGGAAAAAAGGAGTTGATCGCCAATGGGCACCAGCGGGGCTCCTTCGCCTTTGAGGGCCACATCGAGGCTGCGGAAATCATAAATTACCGGAACACCCGTGGCCGCATAGATGGCATTTCCATCGCCTGCCTGAAAAGTGAAACCCTGTTGCGGTTGGTGAAAAATGGTATGCCCGTGCGAAGCTATAAAATCCAGTTTTTTAATCTTGTGCTTAGCTATAAACTGACTGCATAATTCGCCTAAAAATTTTCCATAGTCGGAATGAAGTAGCAAGAGTTCTTCGGCTGGCAGCAAGTGTGCCCCCGACAGCCTTTGGCGCCAGTCTTTCTGGTAAGGAATGGTGTCGGAGGCTGATAACGAAAAGCGCCATTTCTTTTTTTTATACAAAAATTCGGCATAGGCCAGATCTACGCCATCCAGCGAAGTGCCCGACATCAGGCCGATAACCCTATATTTGTTCTTTTTTTTAATTTTCATACTCCTTCAGATTAAACGAAAGTAATCATTTGCTTAAAATGAACTTAGTGGTTGATAGCGGCAACAGTCGGCTTAAGGCCGGATTGTTTTTAGGAGAGAACCTTCAAGAGAAATTTCTTTTTTCTACCGAACAAGAACTTTTTTCGTTCTTAGCGCATCATCCGGTAGAATCGGCCATAGTCAGTACCGTAAAATTTTCAGCTGAAGAAATTTTGAAAAGAATTACAGCCCGCCAAAAATACCTCTTAACCCATACTCTTCCATTGCCTGTTAAAATTAGTTACCAAACTCCGGAAACATTGGGTGTAGACCGGATTGCCGCAGCCTGCGGTGCTATTACTATTTTTCCCCATCAAGATTGCCTGGCCATTGATGCCGGCACCTGCATTACCTACGAATTTGTAAACCAGCACAATACTTATTTAGGCGGAGGTATTTCGCCCGGGTTGCACCTGCGCCTGAAAGCAATGCATACCTATACCGAAAGGCTGCCGCTGCCTTCCCTGAATGAAACGGTAGAACTAATCGGGCAAAACACGGAAAGTTGTATGCAAAGCGGGGTGCTGCACGGAACCATAGCCGAGATGGAGGGGATCATTTTAAAATATAAAGAAAAATACCCCGATTTGAAGGTAGTACTCTGCGGAGGCGATACTAATTTTTTTGAAAACAAGTTGAAACAGCCCATATTTGCAGCCCCCGATTTGGTTTTGGTGGGTTTGAACAGGATTTTGCTTCATAATGTACAATTGTAACAAACGCTTCCCTTTTATTTTTCTGTTATTATTTGCTGCGTGGGCAGCAAATGGTCAGGCTTCCAGCCCCTTTTCCAGGCTGGGTGTGGGCGACATTAACAATAATGGGCTGGCACAAAACCAGGCCATGGGCGGAATCGGCATCAGCAACCCCAGCGGCTGGTATATTAACAATGTTAATCCTGCCTTGTTGGTATATAACCGCGTATTTACTTTTCAGGGCGGGATGAACTATGAAAAACGAACCGCCTTTGATGGCACCAGCTCGCAAAGCTTTAAAGGCGGCAACTTAAATTATTTGCTCATGGCGTTTCCCGTCATTAGTGGCCGGTGGTCTTCTTCGATGGGGCTTCTGCCTTATTCTTCGGTAAATTATAATTTTACCTATACCGATTACGTTAGTGGAGGGCCTTCTTTAGTTCCGGTTAAAGTTCAGGAAACGGGCAAAGGAGGAATCACACAGTTTTACTGGTCCAACGGGGTGGCCATTAATAAATTTTTATCCGTTGGTGTAAAGGCTTCGTATCTTTTCAGTTCCATCAACATAAAAGATTTTAATACGGTAAGCGGGCTCACCAATTATGGTGCGCTGCAGTCGCGATACTCTTTTGGAGGGATGAATTTATCCGGAGGTTTTTCCTTTCACAAAGATTCTATATTCCATAAAAATTACAGATTAAATATAGGTGGTTTTTATGCGCTGAAATCCAACGTAGGGGTTTCGCATAAAGTAACAACGGAAACGATTGCCAACAACGGAGCGATTATTGACTCGACCACGCTTTTTAATCTAAGCAGCAAATTTTATTTACCGCAAACCTTCGGGGCGGGTATTTCATTTTCAAAAATAGACCGATGGACTTTCGGTACCGATGTTACGATTACCGATTACCGAAATTATGTGTCGTTCGAACAAAAATTCAGCGACTACAACGCTTATGCACAAGGCCTGAATACGCCCACCCTGGGATATCGTGTGGCCGTGGGTGGCGAGATTACTCCACGCTATGAAGATTTCACCAACTACTTTAGCCGGGTAACGTACCGGGTAGGTGTGTTTTATGAAAAGTTGCCGTTTATAGTAAATGCTAATCCGGCTTACGACCGGGGCGGTACTTTTGGGTTTTCATTGCCGGTAGGCCGTATTTCTACCATAGATTTGGGAGTAAGAATAGGAAAACGAGGCGTTGTTACTCAAAATACACTTGAAGAAAATTATTTTAGGATTTATTTTGGGGCCACTTTTAACGACCAGTGGTTCATTAAACGAAAATTTGATTAATAATTTTTAACCTATGAAGATGAAAAAAGTTTTTTTAGTCTTGGTGTTTTCCATATCCGGCCTTGCTGCAGGGGCACAGTGTTCGGAATACAAATGGCCAGCCGACCAGATGAAAGCACAAAAGTATGTGGATGAATACAAAGCCGCCTTGGCCGAGCAAAATTACAAAGGAGCCCTCTCCGGGCTGCAGTGGATGCTCGTAAACGTACCTCAGTGGCACTCTGACTTGTATGTGGCCGCACTCGATACCTACGATAAACTGGCCGAGCAGGAATTAGACCCTGCCATCAAACAAAAATACATTGATACTTTAATGGTCATCTACGACCAGCGTATCCGTAGCTGTGGGGACGAGGTAAATGTAATTAACCGCAAAGCCATGACAGCTTTTAAATTTAACAAAGCCAATAAAAATAAGCAGGCCGAAACGCTGGCTATTTTCGATAAAACAGTTGAGGTAAGCGGCAATAATCTTTTTGATCAGAACCTGATTCCCTACATGGATGTGATAAAGGGCAGCATAGATACAAAAAGCCTGAACGAAGACCAAGTGGCGCAGCGTTACACCAAGTTGATGGACATCATTGATGCCAAAGCCAAGAAATCGGCTTCTCAAAACAAGTCGGGCGAAGTGGAAAAATATAAAAAAGTAACCGCCATCATTGATGCCAAACTGGCCCGAACCATAAAAATAAATTGTGCCTTTTCTAAAAAAGTATTTGAGCCGCGTTTTCAAGCTAACAAAAATGATTTGGTTACAGCCAAGCAAATATTTCATGTAGGATTAGAGGAAAACTGCACCGATAGCCCCGTGTGGCTGGAAGCAGCCGAAGCGTTGTACAAGCACACACCCGATTTTGGTACAACCAAAGCCTTGTGCTCAAAATACATTGAACTGAAAAGTTTCGATAAAGCCGAGCCATTGATTGCCGTAGTACATACAAAAGCTGCCACTCCGGCCGAAAAAGCCTGGGTTGACATTTTAAAAGGCGATGTGGAATTTCAAAAAGGAAACAAGGCAGGTGCCCGCGATCTTTATAAAAAGGCATTAGTAACAGATGCTACCAGCAAAGAGGCCTATGAGCACCTGGGCGATTTGTATGTTTCATCCGCTACCGAGTGTACCAAAACCCCGGGTTCGGCCGAAGAAAAACTGGTTTACATTGCCGCTTTTCAGTTTTATAAACACTGTGGAAATCGCGAAAAAATGGAAGAAACACTGGCAAAATACCCCACCCATGACGATCTAACTAAGGCAGGGTGGAAAGCCGGAGACAATAAAAAAATAGCCTGCTGGATAGACGAAGAGGTAGTGGTGAAAGCCAAGGCACAATAATTGCAAAAGAAGGCTGGTGAACACCAGCCTTCTTCATTTTAACCGATGACATTGCTTAAAATTTTTGGGGTAGTAGTGGCCGGCAGTTTGCTGGCCGGTTGCGATAGCAAAGAAACCACCAAGCCTATTGTGTATGATGGGCCGCTGAAACAAGCTACCCGCATTACGATGCACTATACCGAAAAAGAAAAATTAAAAACCATTCTTCAGGCTAAGAAATTTAATGAGTACCTCAATGGCGACCGCGAGTTTCCCGAAGGCATTTATCTGGAGTTTTACAACGAGCAGGGAACCATGACCTCCACCCTCAAGGCCAATACTGCTTTCTTCTTCAAAAAGGAAAACAAATGGCGAGGCCGCGGCCAGGTAGAAGTGGTAAACCTTGAAAAGGGACAACAACTTAATACCGAAGAATTGTTCTGGTATCCATCCACCCAAAAAATTTATACCGAAAAATTTGTTACCATTCGCGATCAGCAAGATGTGCTTTATGGCACCGGCCTTACTGCTAACCAAGACTTATCTAATTATTCGCTAAAAAACACTTCAGGCGATTTGCACGCTACAGAGTAAGGATACCCCGCCATCCACTTTCAAAATTTGTATCTTTGCCCCCTCTATGAAATTAAATCTGATTATTCTGCTTTTATTGGCCGTTGTTTTTTTAATTATCGGTATTTATGAGATGATGACCCTGGGGCCCAGCAACGGCTATTGGGCTGTCATGCTCTCGGTAGCTTGCCTCTTCTACTATGTGTACCGAAAGAAACAAGGCTAATGGATACCACACTCTTGCCACTTATACTGACGGTACTTGTTTTCTCCTTCTTCTTTTCAGGAATTGAAATTGCCTTTTTAGCATCTAACAAACTACAGATTGAGCTAAAGGGAAAGCAGGGGAAAACCTGGGGCATGATCATGTCTAAATTTCTCAAGAAGCCATCCAGTTTTATTGCGACCACACTCATTGGCAACACGGTGTCGTTGGTGCTGTTTGGTATTTTTATGGCACAACTGATCGATCCGTATTTTGATTTTTTACCTGAAAACGGAAATGATGAAGTTATCCGGCTGATTTTGGAAACACTTATTTCCACCTTGCTTATCTTGTTTACAGCCGAATTTTTACCCAAGAGTTTGTTTTTGATTAATCCCAACGCAGTGCTCGCCACGCTCGCTGTGCCGTTTAATTTTTTTTATATCCTCCTCAAACCCCTTACGTTTTCTACGGTAACACTCTCCAAATTTGTGATTACGAAAATTCTGGGTATGCCGTATTCGGAAGAAAGACCGGTGTTTGGGCTAACCGACCTGAACAACTACCTTAAAAACACGCTGAAGGTAAAACACGAGGATGAGGAGATTGAACTGGATAAAAAAATATTTACCAATGCCCTGGAATTTAAAACCGTGCGCGTGCGCGATTGTATGATCCCCCGCATGGAAATTTCGGCCGTACCGTTAGACGAAGGCATGGAAGGACTGAAAGAAGCGTTTGTCAAAAGTGGGCATTCCAAAATACTGATCTATCGCGATACCATAGATGACCTGATCGGCTATTGCCACTCAGCCGCTTTATTCAGAAAACCGCTGCACATAGAAGAGATCATGACCCCCCTCATCATTACCAGCGAAACCACCATGGCCAACGAGCTGATGGTGCAGATGATGAAAGAAAGAAAAAGCCTGGCCGTAGTGGTAGATGAATTTGGCGGTACCTCGGGTATTGTTACGATGGAAGACATAATGGAAGAAATTTTTGGTGAAATAGAAGACGAACACGATCAGGACGAACTGCTGGAACAAAAAATAGATGAAACAACATTTGTGCTGAGTGCCCGCCTTGAAGTAGAATACCTGAACGAAAAATATAATCTCCACCTGCCCACAGGCGAATACGAAACGCTGGCCGGCTTAATTTTGTCGTACACGGAAGATTTTCCAAAACAAGGACAAAGTATTTATATCGCCCCGTTTACATTCATTATCCAGAAAACAGACAAAAAAAGAATAGATGTAGTAAAAGCGATCGTGGATAGGGAAACCCCGGGATCTAACTGAACCGGATACTTTTTTGGCCATTCCATCCCCGGCTGGGTATTCATCACAGCCTATCAAATCCATGATTATCAATGAAATCAGTCTAAAAGCAAATACACTGAACCCCACGGTATTTTTTAGGGCAACCCATTGCTTATGCGTAATGATGGTTTAAATTTGCACTCCTTTTTTAGGGTAAAACCGAATCAGGAGGCCGGTCGTAATCGGAAGCTGAAACTGAAACATAAAGACAAAACATAAAATATATTTTTGAGTTATGGCATTAATTGGTACGCTTAGAACAAAGATGACAAAGTTTGTAGTGGGTTTTGTGGCCTTGGCCATGGGCGCATTCATTGTAGGAAGTGACCTTTTTGGAAACGGCCCTCGCTCCGTTTTTGGAGGAAGCAAAAACAACATCGGTGAGATTGCCGGTACGTCTATATCCAATGACGACTACCGCATTTTTGTACAAGACCAGGAAAACGATTATTACCTGCGCATGGGCCGCCAGCCGGGCGAAAGAGAAAGAGCTACCCTGCAAAATCAGGCTTGGGAACTGATGATTGTTAAATATGCCATCGAAGAAGAAATGCTGAAGGCCGGTATAAAAGTTACCACCGATGAAGCCGAAGATATGCTCTGGGGCAAGAACATAGACCCGGGCATAAAACAACAGTTTACCGATTCCACCGGAAAGTTTAACCGGGAAGCGCTAAAAGCCCAGATACGCAACCTCGATATTCCGGCCCCCACCAACCCGCAACTTCGCAGCCAGTGGCAAGCCCAGCAGGAAAACTGGAACCGATTTAAAAAAAGTTTGTACATAGGCCGGCAGCGTGTGAAATACGAAAACCTGCTTATCAAAACCAATTACGTAACCAAGGCCGAAGCTGAGCGCGATTACCACAACCAGAATGACGTGGCCGAAGCAAAAATTTTATTTGTGCCTTACTTTGCCATGAGCGACTCGTCCGTAAAAGTGAGCGATAACGATTTGAAAGAGTTTTACAACAAAAACAAAGAACGATACAAATCAAAGTTTACCCGCAGCCTGAGCTACGTGTCGTTTCCGGTAGTGCCATCGGCAGACGACTCGGCTAAAATTCATAAAGAAGCAGACAAAATTGTAACCGATTTTAAAACCGTGGCCGATGATTCGCTTTATGCCGCCACCAATACCGAAGGCACCACCCCCTATACCAAATACACCGTAGCTAATTTGCCCTCAACCATTCACAAAGACCAGTTAGTGGCCGGCACGGTAATAGGGCCGTTGCTGGTAGATGGCAATTACAAAGTATTTAAAGTAGTAAAGGCCGGAAAAGACACCACCTATACTGCGAAGGCATCGCACATCCTCATCCGTTGGGATGATGAAACACCTGTCAAGAAAAAGGAAGCCAAAGAAAAAGCACAAAAAATATTGAAAGACATTAAAGCCGGAGCCGACTTTGCTACAAAAGCCCGCGAGTTTGGCACCGATGGTACCGCCTCGCGCGGAGGCGATCTCGGCTATTTTTCTTCCGGGCAAATGGTGAAGCCTTTTCAGAATGCCGTATTCAATGCCAAAAAGACCGGAGTTCTTCCTGAACTTACCGAAACCCAGTTTGGCTACCACATTATTGATGTAACAGCCTTAAAAGACAATTCTTTCTATACAGTTGCTACCGTAGAATTGAAAATTTTACCCGGTGATGAAACCCACAAAGTAGCTTACCTGAAAGCACAAAATTTTGCCACCGGCCTTTCCGGAGTAGAAGCTTTTAAAACAAAGGCCACTACCGAAAAACTGAATGTATTAGAGGCAAAAGAATTGAATACCAACGACCAGCACGTGGGCAACCTGGGCAATGCCCGAAAAGTAGTAACCTGGCTTTTCCGCGATGCCACGAAAGGAACCGTTTATGAATTTGATTTGGATGATACCTACGGAGTAGCCGTAATGACCGATGAAACCGAAGAAGGTTACCGCACCTTAGAGCAGGTAAAAGATGAAATTTTGCCGGCCGTGCGCAACGAGCTGAAAGGAAAAAAAATGATAGAGAAACTTAGCGCACAAAAAGGTACGTTGGAAGAACTGGGAAAACTCTTTGGCAATGATGCTCAAATTAATTCTACCAGCGACCTAAAGCTTAGTGCCAATTCGCTGCCCGGTGCCGGGTTAGACCCCCAAGCCGTGGGCGTAGTTTTTTCGTTAGAGAACGGAAAACAATCAAAACCTTTTGCCAGCGAAAACGGAGTGGTAATTGTGCAACTTCAAAACAAAACCATGGCACCAGAGGTGGGCGACTACACCATGTTTAAAAATGAATTAGAGAAAAAGATAAACAACAGTGCGGGGTTAAATATTGCCCAAGCCATTAAAGACCTGTCGAATATTAAAGACGAACGATACAAGTTTTATTAAATTTAGATACCTGCAAATAAGATCGGCAGGAGATACCCTCTTGCCGATTTTTTTTTATAATGATGATGAGCACCTGGAAAGAATCACTGCGCGAAAAATTAGACCGGTTTTATTCATGGCCCGCGTTGTACACGTTTAAGTTTATTGTGCCATCCGGAAAAGTAGAGGAAGTAAAAAACCTTTTCCCTACCCATGAAGTAACCGAGAAAAGATCAGAAAAAGGAACGTACACCAGCGTTACCATACAAATGATGGCGCGCACCAGCGAAGAGATTGTGGCAGCGTACCAGTCCGTTTCGGGTATAGAAGGCATCATTGCTCTTTAATTACAATTCGCTTTTTTAAAACTAAGTTTTTGTACGAAACAATTAAAAAATAAACAGCAGGGCTGAGCCCGCAGCGTTCTCCTTTAGGTTTGCATTCACATGAAGTTCACGTTCACTCACTATCATCATCAGGTTTTCGAAGCGAGTAATTCTACGAAGAAAAATTGGAGTTAAATTAATGATCAAAAATAAAAAAAGCCCTGAGTTTTTCTCAAGGCTTTCAGAGGTTCCGAGCGGATTCGAACCGCTGTAGGAGCTTTTGCAGAGCTCAGCCTAGCCACTCGGCCACGGAACCATTTTGCAAAACTAACGAAACAATCTTTCAGAGAAAAAAGAAAGTGGCTGAAGCCACTTTCTTTTAACGGATACCTATTAATTGCCTTCGCCTTCCGGCTTGGCTTTCATCTTCTCTTTCAGAGCAGTTAAGGCCTCCAGATCGCCCAGTGTAGATTTTTCTGTCTCCTGGTTAATCTTGTCTATAGTTTTACCTTTTGGAGCTGCCTTTTTCTTGGGGGTCGGCTTTTCTTCTTCGGCAGACCAAGTGGCTTTCAGGCTGAGCGTAATGCGTCTGTCTTCTTTAGAAAACTCCAGCACTTTAAAATCGTAGGCCTCACCTGTTTCTGCCTTCGAGCCATCTTCTTTGGCTAGATTTTTCAATGAGCAGAATCCTTCAATTCCATATTGCAACTCTACCACTACACCTTTATCGTTTTTATTTACGATGGTTCCTTTATGCACGGAACCCGCGGTGAAGATCGTTTCAAAAGTATCCCAAGGGTTTTCTTCGAGGTGCTTATGGCTTAATGCCAGCCTGCGGTTTACGGCATCTAATTCCAGTACTTGCACTTCAATGGTTTCGCCCACTTTGGTAAACTCGGATGGATGTTTAATTTTCTTGGTCCAACTTAAATCAGACACGTGCACCAGCCCGTCTATGCCTTCTTCCAGTTCGAGGAACAAACCGAAGTTGGTTAGGTTGCGCACAATACCTTTGTGGCGCGTGCCCACGGCATATTTGGAGAGCACATCCTGGCGTGTCCAGGGGTCTTCGGTCAGTTGCTTAATGCCGAGACTCATCTTGCGCTCGGTGCGGTCAATGGTCAGCACCACGGCCTCAAGTTCATCACCTACCTTCAGAAAATCCTGCGGATTTCTTAAGTGTTGGCTCCAACTCATTTCGCTTACGTGGATCAATCCTTCCACACCCGGCTGCAGTTCGAGGAAGGCTCCGTAATCGGCCACGTTCACAATCTTGCCTTTTACTTTCGAACCTACCACAATGTCGGCCGAGAGCGAATCCCAAGGATGAGGGGTAAGTTGTTTCATGCCCAGCGAAATACGCTTTTTGTCCTGATCGAAATCAAGTACCACTACCTTCACTACCTGATCCAGTTTCAGTAATTCTTCCGGATGGTTGATGCGGCCCCATGAAATATCGGTGATATGGAGTAAGCCATCTACTCCGCCCAAATCAATAAACACCCCGAAGTTGGTCATGTTTTTAATGACGCCTTCCAACACCTGGCCTTTATCAAGGTTGGTTAGGATGGCGGCCTTTTGTTGTTCCAGATCTTTCTCGATCAATACTTTATGCGATACTACTACGTTGTCGTTGGTGTAGTTGATCTTTACCACTTTTACTTCAATGGCTTTGTTTACATAAATATCAAAATCGCGGATGGGTTTTACATCAATTTGCGAACCCGGCAAGAAAGCTTCGATGCCGAACACATCTACAATTAAACCACCTTTGGTTCTGCGTTTTACAAAGCCCTCAATGATTTCATCTTTATCGAGGGCGGTTTGCACATATTCCCAGCCTTTTACCAACTTGGCTTTTCTGCGCGATAAGATTAATTGGCCCATGGCATTTTCACGCTCTTCAATAAAGAGGTCAACCATATCGCCAATTTTCAGGTTGGCCATGTCTTTAAATTCGGCCAGCGGCACTAATCCGTCTGACTTAAACCCGATGTTTAAAATTACATCGCGGTCCGTAATCCCTACTACGGTGCCTTTCACCACTTCGCTTTCGGTAACCGAGGCAATAACCCCACCATACAGTTTATCTAATTCCTGACGGTCTTTGGATGAATAGCCTTCGCCAAAACCTTTTTTATCGTAGGCTTCCCAATCAAATGCTTCGAGGGAGATGTTTGAAGTAGCGGCCTTGCGTGCTGTTACATCTTTAATCATGCGGCTGATGCCTTCTTCTTCTTCACGTTTTTTTTGGGCTTTGAAGGCGGCCAAATCATCTTCTTTTAGCTCGGCTTCGGCTGTTTTTACGTCCACATCTGCTTCCGCTCCTTTTACAGCCAATGTTTTTTTAGCGGCTCCTTCGCTTTTAGGGGCTTTGGATTCTTTAGCTGTTTCTTTTTGAACTTTTGCCATAAATTTTTGCCCTGAGATACATGCTGCGGCCGGGCAAGCCACAACAAATTTGGTTATACATCGCTGTTTTTAATGAAAACAGCCCCCGAAGAATTCAGGGGGTGCAAATGTATGAAAATTTATAAGAAACTGGCTATTTTACGCTATTTCAACATGCCTAAGACCATCCTATTTCTTTAGTGTCTCACAATAATTTGCTTTTGAAGGAATTCGCCCTCGTAAAGCACCTTCAAATAGTAAATACCTGCCGGAAATGATTCCATCGAAATGGTAAAGGCTCGATCAGATGATTGGGCTGAAAGGACTCTTCTATAACTCCAATCCATAATAAATATATAGAATGGTTGATATAGGGTTGGCTGCAAATCCTTGGAATCCCTGTCAGTAATCTGCACAGTTAACAATGATGAAACTGGATTGGGTGAAGCAATAATAGCAATGCCTCCGCTACATTCCTGAACAAAAACATGGAAATTAGTCGATGCATATCCACAGTTATTGGTACCCGCAACTGTAAAGGTGCAACTTCCTGACACGTCTCCCGTAAGGACGCCATTTGTTCTCGATCCACTGACTTCCAAAATTGAGGGATTGTTTGATGTCCAAGTATATGGATTCCCTCCACTTCCACTAATCGAAACGGGAACAGTTGTGCCTACACAAAAGGGTGGGTTATTAATATTTTTGTTTAATGAGCCAATTGTTGGAGGCCCAGCCGCCAAGGTTAAGACACCATAGTTTGATGGACAAGAATTGTCATTATTTAATCTAGCATAAACAAAACATAAACCACTTGCTTCTCCCGAGCTCAATGTAGCTGTATTCAATGAAGAGTGAACTGGCGATCCCAATGACGCATGTAATCCGTTAATTAAAAGACCTCCAGTGGTATACCAATCATATCCATAATTTGTTGGATACCCTGACGAATTAGCGGTGAGCATCCAAGATTGATTACTACAAAGTGCATAGTTAGATGAATTGGATGAGATTACCGGGACGGCAGGAATAATATTTACTATAATATTCAATTGGTATGAAGTAGAATTATTGCAGCCTACACTAGATGTTGCTGTTAAAGTCCATGTGCCTGAGGTGTTCCAAGTGATGGTCGCGGCCGGATAATCATTCGGAATAGTAACAAAAGAGCCACTAACTGTTCCCCCACCGTTAAGTGACCATGAAGCTGGGTATTGGCAATTTATAGTCAATTGATAACCTGAAGTCCCCCCGACAGACACACAAACAGTAGTACTTCCAATGATTTGACCTCTCAACTGTGAAGAAGGAAATATTATGCAAGTAATCCACCCTAAAAAAACAATTAATTTTTTTATAACATTATTTTTTTAACTGTCAGCATATTGTTCTCAACTTTTAAGACGATACTAATCTAATATATTTGATATTTAGTATGTTAAAATGAGAGCACTTTTCTATGAATAATTTGGAATATCCCATTTCAAGTTGATTAAGGCATAATGGAGGGTAAATAGGTGGTAAGATGAGCAATGTGTGATTTACTGTATGGCCTAACTTACTGAAAACCATCAGGTTTCAAGGTTCCCATAGCGTAATCTAAAATCACTTTTTGAAAGAGAAGAAGGTTTTCGGCTTGTGCTTTATCTGTTTGTGCTTGTACTAAGACACGGTTAGCGTTGGCATACTCTACAAAACTTGTTACTCCGAGAGTATATCGTTCTGTTTCAAGTTGGAGAGCCAACTCGGCTGCATTCAGTTGGTCAATAGTTGCCAAGACCCTTTTCAAATAAAGACGGTAAATTTCATGAGCTTTTTTAACATCTGTTTTCACCTGAATCTCTGTATTTCTCCTGATGATTTGATTATTCAAATAAGTAGCTTTTTGCAGTACATAGTTTGTTCGGTTTTGAAAATTTTGAGAGCCACCTAAAATGGGAATGTTCAAATTAAAACCAGCCCATTTTTTCAAGTTGACAGTTTTTAGTTGCTCGGTAAAAGTATATTGATTAGGCCCTGCTGTGCCATAAAAATAGTTATATGCCGTAAACCCAGATGCGTACATACTTAAAGTTGGTAGCATCGAAGCACGAATTGCCTTCATACCATATTTGGCAGACTCCTCATTTTTAACTGCGCGTAAATAGTCTGCTCGGTTTTTCAAAGCAGTGTCAAATAATAATTCGAAATCCTCATTCCGATCAGCCGTGTTTAGATTCCAAGTGGGTTTTACCACATTAAACTCTTCATTAGGATCAAGCAATAAAGTCATAGTAAGTAAAGCCCGATCGTTCACTAAATTAACCTGTGCAGTTAAGCTTCGAATTTCGGCTGCCTTTGCCTGAGAGTCTTGATTATATTCATCTACCTGAGACTTTGCTCCTAAGTTTACCTGTTCTTTTATTTGTATTAATTGTTTTTTTAATGCTTCCCAATTTTCGTTAGCTATCTTAAGCAACTCAATATCAAGGAGTACCTGTAGATATTGAGTTGCAACCGTGTTCATGATATCCTGCTCGGTCCGATTAACATAGAATAACTGAGCATCTAAAGCACTTAATGACTGTTTAACTCTATTTACTTGGGAAAACCCATTGAATAAATTGATGTTAGCGTTTAACGAAGCCCCCGTATTATCAGTAATACCTTCTGCTAGTTTTCCGGTTTGTTGAACAAATGAATTTCCAGCAGCTCGCTGAGCATAAGCATTGAAGCCAAGAGTTGGGCCTAACCCCGCAATATTGAAATTGCGCTGCATAACAGCTAAGTCTAAATTGTTCTTTTGTTGATTGAGGAGCACCCCGTTTTTCAATGCAATTTTTATCGCGTCATCAAAGGTCAATATTTTTGAACCCTCTTGGGCAAATGCCATTACGGTTGATAACAGTAACCCCATGACCAAATTTCGTTTCATACTCATATCATTTCACCAGTTCATCGGCTGCAATGGCGCCATCGGCAATGCGCACAATTCGTTTTCCGCGTTTCGCGTTTTCTTCTGAGTGGGTAACCTGAATGATGGTAATGCCTTCTTCGTTTAATTTTTGGAATATGTTCATAATCTGTTTGCCTTGGTCGCTGTGCAGGTTGCCGGTGGGTTCATCGGCCAATAATAATTTGGGTTCGCCCACGATGGCCCGGGCAATGCCGACCAGTTGTTGTTGTCCGCCACTCAGTTGTTCGGGAAATAAATCTTTCTTGGCTACGATGTTGAAGCGATCGAGCATTTCGGCTACCAGGCTTTTGCGCAGGTTGCTATTTACGCCTTTATATAAGAGTGGCGTTTCAATGTTTTCGTATACAGTAAGTTCATCGATTAAATGATAGGCTTGAAAAATAAAGCCGATGTAGTTTTTATGCATCTCGCTTTTTTTCTTTTCGCGCATTTTGTGTACCGGCTCATCAAAAAAATAATATTCTCCGGCCGAGGGCTCATCCAACATGCCGATGATGTTCATCAGCGAAGATTTGCCCGCCCCACTGGGTCCCATGATAGTAACAAATTCGCCCTGACCCACTTCTAAATCAATTCCTTTTAAAATGAAGGTGCGCTGAAAGCGGGAGTCTATGTACTTATCTATATTGGATAGTTTTATCATATGTTTAGGGGGTAGCCCAAAATAATGCCAATTATATTTTGCTTGAATTTAATGTAAAATACAAGGATTAAAGTTGGTTGTACGTCCGCAAATGAAAAAGAGTGTCCGAAAACGGATATATTTTAAAATACGATGGGGTGCAACACCACATCTACCCTTCGGTTCATCCGTTGCCCCCCGAAGGAGTCGTTAGAAAAGACAGGATTTTCATAGCCCCAATCGCGAACATGTATAATTTTTTCGGGAATATCTTTTTGGAGCAGTATCTGAAACACCATTTGGCTGCGCATTTGCGAGAGCCACTGATTATATCTTCTGCCTCCGATATTATCGGTATGGCTGATAATTTGAACCTGATATTTTTCTAACAAATTGGGGATGGAATCTAACCACCGGGCCAGATTATTTTCCTGCTGCTCGTCTATATCATAGCTGCCGCCTCCGAAAAATATGCTTTTGCTGAGTTCGCCCACACTTACTTGTGCGGGTACGGAAAACGGCATTAATAAAAATAAAACCCAAAGCACTCTCGCCAGCATGAAGTGAATGTACTGAAAAAAAATTATAACCTCCTCTGAAAACAAAGTAAATTAGAGCTGTGAAAAAGGCGATTGCTGTTCTTTGTCTGGGTAGTTCTTTACTTTGTGCCGCGCAGGCAGAGGAGCACCTCATTTCGCCCGAACTGGTAGGCAAGTGGTGTTACATTAGCGAAACAGTTTCGGTGGCAGAAGTACACGGCAACTCGTGCATAATTTTACAAGCTGATGGAACCTACGAAGCTACCCTCGACCGGAGTTCGTTGCCCAACGGAACCCCTTTTTCAGTTGCTCAAGATACCGATCGCGGAACCTGGTGGGTAAAAGACAACCGCTTATTTTACAATTCGGAACTAAACGGACAAGGTTCATTTTTTTTTCAAAAAAGAAATCATCCGCGCAATGAAAGTATCGCCTTGCTCGTAGTTAACGGGCTATTGTTTGCCACGGCTTCATCGCACGACCCGTGGTAACGGCCGCTAAGCTTACTTATTATTTCTTTTCAATACTTGGCTGGTTGTCCGGCTGCCGGAGTAGATTTTTTAATAAAATCCCGGATGTGGTCATTCGAGGTGGCCAAGTCTTCAGCACGTAAATACATCATGTGCCCGCTGCGGTAGCCTTCAAAACGCATGCGGTCTTTCATTTTGCCGCTGGGGTCTATCTGCCATTGTGTAAACTTGGCCCGGAAGTATGTAGTAGCCCCATCGTAATACCCTGACTGAACCATTAAATGCAGATACGGGTTTTCGGCCATGGCTTGCCGCAGGTTTTCGCCCGTGCGGTTGTTCTTATTATCCCACGGATATACCGACCCAAACATATTGTATTTTAAATCAGTTTTGTATTTCAGCACATCGCGCAAATAGTAATTGATGGCCGGGGTAAAGGAGTGAAGCCACGAAGTTAGTTCCGAATTATAATCAGGCTGAAAGCCAGCTGCCATTTTATCTAACCCCAGATAGCGTGAGTCTAACCGGCCAATGGTGAAATTTTTTTCGCGCAGCAATTCTTTCCAAAAAAATTCGGTAGGCACTTGCAGGTTGGTTTGCAGAATTGCTTTTTCTGAAAGGCCAGAGTAGCGGCTCATCTTGGCAGCAATTTGTTGGCGTTTGGCCTCGTCAATAAATCCGCCACGGGAAACAGCCGGAATTAATTCGTCAAGGGTAAAAGCTTCCGATTCAGGAAGAATATCTTTTAAATCTTTTTGTTGAAGATCAGCCGGCAATGCTTTGTGATGCCAGGCGGCTGCGGTAAAATAAGGGAAGTCCAGCGCATCGTTTAGCATGCCGTCTTCCATAATGCCCAGCTGGGTGGGCGAAACCAAAATTACTCCGTTTAAATACATCCAATGAGCATTTTGTAATTCTAACGCCAGCCCTGATACACGCGCAGTACCATAACTTTCACCGATCAGATATTTGGGGGAAGTCCACCGGCTATTGCGCGAAACGAAGGTGTCGAGCCAATCGGCCAGATAGGCTATGTCGGCATTGACACCAAAAAAAGTAGAGCGTTCTGTTTTGGGATCGAGAATGCGGGAGAAGCCAGTATTGACCGGATCTACATACACGATATCGGCTACATCGAGAATGGAATTGGGGTTGTCTTTAATTCCATACGGTTGTACAGGGTAGCCCTCGTCATCAATATTCAAAATTTTAGGGCCGGTATAAGCTACGTGCATCCACACGGAAGCTGAGCCGGGGCCGCCATTAAAAGACATAAAAAATGGCCGCTTGCTTTTATCGGTAACATCGGTGCGTTCGTAGTAGGTATAAAATAAGGAAGCGATTATTTTTCCGTCTTTGTCCCACACAGGCTGAGTGCCTGCCGTTACTTTATAGGGAACTATTTTTCCTTTGATGGTGGCTTGCCCTGTGGTAGAAACGGCCGACTCGGCCGGCAAAGTTCTTTCAGGCGAATGTTTTTCAGGAGAAGATTTTTCGGCCGAAGGTTTTTCCTGAGCCCAACCAATGAAAGACAAAAGAAAAAGAAAGGCGGTAAATGTAAGTTTCATAAAAATTCTGTTTTGCTTTCAAGATAACGGAAAGAAAGTAGAGGGTAAAGACTTCTAAAATGGAAGGCAAAAGAAAAAGATAAACGGAAAGACAGGGCAGGTTATGCCTGCAACTGGTCGTGCTATTATGCCTCTTGAGGCTGAAAACTTCTGTCTAACGTTAATTCCATTCAGGGCGGTTTCGATTCGCGTATTTTTCGGATTAATCATTTGTCGGTAGGGGCTTTTTTCAGATGAAACTGAATATCTGTGAAGAAGCTTTTTTTCTTTTTATCCATTTTTTTTATGGGAGTACATACAGCCACCAACGTGGCTGCCCAATGTGCTATTATGGAACCCGGCTTTAAATTCTTAACCAGTAGCCGCGGTTGTGCTCCTTATACGGTAAGCCTTGAAACGCTTTACCTCTCGGCCATACCGGGCACGGTTTATTCGGTTGACTGGGGAGATGGCACTCCGTTACAAACCTATACGCAGGTAAATGCCACGGGCGTAATTATGACACACACCTACCCGAACGCTTCGGTTAATTGCGGGTATGATGTGGTGATTGATGCATCGAATGCGTGCAACCCACCGGGCTCGGTCGTACCGATCAATACACAAGTGATTGTATGGACCAACGATGTGGTGTCAATTAATCCGCAGGTATTTCGTGTGTGCCAGGGGTTTGCCGAAACCCTTTCTTTTACGGACAACAGCACATGGAATTGTTTTCCCCGGCCTACCCGCGAGAACAGCGCACCCCGCTGGATTCAGTGGCTCTATGGCACTGGCCCGTTGGCCACGCAAATTCCGGGTGTGCAGGTAAACGGAGTGTTGCCGGGTGCCTATCCGTATCTAAACCCGGCCGCCAACACTAACCCCATTTACCCGGTGGCCGCTCCCGGGCAGGTAAGTTTACCTGTTGCCGTTCCGGTTACTGCTCCGGCCAATGTGGGGAACACATTTCAGGTAACTCTTAAAAACTGGAATCAATGTAATGCCTATTCTAATGACCCATTGAACCCGTTCGTTCCGGTGAATGGAGATTTAATAAACGGAGATAATCCGGCACAGGTAACGACAGCACAAATTGTGGTTGTGCCTTCGCCCCAGCCGGCCTTCATTACCCGTTTAAATAATGCCGGAGGCCCGGTGCAAACTACTTTTTGTATTGGTGATCAGATTTTTTTTGACGACCAAACGCCATTCATTGCCGGATCCTCTTTTGGCTACACGTGGCAATTTTTTGATAACAACACCGGGGCGGGTGCACCCTTGGCGACCTCTACCGGCAACGCTCCTGTTTTTTCTTATACCACGGGCGGGCCGAAGTTGATTCGCCTCTCCGTTACCGATAACAATGCGGCCGGTGGATGCACGAATACCTACGATGGCCTCATCACGATTTCGCCTGCGCTGGTGGCGTCTATTAAAACCATGGATTTATCGAACAACCCGATCACGCCTTACTTTTGCCAATCTGCTTCGGCTCCTTATACTACATTTCAGGTTCGGTTTGCCGATGCATCGGTGGGGGTGGCCACGCCCAGCACCCAATGGCAATGGCAATTTTACGATCAGAACAACATGCTGATCAATTCGTTTCCGGCCGTTGGATTTTCTAATGTTCCGTTAGGCCCGTTCGATCGTGTTTTTACCACGCGTGGTATTTATCAGGCTACGTTAACCATTCGCGACAACATTACCGGTTGCCAGACACAAAACAGTACGCAAGTTCGAATCTATGAAAATCCTGTTCCGTTATTCGTGGCTACACGGGTATGCCAGGGGCAACTCAATTCCTTCACAGAAAACTCTACCCTCAACTCCATCCATGGCGACACCATTATCCTACGCGAGTGGGATTTTAGCTACAACGGAGTTACCTTCAATAAAGACCCGGCTTACGACAATAGGCGCTCCTTTACCCGATCGCTCGGAGGGGCAGGCACCTATCAGGTGGCGCTTCGGGTAACAGCAAGCCAAAACAATTGCTCGGCTATTGTGGTTATACCCGTTGTGGTTGACCCGCTGCCGCAGGCCAGTTTCACACCTGATAAAATTTCGGGGTGTAGCATGCTTACCGTTAATTTTACAAACACGTCCGTGGGAGGTCAGCCGGATATAGTAGATCATTTTGATTGGGAAATTGATTTTAAGAATGGGCTGGGTTTTCAGGTAGCGGGTTCGCAGCGCCCGGCAGATGTCAATTTCAGCAACCTCTTTACGTATGCATTTAAAAATATAACTACGGTTAATAAACAGGCCGATGTGCGGTTACATGTTTACACTGTGCATGGCTGCGAAACCATTTCACCGGTTACCACCATTACGGTTTTTCCGGGAACGAACTCCGGGTTCAGCTCTACCAACTATTCTCCTTTTAATACTAATTGCTCGCCCCAAACTATCCATTTTCAGGTAGATGCGGCCACGCAAGCACTGACTCCGTCTGATTACAACTGGACGGTAAGCGATGCCAGCGGAATTATTTCTAACACGAGTACAGGCACCTCGCCCACCTTCAACTACACATTTTCTAACCTGACGTTGGCGCTAAAAGATTTTTCGATAAACCTGACTACCACACTTTCTACCGGCTGCCGGGGCGATTCTACCCGCACCGTCCGCATAGCTCCCGTGCCGAGTTCATTGTTTGTAACAGACACTTTGGCTTTCAACTGCAACGAGATGACAATTCGCCTAAGCGCAATACAGAAGGGACTGGCAGCCTATCATTGGGTTATGGTTGACAATGGAGTTACGCTGAGCGATGTAACGAATGCTTCCGATCAATATTCGTTTACGTTCAACCGCAGTGCCATTAACCAGAATATTCAGTTCTCGCTCGATACAAAAAACTTTGCCAATTGTGCCAGCCCCGTGTTGCGAAATAACCTGGTGGTGCCACAACAAGATAATATGAATGCCTCATTCACCGCTACCCCCGTCACGCAAACACTTCCCGCTTCAACAGTAGCAATCAACAACACCACGAACTCCGGCCCATGGACCTATCAATGGGATTTCGGAGATGGCTTAACATCCAACACAGCTCAGGTAACAAGCCACACCTATGTTACCTATGGTGTTTACACTATTAAACTAACCGTTAGCAATTCGGTTTGCACACAATCCGTTTCTAACACCGTTACCATTTTACCCATTCCTCCTATTGTTGATTTTAGTTATAACCCTTCATCGGGTTGCCAGCCGCTAACGGTAAATTTTACCAACCAGAGCCAATATGCACAACCGAACACCTACCAATGGAATTTTGGCGATGGAAGTACATCCACAGATGTTAACCCCACGCATGCGTACACTAATTTTGGTACGTACACGGTTTCGCTGAGTGCCACCAATAGTACCGGGCAAATTATTTCTACCACGAAACCACAAATCATTCATGTTTACCCGCGGCCATTTGCCAACTTCATTGCCCGGCCTACTTTACTTTATATTCCGGGTGGCATTTTAGCCACACTCAACATGAGCCGTTACGCTTCCGGCTTTTTCTGGGACTTTGGCGATGGCGGCACATCCGTTGAAATGAATCCCGAACATATTTATAAATCGGAAGGTGTGTTTACCATTACGCTCATAGCCAGCAATGAACAAGGATGTATTGATACACTCACTCAAAAAAACGCGGTGGTGGTAAAAAAAGCAAATCAGGTACTAATCCCTAATGCCTTCTCGCCCAGTGGCAATGGGCCCGGCTCCGGTTCGGGGCAAAACGATATTTTTCTTCCGCTGATGAATGGGGTCGTACAGTTTGAGATGCTCATCTTCAACCGGTGGGGGCAGTTGTTGTTTCAGACCACCAGCCCCACCCTGGGCTGGGATGGTTACTATCAGGGAAAACTGTGTGAGCAAGATGTGTATATGTATAAACTGACGGCCTTGCTTGAAAACGGAGAAACGGTAGTGAGAACAGGCGACATAAATCTGATCCGATGAAAGTTGTTATAATTATAGTGTGTTGTTTTTCTGTTGGGATAAGTTTCGCGCAAGATCCGGAGTTTAGCCAGTATTATGCAGCCCCGCTGTACCTCAACCCCGCCTTTACCGGAACCACCAACGACCACCGGTTTATTTCCAACTACCGAAACCAATGGCCGGCCGTGGCTCAGGGATATCGCACGTATGCATTGTCGTACGATTATAATTTGGCAGGCCTCAACAGTGGGTTTGGCTTCATGGCTATGCAGGATGTGGCCGGCACAGCCGGGATGAGATCGACCGAGTTTAATTTTCTGTATTCGTATAAACTACCCCTCGCTAACAAATGGGTGATTTCATCCGGATTGAATTTCGGGTATGCTACCCGCAGTATTGATTTTAATAAACTCATCTTTGGCGACCAGCTGGTGCTGGGCAGCAACTCCACCATTCCCACTACCGATCCCGCCCTGAGTAATGCGGGCACTTCGCACTACTTCGATTTTAAAGCCGGGGCTTTAGCTTACAACCGGAATTTCTGGATTGGTTTTGCAGCGAACCACATCAATGAACCCAACCGGTCGCTGGTGCACCAGTATGCTTATGTGCCGATGAAAATTTCTGTGCATGGTGGCGTACGCATTCCATTATATGGTGGCTTGGCTAAACTCAACCACATTCCGGTTTTTTCTCCTTCTTTTGTTTATAAAAGACAAGCCAATTTTGAGCAGCTTGATGTGGGCGCGTACTTGCTCTACGAGCCGATTATTTTCGGATTGTGGTACCGGGGCATACCGGTAAATAAAAATGCCGATCATAACCCCATGCAAGATGCCGCAGTAGTTATTCTGGGATTCCAGTTTAGCCAGTTTGAAATCGTGTACAGTTACGATTTTACCGTTTCACGGTTAGGGCCTGCTTCGGGAGGCGCTCACGAGTTAGCCTTAAAATACCGCTTCGAAATTCAAGAACGGACCAAAACCAAAAAACGAGACGGCTGGATACCCTGCCCTACGTTTATCCGGAAAGAAAAATAACAAAACAATCTCCTTTGCCGGATTAAACAACAACCAATTTATTTTTAAAAATGGAGGTTGCCAACTCTTCGGCCACTCACTATCTTGCGGGCGATGGATAATTTTGTTGTTTCGGCCCGCAAGTACAGACCACTCGGTTTTGACGAAGTAGTGGGGCAGGAGCACATTACCACCACTCTAAAAAATGCCATCGATAACAATAAACTGGCACAAGCCCTCTTGTTTTGTGGCCCCCGTGGCGTAGGCAAAACCACGTGCGCCCGAATTGTGGCCCGGCTCATTAATGGGTTTGAGGAAAAAGCCGAAACCAACTCACTGAATATTTTTGAATTAGATGCGGCCTCCAACAACTCGGTGGAGGATATCCGAAACCTGATAGACCAGGTACGCTATCCACCGCAATTCGGAAAATTTAAAGTCTATATTATAGACGAGGTACACATGCTTTCCAATGCAGCCTTCAACGCATTTTTGAAAACACTGGAAGAGCCTCCTTCGTATGCGATCTTCATCCTGGCTACTACCGAGAAGCACAAAGTGATCCCCACGATTCTTTCGCGTTGCCAGATTTTTGATTTCAACCGTATTCAGGTTTCCGATATTGCCCGGCAATTAAAAAAAATTGCTGAGCGTGAAGGTATTTCTGCGGAAGATGAAGCCCTGCATTTGATAGCCCAAAAAGCAGATGGCGCTTTGCGCGATGGTCTTTCTATTTTTGATTTAATGGTAACGTTCTCCTCCGGTGAGAAAGTTACTTTTAATGATGTGCTCAGCAACCTGCACATCCTCGATTACGACTACTACTTTAAAATGATAGATGGCCTGCTGGCCGAAAGCACGGCAACTCCATTACTATTATTAGATGAAATTCTGAAAAAAGGTTTTGATGGCCAAAATTTTATTACCGGGTTAGGTGAGCACTTACGCAATTTGCTGGTAGCGCAAGATGCCCGAACGGTTGCCTTGATGGAAGTTCCGGATAGCGTAAAACAAAAATACATCAGTCAGGCACAAGCGGCCGCGCCCTCTTTACTGTTGTCGTGGCTGAATATTGCCGGCACGTGCGATATTCACTACAAGGCCAGCCGCAACCAGCGGCTGCTGGTAGAACTGGCGCTGATGAAGATGGCGCATGTAAATGCAGTAATTAAAAGCAACTCTGAGGGAGGATTAAAAAAAAAATTGAATTAGAACCCGAGCCAATACCTGCTGAAAAAAAAGGGGCCGACAAATCCGAAAAACCGGCTCCGTTTGTTCAGCCGGAAACTCCGGAAAATAGTCAACCCGAAACAATTGCCTCTGCACAGCGGCAGCCGACTTCATCCCGCCCCAAATCAACACTTCACCTTGGGTCAATACTAAAACCCAAAGAACCATCGGTAGCCAAAGGCATAACTCCCGTAGATGAGCCTCTGCAGGTAAAGCCACTTACCAGCGAGCAACTTCGCGAAGCGTGGGCCGACTACGCCCTCTTGCGCAAAAACCAAGTGGCGGAGTTTCACCTGCTAAGCCGGCAAGTAGATATTAAAGGTTCGGTCGTAACGGTGGCCTTAGCCAACTCCGTGGAAGAGCCGTTGCTGCAAGCGATCTTGCCTGAATTACTAACCTACCTGCGCGACCGCCTGAGCAATGCTACCATTAAAGTGGAAAGCATTTTACATAAGGAAGAATCTAGAAAAATAGCATACACCAATAAAGACAAATTTGATTTGCTCGCACAAAAAAATCCACTACTCATAGAATTAAAAGACCGGCTCGGGCTCGATCCTGATTTTTAACAACACCTCGCCCCGGCTTAATGAGCAAAACCGATTTCCACAGGAGGTATTAAAATATTTTCAAAAAAATACTTTAATAACTTCGGATTACGCCATCCAGTGAAAAAAACGAAAACAGGAGTAGTGACTATCCGCTTTTTTTTCTAAAAACAAAATAGGAAACCAACATAACGTTGGCCAGCAGCACCATGGCACCCGCCTGGTGCACAACCCCCCAAAAAACCGGAATAGTTCCCCGGCAATTTATTACCGTAATTATGCCAATGCTTACTTGCAGCAACACACTGAAAGGTAAAAGCAGAATACCCAACCGGAAGGCACCGGAAGGAGCCAGCGTGCGCAAGCGGTAATAATATAACCCCACAATCAATACCAGCAGATAGGCTACTGCGCGGTGCACAAACTGAATCAGAGCACGTGCCCATTCATCGGTAGGGTTGTAATGCAAAATGCCCGAGAGGGTGGGAGACAATGTACTGAGAGCGGGCGGAATAAAGGCACCATTCATGTCGGGCCAGGTGGGGTACGATAGCCCCGCTTTGGTGCCCGATACAATGCCCCCCAACGCTAACTGCACAAAAAGTAATATGAGTACGAAAATGCCAAACGTTTTAACGGTAGATGGTAACTGTGCGGTGGGAGGAGCAGGCGAGTGAACAACATAAGTGGAAAGCCATACCAGATACGCATATAAACTCAACGCCAGCATTAAGTGGATACTCAAAAACACAGGTGGCACAAACAACCCGGTTAATCCATTCTTCACCATAATCCACCCGTATAAACCCACGGCACCACCCCAAAGCAGCACCACCCCAATCTTTAGAAATAGCGCCTGGTCTATCCATTTTTTATACATGAAAAATAGGAATGGAACCACAAACGCAAACCCCATAAACCGAGCCCACAGACGATGAAAGTATTCCCAGAAAAAAATAAACTTAAACTCAGGCAAAGTCATGCCCTCATTCAAATGTTTATACTGAACAATTTGCTGATACTCGTTAAACCGGTCATTCCACTGCTGCTCGTTGAGCGGAGGTATAGCTCCCACAATTGGTTTCCATTCTGTAATGGAAAGCCCGCTGCCGGTAAGTCGTGTAACTCCGCCAATGATTACTTGAATAAAAATAAGTACGGCTCCCAGCAGCAGCCAGTATCCTATCAACTTCCGGGCTTGGATGTGCATTTAAGATTTTTTTGTGCGCAATCTACTACGAAAAAAGAGGAATATTTTTTTAGCTTTCTGCTTTCCTATAAAGATTAAAACTGAATAAAATGAAAAACGAAAAAAAAGAGAATGTATCAGACGAAAATCCGCTCGATCAGTCATTTTGGAATACACGTTGGCAAAACCATGAAACCGGTTGGGATATTGGACACGCTTCGCCTGCCATTACTCAATATATGGCGCAAGAGCCCGACAAAAATAGTGCAATCCTGATTCCCGGTTGTGGCAATGCCTATGAAGCAGAATATCTGGTAAAAAATGGATTTACTAATATTACACTTATTGATATAGCTCCCCAGGCAGTAGAGTTGTTGAAAAATAAATTTGTCAATGCACCTCAGGTAAAAATTTTATGTGGCGATTTTTTTCAACATCAGGGCCATTACGATTTAATTATTGAGCAAACCTTTTTTTGTGCATTTCACCCTCACAGGCGAAATGAGTATGCCGAAAAAGTAGCTTCGTTACTGACAAAGCAAGGCCGGATCATCGGGCTGCTTTTTAATACCACCTTTGAAAAACAAGGTCCACCCTTTGGCGGAAGTGTTTCAGAGTATCAATCAATATTTGAGCCGTATTTTGATATTAAAACGATGAGTTTGTGCTACAACAGTATTGCCCCGAGAGCCGGCTCTGAAGTGTTTATACATTTCATCAAAAAATAAATAAGTGAAGAGAAAGAGGCAGGGTAGAGGAAGGAAATGATCCGTTATTGGCCAAGCCAATTTTTAAAGAGCTCTACTCTTTCGCGGGCTACAATAATATTGCTATCAACAGAAGTTTTTATTTTAAGTTTTAATCGTGAGTTCGTGTAGCTTATCATATCTTGAATGGAAGAAATCCGGATAATGTATTTTCGATTAACCCGGAAAAAGATATTGAGGCTAAGATTTTTTTCAAGATAATCCAGGCTGAAATCAAGAACGTATTTTCGGCCATCCGCAGTCTGAGCAAAAGTAGTTTTTTCCTGACTGAAGAAGAATAAAATCTCGTCAGTAGAAATGGTTTTTAAATGTTCGCCCACTTTAATGACAAACCGTTCTTTATATTTTTGGGTTAATGTTTGCATAGCCATTTCAATACTTTCCATCAATTTTGGGTTAACTGAATTATGGGCGAGCCGTTTGTATTTTTCGATGGCCTGCCGCAATTCAGTTTCATCTATCGGCTTCAGCAGGTAGTCAATACTGTTTACTTTAAAGGCCTTCAGAGCATACGCATCGTAGGCTGTAATAAAAATAACTGCCGCTTTTACTTCGACCTGCTCAAAAACCTGAAAACTGATGCCATCGGCCAGTTGTATGTCCATCAAAATTAAATCGGGAGCCGGGTTTTCTCGTAACCAATTTACTGCGAGCTTAACCGAATCTATGGAAGAATGAGTTTTAGCTTCCGGCAAAATCTGCCGAATCAATTTTTCTATTCGTTGTGCTGCCAGTGGTTCATCTTCTACAATTAATACGTTCATATTTTGTATGGTATTATAGGAAGTTTTACGGTAAACGTATCATTTGTTTTTTCAACGATCACTTTATCCGGGGTTAAAAACCGGTATCGCTCTCGTATGTTTTCTAGCCCCAAGCCACTATTATCTTGGTTTACAGAATGTTTTATTTGAAGGTTATTCGCTACACAGAGATAATGGTTGTCTTGAAAAATGCGAATGCTAAGCGGATCTTCTAAAGAAATAATATTGTGTTTGATGGCATTCTCCAGCAGCAGTTGTAAGGCAAGAGGAGCTACCTGCCCGTTTTCATTCGGAAGATCAATATGCACCTTTAAATTATTCCCGAAACGAATTTGCTGTAAATACAAATACGAATTTACAAAATGCAATTCTTCCTCTAATAAAACCAATTCTTTCTCCCGTGTGTCTAACACATACCGATATACTTCTGAAAGTTGTTTAATAAACCTGGCGGCTTTTGCCGGATCTTCATACACTATGTTGGTAAGTACATTTAAGCTATTGAAAAGAAAATGCGGATTGAGTTGGCTGCGCAAGGCTTCGTATTGAGCCCAGGCCATTTCTTTTTTATAAACTGCGGCATCCAGCGCAGCTTTACGCCAATTGTGTAAAAAATCTTTTCCGTAAAAAAAGGCCGAAAGTGCTAACGTAATGATAATAGAGTAATAGATCGTTTTGGAATCGATCGTTATATCAAAATCTGTAACCCAATTATACACAAACATTAGCAGATACAGTGTGCCGAGTGTAAAGGAAACCGAGCTTAACAAAGCCCACACGAAACGTTTAGCCGGGGTTTCAGTCCATGAAATGTGCTGGTCAAGCGTTACGGCTATATACTTATTGCCAAACCATAATATAAACCAGATTATAGAAGAAAAAATACTAACCCTACTAAAATTAGATGCAGACTCGGTGCAGGCGGGGCATACAAAATAAGTAGTAATGAACCCGCCAACGATAGGAAATAAAATCAGCCGGATATAGTGAAAAGTTTTTTTCAAGACGAGATTTGTTTCTGCAAACATATTCAAATAGAGTTAGGGATTCAATCGCTGCCAAAAACGGAGTTAATCATTCGAATCTGAATGGTTTGTTTGTTTTTAGAGAAGTTAAATTCACACTTTGCAAAAGTTGGCCCACCAAATTTAGGGCGGAAGTTGTTGGAAAAGGCAAACGGCTCGGAAGGAATTCCAAACATGCCGGTGTCTAGTTTATGATTGTTGTTTACATCTTGGTAAATGGCTACGGCATATTCCCCATAAGGAATTGAATCAAATTGAATAGAACAACTATCCGGGCAGTCTTTCACCAGATTCTTTACCCTATATTGATCGTTCGGAAAATCCTCTCCTTTTTTGTAAAGCCCCACGTAGATTTTTCCATTTTTTTTAATGTTAGACAAGGTTACTATTAAGGTTCCGTTGTCTTCGTATCGAAATGATGATAATAACAACGCGGTTATAAAGATCAGAGTGTATTTCATATTTTTTTTGGATTTTTTATTTTTCTTTTTGAGGAGAAGGCAAGCAACGTGTTTTCATTTCCTCAGCCACGTTTTTTCCCCACACGGGTGCTATTGGGTTGTCATTTTTCTGCGAAGAGAATTTTTCGAGTGCCTGGCTGTTGGTATTACAGGCTTCTGTGGTGGATGTTTTAAAAAATTGAGCCGTACCAAATTCTAACTGCGCCATCAGGGCCAGAGCTCGCGGGTTTTCAGGATTTAAAGTCAATGCTTTATGGTACGAGTCAAAAGCCATACCCGAAAATTGTTGAGCCCGCGTGGCCGGATCTACCGTCAGGCTGATCATATAGACAAACCCTTCCATGACAAATATTTCCGATTCATCCGGTTTTAGAGCCTTTGCTTTTTGCACGGCCTCCAGTGCCAAATCAAGATATTTACCTTTTTTTGAAGCATCGTTTTCGCGTAAGGCCATCATCATGTTTCCGTAAGAGCTATAATAATAAGGCTCCCATCTGGTTTTCTCGGCAGAGGCGATACGATCAAACACATTGACAGCGTGCTGAAATTCTTCGGATGTCGTTGCTTGATACACCAATTCAATATTTTTTATCATGGCTTGTGAAAACTTGTTATCAGTAGCCCGGGTCAGTGAGGTTACAAAAATTAACAGGATAAGCAGGTTGGTCTTTTTCATACAATTTTTTTGAGTTGTGTTTACAGATTTATTACAGATTAGGCAATTGGTTTACGTTTTTGTTTTTAGAGAATGTGATGAATACACCCAGGAACACAAAGTGATTGGCTGGCTGCCGAATGGCCTGGCTTACATATTCTCCATTTGTATTGGGCTGTGCACTGTATTGATAACCAAAAATATTATTGCGATGAAGCAGGTTTGTACACGATGCATAAATAATCAACCAGCTTTTTGGCAGATAGCTGATGTTTAAACTTAAATCCTGATAGGATGGCGTACGTTGTGTTTGAAACTGATCGCTCCCCAGATTGGGGTTGTAATAAGTGCGGCCACTGGCATAACTATATGTTAATCCGATCTGCGATTGAAGTGCCCGCACATAGTGTTTATATACCACAGAAAAATTGTGGGCCGAGGCAAACGTAGGAACGGCTGCAAAAGGGTAATACAGGTAGTCGCGCTGGGTATCTAAATAGGAATACGAAACCCAATAGTCCGCATTCCGAATAGTTTGGTTGTCGCGCCAAAATAATTCGATTCCCTGCGCATATCCACTGCCTGTGTTGTTGAGGCTGAAAGGATTATTATTTACATACTTTACTAAGTCAAGGTATTTTTTGTAGTAAGCCTCGATGCGGAAAGTTTTGTGATCCGTTATAATTTGATAATTGAGAATAAAATGTTCGGCACGTTCTTCACTGAGTTGCGAGTTGATACGCAGAAATTGATTTTTGGCCGACTGCCGAAACAGACCGTAGGCAAAAGCAAATTGTCCGGTTTTACCCGGCTTGTAGGCAATGGATAGACGCGGGTCTATGCTTGATTTACCATTGAGCGAATTATACTCATAACGCGATCCTAACTTGGCCGCAATGCGGCTGCCTAAAATAAATTCAGCTTCGGTAAACCCGGCCGCGATTGCTTCAGTAAAAGATTTTGAAATAATTTGTTGGGTAGTGTCATTAAAACGCGAAGCAAAATAAGTACGGTTAATTAGTTCACTTCCAAAATGCCACTCTGTATTATCTGAAAAGGAGTGGCTCAACACCCATTTAGTATGCGTGCCCTTTTCTGTTTCTTCAGCCGGAAGCCCTTCTATAGAAATTTTGTTTTGATTGTAGGAATAAGAAAACCCGCTGCGAATATCCCAGGTGGCATTCAGTACAGTTTTGTATGAGATATTCCCATATCGATACCGATTGCTTATATCGTATAGCTGCCGGCTGGCGGGGTTTAGGATATCGTGATGGTAAAGCGAAAAATCGGTCTGACTGAAATTGCCATACACCTTTACCATACCCTTCCCGATCTGCTGGCGAAACGCAGAACTCCCTTCAAAGCTTGCCATCGGGTTTTTCCAATCCACACGCTGGCTGATAACATGATTATACGGGCGAAGATTCGTGTATTGCAATTTACCCGACCAAGAACCACCGCCCCATACTTGGGTATGGGCTACGTCTCCGCCTACAGAAAGAAGGCCTATGTCTGCCTGGTTGATTTCTGCTTTGTCTTTCGAGTTTAATACTAAAGCCGAAGAGAGTGCTTGCCCATATTCTGCCGAATAGCCACCCGTGCTGAAACTGGTACCTTTAAACATGAATGGAAGAAAACGCCCGCGCGAAGGGGTATTAGGAGCGGCCGGGCCGTAGGCATTAAGTACCACCATGCCGTCTATAAATGTTCTGGTTTCGGTGCCATCGCCTCCGCGCACAAACAGACGCCCGCTTTCGCCTACTTTTTGAGTGCCGGGTAACGTATTTAGCGCCCCCGCAATGTCGGCCGTTGCCCCGGCCGTGGTGGCAATATCAAGTGGTTTTAGAAGGGTTCTTCTTTTATCTTCTCCTGCGGTGAAAGACCCGGCCGAGATGACTACGGCATCGAGTTGGTTCACTTCTTCAAGCAAAACAATTTTTAACTCAATTTCTTTTCCTGTTAATTCAACCGGTTGTTCAATCGCTTTATAGCCAACCGATGTGGCTACAACCGACCGCATTCCTTTTTCATCAGATGAAAAATGAAAGGTGCCATCCTTTGCCGAACTGGTTCCATCGTAAGAATCTTTGATGAACACATTTACCCCCGAAAGCGGTTGCCCTGTGCCGTCTTTTACAGTGCCCTGAAGATGGGCTTGCGAAAAAGAACAGAGAGGGAAAAGCAAAATGAAAACGGATAAAAAATGTTTCATACCGTGCTATTTGTAACGACACGGCAAAAGTGCCACCAGCTAATAACCTTTTCTAAAACATATTGCTGAACTGTTATATCAGCCTGACGAATTGTAAAAAAACAATACAACTATATTCTTCCTTACCCCACACTATTGCAGATAATTAGTTGAGGGTTCTTTCTTTTCCCGTCTTCTTCTTACCTTCCGAAGAGATTATAAATACAATTAAACGAATGTCATCTATTATTACCCGGCATGTGCCGCCCATTCTCCGGGGCGTGGGGCAAATCATGTTGCAAAACAACAGTTACTCCGGTATTTTATTTTTGGCAGGCATCTTTTACAACTCGTGGCTTTTAGGATTAGCCGCCATAGCGGGGGCAAGTATAGGCACTTACACAGCACGTATTTTAAAATATGAGGAAGCCGATATAGAAAACGGATTGTACGGATTCAATAGCGCGTTGGTAGGTATTGCCATATTGTTCTACTTCGGGCTAAATTCAATGACCGTTTTTGTTTTATTGGCCGGTGCTGCAGGCTCTACAGTAGTAATGAATATTTTAAAAAAAAGAATCCCGGCATACACATCTCCCTTTGTTTTAGTTACGTGGGTAGGATTAGGCTTTTTTCTTTTTGTGTGGGGTTGCCGGATATTGCCCGGAGCCGAGGAGGCTACGGCAAGTATAGATATAGTTTCTGCAGTTGTTCGCGGATTGGGGCAAGTAATGTTTCAGGAAAATACCGTTACGGGTGTTTTATTTCTGTTGGGTATTTTGGTTAACTCCGGGCTTTCGGCAGGGTATGCACTTTATGCATCTTGGTTGGGGCTTGCTATAGGTTGGCTCTTTTCAGTATCCGGAACTACACTAAACGCTGGGTTGATGAGCTACAACGGTATTCTTTGTGCCATCGCTTTAGCCGGCACTAGACGCAGCGATTTTGTCTGGGTTACGTTAGCTGTTTTTTTATCGGTTGCATTACAGATATACATGGTGGCAACCGGTATCATTTCCCTAACAGCTCCTTTTGTTGTATCTACTTGGGCTGTGCTGATCATAAAGAATAAAACAAAAAATTACCCCATAAAATATAAAAATGTTAGCGGTCAGCTTAATGAACGATACGAATAAACAAAGAAACGACTGACAGATGAGCATTGTAATAGAAACAGAACGACTAATTTTAAGAGAATTAGAATACACAGACGAAAATGACTTATTCGAAATGGACGCTGACCCAGAAGTTCATTTGTATATCGAAAATAATCCTGTGAAATCAATGGACGAAATACAAAAAGTAATTAAAATGCTTAAAAAGCAATACAAGGAAAATGGAATTGCCCGTTGGGCTGTAGTAGACAAATTAACAAACGAATGTATTGGTTGGTCGGGACTAAAGTATTTTAACCAACCATTAAACAATCACAATAATTTTTACGAACTCGGTTATCGGTTTAAGAAAAAACATTGGGGAAAAGGTTTTGCGACTGAATCATCAATTGCAATATTAGACTATGGATTTATAAACTTGAATGTTGACACAATTTTTGCAATAACTAATCCGAAAAATGTAAATTCAAAAAAAGTATTGACTAAGTTGGGCTTTGACTTTCAAGAGACTTTTGACTATGAAGGCAACCCAACAGATTGGTTTGAATTGAGAAAAACAACTTGGGAAAATGAAAAGCTGAACCGCTAACGAGCTCTTTTGCAAGAACTGGGGCGAAGTGCAAAACTCAACATTTTTGTTTCTATTCAGCAGTAGTGCTAAATTCAACTTTGGTGCTTTTATTTCCCAACCCTCGCAAAGCTGCCAAACCGATAGACGCAAGTACCGGTTACTTTTAACATCCTTGTTTTACTAAAGCACAACCTCAAAGATAGCCTGATTATAATTTTAGAATTTGCCCACTTTTTTTTGCTTATTTAACCGGAATACGTTTAATTTTATGTCAATGTTTGTAGTTGACGATCCCCGGCTGGCACAAATTCTGGATATGATCGGGCGCATGGCTGCGCTCGATTTTAAAGAAGAATTACCTGCCAGCAAAAAAAATGATGTGCTGGATGCCATCATTGTAGGGCTCAATATGCTCAGCGAAGAGTTGCAGTCTAACATGGTAGAGAAATCAAAGCTCTATCATGTCAATACTAAACTGGAAAAATTTGCCCTCACAGCCGCTCACGATTTAAAATCGCCCATCAATTCTATTTCAGGAATTACCTCCCTGATTGAGCTTAGCCTGAAATCGCAAAGCAAAGAAGAAATATTGCAGTATGTGGCGTTACTCAAATCCACCACCGAAAAAATGAAAGAATTGGTAACGGGCATTTTGGATTACTCCCGGCACAGCCCCGATGATATTGAGCTGGAAGTAATCGATACCAATCAGGTCATTCAGCAAATTGTAAGAATGGACCGTATCGACTTATTTGCCAAACTATCCATACCCCAGCCGTTGCCGGTGGTGCAGTTTAATAAATCAGCTATGATGCAGATATTCCGAAATATTTTTTCTAATGCCATTAAATATTGCGACAAACAAACTTGCGAAATCACCGTGAAATCAATCGAAAAAAAGGATCATCACGAGATTCGCATCATCGATAATGGACCCGGTATCGCCCTCGAAAATCAAAAAAAGATATTTGAATTGTTTAACCGGGCCGGCACCGATGCCGACCAAGAAAGTCAGGGCATAGGCTTGGCCAGTGTAAAAAGTGTTCTCACCTCGTTCAACCAAAAGATTTGGGTAGAGTCCACTCCCGGCTATGGATCTCAGTTTTGTTTTACGTTAAGCAAATAATAGAATGGACGGAATAAAATTCATCGAAGAACGATCGAACGATAAAATTATCTGGAAACTTTCCGAAGACGATATATTATTTACGGATTGTTTTCCCAACACGGAAATGACACTGGAAGACGGAAAAGAAAGTACACGCATTTCGGCCGAGATGGTAAAGTATGAACCCAAGCCCTTGCTATGCAACCTGACCAACGTGGTAAAAATGTCGAAAGAGTGCCGCAGACACTTTGCCGGGCCTGAGCACGCCAAAACATTTAGTAAAACGGCCCTGATCGTTTCCAGCCCCGTGAGCCGCCTCATCGGAAATTTTTTTCTGGGACTGAATAAACCGCACAAGCCTACCCGTATTTTTAATAGTGCCGAAGAGGGACTGAAATGGTTAAAAGAAAAATAACCCGGCCATGATCGATACTGAAAAAATAGTTTTTACCCTGTTGCCGGAACACATTGCTTTGGTAGAGTGCAAACCCGATACGGTTATGACATTAGATGAAGGATTGCTCAGCACCCGGATGATGGAGAAGCTTTCGGACCAGCCTTTGCCCATGCTGTGCGATCTTACCCACGTAGTGAAGATGACCCGCGAATGCCGCACCTATTTTGCCGGCCCGGAGCATGCTAAGTGCTTTACACGCTGTGCGTTGGTAATCACAAGCCCGATCAGTCGTGTTATCGGAAATTTTTTCTTAGGCGCTAATAAACCATTACGGCCCACCCGGCTTTTTACCAATAAAGAAAAAGCTTTTCAGTGGCTGAAAGAAAAGGAAGACTGATACCCGGTTACCGGATTTCTTCTCCGGGTTTTGTTTTCCATCGCTCGTGCATCCATACCCATTGCTCCGGGTGCTGGCGAACAATATCTTCCGTTACTTTGGCAAAATTTTGTGTGTTGATGATTAAATCTTGCTCATCATCTCCGGTATAAACCAGTGGCAACTCAGGTAGAATGTGCATCTGTTGCCGGTATTTTTTGTCGAGGTAGATATATGTGGGCACTACGGCACATCCGCTTTTTAAGGCCAGCACCGTAGCCCCGATGGGGGTGGAGGCAGGCTTTCCAAAGAAATCTACAAACCGGCTTTTTACTTTGGTGTCCTGATCAATAAGGATGGCAATGGAGCCGCCCGATTTTAATGCTTTAAAAAGTTTTACGCTCTCTTTGCCGCGCTCGATGGCGATGGCTCCGTAGGCATTTCTATAGCTCACCAATAATTCATTGAGCCGTTCATCTCCCAAAGCCGTACCAATGATGTTGGGTTTTAATCCACGCAGTGCCATGTTGGTTATTTGCAAGTCAAACGCTCCGAGGTGAGAGGTAAGAAACATAACACCCTTTCCTTTAGCGTGAGCTTTTTCATAGTTTTCTATGCCGTGGGTTTCTAAAAATTTCTCCAGATCGGTTAATGTTTTTACACCCAACGAACGTAGAATATCACCTGCATTTTTGCCCAGCATCTCAAATGTTTTTTGGCTGAGTTTTTTTATTTCTCCGGCCGACTTTTCATTGCCAAATGCCAGGGTAAGGTGGGTAATCATCCGGGCGGCTGGCTTGGGCGAAAACCAATAGGCTACCCGCCCCAGCACTCCGCAATAGCGCAGCCATATTTTGCGGGGAACGAGGTTAGAAGAAAATATTAGAAACCGCACAAAATAGTAGAGGCTGGCATATTTTATCCTTTTCCGTAGCGGTCGTTTTTCCATAACTAAAACGTCAAAGGTAAATTGTAAATTCGTGAAGTGAAAAAATTATACCTCATCCGGCATGCTAAATCCAGTTGGGATACGCTCGGCATAGACGATTTTACCCGCCCGCTCAACGAACGCGGTAAGAAAGATGCTCCGCACATGGCGAAGTTGCTTAAACAACGAAATGTGGTGCCCGACCGCTTCATTACCAGCCCGGCAATACGGGCACTTACCACTTGCGAGGTATTTGCCAGGACTTTTCATTTCGATGAGCATAAAATTGAAAAAATAGATGGTCTCTACCATGCCAGTGCCGAAACCTGGCTGAGAATACTCCGAGCCTTGAAAGACCGCCCGGCCGATAAGGAAGAAATTGTATTGGCCTTTGGCCACAACCCCGGCATTACCGAATTTGCCAATGCTTTACTGAACGTGGGCATTGATACGATTCCTACCTGCGGCATCGTTAGCGCTACGCTGAAAATTGAAACCTGGCGCGAAGTGGTTTGGGGAGGCGGGCAATTTCTTTCGTTTGATTACCCGAAGATGTAAAAATATAACAAGGAGAAAATGTATTCTTACCAAAAGGGGTTAACCTTAATCATGCCATAGAAAGCCCACCACTTACAGATGGCGATGGAAATTCAATAGGAGATTTTCTCGGTCTATTTGATTAAACTCCTTGTGAGTGAAAGAAAGTTGTCAAAATTATTGACACCTGTTCCATCTTGTTTTCCTTCTCCTTTTACGAAACTTTCCCAACCAATCATTCTAACCACTACCAGGTTTTTACCGGGATAAACAACCATATAATTTCCAAGAAACCCTCTTGTTGAATACCCCAATCTATTTCCATACTCTTTTCTGCTCACCTGTATTCTTTTAGATAAAAGGAGAGGAACATACTTCGTTGCAAAATCAGGTGTAGTATTAATAATTTTTGTATTGAAAGTAGAGAAGTATTCAGCAGCAGTATATGTACCCTTGATAGCTTTGATTTTTTTAAGTATGGCTTCATCAAAACCTGCTTTTCTCAAGGTATCTATTTGCCTGTCGTCAATAATTGCTTTTACATGGTCGTATTCAATCCACCACAATAGGCCACACTCCGGATTGAGTTGGTTGGGTATTCCGGTTTCATCAAACCAATCTGCCTTTATTAATTGCTTTCCGTTCCAATTCCCTTTTTGAATATAGAGTTGCCCAAGTTTAGCCATGTCTTTTGGAGAGATTTGAAGGCCCGACATGCAATGTGGATTTCCGTCATCATCTGGCCTGCCAATCAAAATCATTAATCCCCAGGGGTTCAAATATTTTTTCATACAAATAATTGTCAACCCTTTTTCTGGTTAACACTTTAACGATTCCACCCAGCAGGTTAACGGCTTTGTTGTTATAGGAAAATTTTGTTCCGGGCTTATCGGTTAGTTCAGCCGCCAAGGCAAGATTTACAAAGTTAGGGCTTGGATATATTTCGATGTTTGTATTGGGAAAATTTTGCATACCGGAAGTATGATTTAGCAAATGTCGGATGGTAATATCTTTTTTCATCCCTTGTTTCCATTCGGGGTAAAATTCATAAACAGGTTGGTCAATGGAAGTTAGAAGTCCATCCGTTATGAGTTTTCCAATAGCAAGATTTACTATTGATTTTGTTGAAGACATGGCTTCAATTTTTTTAGGCTCTTTGCCAAAATAATATTCTCCATAAAGTTTCCCATCTTGATAAATGACAAGCCCATCGGTTTGGGTTTGTTTTGCAGCTTTCAAAAGCGTGTCAAGCGCGGCTTTATCAATTTTGTTTTGAGAGTAGGTGCGGTTGCTGAGTAATGTCAAAGCAATGAGAAAGGGAAGAATAAATTTTTTCATAGTAAAAACTATTTGAAGGTGTCCTATAACCTTTCGATCAACTACTGGTCGGCTCCCTTTTTAATATTGATTTTGGCCAATGCAGCTTCTTTGCTCAGTTTGCCCGATGCGTAGTCTTTCAGAACTGAATTTTTTACGGACAGTTCTACGGTGGAGGGAATGGCACACCCCGAGCAGCGGGTAAGCTGAATTTCGAGCATCAGCACTTCATCATCTTTCAGGCTTCGTACGGTTTTACCATATTCTAAAAAGTCTTCTTTAATATTATTTTCAAACTGTGGATACATTCTTTTTACCTCTTTATCGCGGGTGGCTTGGTCCAAATCATTTTGGCGAACAGTAGGCATATTAAAAAATCCATCTTCGTCCTGGTGACTGGCATATACTTGCATGTGGTAGATTACACCAAAATCTTTTAGCCGTTCATAATACAAGTTATCATCTGTAAAAAATGTTTTAGAAAGATCGCGACTATACAGACGGCTGAAGATGCTCGATAAGGTTTCTAAGTCGGGCTGCAGTTCTTCGCTTATTTCGCTATTGATGATTTTAAGTTTAGCCATGAGCTGGTCGCGTGTTATTTTTCCCTGGCGAAACTGACTGATGTTGGTTTTGGTTCCTTCCACGGAAAGTATATTTTGTTTTCGGTTATCGAGTAAATTTCCGGCCCAGGCAAATTGAAAGTTGCGCCCTTCTGCTCGGTTAGTAATGATAATTTTTTCGTTTGGCTGAAGTTGCGAGAGCAAGTCTCCGTAATCAGCAATAAAATTTTTGGCGGCTTCCAGTAACTTCTCGTTGTAGGCGGTTTGTGCACTGTCGGTGTTGATAGTTTTAGCGCGGTTTGTTTTGGTGCGACCCTTGCCCGTTTTGGTAACGGATTCGGTGCGCCCGTAGGAGTTGTAGGAAACCGTGGGGGCATCGGGTGGTTCCGGCATTTGAAAATCTAAAAACACATCACCTTGTATGAAAAAATTACTTAAGGATACAGAAGGCAAACGGTAGGTAACACCGTACCCCGGCAGGTACCCGGCTTGTACTTCGATGGGAAAGAAATTGCGTTTGCCAAATTGCTGCTTGATTAACGTACTTAAAATATTTCCGGTTATTTCCATGTCGCGCTGCATGCGGGCTTCGTCTATTTTGGGTTGGGCACCAGCCGCTAAACTTAGTAGCATCATGGCTGCGATCACTATTTTTTTCATAACAGTTGATTTTTTTTAATTTTTTAATAATTGTTTTTTCTGACAGGAGTAGAGATTAAGCTGGTTAATAGCTGTTCTGTTTCTTGCCTGAATTGACTGTTGTTTTTTTCGATATAATTCATTTTACTTTGAACGAGCTGCAGGTCTTGCTTGCGTTGCTCTTGCAGGTATTGCGAGAAATTAACCAGCAGATTCTCCATATATTTTTTTTGATCGGAAGAATTTAACTGAAGATAATCTTTCATCAGTTTCAGGTTTTGTTCCTGCAGCCCGGCCACAAATGCTTGCACTTCTTCCTTACTTGCCTGCGAAGTACTTTTAGTAAGTACATCCATTTTTTTCGAGTTCATGTCCACCAGCGTTTGCATGAGCTTTTTATGATCTTCTTCGCGTGCCGTTTTTTGCGATTCGTTGTTTGAGGCCAGCGAGGAGGCTATCATTTCTTTTATTTTCTCTTCGCTCAGCTCCGGAATTTCTTTTTTTTCGGGTTGCGGGTGGCTAAAACTGATGCGTAACTCTCCCTGAGAGTAGCGGATTTCAGGCCCTAATATTTTTCCGGCCACCAGCAAAAACAGGATGGATGCGGCTATGCCGAGGCTTACTTTGAAGTAGCCCGACTGCCACATTGATTGAGGCAGATTAGAATCGGCAAAAACAGGCGGTGCTATCACTTCTTTTTCTTGCACCTGGCTCATGGTATTTCGTACTTCGCCCAGGGCTTTTAATTTTTCCAATGCCTCGGGGTGTTGGGCAAAATAATTTTCCAGTTTTTCTTTTTCCGGTTCATTAAGCTCGCCATACAGGTAAGCCATCAGGACGCCTTCATCGGGTTTATAATTCATAACCAAGGGTTTCTTTTGTTATTTTCTTCTGCTCCAAAATTTTTTTCAATCCATCCAATCCATAATACATTCTGGATTTTACAGTGTTCTCGCTAATGTTCAGAGCTTCGGCTATTTCTCTGAATTTCAATCCTTCATATTCTTTCATAATTACTACTTCGCGCTGTTCTTCGCTGAGCTGCATCAGGCATTCTTGCAGCAAATCGCTCAGCTCGGTTTGGCGCAGTTGCCTTTCAGGATTTTCATGCCGCTGGTGGCTTTCTTCCCACCGGTAGCTTTCTTCGCCTTCGCCCGGGTGCAGGTCGTTCAGTGAAAAAGAGCGCCTGGATTTTTTCTTTCGTGCCTCTTCGCGGCAGTAGTTAACGGCAATGGTGTAGAGCCATGATTTAAAACGGGCTACTTCCTGCAACGACCCTACGTTTTTGTGCATGCTGATAAACGTTTTCTGAGCCACTTCCATCGCCAGATCGTGGTCGAAGAAAAATTTATATCCAAAATTGTAGATGCGCTTATACCAGAGCTGCACCAGCCGACCCTGGGCATTCTTATCTCCTTCTCGGGCGCGAACGATCAGGTGGTCAGAATGCATCATAGCGATATCCAGTAAGGTTTGAGCCACGGTAACAGAAAATTCAAGCTTGTTTCTGGTATAAAGATGCGGGAAGGTGTTAAATAGTTTAGCCCGGCCGGATGATTTTTTCAGAAGGTAAATGGCGAAGCCAGTTACGGGCGGGCGCTCAGCAATGCCTCTGCCAAAATCAAATCTTCAGGAGTAGTAATTTTAATATTTTCGTAGCTGCCTTCGAAAAGGGAAATAGGATGCCCCCCACGCTCTACTACGCTGGCATCATCCGTAAAGGCGGGGTCTTCCTTCTGCTGATAGGCCTTTTTTAGAAGCGATACCTGAAAGGTTTGAGGGGTTTGTATAATTCTGAAGCGTGAGCGATCAACCGCCCTCGTAGTATCTTGGTTGGTTTCGCGAATAGATTCTTTCAGGCGCACCGAAGCCACTGCCGCGCCATGTACGGCTGCCAGCCGGAACGAAGCTCCGATAAGATCCGAATTAACTAACGGCCGCACCCCATCGTGAACGGCCACCAACCCATCGCCTTCAATTTGGATAAGTCCGTTTCTAACCGATTGAAACCGGGTGTCGCCTCCTTTTTGTAAAATCACCGGATAAGTAAAATTGAATTGGCGACAAATAGAATCCCAAATACCCAACTCGGTTTCTGGCAGTACCAATATTATAGTGAGAGCAGCCGAGTAGCTGACAAAAGCTTCTACCGTATGGAGCAAAATGGGTTTGCCATTGAGCGTGAGGAATTGTTTGGGTAGCTTGCTATTGATGCGAGTGCCACGGCCTCCGGCCACAATAAGAGCGTATTCTTTTGCTTCCATGAATTGATCATTCAGCCTGCCCTATCTAAGGCAAGGGTGTGAAGAGGAATATAATCTCTAAATAAATACGAAAGGAGATGACTGAATAGTTTCATCAGTAATTTCGTTGGAAACGAAATTACACAATTAGCAAGGCATCTCCGTAGGTTAGAAATTTGTATTTTTCTTTTTTTGCCGTTTCATAGGCCTTCATCACATTTTCATACCCGCCAAAAGCAGCGGCCATCATCAGTAAAGTGGATTCAGGTTGTTGGAAGTTTGTAATCATCGCCCCGCATATTTTAAAATCGTAAGGCGGAAAAATGAAGCGGTCGGTCCAGCCTTCGCGTTCTTTCAGCCGGTTATTGGCCGATACGGCCGACTCCAGCGCGCGCATGGTGGTGGTGCCCACGGCACAAACTTTATTTTTATTTTCGAGGGCAGCATTTACTTTATTACAAACTTCGGTGCCTACAATAAAGTTTTCAGAATCCATCTTGTGCTTGGTCAGGTCTTCCACATCGACTGCACGAAATGTACCTAGCCCGATGTGCAGGGTAACGAAGCCCATGTCTATGCCTTTTAGCTGAAGGCGTTTTACCAATTGGCGGGTAAAGTGCATGCCGGCCGTGGGAGCCGAAACGGCTCCTTTTTGTTTGGCAAAAATAGTTTGAAACCGCTCTTTGTCGGCAGGCTCTACTTTCCGTTTAATGTATTTGGGTATGGGGGTTTCGCCCAGTGTTTCTACCATTTTATCGAATGCAGCCGAGTCGCCATCAAAAAGAAAACGGATGGTGCGGCCGCGCGAGGTGGTGTTATCAATTACTTCGGCTACCAGGTCGCCATCGCCAAAATAGAGTTTATTGCCCACCCGTATTTTACGGGCCGGGTCAACCAGCACATCCCACAGGTGCATTTCGGCATTCAGCTCGCGCAATAAAAAAACCTCAATTTTAGCCCCCGTCTTTTCTTTGCGGCCGTAGAGGCGGGCCGGAAAAACGAGGGTATCGTTGGCAATCATTACATCGCCTTCATTGAAGTAATTGATGACATCTTTAAAGGCTTTATGTTCAATTTTTCCGGTTTCGCGGTGTAACACCATCATCCGGGCTTCGTCTCGGTTTTCGGCAGGGTAGGTGGCGATTAAACTATTGGGAAGGTCGAACTTAAATTCAGATAGTTTCATAAGCTTACGGGCTTGGGTTCCGGTTGGAACGGTTTTTAAAAATTTTGAGGCGCAAAACTAAACGAATTGAAGGCGAAAGTCAACCATTAACTCACCTTACTTGCCCAGCTGCATAAAAAAACGAATTTTGGCAACCTTAAAGCACCAGAATGCCGTTTAATGCCCAATATATAATTGCCAAACTTAAAATTTGAATTTGTAATGATGCTGTTTATCCGGTTAGTAGCAGAAAGTTTGGGGTTTGCCTGGCGGGCGCTTAGATCGAATCTTCTTCGTACCATTCTTTCCCTGCTGGGGGTAACGATCGGTATTTTTTCCATCATAGCCGTGCTTACGATGGTAGATTCCCTCAAGAGCAACATACTCGATAGTTTAAATTTTTTAGGTTCGGATGTGATCTACATTCATAAATGGCCGTGGGGCAACGGGGGCGATAGCCGCGATTGGTGGAAAGATTATATTAAACGGCCCAACAGTTCGTATGGCGAATACCGTTTTCTGAAAGAAACGATGCAGCACAGCAGCATTATTAGCATCTATGCCGAATCGGAATCAAACACGGTAAAGGCCGGAAGCAATGGCATTACCAAAATTGGCGTGAATGGAGTAACGTTAGATTACGATCGGCTTTTTGAAATCCCGGTTGACCGCGGGCGTTACCTGATAGGCCCGGAAATAGAAGGCGGCCGAAACGTGGTGGTTATTGGCCACGAAGTAGCCAAGGCTCTTTTTCCTAAGATTGAAGACCCGGTAGGAGAATATGTAAAGATTAAAAACCTGCGCTTTAAAGTAGTGGGCGTCATTAAGCGTGAGGGCGAAAGTTTTATGGGCTTTTCGAGCAAAGATTACAGTTGCATCATTCCGTACGATGCCTTCAGAAAGATTTTTCAAACCGGCACGGGCCGGTGGAATGAGATTGGCTCGGTCATTGGTATGAAAGGACACCCCGATGATGCCGGCCTGGTAGAACTGGAAAGCGAAGCCCGCGGATTGTTGCGGGTAAAACGAGGCCTCAAGCCCGGGAAAAAAGATAATTTTTCGGTAAACCGCCCCGAAGCCATTGCCAAATCGCTGGATAGTGTATTTGATGTGCTGGGCATTGCCGGTTGGATTATTGGTGGGTTTTCTATGCTGGTGGGCGGCTTTGGTATTGCCAATATCATGTTTGTGTCAGTAAAAGAACGCACCCCTATTATTGGCTTGCAAAAATCGCTCGGAGCAAAAAATTATTTCATCCTGTTTCAGTTTTTATTTGAATCCATTTTCCTGAGTTTGATTGGCGGACTCACGGGCTTGCTGTTGGTGTGGTTACTCACATTTGCACCGTTTGGCAGCATGAAAGTAGCGATGTCGGTTTCTAACATTATATTAGGTCTTGGGGTATCCTCTACCATTGGGTTGGTGGCCGGCATTGTGCCTGCAGCCGTAGCTGCCCGCATGGACCCGGTGGTGGCTATCCGGGCAAATTAAACCAGACAAGACTTAGCCAACTTTTTGTGGGCATCTCAGCAAAACCATATTTGATAAAATTTTAAATATGAATAACCAGCATTACACGATCAGCATTGCAACTGATTTGCCAAAGGAGGCTGCATTTAACTTGATTAATCAGGTAGATAAATGGTGGACGGAGAATTTAACCGGGCAAACAAAAAAAATGAATGACGAATTTTCAGTTCAGTTTGCAGACGTTCATTATTCAAAACAACGTATAGTAGAATGGGTACCTAACGAAAAAATGGTGTGGTCAGTAATCGATAGCCGATTAAATTGGTTAACTGATAAAACGGAATGGACCGGTACCCAAATAGCATTTGAACTTAAAACCCAAGGCAATCAGACTATTTTGAAGGTTACCCATTTCGGGCTTGTTCCCGAAGTAGCGTGTTATGAAAACTGCACGAAAGGATGGGATTATTTTATAGGTCAAAGCCTTTATAAGCTTTTGACCGAAGGAAAAGGAATGCCGGAAAGAAAGGTTAAAAGCGAATATACCAAAGAGTAGAGCAAACAAGACCCGGCCACAGGCAGGCTAAAATATTTCGGTACAGTATGCGCACAAGATTAATAGGAATATAATTCGATAAGTCTTTGGGAGTATAAACCGACCATCTCTGCCATACCACAAACCATTCGGTTGTATCTTTGAACGGAAGATACTCAGATGAAAACAAATATTTACCTGGTTCGTTTTTTTGTGCTATTTGTTTCTCTCGGTATTATTTTTATGTCGGATATTTTATTGGGCAGTGTTTCTATTCCGCTTTCCGATTTTTTCAACCATTTATTTTCTTTGGCCGATTCACCCGGGCACATCATCCTTTGGCAGTTTAGGCTGCCCAAGGCTATTACCTGTGTACTGGCCGGGGCATCGCTGGCTTGTGGTGGACTGCTGATGCAAACGCTCTTTCGTAACCCGCTGGCCGGCCCCGATGTGCTGGGGCTTAGCTCGGGCGCCAGTTTGGCCGTGGGTATGCTGGTGTTGGTGGGGCGCCAGGTAAGTTGGCAGGCGGGGGGGTGGAGTTTAGCGCTGGCCGCGGGAAGTGGGAGTATTCTGGTGTTGCTTTTAATGCTGGCAGTAGCCCGCTCCATACGCGACAACACTTCGCTTCTCATTATCGGGTTAATGGTGGCTGCGGCCGTTTCTTCGCTGATGAGCGTGTTGCAATACCTGAGCCGGGCCGAAGATCTTCAATTTTATTTTTTGTGGACGATGGGCAGTGTGGCTAATACCGGGTGGAGCGATGTGGGTGTGATCGCTTTTGTTTTTTTTATCGGAGCAATCATTAGTGTAGGCTTAACCAAATCATTGAACGGCTGGCTGCTGGGCGAAAATTATGCCAGCAGTTTAGGAATTAATACGACCCGATCCAGAATTTGGATGGTGGTGGCGGCCGGGCTGATGACGGGTGTGGTGACAGCCTTTTGTGGGCCCATTGCCTTTGTGGGGCTGGCGGTTCCGCATCTGGCCAGGCTGGTGATGCAAACGGCCAACCACAAAATTTTATTGCCAGCGTCTATGGCCGGGGGGGCGGCACTGCTTTTATTTTGCGATGTGGTTTCGCAGCTGACCGGTGAAGTACATTCAGTTCCGCTAAATGCGCTAACCTCTATCATTGGCGCGCCTATTGTAATCTGGCAGGTAATGAAATTTAAAAAAGTAGCTGTCTGAATTTTAGGGTACAATCAACCGACTGATTTGTTTGAGTGATCCATTGGATACGTGGGCGATGTAAATACCAGGTTCAAGAAATACCGGGATAACAACTTGCCTTTCGGAAGAACTGACCTGCGTTTTTATTGTACCGGTTAAGTCCATGATAATTATTTGTGTTGGGTTTTCGCTATCAAAGTTGGTATCAATATGTAGGTTGCGGTCGGCTACTGGATTGGGATAAACAGAAATTTTTCGATTGGAAGAAAACGAGGCTGCGATAATCTGAAATACCTGAGTAGTGCCATCAAAATCTACTGAGGTAAGTCGGTAATAGTTAGTGCCTGCCAGCGGGTTGGCATCGCGGAGGCTATACTGATGTGGTTGGTTAGTGGTGCCGTGGCCTTGTATTTGCCCCAGCAATTGAAAATTTTTTCCATTGCCAGATCTTTCTATTAGAAAATAATTGAAGTTAAGCTCGCTAGAAGTAGCCCAGGCTAATTCAATAGATTCATCCGATACCCCCGCTACAGAGAAATAAAGAAGCGTAATGGGTAATGGGCTGCTGGGCTGAGCGGCTACCCAATTATAAAAGCTGGAGTCTGAACTTTGCATAGTAGATTTATCGCCCTTGTTGCTGGTAATGCTCGACCCTCCGCCATTGACGGTTGAGGTACCGTTTACATAAAGCCCATAAGGGGTAGTGTTATTGGCAGTTACCTGATCGCCCCCTCCATTTAACGTAATGTTTCCATTAACGTACATCTGGCCTCCATTATTGATTTGTAGTTTTTGGCCACCTCCTCCAGAGCTTGTCAGGTTTCCATAAAGTGCCACGCGTCCGTTTTTATTTACAGTCATCCCCGATCCGCCAGACGAAAAAAATAAATTTCCCTCCATTACAAAATCGGCATAGGGCGGGGCCGTAGCATTTGTGCCTACCGATATTACATTGTTGCTATTGATATAGGTGTCGCCCTGCACAATTACTTTGCCGCCCGGATAAATGATGAATTTGTTGGCATCAGAAGAAGCCGTCAGGCTGCCGGTAATAATAAGTGTGCCATAGACATTGATAGATCCACCGCTGTTGCTCAGTGTCAGATTTCCGTTAACAGTAAATGTTTTATTGGCCGAAACAGTAAGCACCATACCGCCTACCGTATAGTTGGCGCTGGTACTCATATTATTTTGCACGGTAACCGAACCATAACTTTGGCCGCTGAGCGGAGGCGCGGTGCCACCTGCCCAGTTTGAGCCGGTACTAAAAGTGCCATCGGCCGATGAAGTAAAGGTCTGGGCGGATGCCGCGATCGTACAAAACCCTAAAAACAGAGTTAGGGTATAGTTCAATAACTTCATGAAAAAATGAATTTTAGAGTACTTGGCAAGAACCTATCCATTCTTGTTTTATGTATCGTTTTTATAAAAAAGGCCACAATAATAAGTAAATCAAAAGAATCACGAAAGAAGCAGGGGCTTATAGCATGCTCTCTCAGATTCAGGCTGGGAATAAATTGAATCAAATCGGGAAATGGAGGAAAGGAAATCAGTTTATTTTTCTACGGTTACTCCCCGTTGTCTAATACGTTGATAAGGCCGCCTACCCCAGTTGTTAGTGCAATAGCCTTTCTGCAAAGGGCAGATGGTAATTAATATCCGGTCGTTCATCAGCCATATATTTCGATTCATCAAAATGAATAATTCTTCAAAGAAATCTTTTGTTACTTTAGCAAATAATCAATTCTAAAATGAAGTCTCCATTGCTAATTATTTTCGCTTTAATTGTGCTGAGTACACAAGCTCTAGCACAAACCGGAAAAACCTACACCGTAGCCGATTACCAACAGGCGGCCGATATGCTGGGTGGCAATACCGGCCAGTGGATAGATAATTTTATTCAGCCGCAATGGCTCCCGAATAATAAAATTTGGTACAGAAGCTTAACCGATCAACAAAAATATGTGCTGGTTAATCCGGCCGATGGCAAACGAATAACCGCCAACACCCGAAAGGAGTTGTTTGATTTGGCCGGAGCCAAGCCTCTGCCGAGGCAAATGGGAGAGGGAGTCATTTCGCCCGATGGAAAATATACTGCGTTTATCCGCACCTGGAATTTGTGGATGAAAGAAATCGCCACCGGAAACGAAAAGCAACTCACTACCGATGGCATCAAAGATTTTGGCTATGCTACCGACAATGCCGGATGGAAACACACCGACAACCCGGTTCTCACTTGGTCGCCCGATTCAAAAAAGATAGCCACGTTTCAACAAGATCAGCGGCACGTAAGCAATATGTATTTGGTAAAAACGAAGGTGGGAGCACCGGAACTGTCGGAGTGGAAATACCCGATTCCCGGAGATGCCGACATTATCCGGATTTACCGGGTAATAATTGATGTGAGCAGCGAACCCAAAATCATTCGCCTGAAAATGAATTCCGATGCCAGACGAAGCACCCAGTGCGATGATATTTCGTGCGATGGCGGGTTTGATGATGTAGCCTGGAGCGAAGACAGTAAGCAGCTCGTTTTTGTTTCTACCAGCCGCGATCACAAGCAAGAAAATGTGCGGATAACCAATGCCGAAACCGGAGAGGTAAAAGATATTTTCGAAGAAAAAGTGGCCACTCAATATGAATCGGGTCGGGGTTCCATCAGCTGGAAATATTTTTCTAAGACCAACGAAATACTTTGGTACTCTGAGCGCAGCGACTGGGCGCATTTGTATCTCTACAACGCCACTACCGGCCAACTTAAAAACCAAATTACGTCCGGAAACTATGTCGTGGCACAAGTACTGAAAGTAGATGAAAAAGACCGTGTCATTTATTTTGAAGGAAAAGGGAAAGAACCCGGACGCAATCCGTATTTCCGGCATTTGTACCGGGTTGATTTTACCGGGAAAAATTTGAAACTGCTTACTCCCAACGAGGGCGACCATGCCGTTAGTTTTTCGCCCGATGGAAAATATTTTACCGACAGCTATTCGCAGCCCAACGTGCCACCCGTGTATGAAGTGAGAGACCTGAAAGGAAAACTATTGGCCACCTTAGAGAAAGCAGATATAGCAAAGCTTACCGCCACCGGCTGGAAACCCCCGGTGCCATTCAGTGTAAAATCGGCCGACAATCGTTGGGATTTATACGGACTGATGTACACGCCACAAAAAATGAATACAGCCGAAAAATACCCGGTTATCGTAAACATTTATCCGGGGCCGCAGGGTGGAAGCGTAAGCTACTGGGGCTTTTCGCCTGGCCGGGGCGATGCCCAGGCATTAGCCGAATTGGGTTTTGTGGTAGTACAACTGGAAGGAAGTTGCAATCCTAACCGGTCTAAATCTTTTCATGATGCCTGCTATGGTAACATGGGCGAAAACACCCTGCCCGACCAGATAGCCGGACTGAAGCAACTGCAGGAGAAATATAAATTTTTAGACTTAGACCGTGTAGGTATTTGGGGGCACTCGGGCGGTGGGTTTGCCACAGCAGCCGCCCTGTTTAAATACCCTGACTTTTTTAAAGTAGGAATTTCCGAATCCGGAAACCACGATAACCGAAACTATGAAGACGATTGGGGCGAAAGATATATCGGTTTGGAAACAAAGAACGACCAGGGCATTTCAAACTATGAGCAACAGGCAAACCAACGGCTGGCCAAAAACCTGAAAGGAAAATTAATGTTGGTGCACGGAGGGATGGACGACAACGTTCCACCCTACAATACCTATTTAGTAGTAGATGCTCTGATTAAAGCCAATAAAGATTTTGATTTGGTAATTTTACCCAATGCCCGCCACGGCTATGCCGAAGACAGCAACTACATGATGCGCAAACGCTGGGACTATTTTATTCAGCACCTGATGGGCGCCACACCCCCTAAAGAATTTCAAATAAAATATTCCGCTGATCCGCGAATGAAGAAAGAATAAGTAAAGGGTTAGATTGATGATTTGCACATCCGGATTTGTGCCAGCACGAGTCTTAAACACTTCTTTAAAACTGTGCCCAGGTTAGTGCCTGCACGAACTAAAACCCCGTCCTTAAACTTGATTTTTTTTCATTGCTTTATGGTGTTTCGCGAGGACACGAACCGAGGCTTTAGGTATTCTAAAGTTTCATCAACCCATATGTAATAAATTTGCTGTTAGCGGATGGTCTTGCCCCCTCTTTGAATTTTTTTATAATCAATTAAAGCCAATTTTATGGAAGATATTAATAAATCAGGCTCGTCTGTTTGAACAAAATGACTTGACGAGGAGCAATAAAACAATTTTCCGTATGTCAGTGGATACAATAGTTGGAGATATCGTTTCATCTTAAGGTTCTCACTAACTCTAAACAACTTTTCCCAATCACAAACTAGCGGTGGATTATCGCCACCTGATTTTGAATAGCCTCCAGCCATAATAAAATGTACAGGAACATTAGGCAAAGGATTCTGGTCACATTCATTAAATTCTGTATGCGTTAATTGTACTGATATTTTTACTTCCTCTACGTAGTATCTTGGCATTTCTACATAGAGTTTTTCAAGAAAATCTTTATTCGGTTTTCCAAAAGCAGAATCAATCTGATGCTTGGTTAGCCCCATTTCCAGATAGGGTAATTCACCCATTCCCTTTTTTTTAGTGAAATCTATAGGATCAACAAAAATAAGGCCTGCAATTTCATTGGGATAATAAGAAGCAAAACTTCTTATATAAACCCCTCCGAAAGAATGTGATACCAATAGATAGGGAGGTTTTAATCCTCTTTCTAGTAACATTTTCCTCAAATTGCTAACAATATGTCCTGTTGTAGGGGGCAGGCTGTCGTCTTCAGACTCTCCTAACCTCGGACGGTTATATGCAAAAACAGTATTTGTTTTCGAAACCTCGTCAATTACGCCATTCCATCGATCATAGGTATCGGCCATTCCATTTTCAAATACAATAACTGGTTTATTTGTTTGATTGTATTGCAGTCCGGTTGTATGTACTTCAATTTTGTATCCATTCAAAGTAATAAAGTCTAATTTAGCATACGCCTTATCCTTATTCTCTTTGACCATCTCAATCAGAGGTTTCCACCTACTATCCACATGTAACGATTTTAAATCTGGATCCGACTTTATATGTGTATATCTGGAATAGTTCATGAATGTTGTAATATGATTCAAATTTGAGAATGCGCTATCAGTACTGCCTGCTAATGCATATGAACATGCGGCATTATAACGATGGGTAGTTGTTATCTTGGCATCAGGTGCATTAAACGCTTCAGAAAACGCAAGAGCAGAGTTCTTATACTCTGCTAACTGATAAAGGGAGTCTGCTTTTCTAATAAGAACACTGTACCTCTGATTACTATTCTGAGCAAATAAAAATACGGTGGAAGTCAAAAGAGCTAATAAAGAAATTGTCGTTTTCATATGCTTTTCATTAATAAAGGATACGATCATGGCAATATTAAACTTCTGCCCAGTTTGTGCCTGTAGGAACTAAAAACTCCGTTCTTAAACTTGATTTTTTTTCATTGCTCGATATGAAGTTTCGGCATGGACAAAGATATTTATTTTTTATGATGGTTGTGAAGGCACGAACCCGGGCAGAGTTTTTTATTCACTGTCACTATTTTTTTGATTATTGACTAATTAAAAACCGAATGGCTTCCTCTCTGGTGTCAAAATATTCAATCTTTCTTTTCGTCCATAAATTAACTCCTTTTAAAATCCATTTTTGGATGGTGGAGAGACCTATTACAGCATTCTTAGATATGGACTCTTCTATTTCTTTATAATCTATTTCAAGCTGCCTTATGAAATTGGGAGTAATATGATTACCTTCATTAAATACACACAATAAAAGAACGGGTTGATTTTGCGTAAGAATTAATTCTTTGGCTTTCTTCATGAGCAGAACCATCTCATTCTGATTGCAGTTAGCATAATCGATCACAATTATCTCCGCTTCTTTAATCATCAATTTCTCAATTCGCCCCATTTCTAAAGCATTGTTTATATTTTTTTATTGTTCAATTAGTCTATTAAAATTTTTGGTTGCCTCAAAGCATGACGAATAACGGTTCGAGTATTGTGAGTTCGTTGTTTCCCTTCATCAATTTTTTTGTTTTTCAATATTTTTTATAATTCCTTTCAGGATTGTCGGCACAATTAGTTTATGGAATGGTCTAACTGGTAAAAAATATAATCGGCCAAACCAATTATTAAATTTTACTGTTGTTGAAATGATTAATTTCTTGTTTATCGTGTCGTTAGATTGCTGGTCAATAAACAAAGAAACTCTAAAATTCAGATGCTTATCATCTTCTCCTAAAACAACCTCTTCACCGGTCTTGTTGTAAACTTTGAAAAGTCCAAGTTGGTCGCCTTGTTCACATTTAAAATTGTTAAGCAGTTTCTGTTTGTCTAAAATTTTTTCCGATGTTTTAAGTCCAAACAGTACAACCAACTTATTTCTCAAAGCAAATAATTTGTCAATCCATTTTGGTCCACCCGTAAAAAAGAACATTCCAATATCTGTCGAGTTAATATTACCATTTTTGTCAATAAAGTCACCCTGAAAACTATCAACAAAATCATACACATTATCATCAGATCTTAAACTTGATTTTTCAGGAAGCTTGGATTTTGTTACTCTCATCTATTCTATTTTCCAATGTCGCTACGAGGTGGCTTTACAATGACTGCCAACAGTTTGGGGCTTGGTGCAATGGCGAAAAATGGCCACTAAAACTAATTAAAATTACTATTATTCACCTTGCACATTAGTTCAATAGATATCCATCAGCCCCCTGCCATCAAACCTTTGTTGGCTGTTCGTGCTTTTTTTGATTATTTGTAAATATTGTAAAAATTGTAATCTGTATTAGAGCCATCAGTAATCCCGACATTCCGTCCAATAGTTACAATTTGTCCTCTATGATAAGTGGCGTGATTAATTAATTGTTGTAAATATTCATACTTTGGCAATTCACATTTAAACCAAGGTGTTTCTATTTTTACAAGTTTGGAAAGTTTTTCTTCGTTATAGGAAGCTATCAGTTTGCTTATTTCATTTGCCCGGTGCACAATCCCATCAAAAATTTCTTTCGAATTATATTCGTTTATTCCACTCCTATTTTCAAATTCAGAGGTTTCGGCAATAATAGAATACCAATATTCATCTGTTGCCCAGATATGGTTCAGTGTTTTAATAATACTGTTAAAACTTGAAGGGACTTCTTTGTGTAAAAGTTCATCTGACTTTGGGGATAACCATTCAACAAATTTCTGGGTTGCCCACGAATGATAATTGGCATTGTTAGCCATAAATTTTTGTAAACTCATTTTGTACGTTTTTTGTTTATTATTTGTCCTAAAAAGCTGTTTTCTCCATTTAAAAAGCCAATTACTTTTTCAATATTGTTCGAAATACTTTCTTCTGATTTTAGAAATGAAACATAGCGAATAATTTCCTTCTTTTTCGAGAGAGCCAGTCCATCGAATACATTTTTTGCACTCTTGTTTTCCGTTAAGACTTTTACAAGTTTTGGATGGGGTTTTATTGTTCTGACGAATGGGTCATATTCAACTGTAACCGTAATTTCTTCTCCTATCCGTTTTGGGGAGTCTTTCAATATTGTGGTGTTGATGTAAAGTCTCCACTCTCCACTATATTTTACTAAGGTTTGAATATAGTTTTTACCATTTACTGTTCCTCGAATGGGAATAGGCCCTTTTGATTTTCCCGATTGCCCGAAAATAACTTTCAATATTGTTTCGGGAATAAACACGAATGGATTAATTCCAATTAACTCTAATCTTGCCGTAAATTTCTCCATAAAATTTCCAATCGTGTGTTTAGAGTTGCACCCTTAGCCTGACCGCCAAACGCATGTTACCGGTTCGTGCTTCTTTTCTGTCGTGATGTTGTCTGCCCATGTTGCAGTGTCTTTGTGCGTTGGCTTGGTGGCTCTTTTGCAAAACTTGGCTTTAGCGTTGGGCCTTGTTTGTTTACAAATGTTTTTACAAGAAATTCAATAATCATTTCTCTGTTGCGTAAACGCAACAAACCAATACTTGGCGAAGTGTTGAGTGTGTTTAGTATTTGAGAAATGTCTGCCATTCTTATTTGTTCAGTTCATAAATCTTATACCAATAGAAAAATGCTTCGGGATTGGATTTTTTCAATTTGTTCAACTTATTGTTTAGTGGCTCACCAATCTGCCAAGCCTTTAATTGAAGCGGGTTTCCAAATTTGTCAATCGTTTTTGCGTTGTGTTGTATCAATGCAGAAAGGTAAGCTACTTTTGAAGCGTGGGCTATTGCTTTTTCAATGTGGTAGCTTTCAGAAAAAATAAAACTGCCGACACGTTGAATCCCGTTTTGTAATTCTTCAAAATTGCCTTTGCCGTCTGCACCTCTCGTTACAATGCAAAGAGCGGTTTCGTAAATATCTTGCATCACATCGCTTTCAGAAATTTTTTTTGAATTGCGATATGCAATTTCAGTTTTGGCAAAACGATAAAACGTAGTTTTAATGGTTTCTAAATCATTCACGGCATCAAACAAATTCCCGATGTCGTAAAGTTGTTTGATGATTTCCATACCCATACTGTCGTCTTTTTTGAAGTACGGTATGCCTGTGGTGTTGGGTGCAAAAGCCGTGAGTTTGTCGCCCAAAATATCTTCCAAACTCGGCACGTTTACGTTGAGCGGTTTACCCGATTGCGGAACAAAATCAGAGTTGATTGGCAAGGAAATTAAGTTGGTGTAATTCACTTGCTCAAAAAGAATATCCAACAAAACGTATTCTTCATCTTTGTTGGTTTTGTGCAAAGGCGTGTAAAAAAACTTGTAATGTTCTTTTTTGATTTTTGAATTAGTGCTGCGGTGTTGCAATTCCCATTTCAAAAAACCTTGTTCTTTTACGATTGTATCTAAAATACTTTCCAAATTTTTGATTTCATTCGGCAGAATAATATCAATATCTATGGACAAACGCTTTGTAGAATTGAAATGAAGCATCAATGCCGTACCGCCTTTGAAAACAAAAGGTAGATTTTGTTTTGCCAAACCTTCCAACAACAATAACGCACGGATAACTTTCTCTGCAAGAATTTTATCTGCATTGCGATATTGTTTTGATACTTGGTTAAGCCACTCGGCTGATATTTCTTTTCGGTTTATCATATTCTATATTTTGGCATCAATTATTCAATGCTGCCATAAATTTGAAATTGTTTTTACAAATTTGGTTAACTCTTCTTTCTTTCTTCGTCTGTCAGCATAGCGAAGCATTTTACTTTGGTTGATGGTGTATTTAGCAAATGCTTCTTTGAAAATTGTCCGCATTTCAGCACCTTGTTGAGCCGAAAAAATCACATCATCGCAAAAAATGTCCACTAACATTTTTTCAATGGTCGTGGTTTCAACATTATTCACGTTTTGTGTTGGTGCTTCGGAAACCAAAGATTTTACAATAAAAATTTCTTTTCCGTTTACGATGTATTTTTCTAAAATATCAGTTGTCGGCTCAACAAAAACCGATTTTTTGATTTCTCTCAAAAAATAGAAAACAGAATTGGTTGTTTCTTTGTCTGTTTCTACCAACAAAAAAAATCGGTTGGGTTGATGTTGCATAAATTCGTTTAGTAGAGAAGTGTGCCACACGCACAAATTAGCGAATGGGAATTCTGCTTTCAGTTTTTTGAAAATTTTTTTTGTTGCTGATGAAATTTCGGGAACATAATTTCTGCCTTCGCCCAATGTAAATTTTCCTCTGCCGATGCGTTGCAAAACGCCCGATTGCACCAACGTGTGAATACGCCAATTTACGGTTGTCAGTTTGATGTCTTTTTCGGTCTGCTCGTAAAAGGCAACAATGTCCTGTGTTTCAAAAAAAGCTTTGCTTTTGAAATGACGTTTCATTTTGTCGGTATGTAATTTGTCTGTTATGATGACTTTCTAAGTTTTTGGCAAAGATACAAAAAGAACTATGAAACGGCAGCAATGTTAATAAATTGCCGAAAATTAGCATTATTGGGTGGCGGTTGGGCTTCGGTTCGGTTGGGCAAAATTAAATGTGGTGTTTTGGGTTGGCTTGTGCGGTGGCAAACACCTCTTTAAATTTTGCGAAGCGTTGGCATTTTGTCTTTTTCTGCTTGTCCGTTAGTGTTTGCACGGTCGTCCTTTTGCATTACCGCCAACGGCTGCATATACGAACTACCCCTTCACCGGCTCGCGGTGCCCCACCCACGTAAACCGTTTCGTTACATATTCTGGATTGGTAAAAGAGGCATTGCCGGCCGGGTTGCCGCCCGTTACATGAAAATCGCTGAAGGCGGCATTTTGATTCATGTAAATTCCACCTACCAAATTGAAAGAAACAGGAGTGGTGGCCAACGCCATTTCATCGGCAATTTTTTCGCGCACGTGGGCATCGGTGGTGTAGGCGGCACATGATATGGCTCCATGCTTCATGGCCATTTCTTGCGCCAGCGCAATGGATTCGTTTGTATTTTTGGTTTTGATCAGTAACGCAATCGGGCCAAACAGTTCCTTGCTGAAGATTTCTTTTTTGTTAGAATCAATTTCAACTACCAGTGGGGTGGCGGTACGCGCATTTTTGAATTGCGGATTTTCAAATGTACGCGATTTCAGAATTATTTTTCCCGGAAGTGTTTCGGATTCAGTTACACGCTTGCTTGTCTTTTTATTTTGAATGGCGCCTAGCACAAATGGGCCGGCCTTGGGGTTATCCACTAAGCTGTTGATTTGGGCTGCCAATTTTTGGGCAAACTCATCGAACGAAATTTTCCCTGCGGGTGAATTAATCCCATCCGCAGGAATGTAGAAATTTTGTGGAGCCGTACACATTTGTCCGCTGTACAAATTCACCGAGAAGGCCAGGTTGGCAGCGGCTTTGTCAGCATCCTCTACCGAATCTAAAATAACGGAGTTCACTCCCGTTTTTTCCGTGAACACAGTTTTACCGGGCAGTGCTTCAAGGTAAGAACCAAAGACCGAGTTGCCGGTGTAGTCAATCAGTTTTACTTCAGGATTTTCAGCCAATTCTTTCGTGATCATTTTATCAAAAGTATCAACCGCAAGTTGACAAATGGTTGGATCGAGATGATTTTCTTCCAGCACGTTTTGAATTTCAGCAACGAAGATCGCAATGGGTAAGATTGCGCCCGGATGAGGTTTTACAATTACCGGATTTCCGGTTATCAGGCTTCCGTATATTCCCGTTACCGAATTCCACGTGGGGAATGTAGAGCAGCCAATTACCAGCGAAATTCCTTTGGGCACCGCATGCCACTCTTTATTTAATTGTATGTTGAATTTACCCATGGGCTTATCCCACATGGCTTTCTCCGGAAAACGATTTAATTCCTCATAGCCGGCTGCAATGGCTTCGAGTGCGCGGTCGGCTGCGTGAGGCCCGCTGGCCTGAAAGGCCATCATGTAGCCTTGGCCGGTGGTGTGCATTGTGGCGTAGGCAATTTCAAAAAAACGTTTTTTTACCCGGTCTAACGACTCCAGCAAAATGCCGGCACGATCTTGTACGTTTACTTTTCGCCACAAGTGAAATGCTTTCTTTGAATTATCAATGAGCGTATTTACTGAAAAAAGTGGATATGAAATGTTGAGTGCTTCCTGTGTGTAGGGTGATTCTTCCTGTCCACCCCAAGCAGATGCACCTGGTTGCTTCAGCTCTTCAAATTTTTTGCCGAGTTGGTTTTTAAATTTTACCTGCCCATCGGCATCGGCCGTTTCGCCATAGACGTCCGGAGCCGGGTGCTCCGGATAGGCGGCATAAAAGGTGCGAGCGTGCAATGCCTCGATGGCTTTGTTGAGAACGGTTTGGTGTTTTGTAAATAAACTCATGATTTCTTACTTTGATTTATTGTATAAGTGTGTACCAGCCTTAAAACCTTCAACAAAATCTTTCCATTCAAAAATCAATTCAATAATGAACAGGGTAAGCATTTCTAAAAAATATTTTTTAGATCTTGTTTGTTGATTTTCAGAATTACTTTTTTATCGAACCAAAAACTTTTTTTAATAAACTAGTAGTTTGTGCCGCAGGGTTAGCCCGGATGTTTTTTTCTTCTTCCGCAATTTTCATAAATAATCCTTTAATAGCTAAATCTGTAGTGTAAGAAACTAAGTCAGGGTTTACTTTTTTCACAAACGGAATCTTGTCGTATTCGTTTGCCAATTGACTGTAATATTTAGTGGCGTTCACTTTGTCGAGCGAGGTTTTGATAATCGGCTGGAATTGGGTTTTCAGTTGTGCGGTAGTTGTCTTTTGTAAATACTGAGTGGCCGCATCGGGCTGGCCTTGCAAAATGGAGGTGGCATCGGTGATGGTTATTTTTTTGATGGCGTCTAAAAATATGGGTAGGGATTGTTTAGCGGCTCCTTCGGCACCCCGATTGAGCGTCATAATAAAATTGTCAACGTCTTTGCTCATGCCAATATCGCGCAATTTTTTTTCCATTTTTTGTGCATCGGGCGGAAACGGAATTTTGATCTTTGGATTTTTAAAATAGCCATCTACTTTAGAAAGCGAATCGGCCGCTTTACTGATACCCTTATTCAATGCTTCTTTTAAACCGTTGGCAATATCCGTTGTATTTAATTGTGCTTGTGTGGTGAAGCCTATAAAAATGAAAAAGATGAAAATAATTTGTTTCATTCGGATTATTTTGAACAAATTTAAAAAAACCTTTTAACGCGCGAAGTAACTGTTTTTTGTAATCCGGAAACACCTCATAACTGATTTGAATATGAAAAAATTCCTGCTCCAATTGTTAATAACTATTATCTGGGTTTCTGCCTTTGCGCAGCAAACAAGCGACAAAGAAGAAATTTTAAAAGTAGCACATCAATTTTTTGAAGCTTTAGAAAAACAAGATACCGTTGTGTTTAATAAAATTCTGGTAAAAAATTCTTTCAACTGTATCGTGATAGATGGAAAAGATTCAACCCGTATATTCAATCGCCCGAGTCGAAATTTTAATTTAAAACCGGAAAATATTGTAAAAGAAAGGATGCGTGAAAAAGAAATTAAAGTTGAAATTCATAAAAGGATCGCCACCGTTTGGGCTCCGTATGATCTTTGGGTAAACGATAAATTTTCACACTGTGGTGTTGATGTGTTTATTATGTTGAAGGGAAACAAAGGATGGAAGATCGGAACCATTTCTTTTTCGATCGAAAAAGAAGGATGCCACTAATCCTAAAAGATTTAAGATTCCTTTCCGGCATTTCGGTTCAATAAAAAAGCCTTGAGTTTTTTGGCTCAAGGCTTTTAGCATTTACTTCTTCACTCTTACCGGGTAAGGAGGCCGCTGTGGTTCTGTTGGCGGATTTTTCTCCAGTTCTTTTAAGGCCACCTCAATGGCTTTTTGTAGCTGCGGATCTTTTCCGTTAATGACATCGGCTGGGGTTTGCTCTACTTCAATATCCGGTGCCACGCCTTCGTTTTCTACCACAAAGCCATCCTTTGTCCAGATGCCTACATTGGGGGCTGTGATGGAAGCTCCATCTATAAATTCGGGGTAGCCCAGAACGCCCACTAAACCGCCCCACGTTCTTTTGCCTACCAAGGTTCCCACTTTAAATTTTCTGAACATCCAGGGCAACATATCGCCCCCCGATCCGGCCGTTTCATCAATGATCATCACTTTAGGGCCTTGAATGGAGGCGCTCGGAGATTTTAAATCTTTGCCGTAGCGCATGTTCCAATGGGCTTGATAAGGACGTTGAAGAATGTCTATATAATAGTCGGCCAGTTGGCCGCCTCCATTAAAGCGTTCGTCCACAATAATTGCTTGGCGGTTGGCTTGCGGAAAGAAATATCTTTTAAAATAGGTGTGGCCTGCTTCGGCCGTATTGGGCACATAGACATAGGCCACCTGCCCTTTGGTAGCTTCGGTCACTTTTTTAAGATTACCCTCTACCCAATCGCGGTTGCGTAAGGCACTTTCATTTTCAATAGGAACTACTTTTGCTACACGCGAGCCGGTGTAATTAGCGTTCGACCCAAGAGTGATCTCCACAATTTTTCCGGCCGTGGCCTCAAAATATTTATAAATATTTTCTGAAGAAGAAAGATCTTTTCCATTCACCGCCAGAAGATAGTCGCCTGCCTTGGCATTTACACCCGGCTCGGTAAGCGGTGAGCGCAAAGAGGGATTCCAATTCAGGCCGCCATAAATTTTCTTGAGTTGATAGCGCCCGTTTGCCATTTTAAAATCAGCGCCTAGCAATCCACCTTTCACCGTTGGAGGATTGTTTAGTTTTTCGCCTGCACCGCTCAGGCGATGATGCCCCACGGCCAGTTCACTTCCCATCCATTGCATCACTAAATTCAAATCACTGCGACAAGAAAGATGAGACAGAAATGGTTCGTATTTCTTTTTGATGGCCGGCCAGTCTGCCCCGTGCATGCCCGGGTCGTAAAAATAATCGCGGTTAATACGCCACGCCTCATCAAAAGTTTGTGCCCATTCAGGTACCGGGTCAATCTTCACTTCAATGGCATTTACATTCAGCGGAGCTTCCCCTTTTTCACCCGCATTGCTGATATACCAGGATTGGTCGGCCACATAAATCATTTTCTTTTTGTTTACAGCGAGCGAATAAGAATCCATCGAAGTCACTTCGCTATCCTTCCTTTTCTTCAGGTTGTATTTGTGCAGCATGCCGGCCCCGGAGTTAGCAGAATAACTAATATAGAGCAGGTCGCCATCTTTGGTAATACCCAGCCCTCTATAGTTTCCGGCTTTTAGAGGAACATCTATCATTCGGCTTTCCATTCCCTCAAAATCAATTTTCAATGCTTCCTCTTTCTTTACATCTTCTTTTTTGTCTTTGCTCTTGTCATCCTTTTTAAGCTCTTCCTTTTTTTCCTCTTTAGTGATTTCTTCATCATTCTCTTTTGCCAATGGCGAGATCGTTTCTTTTTGCAGCGTTGCGAGATAAATGGAACGGGTGGCTTGCATATCCTGATTGGACTGATCGAACCAGTTTACCACCGGGCCGGCATCGGTTGAGGCGAAGAAGGCCACAAATTTTCCGTTCGGGTCAAACTGGGGCTCGGTGGCATCGCTCAGACCATCGGTAATTGAAAAAGATTTGCCCTGCTCCACCGAATACAAATACACTCTTTGGAAATTAGTGTCTGTAATTTTGGTGTAAGCAATCCATTTGGAATCGGATGACCAATCGCCAAACTGCTCGCGGAAAGCACCGGGCACATACAATTCATCCGAATCAATTTTTTTGATGGCGGAAGAAGCTATATCTAACACGTAAAGATTTCTGCCGTTATCAACAAAGCAAATCTTTTTGCTGTCGGGCGACCACTTAATAAAAGCGTAAAAGCCCGTACCGTTTAATTTGAATTTGCGTTCGTCCCCTTTTCCATCCTGAGGTTTAATATGCAGTTCATATTCACCGGAGACATCGGAAAAATAAGCGATTGATTTGCCATCGGGCGACCAGGCCGGATATTGTTCGTGCACGTTGGGTGTTTCCGTAAGATTGCGCGGGTCGCCTTTTTCGGCCGGTACGGTTACAATCTCTCCGCGAAAATCAAATACCGCCCGCGATCCGGAGGGAGAAACATCCCCGTACCGAATGTAGTCACCACCTTTTACATACCGTGGCCGCAACTCCTGCAAATCGGCAGCAATGCCCACTGTCATTTTTTTCTCGGACGAAGAAGCCAGATCATAAACATGCAGATACCCCGATTGATCAAAGATCAATTGGTTCGCACCTGCCGTCATGTTGATGACAGGAAAATCTTTGAAATCGGTAAGTTGTTTTACTTCTTTTGAATTGACATCGTAGGAAAACAAATTAAATTCGCCATCGCGGTCGCTGCGGAAAAAGATTTTGTCGCCCACCCATTGTGGCCCCGTGTCGTTACAGCCACCTTGCGGCTGAGGAATTTTAGCCACGGATTTATCGCTAAAAGAAAAAATCCAAATCGTAGAAATAGTTCCGCCCCGGTAATGTTTCCACTCCCGGAAGGCATCTTGTAGTGGCGTGTAAGCCATACGGGCAGCATCTGGCGAATATGTAGCATAGGCTGCGTTTGGAATTTCTAATTGTGTAGGATAACCACCCGTAACAGGTACTGTAAATAGTTGTTGATACCGGTTGGTAAATACGGCCCGCTGCGAAGCAAACAGAATATTTTTTCCATCAGGTGTAAACCCGCGAACTATGTCTTGCCCCGGGTGATAGGTAAGGCGTGTGGGCACTCCACCCTCGGTGGGCACAATAAATACATCGGTGTTGCCGTCATACTGCGCATTGAAGGCAATCCATTTTCCATCCGGAGAAAAAAACGGGTTTGATTCCACCCCTTCATCTACGGTAAGCCTTCGGGGCTGTGTGCCATCTGTGTTGGCCACCCAAAGATCTTCGGCATAAACAAAAGCAATGTGATGGGCACTAATGGCGGCTTGCCCCAACATGCGGGTATCTTTCGGATCAATAGCCGAAGCGGCAACAGATGCCAACACCCAAAAGAGAAGTCCAATTTTTTTCATATTCATTTTAATATAGAAAGAGAAAGTTATGAAACGTTTTGCTAAGAAACGGAATTACCGATAGAAAGATTTGTAAACTACTTTCTGAATTATTTTTTAGAACTGATTTTAATCTTTTTTAAAATAGACAGACTCGTTTGGCATTTTATCGTACGAACCTTGTTTAAAAATTTCATTGTGTATTCTTTATGGAAAAGGTATCTTGTTTGCAGAACATAAAACCATTACCCGTATGATAAACCGAAGAACATTTATGAAACATACCGGTGTAGCCGCACTGGCCGGCACACTGTTGCCCCATCTTTCATTTTCCCAGTCCGCAGCTGCCCGCCCCATAGGCCTGCAACTATATACGCTCATGGGTATAATAGACAATGATCTGGAGGGCACACTAAAAAAACTGGCCGACTTGGGTTATACCGAGTTGGAATCGGCCTTTAGTATGAAAGGCGGTTTTTATGGCCTGTCGGCTAAAGAGTTTGCAGCCAAAGCAAAAACCTTTGGTATGAACTGGCGCGCCCACCATACGCTGGGAGCTCCGTTTAAGCTTCCACCCGGAGCCAAAATGCCCACCGGTCCGGATGGAAAACCAATTTCTTTTCCGCCTATGAAAAACCTGAAAGAAAACCGGCAGGAAATTGTAGACAGCGTGGCCGGCAGCGGAATTAAATATCTCGTTTGTGCCAGCGCTCCGTTAGCGACACACGAAGAAATAAAAAGTTCTGTGGAGGTGCTGAACAAAACGCATGAGCTTTGCAAAAAAGCCGGCATCAGTTTGCTATACCATAATCATGATTTTGAATTTAAAAACATAGACGGGAAAGTGCCCTACACCACGCTGCTGACACAACTTCATCCGGAAATAAAATTTGAATTAGATATAGCCTGGGCTACCAAAGCCGGAATGGATCCGGTTTCGCTTTTTAAATTATACCCCGGGCGCTTTCCCACCTGGCATGTAAAAGATATAGATGCCGAATTTAAAACTATACTGCCGGTAGGCCAGGGCATTATTAATTTTAAACGGATTTTTGATTATGCCGATCTGGCCGGACTGGAGTACCCTTTGGTAGAACACGATCAACCCAAAGATGCTTTTGCCAGCTTAGCCACAAGCATCGCTTACCTGAAAGAACTGTTGAAATAAAAACCTGATGATAAAAAAAGTATTTAAAATTTTGGGGCTGATAGTATTGGTTTTGGCCGTGCTGGGCGCAGGCGGTCTTGGGTGGATATTTTATTCGGCCAAGAAAGCATCTACACAAAACCTGAGCCAACTGGGGCCGGAAGCACTTACCATAAGTATAAACGGAAAATTATTCCGCGACTTAAATAAAAACGGAAAACTGGATGTGTATGAAGACACCCGCGCAAAAGTAGAAGACCGGGTTGCCAACCTGCTCTCTCTTATGACGCTGGAAGAAAAAGCCGGAACCATGTTTTTCAGCATGATCAAAACCAGCAGCGATGGCGAATTGGCCGAAGCCCCCGAATTTGGCAACCTGTTTTCGTTTATGCTGCCGGCCAACAGTGAAGGGATCGTAGTAAAAAAAATAAATCATTTTAATTTATTGCAAACACCCCATACCGAGCCGCTGGCTATCTGGTATAATAAAGTGCAGAAAATAGCCGAACGCACACGCCTTGGTATTCCAATTACCCTTGGCACAGATCCACGCAATCATTTTACCAAAAATGAATTTGCCAGTTTGCTCGCAGGCGATTTTTCATTGTGGCCCGAGCCGTTGGGCTTTGCCGCCATTGGCGACTCTGTCTTGATGAAAGACTTTGCCAACAGTGCCCGCCAAGAGTATCGGGCGGTGGGCATTACGCTGGCGCTTCACCCCATGGCCGACCTGGCCACCGAGCCACGCTGGTCGCGCATCAACGGCACGTTTGGGGAAGATGCCAAACTTACTTCCAAATTAGTGTATGCGTATATTAAAGGGTTTCAGGGCGACAGCCTCTCGCCTGCCAGTGTCATTTGCATGACTAAACATTTTTCGGGAGGCGGCCCTCAGAAGGAAGGGCTCGACCCCCATTTCCAATTTCAGAAAGGACAGGTGTATCCCGGAAAAAATTTTAATTATCATCTGATTCCATTCGAGGCGGCCTTCAAAGCCGGCACCGCCCAGATCATGCCTTATTATGGTGTGCCTATGGATCAGACTTCGGAAAATGTGGGCTTTAGTTTCAACAAAGAAATGATTACAGGGTTGCTGCGCGAAAAATATCATTTCGATGGCGTAGTGTGTACCGACTGGGGTATTGTTTCAGATGCAAAAAATTTTTTCATTGATTACCCGGCCCGCGCCCACGGTGTGATGAACCTTTCGCCCGAAGAAAGAATGTTGAAGATAATTAATGCGGGGGTAGATCAGTTTGGCGGAGAGAGCATTCCCGAAATGCTGATAAAACTGGTGAAAGAAGGAAAAATAACTGAAGAGCGAATTAATATCTCCGTACGAAGGATTCTGCGCGATAAATTTAAAGTAGGCTTGTTTGATAACCCGTATGTAGATGTGCTAAAAGCAAAACAGACCGTAGGCCGCGAAGATTTCAGGCTGAAAGGAATGGAAGCCCAGCGAAGGTCGGTGGTGTTATTAAAAAATGGTAAGACTGAAAAAATATTGCCATTGAAAACAGGTATAAAAATTTATACCGAAGGCATGGATAAAACAATAGCCGCAAAGTATGCAACGGTGGTAAACCAGCCCAATGAAGCAGACTTTGCCATTGTGCGTGTAGCTACTCCCTATCAGCCCTGCGAAGGATTTATTGAAAAACTTTTTCATCATGGCGACTTAGATTTTAAAGGCGAAGCCAAACAAAAAATACTTACCCTGCTCAACCAAGTTCCTACCGTTGTCGATATTTATTTAGACCGCCCCGCGGTCATTCCTGAAATAGCGGCCGCCAGTGCCGGGCTTCTGGCTGATTTTGGTTGCACCGATGAGGCTCTTCTCGATATCATTTTTGGCAAACACAAGCCCGAAGGGAAACTGCCCATCGAGATGCCCTCGAGCATGGAGGCGGTGCGCAATCAATATGAAGATGTACCGTACGATTCTAAAGACCCCCTGTTTAAGTTCGGGTTTGGATTGACGTATGAGTGAAGATGGTATGGAAATGCTGCGGGACAATGACGGTACTTCGAAGATTGGCATATTTGCTTGCTCTATGTAAAATGGACTTTTAATTTAAACAAAAACAAAATCCATGAAAATTTTCACAAAACCCCTTCTTGTCCTTTTAATCAGCCACTAATGAAGAACAATCTAAAATAAAAATTAAATTCATTTATGGAGTTAACCCAACTAATAGAAGATTTGAATATTCCTGATTTGCCTAAGCAGGCACCAAAAAATTTCTTTGACATCACGGGAATTCGCAATAAAGAAGTAATTAATAGCAGGGTATTAAGTTATTTTTTAAACCCAAAAGAAGAACACGGTTTTGACACCTTGTTTTATGATACACTTTTAAAACTAATAGAAAAACATGATCCCAAAGTAGATTTAAATTTTTTTAGAGATGATTTCGAAATCACAGAAGAAGAAGTAACCAGTAATGCAATTGAAAGAGACGATCAAAAGAAGAGGATAGATTTACTTTTAACCGGTGGTGATTGGGCAATAATAATTGAAAACAAACTATATCATGACGTAATTAACCCGCTACATACATATTGGGATCATACCCAGCAAACCCATAAGATCGGAATTATCTTATCACTTTTTGAAGTTGATAAAGATAAACTCAAGGTTCAAAATAAAGACATTTCTTATATCAACATAACTCATCAGGAACTTATAAATGCAGTAAGTAATCAATTTAGTTTTACATCTGCCTACAACGAAACTAGCCTGTTTTACTTAAAAGAATATTTTAAGACAATTGAAACTCACTACTCAATGAAACGAAATATACCGCAAATGAATATGACTATAAGTGAGCTTATTGCTCAAAAAGAAAAAGTAAACAAGCTTTTAAATGTAATTGATATTACAAACGCAGACATTGCCAATACTATCTTGGAAATATTTAAAGCCAAAAATTTTGAGAATTTTAACGGGATAGGAAACTTATCAAAAGTATTCTATAGAAGTGCTGAAATTGATTCAATATTTTTTTCAATAAACACCAAGGATTTGCTTTTGAAGAACACAGTACAAATCCATTTAGCAGCTTTTACAGCAAAACTAAATGACCAGTTGATTGACGAGATGAAATCAACTACTAAATCACTTGTTAGCAACATTGACTTATTTACGGTCGGCACTTGGGCTGATAAGGAACACACACATATAACTATCTACACTAACAAAAAATTTTTGAACAGAAACGACAAATTCGATACTAGGTTTAGAGAACTGCTGGACGATTTTTTCTTTAGGAAAGATGGGATTGTTAGCCAAATAAAATCATTGATTGAGAAGTAAAATTTAAAATTTTGAAACATAGAATGTCTTTTGAACAATCACATCAATGCCACTGACATACTTACCGACACTTGTCCAAAGTACTGGTATCTGTTTGGTTGAGTAGAAGTAAGGTAATCAGTAAGCAGCCTAATTTATGAAAGACAAAACAGTGAAAGTAATTGTCGTTATTGGTGCAGGCTCAATAGGGCAAGCCATTGCCAGACGGGTGGGAGCCGGCCGGCATATTCTTTTGGCCGACCTTCGCCAGGAAAATGCAACGGCAGCGGCACGGGTTCTTAGTGAAGCCGGGTTTGTGGTAAGCACATCGGAAGTAGATGTTTCTTCGCGGCAATCGGTTACTTCTCTGGTTAATAAGGCAACAACGCTGGGCAACATACACGGACTGATTCATGCGGCTGGCGTTTCGCCTACGCAGGCATCGCCCGAAACGATACTGAAAGTAGATTTATATGGAACGGCTCTCGTTCTTGAATTATTTGGAAACGTTATGGCATCGGGCGGCTCGGGGGTGGTAATCGCTTCTCAATCGGGGCACCGGTTGCCACCTTTATCTGTTGAACAAAACAAAGCATTGGCCACCACACCAACAGAAGAGTTGCTGATGCTCGATTTTTTACAACCCCAAAATGTAAAAGATTCGCTTCATGCGTATCAACTTTCTAAACGGGGCAACTCGCTTCGTGTGATGGCCGAAGCCGTACAGTGGGGAAAACGGGGAGCAAGAATAAATGCTATCAGCCCGGGCATCATTATTACCCCGCTGGCAAAAGAGGAATTGAGCGGGCCTCGTGGAGAGAGCTACCGGCAAATGATAAACCAATGTGCGGTAAGGCGAGCCGGCACACCGGATGAAGTGGGAAACGTAGGAGCCTTACTAATGGGGGAAGACGGAGCGTTTATTACCGGAAGTGATTTTCTGATGGATGGAGGCGTAACAGCCGCGCATTGGTATGGCGGGCTGGCACCGAAATAATTAAGTTACATCGCTTAAAATTTATTTTGCACTAAAAACCCGTTTCAGTAAATCGGTGGTTCGGGCAGTCGGGTTTTCGCGTATATTTTTTTCTTCTTGGGCGATCAGAGTAAACAATCCCTGAATGGCCAGGTTGGTAGCATAGGTATTCAGATCGGGATTTACTTTTTCAGTAAAGGGAATTTTATTATAGGTATCTACCAACTCCTCATAATACCGGGCAGCACTCACTTTGTTTAGCGACTGCTGAATTACCGGGCTAAACCTGGCTTTCAGTTGGGCGGTGGTGGTTTTCATCAGATACTGTGTAGCCGCATCATTTTGCCCTTTCAATATTCCCCAGGCATCGTTAATAGTCATAGATTGAATAGCCTCAATAAATATAGGTTTTGCTTCTTTCGCAGCATCTTCTGCGCCCCGGTTAAGGGTTAATATAAAGCGGTCAACCTGATCGTTTAGCCCGAGGGCGCGCAGTTTGTCTTCTACCTTTTGAGCATCGGGTGGAAACGGAATTTTTATTTTGGGGTTTTTAAAATAGCCATCCGCTTGCGAGGCAAGATCGGCTCCTTGGCTGATACCTTTTACCAATGCCTCCTTCAATCCATTGCTTACCTCGTTGCTGGTAAGTGGCGGGGGCGTACCCAAAACCTGATTAGCATCCGTAACGGCCTGGTTGATCTGTGCTGCGGTACAAGCGCTGAGAACCAACGATATTAAAATTATTTTTTTCATTTGTAAGAATGTGAAAACTAAACTACAACAAATGAGAGAAAAGTCAATTCACAAAACTTTCTCATCTTTGCGCGGTTAAAAAAACACACGTCAGATGAAACCTGTCTTAGCTGAACTTCTTAGTATAGGCGATGAAATTTTATATGGGCAAATTGTGGACACCAACACGCAATGGATGAGCGTTGAATTGGATAAACTAGGAATTAAAGTGGTGCGCAAAACTACTGTGGGCGATGTAGAGGATGATATGCTTACTGCTTTTGCCGAAGCCGAAAACCGAGCTGATATTATTTTAATAACCGGTGGCCTGGGCCCCACCAGCGATGACCTGACCAAGCCATTATTGGCCAAGCACTTTAATTGTGAGATGCGCCTCCACCCCGAAGCGTTGGAAGAAGTGACGGCCTTCTTTAAAAGCCGTGGCCGCGAACTAACCGAAACGAACAAACAGCAAGCCATACTGCCGGTTTGTTGCACAAAAATCAGTAACCCCATTGGTACGGCCCCTGGTATGTGGTTTGAAAAAAACGGAAAAGTATTTATGTCGATGCCCGGTGTGCCGTATGAAATGAAGAAGATGATGACCGAGCAGGTTTTGCCGAAGCTAAAAGAAAAATTTAAACTCCCCGTTATTGTTCATCAGGTTATTCGCACGGTAGGAATAGGTGAATCCATGCTGGCCGATAAAATTGCGCAGTGGGAGAAATCATTGCCGGCACATATTAAGTTGGCATACTTGCCCAGTATTGGTGAAGTAAAACTCCGCCTAACGGGCCTGGGCGAGAACGAACCGGCCCTGAAAAATGAAATAGAAAACTGGTCGCAAAAAATAATACCACTGGTGGGCGAATATATCTATGGCTATGGCCAAGAGCCGCTGGAGGTGGCCATCGGGAAACTGCTCAGCGAAAAAGAACTAACCCTTTCTATTGCCGAAAGTTGTACGGGCGGCTACCTCTCTCACTTGGTGACAAGTGTGCCGGGCAGCTCGCATTATTTTTTAGGAAGCATGATTCCGTACGATTATCAAATTAAAATGCGGCAATTAGGCGTGAAACCCGAAGTGCTTGAAAAACATGGGGCGGTAAGCGAGCCTACCATTATAGAGATGGCCAATATTGTGCGCGCCAAGTTCAATACGGATATTGGGGTAGCCACCAGTGGCATTGCCGGCCCGGGCGGGGCCACGCCCGAAAAACCCGTAGGCCTGGTTTGGATTGCCTACTCCGACAAACACCATACGGTGACGAAAAAATTACAGCTTACTTCCGATCGATTGCTGAATATAAAAGCCGCCTCCATTGCCGTACTGAATTTAATACGGACAAGTTTGCCGAAGTAAATTTTTTATTTTAGCAATTTCTTCCAGCTTTCCAATTTTGCGTACGGAAGTTTTTGTTCGTAATCACCTCCGTAAATCACGGTGTTATCCCAATGGTCTTTGGATAATTGCGACCAATACTTTAGGTTTTTAAAATAGTCGGTATTGGATGTTTGCCCGGCTTTGATTTCATAGGCTGCAATTTTTTTTCCGTCTTCAATGATCAGGTCGATTTCAACCCCCTTGTTGTCGCGCCAGTAGTAGAGCCCATCTCGAATGCCTGTGTTGAGTCGTTTCTTGAGCATCTCGATGATAACGAAATTTTCAAACAATGCGCCATAGGCAAAATGAGTGGTAAGCTCCCGTGCATTTTTGATTCCCAACAGGTAGCAGGCTAAGCCTGTATCGTTGAAATACAATTTAGGAGCTTTGACCAAACGCTTTTTATAGTTTTTGTGAAAGGGTGACAGACGAAATACGATATAGCTTGCTTCCAGCACCGACAGCCATGCGTTGGCCGTATTAACAGAAATTCCCGTTTCGCTTGCCAGATGGCTTACATTCAAGATTTGCCCCACTCGCCCCGCGCATAATCTCAAAAAGAGATTGAACTGATTGAGGTTGCCCACATTCTGTAGGCTTCGCACATCACGCTCGATGTAGGTTTGCAGATAACTCGGGTAAAACAAAGAGGGCGGTACTTTCTTTGCATGAAGCCCCGGGTAAAAACCTTTCACAATCAATTCTGAAAACGTAGCCTTTGGCGATGGACTCAGCTCGTGCAGCGTAAGCGGCAGCAGTACAGATACTCCGGCCCGCCCGGCCAGCGACTGCGTAATCTTTTCATTCAGCAAAAAGTTTTGCGAGCCCGTGAGCACAAATTTCTTTTTAGGGTTTTCGTCCACAACTCCTTGCAGATAAGAAAATAGTTCGGGCACATTTTGCGCTTCATCCAGTACCGCCCCTTTCGGGAATTTCTGTAGAAACGAATGAGGGTCATTGTGTGCTAGCCTCCGTTGGTCGGGCAGTTCCAGCAGCACGTAGGGCAGGCTTTTAAATATTTGTTTTACCAGTGTGGTTTTTCCTGACTGCCTGGGGCCACTCAGAAAAAGCACCGGAAAATACCGGCTCATTTTTTTGATTTGCCCACGGGCCACTCTTTCAAACATACTCCAAATATAGTACAGATTTTCATTTCAAATGCAAATCTGTACTAAAAAACATCGTTTTAATTAAAAAAACAACTATTTTAAATAGTATAAAAATATTGAATCGATTTCGATTGTTGTTTTTAATTTGATCGGATTGAGCCTGCCGAAGTAGTTATTCCATTTTGATCACATCGATTGGATTCATCTTTCCTGATTTCAAAAATGAGAGGCCAGAAGAAACAATGACGAACAACAACGGAAGCAAGTACGGAATAAAAATGGCCAATATTGTACGCGCCAAGTTCAATACGGATATTGGTGTAGCCACCAGTGGCATTGCCGGTCCGAGCGAAGCCACGTCCGAAAAACCCGTAGGCCTGGTTTGGGTCGCCTACTCCGACAAACATCATACGGTGATGAAAAAATTACAGTTTACTTCCGATCGATTGCTGAATATAAAAGCCGCCTCCATTGCCGTACTGAATTTAATACGGACAAGTTTGCCGAAGTAAGTTGAGCACACAACACGTTAAGTGGGAACGAAGAAGCAAACTCCATCTGTGTTTTTGAACTAAAATTCTGATTTGAAAGCCGCTCAGCATCAACGCACGGCCTATTAATATGATAAAGCCAAGAAGCTGGGTCATATAAAAAATGAACCGTAAGTATTTTTTGTAAAAAAATATTTTTTATTTGGCTGATATACTCAAACCCCAAACTACATTTTGCCTTCAACCGATTGTTGGCAATCGGGTTAAAAATAATCTAACTTTACAGTTCTTTAAATTCGACACATGGCACAAGCAGAATTGATCATGCCCAAGATGGGCGAAAGCATAATGGAAGCCACTATCTTGAAGTGGTTAAAAAAACCGGGCGATAAAATTGAACAGGATGAAAGCGTGCTCGAAGTGGCCACTGACAAGGTAGATACCGAAGTGCCTTCTACCTATGCCGGTGTGTTGAAAGAAATTCTGGCCAAGGAAGGAGAGGTGGTAAAAGTGGGGAAAGCCATTGCCATTATTGCCACCGAAGCGGAAACAGGAAATGAAGTACCTGCCTCTGAACCGATTTTAACTGAAACTAAAACCACGGTGGCCGAGCCTTCGCTACCGGTAACTACATCTAACGGGCACGCTGCCCACGACTATAAATCATCTACCCGTTTTTATTCTCCGTTGGTAAAAAATATTGCCAAAGAAGAAGGCATTGCCGTGGCTGAATTGGAGGCCATTGCCGGCACGGGTGCCGAAGGGCGGGTAACCAAAAAAGATATTTTGGGTTACGTTCAAAACCGTAAACTGGGAAAGAGCCTAACGGTTGCTCCCGTTTCAGCGCCCTTAGTGCCTGCTTCGGTAAGTGCGGGCGATGAAATCATCCAGATGGACCGCATGCGCAAGATGATAGCCGAACGTATGGTGGACAGCAAACGCATTTCTCCGCATGTTACCTCGTTTGTGGAAGCCGATGTTACCAGTATGGTGTATTGGAGAAACAAAGTGAAGAATGAATTTCAGAAACAAACAGGGGAGGTGCTTACGTTTACACCCATTTTTATAGAGGCTGTGGTGTTAGCCATTAAAGATTTTCCGATGATTAATGTGCAGGTAGATGGCGACAAGATTATTAAGAAACGCGATATTAATATAGGGATGGCCGTGGCTTTGCCCAGCGGAAATTTAATTGTACCGGTTATTCGCAATGCCAACCAATACAGCATTGCCGGGCTTGCTAAAGCGGTGAATGATTTGGCCAAGCGCGCCCGCGAAAACAAACTTAAACCCGATGAACTGGCCGGAGGCACTTTTACCATTTCAAATGTAGGTTCGTTTGGCAATGTTATGGGTACACCTATTATTATGCAGCCACAAGTAGCCATTCTGGCGCTTGGGGCGGTGCAGAAAAAACCATCTGTTATCGAAACACCCTATGGCGACTCCATTGCCATCCGTCATAAAATGTTCTTGTCGCATTCGTACGACCACCGCGTGGTAGATGGCGCACTGGGCGGAAGTTTTGTAAGGCGGGTAGCCGATTATTTAGAAAAATTTGAGATCAACCGCTCAATCTGAACGGTTTGCGCTTCGGTGTAGGCGGTGGGCAACTCAATTCTGAATTGAGTACGCCCGGGCACATCTGAGGAGTCTAGAAAAATATCGCCACCATTAAACCGTATAAAAAAGGAGGCCATGACCAAGCCCAAACCAGCTCCTTGCTCATGGTGGGTGCCTTCGGCTGGTGGCAGTTGGTGAGTAAATAGTTTTCGCTGAAGCTCAGCCGGAATGGATATCCCATGATTGACAATACAAATAATAATTTTACCCGGTTCGCCCGTATTCTCAATGGTAATAGTGGTACCCGGGGTAGCAAACTTTACAGCATTCGAGATAACATTGCGAACGGCAATGCGCACCATTTCCTCATCGGCATAAAATTCTGATTCAACATCTATTGACAGGTTAAACCCAAGCGATTTTTCTGATGCGGTGGTTTTGAAAAGATGAACTATATTTTCCAGAAAAGGAACGAGCCTGACCGTTTTCTTTTCCGACACAAACCCATCCATTTGCGACCGCGACCAGCGCACTAACCCATACAGCAACCCGGTAACATTTTTCAACTCATCTCCGATTTGGGTTAGAAAATTTTTACGATCGGCATCGGCTAGCTTCCCCTTTGCTTGTAAGTGCACTAAGCTGGTGAGCGAGTTTAACGGGTCGGCAATATCGTGCGAGAGGATGGAGATAATCTTGTTCTTTTGCTGATTCAGATTCTCCACTAATTTTTTTTGCTCTGTCAGTTCGCTGAATTGTAAAAAACTTTTTCGTCTGCGATACTCCAATACGATGGCCACAATTACAAAATAAATAAACGACATCACCAGGTGCGGATACTGCGTGGAGTAAAACGCATCGTGGTGGATTGTTTTGGAAAAGACAATGAAAATGATAAACAAGGCTAAGTTCAATCTCAACACATATCGTAGGTTAAGCCCGCTAACAGCCGCTACTAAGATCCAAATGAGAAATAAAAGATTGGTAATATAATACCCCGGCATCCGGGCGAAGGAGGCTGTAACCATGGCCGCTCCAAAATTAATAAAGGCAATAGAAACGGTTCCCCAGGTAACAAACCGGGGGCTGGGCTGGCGCCTGAGAATAAAAAACATGAGCGCGGAAGCGTAACTTAGCACGACTAGGCGCGAGAGCAGAACAATACTGAAATCTACATCGCGAAAAAAATCAATAATCAGAAAGGTGCTCATCCCAAACAACGTAATGAATGTAACTAACCGCAGCGACAGCAAATTGGCCGGAAATACAAACTCATCGTATGCTTTTTCCTGCTCGGTGGGGAAACGCCAAATGAAAGAATATCGGGAAAAAAATTGCAAGTTTACAGGCTGAATTCTGGTGTTAAAATAATAAAATCCAATCATTCCATTATGCAATTCGGAACAAAAGCCATCCATGCCGGGGTAGAACCCGACCCCTCCACAGGCGCTATTATGACGCCCATCTTCCAAACCTCTACCTATGTGCAATCTTCGCCCGCCCAACACAAGGGTTATGCCTATGCGCGGGGCGCTAACCCTACTCGCCATCAACTACAAAAGAGTATTGCCGCCTTAGAGAATGGAAAATTAGGGCTTTGCTTTTCATCCGGCATGGGTGCCACCGATGCCGTGCTGCGCTTGCTGAACCCGGGCGATGAGGTAATTACCAGCAATGATTTATATGGAGGCTCGTACCGGCTTTTTACCAAAGTGTATGAACGGATGGGTATCAAGTTTCACTTTATTGACTTAACCGAGGCAGGCAACGCAGAAAAATACGTCAATTCAAAAACAAAATTATTCTGGATTGAAACACCATCTAATCCGCTCATGCGCATCATTGATATAGCTGCGTGTGTAAAACTGGCGAAGGCCCATCAATGCAAAGTGGCAGTAGATAATACGTTTGCTTCACCCTATCTGCAAAACCCGTTAGATCTGGGGGCAGACTTGGTGATGCACTCGGTAACTAAATATCTGGGAGGCCACAGCGATGTAATTATGGGAGCCCTGGTAACAAATGATGAAAAGCTGCATCAGGAGTTGGCGTTTATTGCCAACTCGTGCGGGGCTGTGCCGGGGCCGCAAGATTCTTTTTTAGTATTGCGGGGCATAAAGACATTGCATTTGCGTATGGAGCGTCATTGCGCCAACGGAAAAAAAGTAGCTGAGTTTTTACGGAGCCATCCCAAGGTAGGCAAGGTATATTGGCCCGGTTTTACCGACCACCCCAACCATGCCATTGCCAAAAAACAAATGCGCGACTTTGGCGGCATGTTGTCGTTCACATTAAAAAATGATAGCGTGGATGTGGCCAAAGTTTTGATGGAAAATGTAGAGTTGTTTTCGCTGGCCGAATCGCTCGGTGGCGTAGAATCGTTGATCAACCATCCGGCCTCGATGACACACGCCAGCATACCCCGCGAGGAGCGCATAAAAAATGGCCTGAGCGATTCATTGATCAGGCTTAGTGTGGGCGTAGAAGATGCCGAAGACCTGCTGACAGATTTAGAACAGGCTTTGGCTAAGGTTTAAAAGAATTTTTTTCGCCTCGGTTGGCTATTATTTAGCAATCTGCTAATATTGCACTCCCAAATTCTCCCTTAGCTCAGCTGGTTAGAGCATCTGACTGTTAATCAGAGGGTCCTTGGTTCAAGTCCAAGAGGGAGAGCTTGAAAAACCCGGTTTTCGTAAGAAATCGGGTTTTTTATTTGCCACACTTTAACCAGCAAATTGATAGATAGATAATATAAAAGGCCACCTTTTCAGGCAGCCTTTTTAAAAGATATGCCTACGCTATATCAAAACGATCGAGGTTCATTACTTTAACCCAGGCAGCCACAAAGTCGGTTATAAATTTTTCTTTGGCATCTTCGCTGGCATAGACTTCGGCCAACGCCCGCAGTTCGGAGTTCGAGCCAAAAATTAAATCGACACGTGTGGCCGTCCACCTTATTTTTCCGGTCTTGCGGTCGTGCCCTTCAAATTGATTAAGATCGCTTGAAACCGGTTTCCAGGTGGTGCCCATATCGAGCAGGTTTACAAAAAAATCGTTGGTGAGTACCTCAGGCCGGTGTGTAAACACGCCATGCTTGCTATGATTGAAGTTGGCGTTGAGCACGCGCAAGCCACCCACCAGCACGGTCAGTTCCGGAGCAGTAAGGGTGAGCAGCTGTGCTTTATCTATCAGCATGGCTTCGGTCGGTACAGTAAGCTTATTGTTTAGGTAGTTCCTGAATCCGTCAGCAAGAGGTTCAAGCACAGCAAATGATTCGATGTCGGTCTGTTCTTGAGAAGCATCACCACGCCCGGCTGTAAAGGGTACAGCTATGGTAAAGCCGGCCTCTTTAGCTGCCTTTTCAATAGCGGCCGATCCAGCCAATACAATTAAGTCGGCCAGTGAAATTTGTTTTCCGGTAGCTGTGCTGTTAAATTCTTTTTGAATTTCCTCCAACTTTTTTATTACCGAAGCAAGTTGGGTCGGATTATTAGCTGCCCAGTCTTTTTGCGGAGCCAAACGGATGCGAGCGCCATTAGCGCCACCGCGTTTATCTGATCCACGGAAAGTAGAGGCCGATGCCCACGCGGCAGAAACCAATTGTGAAACAGAAAAACCAGACGACAAGATTTTATTTTTTAATGAGGCAATCTCTTTCTCGTCCACTAGCCGGGATGTGGTTGCCGGAACTGGATCTTGCCAAATCAGCTCTTCTTTGGGTACTTCCGAACCAAGGTAGCGGGTAGCCGGCCCCATATCGCGGTGCGTGAGTTTAAACCAGGCACGGGCAAAGGCTTCAGCAAATTCATCGGGGTTTTCATAGAAGCGTCTGGAAATTTTTTCGTACACAGGGTCGAGCTTTAAAGCAATATCAGTAGTGAGCATGCGCGGTTCTTGCCGTTTCGATTTATCGTGAGCATCCGGAACGGAGTTTGCCCCGGCTCCATTTTTAGGTCTCCACTGATGTGCCCCGGCAGGGCTCTTGGTTAACTCCCAATCGTAGCCGAAAAGATTCCAGAAGAAATTGTTGCTCCACCGGGTAGGGGTGGAAGTCCAGGTAACTTCCAGCCCGCTGCTGATAGTATCTCCGCCTTTACCGGAAGCATAGCTACTTTTCCAGCCAAGTCCTTGCTCTTCTATGGCAGCTGCTTCCGGCTCAGACCCCACATGAGAGGCGGCCGAGGCACCATGTGTTTTGCCAAAGGTGTGACCACCGGCAATTAAGGCAACGGTTTCTTCATCGTTCATAGACATACGCTTGAACGTTTCGCGAATGTCATGAGCAGCGGCAAGCGGATCGGGGTTTCCGTTAGGACCTTCGGGGTTTACATAAATAAGCCCCATTTGCACAGCGGCTAAAGGGTTTTCCAGATCGCGTTTGCCCGAGTAGCGTTGATCGCCCAGCCACTCTTTTTCAGAGCCCCAATACACTTCTTGCTCGGGTTCCCACACGTCTTCGCGGCCACCGGCAAAACCAAATGTGGTAAAACCCATAGATTCCAGTGCTACGTTTCCGGCCAGAATCATCAGATCAGCCCATGAAATTTTTTTACCGTATTTCTGTTTAATCGGCCAAAGTAACCTGCGGGCTTTGTCAAGGTTTACGTTATCGGGCCAACTATTTAAAGGAGCGAAACGTTGCTGGCCGGCTGCGGCTCCACCGCGGCCATCGCTTACACGGTAGGTGCCGGCACTATGCCAGGCCATCCGTATAAACAATGGGCCATAATGACCAAAGTCGGCCGGCCACCACTCTTGCGAGTCGGTCATCAAGGCACGAAGGTCTTTTTTTATCGAGGCTAAGTCCAGTTTCTTAAACTCTTCGGCATAGTTAAAATTATTCCCCATGGGGTTAGATAATGAGGAGCGTTGGCGGAGTACCCCCAGTTTTAATTGGTTGGGCCACCATTCCTGGTTTTGGGTGCCACCTCCGGCCGGTTGCTTCAGGGCATCTGCGTGAAACGGACATTTGCTTTCTCCGTTCTTTCCGTTGTGTGTGGGCTCATGAGTTTGGGTTGACATATTGATGTGATTAAATGAATATTGATTACGTCTTTATCTCTCAATACTACGGTTGGCTTTCTAATAAATCAAATTGATTATTTTTATCATTACATAGTTATTGTCTATGCAGTGCTTAGCAAGCTATTCTTCCGATGAGCTACGAGAAGCATGTAAGCATATTTTACAACCATTGGCTACTTGCTGGAGAGCCTCAGAAGGCTTTTTTTGCCAGTCTTTGTAAATATCCTTAAACCTTTTACCTTTGCACTCCTTTTATAATTACCTCTATGGCAAACCATAAATCGGCTGAAAAAAGAGTACGAGCCAATGCGAAAAAACGCGAAAGAAACCGCTATCAGCATAAAACCACCCGTACTCATGTGAAGAAATTATTGAGTACCTCCAAAAAAGACGAAGCGCAGGCTTTGTTAAAGGAAGTAACTGCAATGCTGGACAAGCTTGCCAAAAAGAATGTGATCCACTGGAAAAAGGCAGCCAACCAAAAAAGCCGTTTGGCCAAACGTGTGAACGCCATGGCCTGATGGGCCTAATTCATTTTATTTTCCCTTTCCTGCTTTGGTGGGGAAGGGTTTTTTTTGAACCCGCTTGAAAACCGGCAGGATTTATTCCGCTCAGTTTTGGATATTGTGCTTAAGCACATTACTCTTCTTTGCCAGCTTTAACATGATTATACCCGAGTTGCCGGGGTTTCTTACTCATCTTGGCGGAGCTGATTACAAAGGTTTAATTATTTCACTATTTACACTTACCGCTATGCTTTCGCGCCCTTTCAGCGGGAAGCTGGCCGACCGTTTGGGCAGAAAGACGGTAATTATTTTTGGTAGTATTGTGTGTTTGGTTTGTAGTTTGTTTTACCCGTGGCTTACCACACTCTTTGGTTTTTTTGCGCTTCGGTTAGTTCATGGCTTTTCTACCGGGTTTTCACCTACGGGGGTTGCCGCTTATGTTTCAGATGTAATTCCGGCTCACCGAAGGGGAGAGGCTATGGGGTTTATTGGTACGGCCGGTGCTTTGGGCAGTGCTTGCGGGCCTGCTATAGGTGGGTGGGTGGCTAATTTGCTTGGTTTAGATTGGATGTTTTACCTCTCATCATTTTTTGCGTTAATATCGGTGGTATTCGTACTAAATATAAAAGAAACATTAGCAGAGCGGCATTCTGTTTCGTGGACTTTATTGAAAATCCATAAAAAAGATTTGTTCGAACCTCGTGTCTTGGCACCTTGTGTGGTAATGGTGTTGTCGGCTTTTGCGTATGGCGTAGTCTATACATTATTACCCGACTTTGGCGAACATGTTGGTATTCATAATAAAGGATTGTTGTTTTCATATCTCACGATAGCTTCTTTGCTTGTCAGGTTGCTGGCCGGAAAAGCATCTGATAGATATGGCCGGGTGCCGGTATTAATACTATCGGTGACACTGATAGTAGTGGCCATGCTGGTAACGGGGGTGGCAAATTCGGGTTGGCTACTCATAACCGGAGTATGTTTATATGGGTTGGCACAAGGAGCCACTTCGCCTACCTTGTTAGCTTGGGCAACTGACCTGAGTGGTGGACGAGCACCGTGGGCGTGGAATAGCTTCGCTCTATATTTCTATGGAAATGGGTATTGGTTTAGGGGCGATTATCTCGGGTTTATGGTATGCCAATAAGCATGAAAATTTTATCTATTGCTTTGGGATAAGCGCGTTACTGGCCGCTTTCGCTGTAACATTTCTTTTTACAAAAAGAAATAAATTGAGAATACGCTACGGTTTTTAGGAATGATTTTCCCATAAAGGGAGCGAACAGAAGCGAGGTGTACAAAAAAATCTAAAAAACAAGCCATAATTTTTTGGAATGGGTTTGGCATGGCTCTTTAGCAACCAACTCATGATCAACCTCACCATTCATATTTCAGACAACCCACTCGATGAGTTTCAGGAAATGCAGCGCAGGGCCGACCGGGTAAGAGAAAATATAAAACAGCTTCAATCGCCTGCCAATTCGGCTCAGGTAAGTATCACCCTCTACTCCCGGCACGATATAAAATTCAGAGTGGAAACCGCAAACCGGGAATTAAAAAGAAAAATCCTGGATTCGCTCGATCCGCTCTTTTATAGTTCGTAGAGAATATATTTCATTTGTTGCGACAGATAAAGTTCATCTCGTCAATTCCCTCTAACTTGACGAAAATTTGATACGATGAAAACCTCATACGCATTGGTTTTGTTTTTTATAGTGGCAGCCATAGAAGTAACAATTCAGTTTTTTAATCTGCTTCCGTACGATGTGTTTATCAAGCCGTTGTTAGTGCCGCTGCTGGCGCTCTGGTATATTCGTCAGTCTTTTGCCAAAGAAAAAATTTTTCTGCTCGCCTTATTGGGTTGCTGGGTGGGCGATGTTTTTTTACTTTTTGCGGGTATTCGGGAGTTGTTTTTTATACTTGGGTTAGGTTCATTTTTAGGGGCACAGGTTCTATTCATTATAACCTACCAAAAGTTTTGTTGGTCAGGCGAAGGGCTGAACGGCCCGCAAAAAATAAGGGCTGCATTTCCGGTGCTGCTGGCCGCTACCGGTTTAGTAACGGTGTTGTACCCCAGCCTGGGCGCTCTGAAAATTCCGGTAATGGTGTATGCGCTGGTACTTGCCTGGATGGTCGTTCAATCTTTTTTTCGTTACGGACGAACCTCCTCGGCCAGTTTTTGGAGTATTTCTTTTGGCGCATTATTGTTTTTAGTATCCGACAGCCTATTGGCACTCAATAAATTTCATCAACCTGTTCCACTCGCTGGAGTTGGGATAATGACTACCTACCTGGCCGCTGTATTCTGGATAGTAAAGGGAGCCATCCGGCACCAATCCGTATCCTGATTTATCATTTTATTTTTTCTTATCAATTTGCCGATCTTTCAATTCAAAAAACCAGACTCACAAACCATAAAATATGTTTTCAACGAAAAATATTAATTTAAAAAAGGTAACGGTTGTTACCATGGGGCTTGCCGTGATGGGGCTGATTGCTTATTTTTTTTTTACCGGATCAAACGCCCGTGCCACCTTTTCTTCGGTTGATCCGGCCTTTGGCGAGTATGTGTCATCCTACACAGCTTCTTCAGTAAGTTCAGGGTCTTCGGTGCGCCTCGTGCTGACGAAAGAAGCCATTGATTCGGCAGCCATAGGCGAAACCTCTACTTCTTTATTTTCACTGAGCCCTTCGGTGAAGGGAACTACGGTTTGGCTCGATCGAAAAACGATTGAATTTCGTCCGGCTAAACGATTAAAATCAGGCCAGGTGTACGAAGTACAGTTTTATCTGTCTAAACTTTTTAACACGCCAAAAGAATTAGCCACGCTGCGGTATTCATTTCAGGTGATGCCACAAAATTTTGAGATATCGATAGACAATGTAAAGCCTTACATTAAAACCGAACTTAAACGAGAAAAAATAGAAGGCACTATCGTAACAGCCGATTTTGCCGAAAGCGAAAGCGTAGAAAAAATGATGCTGGCCGAGCAGGAGGGTGTCTCTTTAAAAATCAGTTGGACACATGCCACCGGAGGAAAGCAACATGCGTTTGTAGTGGAAGAAGTGCAACGCAGGGAAACAGCCGGAAAGGTAACTCTTGCAGCGAACGGCCAAAGTATAGGAGTGAACCGGGGCGAATCGAAGGAAGTAGAGATACCAGCCCTTACCGATTTTAAAGTAAGCAATGTATTAGTAAACCAGGGAAGCAATCAGCACGTAGTCATTCAGTTCTCAGATCCGCTGGATGAAAAACAAAACCTGAGCGGCTTGGTTGTTTTAGAAGGAGCGGGCACACTCGATTTTGAAATTAAAGACAACCAGTTAAACGTATTTCCGCCTGTACGGCAAAACGGTACGCGAAAACTTACCATCGAAGCGGGCATTCGCAATGGGCTGAATTTTCGCCTGGCGCAAGCTGCTTCCTTCGATGTAGTTTTCGAACAAATTCTTCCGGCCGTGCGGTTTACCGGCAAAGGCACAATCTTGCCCAGCAGCGATGGGCTGATTCTCCCGTTTGAAGCCGTGAATCTGAAATCGGTCGATGTGCAGATTATCAAAATTTTTGAAAGTAACATCGTTCAATTTTTTCAGGTAAACAGCTATGATGGCAACACCGAATTGCGCAGGGTGGGTAAGCCGGTGTTAAAAAAAATAATCTCACTTGAAAATGCCGGAGTGACAGACCTAAGTAAATGGAACCGGTTTACGCTCGATCTGGCGCAATTAATCAATACCGAGCCCGGAGCGATTTATCAGGTACGCATCGGATTTAAAAAACAATACGCCTCATTTACTTGCCCGGAGAGTGAAGAACTGCAATCGGTCGCATCCGATTCGGAAAATGAAAACGAGGGCGAGCAGGAAGACAGTTATTGGGATTCGTACGAAAATTATTATTACGGAGAGGGCTACGATTGGCAGCAGCGCGATAACCCGTGCAATGCGGCCTACTACACCGGGTCGCGCAACATCAAACAAAATGTAATGGCGTCTGATTTAGGTTTGCTGGCCAAGCGGGGAGGCGATGGAAGCCTGCTGGTAGTGGTTAATAATCTAATAACAACCAAGCCGATATCCGGGGTGGAAATTAATGTGTACGACTACCAACAGCAGATCGTGGGGAAGGCCACTACCAGCAGCGATGGAATGGTTAAAATCAGTGTAAAGAAAACACCCTTTATATTGGTGGCTAAGTACGGACCGCAACGTGGCTATTTAAAATTACCAGATGGAGAAGCGCTGTCGTTGAGTAATTTTGATGTAAGCGGTGAGCAAATTAATGAGGGGATTAAAGGATTTCTATATGGCGAACGCGGGGTGTGGCGACCGGGCGACTCGCTTCATCTGAGTTTTATCTTAGAAGATAAATTAAATTTATTGCCGGCAGCCCATCCGGTAATTTTTGAATTGCAGAACCCGCAAGGGCAGGTTACCAGCCGCATCGTGCGTTCAAAATCCGAAAATGGATTTTATTCTTTTGCCACAGCTACCGAGGCCGAAGCCCCCACGGGACACTGGACGGCCCACGTAAAAGCGGGCGGAACAGTTTTTACTTCACCCATCCGGATAGAAACAGTAAAACCCAATCGCCTGCGTATTAAATTAGATTTTGGAGTAGATAAAATAACCCGTGCCAACAGCAACCTTACCGGCAGTTTGCAGGTAGATTGGCTGCACGGAGCACCCGGCAAGAACTTAAAAGCACAATTTGATGTGCTGCTGACCAAAGGCGAAACCAAATTTGCCCGGTATCCGGATTTTGTTTTTGAAGATCCCTCCAAAAATTTTGCCGGTGAATCGAAATCTATTTTTGAAGGTGTAACCGATGCCACCGGCCATGCGGTGGTAAGCGCTAATCTGGAAACCCCCACAGAGGCTCCGGGGGTACTCAATGCCATCTTCCGGGGAAAAGCATTTGAAGAGAGCGGCAACTTCAGCATAGATAATTTCAGTTTGCCATACTACCCCTATTCCTCCTATACCGGTTTGCGCACTCCACCGGGCGACAAAGCCCGCGGCATGTTGCTAACCGATACTACCCACCGGGTTGATCTGGTTACGATTGATGCTGATGGTAATCCGGTTTCTCATAGCGGTATTCAGGTAAGTTTATACAAAATAAACTGGCGCTGGTGGTGGGATGGCTCCCCCGAAGGCAATGTAAATTTTATGACCGGCCAATATGCTGAGCCGGTTACCTCGGGCATTACCAGTACTGTAAACGGAAAAGGCGCATGGAGTTTTAAAGTAAAGTACCCCGAGTGGGGAAGATTTTTGGTGCGGGCTACCGACCCGGTTTCCGGACACACAGCAGCCAAAATAATTTATATAGACTGGCCAGGATGGGCTGGTCGCGCCCGCAATGAAAGTAACGGAGCCACCATGCTTTCCTTTTCATCGGATAAACTTTCTTACCGCATCGGAGAAAAGGCAACGCTCGCCATTCCCGGCAGCGACCAGGGCCGGGCTCTGATCAGTCTTGAAAACGGAAGCCGTGTGATAAAAACATTTTGGCTTGAAACGAAAGCAGGCGATAATCCTTTTTCATTTGAGGTAACAGAAGAAATGACACCCAACATTTTTGTGTCAGTTACTTTGTTGCAACCACATGCCCAAACGGTAAATGATTTGCCCATTCGCTTGTATGGAGTGATACCGCTGCAAATAGAAAATCCAAACACCCATTTAAACCCGGTACTTACCATGCCCGATGTGCTGGAGCCCGGACGTGAAGTGGCCATCAAAATTTCGGAACAAAACAACCGAAAAATGACATTTACGGTGGCTCTGGTGGACGAAGGTCTGCTCGATCTTACACACTTTAAAACTCCCGATGCGTGGAACCGGTTTTATGCGCGCGAGGCATTAGGTGTAAAAACCTGGGATTTGTATGATCAGGTAATGGGCTCGTTTGGCGGAAAGATTGAGCGATTGCTGGCCATCGGGGGCGATGCCGAATTGGCGAAATCAAAAGAAGAGGATTCTAAAGCTATCCGCTTTAAACCGGTGGTAAAATATTTTGGCCCGTTTACCTTGAATGGTGGATCAAAGGAAATCCGGTTTACCATGCCGCAATACATTGGCTCGGTAAAAACGATGGTGGTGGCCGGTAATGAAGGGGCTTACGGTAAAACAGAAAAAGCCACCCCGGTGCGCAAACCGCTGATGGTACTGGCTACCCTGCCCCGTGTGCTGGGACCGGAAGAAAACGTGAAATTGCCGGTAACACTTTTTGTTAGTGAAAAAAATATTCAGTCGGTTAACATCACGGTAAAAGCAAGTGATCTGCTCCGTTTGTCGCAAACTTCGCAAACGGTAACTTTTTCAGGCATTGGGGATCACACAATAGATTTTGATTTGAATGTAAAAGCGACCACGGGTAAAGCAAAAGTGGAAGTGCTGGCCACCGCAGGAAATTATAAAGCCCAAGATGTAATTGAAATAGAAGTACGAAACCCCAATCCACCGGTAAGTAAAATGCAAGAGGCCGTAGTAGAGACGAACAAAAACTGGTCTACCCAACTGCTGCCCGTTGGCATAGCCGGAACAAATTCCGCTACACTCGAGGTTTCCAGTTTACCGCCCATTAACCTGGGGCAACGGCTGGCCTATTTAATCCAGTATCCGTATGGGTGCATCGAGCAAACTGTTTCGTCTGTGTTCCCTCAGTTGTACTTGGCCAACATAAAACAATTGAGCGAAAGTGAGAAGGCAGCCATCCAGAAAAATATTAATGCCGCCATTGGGCGGATAAAATCATTTGTAAATCGGGAGGGAGGATTTTCGTATTGGCCCGGAGGCGAAGATGCCGACAGTTGGGGCACTACGTATGCCGGTCATTTTTTGAATGAAGCAGAAGCAAAGGGATATTTTGTGCCGGCCGACCTGCTGAAGCGGTGGAAGAAATACCAACGCGGTAAAGTATCGGCCTGGAGAAAAAACCAGGAGTACAGCAGCGAGTTGAATCAGGCGTATCGGTTATACACCTTATCGCTATCGGGCGAATCGGAACTGGGAGCCATGAACCGCTTGCGTGAACTTTCTCCTTTGCCCCCGGTAGCCGGCTGGATGTTAGCGGCTGCTTATGCCAAAGCCGGGCAACCGGAGGCAGCCAAAAGTATTATTGCCAATCTGGCAACAACGGTTAAACCTTATCAGGAAATGGGCTACACGTATGGATCAGACCTGCGCGATAAGGCCATTATTTTAGAAACGCTTATTTTATTGGGCGAGCGCACCAACGCATTTGATCTGCTGAAAGAAATTTCGGTTTCGCTCAGCAACGATAATTATTGGATGAGCACCCAAACGGTAGCGTGGTGTTTAAAGGCCGCGGGCACATTTGCCGGAACGGAACAGAAAGGTGAAATAAAATTTAAGTACACCTACCAAGGAAAAGAAATTTCAGCCGGCACAGGTATGTTTGTAGCGCAGGTAAAGTTGCCGGTAGAAGGCAAACCGGGTACTCTTTCATTTACTAATCAGAGTAAAGGCGCCTTATTTGTTCGTCTGCTTTCCGAAGGCATACCGGCCCGGGGCCAGGAAGAAAGTGCACAAAGTAATTTAAACATGATAGTAGCCTATACCGACACCGATGGAAATACGATAGATCCCTCTCAACTTGAACAGGGCCAAGAGTTGGTGGCTACCGTTACACTTACAAACCCTGGTTTACGAGGTGCATATAAAAATTTGGCGTTGAAACAGATTTTTCCTTCCGGTTGGGAAATTAATAACCTGCGGCTGGAGGGAACGGAAGAAAAATTTAATAGCGACAAACCCACTTATCAGGATATACGAGATGACCGGGTTTACACCCACTTTGATTTAGATGCTAACCAGCGCAAGACATTTAAGATATTATTGACCGCAAGCTATGCCGGCTCTTTTTACTTACCGGCCATAAGCTGCGAAGCCATGTACGATCACAGTATTTATGCTCGCGAAAAAGGACAAGTAGTAAATGTAACGAAGCCACTTAAGCCGTAAGTAATAGACAAAAACAAATAAAAAAATATTTTAATTTTTATTAATAATAAAATTAAATGACCAAGCTATTTGGAGGAGAATGAGGTTGCGTCTTTGATGCAGTTGGTTTATTATGGCTGATTGGTAAAAAGGGCCAATCTCTATGTTCCCCTTCTTCTCTGTACGATAACCCACCCCTGCAAACATCCAGTTTTCACTATAAAATTTATTCCTTGGCTCGGAGAGTGAAAAATAAAATTCATTGTAAACGTTGATATAAAATTCATGTACATCTAACACTTTTCCATTTAGTGGAATTACATAACTTATTTGATACCGTAAACGCTCAGAAAGACGATATGGATTTTCTTGATTTTTAATAAACCTTTCTTCGAGCCTGAACCTGTGAGAAATTCTACCCTTATACACAATTGGATTGTGCTTAAATATGATTTGTTGCCAAGGTCTCCACTCTTGAAAGTAAGAGGCATTAGGGGTTAGGTGTTCATAATTATAAGAAATGCTTGCTGAAAAACTAAGGTTAGTATTGTGCTTGTACACAATACTGGGCTCAAAATACAATCTTAATATTTTTGAAGGATACTCAACATTATTTGTTGAACTGGTAAAAGCGCTGGAGGTACTGTAAAATACAAAACTGCCATCCCAATGTTTATTGATGTGTAGGGTATTGCTAATATTTGGGAAAAGCCCAAAAAAATTGAGTGAGGATTGACCAAAAGTACATTTTACATAAAGCATATTGATTAGAATAAGACATAAAAAAAATTGGTCAAATCTATTGTTGTTTTTTGAAATGAGAAGAGAGGAATACCAACTGAACATACCTGATAGTTTAAATAATACAAATTATTTACGTATCAGGAGTCATTGGCTCGATGAGCAGTTAAAGTAGACTCCACTACTTTCTTGCAAAGGTAATGAAGAAAGGCTAAATCACAATTTCCCTCTCGGCCAAAGATAGAAACGGAAAACCCGCAATGGTGCCGGAGTGTGTGATGGCGCGAGGACTTGTAACAGATAGCCCCTCCTCTACTTTGTTTTGGAGCGCCAACAGTGAGGCAGATGAAACAAAATATTTTTTGTGAGCGAAGTGAAGTAATCTCGGAGAGGATATTTTAAAGGATGGGAACCCTGAACAACTCAAACGGACTAAAGCACTTCAATTCCATTGTTCCGTTTCATTTTTGGAGCTGTCCTATTACTCTTCTGTGTTTCTGTGGCTTCATTTTCATTTTTCATATTCTTCCTCGGTTACTTTTTGCAACCACACGACACCACCCATTTGCAAATTTGTGCTCAAGGCCAAGTGTGTCATAGAACCTTCGCGGGTAGCCCCGTGCCAGTGAGTTGCTCCGGGGGGGCATTTCATCACTTGACCTTTGGAAAGCATCTGCTTCGGTTTTCCTTTCTCTTGGTAGTAGGCGATGCCCTCAGTAACGATCAAGATTTGACCGGAAGGATGCGTGTGCCAATTTGTTCTCGCGCCCGGTTCGAATGTTACACTGGCCATCTGTGTATTAAATATACTGTCATTATCTACTAGCATCTGCACGGATACAGAGCCAACAAAATGGTTGTTGCTGTTAGCAACGGCACTACTATTTCGCTTCAGTATAGCATCTAAGATTTTTGCTGCGCTGTTTCCTTCGGCATCACCCACTTTGTCTTTAATAATGGTTACTATTCGGGCCAGTTGTTGTTCGGTTAACCCGTTATGTAGGCCTACATTAAAATGAGAACGGAGCTGATTCTCTGTACCCGATAGACTTGCGAGAGCCGAGATCGTGGCAACCTCTCTCGTTTTCCAATCTAAAACATCGCGACCAAAAATATCACCAAAGAGATGTTCTTTTAAAAATTGATCAATGGCAGGAGCAAATTCATACACCTCGCCCTTTACGGGTGTGCCTACAAGGCGTGTTTGATTTTCGGTTCCCATTTCCAATTTAGTTTTATTTTTAGGATAGGGGCTGGCTGCTTTTCCCGGCACATCGTTTATTCCTTTTTTCTCTCGCTCTTTCAGCACACTCATGAAAGTGTGCAGTGCATTCAGACTTCTTGGAAACCCGGCATAGGCATACAGTTGAACAATAACTTCCTTAATCTCGCTAACGGATAGCCCTGCGCTAAGCCCCTCGTTGAGTGCGTTTTTTAGACGGGCCAGGTCGCCATTGGCGGTGAAGGCAGCGATCGTTACGATGCTCTCCTGTTTGGCATCGAATGCATCGCCATTATTATTTATTGTGTTTGCCTTTGTGCTATGTGCCATAATGATTAAAGCGATAGTGATACTCGAAATTAATTTTATCATACATCATTATTTTTTTTCCTGTGAACCGGATGGAGTGAGCATCCGGGTAAATGACAAGGAGGCGAGCTTCCAAGAATTGTTTTCCTTTACGTACACTTCAGTTACAGTAAAGGGATTAGTAACTTCATTGCCACCCACCACCGCCAACAAAGTAATCGTGTTTAACAGAATGGCCGTATGATCGATGATGTTCACAGATACTTCATGGATATCCGCTTTCTTATAATGGATTCCTCCGTTTCGAATTACGTTCACCTCCTGATCTTTGCCCCACGCCCCGCCCATGTGTACAAAGACCGACTTCTCGTGAAAAAGATTAGCGAGGGTGTCGGCTTTTTTATCGGCCATCCATTGCCATTTCTTTTTTGAGAGAGTGATGACCTCTTGTTCAGCAAGAGAATGCTGAGCATGAATTAATTGTGCATTGATACTGATAAGCAGCCCGATGATCAATAGTTTCACTGCATTGTATTTCTTATTTGCCATGGCTGCCGTCATGTAAATTTTTACTAAAAAATAGGTTAAGCTTATTCATCGCCTGAGTAACATATTCTGGCACATAGTACGTTTGAATGTGGGTAGCCCCGGGAATCAGGAATAATTCTTTCTCTTTTGTTCCGGTAGCAAGATTAAATGCTTGCTCCGTCATATAGTAGGTATCAGCTTTGCTTCCGGCCATCATCAACAAAGGTTGATTGATTAAATCCATGTTAGTGGCGGCATCAAACTCCATCAAGTCAAGCAGGCTACTCATGGTGTATCTGAAGGTAGAATTAGGATGGGCATGCGTTCGATTATAATAGTAATGCCCTTCCCGATAAAGGTCGTACGGCATCTGGTTGGCCATTTCATCTGTAATTTCGGTATCGGCTGCATAAAGTATCTCTCCTTTTGTTGCTTCCAGTGTGCGCGCTTCGGTTGCTTGCTGTAACCGTTGTTGAATTGTAGCCAGCCCGGAATTCATGAAACCGTTGCGCCTCACCACACCTGAATTGAACATACTCAAAGTGGCTATCGCTTTAAAACGCTTATCGGTTTGTGCGGCTTTCAATGAATATCCTCCACCTCCGCAGATACCCAGTAGCCCAATATGGTTAATATCTACACCGGCATATTGTGAAAGGTAATCCGCCATTCCTCGTATATCCTCAATCCGATTTGCGGGTTTGTCAACATTACGCGGCTGTCCACCACTGGCTCCTTGATAAGAGGCATCGGCCGCAATTGTGATATAGCCTAGTTCAGCTAAATCTTGCGCATACAATCCGGCTACTTGTTCCTTTACGCCCCCATTTGGGTGAGCTACCACAATGGCAGCATAATGCATAGATGGATCGTAATAAGCGGGAGTGTAAATATTAGCCGAAATAACTATGCCATTGAGTTTATAAGTTACGGAATGAATGTTCACTTTACCCGCTACGTTTTGGGTAATGGCATTCTGATAAACCAGGCCAAAGGGATTGGCGGGTTTAGTCTGGGCTGAAACGATGATATGTGCTGACATAAGTATTCCCGTTATAATTGTTTTGATTTTCGTTTTCATATTCAACTTTTTTCTTTGGGTTAATTCCAATCACTTATCTAATTTTTTTTCTTTTAGCCAAGCCGATAGTAGGTCTGCTATTTCAATATTGTTTAGATCGGAAAATGGAAAGTGTGTATTTCCCTTAATCCCGATTTCCGGCAAGTGCACAACCTTTACATCGCCACCGGCCGCGTTGACGGCATCGCGCCACTTTCTGGCCATTTCTAACCGGGCACGCCAACCATCCGTACCCGGGTTGGCATCGGGCTTGGATGGGATATTATCTCCATAATAAATGATAATGGGTATTTTGGTAAGTTTTAAAAAGTCTTCTTTAGGAACCCCCACTGCTGGCAAGGAACCGGCTGCGCTCTCTATGGGGGCCGGTACTTCTCCTTGGGGAAAAACAAATCCTGACCCAGGCTCATACGATACGATAGCACGAATATTAGAATTCTTAATGGCAGTTAGCCATCCCTGGCCTCCGGCATGCGAGTGCGTAACCAAAATAGTTGCACCCAGTTGGGTGGCTAATGCCGACACGGCCTCTACATTAACAGAGATATCAATCGGGCCGATGTTGGGAACCATCGAACGGAAATATTGATTGAGTGCTTCCGGGTTTTTTGAGAATTGAACGCCCGGAAAATAATCAGGCCATACGCCAATTCTAAACGTACCAAACCAGGTTTGCTCATCGGGAGTGGGAGCAATGGTTGCTTCTACGGTGCTTCGGCCGGCATTGCCACGCCTGGGTTGGTCTAACAGATAGACACTAAAGCCTCGTCTCAAAAAAATGTTTTGATACCCTTCGCGCCCGTCAGGTGTTGTCTCCCACGTTTTCGAAAACTGACCGATACCATGCCAAAATACTATCGGCCATTTTTTTGCATTCACAGGGATTTGATAAAACACATAAGCATGATCGCCATGAAAGGTCTGGCCTTCCGGTGTGCGTTTGATGGGATCGAAAATGCCTGCATTCTTTATTACCGTGCCACCTACCGTAAAACTTCCCTGATCTTGAATGACGAGCGGCTTCTTTTGAGCATAACTTTGTAAACTCATGCACGCGCCAACGAGCGCCATCAGCAGATAAGGAAGGTTGAACCTTGTTTGTTTTTTCATGTTGCAAAGGTGTCCTCACTTCGGTACTTTAGAAGTATATCAATTACGGATTTACCTACCCATTTTACTGATTCTGAACCCTGAATGCCCAAAATGATCTTTGAACCTTTAATTTTGACGAGGAATAAAAGCAATATGGAAGAAATATTGAAGTTTGATACCGTTACGCAATACAATACGTTCAACAGAAATGAGACACTCAACCCACTCGTCAGCGTGGTTGATCTCTCGAAAGCGGCCCCCCGGCAACTCAGGCGAATGAGTTACGGATTTTATGTTGTGTTCCTGAAAGAGATTAAATGTGGGGATCTCAAATACGGCATCAGCAACTACGACTATGAAGAGGGCACATTAGTGTTTCTTGCACCGGGTCAGGTGATCGGCTCACACGGCCAAGACTACTATCAACCACAAGGCTTCGCATTGGTCTTTCATGCCGATTTTATTCATGGCACAACCTTGGGCCGCCACATAAATGATTACTCGTTTTTTTCTTATCATACGAATGAAGCCCTGCACTTGTCGGAACGCGAAAGACAAATCATTATGGACTGTTTTTCGAAAATTAAATTTGAGCTAGAACATGCGGTAGATAAGCACAGTAAAAAACTGATCATCACCAATATTGAACTGTTCCTCAACTATTGTATTCGTTTTTATGATCGCCAATTCATTACACGCGAAAATTCAGTAAAAGGTGTTCTTGAAAAATTTGAAACGCTGCTCAATCATTTTTTTTCATCTGATAAACCACACACGGTTGGCTTGCCCTCGGTGGCCTATTGTGCAAGCGAACTTAATCTGTCGGCCAACTATTTTGGAGACCTGATAAAAAAAGAAACCGGGAAGTCGGCACACGATTACATTACGTTGAAATTGATGGAGGTGGCCAAAGAAAAAATCTTTGATACCAACAAGTCGGTGAGTGAGGTTGCCTACGAGCTGGGGTTCAAATACCCCCAACACTTCAGCCGCCTGTTTAAGCAACAGATGGGGGTAACACCGCTTGAATACCGGAGCTCGGTAAACTAAGTTGATAAACTGATTTTATTATATACGTTTCAGTATCTCATAATTTTTCTCCCTATTTCTTTACGCCAGTTCTTTGTCAAATATTTCCGTCAGCCCATTCCATTTTCAATCGTTTAACCTTATCCAGTTGAAACTCGCTGTATAGTTTTTTGATATCATCTTTCAAGAACGATCTACTAACTAAGTCTTCGACTTCACTGCTCTCGCCTCTAAACTCATCTATAATTCTTACAACCCGACTGTCTATTATTCCTAACTTTTTTCCGAGTGACAAAAAATCAAAATGAGTGTAAAAACCCTGGGCGTTATAAGCCTCGGAAAAACCGTCCTTGAAAAGGGTCAAAGCTGTATCTGATTCACTTGGGGAATGGATGCATGTACACAACAAATCATAAACAGGAGAAAGGACATAATCTCCCATGTCTGTCTGGATTGCTGAGAAGTTTTTTACGTGCGCATCGCCATTGGAAAAAACATAATTGAACAAAAGCAGGCGGAAGAATTTTTCCATCTCGATCTTGTATGTTGGGATGTGTTGCTTGATCAATAACCCAATCTCTTCGTAAGAAAGATCATACTTGTAGTTCTTGCCGTGGGTTTCCTCTGTGACCTGCGCTATTTGGGCAAAATCTTCCTGTTGAATTTTTGAACCATCAGGGTTGACATCAAAACGTTTGACTAAATATGCTGGGCTTCCATCTTGAAAATAAATAATTGCGTTAGGTGGGGTTGAGAATTTAAAGATCTGCTTTGCCAGTTGCATGGTGAGGTGCTCGTTAGCGGGGGCTTGATCAAGATTCTTGAATTGACCCACAGGTATGGGTTTAAGTATATATTGCCCGCCCTTCTCTGTAAGAACAAGTCCTCCTTCTTCTAAGCGTACTGAATATTTAACCTGTACCCCAGAAATAGACATCTTGGTGGTAAGGTCGGTGTAGAGTGTTGAGTCTTCCTTCGCTGGAGAGTTGAATGGCAGAATGTGACTTACTTTTTTTCCATTAAAAAGTTCTTTCAGACACTTCTTGCAGTACCCTTCTTGTTCATGTTCTTTAAAGCATCCGTAACAAATCATGGCATTAATTCCTTCACAGTTATTGAACCAATTGTATCAGACTGTGCTGTACTTAATAGCAGACTGAAGTGATCATTTTCGTCAATGTGCAATATCCTACATTGGGTTTGTTTGTTGACGCCCTCCGACAGCAGTCCGAAGAAGAAAGGAAATAGGTTTTTAGACCTGAACTCGATTTGCTTTTTCGGAAGCGACAAACTTATTGCGCTCTTACTACTATCATTGAAATATTTTTCATCGTAGTGAAAAATAAATTCGCGGTCATCTGTTTTCTTGAGTACACCGGCCAAAATACCATTGTTATATATTTCTGCTCTCCTCCCCATTATTTAATAATCTCTACTCTAATGCCTAATCCAAGGACTTCAAATATTTTCAAGAGTGTTTCGAACTCCGGATTAGCAATACCTTTTTCAATGTCACGAAGAGTCCTTGGTGAAATGCCAGCTATCTCCGCCAAGTCAGCCTGACGTATGTTCCTGGACTTTCTCCTAGTTTGAATTAGCTCACCTATAGACTCTTTTTTGGCAATTACTGACTCAATTTCATTCATATTGATAGGCAGTATAATGCCTATTTTATATAAAATTAATTAACGATTCAGGTATTAACAACATAATAGGCAATAAACTTCCCAAATTACTATTTGCAGAGCAGTGTAGGATAGTAAAATAGTGAATCGGCAATATATTGCTGCTATATTTGGATTTCTCAGCCCTTTGCCCTTTTCGGGAGCAACTGAAAGAATTCCTCCACAGGCATTTTGTGGATGGACAGCAGTTTGACGAGGCTCTTGAAGGTGAGATTCGTTTTCCCCTTTTCTATGCACCAATTACAAGAACATTTCAAAAAGAATGGCAATCGCATCGGGCATAATTGTTCTATTTTTCATTCAGGCATTTGATCTCAGTCAAAGCAGCATACTGTTATTACAGAAATGGTTTATCGGGTTGCTTATAAGTGGAGTTAACTTTACGTTCACAGAACTATTCTGCACCCGTTGGGAACAAGCGAACAAATCTAAGAACTTGAAAGAGAAGTTGCAGGAATTGGAAAACTGTAACGATCACCAGAGTAAGGAACTAACTAAAACGAAGAGCGAACTTGAGCGATCAAGAAAAGATTTTGATCAACTGTTCTTATTGACAGAAGAATTGAAGAAATTCAAAACGGAAGAATTAAGGATGAGAATGTGTGAAAAGTGTAGTCAGGTTTTCAAGAGTCAATACCATTTAAACTCTCATCGAGGCCGTTGCGCGTAGAGTTATTGGCGATTGCTCAATACTTATTACATTTCTTTATTTGTAATAGTTTCGACTTAATCTGACAGTTGAGCTTTTTAGCTGGCACCCCTTCCCCACCAGCAAAGGTAGCCACCGCTCCAAAAAAGTCAAGGGCTACGCGAGTGGCTGCACAAGACCCGCCACACCTCCCAAGCCACCTTTGACTTTTTTTTCGCTTGTGGCAGTTGGCTGCCTGAGAGAAGGGGATGAGAAAGTGTGCTCATACCGGCTGATAGTTTTGATCCACCATTTTAGCAAGAGCCAGTTCTTTTGTGGCTGTGAATGTTTCCCACGGGGTTCTGCCGTAGCAATATTTTCCAGTGTGCGTCCGCTGCTCGTTGTGCCCCTTGACCCACAGGTCAAGATCAGTTTGCAATGACTCTAATGATTCATAAAGTTTTTTGCGAAAAGCGACCGCATAAAATTCATCTTGGATGGTACGGTGGAAACGTTCGCAAATGCCATTGCTCTGCGGGCTCTTGACTTTTGTTTTGGAGTGCTCCACGTTTTCAATGGTGAGGTAAAGTTCGTACTCATGGTACTCTGCTTTACCGCAATATTCCGTTCCCCGGTCGGTAAGTATGCGAAGCAAGGGGATCTGCTGTTCTTCGAAGAACGGCATCACTTTGTCATTGAGCGTATCGGCCGCTGTAATGGCGTTCTTACGGTCGTAGAGCTTAGCAAAAGCAACCTTAGAATACGTGTCGATAAAGGTTTGCTGATAGATCCGGCCAACACCTTTGATGTTGCCGACATAGTAAGTATCCTGTGCACCAAGATAGCCGGGATGCTCGGTTTCAATTTCTCCAAAGGCTTCTCGCTTTTCACGTTTCCGCTCCAAGGCGATCATCTGGGCTTCCGTGAGGATGAGCCCTTCCTGGGCGACCTTCGCCTCCAGAGCCGCTAAGCGTTTGGGAAAAGTTTCCAGATCGTGGCGCTGCCAAACACAACGTACTCCACACGGTGAAATGAAGATGCCTCGTTTACGCAGTTCATTGGCCGTGCGCAACTGGCCAAGGGCAGGTTGATCAACAGTGAACTCGACTACAGCTTGCTCTACTTGAGGTTCAACCCTGTTCTTGGGGATGGCTTTCTTCCGGCTGATTTCCTTGAGGGCAAGCTCTCCGCCTGTATCGTATAGCTCTTTGATGCGGTAAAAACTGTCGCGCGAATAGCCCATCATGCGACAGGCCTGACTTACGTTCCCTAATTGTTCGGCCAAATTGATTAGCCCTAACTTGGTTTTGATTAACTTCGTTTCTGTTCTCATACATCTGACAGTTTAATGGGTTTAACTTTTAAAATTTCACTTCTAAGTTAACCCAACTGTCAGATTAAGTCGAAACTACTACAGTTAATGTGCTTAAACAATATAGAGGATGGTGTTCCATTTTTGTTTTCAAATAAGTCTGGACAACCGAACATTATGAAATTGTCTTTTGCTCGCGATACTGCGACATTAAGCATATTAACTCCCATATCGAAGAAGTAACCACCAGTATGATTCCTACCGTTAGGATTCCTACCGTACACAGAAGAAAATAAAATGATTTGTCGTTCGGCACCTTGTAATGCGTGCACTGTTCCTATCGTTAATCCATTGGTGTCTACTCCAAATTCTTTCAGAGCCATCTTAATGGCTGCTTTTTGGCTTGTAAAAGGAGTGATGATTCCGATAACATCGGCGAGGTTAATTTTCTTAGGGGGTCGGTTTTCCTTCCGAGCTTCATCAGTTTCTCTATTCTGATAATGGCTAATTATTTTATTCGAATTGTTTCTTATCCATTGCGCGATTTCTTGAGCTTCCGTTCGATTCACTCTGCTTGAATTTGAACTCTGAGATTCTCCATCAACGGGGATAAATTTCATTGGCTCAAAAAGGACATTTCGAGCCTTGCCTTTCTTTGGTTCGAGTAATCCTCCGTAAGCCAATTTGTTACAATAATCAATTATCTCATCGAAACATCTTCTGTGTTCTGTTAGCAGCATACCGCGATCAATTTTGTCATTCAACTGATATGCTGAGCTTTTTTGTGCTAACATCATAATGCTTCCCGAACTACCAAAGAAACCTTTTGCATCGAGGTCTACAATGGTCTCTTCATCGTCGGCATTCGCCAAATCGAATCGAAACAAATTAGCGTGATCAATTTTCTTTGGAACACTCCAAACGGGTTCAATTTGCTTCGTGTCTCCAACAACGATTGCTCTTTTTGCTAAACCAAACGTTGCAGCTCCTACTTCTGGGGATACTTGACCAGCCTCATCGACTATCAATAGGTCAATTCCATCAAGTAGAGGGGGCTGCTCATATATCTTCTTTGAATCTACTTCCTTAATAAATTTGGAGTAGCTGAAATACTTCGGGGCCATGTAAAAAGTCGAAACAAAACAAGGAGTCAACATAGCCAAGCGTTGAAAACGCCAAAGCGAATCCTTTGCTCCCATTTTCCTAAGTTTGTCTTTTTCTATGACTTTTTCCATGTCGAGAATCCATCTTCCCTCCCAGTAATGTGCGGCTAAATGAAACATCTCGTTTTTAATGCCGACCTCAAGTTCATCATAGAAGAACAGCTGCTTATTTTTGAAATCAGCCGCGTCAAAAGGAGGATTCCCTGCAACGGAATTCTCATTTTTCCAATTCACCCAAGCAGCACTGACTTCTCGAATTTTCTTGACTAGGCTTATCTTTTCATCAAAAAATAAAGTCAGTGAACTTGTTTTGTAAAAATCAACGGACTTGTAGTCGACAATACTTTCCCTAAAAATCTGTTTTAGCCTGACTGCTCTTTTTTCCTTAATGAAATTGAAAAATGAGAAGAGCTTCATCCACAATGACTCAGTATCTAAGTAATTGCTGAATTTATTTTCAAGATCGATTAGATTCGTTTCAATCCTGTCGAGTACCGCTTGATTCACTTCTCCGTTCGAAAGTATACTTTCACTCGCGGTAAGTTGCTTGTCAAAGCTTCTTACCTCTTTAAATCGTTTCCATAAGTCAACACCTTTAACGAGTCTATCCTTTCGTCTTAAAAGCTCGTCTCGCAAATAGTTAACTGTTTCCCGAACGGAGTTACTTTCACCTGAATGTGCCTTGAATTTTTCTGAATAGAATTTTTTGGCTTCGTCTAAAAAATCGGGGGTCTCAATTTTAGTTCTGATGCCGTCATCGAGCCCTTTATAATAGTGGTACTTAGGGGCAACATTTTTCTTTCGACTTGGAAGATAGAGGGCAAAGCTTGAAATATCGGGAATCCATCTCTCATAAAGATGACCCGATTTCGTCTTAACGTTGTAGAAACTATCGATAATGTTCGTTACTGCCTGATTGTTTGTAGAGCAAGCTACAATTATACGAGGGGCCTCTCCTTCGATAGCACTTGTCACAACTTCATTCGCAACAATACTTTGCAACAGAGTGGTCTTCCCTGTTCCAGGTGGACCATTCACCGCCAATACTGTTCCATGTTCTTGCCTATTAAAATGGTATAAACTCTTTCTTTGAGAAGGGGACAACGGATACTCAAATCCCATCTGACCTAAATGCAGCAAGGAGTCTTTCTCAAAATCTTCTACTGAGATTAAGCCCTTGAGTGATTCGAAATCTTTTCTACACAAATTTTGAAGTAAGTTAGGTAGTTGATCTTGCTTCAAAAAGAAATCATATAATTGGATTATCCCGTCTGCCGGATTTCTAAAGGAGTTATTCACTACAATTGCCCGTTCCTTAATTGTGTGAAAACCTACGGAACTAAAGTCTTCAATGGTTGAGTCCGTTATCTCGCTAAATACTGATTGAACGTAGTGCCAAAATTCAGGCCACGACTCCTCGGAAAAATTCTTAGCAAAAGCTTTGTCAACGGTATCGACATGAGAAAAAACAAAATTGAATTTCTCGTTGACCTGTGGTTCTAAGTACACCCGTGGGATGTACGGAAACGTGTCTTCATCTGGCCTCAGAATCCCTTGCTTGTTCAAGATCGCTTTAATCCAGAATGGATAAAATGGCCCCTCTTCACCTGTGATCTGCAAATATTCAGGAACGGGGCTAACATAAAACGGCGCGATTAAAACCTGTACTTCATCAATAGTTTGCCAATTAGCATTATCCTTGCTCTCTATCCCTTGGATTTTATTGACTCTGCTTTCTTCATTTCCAATCAATTCCAAAGCATTTCTAACATCAATTTTTCCACCTTCAAAATCAACATCACATTTTTTTAAGTAAACGGATTTGTCAAAATTTATTTCAGCACGCGCAGAATCTGCCAAAGTATTTTTCCAATACTTAAGAGCGTTAATAACAAAAGGATCGATTTTCATTAAATAAAAATTTCGCTGTTCTTGGTTTCTGTTCTTATACATCTGACAGTTTAATGAGTTTAACTTTTAAAATTTCACTTCTAAGTTAACCCAACTGTCAGATTAAGTCGAAACTACTACAATTTTATGACAAGGGTGTTGCGTTTTTTGAGGTATTTGTTTAGCTCTTCTTCAATCACCAAATTCGGATTCAGTTTGAGAAGCTTAAAAACTCAACCTAGAGTTACCCTCGCGAAGTTTGCGTTTTGCGACTCAGTAAGAAAATCCTCTCCTGTTATTCCATAAACGTCTTTGACAAACTCTTTATTAATCACTCTTGAATTATTTCTTTTATCAAATCGGATCGGTGGTAAGTCCTAGTACAAGACTACTGAAAGTCATTCTTGTCTAGGTCATTCAAATGCTTGCTGACTAGCTTTGCTCCAATTGATTTAGCAAACGCTTCTACGCTCTTCCCTGCGAATGGATCAACTATAAAACACTTCTTCTTTTTGAAGTCAAAATTTTCAATAACCATTTTATTGACCTCGGAATCTTTCGCTCCATAACCAATTATTATTTAGGGTTTCAGCTTCTTTCAAATTATCACGGAACAATTGAAATAAGTTCTTAAATAAGAGGGGCTCCTTATACCTCTCTATTTTAGATGTTGTTCCTGTCAGAAAGTCAGCATGATAATTAACCCAGCACCGCTCATAACTCACTATTCCTTTTGCGTTGACGGTCTCTTTATAAAATTCTCCAAACCCGATTCCATATCTCGTTTTTATGTAAGTCTCTGGAACCATTAGGCTGCCATTAGACTTGTAATAGACTCCATAATCAAAACTACCATGAAGCTTAAATATTTTATACTTACGATTATACTTCCCTGTATAATATGCCAGACGACAATCGTAAGTTCTCCCATCGACATTCAACTGGCCATAGTATGGAGACCCTAGTTCCTCAAAGCCATCACATAATTCACCCTCTAACCACTCGGTGTTGTTCAAACGTTCAAAAAAGAGGTCGTGATTTAATGTATGAATATTGATCGATTCTGTTTCCTTGCCAAGTGAACTTAACGTGTTGAGAAATCCGGTGTAGCCAGGGAAAATTGATTTGAGACAATAGGCCTCATCGTCATACCACTTCTTCCCGTCCTTATCATTTATATAAAATGAAACTAATTGATTATAAATATTTTTTAGGCTAAAAATTAATTGCTCAACATTGCCGAATTGAGTTAAGTATGGCTTTGCAATTTCTTTCACCTCCGGGTCTTTGTGAGACTCATCGATTAAGAAGTCATAGAACTCTTCGTAATCAAAATATCCCCTTTTCTTCGTGAAATGTTGAATAAGATTTTTGCAAAACTCGAATGAAATATCATAACTAGTTGGATAACCCCAGTCAGGTTTTTTCCCATCCTTTCTCACAGCAAGTACACCACTAGAGTGAAATGCAAACTGGTCACCTGTTGATTTTAGAATTAGATCATTAAGCTTGTTACCAATTGGATAACCCATTGGAGCAGAGAATCCGGAACCCAGTAGAAATGAAATCGATTTTGGCATAAGTGGAGAATGAATATTGAGCCTGTTGAGCGACAGACGTAATCGACTGTCTGACTAAGTTATTAAAAACTGTGAACTTGATTTGGATGCTATCAAGGAATAAGATCAGTATCAACTGATACCTATTGATACTAAAATGGTCTTTTAGAGGCTCGGTGTTACAACCGTGTTACAGACCAATAAAAAAGCCTCAGATTTTCACGTCTGAGGCCTTTTTAGTGATCCCGCTGGGATTCCCCAATATTTTCTTGTCTATTGAAAATCAGGGACTTGATAAGCTTGCAATTTTCTGACGCACCTAACTACGCACCGCACAAATCGATTCAATCAGTAGCAAACTCTATGGAATAAAAATACGAAATGCGTATGATGCAGACTAATTATTAAACAACTTTTTAAGCAAAAAGGTATTCGCTCACTTGTTCAATTTTTATCCCTGTGTAGGAACAAAATTCATCGACCGTAACCAATTGGTGGTTGTCTTTTTTGTTGTGCTCTTTGATTCGCTTGAGCAATAGCCTCCCATATCGCTCACTCTTGCCCGTGATGCGCTGCACATCTTTTGGGTAGACTATAATCCTATCTGTTCTCATGCTTTATCTATACCCCATCCTGGGCGTTGCCCTGCCTTCGCCTACTCTTGGCTTCGGCAAGCATGGCAAAGTTCTGTTGTTAAAGTAAATCATTTTTGGAAATATCGGAAAGAAGTTGCGATGTGCCCACATGCGGAAGTTGAATTTATGCATTGATACTTTGGGCGAATAAGTTTGTGGCTCATTGCAATGAAGGCTTAACCAGACTGTGCCGTGAACAGGTTGGGCAACCAAATTTTTTAAACTATGGCAAGACAAAAAGGAGTGATCAAATTACAGGGGCAGATGGGGGGTGTGAGCTTTTACAAGTCGCAGCAAGATGGGTTTCTTGCTAGAGAAAAAGGTGGCGTTGATGCGGAGCGCATCAAGAACGACCCCAGCTTCGAGCGCACACGAGAGAACGGTGCAGAGTTCGGGCGCGCTGGCGCGGCCGGCAAACTTTTGCGCACTGCGCTGAGGGCGTTGCTCATCAACATCGCGGACAGCCGCATGACAAGCAGGCTCACTCGCGAGATGGTAAAGGTGATACAAGCAGATGCTACCAACACGCGGGGCCAGCGCAACGTGATCGATGGGGAAACTGAGTTGCTGAAAGGTTTCGAGTTCAATTTGGACGGGAAACTGGAAAGCACATTTTTTGCCCAGTTCACCCCCACCATTGATCGAGCAGCGGGCAACCTAACGGTGGACGTGCCAGCCTACATCCCGGGCAACATGATCGGGGCACCGCAAGGTGCGACACACGTGAAGCTGATCTCTGCCGGTGCGGAGATAGACTTTGAGGCAGGGGCTTACGTGGTGGCCAATTCTTCTACTCCGGAAATTGTGCTCGGGCCTCAAAATGAAGCACCTGTTTCATTGGCGAACGCAGTCACACCAGCAAGCACGCATCCGTTGTTCCTCGCGTTAGGGGTTGAGTTCTACCAGCAAGTGAATGGCGTTTTCTATCCATTGAAGAATGGGTTTTACAATGCCCTGGCTTTGGTGAAAGTTGACGGTGGGGTGTGATGGAACTGGAACTATCCAGGGCTTATTTCCCTGACGGGACGAACGGGGAGCTTGTTGAACAAGATGGTGGGCAGCTTGTCTGCCACACCATCGAGCTCCCGTGGAGAGGGAACCAACGAAATGTCTCGTGCATACCTGAGGGAAGGTACGAACTGAAGAAACGGTATCATGAACATTACGGCTGGCACCTCCAAGTGCTGGATGTTCCCAACAGGGATTGGATATTGATCCATCCTGCAACCGATGCACTCACACAACTGAAAGGGTGCATCGCTCCGGTGTCAGTTCTGATCGGGAATGGAAAGGGAACAGCATCGAGGATAGCAAATGAACGGTTGAAGTCGCTGGTGTATGCCGCGGTGGAAAAAGAAAAAGTATTTCTCAACATCAAAACAAAGAAACTATCATGAACATTGTAGAAAGAATGAAAGCGCCCACACCGAAGTTTTTCCGTGTGCTGCGCAACATAGGATTGCTACTTGCCGCTACAGGCGGTGCATTGCTGGCCGCGCCTGTGGCCCTGCCTACAGCTGTTGTAACTGTGGCAGGTTACTTGACCGTGGCTGGTGGAGTGATGACTGCCGTGAGCCAGAGCACCGTTGACGGTGAGCCGGATAAACCACAAGGCGATGGAACATAGCGATTACAGTACAGCCATCGGCACGATGGGCGGTACTGTTTTTACGGTCATCGGAAACATCCAGTCCAGTGATTTGGTAAAGACGGTCACCCTCGCTATTGTGGGTGCAACGGTGAGCTTTGCGCTTTCCATGCTGCTAAAGTGGACAGCGAAGAAATTTTTCAGGCAGCGCGGCTGAGCAAAGCATAAAGGTGGAAGGCTTCCCCTTGTTAAAAGGAGGAAGCCTTCTTTCGTTTCACCTGATCACTTTGTAGAGCAGCGATTTCTTTGCCTGCTTGATGAGGTCCAGTTGGCGCATGATGTTCTCTTGGTGGCGTTGTAACTGCTTCACGGCCGCCATCGATTTTTGAAGTTCGGTTTCAGTTGTTTCTTCGAACGATTTTTTCAAGACCGTTTTAAAATCTTCCAAGCGGATGAAGGGAATCACCGAGCCTGTCAAAAATTTTTTGAAGATGCCGAGTTGCCACAACCCGAAACAGAGCCAATACAGTTTCTGTTTTTCTTCTCCGCTCTTGGCCAACAGCACAAAGCAGTTGGGGCAAGGCTTTTCCAACGGCCTCCCAGCGTTGTGGCCTTTTGAAAGGATAAAAAAATGGTGGCCTTCATAAAACTTTCCCATCGTGTGTGTTTTGATTTTTGTTTTGTCCATGGTTTCTGCATTAAAATTTTATGCGGACCTGACAGAGACATTTTCAAAAGAGAAAAGAAAAAAACGAAAAAAATAAAAGAGAAAGCCATTCTTCAAGGCTGGCTTGGGAGCAAAGCAAGGAGGATCGGAATAAATGGTAAGCGCGTTGGCTGTGTGGGTTTATGCCGAAGTTCCTTGCTTTGCTATTCGTGCGGAAGGATGCGCGGCCAGCTTATCTTTGCTTTCTCTTTTATTTTTATAAACCAGTAAGCCATTAAAAATTGATAATTATGAGAAAGAAGTATTTTAAAAAACAAAGGTTCTTGGAGACCTTCGATAAATTCGCTCAAGCCTTATTTTTTCAAATTCCATTAGGAATCCCAATTGTTGGCTTCTTGTTATTTGGTACCATAACAATTGCCTTTAATAAGGACATACTTGCCAAGATAGATACTCTCGGCCCTGTTGAATCTTTTTTGAGGTATTCAGAATATTCCATTGGAATTGCCAACCTGTGTTTAACAACTATAACAGTCATTTTGATTGTGTACACTTTGTATCTCACAAAGCGCGCGAACAAAAAACAGTTTTTTGAAACACGATTTTTTGACCTCCTGAATATCCATAGAGAGAATACTGTTCAAGTTGAAAGCGGAAATATTTCAGGTAGAAAGGTATTTGAGAAAATTTTTAACGAGTTCAAGTACATTTCTGATTTCGTCAAATCTAAATTTCCTGAAGTTACACCGCATGATAATGTCACAATTTCATATTTAAGTGTTTTCTGGGGTTTAACTGATACAAAAGGAGATTTAGAAAAATACTTAGAGAAGCACTATAAAACAATCGACAACAACAATCTACTTTTTGAACTAACAAAATTACATTCTAACATAAATCAACATGAATCTGTAAGTCCGCTAAGAGGTGCTTTTACTGGGCATCAATTATCTCTCAGTCATTACTTTCGTCACCTGTTTCAAACTTTTCAATTCATAAATAAGCAGTCCTATCTATCAATTGATGAAAAATACCAATACGCGAAGACGCTAAGAGCTCAATTGTCCAATCTTGAGCTTGTAATTTTTTTCTTTAATTCCATTAGCCCACTTGGGGCAACTTGGGAATTAAATCAGAAAGAATTCCGAAATAAACTAATAACAAAGTATCAGTTGATTAAAAACATTCCTTTCAGTCTAATAACTGATATAGATGTTAAGACCTATTATCCAGACATAGAATTTGAGTCGGAAGAATAATCATATCCGGTCGCGAGCCGCCCAGGGCGAACGAAGTGGCCTCCACGAAGTGAGTCCCGCGAGCAGGAGGTAGGGTGTGAGCAAGGAGCGCGGAGTGGAGGCACGGAACGTAGCGCGGTGCGAACCATGAGGGGAGGCCGCGGGGGATGCGAGATTGCACGTGTGGAGCGGCCGAGCCGAACAAGGCCTGGCGTATTTTTTGCTCAACGCAATCTCCTTCTAAAAATTTAAGACCTAAAATGTTTTTTTGAAACCCGTCATGGCTTTTGCAAAAAATATGACAGGCCGCAGCCCGGACGACAGCGCAGGCGAGCACAACAAGGGTAGCCGGTGGACTGCAAGCTTGCCGACTGAAGGAGGAAGGAATGGAACGGAATGAGCCTTGCGTTGAGTGAGCGGAGTTTGTAGCCGTGGTGTGATTGCAAGTGTGTGGCTCATGGCCCAAACGAAGCGAAAGTGCGGGCAGCGAAATGAAGTGAAATGATGACGACTGAACGGAGGCAGGCTTGCGGGATAAAGTAGGCTGCCGTGAGGAATGACGTAGCCAAAGCAAAAGGCATGACAGCATGTATCCGCCAGTGGGCGGAGAACCTTTAGGCGAACAGTTGGTGCTGTTTGTGTGGTTGGATGTGAGGTGGCAACAGCACGGACTGTGAGTGCTGGCATGACTTTTTGCCGGCAAGAAATGACGAACACCTTATCAACCTGATTTTTTTTGAAAGAAAATGACAATATCCGGCTGAAAAGTACATCTACTCCAATCCGTATAAATACGGTACTATAATCTTTAATTGAAGGAAAACAAGTTTTCTTTATTCGTGCAAGGCAAAATGCCTGATGACCTTTCGTTAGTTTAATTTTAATGAAAATTTCAGTTTAATTTTAATAGACTAAACTGAGTTTCGTCTAGCAATTTCTCATAGGCCTTGGTGCTTGGAAGAATGGGTTTTGCCTCTAACCAAATCGATGTTCGATTTTGTACCAAAGAAAACTTCAGCAAAAAAGCGAAATATGGAACGATACAGTATAGTGACCTCAACCCTGATCCTATCCGTATTTATTTCTTACCATGCACTTGCACAGAGCAAAGGTGTTGACACCGTCAACAAACGAATTAAAAATGTAACTGAAACTGCTTTGTTAAAACAGCATCAAGCCATTCAGCATCAAAAGATAACGGCAGATTCTTCTTCGCAAAGATTTATTATTCGCAGAGACAGTTTGCGCACCGTACTGAAAGGGTTAAAAAATATTAAGTATCAACTCATCCGGAACGACACAATAAAAGCCAAAGGCAATTAAACCCGTAAAATAAATTGTATTAACCTTATAAACGAGCCCGCCCCATGAAACCTATTTTGCTTTCTATTTTACTTTCATTTTTGATCGTACAAGTACCCCTGGCACAGAACACCACGTATTACGGAACCTCAACCGGAACGGCCGGCAACCTGAACAGTTATTTTGGATACTATGCAGGCAAAGCTTCGACAAGCTCGGCTGCATACAACGGGGCTTTTGGTGCAAGCTCACTTGCCAATATCACTTCGGGAACTTATAACTCAGGGATAGGGTACGCAGCACTGAATTCAAACACGACCGGTGGCTACAATACAGCCGTTGGATATTCTGCTCTTGCATCAATTACCACAGCAAATTATTGTACAGCGGTTGGCCTCAATGCATTGAGAGGGGTTACGGGGTCAAATAATACCGGCATTGGCTTGAACGCACTTTATGCAGTTTCTTCCGGCTCTGATAACACCGCAAGCGGTTATACTACCCTTCAAAATAACACGGGCAGTTACAACTCTGCCTTTGGCAGCAATTCCCTTTTCAACAACACATCAGGAGGAAATCTTACGGCCGGAGGGTACAAATCGCTGTTCGGAAACACTACCGGGAGCAACAACACCGCCTTTGGTTATCAAGCGTTACTTACCAACACTACGGGCAGCAACAACACTGCCCTTGGTTATGGCGCTGATGTTAGCTCTGCCGCACTTACCAATGCCACGGCATTAGGCAACGGGGCGATTGCCACCTCGAGCAATGCCATCCAACTGGGCAACTCGGCTGTGACTCAAGTGTATGCCGGCACAGGAACTGCGGCAACCTTGATTGCCGGGGGATTGAAAATAACCGGAGGTACACCGGCTGCCGGAAAAGTGCTCACTTCCGATGCCAGCGGCAATGCTACGTGGCAAACCCCGTCAGGCGGAGGATCATCGCCATGGGCGATATCTGGAGCTACCATTAATTATACCGGGTCAGTGGGGATTGGTACGCTCACCCCCGCTTACCCATTGGATGTGAGCGGTACTGTTCGTGGAACGTCATTGATCACAAGCGGTCTTCAAGTGACGGGAGGCACAATTGGTGCCGGAAAAGTATTGACTTCGGATGCGAGTGGAAATGCGACTTGGCAAGCCGCAGCCAACAGTTCTCAATGGACGACAAATTCAAGTTCCATTTACTTCAATACCGGAAATGTAGGCATCGGTTCGCAAAGCCCGGATTACAAACTCACAGTAAATGGCACGGTGCATTGCAGCGAAGTAAAGGTGGACGTAAACATCCCGCCCGATTATGTATTTGAGGAGGGCTATAAACTCCGCACGCTGGAAGAAGTGAAAAAATACATTGATGAAAACAAGCATTTGCCTGAAGTACCTTCAGCCAAGGAGATGGAAAAAACCGGTGTGAGTGTAGGCGAGATGAATATGTTGCTTTTAAAGAAGGTGGAGGAGCTGACGCTCTATTTATTGGATTTGAAAAAGGAGAATGAAATCTTAAAGACTAAAATTGAAGTGATAGAGAAAAACAAATAGGTTATGAAGCTCTCCACGGTTATTGTCATCGGCATATTTTGTGGCATATTATTTTTCACAAAAGCAATTGGGCAGGCCTCAGCCCCGAGTGCTTTACCTCAAATAAATACTTTCAGCACAGCACCTGACAATATTGGCAAGGTCCAAAACACGGTCAATTTATTTACCGGTGATTTGAATTTACCTATCAGTTTGGTAAGCCTTACTGGAAAAGAAGGCCTTGGTGTAAATGTGGCAATTAGTTATAACTCAAATGTGCAAAATCAAGTGGATACATGGAACCTGGAATCTCCGGGCGGAATTTTGGGCTTGGGGTGGACTATGGACATGCCAAGGATTATTTGTGATCATAAAAGTACGGGCACAAGGGAAGACGATACCTATTATTTACTGGAGGGGCAAACCAGTAATAGGCTAGTGAGAATAGGGCATGGGTCAGATGCTATCGGTCTTTATAATACTTATGCAACCAAGAAATATCAGTTTTGGCAAATCAAGTTTTATTATGATCCTACTGACTACGCTCTTACAACGCCAGGGCCGAGCAAATGGGTGATTGTCCGAGAGAATGGCTTTAAATATATCTATGGAGACAAAAACAGCGGACGAAGCACCGTTCAGTACACAGTTCGTTGGGGTAATTGGATTGGCAACAGTTCTAATACTAACAATCAAACACGATTAGCCACGACATGGAACCTTTCAGAAATCAACAATCTATGGGGAGAGAAAGTGACTTTCGAATACACAAATGTGGATCAATTTGTTGGCTCCAATTTTGGCCAAAAACAAACAGAAGCATCGTACCTAAAACAAATTGTAGATCCTATCGGAAGGAAAGTACAGTTTTTTTATAACAACAAGAACCCACAATATTATATGGAACCTCATACGGAGCAGCCTGAACCAGATGCTTATCAGGAGAACTATGAGAAACTTTACTTGGACCACATTGATGTTCTTCAGGAAACTGGCACGAAATATTTGTCAGTAAATTTTCGATATTCATCAATCAATGACGGAATCAACACAGCAAAAATGCTGCTCGCTTATATTGAGCAGCGTAACGGTGCCGGACAAGCTTTGCCTGGAATTCGTTTTGATTATTTCACCTCAACCGGATCAACTGGATACAAAGGGTTTCTTCAAAAAATAACTTACCCCACTGGAGGAACGGTAAGCTATACGTATGCGATGAGCAATAATCAAATTGGTCATTCGAATCGCTCACTCACGATTTCTGGCGGAGGTGAACCTCAATTGTGGTTTGGTTCAGATTATGTTGTTGTTGCCTGGAGAGCATTGGACTCAAACGGCAACCATACATCAAATCCTTCTCCTGTTTCTATTTCAGTCTATCAATGGTTTGGCGAGTGGGTACCATCTACGTTATCAGGTGTAAACCTCAATTTGGTGAATGTGGGGGCGACTTTTAATAACAACACATTCCATTATAATAACTTTCAAGTGGTTACTGAGGATAAATTCTTCGCGATACTAACTCAACCTGGAGATCAAACTTTTGCTGGAAACAATGCTAGCTTTGCAATGTATTACAAGGATGAGGCAAAGCGAGGAAATTGGATTTGTGCAACTATCGATAACTCATCCAGCCTTAATTATTTGAGCTATAATCTTGGAAGCGGCTCTGCCACCTTACTCTCTGGTGATAATTTTGTTGCAATAGCTACTTATACAAACTCAAATTCTACTCCGGGCTACCTATTTACATACAATGGAGGGGTCTATAATGGCCACTTCAATCAGGCTTTATTTCCTGTAAATATTAACTCGGCACGATCTGGCGTTGACAATTTCTACACCGCTTCAAACAATTTTGTAATAAATTATTCAGAATGGTTTGCTAACACTGTTCAATTGACTTTTTCATATCTCAATGAAGAGCGAAACTGGGTAACAACCAGTATACCTCAATCCTTAGTTTGGGCGAATACTGGCCCAAAGTTTCCTAGCAACTTGCACAGTTCAAACAATTTCATGGTTGCGATGGCGGGGAACAACCCTGAGTTTCTTTTTCGGTGGGATAATACTTACACAAATTTTTATCGAGACAATGATAATTCAACTAGTTTGTTATTGTATTGGGATGACAATAGTTATGTGTTCCCAATCAATAATTCACAATTTGCATTGATCGATGGATCCGTTATGTCAAAGGCAGTGAGATTTGATGGTAACAATTGGATACTGTCAGGGGCACAATCTACAAATGCTACAAACAAAGTAGGTAGTGGCATTGATTTTTTGGTAAGTGCCTCACCCGACAATTCTTACAGGACGCTATCAGTATTCAATGCTAATTCTTTGAACTGGACATCCAATTCAATTTCAAATGGCTTCTTACCACTTTTTAGTGGGGGCCAAGCTTCTGCGGATTTTTATGTTACAAATGGGTCTATGTTTTATCACAATCCTGATGGCTCATGGACATCCACCAACTCCACAGTATATGGCGATATTGCAGGCCGCATTTTAACTTCTGGAGGTGATCTTAAATTTGTGAAAAATGGTACGCTGTCCCCCAATTCAGACAATATTGGGCAGAATACCGTCTATTTCAGTGACTATGATCAATTTGGAAATTTGGTAACAAGAATAAACTATGGCTTTGATATGCTCGCTTGTTACCAGTCGCCCCCCGGTAAATCATACATGGATGCTAACTCAATAACATTGTATAAAAATATTGCTGAACGTGCTACGGGTTACCAAGTAGATTATCCGGTCAGTTCAATCACGATTAGTGGAAATGGCTCCACGGACCAAAACGTTGCTTTTGGTTATAATTTTTCCACAGCTTTTGTTGACCCATCCGGCAACGTTGCTCAATACACCGATGTGAATGTAATTCCTGGAAGTAACACGCCATCATCCATGCCCAATGGATATACGACAACTTCCCACAAGAATGGCGCATACGGGGACTCCCTGAGATTTTTAGGTTACCCTTATCAAATCATTACCTACGATGTAAACAATAATCCAGTTTCTTCAACAAAAATAACTTACACATCGTACTCAGTTCCGCTTTTTTTGAATGGCGGGCAAGGTCAAGTTGAAGTTGCCTATTATATCAAGGCTACAAAAAATGTTAAAACTTCGGATGGCATAACAATTACTACCACAAATACTTTTAATCGCTCCACAGGTCAACTGCGAAATTCGAGTACCACAGGCTCTTCCTCATCAATTTATCAAGAGTACAAATATTGGTATGAGGTTAATGACCCCAATTTTCAGACCAATTTGTTGACACCCTTACTTCAAGTTTCAAAAAAAATAAATGGTACTTACTCCGAATCTCAGGTAACCCGCTACAAAAACTGGCCTGCCCTTAACCCCAGCCTTGGCACCGGTGCTACAGTGCCAGCACCTTACGATCAGTTGGTCTGGAATGGTAACAATGTCAATGACATTAGTTTCTTCTCTTCATGGGATCCCGTGGCTAATCCTTCCAGCACTTTGGCTGATTGGACCATGGCGCAACAAATCAATGTACGTGACAATTATACTGGGGCGGTTTTAGAAACTCAGGCGAAAGGAAATATTCCCTCAGCAGTAATTTTGGATCAGTACAAAATAAGGCCGCTAGCAAAAGTGGGTAATGCAAATTACAATCAAGTTGCTTACACCAGTTTTGAAGATAATACAAATGGAAACTGGCAGCAGTGGACAGACGGTTCGATTTCAAGTACTGCAGCAAAAACGGGAAATAATTCCATGTCCATCGGCACAAACGGATTGCAATTCAACCAAGTGATATCAGGAGAAAATTACATCATTTCTTTTTGGGCGCAGTCAGCCAACTCGGGCACATTGACAGTCAACGGTTCAACCACACAGTCTATTCCTTCCGCATGGACGTATTATGAGTTTCCATTTACCGGCTCAGCGCAACTTAATGCGGCTGTTGTTAAACTTGCTTCGGGGAACGTTACTGTCGATGAAGTGCGGCTTTATCCAAAACGGGGGAATATGGAAACAACTACTTATGATTTGGTGTTTGGGCCGACTTCCAAAACTGACAATAATAATCATACTGCTTATTTGCAATATGACCCGTGGGGAAGGTTGATAAACACCTTTGATGAAAATAAGAATGTAATTCGGCAGGCCATTTACACTACCAAACAGTAGAGTGTTATGCGTAGAGTTAAGAATTTACTGAATCTTTTGTTGTGCGGATTTTTTATTGTGCTTTCCTTAGGCGTGGGTGCCCAAACTTGTTACACTTTTCCAACAGTAGCCAGTACGTCAGGGTGTGCGGGATATTCTTATACCCTTTATGCCACGACCAATGGGGGGAGCGTTACCTCTCACAATTGGTGGACTGCACAAACGGGAGGCACCAGTGTCGGTGTCAGTATCAGCAATCCGGGGGCCGGTATCGTGCAATCTTCGTTAACGGCTGCCTTTAATTCAAGTGTCACGTATTGGGTTGAGGCTGTTTGTTCGGGTGGAGTAAACCCCAGCCGTACCCCGATCAGTTTTACTGTGGTCGCCCCAACAACAGTGTCTTATACAGCCTCCATAGATCCAATGAGCGTCTTGCCTTCCAATAATTTAACGCTTACCGCTTCGGGTGCTTCAAACCTGCAGTGGATATACACTTCCTCAAGCTCAAAACCAACAGTGGCTTCGGGCACTGCTCCATTCGTGCCCACATTGGGCGGGGGTTACCAGTTGACCGGAACCAATTCTTGCGGGGTCAACCAAACCCTCTCGCTCTATGTTAACCACCTTCCCATATCGGATGCCGGGCTTAGCCGGACAGTGGGCCTTCCTTTGGCCACCTATACTGTATATGGATCAGGCTATGATGTGGACGATGGCGATGCGGTAACTTATCTATGGACCCAATCGGGAACTGCGCAAACGTTAAACAATACAACGGGCTTGGCTTTGCAGGTTGTAAACCCCCAACCGGGTGCGACCACGTTTACTTTAACGGTCACGGATTCCAAACTAAAATCGTTTACATCCCAGGTAACCATTACATTTTCCAACATCACCAACAATTACAACTATGTGCAGCAGGATAATGTGCTGGACACCCTAAAAGTAGCGGCCAATGTTGCGGCCATACCCATAGGAAAGAAAAAAACCAGGTTGATCTCGTATGCCGATGACCTGGGGCGGCCCATTGAGAAAGTAAGCCAACAGGCCTCACCTTTTGGAAATGACATGATCGGTTTTAAAATTTTTGACGGTCTCGGCAGAGAGGCCAATCAGTATTTACCCTACTCTTTGACCAGCGGCAATGTAGGTGCATTTGTTCCAACTGCAACCGCCCTCACCAGTGAGTCAAGTTTCTACAATGTAAGCAACGACAAAATTGCCGATGACGCAGTTCCCTATTCCACCACCACCTTTGAGCCTTCGCCCCTGAGCCGGCCCGTCAAGCAGGCCGGCCCCGGGGCTAATTGGGCATCCATTGGAAAGTCCGTGGCGTATGGCACCAATGCACCGTCCGATGTGCTCAACTGGGCGGTGAACGGATCGGGTTTGCCACAGGCCATATCGCCCTACTTTTATTCTGCTTCCATTCTTACAAAGACTGCCGCTACCGATGAACAAAGCGTAGTCACTGAAACCTATGCCGATATCCGGGGGATCAAACTATTGGTCCGTTCGGATGCAACCAACCTCAGGGCAGAAACCTATTATGTCTATGATGCCAAGGGGAACCTGAAATTCATTTTACCGCCCGAGCTGATCAAGGTGTTAAAGAACCAATCTTCGCCTGCCTATTCCCCCACGCAGGCTCAACTGGACCGATGGGCGTACCAATACAACTACGATTACCTCAACAGGGCTGTTGAATCAAAAGCCCCCGGAGCCGGCTGGGTCTATACCGTGTACGATACGCGGGACAGGGTAGTGCTCACCCAGGATGCCAACCAACGGTTGACCGGTGACCCCAATCAATCCACACTGGGGAACAAGTGGAGCTACACCCAATACGATGACCAAAACCGCCCGGTGGTGTCGGGCGTTTACGGCCCCGATAATACCTACACCACTCGCGCAGCGATGCAGACATACATTAACTCACTCGGCAGTGGGCAAGGATACCAGAATGTTACCAGCGTAGTCACCGTTGCGGACGTGGTGCTGTCTGCATACGCATCAATCAATGAATACACCGTTACCCACTCGGTTTCATTGGAGCCCGGGTTTGATTTCAAAGCAGGGGTTACCTCCACTTCCTTTCATACGGCCATCCAATCGGGCGGGACTCCATCCACTGTGTTCCCCACAACGAACGTGGAGCAATTGGTGAAAACGTATTACGACAGCTACTCGTGCGAGGTATGCTCCAATACAAATTTTCAATATGTATCGGGGGAGGCCTGGAAAAATACCCCTCCGTACTCCACTACGCCCGATGAAACCTTTCCCTCCGCGCTGTACACTCGGTTGAAAGGGGCGACCGTGGCCAGCAGCGTGAAAATATTGGGCACTACCACGTGGCTCAACACGGTCTCTTACTACAACCGATATGGCAGCGTGGTGCAAGTGATCGGGGCGAACCACGTGGGCGGCCGCGACCGCATTTCCACGCTGTATGATTTCAGCGGCAAGAAACTGGAAGAACTTCAGACCGCCATCGGCTACAACACCGGCAACATCACCACCCAGCGCAAAGTATTTTCGTACGACCCGGTGGGCAGGCTGCTGCAAGTGCAGCACCAGGTCAACAGCCAGCCGATGGTTATTCTGTCGGCACTGGAGTACAATGAACTGGGCCAGGTAGTGAAAAAGAAATTGCACAGTACCGATGGCGGCACGGCATATTTGCAAAATGTCGATTTCCGCTATGACATCCGCGGAGAACTGACCAACATCAACAACATCCCCACGGGCACGGACACCGGAGACGATGCCAACGATTACTTCGGCATGGATCTGACTTACAACACTTCATTGAGCGGAGCGGGCAACAGCCCCCGCCCCGATGGGCTCATCAGCGCCATCCGCTGGAAGCAGGACCTGGGCAGCAAGAAGCGCTTGTACAACTTTGGCTATGATAATTTAAAACGCGTCACCTCATCGAGCGGCAAAATGAGTTTGGACAACAGCCTGACGTGGACAGGCGAACCGGATTTCTTTACCGAGAACAATCTTACGTACGACCTGAACGGAAACATCCTTACGCTCAACCGCAACACGGAGTATTTTAGCAATGGCTCAAATTCATTGAGCACCATGGATCAGCTGACCTACACGTATGGAGTAACCGCGGGATCAACTGCCTATTCAACTTCATCCGATAACGGCAACCAGTTGCAGTACGTAGCTGACAATTCCACTACGGCCACCCGCCAGCTCGGCTTTGCCGATGGCGGGCCCAACACCATTGCCAATCCCGATTACACCTACGATGCTAACGGCAACCTGACCAGCGACCTGAACAAGAAAATATCAAAGATCACCTACTATTTTAACAACCGGCCGAAAAAGATATCAATAAACGTAGTAGGCACAGACACGTCTTACATAAAATACACGTACGATGCTGCGGGCATCAAGCTCAACCAGATGGCATATATCTATGACACGGCAAAACATTCCCCTACCTATCAAACCTACGTGACCACCTCCACCGACTACGTGGGCAACTTTGTTCTGCTCAACGGGCAGGTGCTGACCGTGAACCAACCCGAAGGAAGGATCACACCGCCCACGTACGAAAACATTTTCTCCAACCCCGATGCGGGAAGTTTGAGCGGCTTCACCGCCACCAGCGGAAATGTAACGCTGTCATGCGTCTATCAAAATACGCAAACCTATGTAACGGCATCCAACAGTGCCGGAACCCAAAACGAAGGAATCTTCCCCATCAGCACCGACAAAGGAACTGCGTACCCCGTAACAGCCGGGCAAACGTACTCGTTTAGAATACTCGGTTACCAAACCTCAGGCTCATTGGCCATGCTGTATGTAAAAACAAATCTGGGCGATTTGGTCTGGCCGGGCGCAGCGTATGCCCCGGTGCCGTTGCCCACCGGTGCGGCCAATGAAAGCTGGGCATCGGTAAGCTTTGTTGTTCCCTCCAACGCTACTTCCGTTTCACTGGGCGTAAAATGGAACGGGCCGGCAACGGGCAACACGATATATGTTAATAGAGTGGCACTTTACAAAACCGATTTTGAGTACAACTATTTTATTACCGACCAGGTGGGCAGCACACGCGTGGTGCTGCAGACCAACCCGGGCACGCAGGCCTATACCGCCACGATGGAGCCCAACAACCGGCCCACCGAAGATGCCGCCACGCTGACCAACGGAGTGACGGGCCAGTTCCTGAACATGAACTATGCCATGATCTTTTCCAACCCCACGGCCAACACCACCCCCGGTGGAAGTTATGTGGTGAAGATGAACCCCACTTACAAAGTGGGCCCGGCCAAGAGTTTGAAAGTGTATCCCGGGGATGTGGTCAACGCTTCCGTAAATTCTTCGTACCTCACGGGCGGGAGCTATACCAAAACACCGTTGGCCACGGTAATGGGTGCGGTGGCCCCCGTGTTTGGCGGGGTCAGCGGCACGGGCGACCCCGGTGCCATTTTCAGCAGCCTGAACAACACGGGCAATGCGGTGATCGCGGGCCTGAGCCCCGGCCAGGGCACAACTGCACCGAGCGCATTTTTGAATTACATATTGTTCGACAAAGATTACAACCCGCTGGGCGGGCAGTCCGTGCCGGTGCCCACGGGCGGTGGAGGGCCTATGGCCTTGCCCCAAATCACAGCACCGGAAATTGGTTATGTTTTCATTTACCTGAGCTATGACAATGATACAGGTAACGATGTGTATTTCGATGACCTGAAGATCACCCAACAAGAGAGCCCTGTGATACAGGTGAACAACTACTACCCGTTTGGAATGAAGAGTTATAGTTGGTTAAGAAATGGAGAAACAGATAATGCGTATTTATTTCAGGGCAAAGAACTCATTGCACAGACAGGGTGGTATGACTTCGGCAGCAGGATGTACTATGCGGATTTAGGAAGGTGGTTTGCGGGTGATCCTCAAAAGCAATTTAGCAGCCCTTATATGGCCATGGGGAATGTGCCGATGATGGGCACTGACCCGAATGGGGAGTGGTTTGGATGGGATGACATAATTGTCTCTGCTGTTGGATTTGTAGTTGGGTATGCTAGTTACGGACTTACTAAAGGAAACTGGGGATGGAAAGCAGCAGAGTCTGGCCTAGTAGGTGCCGCAATAGCTGAAGTAGGTTATCTGACATTAGGGGGTGGGCTGGCTGCCGAAGGAGCCACAGCAAGTACAGGTGGTTTGGGAGCTATTAAGAGTGCCGCTCAATTTGCAATTTTAGATGCAACTACTACAGCAACAAATGTTGCAGAGAATGCCGACAATATTTCTCGCATGAATGGTGAAGGTGCATTTGAAGCAATCGCTGGTTTCGAGGGTATTTCTGCTATTCAATCAGGTTTTCAGGGAGATTGGATGGAAGGTCAAGTTGATAAAGTCTTTTTTAGTGGAGGATCAAAAGCTGCTGGAATTTTTAAGGGAGTAACATCAGATGCCATTGGAGGTTTCTTAAGTGGAGGTTTCAAGAGTGAAGTTGGGAATGGATTCAGTCTTTCAAACTTTGACTTTAAAGAGGCATGGGCTCAGTCAGCAGGTGCAGGTGCAAGCAAATTTGCTGGGAATTTAGTTGACAAAGCAACCGATATATACGGAGAAATGGGAAAATCTGTAAATAGATCAAGCAGGGCTGTAAGCCGTTTTTCTTCATTGAGTGACTATGTTAAGGACAGAATCACTAATGCAAATTGGGGGATACTTGCCATAAAGGAGATAGGCTCTGTAGCTGCAGGTCAAGGTGGTGTTGACTTATTAAGACGATTGCAAGGTCTTATTAAGGATAGTAAAGAACCATTTTACCGAGATTCAAATTACATCAACATCTGGTCGGGCGGAATTAAAGATGGTCTTGGAAATCTTTTTGGATGGTAAAATGAGATACCTTTTTTTTCTTTTAATACTGCTCAGCCCAGAACTTTATGGGCAAAAGCCCAATGATTTACACAAGGCAGGGCAATACGTGTTTTTACTTAAGGGAGGATTCGATTTGCATTACAGGGGCGATCTTGAGGAGTGGCTTTCAAAATATGGTGTAAAGACTAATTCAAATATTGTGGTCAATTTTGGTATTAAAGCATTGTTACCAGCCTCAAGGACTTTATTAATTGGTGGAGAATTTAATTGGATGATTTCAAATCAACCATATAAAAACGATCTAAGTTTTGACTTAGAGCTAGGAAAATGCTTCAAGATAAAGACCATTCAAATCATCCCATTGATGGGAATAGGAATTGTAAATTCTTTAATTAGGTTTGATAACTCTGTTCCAGCACCGCTTGCACAATTAAACGCAAGCGGTGGCCAACTAAGTCAGAATGCTCTTTTAATTAAGCCAAACGTATTACTTATAAAGAATTTTTATCCATTCACTTTTGGAATTGAGTTGGGCTGTAGGGTTTATTCATTTTCTAACGATTGGAAATATTACGAGAACGGAACGAACGGTTCTTTTATAAAAGTGCCCCAAGTGCCATATAATGGATATTTTCACCCTTACGCTTCTATTGTGTTAGGTTTAAATGTAGGATATTGAAGGGTGTATATTAAAATTATAAAAGTATCTAATACCTTTTATTTGGTACAGAATGTTAGTTAGTAACTAAATAGAAAATGAGAGTTTTAATTTTTTTTTATCTATGTAATTTATCGTTTGAATTATTGGCCCAAAATTCGGAAAGTAACTTTGATGAAGTAGTAAAATACAACCGTGGTTTGTACCGGTCTTTCAAAGCCTTCCAAAATAATTCGCCAGAAATCACAGAACAGTTTGTGGTAGAGCTAATAGATTCACTTACCCAGCTATATTGGTATAAGTTAAACAGCGAAAAAAAAATTCATTCAATGATTTTTGGCTTTTCTGACGGCAAGGATATTTATGTTCAGGATAGACGAGGACTGCATGGTTATCATAAATTAGATGTAGTAGGAAAATATTCGCTTTACATTCAAAGAACTCCCCAAAATTCTATAGTTCATCGCATTATTGGCAGTTATGCAATGATCATTATGCCAAACGATGTTTATAAAAAGTTTACGATTGAACTAGTAAGTAAAATATTAAGAGAAAATGATCCAAAGCTATCGAGGGAATTTGAGGCTATTAATGATAAAAAAGATCGAGCAATAGAATTCATTGAGAAATTGAATTCTAAGGCTACACAGTGATTGTCCCTGAGTTGTAGTTTGTCGCTGACCAACAACCTTAGTTTGAGCATGATGGATGAAAATAAAATCAAGTGAGCAGGATATTTTCAATATCAGTTTTCTTTTTCACAAGCGTAAATGCATTTGCTCACACGGGCGGTGCTGCGGCTCCTTCAGGTACAGTGATCGCGGGAAACATCGGCACCACCATACCGGTTCAAGAAATTGGCTATGTTTTCATCTACCTGAGCTATGACAATGACACGGGCAACGATGTGTATTTTGATGACCTGAAGATCACCGTACAAGAGAGCAACGTGATACAGGTGAACAACTACTACCCGTTTGGAATGAAGAGTTATAGTTGGTTAAGAAATGGGGAGACAGATAATGCGTATTTATTTCAGGGTAAAGAGTTGATAGCCCAAACCGGTTGGCACGACTTTGGAAGCCGCATGTATTATGCGGACTTGGGAAGGTGGTTAGCTGGTGATCCTCAAAAGCAATTTAGCAGCCCTTACTTGGCGATGGGCAATGTTCCTATGATGGGGAGAGACCCGAATGGGGAGTGGTTTGGATGGGATGACATAGTGATTGCCGTGGTGGGCGGTATATCAAATGTTGTGAGCAACTGGGATGCAATTACGCACGGAAAGGGAGGCTTTTTAAAAGGCCTGGAATATTTTGGTGCAGGCGCTGTAGGAGCAGATGTCGGATGGAATACAATGAATCCAGAACTTGGCTTCGCAGTTGCCGGAGCTTTAACAACAGCCGCAGATCAGGCTAATCATGTTGGAAAAACGTGGGTACAGTCATTTATAACAGGAGGCATGTCTGCCTTGCAAGGATATGAGGTTGGGGAATCGATTGAAGAAGGCGAAGCTGCTGCTGAACTTTCTGGGGCAGAGAAGGGAGGCATTGATGATGGATTCAAACAAGCATGGAAAGACGCTTATGGTAAGGACTTTGATAAGGAATACATGGCTGCTGCAAAAAAAACGTATTTAGAAGATGAAGGCGGGTGGACGACTAAATTTTTTAGAGATTTTTCTGACTCTCGTTTGGGCAAGTTCATCATGCCTGGTTTGAAAGAGGGAATTAAAGGTTATGGGAAAGATGGATATAAATCAGATTACGATGGATGGAATTTCTTTAACGATTTTGCGATGGAGAAAGCAAAAGGTTTTTTGGGTATGGAGACAGGCGAATACACGGGATTTCGTTCCATTTCCTTTAGTATGTTATCAGGAAATATTACTAAAAACATAATGATGGGTTTTTCCAAGAATCTATTGACTCAATTTCTCAAGATAGCCGAAGGCAAAGAAACAGACAGTTATGAAAGCATGTTGGTCGATTCTCTTGACGATCCGTTCCAAAGTTTAGGGAAAGATTTTGGCGGCAGGTGGGCTTTCATCAGATTATGTGCGGGTCAATAGAAGATAGTTATGCGCCATGCAGTATTCGTTTTGGTGTTTGGTTTATGTTGTGATCCTATTCATGCCCAACCAAAAAAGCCGATAGATAAAGATACTTTGTATGCTGTCTCATTCTTAGATTTAGTTGAAAGCTTGGAACATAGAATGGGGAGCTATCAGACCAAATACAATTTGGAGCCAGAAAAAGAGGTGATGAACCGTATTATAGAGAAATCCTTGAAAGATCACTTCATTGTTCTCCGCGTTCCAGATTCATGTTACTATGGGCTGAAATTAGATTCAGTATCTCGCAGAAAAAAGGAATTCTTGAAGGGTATTTGCAGTAAGTGCTTATTAAGTAAAAGAATTGTTATTCTTGATGCTGTGTGGGAATACCTGGATTTTTATTCTATGGAGATATTGAGACACAAACACCGAACATCAGGAACATCTGCCAATTATTTTATTACAGGTACTTGGTGGGATGTGAATGCATATGTGTATTCACCTAATAAGAATGGATTTGATATACATATTAGAAAAAGGTATACTCAATGGTCAAATGCAAGACCTGTAAAGCGATGGCCAGGGATTAGTCACAAACGCTTTTTTAAAAGGCCAATAAAAGAAGTCAGGAAATTTTTGATCAATGAGAGTCATAACAAAAAATAACTTAATCATCATGAACAAACTTACTTTATCGCTCATGGCAATGGCAGTTCTTATGAGCAGATGCGCCACATATAATTTATCTACGCAAAGTTTATTGGAGCAGTTTGCCAACAGTGGCCAAGAAAAAAAGACAAACTACATAGTTGCTTTCCCTTATGCATTTTTTCCGGGGCGCGTCACGGGCAACACGCTGCGTGAAGTGAAAGTGCTTGACCAAAACGGGCAGGAACATGTTATCTCCGTGAGGAACCGAACGGCTGTGCGCATCACCAAGAAAGACGGCAAGAAAAATACTTTTTACTTTGATACACTGATCATTCAGGACAGCACTATTACTGGCAAAAAAGATCATTTTTTGGGCATCAACATCAAGCCTATCAATTTGAAAGATGTTCATAAAATTGAACTACAAAAATAATATGCTTCCAAATGTGAGAAGCTGGCATTGAGAATGACAAGGAATTGATTCGTTATGCAGACGGCCCAAGAGAATTTGAGTTATGGTTTGATGAACAAAACCCTACCATTCCCTGAGTTGTAGTTGGTCGCTGACCAACTACGTTCTATTTTTAAAATAGTCTAAGCTTTATATTTTTGGAGATGGTAGCCGAGCAAAATCATTTTTTTATGAAAACGGAGTTGACGAATTTGGTTTTCTCACACATCATGAAGAGATTTGAGATTGTTGGTCAGGCGACCAACAATAACTAAGGGTTACTAAAGAGTATGAAATTTTCAATTGCTTTAATTTTCATTTTATCTGTAGGATTCTCATCATGCCTACCAACACGCAGTCTGCGGCATTTCACTTTATATGGAGAAACAAAAAAAGTGGACCCCAAAAAATTTAAAATCAATGGTATTTATTTTTCGGTCATACCGAGAGCCTGCAATCGTTTTTGGTACAGTGATCTTATAAAATGCTTCATTTTTTATGAGAATGGTTTTTTTTTTAGTATCGATCATTCTGGCCTTGATACGCTTGATATGGAAGCATCGCTAAACCAATATCTTGAAATTCTTGACAAGTTGGGATTCAAAGGAGGATTTAAAGGTGATGTTCGATATTGGGGTTCGTATTTTATTGATGATAATAAATTGCTTACCCAAAAATACGATACGGATGCTTTTCGGTGGGTTTTAGGCCCGATATTGAGAGCAAAAATCATTAACAATACCACTATAGAATTTGATGAAGGTTTTTGTTTTAATAATGAGGAGGTTAGCAAAAGATTCACATTGGTCGAAACCAAGTCAAAGCCGGATTCAGTTAACATATTCATGACCAATAAAAGGATAAAGCGAAAATTGGATCGTTTGTATAAGGAGCGACACACGAGGTAGCGAAAATAAATGTTTCGTCATTTCGTAACAGAGTCTCCATGAAAAGAGGAAAAATGATGGCAGGGTTTCGAGCGATATGAATAAGGTCAAAAATAAATTTAAACTAAGTAGTGGAGTTGTCATAATTTATGGAGTGGGCACAAGAGAATATATTTTTTAGTGTGCAGAATAAAAGGCTGGGCTATTTCTTTATTCTATGGATTGCCTTTTTTGCTTGCACGAAAGAGAATATTCCGAAGACCTTGAAATTAGGCAACAATCTACTAACCGTGGATGCACCTGCGGGTTCAACATCGGTAAGCCTCACTTCAAATACTTCATGGTCGGTGTTGAGCACATCAGATTGGCTTTCGGTCACTCCTGCCTCTGGCACAGGGAACAGCATTTTATCTATTGCTTGGAACGCAATGACAAACATGGACCAACGTACAGGTAGCATTATCGTGCAGGCGGGAAACTTGCAGCAGAAGATAGAAGTGAGCCAAGAACAGCGTGTGAAGCTCCTCCAGACACAAGTTATTATGGGCAACCTTGAAACCAGTGTTAGAACATCCGTGGTTTTGACGTTCAATACGAATGTTGACGTGTCAACAATTGTAGACAACATGAACCTTTGTGCGCCAGTGGATAGTTTTAAGGTTTCGGGGTCACAGGTTTCATTTCCATACCCTTGCACAACGATGGGCATGGTTTATCCTTTTACGATCAGCCTCAAGAACGGATACAATTTTACCTTTCAGGTTTCCCTTCACAAGAGCAAGCTGAATGTGCCTGGTCAGGTTTTTGACTATTTCGTCACTGATGATAACAGCAGCCTGTGGGCAGTCACACAAAACCCGAATCAATTGGTGCAATTGTCTCTCCCCGACCTAAGCCTGCTGAAAAAACTTTCTCTTGCATTCAGACCTGAACGGATCCGCTGGAATTACTATCATGATAAGTTGATGGTTTTTGCTCCAGCGGCTGATGATTCAGTTTACCGAATTGTCGATCCGGTCAGCCTGAGTATTACCAAGGTGCGTGTCAGTCCTTATAACCCGCAGTATTCCTCGGAGGCTTTTTTTCCTTCCGATATCGCGCAGATGAGTGATGGCAATGGTATTATGCAAACTGAACTTTACAGCGGATATTATTCTTGGCGGTACATCAATAAAAATGACTCAACGTGGCCAATTTCGAATTATTTCATGACCAGTGCCCCAAAACAATATGGTGAGATACATACCAACTATGATCGATCAAAAGTAATTATGTTGTATGCTTTTCAGAACACTAATGTGGATGTATGGCAAATGGGAACGGACACACTTCATACCATATACGCCCCCAATGTATACTTGGCAGGTGTGGGAGCGGTCAACCTCTGTGTGAACAAAAAGCAAGATCTCATCTTCCATTCCCACAGCCTGACCCAATACATAACTGACTTGAGCGGTTATGTGAGTGGGATTTCTTATTTAAGAGATCTGTATAAGAACTCGGCATTCAGTTATAGGAGCGGTGAAGACCAAGTGATCTACAATGTTGTGGATGGCACATTTTATGTTATGGACTATCAGAATTCCTTTACCAACCTTTCGGCACTGATCACTGATAATTTCTCGCGCCTCCAATCTACCACCGATGGTAAATATATCGTGGGTTATAATGACAATGTGGCTTCTGCTGATTTTTTGGTCTTTGACCTTGGTGCCATTTTGGTCAATTCAGTAAAGTATAGTCCAACGTCTGGAGGAAGGATTAGAGCTACCCGCAACTCTGGCTGGGCATTGCATTGAGGATAAAGAAATGAGATGGCTCTCCTTCATATTGATTTCACTTGCTTTTTCCTTGAATTCTCTTGCTCAAAAAAGAGGCTCAATAGAGCAGACCACTTCTTTGATCAACAGTAAAATGGATTCCGTTGCAATAAAAACCAAGCACAATACCGATAGCGTCAACAAACACTTGCAGAAAATCCAGAACGTAAAGTTGATCACCCCCAACATCCATCAAGTGCCCGGCATGAAGAAAGCTGATTCGGTGAAAAGAGCTTTGACGAATGACCTGAACAAACCTGCGGTGATGGAGAAAAAGCTTCAAGCCAATGTCAAAAAGATGAAGCAACAAGAGATAGCCAGTTACAACCAAAAAGTAAAAGTGATGCGGAAACAATTCAAGCACCACCTGGACAGTCTCAACAAACTTCCCACCAAAGACCCACGCGTTACCAAATCCATGGACAGTTTGCGGAAAAAAATGAACAAACTGAAAAATGCCAAGTCCATCAAAGATGTTCAAAAGGGCGAGCAGCAGTTAGCCAAGCTGCAGTCGGGCATGAACAACAAAATAAAAGGCTTTGATAAAAAAGTGAGCCAAGAACTTACTTCGCTCAACAAACTGGCCGGGACTAACTTCAAGATTCCTAACATAAATCTGCCTAATGTCAAAATTCCCAACACCGATTTGAATCTGCCAAATGGAAACCTGAATGTGCCGAATGCTAACTTGAGCCTTCCCAATTCCAGCCTCAACGTGAATTCCAATTTGCCAAATGCCAATGTACCCAATATCAGTACCAATGGATTGCCCAATTCATCGTTACCCAATGTTCCGCAAGGCAACTTGCCAGGCAACGTTTCGCCCAGCCAGGAAATAAACACGCTGGAAAAGCAAACCGGCATGACCAATATCACCAAAGATGTTTCACAAGTAGAAGGAGAACTAAAAAATATGAACCCCGGCCAATTGGAAAGTACGTTGGAAAAAGATGCGAAGAACCTAAAAGAAGTAAAACAGTTTGGAGGCGAAGCATTGAAAGCAGAGCAATATGAAAAGATGGTGACCAAATGGCAGTCGGATCCCGATTACCGAAAGGAAATGATGGTAACACAAGCGAAGGAGCAAACAATCAATCATTTTGCCGGGCAGGAGAAACAACTGCTTGGCGCAATGCAGCAGTTGGCCAATGTGAAAAAAAAATACAAAGATTATGAAGGGACGCTGGACATGTTCAAGAAGCCGGGCAACCCAATGAAGGGGAGACCATTTATTGAGCGCCTGGTGCCCGGATGGAACATCCAGTATCAAGGTAACAAAGAAACGTTGTTGGATTTCAACCCGCAGGTTGGTTATCGGTTGAGCGGAAGGCTTACGGCTGGCATAGGTTGGAACGAGCGGTGGGGATATGATTTCAGCAAAATGAACTATGTGGCAAAAGACCATGTGTATGGGCCTCGTGTTTATGGGCAGGTAAAATTAAAAACCGAAATTTATGCCATGATCGCACCCGAGGTGATGAATGCATTGATTCCCCCTTCATACAATTCACCAGATGCTGGAAAGAGGAAGTGGGTGTGGAGTTGGATGGCCGGGATGAAAAAAGAATTCCGGTATTCAAAAAAATTGATGGGCAACGTGCAGGTTCTTTACAATCTTTTCGACAAGAACCACCGGAGCCCTTATGTGAGCAAGTTCAGTTTGAGGATGGGATTTGAAATACCATTGAAAAAGAAATGATTGATTAGGGGTTGGTTGAATTGAGGTGTGCAAGGTTATCCTCTTTTATCTTTTCCGATGCAGGAGATCAGGTTGAACATCTCTTTCAATCTTGACCTTACTCGATTGCCATATACATTTTCAATCTCGGAAGCCGAAAGATTTGTGGTGACATGCGTAATCATATTATGCGAAACAAAATACTCATACCGGCTCAACAAGATTTCACCCATCACATTGCATTCGTTGCCGTAATATTTCAACGATTGCTCTGCGCCCAAATCATCGAAGCAATATGTCCTCGGCCGTTCGCTGTTGAACGACATGCGGCTGTACCGCCAGATGACTTCGTAGCCTTCCTGCATGAACTCAAAGCTCACATCGCGGCACGATTTCATTATGTGGTTTCGTTCCGGTGAAGGTACGAAACGCATGAGGTTCATCAATGAAGTTTTGCCGCAGCCGATCGGACCTGTGAGCAGAATCCCTTTTTCCAGGTCGAGGTTGTATTTTGCTGCTTCGGTATTGTCGCCAATGAAGTACACGAGGAGTTTATGGATGATTTCAAAATCTTGTTCGATGATCTTGAAATTTTGACCGTACAGTTCCTTGCCGCGTTTTTCCAAGAAGGAGATGCACCAAGCTAAATCCAGTCCATTGCCGACCTTCGCTGAAGCTACGGTCGGTAAACCCACTTTCGTGCCTTCATGCTTCGCATTAGGAGATTGCTTCGGTCGTTCCTCCCTCGCAATGACGGCTTTGTTAGAGTGGTTCTCCGTAGTTTTTGTTTGTGTTGACATGAAGTGATCCGTTCTTGGGTTTGGTTTCAAACTTGTGCGAGTTGAGTATCCAATTGCGTGCAGCAGCTTTCCAATCTTGCATGGCCGCCCGGCCGCCTACCTTCCAGCCGTTGCTTTGGAAGTAGTTGAAAAATTTTTCGGCTTCGAGGCGCGTGGAGTTTCTTTCTGCAAAATAATCTTGTACTTCTTCTGGCGAAACGGGCACAGACAATGATTTGATTTTTTTGCGCCCGCCCCCAGCCTGCGCTGAGGCTTCGGCTGGCAGGCCCGGTGTGGAACTTTTTCCGCCTTCGCTGAAGCTCCCGCCTTCATTTTCATTTTGGCGGGCAAGTTGGCTGACATGCTTTTTCTCTTGCCCTTCCGCTTTTGCACGGATCCTATCAAAATCTGAACTTGTATCTTCATGGGCTTGCCGTTTACTATGTTTATTGTTTACTATGTTTATACTGTTTATATAAGGCTCGTTCAGCAGTTCAGTGCCTTCCTGTTTTTTGGTACGGTAGCGGCCTACTGCCGGTTCACCGCTTGTTTGTTTTTTGGTATGCCTCCCGTTCAGTTTTTGAATTTCTCCTGCATCAAAATTTAGTATGGTTACTGAACTTCCCCGGAATGGATTGTACGATGGTTCGTACTTGATAAATCCGAGTTGGTGGAGGTCTTTCATCACTTTGTGGTAGGTTGCCTTCGAACAGATTTTGCTGATGCCCATCATCTCACTTCGTGAAATGGAGATCGGATTTATAAAACGGTTGATATTCCAAAATTGAAAGAGCGACATGTACAAGCTGATGTGCGTTGGGTTGAGCTTTTCTTCTTTCGATACTTTATCGAAGAAAGCTGTAAGGTGGCGGATGTAGTTCATGGCCCTCCTTCGCTAAAGCTTCGGAGGACAAGCCTCATTTTTCATTCCCTTCTCTAGCAAAACTTCAATGTCTCCGTAGCTGTAGTAAATGATGCCGCCAATTTTTGTGAAGCGCAGCGTGCCATTGATACGGAGGTTTTGTAACGTGCCAGGCGAGATCTTCAGCATCCTCCTCACCTCCGGGCTCTTTAGCCATTGCTTTGGCTTTTCGGGCAAGTGCTTGGAAAGAGTTTGCTTAAGGTCGTTCAATAATTCATGCCTGAAGCTTTGAAGGTCTTCCTTGGTGACAATTTCTATGGCCATAACTTTTGATTGGGTTTGTTAAGGCCCAAAGGAATTTGAACGGGATGAAAGTATCCAGTTACAAAGGGTACCGGTACCCCCTTAACTACTTGAAAGACAGGGGGAAAATTTTCTAAAATATTTTGAATCCAAACAGGAGCTCAATTGCCAGATCGTAACAGGCATCAGTGGTGAAATACACCAAGAACCATTTGGCTTTCTTGCTGTGGTCAATCATTTTGTCGAGGATGGCTTGAACAGATTTGATCGTGGACTGCTCGATCTGGTAGTATTTTATTCGCAGGCTTTCGGTAGAAATATTTTGGTTGTGGAGCGAATTGAAGTGACGGGAGAAAAAACGGATCAACTCTGTTTGGTTTTTGTTTGTGATTACTCCTGCCTCTTTGAACAACCGTATTAGAAATGCGAGCTGAGGAACAGAAAAAGAGGTATCAACCTTCACTGGTTCCTTTTGCTCTGCGGCTACCGTTGGCGGCATTAACAGTGTGAGCTGCTTTTTCTTTTCGATGAAGTTGATTTCTTCACTTAGCCAACGGGTGATCTGCTCTTGAAGGGAAGGCCTTGCCGTCTTCAGCACAAAGGAAGGTTTGGTGTGGTTTTGGTTGGTTATTTTCAGCCAGTGGCAAAGCACTTCGAGCTGAGTTGCAACGCTGTGTTGCTCTTGGGCCTCGTTGGCAATGGCTTTTATAAAATAGGATGTAAGATGGCACGAATTGAAATTGAGGTAAATCATCAGCCTAAAAACATCTTCAATAACTGGCCTGCCAGTATCAACGGAAAGAACGGTCTCCAAATCTTTCAAGAGTTGTTTAATGAAAATTAACCTGCGGTAGGTAACTGCATTTACATTTGAGCTGATGATCCTTTCAACCGGATAAAAAATTATATCGATAAGGCGATTGTCAAGTTGGGCCGTGCGCACAATCGAGTGGATGGCGCTGGTTTTTTTTGAAAGTGAAGTTCTTTCTAATGCCAGGTATGAATTGGGTATCTTCTGGTCTTGATCGAAGTATTTTAAAAAATAGGTTTCGATGAAAGTGAGGAGGTTTTCCAACTGGTCGTTCAGCAATTTCCACAGTGCGTTTTTGGATCTGCCTGTTGCCGAACCACCCGAAGAATTGTGATTGCTGCCAGCTAACAGATCGACCAACTCGATGATCGTAGCTTGATGGCATTGAACCAATGCTTCGATGCGGCTTTCACTGTCAAAGTCGAAGAGATAAGATTTTAGCTCTTTGGTGACTGACAAAGATTTCTTCAAAAGGGCTTTTTCCTTATCATCGAAATCGGGGATGATAGTGTGGGGAGTCTCCGTCTCATAGGTATCGATCAGGGTGTGGACAAAAATTTCGAGATCTTCAAGTTGGTACTTCATGTGATCTTTGCGTTTTGCAAAACCCGAAAGTTATGCAAACGATTGCATTTAGCCAAAACGAATGATTTTGGTGCAAAGTAGTTATGAACCGGAGGCAGATTTTTGCTCTACATGCGTGAACTTGGCTCTTAATACCTCCATGTCCTGGCTTACTTTCAAATCCAAAATCTTTGCGTAGTGTTGGGTGGTTCTCAGGTTTTTGTGGCCCAGCATTTTGCTTACTGTCTCAATTGGTACACCGTTGGTCAGTGTGATCGTTGTGGCAAAAGTATGGCGGGCGCAATGGAACGTGAGTTCCTTATTTATTTTACAAATATCTGCCAGTTCTTTCAGGTAGCTGTTCATTCGCTGGTTGGTGAACACTGGAAGAAGCTTTCCCAAATTTAGTCTTTCAGGTTGCATGGAATATTTTTCGATGATTGCCTGTGCGGGTGGCAACAATGGAACCCTAGTCGCGGTGTCGGTTTTTGTGCGAGTAGTAAAAATCCATTTCTCGCCATCGATGCCCGTTGAAATATCAGTAACGGTCAGCTTTTCTACATCGCTGTACGAAAGCCCCGTGTAACAACTGAAAAGGAAAATGTCGCGCACTGTACTGAGCCTGTCAATGTTGATTGGTTTCGATGCAAGGGTTTGAAGTTCTTCTTCCAAAAGATATACGCGGTGGGTATCCTTCAACGTGATCTTGAAAGACATGAACGGGTCTTTGTCGAGCCAATCTTTGGCAACACATTGCCGAACTATCTTCTTCAGCTTTTTCAGGTAGCCCATGCTGGTGTTATGCGCACAGCCCTGCACGGACTTGAGAAAAAATTCGTAATCGTTGATGAACTCAAAGTTGAGTTTCCGTATGTCGATGTCAGTTGTTTTGAATTTCCATTGCAAAAAATTCACGATTGAGTTTTTGCACACCTCAAACCTTTTCAACGTGCCTTTAGAAAATTCTTTTCCTACGAGCTCTGCAAACTGTTGGTTGTGCTGCGTGTAAATCTCGACCAGCATCCTTGCGCGGTCTGCTGATCCGAGGAATTTTTGCTTCATCAATTCTCCCGTTACTTCTGCACCGTTTGCCACAAGCTCTTTGTGGATTTCATAAATCCTGAACTGCACTGCTTCAAGGTAATTGTTGAAAGATTTTGTTTCCTCGGTTTTGCCTTTCAATCTTCCGAGTGCCGATACCCATTGCTGCGGGTCGCAGGTCCGCTGAGTGGAGATTTCGGTGCGCACCCCATCGATGGTGATGCGTAGGTAAACGGTGAGGAATTGAGACACACTTTTTGATTTCTTGAGGAAGAAAATCTGGTTGAATGTTTTTTTCATGGCTACCTGATGAAGTTGTAAAATTCAGGTTTGCCACCGCTATGAATCAAGATGTTCAGTTTTTGAACACTCTGTTGTTCAGGTTCTTGCGGCCAATTCGGTGCGTCATTTTTTTGCTCTGTTTTGACGCACCGAACTACGCACCTCACCGTTGGTATTCAATGAATAATTTGGTAGGTCACCAAAACAAAAAACCCCGCAAAACATAGTGTTTGCGAGGTTTTGGTTTTCTTTGCTTGCTTACCTGTGATCCCGCTGGGATTCGAACCCAGGACCCTTACATTAAAAGTGTAATGCTCTACCGACTGAGCTACGAGATCTTTTAGCCGCAAATTCCCTATAGGGGCAAATGAAGCAATCAATTAAATTTGCCCTCTACAAGGCTCCTAAAAATTGAGGACGCAAAGGTAACCGAATATGAAAAATTTACAAATCCTCATCTTAAAATCTCTTATTACTTTTTTACTCACTATTTTAACCCTGCCTTCCATTGCCCAGCCCGGAAATATAGCCCGGGCCGATTCTCTTTTTAAAATGAAGCAATACACCCAGTCGGCCGGTATATATCAATCGGTTTTTCAGGAAAGAAAATACACCCCTGCCATGCTGTTAAAAATGGCCTATATAGAAGAGGGGCTTGGCAAAGTAGGTATGACCTTATATTATTTAAAGCTCTATTATCTGGCCTCTCGTGATCCCCAGGCCTTAATTAAGATGGATGAACTAGCCACTAAATACAATGTAAGTGGATATGCTCTAAAAGAGGCCGACCGACTGGGGCTTTGGTATGAACACAATAAGACTACAATTCTTTTAATACTGATTTTTTTTCTTTTGCTGAGTTGCGTGTGGGCTATATACTTGCATAAAAATAAACAACGCGTGGCGGCTTCAGCATGGCTAACCATAGTGCTTACGTTAGGGGTTTTAATAATCAATAACTATGAGCCACCTCATTCGGTTATTGTAAAGAACGACCATACTTATTTAATGAGTGGCCCTTCGGCCGGTGCTTCGGTAGTGGCGGTTATACCCGAGGGACATCAGCTAAAAGAAATGGGCTATGAAGATGTCTGGGTGAAAGTAAAGTGGATGGACCAACCGGCATATGTAAAAGCCGATGCTCTTCTGGAGGCAATACTCTAACCCAGCTTAAATCGTATAGAATGAAAAAAGGAGATCGGCTGGAAGGCATCGTGGTAGAAACGATGGCCGCTGAAGGAAAGTGTATTGCGCATCACGAAGGTCGGGTTGTATTTGTTACCGGTTGCGCACCGGGCGATACAGTAGATATTGAGCTAACTAAAATTAAATCCAGTTTTTTAGAGGGGAAAGCGGTGCAGATAAAAAAATACTCGGTTGCCCGCACGCAACCCTTTTGCACTCATTTTGGAATGTGTGGAGGCTGCTCCTGGCAGCATATCGGGTATAAAACCCAATTGCAGTACAAGCAACAACAGGTAGCCGATAACCTCGAACGCATTGGCGGGCTTGCGTTGCCCCCCCTAAGACCGATCATCGGCTCAGAAAAACAAACACACTATCGAAATAAATTAGATTTTACTTTCACGGCTAATCGTTGGCTAACGAGGGAAGAATTAAATGCTTTGCCCACTCCGTTAGAAAGAGGATCGGGAGGCGAGGTAGGTCTGGGGTATCACATCCCCCGTATGTATGATCGCGTGTTTGATGTGCACACCTGCTACTTGCAGCCCGAACCTTCCAATTCAATCCGGCTGCTGGCCAGAAAGATTGCAATTGAAAATAATATTCCCTTTTTCGATTTGCGCAAGCAAATCGGATTTTTACGAACACTCACTATCCGCACAGCCAATACAGGCGAAACGATGGTAATCCTGCAAGTTACCTACGATAAACAAGAGTGGATTGAAAAAATACTAAGCGGCTTAGCCGATAGCTTTCCTCAACTCACTTCCATTAATTACATCATCAATGGGAAGCGGAATGATACCTTTCACGATCTGGACATAATCTGCTGGCGAGGCAAACCATTTATCACCGAAGAGATGCCCCAGCCAACCGGTCTGGGGAAATTACATTTTCGGATAGGGGCTAAATCATTCTATCAAACCAACTCGGCTCAGGCTTTTGAGTTATATAAAACCGTTTTTGATTTTGCTACCCTTACGGGGAATGAATGGGTGTACGATCTTTATACCGGAACCGGAACGATCGCCAACTTTGTGGCGGCTCATGCCAAAAAAGTAATTGGGTTAGAATATGTAGCCGATGCGGTAGAAGATGCCAAAGCCAATGCAGCACTGAATGGTATAACCAACACCGAGTTTTTTGCAGGCGATATTAAAGATCTACTGAGCGAACAATTCTTGCTGGAGCACGGCCATCCCGACCTGGTTATTACCGATCCGCCCCGGGCCGGTATGCATGAAGACGTTACCCGCATGCTGCTGGCGGCAGCACCTCAAAAAATAGTGTATGTCAGTTGCAATCCGGCCACACAAGCCCGCGATTTAAAAATTCTTTCCGAAAAATACCTTGTTAAGGTCGTGCAACCGGTTGATATGTTTCCACATACCAACCATGTAGAGAATGTGGTTTTGTTAGAGAAAGAATAGTAATTTTCGCATTCAAATTTTCTATCTATTTAAAGCCAAAACCATGAGCGATCAAAAAATCAGCATTAGCAACGGAAAACTAAATGTGCCCGAAGTACCCACGATTCCCTTCATAGAAGGCGATGGCACAGGTGTAGATATCTGGCCTGCCTCTAAATATGTGTTCGATTCGGCCATAGAAAAAGCATACCAAGGCAAGCGCAAGATTGTGTGGAAGGAAGTACTGGCCGGAGAAAAGGCATTTAAGCAAACCGGAAGTTGGATGCCCGAAGAAACGATGACTATTTTCCGCGAATATCTGGTTGGGATTAAAGGCCCACTAACCACCCCCGTAGGCGGGGGAATTCGCTCGTTAAATGTGGCTCTTCGTCAGGAATTAGATTTGTATGCTTGTGTGCGCCCTGTGCAATGGTTTAAGGGAGTTCCATCTCCCGTAAAAGAACCGCAAAAAACCAACATGGTCATTTTCCGCGAAAACACGGAAGATATTTATGCCGGTATCGAGTTTCAGGCTGGCTCAGACGAAAACAAAACCTTTTTAGATTTGTTTAAAACCCATTTTCCGAAAGGATATAAAAAAATCAGATTCCCCGAAACCTCGGGCATAGGCATTAAGCCGGTATCAAAAGAAGGAACCGAACGCCTTGTATGCTCGGCATTAGATTATGCCATACAGCACAAAAAGCCGAATGTTACGCTGGTGCACAAAGGCAATATTATGAAGTTTACCGAAGGCGGCTTCCGCGATTGGGGCTATGCCCTGGTAAAAAATGAATATGGCGGAAAAGAAATTGATGGCGGCCCTTGGATGGAGTTTACCAAAAACGGACATAAGATCGTAGTGAAAGATTCCATTGCCGATGCTTTCTTGCAACAGATTTTATTGCGCCCGGATGAATACTCGGTTGTGGCCACCTTAAATTTGAATGGCGACTATATTTCCGATGCGTTAGCGGCCATTGTAGGCGGTATTGGAATTGCCCCCGGAGGCAACATTAATTACATTACCGGGCATGCCATTTTCGAGGCCACGCACGGCACAGCACCCAAATATGCCGGCCAGGATAAAGTTAATCCGGGATCGGTTATTCTTTCGGGGGTAATGATGTTAGAACACATGGGCTGGCAGGAAGCAGCCGATTTGATCGTGAAAGGACTGGAAGGCGCGATCTCTGCCAAACGGGTAACCTACGATTTTCACCGTTTGATGGAAGGTGCAACCCTGTTAAAGTGTTCGGAATTTGGCCGGGAAGTAGTAAAGCAAATGAATTAAGTAATCCGAAAAAGAGATAAAAAAGCCATCGTTGTGATGGCTTTTTTTATTAGAGCATCTTCACCACTGTTACGGCTGCTTCTTCTCCTTTGTTGCCATATTTTCCACCGGCTCGTTCCAGCGCTTGTTGTTTGGTAAGGGTGGTAAGCACACCAAAGGCTACCGGTTTTCCAAATTTTAAATTCACTTCCATAATGCCGTGTGCTACCGCCTGACAGATATAATTGAAGTGAGGGGTGTCGCCCTGAATAACACAACCGATACAGATAAGGGCATCTACTTTTTTCTGTTTAGCCAGTTGTTGAGCTGCCAATGGCAACTCAAAACTTCCCGGTACATTTCTTCGAATAATGTTTGCTTTTTTTGCCCCTAGTTTGATCAGAGCCTGGTAGGCTCCGTTAAACAAGGCCTCGGTAATGTCTTCGTTCCATTCGGCCACCACAATGCCAAAGGTTTTAGTGTTAATACTTTTTTTTGCGCGCCCCGAAACAGAGGTTAAAATACCGGCCATAAAAATAGATGTTAAAATAAAAAAGGGTAGCGAACTACCCTTTCAAATATCGTGAAATAGTATTTATGAGTTAGACTCCAGTCGGGCTTTGTATTTTTTAGCATTTTGAATTTCACCGCTCTCCCAATAATTATCAATCAATTTTTGATATACCTCAATGGCTTTCTCTTTTTGGTTCAGCTTCTCATAAGCCAGTGCCGCTTTCATTAAATAAGACGGTGTAAATTCTTTAGTGGCTTTGTAGGAGGCTGCTTTATTGTACCATTTAGATGCGTTTTCGTAATCATTTTGTTCCATGTACGCATCGCCAATTAAACTGTAGGCGCGGGGTTGTATGAGCAAATCATTGGCTTTGTAGTCTTCTAAATAATAAATTGCCAAAGCATATTTTCCTTGCTTTAAATGGATCATTCCGGCATAAAAATTAGCCAGATTGGCGGCCGGGGTTATACTAAATTCATCAATAATTTGTTTGAACCCGAGGTTGTTTCCGTCCCCATTCAAGGCCAGATTTAAACTGTCGGCTTCAAAATACCGGATCGCCTGAAACATCTCTTTTTGAGCCTCATTTTCCTGGCTGCTAATGTAATGGTTCCACCCAAAATAGCCACCTACGGCCAGCACAATGGCCGCTACGATACCAATAATGATTTTTGGATTCTGTTCTATCCAATGCTCGAAGCCTTCTATTTTCTCCTGAATGACTTCGGCACTTTCGAGCACTGCTTTTTTCTCTTCCTTTTTAGCCATGGCTGTAAAAAATTAACCCCGATACAGTAATCGGGGCGCAATATTAAGCATTCTATCCTTTAAACAAAAGATTAGTCGGTTGTAAACGGATAATCGGTTTGTTCGTAAATATCGTGCATCGCTTCAGAGGGATCAGGAAATTTTGATTCTTCAGCAAATTTTACACTTTCTTCTACCTGGCCGTTTACTTTTTGTTCAATAGCATCCAGTTCTTTTTCGGTAGCTATTTTCTTATCTAAAATACTCTTGCGCACTTGTTCTATCGGGTCGCGGTGTTTGTATTCTTCTACTTCTTCTTTGGTGCGGTATTTTTGAGGGTCACTCATCGAGTGGCCTTTGTAGCGGTAGGTTCTAAACTCCAGCAGGGTGGGGCCTTCTCCGGCACGGGCGCGCACGGCTGCATGGGCTACGGCTTCGTGCACGGCCTCTACGTTCATGGCATCTACAGGCTCGGAGGGCATTTCGTAAGAATCGGCCAGTTTGTACAATTCGGTAACGTTTGAAGTCCGCTTTACCGATGTTCCCATGGCATACCCATTATTTTCAATTACGAATATGACAGGTATTTTCCACAACATCGATAGATTCAGGGCTTCATGGAAAGCACCTTGCCGCACCGCCCCATCGCCCATGTAGCAGATGCAGAGGTTTCCGGTTTTATTATATTTTTCGGCAAATCCAATGCCAGCCCCCAGCGGCACCTGAGCTCCCACAATACCATGCCCACCATAAAAATTATTCTCTTTATCAAAAATATGCATGGATCCACCCTTGCCTTTGCTTACTCCGGTTTCTTTGCCGTAAAGCTCAGCCATTATTTTGTTGGGGTGTGTACCCAATGCCAGCGGGTGGGCATGGTCGCGGTAGGCGGTAATGTATTTGTCTCCTCTGGTCAGGGCAGAAACCGCTCCGGCTGCACAGGCCTCCTGACCAATGTATAAATGACAAAAGCCGCGTATCTTCTGCATACCGTACAATTGCCCGGCTTTTTCTTCAAACTTGCGCATTAACAGCATGCTTTCAAACCAAAACAGGTAAGTCTCTTTAGAAAACTCTGTTTTGGCCGATTTTGGTTTTGCTTGGGCAGTAGCCGCCATAAGTATTATTTTTGATCCATTATTGAGATGCGAAAATAGCGGATGGCAAAGCAACCGCCAAACCATCGTACGTGAGTTTTAGATTTTTTGATATAGACACGTGTTCCTTCAAACCTTAAACCTTCATAATTTTAAAAATTATACAGAAGCAACTCTGCATTTCGACCAACCGATTTGTTGTTTTTTGGGTAACAATGGAAGCGGCAAAACCAACCTGCTGGATGCCATGCACTACCTGTCGATGACGAAAAGCGCCATTAACCCGGCCGATGCGCAAAATGTACAATTGGGAGAAGCTCAATTTATGATTAGAGGAGAATTTCTGTTTGAAAATAAAATACGGGAGGTAGCCTGCTCATATCAATCCGGACTAAAAAAAGTAATCCGTGAAGACGGCTTTGATTACACTAAGTTTTCTGAACACATTGGAAAATATCCGTTAGTGCTCATCGCTCCGCAAGACATAGAGCTTATCTGGGATGGCAGTGAGGTAAGAAGAAAATTTTTTGACAGCTTACTCTCTCAGGTTAACCCTTCCTATTTGGCTAATTTAATTACCTACACATCACATTTAAAACAGCGCAATAGTTCTTTGAAATTATTTGCCCAACAAGGGCGAGTGGATAACGACTTGTTGTGGAGCTACGATCAGAAACTTATTCCTTCTGCCACTTTTATATATAATGACCGAAAAAAACTGATAACAGAGTATTTATCTTTTTTCAGACAATACTACCGGCATCTGAGCGAATGGAAAGAGGAAGTGCATATACAATACGATTCGGATTTGGAGAATAGAAACTTTGAAGAGATTTTACTTCAAAACAGATCGCGCGATCTGGCAGGCGAGCGCACACTGGCAGGTATACACCGCGATGATTTTCAATTTTTACTCAATGGCCAGGAGGTGAAAAGATATGGCTCGCAAGGGCAGCAAAAATCTTTTTTAATCGCACTGAAGCTGGCCGAGTTTCAGATGATAGCCGACATAAAAAAATTTAAACCCTTGTTGCTCCTCGATGATATTTTTGACAAACTGGATGATTTCCGCATTCAAAAAATTTTACAACTGGTTTCGAATGGTACATTTGGGCAACTATTTATTACCGATGCGCGTGCCGGCCGGTGCCAGGAAGCATTGAAACAGGCCGGCATAAAAGCCAAACTCGTATTCATTGAAAATGGTATGTTTACTGTAAATTAAACGATGCCCGCCCCGCACGATATACAGCACATTGGCCAGGCCATTCGCCAGCTCCTGAAAGAGTATCACCTCAAACCTAAATTTGATGAGGCCAACGTTATTGCATCATGGGAGCGGATAGCCGGTAAGCCGGTGGCACGTCACACAAAAAAAATATATGTTCGCAATAAAGTTCTTTTTATAGAATTAGATTCAGCTGCTATGAAAAGCGAATTAAGTTTTCATAAAAATCACGTACTGAAAACGCTCGAACATGAGTTTGGAAAAGATATTCTGAAAGAAATTGTCTTAATGTAGGTTGTAAATTTGTTTGGCTGCAGTGAGTGTTTAGTTTTGTTAACCAAACATTAAAACTATGCACGGAATAATTTTTTTACAACTACAAAAATTTATTAAAGCCTCCTCCAGCCCCGAAGTTTTTAGCAAAATTATGGACGAGGCAAAACTCCGGGGAAAATTTTTTGATGCTACCAAGGCCTACCCGGACGAAGAATTGGTGGCTATTTTTAGTACCACTTGCAAAACATTGAACCTCGACCCGGAAGTAGCGCTGGAAGAATTTGGAAAATTTATCACGCCATCGCTATTAACCACCTATAAGCCCTATATAAAAAACGAATGGGGCTGTATGGATCTTTTAGAAAATATTGAAAGCACCATACACCGAGTGGTACGGGCATCCAATGCGGGTGCCAGCCCGCCCGAACTCGTCATTACCCGAATAAATCCGGCCGAAGTACAGATAGACTATACGTCAAAACGGAAAATGATTAGCCTCGGCATAGGAATCATTAAAAAAATAGCGGAACACTACAATGAACAGATAACCATTTCAAAAACAGCGATTCCTAATGGTACTAGGCTAAAAGTCAGTAAATCAGCCAAAACCTCAAAATAGTTTTTTAGTACTCCTCTGTAAATCAGGCCTGTAACAGGCAATTTTACCGTGTATTCAATTAACTATTCTCCTGATCCGAAGAACCTGCGCACGGTTTATTCAATCGAAGTTTGCCGATACCAAAAAACCGTATAATTTTGCACTCCTGTTTTTTAAAAGTGCGAATCTTTTATTGAAAACAGGAGAAGTTCTTCAGGAATTTGAATCGTTGCGGGGAGATACTCAAGCGGCCAACGAGGACAGACTGTAAATCTGTTGACTTATGTCTTCACAGGTTCGAATCCTGTTCTCCCCACAAAAAAGCGGGAGTAGCTCAGTTGGTAGAGCGATAGCCTTCCAAGCTATAGGTCGCGAGTTCGAACCTCGTTTCCCGCTCAACGAACTACGCTGTTGTAGCTCAGTGGTAGAGCACTTCCTTGGTAAGGAAGAGGTCGTGAGTTCAATCCTCATCAACAGCTCTACTGAAAATAAATTGCAATAGTGCAATTATTTTGAATTTGAAGTATTGAATGAATTGAAATCTCAATCACCGATGGGTAGCGACCATCTTCAAGGTGAATGAAGATCTCAGAGTCGAATAACCCTTATTCGAAAGGCTTAACATGTTTAGGGTGTATAGGTTTCTCAGGCGGAGAAATCTGAAATAGTAACTTATTAATTTTAATTATACACTTTTAAACACTTAACTGGGATTTTCAAACATGGCAAAAGAAACATTTGACCGCTCCAAACCGCACGTAAACATTGGTACCATTGGCCACGTTGACCACGGTAAAACTACGTTGACAGCTGCAATTACACAGGTTCTTTCTAAAAAAGGACTGGCTGCAGTTCGCGACTTCTCATCCATTGATAACGCGCCTGAAGAAAAAGAGCGTGGTATCACGATTAACACCTCGCACGTTGAGTATTCAACCGACAAAAGACACTACGCGCACGTAGACTGTCCGGGTCACGCTGACTATGTGAAGAACATGGTTACCGGTGCTGCCCAGATGGACGGTGCTATTCTTGTGGTAGCGGCTACAGACGGCCCTATGCCTCAAACTCGCGAGCACATCCTTTTGGCTCGTCAGGTAGGGGTGCCGGCTTTGGTTGTATTCATGAATAAAGTTGACTTGGTTGACGATGCCGAGTTGCTCGACCTCGTTGAAATGGAAGTGCGCGAACTCCTTTCTTCTTACCAATTCCCTGGCGACACGATGCCTGTGATCCGTGGTTCCGCACTGGGTGCATTGAATGGTGAAGCCAAGTGGGTTGCTAAAGTAGAAGAATTGATGGATGCGGTGGATAACCACATTCCAATCCCGGTTCGTTTGATTGACAAAGATTTCTTGATGCCGGTAGAAGATGTGTTCTCGATCACCGGTCGTGGAACGGTGGCTACCGGTCGTATCGAACGCGGTGTTATCAAAACTGGCGATCCGGTTCAAATCCTTGGAATGGGTGCTGAGAACTTAACTTCGACCATCACAGGTGTGGAGATGTTCCGCAAAATCCTCGACAGAGGCGAAGCTGGTGATAACGTAGGTTTGTTGCTCCGTGGTATTGAAAAAGAGCAGATCTGCCGTGGTATGGTTATTTGTAAGCCAGGTAGTGTAACGCCTCACGCTAAATTCAAAGCAGAGGTTTACGTATTGAGCAAAGAAGAAGGTGGACGTCACACTCCTTTCTTCAACAAATACCGCCCGCAGTTTTACTTCCGCACTACGGACGTTACGGGCGAAGTGAAATTAGCAGCCGGTGTTGAAATGGTGATGCCTGGCGATAACGTATCGATCGAAGTAGAATTGATCAATAAAATTGCTATGGAAAAAGGTCTTCGTTTCGCTATCCGCGAAGGCGGCCGTACCGTAGGGTCTGGTCAGGTTACAGAGATCCTCGACTAAGAAATAATTCTTAATCTATACTAAAATAGCCCCCCGAAAGGAGGGCTATTTTTTTTCATAAATATTTTTATTCAGTAAAATATTTATTCTGAATTTATAAGAATTAACAATTTCATATTCTGTAAATGCTTTGATATTAAATATAAAATTCTGTTTATTTTTTAATACTAACATAATTCTTAAAGCAAGATAACCTAATTATTTAATGATATATTAATAATATTTTTATTCTATACTTAATAATGTTTAATTTGATTTTTAATATCTATTAATTTATTATCCTAAACCTATTTTGTATGGTTAAAAATCTACAGATTAAGATGGCGGCCATAATGATACTTTTTACAAGTGTTGTTATGGCGCAGACGCGGACGGTCTCGGGAAAAGTAACATCATCAGAAGATGGTACACCTATGCCCGGGGTGAACGTGCTTATAAAAGGCACAACAAACGGAACAACAACAGACTCAGAAGGTACTTATAAATTATCTGTGGCTGACGAAGGGGGTACTATCATTTTCTCTTTTATTGGCTACACAAGCCAGGAGCAAGAGATTGGGGCCCGCACAGTTGTAGATGTTTCTATGGCACCCGATGCCACACAACTTTCTGAAGTGGTTGTTACAGCTTTCGGGCTTCAATCTGAAAAGAAAGCACTCGGAACGTCTGTAGCCGTGGTGAAAGCCGAAGACATCGAGAACACCCGCCAGACCAACTTTCTGAATGCTTTTACGGCTAAGGTTGCCGGGGTAAGAGTTCAAAGTTCGAGCGGGATGGTAGGATCTTCTACCTCCATGTTTATTCGTGGGTTTACAAGTTTTAACAGCAGCAATCAACCTCTTTTCGTAGTAGATGGAATTCCGATTGATAACTCAGGCGGAGCCAACTCATTACAAACCGGGGTTACCAACTCTAACAATTGATATTAACCCCGATGATATTGAGTCGCAGACGATATTGAAAGGACCGGCTGCCGCGGTGCTATATGGATCAAGGGCGGCCGCAGGGGCGGTAATCATCACAACCAAAAAAGGCTCGGCCAATAAAAAGAACACGATTGAGTTAACCTCAAACTATAACGTAACAGAGGTAAACCGTCTGCCTTCATTTCAAAATACGTATGCTCAGGGAGACAATGGAATATACAATCCTATTTCATTAAACTCATGGGGACCTAAAATTACCGGACAGGATTCGGTTACCAACTATCTGGGAAAAAGAGAATTGCTTAAAGCGTATCCCAACAACGTGAAAGACATTTTCAGGCAGGGTAGCAACACTCAGAATTCGATAAACTTTAAGGGTGGAAACGAAAAATCGAACTATATTTTTTCTTACTCTAACTTAAGAGAAGATGGGATTTTAAAAAACAACACCCTTACCAGAAATACATTTAAAGTAGCGGCCAATACAAACCTGACGAGTAAGTTAAGTGCCGGAGCTTCTTTTACGTACTTCAATACAATTTCTCAGCGTACCCCCATCGGTAACCAACAAGCGAACCCTCTCTTTAGAGGTTACTTTTTGCCTCGCTCATATAATTTGGCAAACTATCCGTATCAAAACCCGAATGGTACACAAACCTATTTTGATACTTCTACCGATAACCCGTTGTGGACGATTCAGAACAACACCTACAACGACCGGGTTGACAGGATGCTGGCAAACTTTAATATAGGCTATGATCTTACTCATTGGTTGAATATAAATTATAAGTTGGGTACAGACGCCTACCTGATGAATGTGAAAGCAGTGGATGGCGTGGGGAGTACCGGAAACGGATATACTGCGGCAGGAGGCACGGGCGGTACGCAAGATGAAAATTTTTATAGCCAGCAAACCAGTTCTTATTTAAACATTACAGCTAAAAAGAATTTTGGAGATTTTAGCGGATCATTCCTTGTGGGGAATGAAATAAACCAGAGCTTTAGCCGCGACCAGGGAACCGTAGGCACGCAGGCAGCCATAAGCGGATTTGGTCAGATTACCAGCTATAGCACCTACCAGCCTTTTAGCAGCATTTCAAAAAGAAGATTGTTTGGGGTGTATGCACAGGCTACTATGGGATATAAAGAATTGGCGTTTATTACCATCACCGGAAGAAACGATTGGTCTTCAACCTTCCCCACTAATCGTAATTCGTATTTCTATCCTTCCATTACCGGAAGTTTAATTTTCTCAGACATTTTCCCGGTAATAAAGAGTGGTGGAATATTGTCTTTTGGTAAACTCAGAGGAAATATTGCTACGGTAGGAAGAGAAGCTCCTCTCTATGCTACTGATACCTATTTCGTTCAATCGAATCCTTCTAACGGCTTTGGCCCTCAGTTGCAGTATCCGTTCCGTAACCAACAGGCTTACACACTGAGTAACAATGCCGGTAACCCGAATTTGAAGCCCGAGTTTACCACTACCCGCGAGGTAGGAACTGAACTCCATTTCCTGAATGATCGCTTATTGTTAGACGTAGGATATTTCAGCACCCATAGCACAGACATTATTTTGTCGGGCAATGCTCCGGTATCTGCGGCCTCCGGTTTTTCTAATCAGATTAGAAATGCAGGGGAATTAAAAACAAATGGATGGGAAGTAACCTTTGGATACACACCGATAAAAACCAGCAGTGGTTTTTCCTGGAATATCAATGCCAACTGGACCCACATTGCCAATAATGTTATTAAAATAGACCCGCTGGTAAATTCAATTTTCCTGGGTGGTTTTACAGTACCACAAACACAGCTTCAGGCCGGAAAACCCTATGGTGTTATTGTGGGTAATCCACTCAACCGGGATTCGAAAGGAAATTTGTTGATCACCTCAGCCGGAGCTGGAGCAGGTCAGGTTACTACTAATACAGCCATTGTGAGTGTAATCGGCAATCCTAATCCAGATTGGACGGCCGGTTTAACAAACACATTAAAGTACCGAGAAGTAGCGTTGAGCTTTTTGTTTGATTTCAGAAAAGGAGGCGATATTATCTCGAGAAATATTCGTGACGTTCGGTTTAGAGGTGTAGCTTCTGAAACAGGCGATCGAGACAGAACCTATATTATTAAGGGGGTTCTTCGCGATCCGGTAAATAATCCCGATGGGTCTGCCCGTGCATTAATAGGAGGAGATAATAATCCGATTCAAAACACGATTGCAATTAATGCCCAGCAATACTGGACCAGCCTTTATAACACACAAGGCGAATCCATTGTATTTGATGGGTCGTGGATACGGTTGAGAGAGATTTCTGTTTCTTACTCTTTGCCAAAGAAATGGCTTTCTAAGTCACCGTTTGGAGCTGCTTCGATTGTATTAACCGGCAGAAACCTTTGGTTATATGCTCCTAACTATCCTCATTTTGATCCGGAGGTTAATACACAAGGGGTTAGCAACTCGCAAGGGTTTGAGTTCAATACGTTACCACAGACCAAAACTTACGGAGTGGTGTTGAGACTTACTCTTTAAATCTTTAAAAAAAAATTTTATTATGAAAAATAAGATTCAACAAAACATATTGCACTGGGGTATTCTTAGCCTGCTGTTAGTAGGTACACTTACTTCGTGCAGCGATTTCTTAAATGTAAATACGAACCCTGCGGCACAAAAAAATGCCAGTGTTCCTTTGGTTCTGACTTCAAGCGAAGGGCAGTTGGCTTTTTATATGGGCAGCGATTTCTATCTCTACTCGTCCATATTTACTCAGCAATCGTGTGGCCAGGGTTCAGCTACACAAACCCGGTTTTACGATCAGTACATTTTAACGAATGCGGATGTGAACAACTCGTTTACCAACTATTATGCCGGGGTGCTTGCTGATTTGGATTACATCAAAAAGAATACCTATCAACAAGGAAATCCTCAATATGGCGGAATAGCCAAATTATTGCAGGCCTATACGTATGGTATTTTGGTGGATATGTGGGGTGCACAACCCTACACAAATGCCATGAAAGGTGTAGCGAATCCGCAACCTCAATACGATTCGAGCAAAACGATATACGATTCTTTATTTGTATTGATTGATAAAGGAATTGCTGACTTGGGCAAAACGAACACCCGACCCGTTGCCAGTGAAGACCAGATCTATGGAGGGAATATTTCTAAATGGATAAAATTTGGAAATACGTTGAAACTTCGCTTGGCGCTTCACTATGCCAAAGTGGATGCCGGAGCTAAACTTCAGTCGGTAATAACAGCCAACGGTCCCTTTATGGCTTCGAATGCCGACAACTTCCAGATGACATTCGATAATGTAACAAACCGCCAAAATCCCATTCATCAGTTTGAAATAAAAAGAGCGGATTACGATTTCCCGGGCGCTTTTATGGTAAATATGATGAATACTAAAAACGACCCCCGGAGGCCATTCTATTTCACTTCCTACCCGGCCGGCCCCGCTCCTTACACGACAGGTACTGGTACCTATAAAGGAGCCGTATCTACCGATGGGGTAAGTGTTCAATATTCACGCATACACACTTATTTGCGCGGGGCAGTTTCTGCCGATAACGGTGCAAGAAGTGGTGGCGGGTTAGTAAACTCTGCCTTAACATATTCGGGTATGGCGCCTCAGCGCATGCTTACGTTTGCTGAATACAACTTTATTATGGCCGAAGCGGTATTGGCGTATAGCGCCACAGCGGCACTAACGGCCGATCAGTATTATCAGGCAGGTGTTACTGCTTCTATGCAAGATGCTGGAGTTTTGGCTGCTAACATTACGACCTACACAGCTGCACTAGCACCCGTTACATTGCAAACATTAATTGAAGAGAAATACGTAGCCTTATACGGTGTGCCGGTAGAGCCTTGGACAGACTGGAGAAGAACCAATTTCCCTTCTATTGCAGTAAGCCCTTCGGCTGCTTTGGTGGGCAATAACACCATTCCCCGCATATTGGTATATCCGCTGAGCGAACAGCAGACTAATGCCAATAACGTTCCTTCCAGGGCATCCATATTTGTGAAAGGTGTATTTTGGGATAACTAAAAATTTAAAAATCAGAAGCTATGAAAAGCATTAATAAAATACTTATGCTGCTGGCCGTTTCGGTTGGCTTAACTTCCTGTTTCAAAATAGATGAGAAATTGGCAAGTAAACTCCCGGCAAATGGAGATATCCTATTCTCTGTTCCGGCTTCGGCTTTGCCGGCCCCGCCTATAGGGCAACCTCAGCTGGCACAACCCTCTTATTATTTAGTGGGTGCCAATTTTTCTAAGGCAGCCGGCAATTTGGATATCACTATTGCGGTTCCTTCCAAGTTTACTAAGATTACTATTAACATAGTGAACCCGTCTACAGGTGCAAGGGAACAAAAAGCGGTATTAACGGGTGTATCGGGTAGCATAGAGTGGAATACGTACCCGGTAAATACGCTTGGATTTAATAACAGTGTGCCAAGTACCGGCTCTAATGTGGTGCTGGAGTTTATAGCTTCAGACGACAGCGGAACGATTAGTACAACTCGTGCCTTTACCGTACGTGTTTTAGCTTAGGAATAGGTTATTTTTTATATAGACGCCCGGGTTTTATCCGGGCGTCTATTTTTTTTGTGCCAGCAAATAGTTTTTTACATAATCTTCTGTTCCCTCTTCAAGTGAATGAAAGGGTTTAGTGTAGCCAATATTTTTTAGCTTCTGCATGTTGGCTTCGGTAAAGTATTGGTACTTATCGCGGATGTCGGCTGGCGTGTCTATAAATTCAATGTCTTCCTTTTTATTTAGAGCTTTAAAAACAGCCTTGGTCAGAGCTAAAAAGGTACGTGCTTTACCAGACCCCAGGTTGTAGATGCCCGGGTTTTTTTGGTGGTGCATTAAGAATAAGCAAACCTCTACAACATCTTTTACATACACAAAATCGCGCATCTGCTCGCCATCTTTGAATTCCGGATTGTGCGACCGGAATAATTTCATTTTTCCGGTTTTATTAATTTGCTGGTAAGCGTGCCAAATAACGGAAGCCATCCGCCCTTTGTGGTATTCGTTCGGCCCATACACATTAAAAAATTTAAGGCCTGCCCAAAACCCGGGTTGATGGGCTTGCTGTAGTGCCCACACATCAAAATCCTGTTTCGATTGGCCGTAAGGGTTCAGCGGTTTCAGTAAATGAATTTTCGATTCATCGTCATCATATCCGTTTTCGCCCAAGCCATAGGTAGCTGCCGAAGAAGCATATACGAGTGGAATTTTATACTCAACACATCGTTTCCAGATATCTTTGGTGTATTGGGTATTCATACGGTTGAGCAAATCGGTATCAAACTCGGCCGTGTCTGTTTTGGCTCCGATATGAAAAATAAAATTTACGGAAGCAGAGTGTTGGTCGAGCCAACTCATAAAATGATCGCGGTCAACCCACTCCTTTATTTCTGTTCCTTGTAAATTTTTATCCTTCGCCTCAATGCCAAATTTATCAACGGCCACCACCGAGGTTATTTTTTCTTCATTGAGTTTTTTTATCAGGTAGCTTCCAATAAAGCCTGCTGCGCCTGTTACAACGATCATGGTATCCTGTTTGTTTGCAAAAATACTCTTAAAAATCTGACTAACGGCATTCACTATATTTGCATTTTATTCAGCCATGATTTACCTGAGTCGCAAAGAACATTTTAATGCAGCCCACCAATTGTATAACCACCGTTGGAGCAAAGAAAAAAATGTAGAAGTATTTGGCCCCTGTGCCAATGAAAACTGGCATGGCCACAATTTTGAACTGATTGTAACGGTAAAAGGAGAGCCTGACCCCGAAACCGGTTTTGTTGTAGACTTAAAAAAACTCAGCCGGTTGATTCGGGAAGAGATAATTGAAAAACTGGATCATAAAAATTTAAACATGGATGTTCCTTTTATGCAGGGAAAGATGGCCAGCACCGAAATTCTGGCCATGGAAATCTGGAAAATTCTGAAACCGAAAATTTTAATGATTACTTCGTTTGGAAAACTCCACTCAGTAAAACTATACGAAACACCCCGCAATTTTGTAGAATACAAAGGATGAAAAAAATTTACATTATTGCAGGCGAGCGGTCGGGCGATTTGCACGGCAGCAATCTGGCGAAATCATTATTTCGGCAAGCCCCATCGCTATCCATTCGCGGATTTGGCGGAGAGGATATGCAGCAGGCAGGCGTAACGGTTTTTGTTCATTACCGCCAGTTGGCGTTTATGGGGTTTGTCAATTTGATTACAAACCTCCGAACTATTTTTAAATACATTAAACTTTGTAAAAAAGATATTGCCGAATTTAAACCCGATGCCATCATTCTGATTGACTATGGCGGCTTTAACCGGAAAATTGCCAAGTATGGAAAGCAACGGGGCATAAAAGTTCTTTATTACATTCCGCCCAAGGTATGGGCCTGGTATCAAAGCCGTGCTTTTGAGTTGAAGAAAAATGTAGACCGGCTGTTTGTTATCCTACCATTCGAAAAAAAATTCTTTCAGGATAAATGCCAGTGGGAGGTAGATTATGTAGGCAATCCGGTGCTGGACGCGATTAAAAATTTTATTCCCGATCCGCAGTTTAAGTTGAAAAACAATCTCGCGCCACATCAAAAAATAATTGCCTTGCTGCCAGGCAGCCGCAAAATGGAACTGAAAAGGATCGTGCCGCTGATGGCCGAAATAGCCCAGGCCAACCCGCATTATCAATTCGTAACAGCCACGGTTTCAAACCTGGATAGCGGATTGTATCAATCGCTTCGCGGAGTAAGCAATGTAAAATTCATTCAGGATGACGCTTACAACTTACTAACAATAGCTGATGCCGCTCTGGTAACTTCCGGCACCGCCACTTTGGAAACGGCCCTGTTTAAGGTGCCGCAGGTAGTGTTATATAAAACAGGAAAGCTGGAATATAAAATTGCCAAAAGTGTAGTGAGTGTAAAATTTATTTCGCTGGTAAATTTAATAGCCGGCAAAGAAGTGGTGAAAGAACTGATTCAGGAAAAGGCTTCTTTTTTATTTGTAAACGAGGAATTGCATAAGCTGGTTGACGATACCCCGTATGCAAACCAAATGAAAAAAGAATACCAAGCTATTTACCAAACACTCGATATTGGTTCGGCCTCGGAGAACACCGCCCGATTAATGTTGAATTACTTGGATAAAAAAAAATAAGCTTTGTAAACAAGTTATTAAAAAACCTTGTCACAACCGGATTTTAAAATATTTTTGTAAACCACTTACCCAATTTATAAAATGATCCGAACTGATTGGTCGTTACCAGAAATTCACGACCTATATACCCGCCCGTTGCTCGACTTGATTTTTCAGGCAGCCGTTGTTCACCGCGAAAATAAATCGTATGCCGAAGTGCAGGTAAGCAGCCTGATCTCTATTAAAACAGGCGGATGCAAAGAAGATTGTTCGTATTGCCCGCAAGCGGCCCGTTACCAAACCGATATAGAAGTAGAGCCATTGATGTCGCTCGAACGGGTAATGGAGAAAGCTGAAGCGGCTAAAGCTAACGGAGCCTCCCGGCTTTGCTTGGGGGCCGCCTGGCGCGAGGTGCGCAATAATAAAGATTTCGACCGGGTACTTGAAATGGTTTCGCATGTAAACAACATGGGCCTGGAGGTGTGCTGCACACTGGGGATGCTTACCTACGAGCAGGCACAACGTCTGAAAGAGGCCGGGTGCTTTGCCTACAACCACAACATAGATACATCGAGCGAGAATTATCACAACATTATTACCACCCGCCACTTTGAAGATCGCCTGCATACTTTACACAATGTGCGGAAGGCAAAACTGAGCGTATGCACGGGCGGCATTGTGGGGCTTGGCGAAACTGATGACGATCGCATAAAAATGCTACACACCTTAAGTACGATGGAAGTGCACCCCGATTCGGTTCCGATCAACGCATTGGTTCCCGTAAAAGGAACTCCCCTTGAAAACAACGAACGGGTTTCCATAGATATCATGGTGCGTATGATTGCCACCGCCCGCATCCTGATGCCGAGAAGTATGATGCGCCTGTCGGCCGGACGAAATGAAATGAGCCTGGCCGAGCAAGCCTTGTGTTTTATGGCCGGTGCCAATTCCATCTTTGCCGGAGAGAAATTACTAACTACCCCCAACCCGGATTTTGATCAGGATCGGGAGATGTTTAAAACGCTGGGGCTCACTCCCCGCCAACCATTTAAAGAGACGAACCATCAAACCGAAACGATCGGTGAAGCCCAGCCACACCTTTGAGGCAGCTCTGCAACGTAAACTGGAGGAACGGAAAGAGCAGGGACTTTATCGTAGTTTGGTTTGTAGTAATGGACTGATTGATTTTGCTTCTAACGATTATCTCGGCTTTGCACGCCAATCTATTTTAGGAAAAGGAAGCAGTAACCTGCAGGGTGCCACCGGTTCGAGGCTGATCTCGGGCCACTCGCCTGAGGCGGAAAGAGCCGAAAAAAAAATAGCTTCCTTTCACCGGACTCAAGCCGCTTTAATCTTTAACTCGGGCTACATGGCCAACATTGGTTTGTGTTCGGCCATAGCCGGCAAAAATGATACGTTTGTTTGCGATGAACTCCTCCACGCCAGTTTAATTGACGGCATTCGCCTGAGTTTTGCCAAGAGGTTAAAATTTAAACATAATGCGGTAGCCGATCTGGAACAAAAACTAAAAAAAGCCAAAGGCAACAAGTTTGTGGTGGTAGAATCTTTGTACTCGATGGATGGCGATGAAGCTCCCCTCAAAGAAATGGCAGAAGTGTGCGAACAACACAAGGCCTATTTAATAGTAGATGAAGCGCACGCCACCGGAGTTTGGGGCGAACAGGGAGAAGGACTGGTTTGCCAATTACGATTGGAAGAGAAAGTGTTTGCTGCTATTTATACATTCGGAAAAGCCCTGGGGCTGCATGGAGCGGCCATCACCGGAAGTGAAACTTTGCGTAACTATCTTATCAATTTTGCGAGACCTTTCATTTATGCTACGGCATTGCCCCCTCACACTTATAGCCAGATTGAGGCGGCTTACCATCGGCTTCCATCGGCTAACCGTGAGCGATTAGTTGAACTGATTGCCTATTTTAGCCAAGCCACTCAGGCATGCCATCGCTTTAGTTTTTTAAAAAGCCGCTCGCAAATACAAGGTGTAGTTGTGCCGGGAAACAAGCAGGCTAAAGCATTAGCCGATCATCTGTTTCAAAAAGGAATTTATGCCAAAGCCATCCTTTCTCCAACGGTGCCGGCCGGGCAAGAGCGAATACGTATTTGCCTGCACAACTTTAACACTCAATCGGAAATCGATTTTCTTCTGAGAGAAATAAAAAATTTTAAAGAATGAATATAGCCGTTGCAGGTATCCACACAGGGATAGGTAAAACCGTTTGCTCGGCCGTGATTTGCCAGGCACTGGGGTTTGATTACTGGAAACCGGTGCAAGCGGGCGAACTGGATAATACCGATAGTCAGTTGGTTCAACGCTTGGTAAGCAACACGACTTGCCAAATTCATGCAGAGCGTTTTCGATTAAAGAAAGCAGCATCGCCACACGATGCGGCCGCTCATGAAAATATTTCAATCTCACGGGATGATTTTCAGATTCCATCTACCCAAAATAACCTTTTAATTGAAACGGCCGGAGGGCTGATGAGCCCACTGAATACAAATTTTTTGAATATTAATTTGCTCGAGCACTTGAATCTTCCGGTTGTACTGGTGTCGAACAATTATCTCGGAAGCATTAACCATACCTTACTTAGTTGTGAAGCAATGAAACATAGAAACCTTAACGTTCTTGGGCTTGTGTTGGTGGGCAACTCGGTGAGGTCCTCCGAAGAATTTATTTTGCAGCACACACACCTTCCTCATCTTTTTTCAATTCCATTATTTAAGAAGTTAGATCGGGCAACCATAAAAGAATTTGCCACACCGGAAAAAATAAAAATTCCTTTTTATGACTGAGTCCGATTACCCGGTATGGCATCCTTTCACAGCCATGAAAGCGCCCCACGCACCCATACAAATTGAGCGGGCAAAAGATTGTACGCTGTATGCCGCGCAGGGAAAAGAATATATTGATGCCATTTCATCCTGGTGGGTAAACATCCACGGTCATGCTAACCCCACCATTGCGCAACGTATTGCCGAGCAGGCCAACCAATTAGAACATGTAATTTTTGCCGGGTTTACACATACTCCGGCTATTGACTTAGCCAATGGATTGTTAAAAATTTTGAATCATCAATTTGCTAAAGTATTCTTTTCTGATGATGGTTCTACCTGCGTAGAGGTGGCTATTAAAATGGCGCTTCAGTTTTGGACGAACCAAGGCATTCATAACAAAATAAAAATAATCGCTTTCGAAAATGCCTACCATGGCGATACGTTTGGCGCCATGAGTATTGGCCAGCGAAGTACGTTTACGACTGCTTTTCAAAAACTTTTGTTCGATGTTCACTTCATTCCTACTCCGCATGCCGGAAATGTCGAAGAGGTGAAAGAAACACTTACATCTTTGATAGAGAGAGGAGATGTGGCTGCCTTTATTTTTGAGCCGCTCGTGCAAGGTGCCAGCGGCATGTTGATGCACCAGGCCGAACAGCTCGATGAATTAATTGCCGTGGCACATCAGCATGATATTATTTGTATTGCGGATGAAGTAATGACGGGCTTTGGCCGAACCGGTAAAAATTTTGCCATTCAACATTTGCTAAACACGCCCGATATCATTTGCCTGTCAAAAGGAATTACCGGAGGTTTTCTTCCCCTCGGGGTTACCCTTTGCTCTCAAAAGATAGTGGATGTATTTTATTCTCGAGATAAGGATAAAACCTTTTATCATGGCCACTCCTACACCGCTAACCCGTTAGCCTGTGCGGCTGCCAATGCCAGTTTACAATTACTGATGGAAGAAAAATGTCAACAGCAAATTCGAAATATATCGGCCCGCCATGCGCGGTTCAAAGAAAAGATTTTGAATAATCTGTTTGTGAGAGAAGTGCGGCAAACCGGCACTATCGTGGCATTTGATCTGCATACAAAAGAAAACTCTTCCTACTTTCATTCTATCCGGGATGAGGTGTATCATTTCTGTCTTGACCATGGGGTGCTCTTGCGTCCGCTGGGAAATGTGTTATACATTATGCCACCCTACTGTATTACGGAAGCCGAACTGACCCGTGTTTATAGCGTTATTGAAAAACTAATCGAAACTTTTAGTGCACGCTATGAAGGTACAGAAACCAAACGGGGGAGTCGTTTAAAATAAAAATCAGGCTACTTTTAATTTACTGTAATGCGATTTGCCAAATTTATTTTCAGCATAAGCACGGTTGATGATAAGTTTATCTACGCTTTTGTCGGAGGGCAACTCAAACATGGCATCGTTAACGATGGCTTCGCACACTGAACGTAGCCCGCGGGCTCCCAGTTTATATTCAACCGCTTTCTCCACAATAAAGTCGAGAGCTCCTTCTTTAAATTCCAAATCAATGTTCTCCATCTCAAACAACTTCTTGTATTGTTTGATGAGTGCATTTTTTGGTTCAGTCAAAATTTTTCTTAAAGCGGTATGGTCGAGCGGGTTCAAATAAGAAACGACCGGTAAGCGGCCAATTAATTCGGGTATGAGCCCGAATGTTTTTAAATCTTGCGATGAAACAAATTGCAATAAGTTGTCTTTGTCAATGTCGCCTGGATGAAGCCCATCGGAAGAAGCGGTAAACCCGAGTGGCCGGGTATTCAGCCTACGGCCAATAACTTTCGACATGCCTTCAAAGGCACCGCCACAGATAAATAAAATATTTTCGGTGTTTACCGTAATCATTTTTTGGTCGGGGTGTTTACGGCCGCCTTGCGGAGGTACATTTACCGCGGTGCCCTCTAATAATTTTAACAGAGCTTGTTGCACTCCTTCCCCGCTTACATCGCGTGTAATAGAAGGATTGTCTGACTTGCGCGCGATTTTGTCGATTTCATCGATGTAAACAATTCCGCGCTCGGCTGCTTCGGTGTTGTAGTCGGCAGCTTGCAGCAGGCGAGTTAAAATGCTTTCTACATCTTCGCCCACATAGCCGGCTTCGGTTAAAACCGTGGCATCGGCTATGCAGAAGGGTACTTGTAAAATTTTAGCAAGGGTTCGGGCTAAGTAGGTTTTGCCGGTACCGGTTTCGCCCACCATAATGATGTTCGATTTTTCAATCTGTACATCATTGTCTATTTTTCGCTGGGTAAGTCGTTTGTAATGATTGTAAACGGCCACACTCATGACACGCTTGGCATCATCCTGGCCGATCACATATTCATCTAAGAATTTTTTTATTTCGCGAGGCTTAATCAGTTTAAAGTTGGGCAAAGAGCCGGCCTCTACTTTATTTTTTTTCTCCTCGCTTAAAATCTGGTTGGCCTGGGTTACGCATTTGTCGCAGATATGTGCATGAATTCCCGAGATCATCAGATCTACGTCTTTCTTGTTGCGCCCGCAAAATGAACAAGTTACTTCGGCCATGAATTAATCAGTTGATTGGTAGATGGCTATGAGCCAGTTGGCAAAGGTAACTTTTTATCATCCTATTTCCCAATATAAAATCAGCCAACGGAGAGCCGTTAGCTGATGAATTGGGTTAAAGAAGAGACTATTTTTTATTGCGCTCCAACACCTCGTCAATCAGGCCATACGTCTTGGCCTCGGCTGCGCGCATCCAGTAATCGCGGTCAGAGTCTTTTTCAATTTTTTCGTAGGTCTGGCCACTGTGCTGGGAGAGGATCGTGTACAAATCTTTTTTTAGCTCCAATGTTTGGCGCATAGAAATCTCCATATCAGAAGAAGTTCCCTGCATACCGGCTGAAGGCTGGTGAATCATGATACGAGAATGAGGAAGTCCTGAACGTTTTTTGGCTGTTCCGGCTGCCAGAAGAACGGCTCCCATCGAGGCGGCCATGCCGGTGCAAATAGTAGCTACATCAGGATTTACATACTGCATGGTATCGTAAATACCCAGGCCTGCATACACCGAACCCCCGGGGCTGTTTACGTACATGATAATATCTTTTTTAGGGTCGGACGATTCCAGGAATAACAGTTGAGCTGTGATTACGTTGGCTACGTAATCATCTACGGCAGTGCCAAAAAAAATGATGCGGTCGGCCATCAGGCGCGAGAATACATCAATTACCGTGGCACGCATTTGCCGTTCTTCCACAATGTTGGGTGTCATCCCTAACACGGTATGGGCATTTTCATTTACAAATTTTGTGTAGCTGTCGAACGCATTGCCACTCATGCCCATGTGGTGAACTGCGTATTTGCGAAATTCGTTGTGGTTCATATTTGGATTTTGTCTTTAATAGTCGCTTTTGATTTGATTTTATTGCCAAGTTGATTCAAAAAATCAAATAAAAAAAGTTTGCCCCGGATGCTGCATTAGGAATACATCCTCTGCCCATAGGAATTGACGAGGGCTGACGAAAACGCCTGCCTTGTCAAGGTTTAACCCTGACAATGAAAATCACCCATTAGATTTTATCGTTACCCGCATAATGTTTGATTTTCTATTGCATGATTGGGGTTTTAGAAATTCAACTTTTGGTTAATCATTTTAGGGGGAGACAACGGTTCAGAATAAATCAATTTCCAAGGCCTGTGGGCAGAGGTAAATTTTGCTTTACCGGCATTATGTTCGGCTACTCTGCGTTGTAGATCTTGCGTCATACCCACCTATTTGAGGTGGTTGCTTTCCGTTTGCAAGACATATACGTACCACATTTTGTATTATTTAAAAAAATAAAGCCCTCAGTATTACCGAGGGCTTTGTACCCGAGGCCGGAATCCCCGCCTGACCGATGTCAGTCGGGCAGGGAACCGGCACGTAATTTTTTTTCGATAAATTTTTTTCCGGCTGCACTCTTCAAATATTTTTCTCTTTTTCGCGCCTGCGTTGAAGTTTCTAATAGTTCAGAATAAATCAATTTCCAAGGCCTGTGGGCAGAAGTGAATTTTGCTTTACCGGCATTATGTTCGGCTACTCTGCGTTGTAGATCTTGCGTCATACCCACCTATTTGAGGTGGTTGCTTTCCGTTTGCAAGACATATACGTACCACATCTCATTTTATTTAAAAAAATAAAGCCCTCAGTATTACCGAGGGCTTTGTACCCGAGGCCGGAATCGAACCGGCACGCCTTGCGGCACACGATTTTGAGTCGTGCGCGTCTACCAGTTCCGCCACTCAGGCATTTGCGAACTTGGGGTTGCAAATATGGGCAAAACTTGTTTTCTCACAAAATCAGAATGTAAAGTTTCAATAGATATTCAGGCTCTTTTCTGCAAAGAATTTATTGTGCACAGCTACCGTGCGGTTGCCACTTACGAATCCCGGAAACGAACATAGGTGCCCATAGGCAAATCATTCCCTTGTTTGGGTTTTAGAAAAAATTCACCGTAATCCATTTCAGGAGCATGATGAAAATGGGTTTTTACTACATTATATCCTACTGTGGCTGATAACCCTACGGCATACATTGAAAGAATGAAAAACTGATTTTTTGGTTCGAGTAATTGGCTGCTCAGATAAATTAGTTCATCCAATTTTTCCTGCAGTGTCCATTTTTCTCCATCCGGGCCGCGGCCGTACGGAGGCGGATCCATAATAATGCCGTTATATTTATTTCCTCGTTTCACTTCGCGCTTTACAAACTTCAAGGCATCTTCGTACACCCAGCGGATATGATCGAGGTGATTTAACTGTTGATTTTGGTTAGCCCAGTTCAGCCCCGGCCGCGAAGCATCTACATGGGTAACGTCTGCTCCGGCCATTCGGGCTACCGATGATGCTGCGCCTGTGTAGGCAAAAAGGTTCAAAATGCGAGCAGGCGTCTTCCAGCTATTAATCGTATCGAAGATAAAATTCCAATTATCGCCTTGTTCGGGAAAAATACCTACATGCCCGAAACCAGTAAGTGCCAGACGTAACGTGATAGATAATTTAGCGTGCTCATATCGGATATTCCAATTTTCAGGCATATCCGATTTTTTTTTCCAACCGCCCTTTACCTCATCGCCAAAACGATAATGATTGGTTTGCTCACGGTTAAAGTGGGCATGGCTGATGGTCCTCCATTCTTCATCTGATTTTGTTTTTTTCCAGATGGCTTGCGGCTCCGGCCTGATCAGGATGTATTTTCCAAAACGCTCCAACTTTTCGCCCTCGCCCGAGTCGAGTAATTCATACTCTTTCCAGGAAGATGGGTGAATCAGTTTCATGCAGCGCTCTCTTTTTAATCAAATAAAACCGGACGAAATTTTTCCGGCTCGCGCAGCACACGCGAAATACCTTTGCTTACCGAAACCAAAGGTTCGGCATCTCGGTGCACTTTTAATTGAATATTTTTTTCCAGGCGTTCTTTTAACCCACGCAACAGAGCACTGCCCCCGGTAAGGTAGATTCCATTTTGATAAATATCAGCCGACAGCTCGGGCGGGCAAGTTTCTAATGCCTGCACAATAGAATCTTCAATGGAGCGGATAGATTTGTCGAGCATGGCGGCTACTTCAGCATAACTGATTTCGCGAACTGTGGGGATGCCCTCCATAATATCTTTTCCCTTTACCCGAAGGGGGGGAGGTTCGTCTATTAGCATCGGCATAGCCGAACCAATCTGTAGTTTGATCTGCTCGGCTGTTTTCCAACCGATCATCAGGTTATAGTTTCTGCGAAACCAATCTTGTATTTCGGTGGTAAAGGTATCGCCCGCTACTTTAGTGGACCGAAATACCGCTACCCCCGAAAGCGATATTACCACTATTTCTGTAATGCCCCCACCGATGTCAATTACCATTTTTCCTTCCGGTTCACGAATATCTAACCCCATACCTACAGCGGCTGCCAGCGGTTCGAAGATGAGGTGCTTGTGCCGGGATGGAAATTGATCCAGCACATCGCGCAACGCCCGCCTTTCTACCTCGGTGGCATAGTAGGGAATGCCTGAAAGGAGATGATCAAACCCGCCAAACCATTTTTTGGAATGTACCTGCTGTACCATCTTACTAATCATGATGGAAGCCGAATTGTAATCGGCAATGACGCCCCATTGCAAAGGTTTAACCGGCTTTAGCTGGCTGTGGTTTTTCTCGAATACCGTAAAAGCTTCATTGCCCACGGCTTGCACCTGGTGGGTTTCAGTGTCAAAAACAATAAATGAAGGCTGCGAAAACAAAATCTCTTTTTCATCGGAGAATAACGTATTGTTATTTCCCAGATCAATAGCCAAGTTTTTGTTTTTTAAGAAAGGCAGCATAATCTCTCGGTTAATAGCGTACCGGCTAAATATTTATACGATCATTAGCCGGGTTAAAGATAGTTAAGCGGTTTCAAAAAAAAACTGAATTAAATCCTGATTTGTCAAAATCTAAAATGCACAATTTGATGATCTGCCTGTCATCTTGTCATTTCCATCCAAAAAAACTTTCCGTTCTGGATGGATCAAAATAAACTTTCTGAAGTATTCCTTTTTTACCTTGGCCCGAGTTGATGAGGTTGTAATCCCTTCATGTAGAAAAAAATCATAAGCGTTAAAATTGTTCAACGCTACAATAACTCATTGCTTCGAGCATGAAAATGGTTCCGTAAAAGAAACAGAGAAGATTAGGCCAGGTATGCTTTCAACAATTTACTTCTAAAGCCCGATCGCAGTTTACGAGTGGCTTTCTCTTTTATTTGCCGTACGCGCTCGCGTGTCAATGAAAATTTACAGCCGATTTCTTCGAGTGTCAAGAGCTTTGTCCCGTTCAAGCCAAAATACGAAACAATAACTTCCGACTCTCTTTCGGAGAGTGTGGTGAGTGAGCGTGCAATTTCTTGCCGGAAGTAATCAAATCAATCTTTGCAATCTCTGTTAAATATTTATCGAGCGATTGACTCTCACGGTTGATTATCTGCTTAACAATCTTTAATTGCCTCATCATTTCCGTAGGCGCGTTACGAAATCGCTCCCATTTTACGCAGGTACAGTAAGTGGGAGGCAAAGGCTTCTACCATTGTAGTGTATTCACGATAAACAATGTTAAACTCTTGGCATGTTTCTTTTACCAACTGGTTTATTTGCGGATAATGAATGTGGCTTATTTTGGGGAAAAGATGATGTTCGATTTGAAAATTCAACCCGCCTAACATCCAAAACAATAGTTTATTACTAACAGCAAAATTGGAAGTAGTGTTGATTTGGTGTACTGCCCATTCAGTTTCGATTTTCTTTTCCAAAGGAAAATCGGTCGATTCTACTACATGGGCTAATTGAAATACAATGCTGATGAAAAGACCGCAAACAAATGTTACAACCAAAAATACAACCCATGCTTTAATCCACCCAAGAAAAATAATAGGCAACACTAATGACAAGATCACATAGATAATTTTAGTCAGCCAAAAAATTATATGTTCCCTTACAGGCAGGTTCATCGGCTTCATGTGAGCAGCAATTTTGCCTCTGAAGTATTTTACAAAATCTTCATAAAAAACCCAAGCGATATACGATATGCCATACAACACAAACCAATAAATATGCTGATAGCGATGAATGGCATGCTTGAGTTGATTCGGATGAAGACGCATAAATGGCCTCACATCAATATCCGAATCTACCCCTTCAATATTGGTATAAGTGTGGTGGTTAACATTATGTTTTATTTTCCAAAAATAAATATTGCCACCGAGCATATTTAAGCAATAGCCCGCCAATGAATTGAGCCAATTATGTTTTGAAAAACTCTGATGCCCCCCTTCATGCATAATGTTAAAGCCAAGCATGGCCAGATTTACTCCTAAAAGCGCAGCCAATAAAAGCGTTCCCCAGGGGGGAGATGGAATAAAAACTAAAAAAACGTATAGCAGCAGTGCCGTAAAAAATTGCGCAATACTTTTGATGTATAATTTTTTGTTTCCAGTGCGCTCGGTCTTTTGGTCTAAAAAATAATGATCAACCTTTTCTTTGAGCGTCTGAAAAAAAGTATTGGTGATTTTATCGGTCACTCCTTTTTTCCATTTATTGAATTACCTGCACGCGCACGGCATTGATGCCCTTTTTACCACGTTCAGTTTCAAACTGCACGTTGTCATTTTCTTTGATGGTGTCAATCAAACCGCTTTGGTGTACGAACACATCTTCGCTTCCATCATTGGGGGTAATAAAACCGAAACCTTTTGTTGTGTTGAAAAACTTTACTTTCCCTTCTTTCATAATTGATAAAAAATTAATTGTTAAAAATTTATAGTTGTTCTGTTTTCTTTTGTGGCGGAGTAGAAGTGATGTTTCCAAACTCATCAACGTAAGCCAGCATGTTTTCAAGCTCGCCCCCTGTTGCGTTTTTCTTACGCTCTTCTTTTCGCGCCTGTTTATCTTGTTGTTTCTTTTTGCGCTGAAACTCTTTTTGTTTTTTAATGTAGGCGTTGTTCGATTTTGCCATTAGCGTTTTTTAAATTTTTAATTGACGAACGTAAAAGCCTTGCCGCCTTTACCTGCCCTGCCCGTGCGGCCAATGCGGTGAATGTAGCTATCGAAATCGCGCGGCTGTTGGTAGTTGATGACGTGCGTAACTTCCGAAATATCAAGACCGCGGGCAGCCACATCCGTGGCAATCAATACCTGAATTTTACCCGATTTAAAATCATTTAATGCCCGTAATCGGTAATTCTGTGATTTGTTGCCGTGGATTTCATCTACACGAACTCCGGACTGATAGAGTGCTTTACACACCGTGCTGACATGGCGTTTAGTTTCAGCAAAGACAATTACTTTTTGGAACGATTTATCTTTTACCATGCGCAATAGCACGCCCATTTTGGTTTCGCCTGCAGCCAGGCGCACAATTTCCTGCTCAATGTGGTCGCCTGTGGCTTTCCCTTTTGAAACTCTCACTTCGACAGGCTGATGAAGTAATTCGCGAATCAGTAGCTGTTGATTTTTTTCTTCTGTTGCCGAAAATAAAATGGTTTGCTGGCGGTTAGTCATGGCCTTTACAATATACTGAATATCGCGGGCAAAACCCATATCGAGCAGGCGATCAAATTCATCTAAAATCAATGTGTTAAAATTATTTAATCGCAGCGCACCTTGCCGTGCTAAGTCGGTCAACCTTCCCGGGGTGCCAATCACTACGTGGGCTTGTTTGCGCAGCGCGGCAATATCTCTGCCCACGCTGGTGCCTCCGATGAAACATAAACTTCGCATCGATAATCCATTCACTATGCTGTTAAACTCCTCTTCAACCTGCACAGCAAGTTCGCGCGTGGGCACGACAATCAACACTTGAAATGCTGCTTTTTGCCCCATGAGGTTGTGAACGATGGGAATCAGAAATGCGCCTGTCTTTCCGGTTCCTGTTTGAGCAATGCCTAATAAATCATTCCGGTTTAAAAGGGCTTCAATTGTTTTGTCTTGAATTTCGGTCGGCCTTAAATAGCCCTTGGCAATAAGATTGGCCTTAATGTTCACATCAATCGGCAAATCTTGTATCGTGCGGCTTGCCTCGTACCGAACTTCGGTGAGGGGAGTTGCTTTTTTAATAAATAAATTCGGGTCAAGGAGGCTGACAGCCTGTGGGCGTTTGCGGGGATTAGGTTGCCGGTTCCTTCTTTGATAGTTACCTTCTCTGCTCTTGGTACTTTTCTGTTTTACAAAATTCATTAGTTTTTTTTAAAATTAATAACAGCAAACTGCCCATATCCATGATATAAGGAAATAGTGGCATACGGAAAAAATCCGTGTTTGTGATTTCCAGCTAAAAATGATTGAGTGTTAGAAAGGACTCTGTGAAAAGAGATAGAACTTGCTATTACGGAAAAACTTATGCTAAAATCTCTGCAAAGGTATGGCCTAATGAGATGATAACCTAATGCCAAAACTTGTTAATTAGCGTGAGGTGAAGGCGCCAAATGACTAAGTGAATTAACAATAAATAGTGATTTCCGCCAATCTGTCATCTTTTTGACAAAGCCGATCAATGGCATAATGATTGATAAAAGCCATCATATATTTTGAAAACCAAAAACTGAAGATAGTATGGGAAAAATAATTGGTATAGACTTAGGAACTACCAACTCGTGCGTGGCCGTAATGGAAGGCAATGAGCCGGTAGTAATTGCCAACAGCGAAGGGCGTAGAACGACACCCTCCATTGTTGGTTTTTTGGATAATGGCAAAGGTGAGCGCAAAGTGGGCGACCCTGCGAAGCGCCAAGCTATTACCAACCCCCGAAATACGGTGCAATCCATTAAGCGCTTTATGGGTAAAAAATTTGGCGAAGTGGATAGCGAGAAGAAAATGGTAAGCTACAGCGTGGAAAGCGGCAACAATGATACCGTGCGCGTGCGCATTGGCGACCGCCTGTACACTCCGCAAGAAATATCGGCTATGATTCTTCAAAAAATGAAGAGTACGGCCGAAGATTATCTGGGCACCACCATAACCGAAGCCGTTGTTACGGTACCGGCTTACTTCAATGATGCAGAGCGGCAAGCCACGAAAGAAGCCGGGCAAATTGCCGGGCTGGATGTAAAGCGTATTATTAACGAACCTACCGCAGCAGCACTGGCCTATGGCTTAGACAAAAAAAACAAAGACCTGAAAATTGCCGTGTACGACTTGGGCGGTGGCACATTCGATATTTCCATTCTCGAGTTAGGCGATGGTGTGTTTGAAGTAAAATCGACCAACGGAGATGTGCACCTGGGCGGAGATGATTTTGATATGCGCATTATGAACTGGCTGGCAGATGAATTTAAAACGGAAAAGAACATCGACTTGCGCAAAGACCCAATGGCCTTGCAGCGCCTGAAAGAAGCAGCCGAAAAAGCGAAGATCGAGTTGTCAAGCGGCTCAGAAACGGAAATTAACTTACCCTACATCACGTCAGTAGATGGCGTGCCCGAGCACCTGGTAAAAAAACTTTCGCGTGCAAAGTTTGAACAATTGTGCGATGACCTGATTCGCAGAACTCTGGAGCCTTGTAAAAAAGCAGTAGCTGATGCCGGCATTAGCGTATCGCAGATAGACGAAGTAATTTTAGTGGGCGGCTCCACGCGCATCCCCCGCATTGTGGAAGAGGTAGAGAAATTCTTTGGAAAAAAACCTTCAAAAGGAGTAAACCCCGATGAGGTAGTAGCTGTAGGAGCCGCCATACAAGGCGGTGTACTTACCGGTGAGGTAAAGGATGTATTACTGTTGGATGTAACTCCGCTTTCGTTGGGTATTGAAACCATGGGGGGGGTGATGACAAAATTGATCGAATCCAATACTACTATTCCCTCTAAAAAATCGGAAGTATTTTCTACAGCTTCAGACAGCCAACCTTCGGTTGAAATTCACGTACTGCAAGGCGAGCGCCCGATGGCAAAAGATAACCGCACCATTGGCCGGTTCCATTTAGACGGAATCCCTCCGGCCCCGCGCGGGGTGCCGCAGATTGAAGTAACTTTCGATATTGATGCCAACGGTATTCTGCACGTGTCGGCTAAAGACAAGGGCACCGGCAAAGAGCAAAAAATCAGGATTGAAGCATCCAGCGGCTTAACCGATGCGGAAATTCAAAAAATGAAGCAAGAAGCGCAGGCCAATGCCGAAAGCGATAAGCAAGAAAAAGAGAAAGTAGAAAAAGTAAATCAGGCTGATTCGCTCATCTTCCAAACGGAAAAACAATTGAAAGAATTTGGCGATAAACTTTCGGAGGGCAACAAATCGGCTATTAACACGGCACTTGAAAAACTGAAAGTAGCCCATGCCGGCAAAGACCTTACCGCTATTGAAGGTGCCATGACAGCGCTCAATGCGGCCTGGCAAGCAGCCTCGCAAGAGATGTATGCGGCCTCCGGACAAGCAGGCGCACAACAACCGGGTGCAGAGGCCAATACCAGTTCTTCAAATACCGGTACCGGTGGCGACACACAGGATGTGGATTATGAAGAAGTGAAGAAGTAATTGAATAATAACGTATGTAAACAGGTTGCCTGAAAAATCGGGCAACCTGTTTTATTTTAGAGACAAGAAAAAGAGTTCTTTACCTAAATAAAAAATAGAAAAGGAAGCATTACCTTCATGGTATCTTACCTCAAAAAATAAATATGAAAACAAGCATCCTGGTTTTAATGATTATTTGTTCGGGGGCTGTCCATTCCCAATCGCTCACATTAAAGTGGAAAACCGATACCCTGCTGCGCGCACCTGAATCTGTTTTGGTAGATCAAAAAAATAACATGCTCTATGTATCGAACATCAACGGAAAATCCGATGCTAAGGATAGAAACGGATTTATATCAAAAGTGGGCATGGATGGAAAAATAATCAACCTGAAATGGGTTGATGGGCTGGATGCGCCCAAAGGGCTGGGGCTCTTCAAAGGAAAACTGTATGTGGCCGATGTTACCAAGGTGGTAATAATTGATATAGCTACGGCAAAAATTGAAAAACAGATAGAAATAGAAGGAGCTAAATTTTTAAACGACATTACCGTTGACGGCAAGGGCATGGTATATATTTCCGATACACAAACCGGAAAAATCCACTCGCTCTCGGCCGGAAAAATAACTACCTATTTTGAGAGCCCTGAATTAAATGGAGTGAACGGCTTGCTCAGCGAAGGCAACGGGTTGTATGTTCTAAATTTTGCAACCGGCAAAAATTTCAAACTGAGTAAAGACAAAAAATTAATGCTCTTTGCCACTACGGCACAAGGTGCCGATGGCGTAGTGCCTTTTGGTAAAGGATATCTGGTATCGAGCTGGCACGGAGAAATTGATCATGTAAGTGAGCAGGGAGTTACCACCCAACTGCTGGATACGCGCGATAAAAAAATTAACTCAGCCGATATTGATTACGATGCCAAGACTAAAACATTATTTGTGCCTACTTTCTTTGCCAATTCAGTAATGGCATACGAGGTAAAGTAAGCAGCGTCTACGATTGGGCAAACTCCCGTATGCCCTCGGCAATGGCGGTAAATATCCGGATCAGTTCGTCTTCGTTTTCTTCGAGCAGCGTAACCCGGAAGCCTTGCAGATGGGAACAGAAAGAGGAAATGGGCACTACGCAAATCCCTTTCGCACCTAACAGGTAATAAACAAAACGTTTATCAAGCGGGATGTTTGGGGGCGTCCAGAGGGTAACTAATTTTTGTACTTCTTCCTTTTCAATTTTCAAAGTTTGGTGTGGCTTTAACACACCTTCACGAAAAATAATGGTGTTGTAAAACGCTCCGCAGGTTTCATTGAAGGTAACTTCTTTTACATTGCCAAGAATAGAGGAAATCAGTTTGCTTCGCCTGCCGATTTGCCTGTTGGTTTCGTTGCGATATGCTTTGAAACGCGGATCGCCCAAAATTTTTGTGAGGGCCAGTTGTGGCAACTTGGTCGAGCACACCTCAATCATCTTGGCATTATCGATGGCCTGACAAAGGTTATTAAAACTTTCATCGCGTTCGCGATTATAGTACTCAATCCATCCGCAGCGGGCTCCGGGCCAGGGCAATTCTTTCGATATCCCTTTCATGGAAATACCGGGCACATGACCAATTACTTCGGCTAACGAGTATGCTTTTGCTTCGTTGTAGGTAATATTGATATAGATTTCATCAGCGATCAAAAATAAATCAAACTCCCGGGCAATGTCCACTATCCACTTCAGGGTTTCCAGCGGATACACCATGCCGGTGGGGTTATCGGGGTTAATGATCAGAATGCCCACCACGTTGGGGTTGTATTTCACTTTTTTATACAAGTCGTCTACATCCGGATACCAGTGATTGTCGGGGTCAAGTCGGTAGGTAAGCGGCTGGTGGTTGGCATGGGCTGCTTCGGCACTGGAGTGGGTGGAGTAAGCGGGTGAAGGACCGATGATGCGCGAGGCCGGATCGAGAAATTGATACACTTTGGCAATAGCATCGCCTAGTCCATTGAAAAACGTAATATCGTCTGCTGTAATTTTTGTTCCGTCAAGGCCATTTGTTTGAGCCGCCAAAAATTCGCGTGTTTCTAAAACACCTTTGGAAGGGCAGTAGCTGTAGGTGTCGTTTTCCATTGCCAGATCAGAAACTATTTTTTTAATCCAGGCAGGAAGCTGATGGTGTTTGGTAATGGGGTCGCCAATGTTTTCCCAGCAGATGGGCACACCCAGTTTTCTAAGTTGGTCAGCTTTTTTTACGATCTCACGGATTTCGTAACTCAGTTCTTTCGCTCCTTCGCTTAATAATTTTTGGCGCATGTGGCAGGTTCCAAATTCAGGGTGAAATTATGATTTATTGAACTGACAAATTCATTTTTTGAAAATGAAGTAAACGGCAAGGATTAAAAAAATAAATCCGATAAAATGATTTGCCCGGAGAGTTTCATTTTTAAAAAAAACGACTGAGAAAATAACAAAAACAGAAAGAGTAATTACTTCTTGTATCACTTTCAGCTCTACCAGCGAAAACGGACCACCATAGTTTTTAAAGCCGATGCGGTTGGCCGGTACTTGCAGCATATACTCTAACAAGGCAATGCCCCAACTGATCAGGATTATCCAAGCCAATGAAAGGTTTTCGCTCCATCGCATCTCTTTAAATTTTAAATGACCATACCAGGCAAACGTCATGAAGGTGTTGGAGAGGATGAGAAGAATAATGGTGTAGAATGATTTCATATTCAACACAAGTAGCAAGTATCAAGACACGAGACTTTCTTGTGTCTTGATACTTATGTCTTATTACTATTTGACCAATTTTTTATACTTAATGCGGTGCGGCTGCTCATCGCCCAGGCGTTTTCTTTTATTTTCTTCGTATTCGCTGAAGGTGCCTTCAAACCAAAATACTTGCGAGTCGCCCTCGAAGGCAAGGATATGTGTGCAGACGCGATCTAAAAACCAACGGTCGTGCGAAATAATAACGGCACATCCTCCAAAATTTTCTAACGCTTCTTCTAATGCGCGAAGGGTGTTTACATCCAGGTCGTTGGTGGGTTCATCGAGCAGCAACAAATTTCCACCTTGTTTCAAAGCAATGGCTAAGTGCACACGGTTGCGCATGCCGCCCGATAGTTCTTTGACTTTTTTCTGTTGATCGGTACCGCTGAAATTAAATTTACTTACATAGGCCCTGGAGTTCATTTCTTTTCCACCCAGTAAGATCAGGTCGTTGCCACCGGTAATGGCCTGAAACACCGTGTCGTCCGGCTTCAGGTCGTCATGCTCCTGATCTACATAAGCAATCTTCACCGTATCGCCTACGGAAAATGTTCCCGCATCGGGTTTTTCTTTTCCGATGATCATTTTAAAAAGAGTTGTTTTTCCGGCTCCGTTGGGACCAATAATCCCAACAATGCCTGCCGGGGGCAGCATAAATGTCAGGTTTTCGTACAAAAGTTTATCGCCATACGCTTTCGATACACCGGTGGCCTCAATCACTTTATTTCCCAGCCGTGGCCCCGGTGGAATGTAGAGTTCTAGTTTTTCTTCTTTTTCCCGCGCCTCTTGCCCAATCAGTTTTTCATACGCGCTCAACCGTGCTTTTCCTTTGGCATGTCTTCCTTTCGGGCTCATGCGCACCCACTCTAATTCGCGTTCTAATGCTTTTTGGCGTTTGCTTTCTGTTTTTTCTTCCTGTATCAGTCGTTTTTGTTTTTGGTCGAGCCAACTGGAGTAGTTGCCTTTCCACGGTATGCCCTCGCCCCGGTCCAGTTCTAAAATCCATCCGGCTACGTTATCTAAAAAATAGCGGTCGTGGGTTACGGCAATGATGGTGCCTTTGTATTGGCGCAGGTGTTCTTCCAGCCACAGCACCGATTCGGCATCGAGGTGGTTGGTGGGTTCATCTAACAACAATACATCGGGTTCTTGCAACAACAAACGGCATAAAGCAATTCGTCTTTTTTCGCCCCCGGAGAGGTGCTCTACTTTGGCATCGGGCGGAGGGCATCGAAGTGCGTCCATGGCACGGTCTAATTTGTGATCTAATTCCCAGGCGTCAACGGCATCGAGTTTTTCCTGCACTTGTGCCTGCTTGGCAATGAGTTTTTCCATCTTATCGGGGTCTTCCAGCACCTCGGGATCGGCAAATTTTTCGTTAATGGCCTCAAATTCTTTCAGCAGGGCAACGGTTTCTTTTACACCTTCTTCTACTATTTCTTTTACGGTTTTCGATTTATCGAGTTGAGGTTCCTGCTCCAACAACCCTACCGTGTAGCCCAGGTCTGAAACCACCTCGCCCTGGTATTCTTTGTCGAGGCCGGCAATAATGCGTAATAAAGAAGATTTACCGGAGCCATTAAGCCCCAACACACCAATTTTAGCTCCATAAAAAAAGGAGAGGTAAATATTTTTAAGTACTTGTTTATTGGGCGGATAAATCTTGCTTACGCCCGACATGGAGAAAATAATTTTTTCGTCTGCCATAGAAAAAAGTCAGTTAAGGAGGCAAATATAAACTTCGTAGCTCTTACCGCATGCGCGAAGCTGATTTTCATTTGTTAATTATGCAACGTGTGTCCTTGCATAATTTGAGATTAATTTTACTTTTGCGGGAAATTTAAAGGGGGAACTTATGTATTGGACATTGGAATTGGCTTCGTATTTGGAAGATGCGCCCTGGCCGGCCACAAAAGATGAATTAATAGATTTTTCAATTCGCTCGGGGGCTCCGCTGGAAGTGGTGGAAAACCTACAGGAATTGGAGGATGACGGGCAGCCGTATGAAAGCATCGAGGAAATCTGGCCGGATTACCCCACCAAAGAAGATTTCTTCTTTAACGAAGACGAGTATTAAATTCTTTTTAAGCAAAAAAATCTGACTAAGGGCGGGCAACTGCCCTTTTTTATTTTGCCCGATAGACGATTTTTCCATCCATTACGGTCAGTTCTACGCTGGTTTTATATACGTTCATAGGGTCTATCGTAAATAAGTTGTCCGACAACACAATAATATCAGCAAAGTATCCGGGCAGCACTTTACCCTTTATTTTTTCTTCAAACGAGGAATAAGCTCCCCCTTGTGTGTAGGCTGTTAATGCCTCGAACATGGAAATTTTTTGTTCCGGCAGCCAGCCACCCACCGGTTTTCCTTCGGGAGTTCTTCTGGTTACGGCTACATGTATGCCGCGAATGGGGTCGAGGCTGATGGCGGCCGGCCAGTCGCTGCTATATACTAAATGGGCTCCGGCCTTCAGCAACGAAGCCCACGCAAATGAGTGGGGCAACCGCTTTTGGCCAATGGCTTTTCCCCAAACTTCAATAGTGCCCGGGTCGGCATGGATGGGTTCCATTGAGGCCATGACTCCAAGTTGTGCGAAGCGGGGCAAGTCGGTAGGGTTAATGGTTTCGATGTGCTCAATGCGGTGCCTCCGGTTGGAAGTTGAATTTATTTTTTTAGCTTTTTCGTAGGCATCCAAAGCAGTTCGCACCGACCGGTCGCCAATGGCATGGGTATAGATCTGAAACCCTTCTTGATCGAACCGGGCTACTAATTTTTCGTAGGCATCTTTTGGCAAACTGAAATGACCTGATAAGGCCGGAGCATCTGAGTAAGGGCTCAGCATCGCTGCCGTGTGCGATTCGATCACGCCATCGAGTACAAACTTTACCGTTTTGGCTGTTAGCATAGGGTTTTGGCCAATGGTATTTTTTATTTTAATGTACTGAAGGATGTCGGCCTCCGTAGTTTGCTCGCTGATGGAAAAACAGGCAGATACTCTCGATGTGATATCGTTGTGGCGTAGCAGTTCTTCGTATATACTTTCTTCTTCAGGTGAACCGCTGGCATTTTGCAAACTGGTAATGCCCAACGAAGAAACCAGATGGAAGCCTTTTTTAAAGGCACTCAGTTTTTCTTCGCGCGTAGGTTGCGGCACTACTTTCGTTACTAAATCCATGGCTCCTTCGGTCAGCACCCCGGTAGGCACTCCGGCTGCATCGCGCAAAACTTCGCCATATCCGTTATACTTAAAATTTTTATCAATGCCGGCCAGTTCTAATGCTTTGCTGTTAGCCCAGGCGGTGTGGCCATCATAGGCTTTTAAAAATACAGGCCGGTCGCTCACGGCTGCATCCAGCATTTGTTTGGTGGGCATACTCCCGCCAAATCCGGGCAGGGCATAAAGCCAACCGCGTCCGGTAATCCAAAGTGATGTAGGATTTTGGGCGGCAAAATCTTTTACCATCTGCTGCACTTCTCCGAGTGAGGCCGCCTTGAACAACATAACCTGGGTGAGTAATAAGCTACCACTGAGAAAATGAATGTGGGCATCATTAAACCCGGCTATTAATAATTTTCCGTGCAAATCAATTTTTTCTGTTTTCTCATTTCCCAACTTCAATACATCCTGATCGGTACCCACAGAAAGAATTTTATTTCCTTGAATCGCCACCGCCTGAGCAAATGACTTTTCATTTTCACCGGTCCATACCCGGCCATTAAAAAAAATAAGATTGGCCTGTGCCAGCGCACCGAACATTATGGTTTTGAATAAAAACAGGAGAAGGTATTTCATGCAACTTAATTTCGATTTGAAATGTAGTAAATTCCGCAGCCATCGGCCATCTTGCCAAAACAAATAATATTTGATTACGAAATGAGGCACGGAAACTTTCCATATTGCTTTCCTAAAATTTTAGGTTTTGTATGCTTGCTGGTTCCCTTTTTCGGGGAAGCACAAAACAAACTTAATGCCCGGTTGTTTTACTCTAAGCCGAAGTTGCACTATAGCCCATCTAAAACCACCGGGCTAAACCTTGCCGGATACGAAATCTCTGTATTGCCCCCGGAAGACCACCGGGCCGATTTCTATGGTGAAGTAGTGTATAAAAATAAAAAAGTACATGCCGTAGAAGATTTTTTTGAATCGCCAGCTATGACTGAGATTCAACAAAAAATTATTTCAGATTTTAAAAAATTTAAAGCAACCAAAAAGCACGTTATTCCTGCTAAAAATATAACCATCCATTCATCGGTTGAAATTTTTTATCCGCAAGTGCGCGGATTTATTCATGGTGAATCCTTTGCTAAAGTACGCCTGCAGTTGCAGGCCGATGTAGATCATTCCGTTTACCTTCGTAAGAAATATGAAACGCTTTATGTAACCGATAGCACCGATAAAGAGTTTGAGGGCACGCTGAGTATGACGATGGAAGATGGAGAAAATGTTACGGTGGGAATGGCACTTCGCCAATCACTGGATCAGTTTTATTCTGACTTGCACAAAGTGTTGACGTTGCCTCCACACAAAATAATTCTTTCTGGCCGGGTGCTCAACGGAAAAACCGGAACGGGGGTTGCTGCTAATCTTTTTTTTCAACCGGATTCATCTGCGTGCACCTCTTCAGTCGAAGGGCATTTTGATAAAATTATTTCTGCGGCCAAACAAGAGGTACGTATCAGCGCCATCCATTATATTAATTATGCGGATATTTTTGATGCGGGTTCTTCAGATTTGAAAATGGTAGAGGCTGAGTTTAAAATTCAACCCGTTGAAAAAGGGATAAGCGTTAAGTTGAAAAATATTTTATTTCAAGTAAGCACTACTAATCTTCTTGCTGAATCCTATCCGGAGTTAGATTCGGTTTATCTTTTTTTAAAGACCAACCCCAGCGTGCAAATTGAATTGCAAGGTCATACGGACAACCGCGGCAATGCCGATCGCGATGTAGAACTATCACAGCAACGGGTGAACAAAATCAAAAATTATTTGGTAACAAAAGGAATTCGTGCCCAACGCATCCGAGGAGTAGGCCTGGGCGGAACCAAGCCCATTGCCGGCAATGATACGGAAGAAGGCCGGAGACTAAACCGCAGGGTAGAGTTTGTTATTGTAAAAGATTAACCATACGGGCCTACAAATACCAATTCTTTAATTTGCCTGCCTGTAATCTCCTTCGTTTTCCTATTTTTGCGCCTCGATAAATTGTATGGGTTTAGAACAGGAAATAAGCAAGCGCAGAACATTTGGCATTATCAGCCACCCCGATGCAGGCAAAACAACGCTCACCGAAAAACTGCTGCTCTTTGGAGGCGCTATACAAAAAGCTGGCGCTGTAAAATCATCGAAGATTAAAGACCATGCCCGCAGCGACTGGATGGAAATAGAAAAGCAGCGCGGTATTTCGGTGGCTACTTCAGTGATGGGTTTCAACTATAAAGAAGTAAAAATAAATTTGCTCGACACGCCCGGCCACCAGGATTTTGCCGAAGATACCTACCGCACCCTGACGGCCGTAGATAGTGTGATTATGGTAATTGATTGTGTAAAAGGAGTAGAAACACAAACCGAAAAACTGATGGAAGTGTGCCGTATGCGCAATACACCGGTGCTGTGCTTCATCAATAAACTCGACCGCGAAGGCCGCGATCCGTTCGATCTGCTCGATGAAATTGAAGCGAAGCTCAATATCAAAGTTCGCCCGTTGAGCTGGCCCATCAGCATGGGCAAAACATTTAAAGGGGTGTATAGTTTGTACGAAAAAAAACTGCAGCTTTTTACGCCCAGCAAAACTACCGTAGAAGAAGGAATTGAAATTGCCGACATCCACCACGAGGAATTAGATAAACTGATAGGGGAGAGTTATGCCCAGCAACTTCGTGCCGATGTAGAACTGATTGAAGGGGTGAACCCCGAATTTAATGTGGCTGATTACCTGGCCGGAAAAATAGCCCCCGTTTTTTTTGGAAGTGCCGTAAACAATTTTGGGGTAAAAGAACTGCTCGATACGTTCATCCGGATAGCTCCTGCGCCCATTGCGCGCGCTACCAACACACGCGAAGTAAAACCGTCAGAAAAAAAATTCAGTGGCTTTATATTTAAGATCCATGCTAACATGGATCCCAAACACCGAAACCGGATCGCCTTTATCCGGGTGTGCTCAGGCACGTTTGAACGCGGCAATAATTACTACCATGTGCGGCAAGAAAAAAGTTTACGCTTTTCTAATGCCACAGCCTTTATGGCGCAAGACCGCGAAACGGTAGATGAAGCCTGGCCCGGTGATATTGTGGGATTGTACGACACAGGAAATTTAAAAATTGGCGATACACTTACCGAAGGAGAAAAAATGATTTATACCGGCATCCCCAGTTTTTCCCCTGAAATTTTTAAAGAAGTGGTGAACCGCGATGCCATGAAAACCAAGCAACTGGAAAAGGGCTTGCAGCAACTGATGGAAGAGGGCGTAGCACAATTATTTACCTACGACTTGGGCAAACGTAAAGTGGTAGGTACGGTGGGCGCGCTGCAGTTTGAAGTAATTCAATTTCGGCTGAAGAATGAATACGGTGCTACGGTAGAATTTGTACCACAAAACATTCACAAAGCCTGCTGGATCAGCAGCACCGATGAAAAAAAACTACACGAATTCATGGCCTCCAAGCAGCGGCACATTGCCCGAGATAAAGAAAATAAATTGGTGTTTATGGCCGAATCGAAAGCCTGGTTGCAAATGGTACAGGATAATTTTCCGGAGATTCATTTTCATTATACAAGCGAGTTTAAAGATTAATACGTTAACCCTTTGAGGGATTAAATCCGTAAGCCTTTTTTCTATATTTTAAAATGATTCAACAATCGATCGCATCGCTTATTCTTTATGAAGACAATCATCTGCTTGCCGTTAACAAACCAACAGGGATGTTAGTGCAAGGCGATGAAACGGGCGATGTGCCATTAGTTGAGTTGGGCAAAAATTATATTAAAAAAAAATATAACAAGCCCGGTGAAGTTTTTTTAGGAGTGGTTCATCGCCTCGATCGCCCCGTAAGTGGAGTGGTGGTCTTGGCCCGCACTTCTAAAGCACTCGAAAGAATGAATGCGCTCTTTCGCCATCGCGAAACCCTAAAAACGTATTGGGCTATGGTAAAGCAAAAGCCAAAAAAAGAAACCGATACGTTGATTCATTGGATTGCAAAAAATGAAATTACCAACAAAGTAAACGTGTTTGCCAGCGAAACAAAAGAAGCCCAACGTGCTGAGCTAACCTACCAACTTATACAAGAAAGAGATGGGTTTTTTTTGCTTGAAGTAACCCCGCTTACCGGAAGGCCGCACCAAATCAGGGCTCAGTTGGCTTCCATCGGCTGCCCCATTGTGGGCGATTTAAAATACGGATATCCTCAACCCAATACCGACAAATCAATTTGCCTGCATGCCCTCCGGTTGGAGTTTATTCATCCGGTAAAAAAGGAAAAAATTTCCATCGAAGCCGATCTGCCGGATGATGGATATTGGAAACTTTTTAGTTAATTGAGCCATGTCTTGGCTTGATCGACTTCAACACCGGTGGAACGCAAAAAACAGCTGGCAGGTAATTGCCATTTTGCTCACCTTTATCTGCACCGGCTTCACTGTTCTGTTGATTAAGAAACCCATCTTGCTTTTCCTCTTCGGCAGCGATATCCCTCTGTGGGCCAAAGTAGTTTATTACCTGCTAATTCTTCCCATTTATAATCTTTTTCTGTTAGGATATGGATTTTTGTTGGGTCAGTTTAATTTCTTTATTCAATTTGAGAAACGATTCTTTATTCGGATTGCATCCTACTTCAAAAAAAATAGATAATTGCAAATACTCTATCTCTGACAGGTGATCTTAAAAAACTAAAAAATTTAATGGTATGAAAACAAGAAGAGACTTTATTAAAACCAGCGCGCTGGCGGGGGCTGCGTTTTCTATTCTGCCATCGCAAACAATTTTTGCAGCTCCGTCTGATAAAATCAGGTTGGGTTTTATTGGCGTGGGTGCCCGCGGCCAAAACCATTTAGAATTGGCGCTGAATCGCGAAGATGTGGAAGTGGTTGCCCTGTGCGATATTCAGCAGCGCATGATAGACATGAGCCTGGGGGTAGTAGCGAATGCCGGAAAACCCAAACCCCAGATTATTTTAGAGGGCCCGCAAGGCTATAAAAAATTATTAGACAACAAAGACATTGATGCCGTAATTATCGCCACCCCGTGGGAATGGCACACCCGTATGTGCCTCGATGCCATGAATGCGAAAAAGCAGGTAGCCTGCGAAGTGATTGTGGGCATGACAATAGATGAGTGTTGGGAAATTGTGCGCACCTCAGAAAAAACAGGTATGCACCTGATGATGCTGGAAAATGTTTGCTACCGTAGGGATGTAATGGCTGTAATGAACATGGTAAGACAAAATATTTTTGGCGAGCTCATTCACCTGCAAGGCGGCTATCAGCACGATTTGCGCGAAGTAAAATTCAATGACGGGAAACACATATATGGCCACGGTGTGGAGTTTGGCGAGAAAGGTTTTTCGGAAGCGCAGTGGCGCACGCAGCACTCGGTAACCCGCAATGGAGATTTATACCCCACCCATGGCATCGGCCCCCTTGCTATGATGACCAACATCAACCGGGGCAACCGGCTTACCCAATTGGTTTCGTATTCCACTAAAGCGCGAGGTCTGCACGAATACATTGTAAAAAACGGAGGCGAGAATCACCCCAATGCTAAAGTCAATTTTAAACTGGGCGATGTGGTAACAACCATGCTCCGCACGGCCAATGACGAAACTATTTTATTGCAGCACGATACGGATTTGCCCCGGCCTTATTCGCTCGGCTTCCGCGTGCAAGGCACCCGGGGAATTTGGATGGATGTAAACCGCTCGATCTACATTGAAGGACAGAGTGCAAAACCACACCAATGGGAAGAAGCCAAAGTGTGGCTCGAAAAATACGACCATCCGTTGTGGAAAAAATATGGCAACGATGCGGCCGGTGCCGGCCATGGGGGTATGGATTGGTTTGTGATCAACGCCTTCATTGAATCGGTAAAACGGAAAACAACGCCTCCGCAAGATGTGTACGATGCCGTAACCTGGAGCGCCATTACTCCGCTTTCCGAAAAATCAATCGCACAAAATGGCGCCAGCGTAGAGTTTCCCGATTTTACCAACGGCCGGTGGAAAAACAGAAAAAATGAATTTGCCCTGGATGACTCATATTGAAATTACCTAATTAAATATATCTTGCCCGCTTTAAATTTAAGATCTTTAACCTCGAGAAAATGATCAACTTAGTACTCTTTGGCCCCCCGGGCGCTGGCAAAGGAACACAAAGCGAAAAACTTATTGCTAAATATGGGTTTGTGCACATTTCTACGGGCGATCTATTCCGTTGGCACACCAAAAACGATACCCCGCTGGGCAAGCGGGTAAAAGAAATTATGAACAGCGGAGCCTTAGTGCCCGATGAAATAACCATTGCCATGCTGAAAGAAGAACTGGATAAAAACCCGCAGGCCAAAGGGTTTTTGTTTGATGGCTTTCCGCGCACGGTGCCGCAAGCTGAAGCGCTTGATCAATTTATGAAAGACAACGGCACAGCCATTCATTTTGTTATTGCCTTAGATGTGCCCGAGGCCGAAGTGCGCGCCCGTATAGCCAAACGCAGAACTATGGAAAACCGGGCCGATGACGAAGAAGAAAAACTGAACAAACGCATTACCGAATATTTTACCAAAACCATTCACGTTTTACCGTACTACCAAAATCAAAACCGTCTGCATACCGTGCGGGGCATCGGCCCCATTGAAGAAATATTTGAGAACATCGGTAAAATAATTGATCAAAAATAATATAGCGGGGTACCCCCAGTAACTTCAGCATTCCTTCTCTCCCTTTTGTTATCGTTGGCTGCAGGCTACCCGCACACCGGTGAAATCCAATCGTTTGGATTTCACCGGTTGAGTGAAAATGTGTACTCAAAAAAGTATCCCGAATTTATTACGATAACACGTTTAGAGTGGATACATGTTCGGAAGGTGGATAGGTTTAAAGCTAGTCATTGCGCATTTGTATGGCACGCTCCACAAAGGTATCAACCCATTTTTCTACGGCATGAATGGCAGCCGATTTGTACTTATCTGTAATTTCTAAGTTCAACTAATAAGTGCAACACAAGAGGTTGAAAGAAGGGAAGATTTCTATTCCCTCTCCTTTGTTGGTGTTGCGTTGGGATGACCAACAAAACAAAGTGAACCCCCGCCCTTGTTGGTGTTCTTCACCAACAAGCCAAGCAGATTGCCACAGTTGGTTGGCCGTATTATATTTGAAGTAAATGATTTCAAAACAGCACCCGGAGTTTAACATTCTGCAGAGCAACGAATACTACCCGTTCGGGTTGCTAACGCAAAACAGTTGGACACGCGATAACACCCGCAACAACTTCCTGTACAACGAAGGGAGTGAACTCAACACCACCACCGGTTTGTACGATCTCCCATTCCGCAA
>JAFDZA010000030.1 GCA_018267135.1 Bacteroidota bacterium
ACTCAAAGCCGGGAAGGTTGCTGAAAAGTGGGACTCAAAAAAAATTGAGGACTGGTCTCGTAGCTCAACTGGATAGAGCATCCCGACTCAAAGCCGGGAAGGTTGCTGAAAAGTGGGACTCAAAAAAAATTGAGGACTGGTCTCGTAGCTCAACTGGATAGAGCAGCTGCCTTCTAAGCAGCAGGTTGCTGGTTCGAGTCCAGCCGGGATCACAAAAATATAAATTCGGGGTGTAGCGTAGCCCGGTATCGCGCTTGGTTTGGGACCAAGAGATCGTCAGTTCGAATCTGGCCACCCCGACAATATATCAAAAAGGTTATTTCATTTTTTGCAAATAGCCTTTTTGATTTTTTAAAAAAAGGGCTAATGATTTATTTCTAAATCCTCTCGGAGTAACCCTCTTCTTCTTCAAAAAAATACGGTTAAAATAGGTCAGGCTTTCAAAACCGGTTTCGTATGCAATCTCACTAATGGCCTTATCTGTTTCCGTCAGCAGGTGGCAGATGTTTCCAATACGAATATCATTTACATAATCTGAAAAAGTTTTACCCGTAGCCCGTTTAAAAAATTTACAAAAAGCACTGGGCGAAAGATGAATAAGATCGGCCGTTTGGCCGAGGTCAATTATTTTAGTTGCATTTTTTTGAATGTGCCGGCACACCTTGTTAATCCGACTCTCTGTTACTTCGTTAAGTACTGCATTAAAATATTCTGATGATAACTTCGTGTTCTTTTGTATTGAGAGTTTCTGCAGAATGGTAAGAAGGCAAACTACTTTCTCAACACCAGTTAAAGCAGGCAGTAACTCAATTTGTGATATTACCTCTTTTGAGGGAGAAAAAAAGGTACCTCTTGATGCACCTGATAACAATCGGGCTATCTTATCAAATCCATTCAAATGCAGAAAACCTCGGATAAAATCATCGGAAAATTGAATAACAACGGCCGATACACTTTTTTTTTCCAGATCGCTCGACCAGGTGTGGGGTAACCCCGGCCCTAACAATACAAGATCGCCTGCCGAAAAAATTTCGTTGCTATCCCCCACTAATCGCCTTCCTTTTCCTTTTGTAATAAGGGTTAACTCGTACTCGGGATGATAGTGCCACTTAAACTCAAATGCAGGTACCACAAAGCGATAAGCAAAAAATGATTCACTGCCTTTTTTTGTAGCAATATTTTCGTACATCGCTTTCATACCAATACAATAATATCCCGTAATATCTATGATTTTTAATTCTATGTCAATAGAGTGTTATAATATGCAAGAAAGTGCCAAAGGCTACCGTATGTGTCTTCTAATTTTACTATCCTAAAATTCTATTTATGACCATCCCCCAGTCTGTACGCGAAAATCTTGACAAGCCTTATCCGCTTACCTCTCAACAAATTGATTTCTATCAGCAAAATAGGTTCATTAAACTGAAAGAGGTATTTACTGCCGAAACCATCGCCTACTTTGGAACCGTTATTACTGAAAAAGTGGCCGCGATGAACCAAGTTACCTCCGGCCTAAGCGAGCGCAATACCTACGGGAAAGCATTTCTGCAATTATTTAATCTGTGGCGGGAAGACGAGCAAATCAAAGAGTTTGTTTTTAGCAAGCGTCTGGCAAAAATAGCGGCTAACCTGATGGAGACAGAAGGCGTACGGTTGTACCACGACCAGGCATTATACAAAGAAGCCGGGGGAGGGATTACTCCCTGGCATGCCGATCAGTATTACTGGCCACTGGAAACAGACAAAACCGTAACCGCCTGGATTCCATTACAGAAAACTTCTCTGGAGATGGGACCGCTAGAATTTAGTGCCGGCAGTCATCAGATTGTGGAAGGCCGCGAGCTGGAGATAGGCGATGAAAGCGAAACCATTATTCAACAACGGTTGCGAGTTACTGATTTTAAACACGTGGTGGAAGCCTTTGACTTGGGTGAAGTAAGTTTTCATTCGGGGTGGGTGTTCCATCGGGCGGGTGCCAACACCACCCAAGCCATGCGTAAGGTAATGACGGTAATCTACATGGATCGTGAAATGAAATTAAAAAAACCAGAAAATAAAAATCAAATTAATGACTGGAATACCTGGTGCCCCGGTGCCGAAATTGGCCAGGTAATTAACTCGCCCATTAACCCGGTGCTCTACTAATGCAGATTAAGTTCATGTGCCCCTACTGGGGGCAGGAAGGAACAAGTATGCAGCAGTTCTTCAGGCGGATATCAGAAGAACAATATGATGGCGTGGAGATCAATCTTCCGGATGATCGTGAGCAGATAAAAAAATTTTGTAAAGAACTAGATTCCATTCGTGTCAAGCGAAAATTCATTTTCATTGCACAACAAGTATTGTCGCAGGCAACCGAATCAGTAAATGAGTACACCGACAGAATGAAAGCAAAGATCGAGTTTCTGGTTTCTTTAAAGCCCGATTTTATAAACAGCCATACCGGAAAAGATTTTTTTTCATTTGATGATAACTGCCGCATTCTGGATGTAACAGAGAATATGGCCGCTCGTTCCGGTGTTCCAATCATTCATGAAACTCATCGCGGGCGGTTTACTTTTCACGCCTCGGCTTTGTTACCCTACCTGCAACGTTATCCAGCTCTGAAACTCACAGGCGATTTTTCGCACTGGTGCACCGTATCAGAAAGTATGTTAACCGATCAGGAATTTATTCTTGAAAAAATTATTCCGCACGTGCATCATATCCATGCCCGTATCGGCTATGAGCATAGCCCTCAGGTAAATGATCCGACTGCACCGGAGTGGAGCCGGCATATAGAAATTTTCTTCGGATGGTGGAAGAAGATACTTCAAACACAGTTGGCACAAGGAAAAAAAACAATTACCATCACACCGGAGTTCGGGCCTGCCCCCTATATGCCTGTTTCTCCTTATTCGCAAAAGCCATTATCAGATCAGTGGAACAACAATGTTTGGATGAAAAATGAAATACAGGAAAGGCTGATTTCGAGCTAACAACTTAAAACAAAAAAGATGAAATTTATACTGATGATAGTCTTGGCTTCGGGGGGCGCAATTAGCTGTCAGAACTCTCCTCCTGCAATAAATTCGCCTTTTGAAAAAGTGAAAACTATTTCAGAAGAATACACTATTCTTCCTATTACATCCGTTAAGCCGGAAGGATGGCTGCGCGAACAAATCCAAAAAAATCTCGATGGGTTTACCGGGCGATTGGATACACTCGTACCAGCCCTCATCCTAGAAGATCAAATCTATGGGCAAAACCGGTTAAGTAAAAAAATAAAAAATAAAAACGTAGGTGCACTTGGAGACGCAGGCGATTGGCAGATTCAATTTCTATGGTGGAACAGTGAAACCCAAAGCAACTGGCGCGATGGCTACATCCGGAGTGCCCTCCTCACAAACGATGAGCACCACCTACGAAAACTAAGCCAGTATATTCGCTACATTCTATCAACACAGGATAAAGACGGCTATTTAGGTATTTATGATGACGATATCCGCTACAAATTTGATAATGAAAACGGAGAGTTGTGGGCCAAATCGAGTCTACTAAGAGGATTGCTGGCATGGTACGAATATACTGGTGACAAAAATGTGCTTAATGCCATTGAACGTGCCATTCAAAATGTAATGGACAACTACCCCGCCACAGCCTCTCATCCTTTTTATTCTAAGCAACCCAATGTGGGCGGCACCTCGCACGGGCTCACTATTACGGATGTGTTAGAAAGCCTGTATCGCATCACCGGAAACAAAAAGTATCAAGACTATTGTCTGTTTTTATACAAAGATTTTTCAGAACAGGCTCTAAACGAAGATGTACAGTACCTAAAACTGATAAATGATACGCTTCCACTAAAAGGCCACGGTGTACATACCTACGAACATGTAAGAAGCGTTGCCGCAGCATACATGGCCTCGGGCCACCCACAATTAAAAAAAGCGCTTGATTCATTTCTAAAAAAAATTTATAAAGAAACTACTGCTTCGGGGGCGGCCGTGGGCGATGAATGGATCAGAGGGATTGGTGCCGATGCCACCCAGCGCGGATACGAGTATTGTTCTTTGCAGGAATTAATGCACAGCTACCTCAGCCTGATGGTTAAATTCGGAGATCAATCAATGGCCGATAAAGCTGAAAAGATTTTTTTTAATGCCGCTCAAGGTGCCCGGCATCCTGAAAAGAGTTGCATTGCTTACTTAAAATCAGACAACTCATACGAAATGACCGGAGGATTGAATGGAGAGACCCGTGATAAAAATCAGACGCGTTACTCCTACTCGCCAGTGCACCAAGAAGTAGCCGTCTGTTGTGTGCCCAATGCGGGGCGTATAGCGCCTTATTTTGTTCAGCACATGTGGTTAAAAACGGATCATTCCATTGTGGCCGCACTGCTTGGCCCCAGTATGGTTACTACCTCTATAGGAAATGATACCATTAGCATCAAAGAAGAAACATATTATCCTTTTGGTAACATAATCCGTTTTGAAGTAACCGCTCATTCTCAATTTGCTTTGAAGATCCGAAAGCCGGATTGGGTATCAGCGTTTCTTCTTACGGAAGGCTATCGGGAAGAGAATGGCTTTATTATTATAGAAAAAAACTGGAGTGGCACACAAACCGTAGAGCTGAAATTTAATCCGGAAGTGGTCGTTCGCGAAGACATTAATCATGAGAAATATTTTACATACGGTGCATTGGTTTTAGCGCATCCCATTGAAGCCCTGGAGCAACGTGGAAAATCATTTCCGCTAGCCGGTTTTTATAATTATAAATACCTCCCTAAAGAAAAAGTTGAGTATTTATATGCTCACGAAAAAGTATTGGCCGATCCGGTACAATTAAAATTTAAAACGCTTTTAATAAACGCTCGTACAAAACAAAAAGACACCGTTTACCTCGTGCCCATGAAAGAAACTATTTTAAGGCAGATTACATTTAAGTAACTATGAAGAAATTATTTATCCTATTGCTATTGAGTGGATTTTCCCTTTCCTGTTTTTCACAAGAAATTATTTACCATATTTTTCAGCGAAGTTTTTTTGATAGCAACCAAGATGGACATGGCGACTTGCGGGGAATACAGCAAAAATTAGATTACCTGCAAGAGTTGGGGGTAACTTCGCTCCTTCTTACACCCCTGTACCAATCCGAGTTTTATCACAATTATTTTGCTACTGATTTTGAAAAAATTGATAAACGATACGGATCGCTGGATGACTATCTAGCTTTAGTGAGGGAAGCGCATAAACGAGGCTTTAAAATTTATCAGGATGTAGAGATGCAGTATGTTACAGATAAGCACCCATGGTACATTAGTTCGTTTAATAATCTTCAATCTCCCTATGCAAAATATATTTATTACCACGACAGCCTGAATCAAAAACCTTTTTTCTTTTATAACATTCCAGAGTTTGTTACCTACAACAATCTGAAACAAAAGATTGCAGTCGTTAATATGCATAATCCGGCCGTTCGCCAGTACACATTAGATGTATTGACCTTTTGGGCTGACCCTAATAAAGATGGAAAATTTGATGATGGGGTAGATGGTTTCCGCCTCGATCACATGATGGATGATCTGGATAATTTTAAAAAGCTACCCGATTTGTTTACAAAATTCTGGACACCGGTAATAACAGGTCTCAAAAAAGTAAACCCCAATCTGCTCATTACAGCAGAACAGGCTAATTGGTTTTCATTAGGCCGGGAGTATTTTCGGCAGGCAAACGTAGATCGGGTATTTGCATTCTACCTTAGCTGGGCCATCGAAAAAATGGATAAAAAAGAGCTACTCAAAGCAGCTGACAGCACACTAACCAAAAACCCAGGCAACAAAAATCAGATTGTATTTCTGGAAAATCACGATACCCGAAGAATTGCATCAGCCAAAGGTATGACTATACCTAAACTGAAATGCGTGGCTGCCTTAAATCTTTTTTTAGGAGGCGTGCCTCTTATCTACTATGGACAAGAATTGGGCATGAAAGGAAAACAGATGAAAGGCCCGACTGATGGCAATGATATCCCCATCCGCGAAGCCTTTGAGTGGACTGCGAATGCCACCGGTAAAGGCATGGCGCTTTGGTACAAGAATACCGGCCCCTGGTGGGATAGCACGTACGTAAAACCCTATGATGGAATTTCTCTTGAAGAAGAAAAACGAGATCCACATTCGCTTTGGAGCTACTATCGACAGATGATACATCTGAGAAAATCAAGCCCGGCCTTATCGCAAGGCCGGTATCGTGCCCTTAACAATGAAAATGATAAAGTATTTTCATTTCTTCGCTATACGGAAAAAGAAGAGGTGGCAGTGGTGATAAACCTTTCCGGCAACATTGAGCAGGCCAACGTCTCTATAGACTCAAAATCTCTTACCAATCTATTGAGTAAGAAAAAACATATATTAAATAATGGGAATCTCTCAATTCAATTACAGCCTTACGAAGTACAGCTTTACAAGATTCAGTAGCACGTGTTGTCGCTACCGGAATTTCTTACTTCAACACCACCACGGTAATTCCATCGCCCCCTCGCTCTACGTGTTCATCGGCAAAAGAAGCTATTTCTTTTACCCTTTTTAAATGTTCGCGAATAATTTTACGGAGTACTCCTTCTCCTTTACCATGCAAAATTTTCAATTCATGCTGCGCCAGTAAAATAGCATCGTCCAGAAAACGTTCTAAGGCAGGCATTACTTCTTCCGCCCGCTTACCACGCACATCCAACGTGGGGCTAAAAGAGGATCGCTTTTCCATCACATTAATTCCAAGCGACCTTGCCTTCGCTATCGAAGCCGGCTCGGCCAGATCACTTCGTACCAGCAAATTCAGTTTTACAGTCGTGCGCATATTTCCAAATTCTACCAAAGCCTGGTTCCCTTTTATGCTGATCAGTTTACCGGTTACTTCCTGGCCAGCTAGCCTTACCAAATCGCCTTCATTTATTTTTTCTGCCGGTATGTTTTTCTTTACAACCGGTTTTACTTTCTCGGCTAATTGCTCTAACCCTTGCCTTACCTTACGGGTTTCTTTTTTTTCGGCTTTGTTCTCGCGAATATGGCGAATGGTTTTTTCAATTTCGCGGTTCGTTTCCTTCAGCAGAGAGGCCGCTTCTTCTTTGGCCCGGTTTACAATTTCTTTCTTTTTGGTTTCCAATTCGCTGCTTAATTGCCGGTAGCGGTTGGTTTCTGTTTTCAATTGCTGCTCTTGAGCCTGCAGCTCGTGTTGCTTTCGGGTTACCCCTAGCTTTTCTTCCGCTACTTTTTTCATCAGCGTTTCGAGCCCGGTCAATTCTTTTCCTATAATTTCTTCGGCATGCTGGATCGTTTCGGCTGGCATCCCTATTTTACGGGCAATCTCCAACGCAAAAGAACTTCCCGGTTTACCAATATCTAATTGAAACAGGGGTTGCAGCTTTTTTATATCGAACTGCATGGAGGCATTGCGAATATCGTTTCGGCCGGAGGCAAACAACTTCAGGTTGTAATAATGGGTAGTGGCGGCTCCCCATATTTTTTTTTGCAACAGCGAAGAGAGGATGGCCTCGGCAATACCTCCGCCAAAATTGGGATCAGTGCCCGAACCCAACTCATCCATCAGCACAAGCGAAGAGCCGGATGCATGGGCTAAGAAAAAATTCATGTTCTTCAGGTGAGAACTATACGTGCTGAGGTCATTATCAATAGACTGTTGATCGCCAATATCTAAAAACAGTGAATCAAATATCCCTACTACCGATTGCTCCGACAGCGGCACCGGCAACCCGCATTGTACCATATATTGAATAAGCCCGATCGTTTTCAGGCAAACGGATTTCCCTCCTGCATTCGGCCCGGAAACCAAAATAAACCGAGCTTCCTCCGAAAGATCAACCGTTAGCGGCACTATTTCTCTTTTTCCTTTTAAGGTCAGGTATAATAACGGATGGTAGGCATTAATCCAGTTTACGGCCGGTTGCTTTACCAAGCGCGGGATGATCGCGTTCAAGTCCAATGCCAATTTTGCTTTGGCCCGGTTTAAATCCAGCTCTCCTAAAAATTGCCAGGCATCATGAAGGGCCGGTAAATAGGTTCGCAATAGAGTGGTGAGATCTTTTAAAATTCTTATTACTTCCCTCCGTTCGGCATGTTGCAGGTCGCGTATTTCATTGTTAGCCTCCAGCGATTCGGCCGGTTCTATGTACACGGTTTGGCCGGTGGCCGATTCGTCTGCCATAAACCCCTTCAGCTTGCGTTTGTGTTCGGCCAAAATTGGAATAACCATGCGGCCATCGCGAACGGTAAGTGTGGCTCCTTCGGGCACCCAGCCTTGCCCCACCGAATGACGAAATAACTGATCGGCTAATTTTCGTACCCGCTCCTGCTCCTGGCCGATTTTTTTTCTGATCTGTGCCAACTCGGGAGTAGCCTGATCTTTTATCTTTCCGTTGTCGTTAAACTTGCTTTGCAATTCTTGCACAAACGAGACTGACAAAGAAACCGGCACGGTAAGCGCATACAAATAAGGGTACACTTCCTGGGTCTTGATTAAAAATTGCCGGGCCGAAAGAACAACTTGCAGCGTACCGATAACTGTATGAAAAACCTCTTCTTCCAAATAGCTCCCTTCGGCACGTATGGTATTAAAATATGTTGGCAGATCAGAATAAGTGCTTAACGGAAATAGTTCGCCTCGTTGAAATATTTTGATACTGTCATCCACACGGGAAAGCATCCGGTTGATGTTTTCAAAATCAGAATCAAACCGGAGCCAATTTACTTTTTCATGGCCGGCCGGCCCGAGGCAATAATTCTCCAGTCGTGTGCGAAGCTGATCAAATCCTAATTTAATCTCTATATCTGGCGGATAGGTATTCACTACTCAACTTTCATTTTCTTGGGTGAAGGTTCCGGATGGGTATATCTTTTGCCGTACGACCGCTGTTCGTATAGCGAAAGAGTGTCTATCACGGCATCGTACACGGCCTCCAGTTCTTTAGGATGAGCATAATAGTAACTATACGTATCCCTTAGCAGGGAATCTGAAACATGGTGTGCCTCTAACACCTTCTTTTCGTGTGGGAGAAAAATTTTTATCAGCGAGTCTTGAGGCTTGGGTACACTTTGTGCCTGCGCTTCGGCCAGATAAATGTCCACCAGCAGGGAAGCCATTTGGGCTTTTGTTAAAACCGGATGTGCCATGTCCTTTTTCCCGCAAGAAAAAAGCGCGAAAAGAGTGCCACCGAGTAAAATGTATATTCTCATGCTTCCAAGTGGTTACAAAAACCGAGCCCAAAGGTAACCCGAATTACCCGATGTAAATGAGTTCTGAAAAACCTTTTTACCCTGGAATGGCAAATCGCTTTGTTGGGTGCAGTCCTGATGTTATTTTTGACCGCAAAATGAAAGAGCTGTTAAAAAAACTAAGACGTTACGAAATCCAGATACGGAAGGCCGTTACCAGCCAGATGCAAGGCGATTTTCGTTCTCTTTTTAAAGGATCGGGGTTAGAGTTTGATGATGTGCGTCCCTATCAATACGGAGATGACGTACGCACCATCGACTGGAAAGTAACCGCCAAAGGACACGGTACATTTGTAAAAACCTTTAAAGAAGAAAAAGAACAAACCATTTTTTTTATTGTGGACGTCAGCGCCTCTCAAGAAATAGGTGCGCAGGGAAAAAATAAACTTGACCTGGCTAAGGAAGTGTGTGGCGTGTTAGCCTTGTCGGGCGCGAAAGAATCCAGCCAACTGGGATTAATCTGTTTTTCGGATATACGCGAAAAAGCCATCAAACCCAAAAAAGGAATGGCCCAGGCCTACGAAATTATTCACAGCCTGGTTCATATCAAACCCCAATCACTCAAAACCAATCTTAGCAAAGCGCTTGCGTTCGCTCTAAATTTTATCAAACGCAGAAGCGTTATCGTTATGATTTCCGATTTCATTGATGAAAATTATTTTGATGGATTAAAATCGCTGGCTCGCAAACACGATCTGGTCATAATCCGCATTACCGACAAGCGGGAAACAAACTTACCTAAATTGGGCATCCTGCCGGTAATGGATAAAGAATCGCAAAAAACAATCTGGGTAAACACTTCCTTTGGCGGCTTTCGCGAAAAAATTGCCAAACATACTACCCAACGCCAACGCGAACTGGCCGATTTCAGCCGCAAACATCAAATCAATTTTATCTCAATTGATACGGATGAAGACTATGTACCCAAGTTGCTGAAACTATTTAAAGTGAGAAACAAAACATTTAAAGCAGCGTGAGAACAATGGTTACCGGCAGCGGGAGGCTGCCTCTTCTTAGTTTTCTTTTCTATTTGATTTTTTTTGCTGCCCGGGCACAAGAAATAAAGGTTGCGGGCCACTTCAGCAGCGATTCTGTAGAAATTGGCAAGCCGATCGAATACTATTTGTCGGCTCGCCATCCTGAGCATACGAACCTGCTTTTTCCCGATTCCGGTTTTTCATTTTCTCCGTTTGAATTTCAAAAGAAAAAATTTACGGCAACCCATACCAAAAATGGAGTGAGTATTGACAGTGTCATTTATTTTCTTGCTACCTACGAAATAGACAGCCTTCAGCGGCTTAAACTGCCGGTGTTTGTAGTAACCGGAAAAGATTGCACACAGGTGTACTCTAACACCGATACGGTTTACCTGAAACACTTAGTAAAAAGTATCCCCGATTCGGTAGCGCTCAATCAGCTTCCGCTAAAGTCCAACACTCACTACCTGAATGTAAAATGGAGTCTGAATTATATTTTATGGGCTATTGGCGGCAGTCTTTTGCTTATTATTTTTATTCTTATTTGGATTATTTTTGGAAACCGTATAAAAAAATATTTCAAGCTTAGACGGCTCACTAAAGGATATGAAGCTTTTTTAATACAGTACGAAGGATTGATCGATCATCTCCAAAAAGATTTTTCTGTAGAGCGGGCCGAACAAGGTTTGGTAATTTGGAAAAAATACCTGGAAACGCTAACTAATATTCCATACACTAAATTCACATCTAGAGAAATTAGATCTTTTGAGTTGGACGAAACCCTGGGGATATCTCTGAGTACCATTGATCGCCTGATCTATGGTGGCTTAGAAGAAAACCACCGAGTACCTTTTGACTCGCTGAAAGACTATGTGCACCAGCAATACGAAAAAAAGAAAGCAGAAATAGCCAATGGATAAACTAAGCGCACCCTGGTATTCGTTTGATTGGTTTTTGCCTTCTACGTTTAGCTCGCTAACATGGGAAAACAAGATTTTTCTATACATGTTGCCCGCTATTCCGGTATTATTTTTAATTCGCTGGCTGGTACGCCATTTTTTAAATCAGAAATTGCCGGTAGCCTTAATTAAAAGTGATTTAAAAAAATCGCCTGCCCAACTTCTGCGCCTGCTGCCGGAAATTATTCTTATACTGGTTACAGCTTTTATACTTCTGGCACTGGCGCGGCCTCAGCGCACCAACGAAAAAATAGAACAATGGACCGAGGGCATAGATATTATGATTGCCTTAGATATTTCGCAATCTATGCAAATAGAAGATTTTGAGCCCAACCGTTTGCAGGCCGCTAAAAAGGTAGCGCACGATTTTATTCAAGGTCGCCTGCAAGACCGCATTGGGTTGGTGGTATTTTCGGGCGATGCCTTCTCGCTGGCACCTCTTACTACCGATTATAATTTGCTTTATACCTACCTGAACGATATTAATTTTGACATGATAGAATCGCGTGGCACGGCCATCGGTTCGGCTCTGGCCGTTGTTACCAACCGTATGCGCGAGTCGGAATCAAAATCCAAGGTATGTATCCTCATCAGCGATGGCGACAACACAGCCGGAAATATAGACCCCATTACAGCGGCCGAACTGGCAGCCGCTTACAACATTAAACTCTACACCATTATTGTAGGGAAAGAAGGGCTCGTTCCTTTTGGGAAAGATTATTTTGGCCGCCCGCAAATGGTAGAAAATACGATAGACGAAACCACCATGCGCAAAATTGCCAGCCTTGGATCGGGCGAATTTTTTCGGGTAACCGATAACAAGGCATTACAAAATGTTTTTCAGCGGATTGATAAATACGAGAAAGCAGAGATAAAAGAAAACCGGTTTAAGGACACGTCCGATTTCTACCCGGTTTATTTACAGTGGGCCATGGTGCTTTTTTTGTTGTGGCTGGCATTGAGGTCGAGTTTTATGACGAATGTTTTGCAGGATTGATTTTTCTATTCATATCGCATAAGTTTTCACGATCAACATAAAAATTATGGCAAAAGTCTTTCACCAACTCAGATCACAATTTCTAAATGGAAACCAAATCAGTAAGTATTTACTCTATGCTATCGGTGAAATAATATTAGTCGTTATTGGAATCCTAATAGCCTTACAAGTTAACACCTGGAATGACCAGCGCACTCAGCGTACCAAAGAACTTACCTATCTCAGAAATATTAAAAAAGACTTATCGCTTACCATTTCACAACTAAACACCTACATCGAAAAAAGAGAAACACAAATAAAGTCAGCCAATACTGTTCTTGAGCATTTTGAAGGAAAACCCATAACAAACCCCGAATTACTTTTTCAGGATATGGTAAATGTGTACGAATGGAAATTATTTTTTCAGACAAACAATACCTATCAAGAACTTATTAATACCGGAGACTTCGCCATCCTATCCAGTGATTCCATAAAAAACGCATTACTAGATCTGGAAACCCTTTATCTTATAATGAAATCAGAAGAAGTTCATTTTCGATTTGACTCGGAGGTGGCCCTTTTTGAGCCCGCCTATCGAACGCTCGATATAAACAAAATTGGAAAATCAGTCCTTCAAACAAGCCTCCCGTCTCAAAAAGATTTAAAAATAAAAGCAGAAGAATTTAAAACTACCCTTAGCGACCTAAAACAAAAAAATGGATTTGTAATGGCCTCTTTAGAATTTGGCATCATCAAGCAGCAACTGGAGCAGATGAAAGCCAATTCAGAAAAATTGATTCAACTTATAGACCGGGAAATTAATTAAGACGGCAAAGGGAGTGGTTATCTGTTTTCGTAATGGCTACAGGTTTGTGCATCGTAGATAGTTGCGTAAATTTGTAGGCAAAGAAAAAATAACCCCGTTTTTATGGCATCTACTCCGGCCGAAGCCCCTGCAAAAAAATCATTAAAACAAGACCGTTACGAACAACCCGATTTTTATCTACTGGATGACTTACTCACTGAAGAGCACAAACTTATCCGTAGCTCCATCCGCGAGTTTGTAAAAAAAGAAATTTCACCTTACATCGAAGATTGGGCGCAGCGTGCCCACTTTCCGTACGACATCGTGCGCAAGTTTGGCGAGATCGGAGCTTTCGGGCCAACCATTCCACAACAATATGGCGGGGGTGGCCTCGATTATATTTCGTACGGTATTTTAATGCAGGAAATAGAGCGTGGCGACTCGGGCATGCGTTCCACCGCTTCCGTGCAAGGCTCGCTGGTAATGTACCCCATTTATAAATTTGGGAGCGAAGCCCAGCGAAAAAAATATTTACCCAAATTAGCCAGTGGTGAATGGCTGGGTTGCTTTGGGTTAACCGAACCCGATCATGGTTCTAACCCTTCAGGTATGGTTACCCATTTTAAAGACATGGGCGATCACTACTTACTCAATGGCGCCAAGATGTGGATTTCCAATTCGCCCCGGGCCGATGTAGCCGTGGTCTGGGCGAAAAATGAAGCCGGCCGCATACACGGCTTAATTGTAGAACGGGGTATGCCCGGATTCTCTACTCCCGAAACACATGGCAAGTGGAGCCTGCGCGCCAGTGCCACCGGTGAGTTGGTGTTTCACGATGTAAAAGTGCCCAAAGAAAATTTACTGCCCGGCAAAAATGGATTAGGAGCCCCCATGATGTGTCTCGACTCCGCCCGCTATGGAATAGCCTGGGGTGCAATTGGTGCCGCTATGGATTGCTACGACTCAGCCCGTAGGTATGCAGCCGAGCGTATTCAGTTTGGCAAACCCATTGCCTCCTTTCAGTTGGTACAAAAAAAATTAGCCGAGATGCTTACCGAAATTACCAAAGCGCAGTTATTAAACTGGCGATTGGGTATATTGATGAATGAAGGCAAAGCCACTACCCCACAAATTTCTTTGGCCAAACGAAACAATGTACACACCGCTCTTGAAATTGCCCGCGAAGCCCGCCAGATTCACGGAGGGATGGGCATCACGGGCGAATACCCCATTATGCGCCACATGATGAACTTGGAAAGCGTGGTTACCTACGAAGGAACGCATGATATCCATTTGCTCATTTTAGGAAACACGATTACTGGCATACCGGCTTTTGTTTAAAAAAATAAGTCATGAATAAAATGGTGCTAAGAAAATCATCTTTTCTTTTTCTGCCGATTTTATTTCTAACCAGTTGGGGTTTCGCTCAAACAAACGAAACGGCCGAATTTTCTTCGCTTCGAATTCTTTCTACCGGGAACGATGGCGCCATGCAGGCTTTTGCTTTGAGCCGCGACCAACGTTATCTGGCTATTGCCAACGAACATAAAGTGATTAAAATTTTCGATGGTCGCACCGGGAAATTTTTAAAACGAATTACCGGCTACCACGAGCAAGTGGTGGAAATAGCTATTTTACCATCGGGCAAGCTTCTCTCGGCCGGATTCGATAACTCACTCGCTCTCCTAAGTATAGAAGAAGGAAAAGTAATTGGTACGCTCTCCTTTCCAAATGAAGGTGGCAGCGGGGTAGCACCAGTAAAGCTACGGAGCATGGATGTTAATAAAGATGGAACCGAGGCCGTGGCAGGCGATAACAAGGGACACGTATATTTTATTGACCTAACCCGCATGATACTGCTCGATAAAAAAATAAAAGTAGATGCCCCGCAGGTATCGTGCGTACGCTACAGCCGCGATTATAAAACCATTGCCGTAGGCACCGGGGTGGCCATCGGGTACATGCTGAAGAAACACCCGATTTTATTACTCGATGCTACAACAAAAGAAATTAAAACTACCCTAACCGGAGACGTAGGCGCCACTACTGCACTCTGTTTCAGTTATGACGGAAATTTTTTGTACAGCGGCCATAAATCCAATAAGCGCAACATCCGCATCTGGGATTTGCGAACCGGTATAAGCCGGGAACTAAAAGCCTATGTTAGCTTCATCTCTAACTCAGGCTATACCGATCTTAACCTCGACAAAGAAAATAAAATAGCCATTGCCACCACTGACGACAACTCAGTAGAAATATACGATATGCAAACCGGCCGCCCGATTACCAGCAAAAGCCGAAGCAAGGTAAGGTTGCTGCGTAAGCTTGATCATTTTCCCAAGGTAATTTATCCAATGAATGAGGGGAGCAGTTTCATAGTAGGTGGCTTCAATCAAAATTTGCTGTACCTATTCAACCGTGAGAAACGAGGGGTAACCGGTTATTTTCACTCCTTTAATAATGAATGGGCTGTTGTGGCGGCCGATGGCCGCATGGATGGCTCGTAGGATGCCATTAAAAACCTGGTGTGGCAGGAAGGCAATTCAAGTATTCCGCTGGAACAAACTTTTGAGCGTGCCTATACACCAAAATTACTAACACAACTTATCGGAGAAACGACTGTACAAAATGAATTTAAAGTAAGCCAGGCAGCTTCTGCCCTGCCTGAGCTAAAAATTATTTCTGTACATGGGCAAAATCTGGAAGAGCCAACCCGGGGTGCTGCTCATCCTAAAATTTCTACCCACGACAAAAACATTCAGATAGAGGTTTCAATTACCAGCCATGCTGACCAGGTAAATGAAATTATGCTATACCAAAACGCCAAGTTAGTAGCTACCCAGCCCGCACAAGGAACTGCCCACACGTTTAACATTATGCTAACCGATGCCTTCGGAAGCAACAACTACTTCACCGTGAGCGCCCGAACCAAATCAGGTATAGATACTGAAAAGAAACAATTCATTGTAGAGTATCAAGGCAAAACCAACGACAAACCCAAGCTCTATTTATTTACCATCGGTATCAATCAATACAAAAATCCAAAATATAACCTGAACTATGGCCTTGCAGATGCCAATGAATTTGAGGCAACCCTAACAGCCGGGGCGGGTAGTCTCTTCGATAAAATTATACCGATTCATCTGCGCGATGGGCAAGCTGTGAAAAAAAACATTGTGGCTGAGTTTGAGAAATTAAGAAACGAAGCAAAAGAACAAGACATGCTCATTTTTTATTATGCAGGGCACGGTGTTATGAATGAAGGTTCTGATGCAGAATTTAATATTGTTCCTCACGATGTAACCCAGCTTTATGGGCGCGATGACATGCTAAAAGAAAAAGCCATACCGGCTTCGTATCTGAAAGAAATCTCAAAAAACATCAATGCGCAAAAGCAGGTTTTCATTTTAGATGCCTGCCAGTCGGCCGGTGCGCTGGAGGCGGTAGCCTGAAGAAAAAGCCATTGCCCAACTGGCCCGCAGCACAGGTACATTTTGGATTACCGCCTCGGGATCAGAACAGTTTGCCACCGAGTTTAAAGACTTAGGGCATGGCATTTTTACTTATGCGCTGATTGAAGGCATGAAGGGCAAAGCCGCCAACAATGAAAACCGGATTACGGTAAAAGGACTCAGTGCCTATGTAGAAGAACGCGTGCCTGAGTTGTCAGAAAAATACAAAGGCACGGCTCAATACCCTTCGGGGTATTCGTTTGGCAACGATTTTCCCATTGTCGTAGTAAAACAAAAGCAAGATTAAATTACCCCGGCCGAAAATGTGATTCGTTGCACGGGATTTTTCGGATCCGTTGAATAAATAGTTACCGATTTATTTTGCGGCCCTACCCTACCTTCGGTTTTTAACTTTACTTTTATTGACGTTTCTTGCCCGGGTTTCAACACCCGCAGGCCAGGGGTTACTTCCAGGCACGAGCAGTTAGATTGTGCATGGCGGATGATCAATTCTTTTTTTCCGGTATTCGTAATTTTTATTTCGCGTTCTAAAATGGTGCCGGCTTTTACATTGCCAAATCTTATCTGATTAGCTGAAAGCGCCAGTGCCGGTGCGCTTGCCATTTCCTCGCTGGTAAGCTTAGAAAAATATTCTTCTACTGTAGCATAAACCGAGAATGTTTTTTGAGGACTTTGTAGGTCGGTCGTATTAATATCTACACTTTCAGAAACAAATCCATACTGACCTTTGGCTTTAGCATCGAACAGGATTTTTACGGTACCAACCGTATGAGGTGCAACCGACTTTGGCAAGTGCATTTTAATATAACGGGGCCCCACAAACCCATTAAAATAAACAGTGTCTTTAGCTGAATTATAAAATAAGAATGAAACAGGTTCAGGCTCGCGGTTAATAAAAATTTTTTCCAAATTGAAAGAACCCGATTTCCATCTTAAACTTCCCCGCTCTACCGGAAAAGAGGCCGGGTCTTTTTCCGATACCTGATTTACTACATTTCCTCGGATGTGTAAAGTTACCGGGGCTCCATCCCAATCAGTCGTTACCGTTAGGGTTTTATCAAAATACCCCGGCCTTCCTCTGGGGTCGTAGCTGGCTTTCACATTACCGGTAGCCCCGGCCGCAATGGGTTCTTTGGTCCAGCCGGGGGTGGTACATCCGCACGATGCCTGTACTGAGATGATCTTAACGGGACGCGTAGCATGATTGGTTAAAATAAACTCCGCCACAGCCGGCCCGTTTTCTTCGCGCAGATTCCCAAAGTCGTGTGTCTTTTCATTAAACGAAATCGGATCAACCAATTGTGCCTGGGCGTGCAGGCTTATCAAAACAATAAAAGCAAAAAATATTTTTTTCATCGGCTCTAACATCTCTTCACAATTGTGCAAAGCTAAAACTGAAATCTATAATCTAAAACGATTCCTTCTATATTTGCACTCATGTCAAGAATTTTAACCGGAATACAAAGCAGCGGTCGCCCGCACCTCGGCAATTTATTGGGTGCCATCATTCCCGCCATTAAACTTTCCAAAGAACCGGGCAATGAGTCCTTTTTTTTTATTGCCGATTTGCACTCGCTCATCTCCATTAAAGATGCCAACCTGCGCAGAGAAAATACGCGATCGGTAGCGGCCGCCTGGCTGGCCTTTGGTTTTGATACAGAAAAAAATTTACTCTACCGCCAAAGCAGAATACCGGTAGTAACGGAACTGACATGGTACCTCAACTGCCTCACGCCATATCCCATGCTGGCCAATGCCCACGCCTTCAAAGAAAAATCAGATAAACTGGCGGATGTAAACGGAGGGCTTTTTACTTACCCGGTACTCATGACAGCCGATATCATTTTATACAATGCCCACTTTGTGCCGGTAGGTAAAGACCAGCGGCAACACATGGAAATCGCCCGCGATATTGCTACCACTTTCAATAGCACTTATGGAGAAACATTTGTAGTGCCGGAAGCTAAAATTGAAGAAGAAGTAATGACGGTACCCGGCACCGATGGGCAAAAGATGAGCAAATCATATGGCAACATCATTGATATTTTCCTTCCGGAAAAAGAACTAAAAAAACAGGTCATGAGTATCGTTACCGATAGCACCCCGATGGAAGCTCCCAAAAATCCGGATCAAGACAATGTATTTGCCATCTATAAACTGATTGCCTCCCCTGCCCAAACAGAGGCCCTGCGCCAAAAATACAAAGCGGGAAACTTCGGCTATGGCCATGCCAAACAAGAATTGCTCGGGTTAATTCTGGATACCTACCAAACCGAACGCGAAGCCTTTAACCGGTATATGAACGGCCCTGAATTAGAAGAAATATTAACACGGTGCGAATTACGGGCTACGGCCATCGCTTCGGATGTGATGAGTAAAGTAAGAACCAAACTTGGCTTTTTATGACCACCACTAAAATCGTTCATGGACATCCGTTTGTGGCCTACCGGCATGAAGAATATCCGGCTGATGAAATGGTAGCTCGTTCTAAATCATTTTATGAATGGCTCGACCAGCGCAGAAGCGTGCGCGATTTTTCTGATCGCCCGGTGCCCCTCGAAGTCATCCATCACCTCCTTCAGGCGGCTTCCACCGCCCCCTCGGGCGCACACAAACAACCGTGGACGTTTGTGGTAGTTTCTGATCCGGCTATTAAAAAACAAATTCGCGAAGAAGCCGAAAAAGAAGAATACGAAAGTTACCACGGGCGCATGTCGGAAGAATGGATTGAAGACCTGAAGCCGCTGCAAACCGATTGGTCTAAACCTTTTTTAGAAACGGCCCCTTATTTAATTGTTGTATTTAAAAAGGCGTATAACCTTCTTCCCAATGGGGCTACCCGAAATAATTATTATGTAAATGAATCTATTGGCATCGCCTGTGGTTTTCTGCTGGCGGCCATTCACCATGCCGGGCTGGTAGCCTTAACTCATACTCCGAGCCCGATGAATTTTCTTTCTAAAATTTTAGACCGGCCCAAAAACGAGCGTCCCTATTTGCTTATTCCGGTGGGATATGGAGCAGCCGAAACATACGTGCCGAAACTAAAAAGAAAAGAACTGGATGAAATAGTGGTACACAGATAATTACTTGACCCGCCACACCTCTTGTTGTTTTTCTTTCGTATTCAATAAAATCCGTAAAGGATTCGGCACCATTACTAATTTGGTTTCTTTTCCGGGCATAGAATCTACTTCCACATAAATCCCCTCGGTGGCAGATACCGAAAATTCTTTTTTGGCAGAGATGGTATAAGATTTTGCCAGATAGGCGATGGGGAGCAACACATCCGAATCGGGCGATAGTTTATCGAGCACTTCCTGCCATATCTTTTCTAAATACGGGCCGTGCTCTTCCTGTAGTGCATCTTCCAAATCATGAAGTTCCTCTTCCAGATCATCGTACTGAGGATTGTTGTAGTCAATTTTTTTTAGCTCTGTGCGCTTCACCGCAATCAACTGAATGGCCTTATCCAATACCTTCGTATCCATGTGTTAAAATTTTCTTCAAGGTAAGAGAAATGAGTTTGATTTTAAAAATATTTTAATGAGGAATGATTACCTTTACCGACTTAATAAAAAATATATGGCTACTGATTTTCTTCCACTCAATGGCACCGATTATATCGAGTTTTACGTAGGCAATGCTAAGCAGTCTGCATTATATTATCAGCATTGCTTTGGTTTTGAGTTAGTAGCTTATGCCGGCCCTGAAACCGGTGTGCGCGACCGGGCCTCGTATGTGGTGCAGCAACATAAAATACGCTTGGTGCTTACCTCTTCGCTGGTGCCCGGCTCTGACATAAACAAGCATGTAGATAAGCATGGAGACGGAGTAAAAGTGCTGGCGCTCTGGGTAGATGATGCCACCCGCTCGTTTCAAGAAACTTTGCTGCGCGGAGCCGTGGCCGTGCAGGAACCTAAAAAATTAGCCGATGAATTTGGCGAAGTGGTGGTTTCTTCCATTCAAACCTATGGCGACACTGTTCACACATTTGTAGAACGTAAAAATTATAAAGGTGCTTTTCTGCCCGGCTACAAGGCCGCCAAAAGTCAATTCAAATCTACCTCCGTAGGCCTCAGGCATGTCGACCATTGCGTGGGCAATGTTGAATTAGGACAAATGAACAAATGGGTGAAATTTTATGAAGATGTGATGGGTTTTAAACTGCTGATTACGTTTGACGACAAAGACATTTCTACAGAATACAGCGCCCTAATGAGCAAAGTCGTATCGAACGGAAACGGCTATGTTAAATTTCCCATTAATGAGCCTGCTCAAGGAAAAAAGAAATCGCAGATAGAAGAGTATATCGATTTTTATCATGGAGCGGGCGTACAACACATTGCCGTAGCCACAGACGACATTCTGCACACGGTGAGCGAACTACGCAAAAGAGGGGTCGAGTTTCTGCATGTGCCCGAAGTATATTATGAAGATGTAATGAAGCGTGTAGGGCATATTAATGAAGATTTGGAAGAACTAAAAAAACTGAATATCCTCATCGACCGCGATGAAGAGGGATACCTTCTTCAGATTTTTTCAAAACCCGTGCAGGACCGCCCTACCCTATTTTTTGAAATCATTGAACGAAATGGAGCCAAATCATTTGGCAAAGGAAATTTTAAAGCCTTATTTGAATCCATTGAACGCGAGCAGGCCCTGAGAGGAAATTTATAAAACAATGTTACTGTTAGAAAACGCCACAGCAAGAGCAAACCGCTGGCTTGCCAGCCAGTTTATTGATGAAGCTACCAAAGAGGAAATCAGAAAGCTACTGGCATCGCCCGATCAAAAAAAACTGATTGATTCTTTTTACAAAGACCTGGAGTTTGGCACCGGTGGGCTGCGAGGAATTATGGGGGTGGGCTCTAACTGCATGAACCAATATACAGTAGGTGCCGCCACACAAGGCATGGCTCATTATTTAAAGAAATCGTTTCCTTCTCAAGAAATCAAAGTAGCGATTGCCTACGACAGCCGAAATAATAGTTCTTATTTCGCCCATGTTACGGCTTCCGTTTTCTCGGCCAATGGTATTACCGTTTATTTGTTTAGCGAATTGCGCCCCACTCCTCTTCTTTCATTCGCCATTCGCTATCTGAAATGCCACGCAGGAGTAGTGATTACGGCCTCGCACAACCCCAAAGAATATAACGGCTACAAAGCCTATTGGAATGAAGGTGCCCAGCTTGTGCCCCCTCACGATAAAAATGTAATCGCTGAGATCAATGCCATCACCTCGTTTGATCAAATTAAGTTTACGGCCGAGCCCTCTAAAATACAGGCTATAAAAAATGAAGTAGAAGATGCCTACTATCGCGAGGTTATCAACCGCATCCCTAAAAAAGAAAGCATCTATCGTCAACAAAATATTTCTCTGGTTTATTCCAGTCTTCATGGTGCCGGCATAACAATGGTTCCCGAGTGCCTTCATCGGCTTGGCTTTAGCAACCTCACCATTCTTGATGAGCAAAAAACGCTCGATGGCAATTTTCCTACCGTACAATCGCCTAACCCTGAAGAGCAATCTGCTATGCAGATGGCCTTGCAAAAAGCAAAAGCTATACAAGCCGAACTGGTTATGGCTACCGATCCGGATACCGACCGAGTAGGATTGGGTATAGCCAACGATCGGGGCGAATATTTTTTGCTCAATGGCAATCAGGCATTTAGTTTAATGATGTGGTTTATTTTAAAAAACCTGGATAGTAAACAAGGAGCGTACATTGCCAAAACAATTGTTACGACCGAACTGGTAGATGATATGGCCCGCAATCTTGGTGTAGAATGTTTCAACACCCTGACAGGTTTTAAGTACATAGCCCAACTGATGAGCGCGCTCGATGGTAAAAAGAGATTTATTGCGGCCGGAGAAGAAAGTTATGGCTACATGGTGGGCGATTTCGTTCGCGATAAAGATGCCGTGAGTGCTTGTGCCTTTTTCGCAGCAATGGCAGCCGCAGCCAAAGACGAAGGAAAAACATTGTACCAGTGGTTGCTCCAGATGTATGTAGAAAATGGATTTTACAAAGAAGGACTTATTAATCTGGTGCGAACAGGAGCCGATGGCGAGCAAGAGATTAAATCCATGATGGAAAAATTTAGAAACGAACCGCCTCAAAAAATAGCTGGTGAGCGTGTCGTGCGTGTGCTCGACTATAAAATCAGCCTTGAAAAAAATAGCCTTACCGGATCTATAAACCCTCTGAGGCTGCCTGCCTCCGATGTGCTTCAATTTTATACCGAAGCCGGATCTAAAATATCCGTTCGTCCTTCAGGCACGGAGCCTAAAATTAAATTTTATATCAGTGTAAAAACAAAACTCGAATCAGCGAAAGATTTTTTAGCAGCAGAAAAAATGTTGAATGAAAAAATAAAAATCATAAGCGAAGAAATTGTAAGCTAATAGAAACATACCCCCAAAGCATGAATAATCTCTTCATCAAAAACATGGTTTGTAGCCGGTGCATTTTGGTGGTGCAAAACGAATTAGCTAAACTAAAAATTCCGGTAAAGCATGTTGCCTTAGGAGAAGTTTCGCTGGAAAAAGAATTATCTGAAGAACAGAAGGGAAAAATAGAAACCGCGTTAGTCCCTCTGGGGTTTGAATTGATTGATAACCGGAAGGGTCGGATCATAGAAAAAATTAAAACCACCATCATTAACCTTGTCCACCACCAGAATGGGAACCTAAAAACTAATCTGTCAGATATTTTAAGTCAAGAACTTCACCATGACTATAATTATTTATCTAATCTTTTTTCGGAAGTAGAGGGTACTACTATTGAAAAATACTTTATCACACAAAAAATTGAGCGTGTAAAAGAATGGTTGGTGTACGATGAACTCTCATTAAGCGAGATAGCCCACCGGCTTAATTATTCCAGTGTAGCCTACCTGAGCAACCAGTTCAAAAAAATAACCGGGCTTACCCCCAGCCACTTTAAACAAATTAAAGAAGAGAAAAGAAAACCGCTGGATCAGGTGTAGATTTGTGAGGCGGCAAACCTACCGAAACACAATCAAGCCATAGATTTATTTTTTTGTATCTTCATCTTTTTCTCTTTGAACTAAAAATAAACAAATGAAGACCAATCGTTATTGCGCATTTCTGCGAGGTGTTAACGTAAAAGGAACAAATATGAAAATGACAGATGTTTGTGCTGTCTTTGCTTCCGCAGGAATAACAAGGGTATCATCGGTGCTGGCTTCGGGAAATATTTTATTTTCTTCTTCAAAAAACAAAAGTGATTTAAAGGCACAATTAGAAAAACTATTATCGGCATATTTTAAATACGAAGCTTTTCTCTTTATAAAAGACAAGGAGGAGTTGGCAACTCTTTTAAGCAAAAATCCATTTATACCGGATGAAGAATTTCATATTTATGGGTTCGTGGGGGTTGCCGGGATTGAAAAAACATTAATGGAAGAGTTTGAAAAAATTAAGATAACAAATGGTGAAGAGGCAAAAATCGTAGCGAATCATTTCTATTGGAAGGTGCAAAAAGGAAATACACTCGATTCTGCGTTCGGAAAAATCTTGGGAAATAAAAACCTTAAGGCGAGTTTTACTTCGCGCAACCTGAATACCCTTGAAAAGATTCTGAAGAAGATGTAACCCTGTAATCATCCAATCCTTTCGAGACTACAAAGAACACTTAATCATAAATTTATCCACGTAATCCAACACACCTCTATTATAAGTGAATAGCTATTTTCATCATGACAATGCATTAATAAAAATTATTTCCCAAGGCGTAAATCTTACAAATCATACTTAAAATTTCATAATAAAATTCCTCTTTAGAATGGCCAACTTTGTGATATAAAAAACATAAGTGATGGCAGCAAATAATAAAGAAACCATTTACCTCCCCTTAGAAAATGTAGAAAGTGAACATTGCGCGTTGATCGTTGACAAAGGGTTATCAAAAATTGAGGGTGTGGTAGCTCACAAGGTTGAACTCAACAATCAAAGAGCCGTCATTACGGTAAGCGACCCTCAGGTTGTAAATGAGGCCGTAAAAGCAATTAAAGGTTTAGGCTATGGCGTAACTACTGTAAAAAAATCATTTCCGGTTTTAAACATGTCGTGTGCCTCTTGTGCCATTAGTGCAGAGAGTGCCGCCAAAGCCGCGAACGGGGTGGTGAGTGCTTCCGTAAATTTTGCGTCTGGAATATTGCAGGTAGAATACATTCCTACCATCACTACACCGCAGGCATTACAAAAAGCGGTGCAAGCCGTTGGCTACGACCTACTGATGGCAGACGAGGTTACACAACATGACACTATAGAGGCGTTGCACGAAAAAAAGATCCATCAGTTAAAAAACAAAACCGTTTGGGCGCTTCTTCTTTCATTACCGGTAGTAGTGATCGGCATGTTTTTTATGACGATCCCGTATGCGAACGAAATCATGTGGTTGTTTGCTACTCCGGTAGTAGTTTGGTTAGGCCAGGATTTTTTTATTAACGCGCTAAAGCAGGCCAAACATCGGTCTGCTAACATGGATACGCTGGTGGCATTAAGTACAGGAATTGCCTATTTGTTTAGTGTATTCAATATGTGGTTTCCGGAATTTTGGCATACGCGGGGGTTGCACGCGCACGTTTATTTTGAAGCCGCCTCTGTGGTAATTGCTTTTATTTTGTTGGGAAAATGGTTGGAAGAAAAAGCGAAGGGCAATACTTCTTCTGCCATTAAAAAATTAATGGGGCTGCAACCCAAAACAGTTACAGTAATACAACCAAACGGTGCAGAGAAACAAATAGCCGTAGAAGAAGTAACGATAAATGATATTGTTTTGGTAAAACCAGGTGAAAAAATTGCTGTGGACGGGATGGTTATTTCGGGAAGCTCCTATGTGGACGAAAGCATGTTGACCGGTGAACCCATACCCGTGTTGAAAAAAGAAAACGAGAAGGTGTTTGCAGGAACTCTTAACCAAAAAGGAAGTTTTCAATTCGCGGCCGTAAAAGTAGGGAAAGAAACAATGCTTGCCCAAATCATAAAAATGGTGCAAGATGCACAAGGAAGCAAAGCTCCGGTTCAGAAATTAGTTGATAAGATAGCGGGCATTTTTGTGCCGGTGGTAATAGGTATCGCCATTCTAACATTCACTTTATGGGTTATTTTAGGAGGCGATAACGGTATTGTGCACGGCTTATTAGCAGCGGTAACAGTTTTGGTTATTGCCTGCCCTTGTGCATTAGGGTTAGCCACTCCTACCGCCATTATGGTGGGGGTAGGTAAAGGTGCTGAAAATGGAATATTGATTAAAGATGCTGAAAGTCTGGAGTTGTCTCAAAAGATAAATGCTATTGTGCTGGATAAAACAGGTACAATTACGGAAGGCCGTCCGCAGGTTACAGACATCAAATGGAAAAACGATAATGACACTGCCCGGGCAATTCTGGTAAGTATCGAAAAACAATCCGAACATCCGTTGGCCGAAGCTATTGTAAAATACTTCCATGCTACACCAACCATTTCATTATCCTCTTTTGAAAGCATTACCGGAAAAGGAGTAAAAGCATACTATCATGATGAAGAATATATTGTTGGAAATAAAAAACTGATGACGGAAAGTAACATCGCGATAGATGAATCATTACAAAAGCAAGCAGAGGAATGGAGTAAACAATCTAAAACGGTTATTTGGTTTGCCAATAGTAAGCAAGTTCTTTGCCTAATTGCTATTGCCGATACTATTAAAAGCACCTCGGCAGAGGCCATTAAACAACTGCAAAGTATGGGCATTGACATATACATGCTCACAGGCGATAACGAAGCCACGGCCAAAGCTATAGCACAGCAAACCGGCATTAATCATTACAAGGCAGAAGTATTACCACAACATAAAGCCGATTTTGTAAAAGAATTACAGTTCCAGGGCAAAACAGTAGCCATGGCGGGCGATGGTATTAATGACAGCACCGCTTTAGCAACAGCCGATGTAAGTATCGCGATGGGAAAAGGAAGCGACATTGCAATGGAGGTGGCCAAGATGACGATTATCTCTTCCGATCTAACCAAAATTCCTCAGGCCATTAAACTTTCTAAACAAACGGTTTCCACCATTCAACAAAATTTATTTTGGGCATTTATATACAATGTTATCGGTATTCCGGTAGCCGCAGGCATTCTTTATCCAATAAATGGTTTTTTATTGAATCCGATGATAGCCGGAGCTGCAATGGCTTTAAGCAGCGTAAGTGTGGTAACGAATAGTTTAAGACTAAAATGGAAAAAGTAAACCTGTAAATCTTGTAAATCAAACACAAAATATCACAATCAAATCATACTAAATTTTATTCAACTTTGTATCGTTTTAATTCAATATAAAATTTTAATACTATGGAAAGCAATCAACAGAAATTTCAATTTAAAACAAATATCAATTGTGGCGGGTGCATCGCCTCAGTAAAACCATTTCTGGACCAAGCCGAAGGCGTGTGCGAATGGCACGTAGACACCACCAACCCCAACAAAGTTCTTACCGTGCAGGCAGAAGGAATTTCTCCTCTGAAAATTATAGAAACAGTGCAAAAGGCAGGCTTTAAAATTGATACACTCCAGCCCCAAGCATAATCATCGGTCTATAAAGTACGGCCCGGTACAGCAACTACCTGATATTTTTAGTTTCTTTGTAACTTAAATGATTACATTCTAACTTCATCATGAGCAAATTAATTATTAACCGGCTCGATTATGCACGAATTAAAAAGTGCATCAGCGATGCCAAACAATTCAAGTCAATCAGCAAAACCGAAGCCGACAAACTGATTAAAGAATTAGACTCGGCCGAAGTGGTGGAGCCCGAAGAGATACCCTCTAATGTGGTAACGATGAACTCCATTGTAAAACTGAGTTTTCTCAACAGTAACAAACAAATTCAGTTTCAAATCGTGTATCCCGATCAGGCCAATGTAAAAGAAAATAAAATCTCAATTTTCTCCCCTATTGCCACGGCCCTCATCGGGTACAAGGCAAAAGATGAAATAGAATGGATTGTACCGGCCGGGCTTACCCGAATCCGGGTGGATGCCATCGTGTATCAACCCGAAGCAGCCGGTGATTACAATTTATAATGAGTTGGAAGGTATCAACGCTTAGCGTTGATACCCAAACTCTTCATTAATGGTTTTGAGCAGATAACTTTTTGCATCACTAAAATATTCCCAAAACATCGTGCCGGCCAGTTTGTATTTCTTTACATAATCGCATTTCTTTTTAACCGACTCCTCGTCATCGTACGTAATAAATATTTTCTTATCAGCATTAAACAAATAAGATGCCTGCGAGGCGGCATCCCAATGTCTTACAAATCCTTTTTTGTTTACCAAACTATCCTTAAGAAAGGTGTAACCTCCGCCAAACATCGGGCGCACCGGTATTTGGTATAGACCATTGTTTTCCGTGCTGGCCGTTATTTTTCCTTTTCCGTAAAATCCTATTCCCATAACAACCTTCGAAAGATCCACTCCCACCTTTTTTAAATTTTGAATACAGATATCCGTTGAATAGATATACGGCATATTGGCCGGAGCATATAGGTTTGAGTGATGTGCCGCCATATTATCGTAGGTACCATCAAAATCATAACTCATCAGGTTAATATAATCCAGGTATTTCTGTGCCATTTCCATTTGGGTGTGCTGCAAAAACTCGCGCGAGCCGCCAATGGCGGTGGTTACTAAATATTTCTTGTTGGTTTTCTTACTCAGGGCATCTAACTCCTCGCGAAGGTTTTTAAATAAATTGGTATAGCCGGTTCGGTCTTGCGGGCGAAATACATTGCTGTCGCCCACCATGCCCGGATATTCCCAATCAATATCTACACCGTCTAAATGGTATTGGGCCACAATCTGTACTGCGCTTTGGGCAAACAGGCGGGTAGAGGCCTCCGTTAATACGGCATCCGAAAAATGTTTGCTCCAGATCCATCCACCCACTGATATTAGAATCTTTAAATCCGGATTTTTTAGTTTCAGCTTATTCAGGTTCCGGAAATTTACAGTGTCGGTCTTTTCGTTGTGCAGCCAGGCCAAGTTATCTTTTATGTCAACAAAAGCATAATTGATGTGCGACAGCCGGCTTGCTTCCATTACGGAAGTCTCAACAAGGTTGCCATCGTATCCACCCACGTAACCGATTATTACCGGCTTGGTTGATTTTTGGGCGAAAGAAAAAAGAGCCGTTGCGGGAACTAAGAGGCAACTCAGAGCGATCGAAAAAAGAGTGCGTTTGTGCATGTTATTTTTTTGTTAAATAGAACAAGTGGTATCTCCAACTAAACAAAATATCATTGCCTTATTCTGTTCCGGATGATATATTCACGCAAAAAAAATAGTTCACCAACAATTTCCAAACAAATAAGAATGAAAAAAATAGCAACTACCTTAATGAGTCTAATTTTATTCAGCAGTTTTTTGCTCGCACAAATTGATGAATCGCTAAAAGAAGATATACGCAAAACAGGCTATGTACATACCCCGTTGACGTTGGATTACAGTAAGTCGCTCGAAACCCGGGGTCTTGCCAAAAAGGTATTGGCTTCAGTTGTTCTCTGCGATATGGAAAATTTAGACAAGTGGTCGCACAAGGGTTTTGGCGGTATGCGTCTTACTGCCGAAAGAAGTAAGTCGGGGAAAAACAGCTTGCGTCTGGTATCTCAAACTACTAATCCCACCTTTCTGGGCTGGGGTGTAGGCATGGGCACTTCCATGGCCACCTACGAAGTGGGCGGTGCTAACTGGGAAAAATACAATCGTCTTCACTTTTATATTTATCCGAATTGTGAAGGCGCGCGCAGCATCTACCTTAATTTGTACGTTGAGAATGACGGCAAAATAAAAGTGCCCGATCCTTACGAGCGCGAAGGGATACATGAAATCAACTTAGTAAACGGGCAATGGAATGAGTGCTATGTAGAGATGCCCGAGCTGCCGCGCGATAAAGTCAGCCGCCTGAAGTTTGCTATCGAAATATTTGGGAAAGAACGCACCATGGGCGATTCGCTCAAGTTTGATATTGACAAAGTATCGTTGCAGACAGTAGAAAACCCAGAAGTAGCGAGCGGGTGGGTACCGGCTGAAAACCGGGTGATCTACTCCACCACCGGCTATGGCATAGAAAGCGAAAAAACGGCTATCGTACATGTAAAAAATAATAACGGCCAATTTCAATTGATTGACAACGCCACCAACAGCGTGGTGTACCAAGGTAAAATCAATACTCATAAAACAACGATCGGTAATTTTGAAACAGCCGACTTCAGCGATTTTAAAAAAGAAGGCCAGTACCAGCTTCGGGTAGGCAGTGTTTCTACCCGGCCCTTTTACATCAGCTCAAATATTTGGGAAAACTCTGCCTGGCGTATGCTGAATTATGTCTTCTGCGAACGCTGCGGATACCCCATCCCCGGCAAACACGGTGCCTGCCACAGCGATTTGAATGCTACTTATAATGGAAAAATATTTCCATTTAACGGAGGCTGGCACGATGCAGCCGATATGTCGCAACAAGTATTACAATCGGGCGAAATTATTTTTTCGCTGCTCGAAATGGCCAACAGAGCCAAAGAAAAAAATAATTTACCATTATTTTTAAGACTTCAGGAAGAAGCCGAGTGGGGCATCGATTGCATTTTAAAAGCCCGTTTGGGCGATGGCTACCGGGCACAAATCTGGGGTACCAACTTATGGACAGACGGCTACATTGGCACCAAAGACGATTCTTCGAGGTGGCGCAAGGTGCATGTTCACAACCGGGCTTTTGAAAATTTTGTGTTTGCCGGCATCGAAGCATTCGCCTCGTTAAGCATAGACAATGATCCGGTTTTAAAAGAAAATTTGCGCCAGGTGGCTGAAGAAGATTATGCCTTTGCAAAAAAGCGGTTTGATAGCTTGGGGTTTAACGATCTCACCAGCATCGGAGGCGGGGGCGACCATGCCGCCATGGCTTCTAACAGCCAATATGCGGCCAACATTTCGTTTGCCTCCAGTTTGCTGTATAAATTAACCCACAACCCGGTTTATGCCAATGAGGCTGCCAAGGCCATTCAATATACTATGCAATGCCAGCGCAGCGAACCGCTGAATGATAAAAATAAACTCAGAGGATTTTTTTACCGCGACCTGAATAAAAAATCCATCGTACACTATACTCACCAATCGCGCGACCAGGTGTATATGCAGGCGCTCACCGCCTTGTGCGAAAACCAACCTCAACATCCGGATTACAAAAAGTGGGAAGCCTCTATTAAAATGTATGGCGATTACCTGAAAACCATCATGCAATATGTGCAGCCGTATGGCCTGGTGCCGAGCGGAGTGTATCAGATAGATGAAGTAAAAGATTCCGTTAATTTTTATAAAGTACAGGTGGGTATCTTTAAAGGAGCTGCCAAAAGCTATAAAGAACAGTTAGCGAACGGTGTAAAATTAGACGATCAACATTACTTGCGCGTGTTTCCGGTCTGGTTTTCGTTCCGTGGAAATGCGGCCGTACAGCTATCAACCGGAAAAGCAGCCGCCCTTTGCGGTAAATTTTTGCATGATAAAGAACTTACCAATATTGCCGAACAGCAACTGTTTTGGATTGTAGGTAAAAATCCGTTTGGCCAATCTATTATGTGGGGTGAAGGCGACAACTACCCACAATTATATACCGCCTTGCCCGGTGAAACCGTGGGTGCCATACCGGTAGGTATGCAATCGAGGTATAATGAAGACAAACCCTACTGGCCGCAATTTAATACCGCTACCTACAAAGAAGTTTGGGTAGCCCCTGCAGCCCGTTGGCTATCCCTTATTTCTGAGTTTTAAATTCGACATTAAAACCTTATCAAGACCGCTTTCGGGCGGTCTTTTTTATTTTTTTCCGATTGTCATTTCTTATTAACTTTACCGCTCATTATCAACCACTAATCAGATTTCGATGAAGTTTATTGTCAACTCCAGCTACCTGCTCAAGCAGCTTTCTAATATTAACGGAGTCATTACCACCAACCCGGTAGTGCCCATTTTGGAAAATTTCCTTTTTGAAATAGATAAAAGCAAACTCACGGTTACTGCGTCTGATTTGCAAACGTCTATGATTACCGAACTGAACGTAGAATCTAAAGAGAAAGGCAATATTGCCGTACCTGCCAAAATATTGCTCGAAACTTTAAAAAATCTACCCGACCAACCCGTTACATTTTCAATTGACGAATCCAGCTACGGTATAGAAATCAGTTCCGACAACGGCCGTTATAAATTGGCAGGTGAAAATGCTACCGACTTCCCTAAAGTTCCTTCGGTAGCTAGCGATTTTTCGGCTCATATCTCTACCGAAGTACTGGCGCGTGCCATTAACAACACCATTTTTGCTACCAGCAGCGATGAACTCCGCCCGGCCATGACGGGTGTTTATGTTAACCTGGGCGACAAGAATACTACCTTTGTGGCTACAGACGGACACCGGCTGGTGCGCTATCGTAGATCGGATATAAAATCAGAAAACGGAAACACCATCATTATACCTCGCAAAGCTCTGAATTTACTGAAAGCAACTTTGCCCACCGAAAATACTGACGTAAGCATAGACTTTAACATGAGCAATGCCTTTTTCCGTTTTGGAAATATCCGCATGATTTGCCGATTAATAGATGAACGCTTTCCAGATTACGAAAACGTAATCCCTACTTCCAACCCGATTAAGATGACGATTAGCCGCACCGACCTGCTCGGATCGTTGCGAAGAATTTCTATCTATGCCAATAAAACCACCCATCAGGTTCGGTTAAAAATTACGGGTAGCGAACTGCAAGTATCAGCCGAAGATATTGATTTTTCTAACGAAGCCAACGAACGTCTTTCGTGCGAACACGAAGGAGAAGATATTGAAATCGGTTTTAACGCCCGCTTCCTGATTGAAATGCTCAGTAATCTGGATACCGATCAAATCAAATTAAATATGTCAGCTTCTAACAAGGCAGGCTTAATTGTGCCGGCTGAAAAAGAAAAAGGCGAAGATATTTTAATGCTGGTGATGCCGGTTATGCTGAATCAGTATGCCTGATAAAACCTGAACTGAAACAAAAAGCCATCTCAAACCGGGATGGCTTTTTTTATGGTTCAATCTCCAAAGCTAATACCCAGTCCTTTGGCCGCCTGCACCAAATAGGAGTTGGGGTTTACAAAATTAGGTTCGCGGGTGGCTTCCTCCAGCGTAACCGATACCACCTGGTTATTTTTTAAAGCTACCATTCGCCCAAAGTTTTTTTCAAGCACCAGTTCAAAAGCTTTCACACCAAATACAGAAGCCAGCACCCGGTCGAAAGCAGAGGGTGTGCCACCGCGTTGCACATGGCCGAGTACGGTTTCGCGTATCTCGGCTTTACACCCGGCATCTTTTAGTTGTTTAGAAAGTTGATAGGCCACCCCGCCCAGACGCACATGCTCAGAGCCTTTCTCGCCTGCCGTAGAGGTAATGGTTCCTTCTTTCGGTTTAGCCCCTTCTGCAATTACAATGTTTACAAACCCGCGACCTTTTACATACCGATTCTGAATACGCTCTACCAATTTGTGAATATGGTAGGGGATTTCGGGAATCAAACAAATTTCGGCTCCACCGGCAATGGCTGTGTGGGCGGCTATCCAGCCGGCATCTCGTCCCATCACTTCCATAATCATGACACGGTGGTGGCTCTCGGCTGTGGTTACCAGTTTATCAAAACTATCGGTGGCGATCTGCACGGCTGTTTGAAAACCGAATGTCATATCGGTAGCGGAGAGATCATTATCTATCGTTTTAGGCACACCAATTACCGGTATTCCCTTTTGGTAGAGTACTTTAGAAATTTTTTGTGAGCCATCTCCCCCGATATTAATCACCGCATCGAAATCCAGTTTTTTTAATTTCTCCACTAACTCGTCTGACCGATCAATAAATTTTACGCTTCCATCGGGTTGCGTTATCGGAAATTTAATGGGGTTGGATTTGTTGGTGGTTTTTAAAATAGTGCCTCCGCGCACGTGTATGCCGGCCGTTCTTTTAGAAGTCAGTTTTACAATTTCCTGCGGTTCGTTCAGCACCCCGTTAAATGCTTCGATGCTGCCATACACTTCCCAATTTTTTTCTTTGCGTGCTCGTTTGGCAATTCCTCGAATAACCGCATTAAGCCCGGGGCAATCGCCACCTCCGGTAAGGATCAAAATTTTTTTCATAAAGGTGCATTCAAATAATAAAAAACAGAACTGATCTCTTAAACATACTTTGATGATTCATTACAATTAACTCCAATCCCTTATAAGGTTTTGAATCAGGAATTGATCTATTTCATCAAATCTTTTCGGTAATCAAGCGGGGGCAGTCGGTCGCCTACCAATGATTCATATTTAAACCCGGCTCCTCTCCTTTTATTCAATTCTGCTTTAGCCATCTCAATGGCCGAAGGGTTATTAAACAAATCAATTCCTGTCATGGCAATGGTTTTACTGGCCATGAGCATTGCTTTAAAACCAATACCGATAGCACCGGTGGCCGTACTTTGCCATGAATGAGCCGGAGATCCTGGCACCCATGTGGCTGTGGACAACCCTACGGTAGGCACTACCCAACTTACATTTCCCACATCGGTAGAGGCAGGAAAAAATACGCCTGTTTGAAACGGAGCAACCGTAGCTGCCTCTTGTATATCGGGCACTTCTCCCATCAAAGTGGATTGAAGTTTTTTGGCAAACTCAATCTCCTGAGCCGAATATTTCACCCCGCCCACTTGCATTAAGTTAGCGTGCATTATCTTGGCCAATGTTTCGTTGGGTAATAGATTATATAGCCCCGAATGCAACTCGTAGTCCATAGTGGTTTCCGTTCCCATTGCTCCGGCCTCGGCACACTTTACAACTCGTGCCCAAATATTTTTAGTAACCTTTACATCCGGATGGCGAACGGTATATTCCACCTCGGCAAAATCGGGAACAATATTGGAAGTAAGCCCGCCCTTGGTGATTACATAATGAATGCGCGACTCTTGTGGTACGTGCTCGCGCATCAGATTCACCATGTAATCCATTGACTCTACCGCATCTAAAGCCGACCTGCCCACATCGGGGTTGGCCGCTGCATGAGCTGCCTTTCCATGAAACCGGAACCGGCCGCTAATGTTAGCTAAACAACTTTCGGCATTAGCCTGATTTTTATCTCCCGGATGCCAGTGCAGCACTACATCTACCTGATCGAATAAGCCGGCACGTACCAGATACGTTTTTCCACCGCCCCCTTCCTCTGCAGGGGTGCCGAATATTTTAATGGTTCCAGGCCGATTGTTTTTTGCTAACCAGTTTTTCAAAGCTATGCCGGCCGATACCGAGGCGGTGCCAAATAAATTGTGGCCGCAACCATGGCCGGGGGCTCCTTCTCGTATGGGCTTTTTGTACGGAACAGAGTCTTGCGAAAGCCCCGGAAGCGCATCAAACTCAGCTAATATTCCAATTACAGGTTGCCCGCTTCCATAGGTTGCGATAAAAGAAGTGGGGATACCGGCTACACCAGCTTCAATAGAAAACCCTTCCTTCTTTAGCGTTTGCTGGTGCAGAGCCGAGCTTCTTTCTTCTAAATAGCCCATTTCGGCCCAACCCCATATCTGTCGTGCTATAGCACAAGAGGAAACATATTTCTTATCGAGTTCCTGTCTTACAAATTGTTTGTCTTTTTCACCTTGGATTTTGAGTTGGGCATTGGCGCCTGTGAGTGTAAGCCAAAGCAACACTGGAAAATAAGATTTCATAACTCGGGTTTTCCACAAGTTAGAAAAACGAACGAAAAGCGGAAATAAAATTATGATTCGTTAACAGAAGCCCGTTTCAGTCTATCATTTACCGCACGGCCGAGCCCCGTGTTGGGCACTTCTTCGGCAATAATTAAATCAATCAACGATTGATCTAACATGCGTAAAGCGGTAAATAATTTCTGAGCCGCTTCATCTACCTTCCCCGCCTGCGAAAGAATTATTTGTTTTTTTATCGCATTGGACTGATATGTTTTTTGAAACGCTAACACACCAACTAATTTACTGGAGTGTTCTACAAGTAATTTCTCTATGTCACCCAAGATTAATCGCACGTGTGGTGCATAATGACTTTGTAGCTGGCCCGGAGCAGCCGGGCGAGAAGAGCTTTGTATAATAGTTTTCACTTTCCCCACCACCCGTTCGATCTGCTCCACCTCCAGCCCACCTACCCGGTAAATAACCGGAGCTTCATTTTCAAACCCTACAATGGTAGATTCCATACCTACCACACATTCGCCTCCATCTAAAATATATTCAATTTTTTCACCCAGTTGATCGTTTACATGCTGTGGTGTGGTAGGGCTGATATACCCAAACGGATTGGCACTGGGAGCTGCCAACGGAAAAGGAAGCGATTGTAAAAGTGATTGAGTGAGTGGATGATTGGGGCACCGCAGCCCGACCCGATCCAGGCCGGAGGTAACCAAATCCGGAATGATGCTCTGTTTCTTCAATAAAATGGTAAGCGGCCCCGGCCAAAATGTTTTCATCAATAAAACGGCTGGTGGTGGTACGCTGCTTGCATAGCGGGTAACCTCTTCGGCTCCCGGCAGGTGCACAATCAGCGGATCAAAGTACGGACGGTCTTTTACTTTAAAGATATCGGTTACAACATCAGGGTTTAGGGCATTGCCGGCTAATCCATAAACCGTTTCAGTGGGGATGGCTACAATTTTTCCTGCCTCCAACAGCCGTTTGGCTTTACCTATGTCTTTCCCGATCTCAGCCATGTTGCCTTTTCGTTTTCATCCGGAGAATGGATGGCTCGGTGGTAAACTTTTCTATCTCGGTAAATGAAACCCATTTTACATCGTGCGATTCTTCACTCACTATTATCTCTTCCGTTTCATCGGCCTGTAATAAAAATCGGACATCATAATGTAAATGTGAAGGGAAATCTTTTCGGGGTGGGATCGTGTGGATATCAATATCAAAAACAAGTTCATTTACTAAAAAATTAATAACTCCGGTTTCTTCCCGCGCTTCTTTCAGTGCCACACGCAAAATATTTTCATCGTCATCGGCATGGCCACCGGGTTGCATCCATCGGTTTAGTTTGGAATGATGTACCAATAGCACCTTGCTATGGTCTTGGTTTAGTATCCAGGCAGAGCCGGTAAGATGCCCCGGCAAATGTGTACGTTTATAACAATCGGGCGATTTTAATAAATCGAGAAAAGAAGAAACGAATGTCTGTTCTTCACTAAAAATAGTTTGGTACGCCTGAAGCGAACGAATCAAAGCCTGGCGATACACTACTGAATAACAATCGTAGCTTTATTAAACTCTCCTTTTTTTAACTGACCGATTTTTTCGCCTCCACCGGTATTGTCTTTGTCTCCCTTGCGGCAAAGAATAAAGTACGATTCCGGTTTCAACTTTTTAAACTTGGCAACACCTTTTTTATCGGTTGTAGCTTCTTCTAATACATTGGTTTCTTTGGTAAAGTCTTCCTGTTTTTCAAAAATTTTAACCGAAACACCTTCTACTGTGTTCCCCAACTCATCGCGCACGGTAATAGTAAGAGAGGTATTAAAAAGCTGGGCTGAAGTAGACAGCGCACCGGCTGTAAATAAAAGCATTGTGAGCAATATCGGTTTCATAATGTTTGGTTTAGTGCCTGCAAAAGTACTAACTCGTTTACAAAGAAAATACACTGGTGTAAAATCCTTTTCCTTGTAAAAATTCGATAAATTCAGAATAAAAGGAATGTGCACCCAGGGTGGCGCTATCGCCTACCATAATCAGTTTTTTTCGGGCACGGGTAATCGCCACATTGGTTCTTCGGATGTCTGCCAAAAAACCTACTTCACATTTTTCATTGCTGCGCACAAAGCTGATGGCCACCACATCGCGTTCTTGCCCCTGAAAGGCATCTACCGTGTTAATTGAAATAAGCGAGTGTAGCGGTTCGAGCACCTCCGAACGCTCGGCCAGCCACTGAATTTTATCGATCTGTGCGCTGTAGGGAGAAATTATACCGATCGTAATTTTTTCTTCCTGCCAGGCAGTAATACCCACCGACTCGATCAGGCGTTCTACCTGTTTAATCAATAAGTCGGCTTCTCCTTCATTAAACCGGCTGCGGGTTTCGGGGTCTTGCTTTTCAGTATAACTGCTCCCGGCTGTATCTATAAACTCAATGGGTTGTTCGTACGGGCGTAGCCGTTCATGTTTAACCGACTCGTGAGCCACCAACTTATCCTGATAAAAAAAATGAGATGAAAACTGCATGATCATTTCGTGCATCCGGTACTGCACTTGCAACATCGCTGTCTGAGACGGACATTTTTCAATCCCTTTTTCAAAAAGAGTTTTGGCCAACCCTTGCCGGGCCGCCTCTTGCGATTTAATGGTGGGTGGAAGCTGACAATGATCGCCTGCAAAAATAACCCGCTGCGATTTTAATAACGGGATCCAACAGGCTGGCTCTAATGCCTGCCCTGCTTCATCTATAAAAACAGTTTTAAATTTTCTGCCTTTTAGTACCGGATGAGATGACCCTACCAATGTGCAGCAAATAGTTTCTGCCTGATTGATCAGATCAGTGATGATGTAGAACTCCAGCGTGTCAGCTTCGCCCTTCATAGCTTTGGCTTCTTCGCGCAACATTTTTCGTTGCTCCCGCTCGAAGTGGCCATAGTTTCGTTTAAACTGGTTTGCCTGATGGCGAAGCATTTCCATTTTTCTTCGTAAGGCACGCAGCTCACCAAAGTGGGGATGTTCTGTTATTTTTGCATCTAATGTTTTGCTTAGCGATTGTTGGGTAACACGGGCGGGGTGCCCAATGCGCAATGTGTTTAACCCGATGCTGCTTAGTTTATCTACCAATAAATCTACCGCTGCATTGCTCGGAGCACAAACTAAAACTTGTCTTTCAACAACTACGGTTAGCCTGATGGCCTCTACCAGCGTAGTGGTTTTTCCGGTACCGGGTGGACCGTGAATAAAAGCCACATCTGGAGCCTGAAGAAGTTTATACACCGCTTCTTGCTGGGTAGAGTTTAAACCGGTGGCCGGAAACAGAACGTGAGCCTCTGGCCGGCCAGAGGTAACTGGTCGGTTTCCTAAAAAAATTTCCCGGAGTTCGGCCACCCGGTTATCTTCTGCCTCCATTACCTTGCGCAAAGCATACTCCATTTCGCGGTACGTCATTTCGTCAAACATCACATCCACGCCCAGCGAGCCGTCATCAATCCAATCGGGAAGATCATCGCCATTCAGGGTAATAGTCATCTTGTTTTCCTGCACATAGTTGATCACCCCGCTTACATGTTGCTTTTCGGGTTTCCCTGAAGCTTGGGAAAACAAACTTACCACCTTGCCACTTTGGAAAGCATGGGGTTGATCGGGCGATTTAATTTTTTCAATTTCTATCATGACTCGTTCGCCTGTGCCAATATAATCTCGCAGCAAGCGTACCGGATACCATGTTACGCCTTCTTTAATCCGATCGTGTAAAGAACGCAGCAGCACTTTTTGCCGGTATTGTTCCATGTCGGCCTGGCGTTCCAGTTGAAGAAGCTGGTAGGTATGTTTTAGTTGATCGAGGGAATGCATTTTAAATTGATTCAGACAGCATTAGTTTATTCGAAGTGTGGAAAATGAGATAAAGCTTTGGGCGCTTGGCCCGGTTGCCCCGCTTCAAAGCAAAAATGTGCCATCCCGTTGGTAACAGCTAAAAATTTAGCACCGATCGTCATGTTATAAACAGCTACCTGATTAAATGCTTTTTGATTTAACTTAAGGGTGGGTGATTTACATTCGATGAGCAGCCAAGGTTTTCCGGTGCGATCAAAAACAACGATGTCAGAGCGTTTTTGCAGTTTATTGTAAGTGAGGCTACCTTCTACCCGAAAAAGAGATTTAGGGTATTTCATTTCCGTAACTAAGTAATTGATGGTGTGCTGGCGCACCCATTCTTCGGGTGTCAACACGAGGTATTTTTTTCTAATCGTATCAAAAATCCATACTTTTCCGTTTTCTTTTTTTACGGTTGCCTCGTAGGCTGGAAGATTAAGCTTGTACACGGGGTATAATTTCAATGCTCAAGATTCAAAAATAGAATCTGATCTTGCAATTTAGAATCGTAAATTTGGAAATTGAATCCTACCCATGAAAACAAAAAAAGAGATTGTAGAAAACTGGCTCCCCCGCTATACGGGCGTGCCGCTCAAAGACTTTGGCCAATATGTTTTGCTTACCAACTTTGATAACTACGTGCGCAAATTTGCCGAATGGCACGATGTGCCGGTAAAAGGTGAAGATAAGGCTATGCTCACCGCCACAGCCGAGGGCATCACCATCATCAACTTCGGTATGGGCAGCCCCAACGCAGCCACCATTATGGATTGCCTGTCGGCTATTGCACCCAAAGCATGCCTTTTTTTGGGCAAGTGTGGCGGGCTAAAAAAGAAAAATAAAATTGGCGACCTTATCCTTCCTATCGCAGCCATCCGGGGCGAGGGGACTTCCAACGACTACTTTCCGCCCGAAGTACCTTCGCTTCCGGCCTTTGCTCTGCAAAAGGCTATCTCTACCACCATCCGCGATTACAAGCAAGACTACTGGACCGGAACCGTTTACACTACCAACCGCAGAGTGTGGGAATGGGACGAACATTTTAAAGAATATCTGGTAAAAATCAGAGCCATGTCTATTGATATGGAAACCGCCACTATTTTTTCAACGGCATTTTACAATGAAATACCGGCTGGTGCATTGCTATTAGTTTCAGACCAACCTATGATAGCCGATGGCGTAAAGACCGAAGCCAGCGACCACAAGGTAACTACTAATTATGTGGACTTGCATATAAAGATTGGCATCGATTCGCTCCGGCAACTCATCAATAATGGCATGACCGTAAAGCACCTGCAATACTGACCAAAAGAATTATTTTTTAGGAAAAGGCAGCAATTGATCTGACTTAACCTGCAACAACAGAATCAATCCTACAATAAAGAAAGAAGCCAGTGCCAGGGTACTGTTGCGCATGCTTCCGGTAAGTTGTTCGATCAAACCATAACAGAAAGTGCCCACTACAATAGAGAGATTGAACGTAACATCAAAAAAACTGAAATAGGAAGCATGTTGAATAGAATTTTGCGGAATCAGTTTTGAGTAGGTAGCTCGCGAAAGAGCCTGAATGCCGCCCATTACCAAACCCACCGCCAGCGCCACACTATAAAACTGATATTCGTTCGCCACAAAATAAGCAGCCAGGCAAATGAGTATCCAGCAACTGATCATCGTAATGAGAGCCGGTTTGTTTCCATACACCTCAGAAAAACGGGCAAACAAATTGGCACCCACAGCTGCCACCAATTGAATTAACAAAACGGTGGCGATCAATTTAAAATCGGGCAGTTTAAGTTCTTTCGCCCCGAAGGTGGCCGCCAGATACATTACGGTTTGCACTCCCATGTTATAAAAAAAATAGGCCAAAATATAATACCGGATAGCGCGGTTATCCTTCAAAACACTCCAAACCTTTACTAACTCATGGTAGCCTTTCAGCATTTTTTGTTTGCCGGGATGTTGGTGGTAGGGATTATTGGGTAAACGGGCAAACGGTATCTGGGCAAACCCAATCCACCACAAGCCTACCCCTAAAAATGAAAAACGGGTGGCTGAACCCGCATCGGCCAGCCCAAATGTAGTGGGAGATAAAATAAAGGCCAATGCCACCACCATCATTAACACACTGCCAAAGTAGCCGTAGGAATACCCTTTGGCGCTGGTTTTATCAAACTGATCAGGCGTTGCAATCTCAGGTAAGAACGCATCGTAAAAAACCAAACTTCCCGAATATCCAATGCTGGCCATCACCACACAGAAAATTCCCCAATGCAACGTATTCGGAGTAAAAAAATAGAAACCCATGCAGGCCAGCCCACCGGTATAGCAAAATATTTTCATAAATATTTTTTTGTTTCCTGTATAGTCGGCCATACCAGATAGCAGCGGCAGCAACGGAGCAATAATTAGAAAGGAGAAAGACAATGCGTATGAATACAAAACCGAATTAACGATTTCAAAGCCCATAAAGTGAACCACATCGCTTCCACTGGTTGAGGTTGTAATGGATTGGTAATACACCGGAAAAATGGCTGAGGTAATTACCAACGAATAAACAGAATTAGCCCAGTCGTACATACACCATGCCCGCACCGTACGAGCATCATTCAAAGCAAGGTCATTCATAAAATATCGGGGTTCAATCAAAAGTAGAGAATGAAAACGAAACCTGTGTGGGGGCAGAAAATAATTTTGTTATTTTTGCGGACTAAAAATACGGAGAGGTGTCCGAGTGGTTGAAGGAGCACGCCTGGAAAGTGTGTATGCCTGCAAGGGTATCGCGGGTTCGAATCCCGCCCTCTCCGCATACTACGAATTAGTCATTTCGCCAGCCAGGGGAGAAGTAATCAGGTTTGCCTGCCCGATACCCAGCAACACCATCAGTTTTGTCAGCGCTGCTTCGGTTGTCATATCTCCTCCGCTTACCACACCTATCCGTTGCAAATCTTTGCTCGTTTCATAGCGGCCTTGCACCACCATGCCCCCCGGGCACTGCGAGACATTTAAAATAAGTATGTCCTGCTCAATGGCCGTTTTCAAAATCTGCAAAAAAGAAGGCGAGGTAGGTGCATTGCCGGCTCCGAATGTTTCCATCACAATCGCCTTCAGGCCGGGAATGGTGGTAATGGCTTCTACTGAAGTATCTGAAATGCCTGGAAAAAGCTTCAGTATCGCGATCGAAGTGTTTAATGCGCTTACTATTTTCAGTTCTACTCCGCTGGCAGGTTTTAATATAACTGCATCATGGTAGTCAATCTTTACACCTGCTTTAGCCAGTGGTGGATAATTTTCGGATTGAAAGGCATCGAAGTGCATGCTTTCAACTTTTTTGCTGCGATTGCCCCGCAACAATTCATCGCCAAAATAAATACATACCTCAGGCACACGGGCTTTACCATTCATTTTAGCAGCGGCAATTTCGAGAGATGTAATCAGGTTTTCGCGTGCATCGGAGCGTGGCTCGCTAATGGGCAACTGTGCCCCGGTAAAAACTACCGGCTTTTGCAATCCCGGCAACATGAAACTCAGAGCCGATGCCGTGTAGGCCATGGTGTCGGTGCCGTGCAGCACCACAAACCCATCTTGCAGATGGTGATGCTCATAAATTAATTGAGCGATCTGCTGCCAGTGCGTGGGGCGAATGTTAGAAGAATCTATTGGCGTATCGAAAGAAATAACCGTGAGGTTCAGCGACAAATTGCGGAGGGCTGGCAAATGCTCCAGGATCAAACCAAAATCAAAAGGCACCAATACCCCTTTGGCATCGTGCGCCATGCCAAACGTACCCCCGGTATAAATAATCATTACTTTCGATTGCGGTTGGGCCGGGGTGGCTGTATTAATATGGATTTGTTTCATTATAAAAAGAGTAATAGTTCAAAGCATTGAAAAAATTTTTTCTGAATTCCGGTTCGTGATTTCGCTTAATTGCTCTAAAGATATTTTTTTTAGTTCTGCTATTTTTTGAGCGATCAAAGGTATGTAGCCCGGTTCATTCCTTTTTCCACGATGCGGCACCGGTGCGAGGTAGGGGCTGTCTGTTTCCAGCACGAAATACTGCGCCTCTACTTCGGGCAATACTTTATCTAATCCTGAATTTTTAAAAGTAACCACCCCTCCTATGCCGAGAAAAAAATTTAATTCAATAATTTTTTTAGCTTGGTCGGCATTTCCGGAAAAGCAATGAAAAATACCGGTCAGTTTTTTATCAGCCAGTGGTTTTAGCAACTCAATGGTTTGGTCTATTGACTCCCGGCAGTGAATTACCACCGGCAGGTTGCGTTGTTTGGCCCATTGTACTTGTATTTTAAAAGCTTCTTGCTGTTGAGGCCAAAGAGTTTTATCCCAATACAAATCCGTTCCAATCTCCCCCAGGGCTGCAAACTTTCTTTTGTTTATCCAATCCTCTACCCGATAGAGTTCCTTTTCAAAATCTTTTTTTACTGAGCAAGGGTGAAGTCCCATCATGGCCACACAAGCTGTTTCGTCTGATTCTAATTTTAACATCGCATCAATCGAAGTATGGTCAATATTGGGCATATAAATTTTAGTGATGCCTGCCTCCCGGCAGCGTGCCAGCACAGCCTGCCGGTCGGTATCAAATTCGGGCAGGTAAATATGGGCGTGTGTATCAATCCAGGTCATCGCAAAAAAGATATTCAGCAAAGATGAAAAAAACCGATTGTAACTGAAAAAGGGCTCAACGTTTAGTGAGTGCCGGATCAATATCTTCGTGCAAAGGAGGTTTGTATATTTGTAGATCGGCAGAAAATAGAATAGCTGTGGCACTTCGGATGCAAAGAGTACTTAAAAAATTTTAAATAACAACCATGAGTAAGGAAGCCTACCAATTTGGCGGAGAAGATGCCGCTAACTATGATCGTTATCTCGGCCCCCTGATCTTTGAACCTTCGGCTAAGGAGTTCTTACCTTATCTTCAAGCGTTACCGGCAAAATCAATTCTTGAAACTTCGGCCGGAACCGGCCGGCTAACAAGCCACTTGCGGCATGGGTTTCCGACTACCACCCGCCTCACTTCAACCGATGTTAGCAGCGACATGTTAATGCTGGCACAGCAAAAATTAAAAGGGCAACAGGTGGAATTTAAAATTGCGAATGGCCTGCAACTGCCTTTTGCCGATTCATCGTTTGATTTAGTCGTGAATCAATATGGGTTAATGTTCTTCCCCGATCGGCAAAAGGGTTTTGATGAGGCATATCGTGTAATAAAACCTGGTGGTCATTTTGCTTTTGCTACCTGGGATCGCACGGAAGATATGCCGCTATTTAAAATCCCCATCCTGGATCATATCATCCCTTATTTTAAAGGAGAAGATACCAGCCGATTTCATCTTCCTTTCTCTCTACACAATCCCCGCGAGCTTTTGGGGTTTCTCAAAAAGGCCGGATTCAAACATAACAAAATCATATTTACAGAATTTACCGGCATAACAGATCATGTGATGAACATTGTTAATGGTCTATTCCTTAAACACCCGCTTAGCCGGGCCGTGTACGATAAAGACCCGGCAAGAGTAAACCCCATGGCCATCGAAATAGAAAAATCATTTACCGATTTTTTAGGGAAAGCACCATTTGAGTTTAGCTTGAAAGCATGGATTGGTATTGGGCAGAAGTGATGGTTCGCTCATTTAGTTGCTATCTCAAGCCATTCGCATAGCACCTGCTGAAGTTTGTTATCGTTTGTGTGTTTTCTAAAACCGGTATAGCTGGCGCTGGCGGTAATGGCATTTTGTATATCAAAATCTTTTTGAGCCACTGAATAGGCTATTTTTTTTTTCTTTAGTTGTGCAGCCAGGTATTCTTGTTCGGGTTGACCGGGGGTAGGAATAAAAATGGCTTTCTTTCCCAACACGGCCAAATCCATAACCGAGCTGTAGCCTGAACGGCAAATAACTATTTCTGATTGAAGGAGAACTTCATTAAGTTCAGCCGAATTCAAGTACGAAATTTCTGTTACCTGATTGGTTTGCGAAAGTGTTTTAATTCCGGGCAATCCTTTTACCAACACCGCAACTTTACCGTAACTCGTCAGTTGAGGTCGAATCATTTTCTCAAAGACAGACCGTTGTGGTTCCGGTCCGGAAATAATAACCGCTACCTTGAATTTCGTTTCAGCCGGCCTCCATTTCATCCTCGATAATAACCCGATGTATTTCCTGCTTTTCAGTCGGTTAGTCGAAAGTTTTCCACTAATTGATTCATCTTCCTCCTTATCAGGAATCCAGCAAACGGAAAACCGGCTCACCCAACGTTCGTGGTAGCGGTTTATCCATTTTCCTAAAAAAGGAACATCAAAATAAAACTGATGGCCGATAAACACAGACGGTATAACATCCGACCAACAGCCATAACGATTATCGGAAATAAGAATATCTGTTTTTTCCGTTGAGATAATCTTTTTAATCTGAGCTTGCTCTTTCCTGATAACCCAAAAAAATTTAGGAAGTTGAAAAAGGATTTTTAGTTTCAATGGAAACCGGGTTGAGTACGAAGCCTGATAAGAAGCCAGTTCAAAAAATACCAACTCAGGAAACTCTTCCTTCAGCAAGGGCAAGGCGGCACCGCTTGTAGCAATCTGCACTTCGCAGCCGGCTGTTATCAATTCCTGAATTACCGGAATACACCGGGTGGCATGCCCCAACCCCCAGTCTAACGGTGCTACCAATACTTTTTTCATAAGTTATTAGAAAGGGGAGCAAACCGATAGCCTAACTCTGAAAAGTGACTGAGAAACAGCGGAAGCACGTATGTTAAATTGCGTTCGGCTTTTAAGCTATCATGAAAAACTACGATCGACCCGGGGCGGGTGGCCTTGATGGATCCGGCTAAGCAACTTTTGCGTGAAATGTTTTTTACATAATCGTGTGTAAGCACATCCCACATTACAATCTTATATTTTTTTTTCAGGGCATCAATTTGTGCGGATGTAATTCTTCCGTAAGGAGGGCGAAATAATTTTTCGGTGTGTTCGTTCTGCGGATGAGCTAACAGAGATTCGCACTGCTCAATATCATCTATATATTTTTTTAATGGGGTAGCCCAGCCTTTCAGGTGATGATACGTATGGTTGCCTACAGCATGACCCTGTTCATCTATTTTATGAAAGACGTGGGGGTGTTTCCGCACATTATCCCCAATACAAAAAAAGGTAGCTTGGGCGTGGTGTTTATTCAGTTCGTTCAAAACAAACTCAGTAGGTCCGGGAATGGGCCCATCATCAAATGTTAAATAAATTACTTTATCGTGGGTGGGCACTCTCCACAACAGCGAAGGATAAAACCGGGGCAGAAAAAAAGGCGTTCTGAAAAAATTCACCGGATCAATTTTAACTGTAAAAGTACAAAGTAGAAAAGGTTTACCAAGAGCGGAACAACCTGCTTACTGTACGCGGCACGACAGCATTGTAATATCATCACGATAGGGGTTGCGGCCTTTAAAGGTGTCGAGGCTGATGATAATGTCGTTATGAATCGTTTTCAGGTCTTTCCACGAATTATTTCTGAAATAATCAACCAGTACGGGTAGCCCAAATTCATTGTTCTCCTCATTGATCGTTTCCGTCAGGCCATCGGTGTAAGCAAACAGTGTAAACTGTTCTATGTTTTCTATAAACCCTTCGCGAATAAAAGGTAACGGGTGCAAGGCCCCCAGCACGGTAGAACCTTCTTCCAACAGCCTCACACCGGTCTGATCGCATAGAATGGGAGGATTATGTCCCGCATTTATATACACGATTGTTTTCAGTTTCAAATCATAGATAGCGGCAAAAAAAGTAATAAACTTCTCTCCTCTCGCACTATCGAGTACCTGGTAATTCAGCGCTTCCACAATTTCAGTAAGATTGGGTGTTTGGCGAAGCAACGTGTGTAGCGAAGCCTGAAAATTACTCATCAGCAGGGCAGCCGGAATCCCCTTCCCGCTTACATCGGCCACACAAACTAAAAACTGGTTTGCATTAATGGGGATGTAATCGTAGTAATCACCCCCTACTCGATCGTGCGGAAGATAGCTTGCTTCTATTTTAAGCTTATCGGTATTAGGCAATTTTTCGGGAAACAAAAAACGTTGCACATCGCTGGCAATTTCCAATTCTTTGCGAAAGGCTTCCTGTTCTAACTGCTGGCGGGCCAGTTTTTTATTTTCAATCGCTACTACAATAATATTGCTGAGCGCCTGTATAAATTTAATACCCGAATCGTGCTGAGTGATTTGGGTTTCTAACCCGCCCACAAATACCAATGCCAGCGTTTCAGATTTATGCGAAATAGGGATGACCAAATCAAACTCATCCATCTCGCAATGAGGAAATTCGCTTATCTGGTGAATGTTTTTTACCATCTTTACGCGGTCGTCCAGAGTTATTTTGGAATAGTTTTTTACGGAGCCAAAACTTACTTTACACGACCATGCCCGGTCAAACACAAATAACGCCAGTTTCTTTATTTGTAACTGCGAGCGCAAGGTGAAGTTAAAAATTTTATAGAGTGAGTCTTCGGCCAGATTATTATTAATGGCCTGCGAGATTTCGAGCAACGCACCCAGTTCTAACTCTTTGCGTTCGATTCTTTTTTTATACTCGGCTTCGTTCTCTACTTTCATCAATCAAAAATAAGAAAATTGTACTACCCTTTAACGTCTAAACAGTTCGGTCTTTCCACGATGTTTTTTTTACAAGCGACAAAAAGCCAACCCCTAAAACGTAAAAGGGGTAAACTAATTGCAAGACGATAAAAGAAAAAACAGAACTCTTCATTTTCAGTTGGTTGGTTATATAAAAGAGGAACCCGGCATCAGACATAACCTTACAGATGACTACGCTCCAAAAAAAGTTGAATGGAATAAAATTATACATTCCTCCAAACGCTATCCACGAAGCCTGCACCACCCAAATAAACAGAGCCAGCCAGCGCGCCAGCCGGGATGCGTTTACCTTCCACTTGCCGGCCCAGCGAATACGTTGTTGAAAAAAATTAGCAAATGACGATTGTGGCCGGGTAACCACCAAGACATCGGTCGAACAAACCGAACCGGGAAACCGGTCTGATATTTTGTGTAAAAGAAACTCATCATCACCGGAAGCTATATGGCGGTTGCCTTCATACCCGTTTACTTCCCGGAAGGTCGATTTACGATAAGCCAGATTAGCACCATTGCAAAGCAGCGGATGCCCCCAGCCCAATGTGCCCAAAGTAACCCCCATAATACTGGCAAACTCAAGCGCCTGAACCTGCGAAAAAAAACCAGTTACCTGTAACGACACCGGGCCAAACACCATTTTGCATGCTGAGTTGGTAAATGCCTGATTTATTTTCTGAAGCCAATCCGGAGGCAATACACAATCGGCATCGGTGGTAGCAATCACTTCGCCCCGGGCTGCCTCAACGCCCGCAGTAATCGCAGCCTTTTTTCCAAACTCATGCGCATTCATTTTTAAAACTAAAACATGAGGCAGGTTGTCCAAAAAAGGTTTAACAAGAGAAAGTGTTTGATCCGTTGAGTGGTCATCTACCAGAATAAGTTCGAAGTCATTCCGGTTGTAGTTCAACTTCAATACAGACTCTATCAAGAGTGCAATGGTATCTTCTTCATTACGAACAGCTACTACGATAGAGATGAACCGGGCAGAATCTACACCAGTTGGTATTTTTTTAATAGATTTTTTCCACCCGGTGAGCAACCCCAGTAAAAACAAAAAATAAAGACCGGACAAAATCAAAAAATAAACGACCATTGGCTCTTAATGTGTAAGTTTGAGGCGTGGGCAAAATTGAGAAAAAAACGGTGAAGGAAAAGATTATTTTGGGGCTCGACCCGGGCACCAATATAATGGGTTATGGAGTGATCACCATTCGGGCCGGCCAGCTTACGTTAAACCAGTTTGGTGTTATTAATATGGGCAAGCAGGGAGAGCATGCCCTTAAATTAAAAAAAATATTTGAGCGGGTGCTGGCTTTGGTAGATGAATACAAACCCGATGAAGTGGCTCTCGAGGCCCCCTTCTTTGGCAAAAATGTGCAGTCTATGTTAAAGCTGGGGCGCGCCCAAGGCGTAGCCATGTCGGCTGCGTTGTATCGGGAAATTCCCATTACCGAGTATGCCCCAAAAAAAGTAAAACAATCGGTAACCGGAAACGGCAACGCCAGCAAAGAGCAGGTAGCTCGCATGTTAATGCAAATTTTCTCTATCCGGCAGATGCCCAAACTGTTCGACTCAACCGATGCGTTGGCCGTGGCCGTATGCCATCATTACCAAAATGGAATTACCAAACTCAAAGCCAAATCGTGGGAAGGATTTTTGAAAGAAAACCCGAACCGCATTCAGTAATATGAACAGCCTGCGCATTTTTGTAAATCCGGATCATCCGTACTTCGAAGAGATAGCGTACACAATGAAAATTTTTACTCAAAATAAAAAAATACATCTGTACTGGGTTCAAAATATAAATGAAGCCGACTTAACCATTGGAAGCAATCCTCTTTTTGATATCGAAGTGAATGAAAATTTTTATTCAGGTATCAAAAAATCAGCGCGGACACCTAACCTGAATTTTAAAAATGAATGCCTGATCCGTACCGATTCCGGGAAACCCGATTATCTCTCCACCGCATTTTATATGCTCAACAGCTTGCAGGAATATGACTGCCATAGCCGCGATGACTTGGGTCGGTTTTCATTTTCTAACAGCTATCAATACCGGTTTGGCAATGTGCAGGAAAACCTCGTTCAGTATTGCTTCGATAAAATAGGCGAGCATCCTAAGTTGGCGCATTTGCAAAGCCCCCCGTCTGCTTCGCTTGTTTTTTTATCGCACGATATTGATTCCATACACGGAGCTCTGCTGCAAGATGGATTTTACTTATTAAAAAAAGGAAAACCACATCTTATTTTCAAATTGTTGTGGAATGAGTTGTTGCAACGACCTGACTGGGCTACGTTCGATAAGATCATGAAAATGGAAGATGCGTATTCCTTCAAATCAACTTTTTTCTGGCTGGTAAACCGAGGCCGGCTTTCCAAAAGAGAAGTAAATGCCGACTACTCCATTCGCAGCCCCCTCATTCAATCAGCCATCGGGCAGGTTGCTGCCAGCGGGTGGCACAACGGAATTCATAAAAGTATTTCGTTAGAAAGTTTCAGAGACGAAATAAATGAGTGTGGGTTTACTCCTATTGCCAACCGCAATCATTATTTAAAATTTAATCTTCCTGCCCATTACGATGAAATAGAGAAAGCCGGACTGAAGATGGATGCCAGTTTAGGTTTTGCCGAAGCATACGGTTTCAGAAACAGCTATGGGCTTCCGTTTACTCCCTACGATGTAACGAACCGAAAGCCGTATTCATTTGTGGAAGTTCCGCTTACCATTATGGACACTACACTATACCGGTACCAGAAAAAGAAAGCCTCCACCGCAGCCGTGGAATTGATTGACTTTCTGGAGAAAAATAAATTCAATGCCGTTATCTCGATACTCTGGCATAATAACTATTTTACCCGCTATAAGTTTCAGGGTTACCTGGCATTATACAAAACACTGTTGGCTTATTTTTACGAGAACCGTTGGAGAAGCATTCAGCCTGAAGAAATAATAAAAAGTTATACGCTATAGTTGTATCTTAGTCCTATCGCATCCATGTCAATCTTCAGCCTGCTCTTCCGCAAATTTTATTATGCCATTTGGAAGAGAATCTATACCAACGAAACGGTGGGGGTATACGAAATGGCACAACGCCTGAGCATCCAATCCGATGGGTTGTCTATTCAACCCGTTTCGCTTCTCAACCTAAACGATGCTCGTTCGTTTCAAAATCCTTTTCAGTTAAATCAATTTAAAAAACTGTTACAAAAAGGTGATATCGGATATTATGGCTACTGGGAAGAAACCTGCGTGCACCGGTCTTGGGTAACCATCGGGCCGGAAAAAATAAACCTGCACCCGATGGTTTCCCGGAAACTTAAGACAGGCGAAGTGTTCATACATTTTTGCGAAACGGCCGCCACCCTGCGCGGAAAAAATATTTTTACGGCTGTACTTAGCTATATCGGGCAGCAGTGGACAGATAAAAAAATACTGATCAGTGCCGACCATCAAAATTCCAGCTCTATCAAAAGCATAAAAAAAAGTGGCTTCACAGAAATTGAACGTATCCATATTATCATTTTCTTTGGGCTTCGTTTCATTAAGCATTTATCCGTTCATCCCTAAATGGAAACCAACAAAGACCGTTACCGGATTTTTTGCCAGAAAGAAAAGCTACCGCTGTTTCAAAACGACTGGTGGCTGGATGCTGTCTGCGGTGAAGAGTGGGGCGTGTCCCTTGTGTTGCAGGATGAGCAAGTAGTCGCATCTCTCCCCTACCGTATCGAGAAAAAAGGGTGGTTTTGTTTTTTAAATATGCCCAAACTCACCGGCTTTCTGGGGCCTGCTATCATCTATCCGACCGGGCAGAAATATGCTTCCCGTTTAAGTTATGAAATGGAGTTGACCGAAAAGTTGATCGCACAACTTCCTTCCTTTTCATTTTTCAGGCAAAATTTTCATCACTCTATTACCAACTGGCTCCCTTTCTATTGGAAAAAATATAGCCAGACAACCCGCTACACTTATGCACTGGAATTAAACGACCTGACACTTACTTTTGAAGAACTGAAGAGCAGTGTACGCGGGAAAATAAGAAAAGCAGGAGACCTTGTTAAGGTTTCTCATGATGGCACTTTGAAAGATTTTTATACACTCTTCTGCATGACCTTTGAGCGACAAAAATTAAAACCACCGGTTTCTTTTGATTTTTTAAAACGTATTGACAATGCATTGGCCCAGCGAAGCCAACGCAAAATTTTCTTTGCAGTGGATTCGGAAGGAAAAAATCATTCCGCACTATACCTGAGTTGGGATCATCAGACGGCCTACGTGCACATGGTGGGTGAAGACCCCGCCCTGCGCAACAGCGGAGCCGGCATGTTGCTGATTTGGAAAGCCATTGAGTTTACCAAAAATGAATTGAAGCTGACCACGTTTGATTTTCTCGGAAGCATGATTGAATCGGTAGAACCCGTACGCAGGGCATTTGGTGCCAAACAGGTTCCGTATTTTCAAGTGCGAAAAATAAATTCACTCCTGCTACAACTTGTATTTGCTTTTTCTCCCACATAGCCATGGCTTCATTATCTATTTTAGTAATCTCATTCAGCAACTTAAAAACAGATGCACGGGTAAAACGCCACGTAAATTTTTTACTAAATGCCGGGCATAAAATAACGCTCGTATGTCATGATGCTGAAGAGAATGCAACCATAACCCTCATCCGGGTCAGTCCGCTTAAACTGACCTTGGTAAAAAAAATGATTTCGGGCGTATTGCTTCTCTCCCGGCTGTATTCGGCCGCCTATCGTTATTTGTATGGATACCAACTCAGGCTGAATCAAAAATTCGATATCGTTTTATCTAATGATATTGAAACCCTACCGCTGGCTTTTCAATTGAAAGGACAGGCTAAAATTATTTTTGATGCCCACGAGTATGCCCCGCGGCATTTTGAAGATAAGTTTGTGTGGCGTTTGTTTTTTCAAGGCTTCAACAAATACCTCTGCCAAAAATACATTCCGAAAGTAGATCGGATGATGACCATTGGCGAAGGTATTGCCCATGAGTATGAAAAAAATTATGGACAGAAGCCCGTTGTCATTACTAATGCTTCTGCATATTATGACATGGAGACCCGGAAAACCAACTCCGAAAAAATCCGGTTGGTACATCAGGGCATTGCTACCCCTTCGCGCAAGCTGGAATTAATGTTAGAGATGATGAACCATTTAGACAACCGATTTACGTTAGATTTATTTTTAGTAACCCCCACGCACCGATCAAACATTCTCTACCTACGACAGCTAAAAGAGATCGCTAAAAAAGATCCACGAATTAATTTTCCACAACCAGTGCCGGCCAATGAGTTGATCCGCACGCTTAATCAATATGATATAGGTATTACCATAATTCCGCCCGTAAATTTTAATTATGCCAACACCTTACCGAATAAATTTTTTGAATGTATTCAGGCGCGGATTGCACAAGCCATCGGCCCGATACCGGAAATGAAAAAAATTACAGAAACCTACCACATCGGAGTAGTGTCGGATGATTTTGACTCAAAAAGTTTAGCGGAGAAGATCCAACAACTAAGTGCTGAGCAGGTGGATGCGCTCAAAGCGAATTGTGCGGCTGCCGCCCGCGCGTTGAATGCCGGCAAAAATGAAAAAAAGTTAAATGAAATTATAGATAGCCTGTGAGTGGCAAAAACCTGGTGCTCATCACCCATCATTTTCCATTTGGCTCCGGTGAAACGTTTCTGGAGAGTGAAGTGCCGTGGCTGGTTCAGAAATTCGACAAAGTCATTGTACTGTCTAAAAATGTGGGATCAGAAAATTGCCGCTTCCGGGCACCCAACTTTTACACCACGCGAATCAGCCCTCAAAGTAGCTGGGTAGAGAAAATTAAATCAATAGTTATTTTTATTAAGCATTGTAAGAAATCGATCGGATGCTTGCTGGGCGAACTCCGTTATTTGCTTGCCCGAGATAAAAAAATAACGTTTGGTATTTTTAAAAGAATGATGCATGATCTTTTTAAAGCATTGGTTCTTTCACAAAAAATTAAAAACGAAATTAAGTTACACCGGCTGACTGGTACCGTGGTTATCTATTCCTATTGGTTCACTTCAGCTGCATTGGCTGTGGGGTTGGTCTCCTCAAAAAAAATAAACATCAAACGGGTAACCCGGGCGCATGGCGGAGATCTTTACCCCGAACTTCATCCGGAAAATTATCTTTCGTATAGACAAGTTACTGCTCAAGCATTAGACAAAATTTACCCCGCTTCGCGTGTGGGGGCCACGGTTTTAAAAAATCTCCTTTCTGCTTCTCTTCATTCTAAAATAGAAGTAGCCAAATTGGGAACATGCAAACCTGCAGCCATTCCTTCAGCAAGAACAAGTGATACTTTTATTATTGTCAGTGTTTCTTCATTAAAGCCGGTTAAACGAATACACTTGCTTATTGAAGCACTGAGTTTACTTCAAACGATACAGGTGCATTGGGTACACTACGGAGATGGTTCGCTCCGAGAAGAGCTTAAAATACTGGCTAAGGAAAAACTGCGTCACATTCCATACGAGTTTCGGGGAGCCGTTTCCAATCACGAGATCTTTGATTTTTATCAAAAAAATTATGTGGATTTGTTTGTTAATGTAAGCGCTTCCGAAGGTATTCCGTTGTCGCTCATGGAAGCCCAATCATTCGGCATACCCTGTATCGCCACCAACGTAGGAGGAAACGCGGAGATCGTTTCGGATGAGACCGGAAAACTCCTTTCTCCGGAAGGCACTCCGCAAGAAGTAGCCGCTGCCATCCGCCAGCTGCTGTCGCAATCTCCTGCCGAAAAGGAAAAATTACGCCAGCAGGTAATGAATAACTGGGCGGCTCATTACGATAGTTCAAAAAATTACGCTATTTTTTCGGATCAACTCTTAACCCTTTAGACCCCTTGACATTAGATTCATCAACCTTAACTTACCTGCGAGGCGAAAAATTTTCGAACGCACTAAAAATCAGTTATCCGTATTATGAAGCAATTCCCGACCGGGTAAAATTGCTTACCGCGATAAGCCGGGATAAAAAAGTAATTCACCTGGGGTGTTTAGATCACCAGCCTCTTATCGAGCAAAAGATGAAAGTCGGAAAATGGTTACACCATGAAATAACCCAACAGGCGAAAAAATGTATTGGTATTGATATTGAAAAAGAAACGCTGGCGTATGTGCAAGAGAAGTGGGGCGTGAATAATATTTTACTGCGCGACATAACCGGGGCACCGATTCAGGAAATTATTTCTGAAAAATGGGATTATGCCATTCTGGGAGAACTGCTCGAACACATTGATAATCCCGTACACTACCTGCGCGAGATTCGCGAAAAATACGGCACCTCCATTCAAAAAATTCTCATTACAGTACCCAACGTAATGACCCTGCGCATACTCGGTTGGGCCGCCCAAGCAACGGAAGTAATCAACACCGACCACCGCTATTGGTTTACGCCCTACACGATTGCTAAAGTAATGCACCAGGCAGGCATAGAATTAGACGAATTATTTTTTGCCAACCGCATTCCGCTTTCCTTTTTTGGATTGGTAAAACAAAAAGTAATAAAAACGCTGGGCAGCCAACCGAAATATGGGTTTCAATATGCCTCTTCCATTGTGGCTATTGGAAAGCTCAGCTAACTTCTTATTTCAAAATCGTGCGCAGATTCAGGTTTTGTATTTCAGCCCTGTACGACCATGCCAGAATAATAGCGGCCAGCAAAACATAAAAACCATGAACCAAAAGTGGATACGATTGGCCAACGGTTAACTCAAGCACAGCAATAGCCAACGTCATCACCAGAGGGGCTCCCACCAATTTCATAAAATTAAATTGTAACAAGAATTTTTTTCGAATGCCGAAGTATAGAGTGATAATTTCTACCCCATACCCTACCCAGGTAGCCATAATTAACCCCATCATTCCATAGCGGGGGATAAAAACAATCATCGAAAAAATTTTAATTCCTACAATAAATAAATAATAGATCGGCAAAGGCTTTTGGTACTTAATGGCAGCATAGGGCATAACCACATAAAATCGCATAGAGCGCAGTAAATAAGTTATGGCCAAAAAAGGAATCCACTCGATGGCTTCCAGGTATTTTGATTTACCTAAATAATCAACCAGGAATTTTAAAATAGGCGGGAAGAAAAAGATGCAGACCGTTACTAAAGTAAGAGTAACGGCTGTCAGGCCATTATAATAGCGATTTATTTCAATAGTGCTTTTCTTTTCTTTTTGCAAGGCAACGATCCCCAGCACTTTGGGAAAAAATGAATTATAGAATCCACTCAACACAAATTCAATTACCGACAAACATTTGGCGGCAAAATCGTAAATCCCTACCTGGCTTAAAGGCAAAAAATAAGCCATCAGCATACGATCGTAAAAGCCATTGAACCACTGCATCACCTGGTACAACAAAGAGGGGTGATTAAACACCAGCGTGGAGCGAATTAAAGAGAAATCGAAGAAGTACCCGCAACGGCTATACACACTGACCAGTGCCCAGATGGCCGTGGCCGTCATCGCTATCAATTTTCCGCCTATCGGGCCAAAGAGGCTATCAGGAAACACGTACAGCCCGGCCATGGTAAAAGCGGCCGTAAAAAAAAACGAAAGCAAATTCATCCATAGAAAAGTGGTAGCCTTTTCCTGTGTCTGCAAAAAACTGCTCTTTACTTTCACTACGGCCTGAAACACACCCGAAGCAACCGACAAAACTCCATACGGATAAAACCGGATATTTTGCCCGGGAAAAACTTTTTGAAAAATGATTTCGCCAAGTATTACCAACACGCCTCCTGCTAACAAGCCCGTGCCTAATACAAAAGAAAAAGAAGAACTGATGTAGCGGTTTAGTTTAGGTGTGTCGGTTTTAAATTCATGATAGTAAGTATAGAGAGCCGCATCAAAACTGTAGGTAACAAAAATCTGTACAAACAGGGCGAAGGTGGTATAGATAGACAACGCACCCAGGGTGCCGGGCGATAAAAAACTGATATAGAACGGAAGCAAAATTACCGCACTAGCCAAATTAAGTGAACCGGCCACCGTGTAGATAAAAGAATTTCGGATAAATCGTTTAGAGATCAACGGTGTTTAATAATGGTGTTCAACAAAAAATCAATATGCCCGGCCAAAGACCGGTGCGAATAAATTGAAGCCACATCAGGCGCTGCTATTAATCGGTTTTGTTCAAATAACTGAAAAAGTTGCACAACATGTTCTTTCAGAAGTTTGTGGTCTTCAAACGAAAACATCTGGCCGGCACCGCATTCGTAAATAATTTTCGCGGCATCTCCGTCTGTCGGGCCAAATGCTAAGATGGGGCGTTGTGCCCCGAGGTATTCAAACAGTTTTCCGGTCAGCACAAACTTAGTGCGCACATCCACTCCTAAAAGTAATACGGCCGCCTTTTTCATTTCGCGAGTGGCTGCTTCATGTGGTTGAAACGGAATCATTTCCAGGTGTGCCTCCAATCCGTTTTCACGAATGGATTGCCGTACGCCATCGGCTACATGCCCTATGATTCGGATTTTTAAACGATGTCCCAGCGGATGATTTTCATTTTTTAACTCACCCAATACCCTCCATAGATTAACCGGGTTTATCCGGTTGAAAAATGAACCGGCATACAGCAGTGAAAAATCCTGGTCGGGCACTGCCGTGCCGAAAAAATCTTCTTCATCAAAACCATTGGTTACTACCGTTACTCCCCTTCCCCTTTTTTGTTCAAATTCTTTTTTCATTCTCTCTCCCACCACGGTTACGGCATCGGCTCCGCGCAGCACTTCTAATTCAAGCCGGTGGTGTTGGCGATCTGCGCGGGCAGTCAGCAGCAGGTCGTGGTAATAATCCATGGTTGTCCACGGGTCGCGAAAATCGGCCAACCAAGGTATACTGAGTTGCTGCTTCAGCCGCATCGCAATGAGGTGAACGGAATGAGGCGGCCCGGTAGAAATAATCGCTTCTACCGGGTTGTCTTTTAAATACTTTTTTAAAAAACGCACCGAAGGACGTATCCAAAACATCCTTGCATCGGGAATAAAAAAATTGCTTCTGATCCAGGTAGAAATTTTTCCGATCCACGTTTTTTTTTGCTGACTTATTTCGTTGGTATCGGATTTGTTTTGGCGGGACGAAATCAACTGATAAAGACGGTGTGGCTCCCAAATAGGTTTGCGAATTACTGTTATCTCCGGTAATACATCTTTAGCCATTGATTGATCTCGCTGCGGGTAGTTTCCATTGCTTACGGTGTAGATAACCGGCTGCCAGCCCTTGCGCCTCAGATACTTGCTTAGCTTTACCCACCGCTGCACGGCTATCCCTCCGGCCGGAGGCCAGTAGTAGGTAACAATCAGAATTTTTTTTGACATTCGCAGGGTACTAAAGCTTGGACGATAAGTACGTTATAAATACTTCTAATGCTTTATTGAAATTACTGTTATTGGGGATCACTAAATCGGCATAGTGCTTTAAGGGTTCTATCAGCGACTCGTACACCGGCATAACATGGTACTGGTAGCGGTACAGGACATCGTCCAGATCATAGCCACGTTCTACCTGATCGCGTCTTATTCTCCGTCCCAGTTTTACGTGGTCTTTGGCTTCTATAAACACTTTCAGGTCAAGCTGTTTTGCTATCTCTTCAAAATACTGCACAAACAGTCCCTCTACTACAATAATGGGAGCCGACTTAAAAACCAATTGCTTCGGCTGAGCTGCCGGATTATTATAAGTGTATTCTTTTTTAATTACATCTTGCCCGGCTTTTAGCTTCAACAAATCTTGTAAGAATAAATCGCGATCGATAGAAACAGGCAAATCGAAATTTTTTATTCCATTCTCGTCAATCGGTTGCTGGTCGCGGGGTTTGTAATAATTGTCTTGCGAGATAAGACACATCTGATCGTTGGAAAAGCGGGCGGAAAGCCCCTGCAGAAAAAATGTTTTGCCAGATCCGCTGCCGCCTGTTATGCCGATGGTTAACACAATGAAGTTATTTTTTTATACAAATTAACCATTTGAACCGGAATCGTATTCTTTATCCAGAAAAGATAAAAATAGCTCCATGGCTTTTGCCCGGTGGCTAATGGTATTTTTTTCTGTCAATTCCATTTCGGCTAATGTTCGGGCCGAACCGGCAGGCAGAAAAACAGGATCATACCCAAACCCCTTTACGCCACGAGGGCTGTCTGTTATTTCTCCTTTCAGGATTCCTTCAAATTGCCAAACCTTCCGGGCTTCGGTTATGAAAGTAATGATGGTAATAAAACGAGCCGATCGGTTTGTAACCCCTGTCAGATTATGCAGCAATAGTGCTACATTATCTTGATAACTTTTTTGAGGCCCTGCGTAAAAGGCAGAGTCCACACCGGGCGCTCCTTGAAGGGCTTCTACTTCCAGGCCTGAGTCATCGGCAAAACAGGCCGCACCATATTTGGCAAAAACATATTCCGCCTTCTGCCGCGAGTTGCCGGCAATGGTTCCGGTTGTTTCAGGTAACTCTTCCGTGCAACCAATCTCGGCTAAGCCCTGCAGGTTATATGAGCTGCCTAGAATTTTTTTTACTTCTTCCAGTTTATTGAGATTGTGAGTGGCAAAACAAAGTTCCATACCTTAATGATGAATCACTTTAATAAGTTTAATCTGGTATACCAAATTAGTATTGGCCGGAATGCCCGTGGTGCCGATGCCTCCGTAGCCATAGCCGGAAGGGATGAGCAACGTGGCAAACGAACCTTCTTTTAACTGCGGAATTATATTTCTCCAGCCATTGATTTGCGACCTTAAACTTATCTTCACCGGCCTGGGCACGTTTACAAAAAGCGTATCGGCATTGAATGCTTTTCCTTTATAGGTAACGATGATGGAATCTTTCAGCACAGGCAAAATACCGGTGCCCAGCGTATCTACGTAATAAGGTAAATTGGTATTTTGATTATAAACTGTTTTGTGAGCCGCTATTAATGAGTCTGAAATTTTAGTAAGGTAAGTATTGATAATGCTTACATCGGATGCCAACTGAGTTCCTTTTACAAAATTTACTTTAACAGCATAAACCAAATTAGAATTGGGTGCAATGTTGTTGTGGGCCATGGTGCCAAAAGCCAGACCGGAAGGAATATAAATGTGCCCGGTGCTGCCGGCCGGAAAAAGAGGAAGCGACACCTGCAGGCCTGCAATGATGGAAGAAAGTAACACTGTAATGCCTCCGTTCTGGTCAACCACGGTTTCAGTAGGTATGGATTGCGCTACGTACGAGATGTTAACTGAATCGGTTAACACGGGCAACACCCCAAGGCCAACGGAATCCAGCAGAAACCAAGCCCCTGCCTTTAGTTTCTGCGCCTTGATATTCTTCTGCAACAGGTAGCTGCTAATGGAAATTGTATCGGCCTTAAATTGGGTTTTGGCAGAAATAACATTGTCTTTCAGGCACGAAGCACATAACAAGGAAAATACAATTCCTAACCCAATTATTTTTTTTGATCGGGATGCGGCAATCAATTAGAGTTAACTTTTGATAGCTTAATTGTAAACACCATGTTGGCATTGGCGGGAATCGTGCCTTGCTGGTAGGGCCCGTAGCCTAAACTGGAGGGCACATACAGCGTGCAGGCCGAACCTTCGTTCATTTTTACCAGCATAATTTGCCAGCCGGGAATCAAATCTGAAACTGTCAGGTTCATTCCATTTCGTTGATCTACAATAGCTCCGGTACTCAATATCTTAGCCGTATAGTCAACCGTAACATTGCTGGTAAGCGAAGGAATGGGCCCCGCCCCCAATGTGTTAAAAGTGTAGCGGATACCGCTCACGTCTTTTAAAGCTGAGATAGAATTATTTCGCAGGTACATACCAATGGTGGCCGTATCGGCCAGTAATTGATTGTCTTTTACCGACAATAAATTGAACGACAAGATAACGGGGGCCGGGGTAGTCATATTCTTTGTGCCGATTCCATTATTAACATAATACCCGGGAATAAAAATGCGCCCTTTGCTGCCGGCCTGAAACTGTGGAAACGCATACCGTGCCCCTACAACAAAACTGCTGGCCGGTGCTACCACCGGTGTGCTCGCCTGCTCTATAACATTACCATTTGCCAGAAGGCGGGTGGTATAGGCTATTTTCAGGGTATCGTTAAAAACCGGGCGTATCCCGGTGGCGGCCGAATCGATGACAAACCAAATGCCCTGGTTAATTATGGTGGCACGAATATTATTCTGCTTTAAATACGAGCGAATGGCCGTAGTATCCTGCGTGTACTGGGAAAGGGTTTGAGTAAGATGAGAAGGCGTAAGCGAACACGAGCTGCACACGGCAACCAAAAACCAAAAAATAAAATAGTTCTTCATAGTATCTACTTACGCCTCTAATACTGTTTACTTAATATCAACCACTTCCATATCAAATACCAAAATGGAGTTGGGTTTAATATCGGGTCCGGCTTGCCGGCTTCCGTAGGCCAACGAAGAAGGAATATATACCGTTACTTTCATTCCCTTGTTCATGAGTTGCAGCATTTCGTCCCAGCCTTTAATAACCGAACCCTGCCCTACCATAACGCCATACGGTTCATACTTTCTTCCTGGCTGATCCAGGTTTTCGCGTTTAGCTACCGATTCTATGCTGGTATCAAAATACTTACCGTTTAGCACATGGCCGGCATAATTTACTTTAGCCGTTTGGGCCTGTTTGGTATTTTCTCCTTTTCCCGGTTGGGTAATAATATAACGCAAGCCGGAGGCTGTTTTTTTAGCGGTAATATTTTTTTCTTTTAAATAGGTATCAATCAGCACCGTGTCTTTTCCAAGTTGCTCTTGTTGTTCTTTTAAGGCTTTCTCGTTTTGCTTGGCTACCATTTCTTCTCTGAACTTCATAAACTGAGCACTATCTAACACATCTACCACACCAAAGTAAAAGCTGAAGTTAGAGGTAGAATCCACTTTGGGGGGGATGGGCTGATGAAACGAGTTCTTAAAAATTTCGCGGGCACTCACTTGGAATGTAACGCTGTCGCCTTTGGTAAGCATGCCCACTACTTCCAATACTTTATCTCCGGGGCGGTTAGCCTGGTTTTTTTGCATGATGAGCGGGTAGGGATTTTTGCGCGAATCGTTCCACACCGAATCTTTTCCATCTTTAAACATGAAGTTCATGATTAAAAAGTTTTTAGCCGGCACTTCCTTTCCATCTCCTTTTCGGATCACATTAAATTTTTGGCCGGAAGCGGTTTCGCGCTGGTGAGAGCATGAAACAAACAATAAAGAAGCAGCAAAAGCGAAAATCAGGTTTTTCATTAGTAATTGTATTAAGAATTGGGGGGTAAACTTTCTTGGTATAGAGGTAATAAGTCGAGAAATTTTTTTAAAGTCTGTTCTAATGTTAATTTCGATGAGCCCCCGGCTGCATTTTTGTGGCCTCCGCCATTAAAATGTTTCCGAGCCAGGTCGTTTACCGAAAAATCGCCCAAAGATCGAAAAGAAATTTTAATTTCTTCACCCCGGTCGTACATCAGGGCAGCGAGCCGGATACCTTTAATAGATAAACCGTAATTTACCAGACCTTCCATATCGCCCGTTTGGGCATTAAACATTTTCAGGTCTGCCTGCGAAATAGTAATGTAAGCAGTGCTGCTTTCCGGGAGAACGACTAAATTTTTATAAAGTGCATACCCAATCAGTCTCAGTCGCGAGGGCGTGTTTACATCATAAATAAGCCGGGCTATTTCGCTGGGGTTAGCCCCGAGTGCAATGAGTTCGCTGGCTAAAGCCATCTCGCGGGCGGTGGTATTATTATGTCTAAAACTGCCGGTGTCGGTCATTAACCCGGCATACAAACAAGTGGCTATGTCTGCATCCACCTCGGGCCGCCCCCCCAGTTCATTTATAAGTTCAAAAACCAGTTGAGCGGTAGAGGCTGCCTGTACGCTCCATTTTTTAAAATGAGCAAACGGCTCGGGTTCCAAATGATGGTCTATCATTACCTTTTTAGCCGGAGCCATTTTTACTATTTCGGCTAAATCGTGAATACGGGCGAGATTGGAAAAATCAAGGCAAAAAATTATTTCTGCTTCCTGAAAAGCCCGGATGGCTTTCTTCATCGGTTCGTCTGTTTTTTTTGAAAGTGCTACTACTTCCTCCGAGCCCGGAAGCCACTCTAAAAACTCAGGAAAATCGCTGGGGGTAACTACCGCTACGGTATGTCCTTTTTTTTTCAGATACCGGCTCAGCCCCAGCGAAGAGCCCAACGCATCTGCATCGGGTTTAAAGTGGGTAACGATGGCGATTCGTTTAGGCGATGCCAGTAACGTTTTGAGGTCGGCTAAATTTTCCATGAAAGAGGGCAAAAATGATACTTTTTATTGGAAGCACCTAACTCAAAAAATTGATTGCCACACCTTGCTAAGCTACCTTCTAAAAAGTTACTTTTGCGGCCAATTATTCATATTTAATTATTTACAATGGCAACTAACCGAACTTTTACCATGATTAAACCGGATGCGGTAGCAGCCGGCCATACGGGGGCAATTTCTAAAATGATTGAAGAAGCGGGCTTCCGCATCGTGGCGATGAAAAAAACTAAACTGAGTGCCGAACTGGCCGGCCAGTTTTATGAGATACACAAAGAGCGCCCCTTCTATGGCGAGCTGTGCAAATACATGTCGTCCGGGCCGATTGTGCCCATGATCTTAGAAAAAGAAAATGCCGTGGAAGATTTCCGTAAACTAATTGGAGCTACCGATCCTAAAAAAGCAGCCCCCGGCACCATCCGTGCCTTGTTTGCTAAATCCATTGATGCCAACGCTATTCATGGTTCTGATTCCGATGCCAATGCTGAGATTGAAGGAAACTTTTTCTTTTCACAATTTGAACGCTATTAGTTTTTGCCCCGGGCTGCCGGTTTACAAATTTTTCTAAAACCAGTAAACCGGTTCTCGGAAGTTTTGTTATAGTACCTCTTCACCATCCGCAACGATCCTTATGAAAATTGACTCCTTCTACTCCGAAAAATTTGAAACCCGCCACAATGCGCCCGATGCGCGGCAGATGGAAGACATGCTCCGCACCGTGAAGGCCCAATCGGTGGACGAACTTATTGAGCAAACTGTTCCGTCTGCCATTCGTCTTAAAAAGCCATTGAATTTGCCTGCGGCTCAATCGGAGCATGAGTTTCTCCATCATTTCAAAAAAGTCATTTCAAAAAACAAAATTTATAAGTCGTACATCGGAATGGGGTACTACCCTTGTTTTACCCCCCCTGTTATCCTGCGAAATATTTTAGAGAACCCGGGGTGGTACACCGCTTACACGCCATACCAGGCTGAAATTGCTCAGGGCCGTATGGAGGCACTCATCAATTTTCAAACAGTAGTAATGGATCTTACCGGAATGGAAATTGCCAATGCTTCGTTGCTGGATGAAGCCACCGCAGCGGCCGAAGCCCTGCACTTGCTTCATGGCTCAAAAAAAGCAGAAAAGAAAAATGCTCATAAGTTTTTTGTAGATCAAAACACATTCCCACAAGTAATCGATTTACTCAAGACCCGCTCGGCACCGCTCGGCATCGAACTTGTGATAGGCAATATCGCACAACTGGATGTTACCGATGCCGAATTCTTTGCTGTCTATATCCAAAATCCTGATAACAACGGAGCCATAAAAGATCTTACTCCTTTCATTGCTTCGGCCCACGAGCACAATTTGTTTGTAGTGGTAGGTACCGACCTGATGAGTTTGGTGCTGATGAAATCACCCGGTGAAATGGGAGCTGACGTGGTGGTGGGTTCCTCGCAACGGTTTGGCGTGCCCATGGGGTTTGGCGGACCTCATGCTGCCTTCTTTGCCACCAAAGACGAATTTAAACGTCAGATGCCCGGACGGATCATCGGCATTTCGCAAGATGCCCAAGGTTACCCCGCCTACCGCATGGCGCTGCAAACGCGCGAGCAGCACATCCGCAGAGAGAAAGCCACCTCTAACATTTGTACGGCCCAGGTGCTCCTTTCCGTAATGGCCAGTATGTATGCGGTTTACCACGGACCGGAAGGCTTAAAAAAAATAGCCGGCCGGATACACGGGCTCACTCAATTACTGGAATCCGGTTTGAAAGAATTGGGAATCCAACAGGTGAATACAAATTACTTCGATACTTTAAAGTTGGTAGTAAACGATTCTTCTGCTCTGAAGAAAAAAGCAGAGGAAGCGGAAATCAACTTCCGGTATTTTTCCAAAACTGAAATCGGAATTTCGCTCGATGAAACCACCACCCACGAAGAGGTAAACGCCATCCTTCAGATTTTCTCGTCAGCAAAAAAACTGTCTGCCCAACAAAGTAAAGAAATAACCTGGCCAGAGAACTTAGTGAGAACTACTCCCTTTTTAACGCATCCTGTATTTAATACCCATCATTCCGAGCATGAAATGCTGCGCTACATTAAGCGTTTAGAGAATAAAGATTTATCCATGGTGCACTCGATGATTTCGCTCGGCTCCTGCACCATGAAACTCAATGCCACAACCGAAATGATTCCGGTTACGTGGCCGGAACTCGGGCAAATCCATCCCTTTGCGCCCGCCCCTCAAACCGAAGGATATCAGGAAATGATTACCCATTTCGAAAACTGGCTGAAAGAAATTACCGGCTTCACGGGGGTATCGTTGCAGCCCAACAGTGGCGCACAAGGCGAATATGCCGGCCTGCTAACGATTCGGGCATATCATGAAAACCAGGGAGAAAGCCACCGAAACGTAGCGCTTATTCCGGCCTCGGCCCACGGCACCAACCCCGCCAGTGCCGTGATGGCCGGCATGAACGTAGTAGTGGTAAAATCGGATGAAGATGGAAAAATTGATGTGGCCGATTTAAAAACAAAAGCAGCACAACACAAGGCCAACCTTTCTTGCCTGATGGTTACCTACCCGTCCACACACGGTGTGTTTGAAGAGTCTATTATCGACATCTGTGATACCATTCATAAAAATGGCGGTCTGGTCTATATGGATGGCGCCAACATGAATGCCCAGGTAGGGTTAACATCGCCCGCTAATATTGGGGCAGACGTATGCCATTTAAATCTGCACAAAACCTTTTGCATCCCGCATGGCGGAGGAGGCCCCGGCATGGGCCCGATCTGTGTAAACGATAAACTGAAACCATTTCTTCCCGGCCATGCCGTAGTAAAACTCGGAGGCGAAAAGGCCATCCACGCAGTATCGGCCGCGCCTTACGGAAGCGCCAGCATCCTTGTTATCTCATACGCCTACATCGCCATGATGGGAGGACCTGGATTAACGAACGCAACTAAAATGGCAATACTGAATGCAAACTACATGAAAGATCGCTTAAGCGAACACTTTAAAATTTTGTACACGGGCACCCAAGGCCGTTGCGCACACGAGATGATTGTAGATTGCCGTGAATTTAAAAAGGCGGGGATTGAAGTGGAAGACATCGCCAAGCGCCTGATGGATTATGGCTTCCATGCTCCCACGGTTTCTTTCCCTGTGGCCGGTACGTTGATGATTGAGCCCACCGAAAGCGAGCCGAAAGAAGAACTCGACCGCTTTGTAGAGGCCCTGATCGAAATCCGGAATGAAATACGCGAAGTAGAAGAGGGTAAAGCCGAAAAAGAAAACAACGTATTAAAAAATGCCCCTCATACCGCGGCCGTAGTTACAGCCGATGAATGGAAGCGGCCTTACACCCGGCAAAAGGCAGCCTATCCCCTGCCTTTTGTAAAAGAAGCAAAATTTTGGCCTACTGTAAGTCGGGTAGATAACGCCTATGGCGACCGGAATTTGGTGTGCAGTTGTTTGCCGATGGAATCTTACTCTTGAAAAAGGAGCGTTTAAGAAATACGAGGCGCGCTGACTGCATTAATCATTTCCTCTTTTAAAAAACTTCTTAAGCTGAGGTCTTCGTCAAGATCAGGCCAATGTATGCCCGTTCGGCTTAAGCTATAATTTTGAAGTTGTTTTTCAGAAGCCTTGGCCAAGGCTTCTGTTGCATTAATGCTGCGTTCTATAATCTTGCGATTATTTAATAACAACAACATCACATCCATGTCTTTATGAAAATAAGCTGCTATGATGCGCACGCCATCTTCAAAAATCATTTTATCAATTGGATCAAAATCCCATCGTTGATTTAAAGTATTCATTCCACTTTGCTATAATCAAGTCTTTGTTCTTTCTTACAATTTCCATTATCTGTTTTTCTTCTGGTGCTGTAAAATCGAGTAAGTAGGCAGGTTTCACTTCCGGTTGCAACCATATCTTTCCATCGCCATCACCTTTCTTTACATGAATATGGGCAGGCTCGTTTCCGTCAGCAGAAAAAAAGAAAAATCTAAATCCTTTTACAATCAATACAGTTTGCACCTCACAAATTTAACCAAATTAGCAACAGAAAAATGTATTAAAAAATGCCCCTCATACCGCGGCCGTAGTTACAGCCGATGAATGGAAGCGGCCTTACACCCGGCAAAAGGCGCCTATCCCCTGCCTTTTGTAAAAGAAGCAAAATTTTGGCCTACCGTAAGCCGGGTAGATAATGCCTATGGCGACCGGAATTTGGTGTGCAGTTGTTTGCCGATAGAGGAATATGCCCAACCCTAATAGTTGCAAATCCGTATCTATTCATTAGTTTTGCACGTTTATAAAATGAAAGCAAAGCCCATTTATAGAACCTTGCTTCTGGCTATTGGCCTGTGTGCCGTGCTGGTGATTTTGCTTTCTCATTCCTTTTACAAAGAATCACATCAGGCGGCAGCCTCCGAAAAATCGAAAGACAAAACGGAGGTAAGCATCCAAACCCCATCTGAAGTAACCCCACAAGGCCAGATCGGTATTGTAAACGACCAGAATGCGGCCGTAGTAAAAGAGTTGGTTACAGATGAACACAAAAACGAAACCTTTGTCTTTGTCAGAAAAAGTGCAACCCGGTTTTTAAAAACTCTTTTCCGGGTTATCATCTCACCCAACGCCCCTTAATTTAGTTAGCCGATCCAATCGTTCGTAGTTATTCGCAGGGAGCGGGTAATTTCATGTTCTGATCATTTTCAGAATCCAATTTTCAAATCAGTAAACTCTTAAATTTTCAAATTAATTTTTATGCGTAACAAAGGAGTAGTCGTAGTACTCACCATCATTATTACCGCCTTGTGTCTGTACTTTTTGTCATTCACCCTGGTAAGTCGAAAAATTCAACAACAAGCCATCGACCAGGCCACCGATAAAGACGGATCGGTTAACCTGGACAAAAAACAGACCTATCTGGATTCGCTCTGGAACAAACCCGTGTACAACCTGTTTGGTATAGAATATACTTACAAAGAAGTAAAAGATAACGAACTCAGCATGGGCCTCGACCTGCAGGGCGGCATGCACGTAGTGCTGGAAATATCGCCTGTTGATATTGTGCGTGGCCTGAGCGGAAACAACCAGGATCCGGGATTTGTACAAGCTTTGCAGAAAGCCAGCGAGCAAGAGAAAAAAAGCAATGCTAATTTCACTACGGTTTTTTACAACGCCTTTAAAGAAGTAAACCCCGGCAAAACGCTGGCGCCTTTCTTTACCTCCACTGCCAACAAAGACATAAACCTTTCCGACAGCGATGATAAAGTATTGAAGTTTTTAACTAAAGAAATCAACAACTCCATCGATCGCTCTTACACTATTTTAAAAACCCGTATTGACCAATTCGGAACTTCGCAGCCCAACATTCAACGGCTGGCCAGCTCGGGGCGCATTCAAATTGAAATTCCGGGAGCCGATAACCCACAACGGGTAAGGAAGTTGCTTCAGGGGGTGGCCCGTCTTGAGTTTTGGGAAATTGTAGAACCTTACGATCCGCAAATAAGCCAGGCATTAATGGCGGTCAATCAATATCTGGTAAAAGAACAAAATGCCAAGAAAAATGAAATACAACCTGCCGAGACGAAACTGACCGAGAAAAAGGAAACTAAAAAAGACACCACAAAATCCGTTCTTGAAAAACAACTTTCTAAAGCCGCCACCGACAGTGCCAAATCAAAAAGTTCGTTAGACTCGCTCCGGTCGGCCACTTCATCTCCGCTTTTTGCGTTGATGACCCAGCAAGGCTCTTTCATGTATGCCACCAAAGACACGGCCACCATCAACGCCATCTTCAGACGCAGTGAAATACGCACCCTGATGCCGCGCACCATTGGCTGGCGGTGGGATGTAAAAGCTGATCCCGATGTTACCCCGGGAGTAGAAGATATCAAACTGAATTTTATCAACTTGGGCCGGGGCTCCAAACCCTTATTGACGGGCGATGTCATTACCGATGCACGCTCCGATTTTGATCAATACGGCCGCCCTTCGGTTAGTATGAACATGAACGTAACGGGTGCCCAAAAATGGGCAAAGATTACAGCCGCAGCTTCGTCTAAACAACCCCAAGGCCGCATTGCTATTTTGCTTGACGACTATGTTTACACAGCTCCTACTGTGCAAGGCGAAATCCCTAACGGCAATTCTCAAATTACCGGTTCGTTCACGCCCGAAGAAGCGAAAGATCTTGCCTTAGTATTAAAAGCCGGTTCGCTCCCCGCTCCTACACGTATTGTAGAGCAGGCCATTGTGGGCCCTTCGCTGGGGAAGATTGCCCAAAACCAGGGATTGATTTCCATGGCATGCGGCTTAGGGCTGATCGTTATCTTCATGGTGGCGTATTATTCTAAAGGCGGATGGGTGGCCAACATCGCATTGTTGTTCAACATCTTTTTTATTCTCGGAATTTTAGCCCAATACAATGCCGCACTTACCCTGCCGGGCATTGCCGGTATCGTACTTACCATGGCCATGGCCGTAGATGCCAACGTAGTAATTTATGAACGGATTAAAGAAGAATTGAAAATAGGCAGACGTTTGCGCGAAGCCATTAAAAAAGGATACGAGCGCGCCTTTGCCACCATCTTCGATTCTAACCTTACCACCTTCCTCACGGGGATGTTCTTATTTATTTTCGGGCAAGGCCCGTTAAAAGGTTTTGCTATTGTATTGATGATCGGTATTGTTACTTCTTTCTTCTCGGCCGTTTATATTTCCCGCGTAATTGTAGAGTGGTTTGTACGCAAAGGCGATGACACGAAGTTTTCGTTTGAATCGCCTCTGGCCAACCTGGTGCGCAAACGCGGTGAATTTAATTTTATTAAAAACCGCTACAAAGCGTATGCTTTCTCCGGTTCAATTATGGTAATTGGCTTCATCATCATTGCTTTTCAGGGATTAAACATGGGCGTTGATTTTAAAGGCGGACGTTCGTATGTAGTGTCGTTCAGCAAACCCGTAGTGGCCACCGATATGAAAATAGCCTTAGACGAAAGTTTTAAAAACTCCAGTGTGGAAGTAAAAAATTATGGCAGCGACCACCGTATGAGAGTAACCACATCTTACCTCATTGACGATGAGTCGGACGGAGCAGACGACCACGTGCGCAACGCGCTTATAGAAGCGGTAGAAAAATTCAGCGGGCTGAAACATTCTGCCAACGATATGCAGTTGGATGCCGGCCATTTTACCGTTTCCAGTTCATTAAAAGTAAGCCCTACCATTGCTGACGACATCAAGAACTCCGCCTTCAAGGCAAGTATCTATTCGCTCATCGCTATTTTCATTTTTATTTTGATCCGCTTTAAGAAGTGGCAGTTCAGCACAGGTGCCATTGTTTCTACCGCACACGATGCCCTCTTCGTAATTGCCGTATTTGGCATTGCCCACGCCTTTGGTTTGTCCTTCGAGATTGACCAAATTTTTATAGCGGCCTTACTCACCATTATTGGTTACTCGATTAACGACACCGTTATTATCTTCGACCGGATCCGGGAATACATGAGTTTTGGTGCCAACCACGACCGCCCCAAATTATTTAACGATGCCATCAACAGTACGCTGAGCCGCACGCTGATTACATCCGGCACCGTGCTGGTGGTGGTGATTGTGTTGCTGATATTTGGCGGGGAGGTGTTGCGCGGGTTTTCATTCGCGCTGATGATCGGCATGTTTATCGGAACCTACTCATCCATCTTCATTGCTTCGCCTATTGTGCTTGACTTCGACCGGGTACCTACCACACCCGATACCTCAAAAGCTACGGCCTAGGAAGAAGCCAAAAAATATCCGGGGCATCACTTACCCATAAGTGATGCCCCGTTTTTTTTGGCTCGATTTGCTCAGTTTACTTTTATCAGCTCTAACTCAAATATTAAAACGGCAAACGGAGGAATGGAGCCTGACCCACGTTCTCCATAAGCCAGATTATACGGAATGTAAAGCATCCACCGGTCGCCTTCTTTCATCAGTTGAAGCGCCTCCGTCCAACCGGGAATTACCTGATTCACCCCCAGACTGATAGGTTGCCCACGTTGTATGGAGCTTTCAAAAATTACTCCGTCTGTCAGTTGGCCGGTATAATGCACCGTTACATTCGCTGTAGCATCAGGCGATTTACCCGATCCTTTTGTTACTATTTTATATTGCAAACCGCTGGGCAACTCTACCACTCCTTCGTTTTTTTTGTTGTTCTCTAAAAATATTTTTCCTGCCTCGCGGGCGCGTACGTTCTTTTTTTCAGAAGCTTGCGACATGTATTGCTGCACGGTGGTCATGCACTGCTGCTGTTCCATCTTTAAAGGTTTTCCGTTATACACATCTTGTATGGCGGCCAGCATGGCGCTTACATCTAACGAATCGCCCCCCTGTTTGCGAATATTATTGGAAAGTAACACCCCCATGCCATAGCCGGCTTTTTGCTTGTCAGTACTCAGATCCGGTTCTTTCGGTTTCTTCAGCTCGTCTATTTCGGTTTGAAGTTTTTTGATTTGCTCTTGTTGTGTCGTTATTTTTTGCTGCAACTCTTTTTTGCTCTGCGAGTAGGTGGATACATAAACTGAGAGAAAGAAAATAATAAATAAAATACGCATAGGGTAGAATTTAGATTGAATACATTTCTATTTTGATTTTATCGTACCGTCATTTTTCTGACCGCTTTAGAAAACCAACGCGGCAAAAAACGTTTCAGGTAAACAGCAAAGACTTCTTTGGTTCCGCCAATATATACCTCTTCTTTTTTCTTTTGTATAGCAGCTATCATTTTCCGGGCACATACTTCGGGATGCAATCCGTGTTGGGTGGTCTTATCCATTTTATTGAGTTTGCTTCCATCGCCCACCAGGGCATTGAGTGTGATGTGGGTGCGCACCCACCCGGGGCAGATCATGGTAACATAAATGGATTTACTGTCGCGCCAAAGTTCAGCCCGCAAAGAATCAAAAAAGCCGTGTAAGGCATGCTTAGCTGCCGCATAGCCCGATCGGTAAGGCGTACCGACTAATCCCATTACGCTGGATACCGTTACATAATGCCCGCACTTTCTTTTTAAAAAATGAGGAAGTAATAATTTAGTAAGAGCCAGCGTGCCAAAATAATCTACTTCCATTAGCTGGCGATCTACCTCCAGGTGTGTTTCTTTGGCTAAGCTGCGCTGGCTGATGCCCCCGTTGTTTACCAAAATATCTACGTGTCCAAAAAATTGAATGGCGGCCTCCACATTCAGCGGCAGGGTGGCGGGTTGCGCTAAATCCAACGGCAGGATCTGCACATTTGCTTGAATGGGTAAAGGGCAAGAATTTTTTACCCGTTCTAATTCATTTTTTCTGCGCGATGATAAAATTAATTTCACTCCTTTTATCGTGGCTAATTGGTAGGTAAGTGCTTCGCCTATGCCGCTCGAGGCGCCCGTTATCCAGATTACTTTGTTAGCGAGGTACGACATAAAAAATTATTTACGTTGATACACTACAAAATCAAATGAGTATACATGTCGCTGATCTTTTTCATGTTGCTGACGCGATACTTCCGTCCATTGTGCCGGGCTCCAGGGCGGAAAAAAAGTATCGCCCAAAATGTCGGCATCTATTTCCGTCAGGTACAACCGGTGTGCCAGCGGCAAGCCCAGCTTGTATATTTCAGATCCTCCGATTACAAAAATTTCAGATTTACCAAACTGTCCGGCCAAATTGATGGCCTGCTGAAAATCATGCACGGTATGGCAGCCTTCGGCCGTAAAGTTTTTGTTTCGGGTAACTATAATATTTTCGCGGTGGGGCAGCGGTCTGAATTTTTTAGGAATGGATTCATAATTTTTTCTACCCATAATAACCGGATGGCCTTGGGTGGTCTGCATGAAATAGGCCATGTCGTCCGGCAAATGCCAGGGCAGCGTGTTGCCCTTCCCGATTACTCCGTTTCGAGCCACTGCGGCAATCAGCGAGATCATCATCTTGTTAAGCAATAAGTTTGGCTATGCCAAAAGCGGCTGCGGCTGCCAGAGTACCGATAACGGTTACACGCAAGGCACCCTTTAACAAGGGCTGGCCGGTTAGTTTACTTTTGATGAGGCCAAATCCCATCAAACAAAAAATAGTAATGACACAAGAGTACTTCAATCCCTCAGCCGGGGTGTCTAAAAAAAAGTAAGCACTGAGCGGAATCAGCCCTCCGATAATGTACGACAGGGCAATGATCAGGGCACTTTGAAAGGCCCGGTTTTTATCGGGCCGCTCCAGCCCCAGTTCAAAGCGCATCATAAAATCAACCCATTGTTTGGGGTGCTTGGCCATCTCGCGCGCAATCTTCTCTTGCAGGGTATCGTCTAAGCCGTATTGAGCAAAAATATCTTTCGTTTCCTGAATTTCTATTTCGTGCTTATGAATGATTTCATCGTATTCTCTTTGCTCTTCTGTTTGGTAGTGTTCTACTTCGGTGCGCCCGGCCAGGTATCCGCCTAAGCCCATGGCAATGGAGCCGGCTGCAATTTCGGCCAGACCGGCCGTTATGATAATGGCCGTGTTGCTTACCGCCCCGCTCAGCCCGGCCGCCAGCGCAAATGGCACAGTTAGCCCATCGCTCATACCGATTACAAAATCGCGAACTTTTTCGGAGGATTTAAAATGTTTTTCATCCATGGCACGAAGCTAATAGATGGGCTACATTAAACCCAACGTAGGCGGCAGAATCTCTTATTTCTTAGGTACATGCAGCCCCCTCAATGTCTGCGCAGGCGGCACTCGGTTTCAAAAAAAGAAAAAAGAGCGCTTAGGATCTCCCCTTGTTTTCCGGAGTGGGTAATTTCGCGATGCCGCTCGTTGAAGTGTGTGAGGATCGTGTAGTAGGTGGAATCGCTCAGCGAAAAACGACTTTGGATTTCGCTTTTAATTTGCGAGTTGGTAACAATCTCCGCATAAGTTTGGGTTTGGGTAAGCTCGCGATTAATACGCGCCAGGGTACGCTTTTCTTTTTCTGCTTTAGAGAAGTAAGCCAGGTTTACCGAAGCGCCAAACCCGCTGCTGGGGGTAGCCCCGCTAAAGGGAGTAGATTTGCTTCGCAACTTGAGGGAGGGCAGTTCTTTTTTTTCGGCTTCGGGGCGGCCTATAATCGTTACTTCTTTCAGCATGGTAACATGCTGCGTCAGTTTTACAAACATTACATCCTCGTCTATAAACACCGGCAGGTGCAGTTCGTCATACCCTACGCTGGTAAAAATGAGTGTGTCGTTGCCAAATGCTTTAATTGAAAATACTCCGTTGGCATTGGTAATGGTGCCACGAGTGGTATTCTTTACCCGCACCGAGGCACTGGGCACGGCATTCAGCGTGATGGAGTCCACCACGATTCCTTTAATTATTTTCTGACCGATGGTTTCCTGGTACCCCAACAGCACAATCATCAAGAAAAAAAAGAGTTTCATTCGGTGGCAATATACTTTCTCCCTTATCAAATAAAAAGAAGAAAGGATTCGGAAGTAAGTCAGCTTTTATTGGCTAACTGACCGCAAGCGGCATCAATATCTTTTCCACGGCTTTTGCGGATGCGCGTGGTGATTCCATTTTTTTCCAGCAAATCCATGTACATCATCAGCACGGTATCGGATGCCTGTTTAAATCCACCTTCGTCTATGGGGTTGTATTCAATCAGGTTTACTTTCGAGGGAATAATCTTACAAAATTTCAATAAGGCTTGTGCCTGTTCGGGGGTGTCGTTCACGCCTTGCCACACTACATACTCGTATGTAACCTTGCGGTTGGTTTTCTGATACCAGTATTTCAACGCTTCGGCCAGCTCGGCCAGCGGGTTAGAATCATTGATGGGCATAATGGATGAACGGGTAGCATCTTGTGCCGCATGCAGCGACACGGCCAGATTAAATTTTACGCCATCATCGGCCATCTTCATAATCATCTTGGCAATGCCTACGGTAGAAACGGTGATCCGCTTCATGGCCATACCCAATCCTTTGGGTGAAGTAATCTTTTCAATAGCCGCTATAACGTTGCTGTAGTTAAGCAGCGGCTCGCCCATGCCCATAAAAACAATGTTGGTAAGGGGGCGGTTAAAAATCGTTTCGCTTTGTTCTTTAATGGCAGCCACCTGGTCGTAGATTTCATCGGCACTAAGGTTGCGTTGCCGCTTCAGCCGGGCCGTAGCACAAAATGCGCAAGCCAGCGAGCAACCCACCTGCGAAGAAACACAAGCCGTAATCCGTTTCTCGGCCGGGATAAGTACCGACTCTACAATCAACCCATCGTGCAACTTCACGGCATTTTTAATGGTGCCATCTGCACTGCGCTGCATGGTATCTACCTGAATGTGGTTGATGTTAAAATTTTGTTTTAGCAAATCGCGGGTCGCTACCGACAGGTTGGTCATCTGATCAAAACTCCGGGCCGATTTTTTCCAAAGCCATTCGTCCACCTGCACCGCGCGAAAGGGTTTATCGCCCCGGTCGGTAAAAAATTTTTTTAACTCATCGAGTTTCAGTTTCCGGATATCGCGCTTGGTGGGCTCAGAAGAAAGCATGAGGCAAAGGTACGAAAGTGTCAGTGCAGGTACTCGGGCAGATCGCGGTCGGTGGTGTCTTCATCTAATAGAAAAGCGATGGCTTGCGGCTGTGTATCAAAGGCCCTTACATTTCTTTTAATCAGATAATTAAATCCTTTCAAAATCATTTTCTTCACCGCATTCAATCCTACCACGGCCTGTTTTTTTATTTTTTTATCTAACTGCTGGTTGTTGCTTACCACCATTTTCATAAAAGCCCCGGTGGCATAGTTGTGATCGTTAAAAACAGATAATAGCAACGAGGGCTGCTCTTGTTGCTCCAGCCATTCTTTGGCTTCGCTCAGCAACTGCAACATCTGGTGCTCATTGCACCCGCGGTAGTCCAGCAGCAAAATTTCTTTTCCGGCTTCGGTTATTGTGGCAAGGGGCATACGTATTTATTTCGCTCGAACGAACGTGCGGGTTTCGCAGTCTTTTACGGCATCGTGTATCTTCAGCGAGTTTTCAGTCAGTTCATCAATGATAAACCGCTGTATAATTATACCTGATTTTTTGTCGGTCAACTGAAGTTCCTGCCCCTGAACTTTGTATTGAAAATCATTCTTATCATTTCCTTTCTTTTTGCCTGCCTCAAAAATACCCTCCTGCCCGCTACCGTCTTTTTTAAAAACAATTAGTTTCGCCACCGTGCTTTGGGCATGGCTGCCCATCATGCTTTCCAATTCTTTCTCGGTGTCGCTTTCTTTCATCTGGTTCTGAAAGCAAGTTTTACGGTCGGTCTGTTGCCAGGTGCCCACAACCGACTGAGCTACGGCCGGCCAGGCGGCCATAACCCCTACACAAGCGATTATCATTTTCATATTCTCGTATCAATTAAAATGCTAATTTAACATGAAATTTTAAGCGATCATTTGGGCATGGATCTTACCCTTCTTTTTTCCCCTGTTGACGAGTCTGTTTACGCATCCGATTTTCCCGTCAACTCCTTTTTTAAAAACATTCGCGTCTATACAGAAAAAATACCCAACTATAAAGAGGCACAACTGGCACTGTTGGGCGTAAAAGAAGAGCGTGGCGCGCCCGCCAATCAGGGCACCGCATTAGCAGCCGATGAAATCCGGAAAAAATTATATTCCTTAAAAAAAGGAACAGGCGCTTATAATATAGTCGATCTGGGAAACCTGAACCCCGGCATCGACTTAGACGAAACCTATGTGCGCCTAAGCGAAGTGTGCCGTATGCTGCTGGAGAATAATGTGATGCCCATTATACTGGGCGGCTCGCACGATCTGGACTATGGCCAGTACCGGGGCTATGAAGACATGCAGAAGCTGATCAACTTTTTAAATGTGGATGCCATACTCGATCTGGACGACACCAAAAATGCCCCGGCCTGCCGCCAGCACATCCACAAAATGTTGCTGCACGAACCCAATTATTTATTCAGCTACACCCACCTGGCCCACCAAACATATTTGGTCGATCCGTTCTCCACCGCCATTTTAGAGAAACTTAATTTTGAAGCACACCGCTTGGGGCAAATGCGCACCAACCTGGCCGAGATGGAGCCCGCTATACGCCATGCCGATATGTTTTCGTTTGATGTGGGGGCCATCCAGTCAAGCGATGCCCCGGGCCATGCACACGCCCAGCCGTTCGGGCTTACCGGAGAAGAAGCCTGCCAACTATGCTGGTATGCCGGGCTTAATGAGAAACTCAGCTCAGCCGGGTTTTACGAATACAACCCGCGCTACGATGATGTCCATAAAAAAACCGCTTCGGTGGTGGCCATCATGATCTGGTATTTTATTGAAGGCTTTTACCATCGCAAAAATGAGCATAATTTTAAATCGAACGATTTTTTAAAGTATGTGGTATCGATGCCGGTCGAACCCGAAACCATCGCTTTTTACAAAAGCAAACTCACCGAAAAATGGTGGATGGAAGTAAGCATCAACCGGCCAGGGGCACGCTACCCGCGCAACTCGGTAGTGCCCTGCAGTTATGCCGATTACCAAACGGCCACCCGGGGCGAACTGCCCGAGCGCTACATTCATGCACTGGCAAAAATGAGTTAATCTGTTTTCCGGTTTACGATCTGTAAAAATCCTTCAGCTAAGCTAAAAATTCTGATTTTTATCAGACAGAAATGGTAACATTGTCATAACATTGCACCATACCCTAAAAGCTACCTTTGCCCGGAAAATCCATTTTTGCTGACCTATGTTTGATCTAAATACCGGTTACACCCTACTGCTGCTCTTCTGTTTGCTGGCCGCCTGCTTGTTTGAATTTGTGAATGGCTTTCACGACACGGCCAACGCAGTGGCTACCGTCATCTATACCAACACACTAAAGCCCTGGATGGCTGTGGCCTGGTCGGGCACATGGAATTTTATCGGAGTATTTGCCGGGGGCATCGGGGTGGCCATGGGCATTGTCAACCTGCTGCCGGTGGAAACGCTGGTGGACCAAAACATTGCCCACAGTTTATCGATGGTGCTGGCCTTGTTAATCACCGCCATCTTCTGGAATCTGCTGACCTGGTATCTCGGTATCCCCTGCTCCAGTTCGCACACCCTCATCGGGTCTATTCTGGGCGTAGGCTTAGCGTATTCCATTTTGCCCGAAGCCAGTGGGGAAGCCGTTAACTGGAGCAAAGCAAAAGAAATCGGTCTCTCTTTATTAGTCTCTCCTTTATTTGGGTTTTCGGTTACCATCATCCTGATGTATTTTATACGAGTGATGACGCGAAAAACTCCTATGGAAGATGTGGTATTTAAAGAACCTAAGAAAAACCAAACCCCGCCAATCTGGGTGCGTGCCGTGCTGTTTCTTACCTGCACGCTGGTCAGTTTTTTTCACGGATCGAATGATGGACAAAAAGGCGTGGGGCTGATCATGCTGATCTTAATTGGTATTGTGCCTACCTATTTTGCGCTCGATGAGAGCTATGACCCGGCCAAACTTCCGGCTTCCCTCGTTAAGATAGAAGAAGTGATCGTCAAAATTGATTCTACGGCTCTTTCTAAAACGGATCAGGTCAGGCTTACCGAAACCAAGCGGATGACCAACCACCTGCAAGCTACTTTTGGGTCGCTTAAATCCATGCACGATATTGCCCGCAACAATAAATTCGATACGCGCAAAGACATTATGCTGGTGGATCGCAACGTCAGCACCCTCCTTAAAAAAGAAGAAGTAAGGCTGAGCGAAAAAGAAAAGAACAGTTTGAAAGCGGAGCTCAAAAAAATAAGAAAAGTAACCGACTATTCTCCGCGCTGGGTAATCGTTCTGATCTCCATTTCGCTGGGGCTTGGCACCATGATAGGCTGGAAAAGAATTGTTAAAACCGTAGGCGAAAAAATAGGGAAAGAACACCTTACCTATGCCCAAGGCGCCAGTGCCGAGTTGGTCGCTTCCATGACGATTGGCCTCTCCACTAATTTCGGGTGGCCCGTCAGCACCACGCACGTACTCTCGTCTGGCATAGCCGGCAGTATGGTGGCCAGCAAAGGTGTAAAAAACCTGCAACCCGACACCGTACGAAATATTTTATTGGCCTGGTTTCTTACCTTGCCGGTGGTCATGATTATGGGCGGCACCTTATTTCTGCTGTTCCGGTCTATCTTCTAATCACTTCACAGTCAGCACCAGCAGTCCGGAAACAATCAGAATAGTGGCCAGTGCGATGCGCCAGGTAAAGGGCTCTTTCAATATCCAAAAAGAAAGCACCAGCGTAATCACGATGCTGGCTTTATCAATAACCGCTACAGCCGATACATCGCCCTGCTTGATGGCGCGATAATAAAATATCCACGAAAGGGTGGTGGTAATACCCGAGAGCGCCAGAAAGAAAACATCTTTATAGGTAAGCTGATTAAAATCGCGAACATGGCCAAAGGCCAGCGCATTAACCCACACCAAAACAAATACAAAGGCGGTGCGCACCGCCAGGCCGGCATCTCCGCTCACGTTTTTCAATCCGAGTTTGGCAATCACAGCCGTAAATCCGGCAAACACCATTGAAAGCAACGCATAAAAAATCCATGTGGGCATAAACAAATTTAGGCACACCGTACCAAATCACCTAAACGGAATAAAATCAAAGATTCCCCTCCGGCAGAAGTGCTTTATCAGCTCAATAAATTTAAACTTGTAGCCGCCCCCGATTTCTGCCCGCACGAATCCGAGGCAGGAAGTAAAGCCCGATGGAATTTACCTACTCGATCAAGATTGATAAAACACACTTTTTCAAGGCAGGTAAAATAGGATGATTGACAACAAAAAACACTGTAGCAACGAAAGACTTAAATTTTCTACCTTAGGTCTATGAAACAACGGCTATACTTTGATACCTCAATTTTTGGAGGAATCTATGATATTGAGTTCAAAGCTGAGACTACTTTACTCTTCAAAAAAGTAACATCCGGACAAATCATTTGTGTTTATTCCAATTTGACCGAAAGTGAATTAACGAACGCACCTGAAAACGTGAGGTATTTTTTTGAAAACTTGCCGGACGATTGTAAAGAGAAAGTTTTGGTAACACCCGAATCGTTACAACTCGCCAAAACTTATGTGGTTGAAAAAGTAGTAGGCGAAACAAGTTTGAGCGACTGCATCCATATTGCCATGGCAACACTTAACAAAGTTGATATGTTGGTTAGCTGGAATTTCAAACACATCGTGAATGTGTATCGAATTCGGGGCTATAATTCTGTAAATTTACGTCTGGGGCATACCTCATTGGAAATACATTCACCAAAAGAAATTGTGAATTATGAAAACGAAGAATAAAATAAAAAAAGGATTTGATACCGTTAAAACATTCAGGGCAATTAAAGACCAAATCTCAAAAGACATAAAAGGAATGACTTTTGAACAATTGCAAGTCTATCTCAATAAAACAAAACTAAAATCAAAAACTGCGTAGCATAGTCTGTCTTCCCCTCCGGCAGAAGTGCTTTATCAGCTCAATAAATTTAAACTTGTAGCCACCCCCGGATTCGTGCCCGCACAAATCCATCACAATCCGGCAATTACCTTACATCGTCTGCCCTGTTTACATAAATAAATATTTTTATCATCATCCGTTATAATATTGATAAGCAATGAATTATGATTTTTATTTCATTTTAAACATCAAATAATTTACGATAACATTACGCGAAACAAAATACGAAAAGCTCCTTCTTTATTTTTGTTTCAAACCTATCCTGATGAAAAACCTGCCCCCGCCCTGTCTATGCTTCCGGCTTCTGTCTGCGTTTTTTAATCTTTTTTTTCTGATGCTCTAACTTTTACGCGCTATGTTTTTTTTGAAAAGAGTGTATGGGCTCTTGTTCTGTTTTCTTTTACCCACTGTTCTTTTAGGGCAGCAGATTGAAAATGTGGTTTCTGCATTTAATGGCCAGCGGGTAATCTTAACCTATACCCTTACCCACCCCGATACCTCCCGAAGATTTGCCATCCAGGTTTTTTCTTCGGCCGATGATTTTTTACGGCCGCTTGCGCACGTTACCGGAGCCGTAGGGCTTGCTGTAAAACCCGGCCGCGCACTCCAAATAATTTGGAATGTGCGCCAGGAACTGCCACCCGATTTCGACAAAGACATCCGCTATAAAATAAAAGCAACGCTTGTGCCTTTATCGGGAGAAAAAGTTAAAACTACCCTCAGTAAAAAGGAATCAACCACCACGGTTTTTGCCACCGAAACCAACCAGCTCTTTACCCTGACTGCCCCCACCGTGTGCCGAAGAGGCAAACTATACGAGGTACAATGGAGTGGCACCAACTCGAATGACCCCATACGGTTTGAATTATATGATGCTGCCAACGCACAAAAAATAATAGGCCGCGCCCAGGGCAGTGAAAACTCCTGGCAATGGGAAGTGCCCCCCACCATAAAAACCGGCCGCTATACACTGAAGGTAATCTTCAATACCAAAACCATGGATGCCGTTACGCAACCTTTGCACATCCGCCACAAAATACCATTGCTGGTAAAAGTACTACCCCTGGCCGCAGCCGGTGCGGCACTGCTGCTGATAGGAAACAAAACCGGAAATGCGCCTTTGCCCGGCCCCATTAACCCAAATTGATGATGAACTTATTCTCTACTCATAACATTTGCCAGAATAAATTATTTCATGTCTTAGGATTGGTAATGGTATTCTTTTTTGTAAAGACAACCTATGCGCAACCTAAAGCAACCTATAATCTAAAGTATGGGGGTGCATCAATAACTATATTAGGGAAAGCCCCAAAGCCTCAAGCCGGAGTACCTTGCACAGCTATGGATGTCGATTGGACAGTTAATTCTTTTACAGGTACATATAGTTATACGTCTACTGCTTGCGGAAGCGGATGTCAGTTAAATGGGTCAGCCCCACAAATATCAGTAGCACCGCAAACTGTCGGAAACACGCAGACCTTATCCTATTACACTAAAACTCTTACGGTCAGCTATGTGGACTGTACTTCAGGTGGAAGTGGTTTATCCACCATGACTATCAATGCTATTACCTATGCCGACTTGTCCTCTACTGGTACTTTGCCGGCTACAGTTTGCTCGAACGGTAGTATAATTGATTTATCAACCTACATTAACTTAAACTCCACTTTAAAATCTGCGGTTACTTATTATATGGATGGGAATCCTGTTTCAAATCCTCTGAGCCCTGCCTCTATATCGGCAGGTTCCCACACAATCACAGCTTCCTATCCTTTTGACAACGGAACCACCACGATCACGGTGGGTACGTTTACATTAGTTATGGCTGTATCGGCCGTATCTTCTCCCGTTGCACAAACTATTTGCCAAGGTGGCACGGCTACTTTTTCAGCCTCTGCCAGCGGAACCGGCCTCACGTATCAATGGCAAGAATCGGTAAATGCCGGAGTAAGCTGGAATATTATATCTACCGGGGGCGTTTACGGGGGCGCTACTTCTACTTCGTTATCCATTACAAGCCCTGGAGTTGGTTTTAACGGGCGGTTATATCGTTGTTACATCAACGACCAAAATTCATGTAATCCGAGCTATACAAGTAATGCTATACTAACGGTAAACACCAATGTGGGCATCGCTACCCAGCCGGCACCCGCCACTTCATTGTGTCCAGGGCAGGCGTACAATCTTAGTGTGGTGGCTTCGGGCACGGCTCCTTATTCCTATCAATGGTACAAAGGTGG
>JAFDZA010000003.1 GCA_018267135.1 Bacteroidota bacterium
GTGTAGGTGCCCCCGCCCTGCCCTGTCTGCGTTACGTTCGCGGTACCAGTTGCACAAAAAGGGCTCCCCGCATAGCTGATGGTAGCCACCGGCAAGGCATTGATTGTAACTGATGTAGTCGTAGTATTGGGGCAAGTTCCATTGGTAAAACTGTAGGTTACGGTGTAAGTACCCGCTGTGCTCGTGGCCAAATTAAGCTGGCCGGTAGCACTGTTGATAGACAAACCGGCCGTGGAAGTGTAGGTGCCCCCGCCTTGGCCTGTCTGCGTTACGTTCGCGGTACCAGTTGCACAAAAAGGACTGCCGGCATAACTGATGGTAGCAACAGGCAATGCATTGATTGTAACTGATGTAGTTGTGGTGTTGGGGCAAGTTCCATTAGTAAAGCTGTAGGTAACGGTGTAAGTACCGGCCGTGCTCGTAGCCAAATTAAGCTGGCCGGTAGCACTGTTGATAGACAAACCGGCCGTAGAAGTGTAGGTGCCCCCGCCTTGGCCTGTCTGCGTTACGTTCGCTGTTCCGCTCGCACAAAACGGACTACCGGCATAGCTGATGGTGGCCAAAGGAAGCGGATTTACTGTAAGTGTTATACTGGATGCAACGGAAGGACAAGCCCCCCCGGAAGTGGTTAGAGTAAGCGTAGCGTTGGTTTCTCCTATACCCGGGGTGTAGGTAGCATTAAGGGTTGTGCTGCTAGGCGAAAAAGTACCTGTACCGGTAGTACTCCATGTTCCACCAGTGGCAGAACCTCCGACAGTTCCAGATAGCGAAGCCGTCTGTCCGCTGCAAATGCTGATGTTAGAACCGGCATTTACCGTGGGCGGAGAAGGCACGATTATATTATTAACAGCGAGAGTACAACCTACATTGTCTAACAAATAATTATTATCAACTACGGTAGCGGAATAAGTACCACCCAGCAGATTATTAGCTGTAGTTTGGGTGTAAGGGCTCGTACTCAAATTTCCTTGTGGTATAGCGGTTGGATTACCCACACTCCAATTAACTGTGTAACCGGGGGTGCCATTACTAACGGTTAATGACAATTGCCCGTTAGGCGTGACAAGGTTGCAATCCGGACTTAAAATACTTGTTGTGGCTGCCAGCGCATTCGATGAATTAACATTTATGCCCGCTCCACCATATATTTGAAATCCACCTGTGCAAGCTGTATTATTTACTCTTAAAACATAGGTACTGTTAGGAACAAAATTCAACTCAACCCCCGCAACAGCTCCCGAGGGTAGCGTACCTATGGGGGTAACTGTTACAGGCCCCAAGGGGCTCGTAACATATTTGCCATTAATAATGTCGAAGAGCAGATAGGTTGTGCCGCCCGGCACAGTGCCACCATAAAAATAAAATCTCATGACTCCGTTGCCTCCGGAGTCATCGCAAACATAGTATTGGGCCGTAGGGCACTGAGCGAAGGCCGATCGAGTTCCAAACAAACCAAAGAAGATGAGGGCTATAACTGCAATTTTATTCATGTCCGGCAGTTTTTATAATTAATCCTTCTAATCCCCCGACATTAACGGAACACTTGTTTCCCCATTCAATTTTTACCACATACGTTCCCGAAGCCAATGAAGAGAACGTGTATGAGTTGGTTGCCCCCTCCACACTCAATTCTCTTACTTTTTCCACTTGAGCGTGGATCGTAAATACCTCAAGGGTAATCTTGCCGGCTACGTTTGCCCACTCCAATTTAATTTCTTTTCCATCAGATTTTGCCCTGAATTCATTATGACATTGAGCGTACGATGAGCCAAACGAAAGGAGGAAAGCCGCACTGACGGCAACAAAGATTGGGGTTTGTGTGGGTTTCATAATATTAAATCAGTCAAAAACGGGGCATGGTAACCCTAAATTTACATTGTAAAATTCGTTCAAAGCAAAAAAATGAGATGTCAGATTGTCTCTATTACCCCATCCAAGTAATATTTAGCTCAAAAAATGAAGTTTTTTAAAACCTCCGGTTCAATATTTCGCTCAAAATCAATGCTTTTTTAAAATCGTCCGGGTTACGCAAGTCGCGTGCATATTGGGCTGCCAAACTTAGTTGCTCTTCTACCGCATAGTTTTTAAACTGCCCAAAGCGAACGATGGTATTTTCCAGTTTCATGGTTTCTTCCATGGAAGGCCGCAGAAAGGCTTCCTGCTTTGCCTTTTCGTAGGTATCATAAATTTTGTCGTGGTCACGGTACGAATAATCAACCTGCTCTATGGGTTTTTCTTCCTCAAGATCTTCTGCTTCATCCATGGCGGGAGCCGGCTGAATAGGCGGAGCTGGTTGTTTAGTTCCCTGAATTTCGCGTAGCAATTCTTCAAAAGTCAAGCCCTTTTCAGGTTCGTGCCCGGGTTCAGGGGGGGCCGAAGGAGGCGTGGCGGGCTTTGTGCGCATCTTGGTGATGATGTAAACGATGCCCACAATTATCCAAAAAATAACTTTTAGGTTCAATTCCTCCATTCTTCAAAGGTAATAAAAGCATGGATAAAATGTGCATGAATTGAGAACAGCTCCTTTTTCAAATGTCGGGGCTACTTTTATCTTTGCCGTCTTTCTTTGGGAGAAACGTGTAAAATCTTGAAGAAATAACCACTTTATTTTTGAGCACATGCAATTATCGAAGTTAGAGATCAAAGGCTTTAAAAGTTTTGCCGACAAAATTGTCATCAATTTTGACGAGGGGATTACCGGTATCGTAGGGCCTAACGGATGCGGCAAATCCAACGTGGTGGATTCCATCCGTTGGGTACTGGGCGAGCAAAAGACCAGCGCGTTGCGTTCCGAAAAGATGGAAAACGTAATTTTTAACGGTACCAGCCAGCGCTCGGCACAACAGATGGCCGAAGTATCGCTCACCATCAACAACACCAAGAATATTTTGCCTACCGAATATTCGCAGATTACCATTACGCGCAGGTTGTACCGCTCGGGCGAGTCAGAGTATTTGCTGAATGGCGTGGCTTGCCGCCTAAAAGATATTACTAATTTATTTTTAGATACGGGTGTAGCCTCTAACAGCTACGCTATCATTGAACTGGGCATGGTGGACGACTTGCTGAACGACCGCGACAACTCGCGCAGGGCGTTGTTTGAGGAAGCTGCTGGCATTTCAAAGTTTAAAAAACGTAAAAAAGAAACGTTGAAAAAACTAGAAGACACCGATGCCGATCTGGAGCGTGTGGAAGACTTACTTTTTGAGATTGAAAAAAATATGAAGAGCCTGGAAAAACAGGCTAAACAAACTGAACAGTACTATAAAATAAAGGAAGACTATAAAGAAAAGAGTATCCATTTGGCCAAGGTGGTGGTGAATAAACAAAAACAAAAATTTGCTACCCTCCAAAAACAATCCGAAAACGAAAACGATCGGAAAGCCAAACTCACATCAGAAATTGCTGAAAAGGAAGCGCTGATCGAAAAATCGAAAGCTGAATTATTACTAAAAGAGAAGACCCTTTCTTCCCGGCAAAAATCAATCAATGAATTTGTTTCCAAGATCCGGCAATACGAGAGCGACAAACAACTGCGCAACGAGCGTCTTCGTTTTTTAAATGATCGCATTACCAACCTTCGCGATCAGATCGAACAAGACAAAAAAAGCAACGAACGGGCCAAGTTTAGTATTCAAAGTTTGGAAACCGAGCACAACACGGCAGTAACCACCCTGAACGAAATCAATATCAAACTTGAGTTGCTTAAATCAGAATACGAAACTCAGAAAGCCAGCACCTACACATTACAGGGCGAATCGGATGTGCTGCGACAAGAGCACCGCACGCTACAGGAAGAATCGTTTCAGCACAACAAGGCACTCGACATCCGCCAAATCCAGATTAACTCTTTCAAACAGGAATTAGAGCGAACTACCAGCGATAGTTCGCAGCAAAGCGCCAGCTTGGCTGAGTTTGAAAAAAAATTAGTAGTGCTGCAAGATGAAATCGGCCAAAAAAATAATTACCTCGAAAAACTTAAAAGCGAAGAAGCCGATGTAATTGCGCGTATCGCTTCGTTGGAAAAAACCATTGACCTGATCCGTGAGGAAATGAATGAAACCGGGCGCAAGCTCGATGCCCACCAGTACGATTACCAACTCACCAAGTCGTTAGTAGAGAACCTGGAAGGGTTTCCGGAGGCCATTAAATTTTTAAAGAAGAATGTGGGGCGCACCAAAAATGCTCCTCTGTTATCAGACATTATTTCTACTACGGAAGAATTTAGAGTAGCTATCGAAAATTATCTGGAGCCGTACCTCAATTATTATGTGGTGGATCATGCCGATGAAGCCTACGAAGCCATTAATGTTTTGAGCGATGCCAGCAAAGGGCGGGCTAATTTTTTTGTATTGGAAGCTTTTGAAAGTTATACCAGTACGCCTATTCAGCTTTACCCCAATGCATTTCCGGCTACCCAAATCATTGAGTTCGATCCGAAGTACACCAAACTGATGTCGTTTATTCTCGATCGGGTTTACCTAACCGAAGGAGATATTAAATTAATGCCCAGCGATGGCAATACATTCATCTCTAAAAGCGGAAAAGTAACCAAGCGCAGATTTAGTTTAAGTGGTGGGTCAGTCGGCTTATTTGAAGGTAAAAAAATAGGGCGTGCCAAAAATCTTGAAAAACTGGAGCGGGAAATCAAAGAATTTACCAAGAAGATGGAAGACGTTCGCCACAGTTTAGTTGACCGCCAACGCGAGCTTGAGAAATTGCGCAACAACACCCTGAAGCAACAAATAGAAGAGGCACAAAATGCCGTAAAGCTGGTAAACGATGAATTTATTTCTGTTAAAACAAAACAAGAGCAATTTCACAGCCTGCTCAGCAGTGCCGATTTGCGCAGAGAAGACATCCACGAGAAAATAGAGACACTCGCCAAGGAAATAGAAGACCTGCAACCCAAAGCACAACACGCCCACCAGGAGTTGTTGCGCCAAGACGAAAAATTGAAACGCATCGTAGTGGAGCTTACGGCACAAAACGAAATGCTCAGTCAGAAATCGGCTGCTTATAACGAACAGAATATTTTCTTTCATCAACAGGAAAACCGTGTTAAAAGCATTGAACAGGAAGTGCGTTTTAAACAGGAGAGCCTGGGGCAAAGCACTCACCGCATTACAGTAAATACTGAAGAGCTGCACAAAAACGAAGAAGAAACTCAAACCATCACTTCTACCGCTACGCTAAGCGATGAAGAACTCATTGGTATGTATGGCGAAAAAGAAGAGATGGAAAAAGGCTTGAGCGAAGCAGAAAAAGAATATTATAACGGCCGCGGGGAAATAGATCAGTACGATAAAGACCTGCGCGAAGTACAACACCAGCGCCAGCACATAGACACGCTGCTGATGGAGTTGCAAAACCAACTGAGCGAAAGCAAACTGCAACTCAATTCGGTAAAAGAAAGATTATCTGTAGAGTTTAATGTGGATTTGGATTCTATAGTAAACGAAGTCAGTACCGAAGAAGCCGAAGCCCTCGCCCAGGCAGATGAAGAAAAGCATCGCCAGGAGGTAGTCAAGATTCGGGAAAAACTTGACAACATGGGGCCGATTAACCCGATGGCCATGGAAGCCTATACGGAAATTAAACAGCGCAATGAATTTATCAACACACAGAAAGATGACCTGCTGAAAGCAAAGGAGTCGCTGTTTAGCACCATCAGCGAAATAGAGGGCGTAGCCAGCGAAACATTTATGACGGCCTTTCATCAGATCAAAGAACATTTTGTTCGGGTGTTCCGGTCGCTCTTTAATGAAGGCGATGACTGCGATTTAAAATTGATCGATGCTTCTAAACCCTTAGAATCTGAGATTGACATTATTGCCAAACCCAAGGGCAAACGGCCGCTTACTATTAATCAACTTTCGGGGGGAGAGAAAACCTTAACGGCCACGGCATTGCTGTTTTCAATGTACCTGTTAAAGCCGGCTCCGTTCTGTATCTTCGATGAGGTAGATGCCCCGCTCGATGATGCGAACATAGACAAGTTTAACAACATCATCCGCAGCTTCAGCAAAGACAGCCAGTTTGTAATTGTTACCCATAACAAGCGCACGATGGCTACGACCGATGTAATTTATGGTATTACCATGGTAGAGAAAGGAATTTCGCGTGTGGTGCCGGTCGATTTGCGCGAGTTGGCCTAACGGCCTTCAAGCTGTTAAATCGCTTTTACTTTTTATCTGGCATGATATCGCGTGTCATAAACAGAGCTATTTCATTCCGGTCGGTTCCGGCATAAAGTTTCTGGTTGATTCCCGTTATTTCAAAATTATTTTTTTGGTAAAACTCAATAGCGGGAAGGTTTGTATTTTGAGTTTCCAGTTCTACCAGTCTGCATTGAAGTTTGCCGGCCTGAGTTATTACTGATTCAATAAGTTTTTGACCGATTCCTTTACTCCTTTGTTTTTCGGCCACTAAAATATTTTCTATAAACAAGGAGTTGTTCCATTCTCTGTATTCGCAAATAATCCATCCAATTATCTCACCTGCTTCAACGGCCCCGAACGAGTGGCCTTGCTGGATGATTTGGTTATACGCATGAATATCTTCGTCTGTTGTTATCCATTTTTTGGTGTATGGATGATCTACTTTGGTGAGATGAAACAGGATGGCATCGGCTGTATGGGTTTGGCTTACTTGATATATTTTTTCAGTGCTATAACCGTTGAACCCAAAGTGGCTGGTGGGGTTGCCCTCTATTTTTGTCAACTTAATAATATTCATCAATATTAATGGTCGTGTATGGGGAAGTTGTTAAAGCAAATTTAGCATTAAAGTTTCTTGGCGTGGTTGCCACCTTGGTTCTACTTCCAATATTTTTCCATCAAATCGGTTACCCAAAGTGGTTGCACAATACTCGCCTTAGGTTCAAACTCTTTATAAACCGGTTTAATATCTAATACCGGGGTTCCGTCTATGGCATCGAGAAATTTTACCTTTAGGGTTCTTCCCCGGTGTTGCAGCAACTCCACCGTGGCCAGCCCTATTTTGTTGGGGCGGTCTTTTTTTCGTTGTGCCAAAATACCTACCAAAGGATAATGAGGGTTGCCTCTCGGCCGCCCCGAAAAAACAATTTCTTCATTCTTTACTTTATCAAAGTAGTAGATGATTTCAAGATGTGAAAAATCGGATATCCGCTCGAATGCTTCGGTGGGAATATGATCGGAAAGTTCAATTTCGGTCACGATTGTTTCCCAATTATCGTCTATTGGTTCGATACGGGAATTTTTTACGTAGGCGATCGGATTTAGTGTTATTTCCATTTTGTTTTTGTTGAACATGAATTAACAGTTCCACAGTTTGTTTATAGCCTGAAGCTAATACACAAAGAGGGAAGATTTGTTCAATCTCCCCTCTTTGCGTAAAATATTTCTGGTACTATCTCATTGTTGCTTCCATATTTCCTTAAAGGTATTCTGACGGTTTTGTGAATCAAAGAAAAAATAATTCATGGTCATGATTGCCTTCCCTCCTTTTATGGTAACAATGGAAGAGGTTACGGTAGAATTAGGATTGGAGTTAGGTAGATTGTTAACGGCTGCCTTGGTGCCGATAGCGGGTACAAAACTCATCGAACTATCACCGTTATACATCACCTGAAAGGAAAGCGACTGATTATTGAAATGACTGACAAAAGTTTGAGAAGTGCCGCTGCTCACACTGTTCAGATAACGTGTTTCGTTAATTGAAATCGGGCTTCCGTTTCCGATGGTAAGGGTACCGGTCCGCAGGTAATTTCCTTCAAAGGCATTGGGTGTAGGAACGTATGGAGAGATAATGATGGTGCCAAAATTACCACTGATAATCTGACCTGAGGCATCCGTAATTTTAAGCGGCAATCCATAATTAGAAGCCGCCCCGATAGCTGCTGAATTCATCAAAATAGGAAATAAGCCCACCCGTTGGTTAGCCTTCACCGTAACTTTAGTGGATGGCATCGTGTACATAGCTGTTGGCAACAACGTTAATGGCGAGGAGGCATTCGCTGTATTATAGGCATCGAGTGTAGCCTGGTCTACTGAAACTGTAACGGCCAAATCCGTAGTTAGTGGATATTGGCCGGTTACATTTACCCGCACAAAAACCGAATCGGGGGCTGCTTGGTTAAAGGCCGGCATCGACAAGGCATAGCCCCCGGTCTGAGCTTGGGTATCCATAAACTCTACAACCGGTTTAACTTTGCTAAAGTCTATGTAGTTATCTTTTAAACAACTTGTTGCAAAAATTGTTAAGATTAATAATCCCAACAAAGAGATGATTGCATGTATTTTTTTCATAAAATCTTTTCTCATAAATTTTTAATTCTGCCAGAATATTTTTGAAGTGAACTGGTTAATGGTTCCCTGGGCATTTACCGCGGTGGCATTATTGGCATATTCGGTAAGCGGGTACAACACCCTTACCGGGGAAACAGGGCTTGTTACACTGGGATCAATAGACAGTGGCACACTCGGAATACCAAGTCTTCTGAAATCGCACCAGGCCTCCATGCAGTCGATGGATGTCATGGCGGCCCATTTTTGTGTAATGATTGCCTGGATAAGATTACCGCTCGAAGCGCCCCAGTTTACATTAGCCAGTGCCTGGCCATAATAAGTAGCTGCGGCAGCCGCAGGGTTGGGCACCCCGAGGTAACGAAACGATTCGGCTATACCGGTTTGATAAAAATTTTGAGCCGACCCGGAAATCCATCCGCGTTGCGCAGCCTCGGCCTGCAAGAACAAACTTTCGGCAGCCGTAATAAAAGGCAAAGATTGAGACGGGCCGCCTAATACGCCAATTCCAAAGCCACTGGTGCGAGCCGTTTCGGTGGCGGTAATTCCGGGCTCACCAAAGTCTATGCCTATGTATGGACCTACATTTCCGGTAAATTTCGAGTTTACACCCGGGTTATCGCCCGGCATTCTAAACAAATAATCGGCACGAGGATCATTATTGTTTACAAAAAAATTCAAACTGAAATTACAAACCCGGTTATAATCGCGCCCACCTATGGCACTGGCTGCACTAAAGCCGTTGTTTTCCCAAAAGGGATTTTGCAGATCCTGAATTTTAGTGTAGCCCGGCTGAATGAGCGCATCTTGCCCGGCCCCTAAAAAGCCTCCTCCATTAGCCACCATCTTAGCCAACTCCTGTGTAATCAGCGTTTGAGAGGATGCTACCTGCGATTGCCTGAGTAGTAATCTTAAATTCATGGTGTTCGCCAACGAAGTCCAAGAACTCATATTACCTCCGAAAATAACATCGGTATTCGCTTTAACCGCTACAGCCGTTGCCGGAGCATTTTGGATAATTGAAACGGCACTATCTAACTGGAGGGATAAATTTTGATAGATAGTTTGGGCATTATCATACGTGGGTTCTAAATTACCTAGTCCTTTAAATGTGGAAGAATAAGGCACATTGCCATATACATCTACTAACGAATGAAAGCACCACACCCGCATTATTTTAGCAATGGCCACGTAGTAATCATATCCTTTCAATGATTTGGCCAGTGTTTCGGCATAATGGTAATTGCTGGCATTATTGTAGAGCAATGCCCACACCTGCAATTGTTGGTTAGGCTCGGTACCGGCAAAGGTTACATTTACCCCATAGGGCAACCAATTATAAGTGAGGTTATAGTTACGAGTTAAATCTCCGGCTTGTGAATACGAGCCGGAGGCGGCCCAGTAGCCTGCCCAATAGCCGCTGAAAGAGGCCAAATCTACCGATTGAATTTGACCTGAAGCTACGATAGCGCCTGTCAATACATAATCCGGAGCACCTAATACGGTAGGCTGGTTAGGGTTAGTATTGATGTCTAAGAATGAATTGCAACTACCTGCCAGGAAAAGACAGGCCAGCATCCAAAAAAAGTGAATGGTTTTATTTTTCATAATTTTTCTCAATAGAAGTTTTTAGAAAGTAAAGGCAATGACAAAACCATACGTGCGTGTGGGCGGTGTTTGGTTTACATTGGTAGTACCTGCTCCATTGCTGGTGTCGCTGCTAAACTCAGGATCGGTCCACTTGTTAGAATCGGGCCTCCACATCAGCAGATTTCTGCCCACCAAACTGGTACGTATCGCTTTGATGAATTTAAGATTACCCAAAATAGATTTAGGCAACTGGTAGCTCAGGTTTACTTCGCGCAGTTTCCAAAATGCACCCGAGGTAACGAAGTTTGAGGTTACGTTATAGTAAATATTTTGCCAGAAATTATAGTTGCCATCATTAATGGTGATATTTGTATTGGGTACATAAGTGTGCCCGCCATCGGTAGAATAAACAGAGTTAGGAAAAACAAAACGCTGTCTTCCTGCCTGAGCCGAATTATAATCTATGCCTCCGAATATCAGGTTCTGCCCCATCTGGTTATAGATTACATTTCCGCTTCTGTAATCGAGCAATACACTCAGCGAAAGTCCTTTAAAGCTTACCGAAGTATTAAGCCCCAACCGGTGCTTGGGGTTGGCCTGTCCCATAATTTTAGGCGTAGGATCTTGAGAGGGTAAACCTGTTACGGGGTCAACAATTACTTTGCCGGTGGCTTTATCGCGCAAATAATCAATTGCTTTTACTACCGGGTATTGCTGGCCTACTACAGCCCAGGAGTTGGTGGTATTTCCACCATTATCCAGTACATTAATTTGATTCAACTTATCACCGGTAGGCCCTGTGTATATAGACAACGGTGTGTTCGTGATCAACTCCGTAAAGTTGGCGCCTATCGTCCACTTAAAACCAGAGTTTGTAGATATGGGTGTGTAGTTCAAATCAAATTCAAGGCCGCGGTTCAGCATTTCACCCGTGTTGATAAGAGCGTTGGAGTAACCGGCCGAATTAGATACCTGAAATGAAACGGTTTGGTTTGTAGTGTTAGTTTGGTAATAGGCTGTTTTAAAATTCAGTTTTCCTTCCCAAAATCCCAACTCCAATGTCATTTCTTTAGCCGATGTAAACTCCGGCTTTATGCTTTGCTGAATGGCCGACTGGCCAAGGTATAGAACCGGTGAGGGGCCATTAGTATAGTAAGGCGAACTGGCTGAAAAAGGATTTTGAAGTTGGTATGGGTTCAGGCTAACGTTCCCCACTTTGGCCAATGATCCGGTAATCTTTCCAAAAGTTAAAATACCGCCTTCTTTTAAAGAAGGAAATGCATCGGTGAAAACAAATGCCGCATCTACCTCCGGGTAGCTGAATGATCGGTTATTTATATTGAGCAGCGATGTCCAGTCGTTTCGGTACGATCCGTGAACCGACAGGTATTTGTATGTCAGCGCTAAGTCGCCATACAAACCAATTTTGCGATAACGCTGTTCAAATACATTACCCGCTATATTTCCATTGCGATAGGCGATGTTGTATATAACCGGGTTCAGATAAAGCAAATTACCTGAGTTGATATTAGTGGCCGATGTATAATCATCAAAAATATTATTGCCCAAAATAAGTTTAGCGTGAAAGTCTTCGCTGAAATCTTTGCTGAACGTGGCCAAAAAATCGGTGTTGATTCTCTTCGTGTTGGTGTTGTTATTAGCTACGGCAGGAGGTGTATTGCCACTCCCATTCTGATACAGATACTTGTTTACGTTGGCTATGGTGGGGTCGAACAATAAAGGCAACGTGTTATCTTGTTCTTGGTAGGTTTGGCTGTTTAATCCGGCCCGGCCAAGTAAGTTCAACCATTTGGTGGGCTGCAACGAGAGTTCCAGATTGCCCAAAAAATCTTGTTGGTTGGTAACCATCCTGTTTTGATCAAGATCATAATAGGGATTTAAGAAGAAGTCATTGTAATAACCGGTAGCGCCTGCAAATTTATAGTTTTGCCAATTGGCCAGTTGAGTAAGGGGCACTTGCATGGGGGTATTCATCCATTCATTATAAACACCACCTGCGTCACTTGTTCTATCTTGGTGTGTTAGCCCGTACGTTAGCCTATAACCGATTTTAAAAATGCCGTACTGCCGGCTGCCATTAAACCGGAATGTATTGCGGCTGTAGGTATCTTTGGGCACCACACCGGAGCGGTTTACATTTTGAAAGGAAACAAAGTAGGTAGATTTATCATCTCCGGCAGAGAGGGATGCATCGTTCTGTTGCGTAATACCCGTTTTCCAAAATTTTAATTTGTCGTTATACTTTGGCGAATAGGTGGTATAATACGTACTGCCATCGGCCAACGGTCTGCCCAGCGGCACCATGGCGCCATTAAACTGAGGGCCAAAACTTTGATTTTCAAAAGCTACATAGCCTGCAGGAAAATTAGGATCGAGCGTATAAACATCCTATGCCCCGGTGGTTTCGCCTCCATAGCTTCCAAACCGCTGTTGCAACTTAGGTAAATAAGAAACTTGTTCAAGCTGGGTGGTAGAACTGACATTGATTTCGGGAGCCGAATTCTTTTTGCCTGCTTTGGTATTGATTACCAACACTCCGTTGGCTGCAGTAGATCCGTACAACGCAGCGGCTGTAGCGCCTTTTAAAACCGTAACGTTATCTACATCATTCGGATTGATGGAATTCAGGTATTTAGAATCTACCTGTACCCCATCTAATACAACCAGCGCCTGGTTGTTCCCAAGAAACGATCGGTTTCCACGCAGCACAACTCTTACCCCGCCATTTACCGAATTACTGGTTTGGTTAATCTGCAACCCGGAAACTTTAGCGCTTAAGGCGGCCGCCAGATTGGTTACTTTCGATTGGTTAATATAGTCCGACTTAATATTCGCTACCGAATAGCCTATCGTTTTTGTATCACGTTCGATACCCACTGCGGTTACTATTACTTCGCCCAGTTGGGTGATGTCGTTCTGCATGGTAATATCAACCACCGAGCGATCACCCACTGCTTGTTCAAGGGTTTTGTAACCCACAAATGAAAATCTTAACGTAGCCCCTGCGGGAGCATTAAGCGAATACTCTCCATTCGCATTAGTAATAGCACCTATGCCGGTGCCCGTAACAATAACACTTACGCCTGGCAGATCAGAGCCGTCTTCTGCCTTTACTTTTCCTTTCACGGTATGCTCTTGCGCAAACGAATTCGCAAACGATAGAGTGAGGTAAGAAGACAGCAACACATACAGTAGCTTTCTCATCATAAGTTTAAGTTTAGTTTAGGTTTGAAAGTGAAATGTAGAGTTTGCTACGTGGCGAAAGCAAATATTTTAATCAAAATTATGTAGCCTTAAATTTGTTTTAAGGTTGATTTGATCAGGATTAAGTTTTACGAAATAGGTTTTAAAAAATAGATAAGAATAACCTCTGGGGGTGCAACCGAATACATTAATTTAAAAAATATTAAGTGTTTTTTTGCTAAACAAAATAACTTAAAAGAGGTTATCTCTTGAGAGCGGTTGATTGTTATATAATTATTTAACGAGAACAATCTATCAAAACATCCACTCTACACTCACCGGCCGCACTGCTTATTGATTGAAAGGAAAATTATTGCGCCAACGTATTGCTTATAATAAAAGATCAGATCTCACGAATTTTGTAATTCTCAAGGTCGATGCCAATTGTTATCGGTCATCCATTCCTCAATTTTTTCGCGCACTTCTTTTAGGGAATAAAAAATATTCGCATTGAGCCATTCTTTTTGCATGCTGCCGTTGCATTTTCCTACACATCCGTTCGGCATGGGTTTTCCCGGTTAAATGTAGGTTAAGATGATTGGATGTTTACGGCTCATTGAATTTTGTTTAACACTATCAACCAGCACATAAATACTACTGCAGCAATAACCCTAAAATAGTCTTCTATTTCTTTGCTACCACTATTGCAGGCATTTAACCCAGTGCAGCATAAGGCAATCGATAAAATAATGTTTAAGGTTTTTTAGTAGTAAGGATAATTGTGCTTCCAGGGGTTGCCACATTCTGCAGGTCCTCTGCCGTAATAAAAACATTTACAGGCTTAAAAGGAAAGTTTGTTCTTAATGAACCTTTAAGGTTTTTGCCGGAAGTGTTTATCTGTCCAATATTCTTTACGCCATTAGATTGTGTTTCAACCCACACAATATAGGTTGCTCTTGGCGGAGTAAGTCTATTTGATGCGGCCAGATTTTTCAATGTTACATCAACTCTGTAATTATTGTTCTTGTCTGTTTGTATTTTCACTGTGCCGGTTGCCGCAGGAACAACAGTGGATATTCCGAAAGTCATTTTTTGAGAACATGAACTAACAGAAACAAGAATTACAACTGAAAGAAAAAAAGATAATACAGATGCTGCTTTGAGTGAGTGATTTGCCTTTTTCATATTGTTAAATTTTATATTGTTGTTATTACTGTTTTAAAAATAGGGAGTAGGTATTCAATTCTCCGACTAGATTTCTTATTTTTTTAGACTGAAAGATAAACAATAGAAGCGAAGATATTAGCCTTACCGTACTTTTCATCGGCTTTTTATTATGCAGGCCTACCCACCTCTGGTTATCTTATTTTTTGCTAATAAGATTGTCAATGGAATATTTTCCTGCGCCCGAAATTAAAATTGAAAAGTATATAGCACTATAAATAAAAGGCAATTCTTGTCTCCCTAATCCATCGGATCCATGAATTATAAATACTACTACCAACATAGTTATCAACAGTGGAAATACTGCCAGGCGGGTTGCTAGTCCTAAAATTAATAAAATGGAGCAAATCACTTCGGCAAATACAGCCAGATAAAAAGAAGCCGTTACCCCAACTCCAATTGGATCGGCAAATTGAATAGGTTCATCACTCAACAGTTTAGAAAATTTGCCTGCACCATGGTTGGCTATCATAAAGAATCCAACGGTAAGTCTAAGCAATAACAATACAAATGAGATTTGATTGGAGTAGTTCCCGATGTTTATTATTTTTTTTATTAATGCTTTCATAAATATGAGCGTACAAAAGTGTCCAACAAAATGTTTATTTCTCAGGAATCACAACCCGTATTTATCAATTAAAAATACCAGTGCGGCCATAGCGGCAGCGCCCATCTCCAGCTCGCGAGGGCTCACTTTATCAATAGTGTCTTCGGGGGTATGGTGATAATCGAAGTAGCGCTGTGTGTCGGGCGAAAAATCTATTAACGCAGTGCCCGATGGAGCCAGCGGGCTAATGTCGGCCCCTCCGCCCGGATGATTAAAATCGGTGAGCCCATACGCTTCAAACAAAGGCTTCCAACTTTTAATTTTATTCTTTACCGCATCGGTAGCCATCATCGAAAACCCGCGGGGGGTAAACCCTCCCTCATCTGACTCGATCGCTGCAATGTGTTTTTCTTTTTTTACTTTGGCCAGTTCAGCGTATTTCATTCCGCCTCTTAATCCATTTTCTTCGTTCATAAACATAACCGCACGCAAGGTGCGTTTTGGTTTAATGCCTAACATCTTAAACAGTCGCAACACTTCGATGGCCTGCACGCAGCCGGCTCCGTCATCATGTGCGCCCTGAGCCAGGTCCCACGAATCAAGATGCCCGCCTATAACAATGATCTCCTCTTTATACTCACTTCCATTAAGTTGGCCCACTACATTATACGAAGGGGCATCGTCCAGCATTTCGCAATGGGTTTCAATATACACCTGTAGTTCTTTTTCTTCTTTAACCAGTTTAGAGAGGAGTTCGGCATGTTTGGTACTCACGGCTATGGCTGGAATTTTAGGAACATTCTCGGCATACCGCATAGAACCCGTGTGCGGATAGTCTTCCAGATTTATACCCATCGAGCGCACGATAACGGCCACAGCACCCAACTTTGCAGCTTCGGATGCACCTCCCCCACGTTGGTCCACGGCCCCGCCATAGGCGGCAAATGTATTGATCTGTGTGGGATCCATAGGCCGGTTAAAAAAAACAATTTTTCCCTGAATGGCTTTTGCTCCCAGTTGTTTCAATTCTTCAAAACTTTTTACTTCCACCACGGGTGCGCTTACACCGGCCGGGCCGGTACCCACTGAATTACCTAACGCACACACCGACAGATTCATCGTTCCCATTTTCTTTGAATTAATTACCCGCGCAATTTCTTTCTGGCCACGTACCCAGTGTGGCACCATTACCGGCTGGAGCCACACCGAATCAAAGTCATTGCTTTCCATGATGTGGCGGCTCCATTCTACAGCCGCAGCCGCCCCCGGTGATCCGGAAAGTCGCGGCCCTATATTAAGACACAAATCTTTTAATAAAGGATAGGCCTTCCCGTTTTTAAGTGCTTCATTAAAAATTTCTTTGATACTCTGCTGGTCTTGTGCCGTTTGGGCAAACAGTATGGTCGTCAATCCAAGAAAGAAAAGAGGTAATAATTTTTTCATTCGATTTTTTTTTGAAAGCAATATACTTTATAAAACGGACACTCCCAGCCGATACGGGGTAAATGGCAAATCGGATAACCCGTGAAACAGCTAAAACGAAACCATCAGTTTAACACAAAAATTTCTACCCATACCATAAATACCGGAGCGCCCATTGGGTGATTGAGCATAGTATTCAAAGTATTTAAGCCGGCTTAAATTAGACTGGTACACTTCATCTAATAAATTGTTTACCTGCGCTTGCAACTGCCATCGTTTTAAAAAAGTAGCACTTACGCCTACATCAAAAAGAATATATCCTGGGGTACGCGTCTCGGTATTGTATAGCGCCAGAAAACGGTTTTGGGTTGCGTTCCAATCCATCTCAACAAACGTATTGAATCCCGATACCCACGAAGATTTAATATTGATTTGCTGATTAGCTGAACTAACCCACCGGGCCGGGGGAATAAACGGAAGGTACTCTCCTTGCTGTTTTTTATTTTCAAAAAAAGTATCGCGGTTAAAGCCATAGCAGAGCGCCAACTGATTATTCCATGAAAAGCCGGGTACGGCAGTTGGTTTCCAGTTAAAGGTAGACTCTAAGCCATACAATTGGGCGGACGACTGTTGGTATTGAAAAGTACGATTGCCTTGCGCATCGGTTAGAGGGCGGCCTTGCCCATCTACCAACTGATTGAGATAAATATAGTTTTGTATATTTTTATTAAATAAACTCAGCGAAGTAGAAATGGTTTCATAATCTGCAAACAACCCGGCATCTTCCTGCCAACTAAACTCCGGCACAAAATGTAAGTTGCCAATATAAATAATATGCGCCCCGGCATCTAAACCGTTGGAGGCAATTTCAGAAATACTCGGTGCCCGGTAGCCGCGCGAAAAATTAACTTTTAAACTGAGATGTTCTGCAATCTGATGAGCCATACCCAAACTCATAGAAAAGCCGTAGTACGATTGCCGAACAGAAGGAAACTGACGAGTGGCCAAAATCGTATCGGGTGGTATGACCGGCCGCTCGAAACCATGACTATCGGTACGGGCATATAAAGAATGGGTAGCAATGGTGCGGTAATCCATCCGGGCTCCTCCTGTTACATTCCACTTACCTTTTTTCCAATGGCTTAGTACATACGCACCCACATCGGTTAGCCCATAGTTAGGAATAGGAAAGTTGGTCGCTTCTTTTATTTTATTTTGTTGCACCATGCCGTTTACTCCAACCGAAAAATCTAAGGCTGCGTATTCGGGTGTATTGTAGCGGATACTATAACTCAACGTATTCAACTGTAGAAATGTGCCTGCCTGAGCCGGTGCCGTAGGATGATTAAATTCTCTCCTGATGTTTTGTGTAAACGCAACTAATGTATTGATATCGCTTTTGCCTACTTGGTAGTGGTTGTTTATGTAGGCACGATAATGCTGTATGCGTTGGTGCAAAGGGCTGAGAGAGTATGAATTTAATTCGGAAGCAGAAACAATCGGCCTGGTTTTGATGTCATCCTGATCGCCTTCGTAAATTTGTTGAGTAAATTTTCGGGTCAGCGAATCGCGGCTGCCATCAGGGATGCCCTGCAAGTTGTCATACCATGATAAATTAAAATGGGTAGTTCCGGCTACACTACGATAGCCAATGAGTGCAGAAATATTTTTTTCCTGAAAGCCCGTATTATACACCCGTCCATCTACAGCATTAGTATAATTTTTGGCTATGCGAAGCGAACCCCGCAAAGCCCAAAGCCAGTGTCGGTTTCCTTGCGCTATTCTGAGTCCTTTCCCTATCAATCCATTATTGCTTTGGTATTCCGATAGCCAACGACCCCGCAGCACCCCATCGGTTTCTTTCGGAACGTAAGGGTGTAAACTTACCACACCGGCCAGTGCATCGGAGCCATACACAATGCTTGCCGGGCCTTTCACTACTTCTGCTTTCTCCACATTATAGTTATCAATTTCCAAGCCATGCTCCCCACCCCACTGCTGGCCTTCCTGCCGAACTCCATCGTAAAGTGTAAGCACCCGGTTAAACCCAAGGCCGCGAATAAACGGCTTTGAAATATTCGGGCCTGTTTTTAACATACTAATGCCTGGTGTATGGCGGGCTATGACATCCATCACATTATTTTCGTTCGACATTTCAATCATCTTGGCGGTAATAATGTTAATCGCGATGGGATTTTTTCTAACCAAAGAGGCATGCGTCATGGCTGTAATCACTACCTCACTCAGTTCTTGCGGATTAGGCATGAGAGCCAATTCGTAGTTGACTTTATGAGGATCGATGTAGATGGTGTCGGTTTGATAGCCGACATACGAAAGAACAAGCCGGTCTCCCTCACGAGCCACCATCTTAAATTTTCCAAATAGATCAGTTGTAGTTCCTTGCCGGGATTTTGTTAACCACAATGTGCATCCGGCCAGCGGCTGCTCTGTATCTCGGTCTGTAACCGTTCCCATGATGGCCGGTTGAGCCATACAGCCCAAACCGATTAACAAAAAAAGTATTACATTATATAGTTTCATATTTTAGACAAGTCTAAATGTTTTTTTAGATAAATTAAACAAAAAATTAAAAAGATAGGATCGGTTAATCAATCCGGAGGCAGATGTTTCAATAAAAAAATTAACTGAATAGGGAGGGTGGAGCCCGGTCTTTAGAAAAAGAAACAGGAATAAAGAAATACGAGAAAATAGGGCAAGACCGTACTACGGCATAAAAAGTCTGCTCAAAAACAGTTGTTGTGTTCTCAATAAATGAGTGATTAAAAAAATCAACCGCACACACCCGGCAGTGTTCGCCATCGTGGGTTTGTACACCGGCTTCACCGCTTTTTAACGGAACGGACGAAGTAGATTTAAGCCGGTGGATATCATGATTTTTATGAAAGAAGTTTACGGCTACCTGTGCAAACAGCAACGTGCCGATAAGCAACCCCGATAAAACCAGCCGGAACAACCTTAACTTCATGGCTCAAAAATAAGAAAAGTAGTGTGGCTTAAGATTACCGGTAATATAAAACCCAAAATACATTGAACCTATACCTTTGCCGCGAAAGTCGTTACCTTGCACAACCAACAAAAAACAGTATGGCTTATTTATTCGATTCCTTTGAGGGCTGGAAAAACTACTGCCTCGAAAAGAAAATTACCCTGGCCGATACCGTGCTCGAGTATGAGCGCGAACAAAAAGGCAGAACCCACAGCGAAATAAACGAAGGGCTGATGAAGGCCTGGAAGGTGATGAAAGAGGCCGTACGCACCGGGCTGGAAGAAGACATGACTTCCCGCTCGGGCATGGTAAGCAACGGAGCTAAAAAAGTATTCCGTCATCCGGTTACGGTATTGTCGCCTGAATTTCAAAAACTGATTTCGCGGGCGCTGGCCGCCAAAGAGGTAAATTCGTGCATGGGCCGTGTGGTGGCAGCCCCCACAGCCGGGGCCAGCGGCATCATGCCGGGTGTGCTTTACACCTTGCAGGAAATTCATCAGGTAGATGATGAAAAAATAATTGAAGCCATGATGGTGGCGGCCGGTATCGCCATCATTATAGAACAAAAAGCATCTATTGCCGGGGCCGTGGGCGGATGCCAGGCCGAAACCGGCACGGCCGCTGCCATGGGGGCCGGAGCCATTGTCTATTGCTTAGGTGGCAACGTTAATCAGGTATTCAATTCCGTAGCCATCACCCTTCAGTGTATGCTGGGATTAGTGTGCGATCCCGTAGCGGGGTTAGTTGAAATTCCCTGCGTGGTACGAAACGCCAGTGCAGCTGCCATTGCCAACAGTTCGGCACAAATTGCGTTGGCCGATGTAAGTAGTATTATACCGGTTGATGAGGTGGTGGAAGCTATGGGTGAGATCGGCTCCAGCATGGAAACACGTTATAAGGAAACGGCTTTGGGTGGTTTGGCCGCTACCAAAACGGGGCAAGCCATTGCGAAAAAAGTGTTGATCAGAGATATTGAAGTGCTGCCCGATGAGTCGTAATAGAATGATAGCAAAAAGCGCAACCCTTCAGGTCAGCACATCGGGCAAATCTATCTTACCCAAAGCATAAATAATAGACGTAAGTACCAGCGCCCACAACAGCGCACTGATCAGCATAAAAATCAAAATTTTTTCTTTGGGTTTCCCTAAGCTCACGGCCAATATGGTGCCTCCGATCGGGGTAAGAAAAAGAGGAGTCAGTACCGCGATGCCGGTAAGGCCGTACTTTTTTAAAAAATTACTATACCATTTTTGCTTTTCGGGATGTTCGGCTTTATTTCTGAAAAAACGGTTCAGCAATTTATGACGCAGCCAATCGCCAAAATAAGTAAAGGCCACCACACTCAGCATCATACCTCCTACGGTTGCCAGAAAAGTGGTAACAAAATGCAGATGCAACTTATAGCCCGCCAGTGGGCCAAAAATAAATTTTATGGCACTGGATAAAAAAACAGGTATCGCTTTTAAGATTTCTTCTTTCATGTTACACATTCAGGCACCCCAGAGATATCTGCTTATCAAATCTAAAAAAGAAAATTATTTTCGTGTAAATTACAACAAGTACTGTGTTCATGAAAGCCTCCTCAAAAATTAAAAGTGAGTATCATCTGCTGCGGCAACTGTGCGAAATCCATGCTCCCTCGGGAAGCGAAAGAGCAATGAAAGATTTCCTTCTTTCCTACATTCACCGGCAAAAAAAGAAATGGACGGTAATCCCTGAAATCATAGAAGGGGAAGATTTTCAAGATTGCCTGATTCTTAAATTTGGTCGCCCGCGCACAGCTATTTTTGCTCACATGGATACCGTAGGCTTTACCGTGCGTTACTTTAACCAGCTCATATCTATCGGCAGCCCGGATGCCGAAGCCGGCACCAGGTTAGTGGGGCACGATGCCCAGGGAAAAATTGAATGCGAACTGGAGTACGACAAAGAGAATCATGCATTTTATAAATTTGGCAGACCGATTGAACGGGGCACCACCCTTACCTATAAAATTGATTTTAGAGAAACCAAAGAATTTATTCAATCACCCTACTTAGACAATCGCCTGGGTATTTTTAATGCGCTAAAAGTAGCCGAAACATTAAAAAACGGAGTACTTGTTTTTAGCTGCTGGGAAGAGCACGGAGGCGGATCGGCAAATTATTTGGCCAAGTATATTTACAAAAAATGGAACGTGCGTCAGGCTTTAATTTCAGACATCACGTGGGTATCGGATGGCATAGACCACGGCCAGGGCGTAGCTATTTCGCTGCGCGATAGAAATATTCCACGCCTCAGTTTTGTAGAGAAAATCATCAACATAGCCAAAAAAAATAAAATTGCTTATCAATTAGAAGTGGAAGGTTCGGGCTCGAGCGATGGCGGAGAGTTGCAGCGCGGCCACTTACCCTTCGACTGGTGTTTTGTGGGGGCGCCTGAACAGGGAGCCCATTCCCCACACGAAAAAGTACACAAAAAAGATATTCAGGCCATGATATGTCTTTACCATACTTGTATGAATAACCTTTAGTATAAACTCTGATTCTTTTCTTCTAAGTTTGCGTTTATATTCAACACTATGAAAAATTTTGGAATAGGTGAAGCACTTCATACCCTGGGAATAAAAAAATCTAACCCGGGTACTTCTACCGGCAAGAAATGGATCAAAACATCCGGGACCTACATAGATTGTCATTCTCCCGCAGACGGGAAACTCATCGGCCGCATTCAGACCACCGATGAAAAATCCTTTGAAAAAGTAGTGAGGCAGGCTGGTCAGGCATTTACACAGTGGCGAATGTTGCCTGCCCCTAAACGGGGCGACATCGTCAGGCAGATTGGCGAATCGCTGCGCCAGCATAAAGAACAATTAGGGAAACTGGTTTCGTACGAAATGGGAAAATCCTATCAGGAAGGGTTAGGCGAAGTGCAGGAGATGATTGACATCTGCGATTTGGCCGTGGGGCTTTCGCGCCAACTGAACGGACTCACCATGCACTCCGAAAGACCGTACCATCGTATGTATGAGCAATACCACCCGCTGGGCATCGTGGGCATTATTACTGCGTTTAATTTTCCGGTGGCTGTATGGAGCTGGAATGCCATGATTGCCTGGGTATGTGGCGATGTGTGTATATGGAAGCCCTCCGAAAAGACCCCGTTGTGCAGCATTGCCTGCCAAAATATCGCTACTGAAGTTTTTGAAAGAAATGGCGTACCCGAAGGCGTATCTTGTATCGTTAATGGAGATTATAAAGTAGGACAATGGATGTGCGCTCATGAAAATATTCCGTTGATATCCGCCACCGGGTCAGTGCGTATGGGGAAAGCCGTAGGCCAAACTCTGGCAGCACGGCTGGGTAGAGCCTTGTTGGAACTGGGCGGAAACAACGCCATCATTATTACCGAAAATGCAAACCTGGATATGGCCATTCGCGGAGCTGTGTTTGGGGCGGTGGGCACAGCCGGCCAGCGTTGCACCTCTACCCGAAGGCTTATTGTGCACGATCGGGTATATGACGAAGTAAAAAACCGGTTAACTAAAGCTTATACACAACTACGTATTGGCAACCCGCTGGACACCCTTAACCATGTGGGGCCGCTCATTGATAAGCTGGCTGTAAAAACATATAGTGCCGCCCTTCAAAAAATAAAAAAAGAAGGAGGCCACTTTGCCGTAAACGGCAAAGTATTAAAAGGCAAAGGTTACGAATCGGGTTGCTACGTAAAACCCGCCATTGCCGAGGTGAAAAACGATTATGAAATTGTACAAGCCGAAACATTTGCCCCTATCCTGTACCTGATCCGGTACAAAACATTAGATGAAGCCATTGCTTTACAAAACGGTGTGAAGCAAGGTCTTTCTTCTTCGGTAATGACTACCCGCCTGCAAGACATGGAAAAGTTTCTTTCCCACGCAGGGTCTGATTGCGGCATAGCCAATGTAAACATTGGCACCTCGGGTGCTGAAATCGGGGGCGCCTTTGGCGGTGAGAAAGAAACCGGGGGGGGCCGCGAATCCGGCTCGGATGCATGGAAAGTGTACATGCGAAGACAAACTAACACCATTAACTTTAGCGATAACCTGCCGTTGGCTCAAGGCATTAAATTCGACCTTTAGAAAAACAATGTATTATTATTTCTAAAAGAGTTTTTTTATAAACAGCGAAATAGCTTATTTTTAAGATTGTGAAAAAACACCTATGACAACCCGAAAATATCAATCTGTAATGCTTATCGATGACAATGAAATCGATAACCTGATCAATCAAAAAATGATAGAGGCTGCAGCGGTTGCAGAAAACATATACACGCACACAGGTGCCAAAAGTGCGATTGAATTTTTGAAGAATCTGGAAAAAATGAATCTGGCCGACAAAGTATTGCCCGATGTTATTTTTCTGGATATTGATATGCCGCTAATGGATGGGTTTCAATTTTTAGATGAGTTTGAAACTCTTTCTCCGGTTGCTCGCAATAAATGTAAAATTATAATGCTTACCTCATCTATCAATCCTTTGGATTTTAACCGATCGAAAAAATACCCGAATGTGCGCCTGTATCTGAACAAGCCGCTTTCGCATGAAAGTATTTTAAAAATTGACGTGTAACCTAAACCAGGTTGGTTCAGGCATCGGTTGCTCCTTCAATAGCTGCCAGCATTTCTACAAATCCATCATCCATCTTCACTAATGCGGTAGGAGCAAAATAGGTTACTTTTACCTGCTTAAACTTGGGAATAATAGCGCTTATTTTTTTGGCTTTTTCACGTTTAGCTTCACTGGTAGCCGTGCGTAAAATCTTTAAAAACAGCAGTACGTTTTCGCAATCATCTTTTCCAAAAGTGCGAATCTGGCGCTGCACGCTATTGGTTAGCTGGGTAAACAATTCATAGTCTCTCATCATACAATACTGCAAAGCCAACAAAGCCTTTACTTCCATCTGCACAAATGGGTATTTTTTAAGACTGATTTCGTTAAGCAACTGATTGATGATTTTGGCAGCCTCATCATACTTACCGATGTAGTAACAACTCAACGCTTTGTAGCAGATATAGATAACATGTTTGGGTACATCTTGCAGGTCTGGTTCTATATCAACCAGTAAACTTTCATTTTCGGTGTAAAGGGTTTTTTCTGTGTTGTTGCGGGTGTGTCGTTCAATTTTAGAAATAAGAAACTGGGCGGTAAAGGTGTAATTAGAATAATTCATCAACAGCGTGGCGGTGGCATCGTTTACTTCTTCGTAGTATTTTTCTGCCTGCCTAAATACGTTGTAATGGTTGTAGTACTCCAATCTTAAAAATTCGAATACCAGATTGAGATGGTAATAAAGCGGGTCAAGGTTATACGACTCAAATATCTTCTGCACTTTGGTAAAGATATCTTCAATGGCTTCGCCTTCGTGAGCCATATCGTCTGTTTCGACAAATAGCCGGTGAAACACCGTCATACAACTCTGGTAAACATACAGCCGGTGCGATTCGTATAGCTTACACACGTTCTGCATCTCTTTCATAACCAAATTCAATCCCAGTTTTTCGGTGGAATCGCCTGTAAAAAAATAATTACCGTATTTTTTTATGTAATCTGCCAGCAGGTCTTCCGCCTTGTCTACTGCAAGCATAAAAGCCACGTGGCGGTTATATAATTGTGAGTATGTAAAATATTCGGGCGAGTGAACGTGCATTTTTTTTAGCGATTTATACACCACAGTCAGCTCGCTGGCCAGGTCATAATCTTGCAGTTCCTTCTCCAGTTTTCGAAGGGTGGCAATAGAGATAGTTCTTTTTTTGGTAAAGAGTACCTCATTCAGGTTAGCCACTTTCCGCAAAATATCGGTGCGGGGGCTTTCCATCTGCTGCAGCAAATGCTCTTCTATTTTTTGGTTCAGACGCGAACGAAGTGTGTAATAGGCATTCGCATTTACCTCAAGTTCTACCATGATTTTGCTGTCGGAAAGCTGCCTCTCTCGTAAAGATCGCAGCACGTAGGCCGATTTCTCGGCATTGCTTTCCATGAGCGAATCATGTATTTCCTTGTAGTCTTTCTCTGAAAGTTGTTTAATGATGTTTTTTAGCTTGGCCATGAATAGACTTTCTGATCTTTAAATATACTGATAAAAATAAAGCAGCCAATAGGCATTATACAAAATGATACTTCTCGGGGGCGAAGCTATTAATCCTTTTTTCAAAAAAAAATGACAAATACTATTCTGGGGTGGCTAATCCGCACCAAAGCGTGTTAGTTTATTCTTTTAATTTCGATTCTAAATTCTTTAAGTTGCGTTTACCTGCTGGTAAAAAAACAAGTGGATATTTTTGGAAGCCGCGTTTTATCAAGGGTGAGGGTTCGCATCTTGATTTATGGTTTTCATCTGTTTAATTGGTGGCTCAAATAAAAAATATTTTCTTATTGTGTAGGCTTTCTATTTTTGAGGAACAAAGAAATTCGATGTCATAAAAAAGGCTTGAACATATCCTGCTACAAATTGAGTATCACGATCCGATCATTCCATCTAACTTAAAAACAAAAACAATTTACCCATGAAACGTTTTCTTATTGTAGGATTAGTATTTCTTATCTGCCGGGGGCAAGCACAATCGTTGCGCTGGTCGGGCGATGGCAATTCCTATTACGAAATTGAAAATAACGACATCGTAAAATATGAACTCCCTGGACAAACCCGTTCTGTTTTTGTTTCAGCCAAAGACCTTATTCCGGCCGGGCAAACCCAGCCGATTTCGGTACGCGATTTTCATCTTTCTGATGACGGCAGCCAATTACTGATCTACACCAACTCCCGCAGGGTATGGCGCCTCGACACGGAAGGCGATTACTGGGTTTTTCACAGTAAAACCAAAAAGCTGAAACCCATAGGGAAAGGGCATCCGGCCTCGTCTTTGCGTTTTGCCAAGTTCTCTCCCGATGGCAGCCAGGTGGCATATGTAAGCGAATACGATCTATATGTAGAAGATATAGCCACCGGAAAACAGACAGCAATAACATCCAATCACTCTCGAAAATTGATCAGCGGTACTTTTGATTGGGTTTATGAAGAAGAGTTTTCGTGCCGCGATGGTTTTCAGTGGAGCCCCGATGGCAAGCAGATTGCCTTTTGGCAGATTGATGCCGCTAAAATCAAAGATTACTACATGATCAATACGACTGATTCGGCCTACTCGCACATCATCCCGGTAGAGTACCCCACCATTGGGCAAAGCCCCTCGCCTGCTAAAATTGGGGTGGCCAATGTCGCTGGCAATAAAATAACCTGGCTCAATATACCGGGCGACCCACAGCAGCACTACTTACCTCGTATGGAGTGGCTCTCCCCTTCCGAAATTTTGATCCAGCAACTGAACCGCAAACAAAATGAAAGTAAAATTTTTTCTTGCCAAGCCCTCACGGGCGAGGCTAAACAAATTTATGTTGAAACCGATAAAGCCTGGATTGACGTGTACGGTTTCTCTGAAAACTCTTATGCACTTGACTTCCGTCATCCATTTGTTTGGCTAAACAACAAAAAAGAATTTTTGTGGCTGAGCGATAAAGACGGCTGGGTGCATCTATACCGTATAGCTAAAGATGGATCAAAAGAAACCCTCATTACCCGTGGCAACTATGACGTAATAGAACTTCAGGGAGTTGACGAAAAAAATAATACGGTCTATTTTCTGGCCTCCCCTGCCAACGCCACTCAAAAATATTTATACAAAACCAGCTTAAACGGCAAAGGTAAGTTAGAACGGGTTTCGCCAGCCAGCCAAACCGGTACGCACAGTTACAGCATTTCACCCAACGGCCAATACGCCTTTCATGAATTCTCAAATTACTATACCCGGCCGGCAGAAGAGTGGATTACGCTGCCAGCCCACAAAGCCATCGGCACCCAACCGGGTGTAGAAGAAGCCGCCAAAGCAGCCGATCCATCCAAATCCAACATCGAATTTTTCAAAATAAAAACAGAAGAGGGTATTGAAATGGATGGATGGGTAGCCAAGCCCACCGACTTTGATCCACAAAAAAAATACCCTGTTCTGTTTTTTGTATACACCGAACCCGCCTCGCAAACCGTAACCGATCGCTTTGGCGCAGGCAAGAATTTTATGTTCAATGGAAATTTAGCCAAAGAAGGGTATTTATATATCTCGATAGATGGAAGAGGAACCCCGGGGCCCAAAGGCCGGGAATGGCGCAAATCTATATACCGGAAAATTGGCCAACTCAATATTCGCGATCAGGCCCTGGCGGCCAAAGAAATTTTAAAATGGCCGTATGTAGATGCCGACCGTGTTGCCGTGTGGGGCTGGAGCGGAGGCGGCTCCACCACTTTAAATTTGTTGTTTCAGTATCCCGAAATTTATAAAACAGGAATTGCGATCGCAGCCGTGGCCAACCAACTTACCTACGACAACATTTACCAAGAGCGCTACATGGGGTTGCCGCAAGAAAATCTGGAAGATATTGTAAACGGATCGCCTGTTACCTATGCCAAAAACCTGAAAGGAAACCTGCTCTACATACACGGCACCGGAGACGACAACGTACACTACAACAATGCCGAAATGCTGCTCAACGAACTCATTAAATACAATAAACAATTTCAGTTCATGGCCTACCCTAACCGTACGCACGGTATCAGCGAGGGCGAAGGAACCCAAAAACATTTATCTACATTGTATTCAGAATACTTACGGAAATACTGCCCTCCGGGTGCTAAAAAATAAAACCCATGAAAACTTCGCGCAGAAAATTTATTTTATCTTCCTCCTTGCTTGCCTCATTTGGAAGCCTGTCTAAAATTTTTGCCCAAGAGAAGACAAGTACAAAGCCCGTTGTTATATCCACCTGGAATTTTGGGGCGGCTGCCAATGTAGAAGCCTGGAAGATTTTGAGTAAAGACGGCCGCTCGCTCGATGCCGTAGAGGCCGGTGTGCAAGTACCCGAAGGCGACCCGAAAGAAACATCGGTTGGCCTCGGTGGGTTGCCCGACCGCGATGGGCGCGTAACGCTCGATGCCTGCATTATGGATGAGTTTTCAAACTGTGGAGCCGTAGCTTGTTTAGAACACATCGTGCATCCTATTTCCGTAGCCCGGAAGGTAATGGAAAAAACACCTCATGTCCTATTGGTGGGCGATGGTGCCTTGCAGTTTGCTTTGGCCAACGGTTTTAAAAAAGAAAATCTTCTCACTCCCGAATCGGAGAAGATTTGGAAAGAGTGGCTGAAAAAAGCTGAATACAAACCCATTGTAAATATTGAAAACCACGACACCATTGGCATGATTGCATTAGATGCAAGCCAGAATTTATCAGGCGCTTGCACCACCAGCGGTATGGCCTTTAAATTACATGGCCGAGTGGGCGATTCGCCCATTATCGGGGCGGGGCTTTTTGTCGACAACGAAATTGGGGCGGCTACTTCCACCGGGGTGGGCGAAGAAGTGATCCGTATCTGCGGCTCGCATCTGGTGGTAGAGCTCATGCGGCAAGGGCGCTCTCCGCAACAAGCGTGCGAGCAGGCCGTACAACGAATTGTAAAAAATCAACCCGGTAAATCGAAGGAAATGCAAGTCGGGTTTTTAGCGCTAAATAAAAACGGTGAAATCGGAGCGTATGCTCTGCAAAAAGGATTTACCTATGCCGTTTACTCTCCGGAAGTACCTAATACAATTTTTGAATCGAAAAGTTATTATTAATCATGATCCTCGAAATAGTTGTTTACAACATTGAGTCTGCCCTCCGGGCGCAGGAAGGGAAAGCCGACCGTATCGAACTGTGCGACAACCCTGCTGAAGGAGGAACTACGCCTTCTTACGGAACCATCGAAACCGTTAGGCAAAACCTGAACATTGATGTGTTTGTTATGATCCGCCCGCGCGGGGGCGATTTTCATTATTCTAATTATGAATTTCATAGCATGAAACGCGACATTGATCAATGCCAAAAGTTGAGTGCCGATGGCGTAGTATTGGGCATCTTAACAGCCGATGGGCGCATAGACAAAAAGAGATGCCGGGAACTGATTGACCGGGCACGGCCGCTGAAAGTTACCTGCCACCGCGCCTTTGATATGGCCCGCGATCCGTTAGAAGCATTGGAAGATTGCATTGAAGTTGGGTTCGACCGTATCCTGACAGCCGGCCAGCAAGCTCAAGCTGTGAAAGGTGTTGACCTGATCGCACAATTAATTAAAAAGGCAAACGGGCGAATCGCCATCATGCCCGGATCGGGCGTAAATGAAACTACCGTAGAGGAGATTGTAAAAAAAACCGGAACAAAAGAAATCCATTTTTCGGCCACCCGATTCCGCGAAAGCGAAATGACTTTTCGAAACCCGGCCATAGCCGGCATGGGCGATGACGAGGGCAGCGAATTTAAGCTGCGCACCGTTGATCCGGAGCGAATAAAAAAAATGAGACAACTGGCCGAAAAGTTTTAAAAGTAATACTCATGAAAAAACTGACTCTTACCTGCTTCATTTTCTGCTCTCTTCAAATCTACGCCCAGCCATGGGCATCAACTGTTCCGATTCCTCCCAACGAATCAGTCAATTCATTTTATCAAACCAACCAGCCTCCGCTCAAGGCTCAGCATCTGGTTAAGTTACCCGTAGGAGCTGTGCAGCCCGATGGCTGGCTGAGGAAAAACCTAGAGTTGGAGCGCCAGGGTTTGGCCGGGCATTTGGGCGAAATTAGCGCGTGGCTGGCCAAAAAAAATAATGCCTGGCTCAGCCCGGATGGCAAAGGCGATTGGGGATGGGAAGAATTACCATACTGGCTAAAAGGATACGCCAACATGGGCTATGTACTGAACGATAAAAAGATGATTGATGAAGCTCTGGTGTGGATTAACGGAACACTGAACAGCCAGCGGCCAAATGGAGACTTTGGTCCTTTTGTTATCCGAAACTCTACTGGCAAGCGCGATCTGTGGGCACAGATGCTGATGCTATTTGTGCTACAATCTTATTATGAATACAGCCACGATACCCGCGTAATCAACCACCTAACCCGGTATTTTCAATGGCAACTCTCCATTCCCGAAAATGATTTCCTTACCGATTACTGGGAGAACAGCCGCGGGGGAGATAACCTGTACAGTGTATATTGGCTTTATAACATTACCCGGGAAAAATGGTTGCTTACGCTGGCTGAAAAAATCCATCGCAATACCGCCAACTGGAAACTTAAAAACTGGCTGCCCAATTGGCACAATGTTAATATCGCGCAGTGTTTTCGCGAGCCGGCTGTTTTTTACCAACAAAGCCATGACCCGACCGATTTGCAAGCCAGCTACGATAATCAGTTTTTTATTCGTGAGCAATACGGCCAAGTACCGGGCGGTATGTGGGGCGGAGATGAAAACTCTAGAAAAGGATATACCGATCCGCGCCAGGCCATAGAAACCTGCGGCATGGTAGAGCAGATGACATCTGATGAAATAATGATGCGCATTACAGGCGATCCATTTTGGGCAGAAAACTGCGAAGATGTAGCCTTTAATACCTTCCCGGCAGCCTTCATGCCGGATTATCGGTCTCTTCGCTACCTCACGGCTCCCAATATGGTAATGAGCGATGGCAAAAACCATCATCCCGGCATAGACAATGCCGGCCCACATCTTAACATGAATCCGTTCAGCAGCCGCTGTTGCCAGCATAACCACACAAGCGGATGGATCTATTATGCTGAAAACGTATGGATGGCCACACCCGATAATGGATTAGCGGCCGTACTTTATTCGGCCAGCGAAGTAAAAGCAAAAGTAGCTGATGGGGAGGTTGTTTCAATTCGCGAGCAAACACATTATCCCTTCGATGAAACCATTACCCTGAAATTAACCTTGAGCCAAACTACCCGCTTCCCTCTCTATTTGCGCATACCAAACTGGTGTGCGGATGCCAAAATAAAAGTAAATCAGGAAGTAATCTCTCAGCCCGTGGTGGCCGGGCAATACCTAAAACTCATTCGAAACTGGAAAAACAATGACGCAGTCAGCATAGAGTTCCCTATGAAAATTAAAATAAAAGTATGGGACAAAAATAAAAATAGCATAAGCATAAATCGAGGGCCGCTTACTTATTCATTAAAGATACAGGAAAACTATGTGCGTATAGACAGTAAACAAACTGCCCAATCCGATTCTAAGTGGCAGGAAAACTCTGATCCGGCTCAATGGCCTTCGTATGAAATTTACCCGGGCAGCACTTGGAACTACGGCTTGTCTGGCAATCTCCATGAATTAGAAAAATCATTTGAAATCATAAAGAAACCCTGGCCGCTTGATGATTTTCCTTTTTCGCCTTCCTCTGTTCCGTTAGCCATAAAAACCAAAGGCAAAAAAATTCCTTCATGGGAGATTGATCAATACGGTTTATGTGGTGAACTCCCTCTAAGCCCGGTAAGCACAACAGAACCCGAAGAAGAAATATTGCTTATTCCGATGGGCGCCTCTCGGTTGCGCATTTCGGCATTTCCGGTAGTGAAATAAAAAGGAACCATAACCGGTTGGTAAATAGTTGGCCACTACAAAATTTAAAATATATTTGCACCCGCTAAGCGGGGGATTAGCTCAGCTGGCTAGAGCGCTTCCATGGCATGGAAGAGGTCATCGGTTCGAATCCGATATTCTCCACAAAAAAAGTCCGGCATCGTCCGGACTTTTTAATTTTTTATCGAGTTCTAAAGCCTCAACCAATTTTCTAAGCAAAATCCATTTTCTCGGCCACGGTAGAAAACCAGCTTACAGGTTATCCATAATTTCTTGTGTATGTTCACCCAAATGAGGGGGCGGAAGTAAATCCGTTTTGCTTTGTAAGTGGTAAGTTGTTTTGGCTATAAAATTTTTTACGCCAATAATATGATCGGCTTGTAGTTGTATTTCCAAAGCCTGCGGAAGGGCAAATACTTCTTTCAGGTTTTGAATGAAACCTGCCGGAATTTTTTTAGCATGAAGTTGCCCTATCAGCCAGGTAGAATTCTGTTGGCCGATAGCCTGAGTAAGAATTTTATTCAGCTCGTTGCGGTTCGCTACTCTGTTTTGGTTCGTTAAAAAATAGGGTGATAAATCCAACGAAAGGATCTTCTGTAATTCTTCAAACTGTTTGTCGCTGCCTATGGCCAGCAGAATACGCTTTCCGTCTTGAGTTAAAAATGAATCGCCATAAGGGGCGATGTTGGGATGGGCGGAACCTTGCCGGGAAGGTAATTTTTTTCCTACCAGCCAGTTTGTAGCCTGGTTAGCCAATGAAGAAATAGCTGCCTGCAGTAAACTCACTTCTACTAAACATCCGCTTCCGGCACGTTCGCGGTTAAGTAAGGCCAGTAATAAACCTTCTTTTAAATGATGAGCCGCCAGCACATCAATCAGTGCCACGGGCATTTTTATTGGTACCCCCCCTTTCTCTCCATTCAAATCCATAAAGCCCGACTCGGCCTGTATCACGGCATCATACCCTACCCGGGTATCGTCCGATCCATATCCGGTAATCTGTCCGTAGATCAACCGGGGATTCAATTTTTTCAACGATACATAATCCACTCCCAGTTTTTGGGCATCGCCCGGTTTGTAGCTGGCAATCACTACATCTGATTTCATTGCCAGCTTTTTAACAATTTCCAACTCAGCCGGCCGTGTTAAATTAAGAGCTACTGATTTTTTTCCCCAATTGCAGGAACAGAAATACGCGGAGCGATCATCGGTGGGTTCGCCCGGTATTTTCCAACTGCGCGTTACATCTCCATAAGTCTGGGGGTTTTCAATTTTAATTACTTCCGCTCCTAACTCAGCAAAAAATTGCCCTACGCTGGGGCCGGCCAGCACCGAGGCCAACTCTAAAACGCGTAATCCGGTAAACATTTTTTTATCTTGCAACGTAATATCCTGAAACTTAAAAGTAATGCGAATTTTATTCTTCTTCATCGTTAGTTGTTCTTTTTTGCCGAGCCATGCAGCCAAATTGAAACCGGGTACCTGGCGCGGGGTAATAGATTGCCAAGGCCATGATTTGCCTTTTACCTTTGATGTGGTAAATAAAGACGGGCGAATTTTAGTATATCTGAAAAACGGAACCGAAAAAATAGAATTGGATGAAGTATCTGTCTTTGGCGACTCGGTCCGTATGGTACTTCATGTTTTTGATGCCGAGCTACGAGCTAAAATAAATGGCGACCAACTCAGCGGAACATTCGTAAAAAACTATGCACCCCATGCCAACCAGCCTTTCCGGGCTACCTTCGGAGAAAATTACCGGTTCGTAAAAAATTCAACTGAAAAACAAATTGATTATGCCGGGAAATACCAAGTTGAATTTACAACCGAAAAAGGAAAAGTTATTCCGGCTGTAGGGCTATTTACACAAACCGGCAACCATGTTACCGGAAGTTTTCTAACCCCCACGGGCGACTACCGCTTTCTGGAAGGAAACGTAGTAAATGGCCAGCTGCTGCTCAGTGCTTTTGACGGCAACCATGCCTATGTTTTTGAGCTTACCCTTTCGGGCGACTCGCTAAAGGGAAATTATTATGCCGGCAAGCTTACCCACGAAATTGTAAAAGGAAAAAAAAATACAGCTGCGCAATTGCCCAATCCCGAATCGCTTACCTATCTGAAACCGGGGTTTGATAAAATTGATTTTCACTTCCCCGACCTGAACAAAAAAATTGTTAGTCCTTCCGATGAAAAGTACAAAAACAAAGTATTGATCCTGCAGATTCTCGGCACCTGGTGCCCCAATTGCCTTGACGAAACTCATTTTTTAGTGCCTTGGTACAATGCCAACCATCAACGAGGGGTGGAAATTATCGGGCTGGCTTATGAACGCAAAGACGATTTTATCTATGCCAGCGAACGGGTAAAAAAAATGAAAGAGAAACTAAAAATACCGTATGAGTTGGTCATTGCCGGCACCGATAATACCGAAAAGGCATCTCAATCGCTCCCCATGCTAAACCGGATTATCGGCTTTCCCACTACCATTATTATAGGCAAAAACGGAAAAGTGAGAAACATCCATACCGGCTTTGAAGGTCCCGGCACCGGAATTTATTTCGAGCAGTACAAAGAAAGATTTAACCAGATCATTAATGAATTGCTGGCTGAAAAATAAATTTTAACAACAGCCATTTACCAAGTCATTGAACTTTAATAGCTAAAAAATCATTACGTCTTAAATCAGATTAACAGAACCATGAAACGCGTAGTGGTGGGTCTTTCAGGAGGAGTTGATTCCAGCGTAGCCGCTTATTTATTAAAAGAACAAGGCTATGAAGTAATCGGTATGTTCATGAAAAACTGGCATGACGACTCCGTTACCCTCAGCCACGAGTGCCCCTGGCTTGACGACAGCAACGATGCCATGATTGTAGCCCAGCACCTCGGTATCCCTTTTCAAACTATCGATCTGAGTCAAGAATACAAAGAACGGATTGTAGATTATATGTTTGCCGAATACCGGGCCGGCCGAACCCCCAACCCCGATGTACTGTGCAACCGGGAAATTAAGTTTGATATATTTCTGAAAGCCGCCCTGAAACTGGGAGCTGATTTTGTAGCCACCGGGCACTATGCCCGAAAAGCAGAGACCGATATAAACGGGAAAAAAACCTATCGTTTACTGGCCGGCAAAGATCCCAATAAAGATCAGAGTTATTTTTTGTGCCAACTCACCCAGGCGCAACTTTCTAAGTCCCTGTTTCCGGTTGGCGAGTGGCTGAAACCAGACGTACGTGCCTTAGCCAAAAAGGCCGGACTGGCCACAGCTGAAAAAAAAGATTCGCAAGGGCTGTGCTTCATCGGCAAAGTACACCTGCCCGATTTTTTGCAACAACAGTTAGAACCCAAAAAAGGAAACGTAATAGAAGTACCTGCTTCATCAGCCATTTTCAAAAATAATTTTGAGGCGGATGATTGGGCAGGGCTCACACAAGCCTATTCATTTTCTACCGAGGCAGGCAAAGTAGTGGGCGAGCACAACGGAGCTCACTTTTACACCATCGGCCAGCGCAGAGGGTTGAATCTGGGTGGCTTTGAAAAACCTTTGTTCGTGATTGGCACCGACACCGAAAAAAATATTATTTACACCGGCATGGGCGAAAACCACCCGGGGCTTTACCGAAAAGGATTGTTCATTCCTTTGCCAGATGTACACTGGGTGCGGCCTGATCTGAAAATGAAAGCCGGGGAAAGTCAAAATTATATGGCTCGCATCCGTTACCGCCAGCCACTCGAAGAATGTACGCTGCACCAAAAAGAAAACGGCCTCTATATTATTTTTAACCGGCCACAACGCGGGGTAACCCCCGGCCAGTTTGCCGCCTGGTACACCGGAGATGAGCTAATCGGCTCGGGCATCATCCACTGATTATTTTTATAAAATTGCAATTTTGCAGCACGCACTCCCTTCTCTATCTTTGGGCGTTAATCCGGCTTTAACGATTTTTTGTATCAGAGAAAAAGAACACTGCGAATGAAGCTCGTTAAAAACGGATCTCTTATCTTCTTCCTGCCAATCTTACTTTTCCCTGGCATTTTATTAGCCCAAGAAACGGAAGTGCGAGGCAAAATAACCGATGCCATCTCGGGCGACCCCATCCCTTTTGCCAATGTTCTGTTTAAAGGCACTACCGTAGGCGTAACGTCTGATTTTGATGGAAATTTTTTATTGAAAGCCAGCCTGCTGGCCGACTCGGTTATGGTTACCTCTGTAGGCTACAAACCTAAAACTAAAGCGGTAAAACCCGGGAAGCAAATAATTAATTTCCAGTTGGAAGAAGCCGTTACCGGATTAAAGGAATTGGTCATCGCTTCGGGAGAAAATCCGGCATTCGGAATTTTACGAAAAATAGTGGACCGCAAAAAACGTAACGACAAACGAAATCTTCATGCTTATGAATATGAATCGTACACTAAAACGGAAATAGATGTAAACCGGATTTCTGAAAAACTGCGGCAGAAAAAAACCATGAAAAAAATTGCACAGGTTTTAGATAGTATTGACCGCGTGGTGGGTGAAGATGGAAAGCCGGTGCTGCCCTTATCTGTTTCGGAGGCCATGTCAAAATTTTATTACCGCAGCAATCCGTCTGTTAAAACCGAGCATATTTTAAATACCCGTTTTAGCGGAGTTGGGTTTGCCAGCGGAAGCGCAGTAACCCAACTGGTAGGAGCCTCCTTTCAGGAGTATAATTTTTACCAAAATTGGTTGGATATTCTGGGTAAAAATTTTGTGTCGCCCATAGCCGACAGTTGGCGATTTTACTACGATTATGATTTAACCGACAGCGTTTATGTGGGGAAAGATTTTTGTTACCGGTTAGATTTTTTTCCGATCAGCCCGGCCGAGTTGGCTTTCTCCGGCACGATGTGGATACGGAAAGAAGATTATGCTCTGCGGCAGATTGATGCCTCGGTAGGCAAACGAGCCAATATCAATTTTATTGATAAAATTCAGATTCAGCAGGAGCTCATGCCCACATCGGCCGGGCCGTGGCTACCCAAAAAAAGCCGGGTACTTATTAACGTAAGCGAGTTGAGCAAAAACTCGGCCGGCCTGTTAGCCAAATTTTACTCGAGCAATAAAAACCCGGTCATTAACCAACCTCACGAAAATTCTTTTTACGATAAACGGGTAAACGTTGCCGAAGATGCCGCGCAAGACCAAAATGAAAAACTTTGGGACAGCCTGCGGCACGAGCCTTTGAGTGCCTCCGAAAAGAATGTGTATCGCATGATTGATACCCTGAAAAACATTCCAATTGTAAGAACCTATGTAGATGTTATTAAAGTGGTGGTACAGGGGTATTATAATTTTGGAGAAGTAGAGGTGGGGCCTTATGCTGCTGCCGTAGCTTCCAATACTGTAGAAGGCACGCGTATGCAATTGGGATTCCGAACGAATTCTCACTTTAGCAGAAAAATGGTGTACACCGGATCGCTGGCGTATGGGTTTACCGATATGCGCACCAAATTTTCATTAGGTATAAGACGCATATTATCGCGCCAGCATTGGACCACCATAGGCTTTCGCTACACACGCGATATTTTGCGACTGGGGTTAGACTTAGAATCTATGGGCAATAATCCTATTTTCGTTGCGGCCAGCCACTGGGGAAGATTTGCCAGAGCCTACTACTACGATGAGTTTTCCGTTTATGGAAGGCGGGAGTTTATAAGAGGATTATCGGGGCGGGCTTCATTCCGGCACTGGTCGTTTGTGCCTACTTATAATTTCGGTTTTCCCGCAGACCCGGGCAACAGCCACACTGCTATTTTAAATCAATTTAAAAGTGCCGAAGGGTTAGTAGAAGTTCGCTATGCGCGAACCGAAACCTATTTCCAGGGGGGCAACGAACGGGTAAATGTGGGCAATGGAACATGGCCGGCCATTACCCTGCGATATACGCGCGGCTTTAAAGGTATTGCCGGCAGCGATTTTGAGTACGACAAACTGCGTTTAAATATTGATCAGCGCATCAAGATGGGCGTATTGGGCAACGGATTTTTAACCCTTACCAGCGAACATGTTTTTAATCAATTGCCCTACCCGTTACTTACCGTACATCTCGGCAACCAAGCCCCTACCTATACACCTTTTACTTTTAACTTGATGAACTTCGGTGAGTTTGTAAGCGATCAGTCCGTGTCCATGCACTACCGTCAACATTTTGAGGGCCTGCTGTTAAACCGTGTGCCGTTTCTAAACCGGATGAAGTGGCGGTTGGTGGGTACAGCCAATATGATTTACGGATCCTTGCGAAACTCTAACCGGCTGCTGATTTCTGAAACAACTCCCAACGGCAGCCCTACTTTGCACACCGGATATTTTAGCGGCAATGTTCCTTACCTGGAAATGGGCTATGGCGTAGAAAATATTTTTAGTTTTTTGCGCATTGACTTTGTGCACCGGCTCACATACCTGCAAAACCCCGATGCCAGAAAGTTTGGCGTGTTGCTCACGGCCCAGTTCAGGCTTTAACAACCGATGTTGTAAGCAACGGCCACCAGCAAATCATTGGGCTAACTAAAAATACAAATATGAAAACGACAATGAGACAACCACTAGGGCTTCTTATTTTTACTCTATCAATAATAACATTTGATTCTACAACCTCATCAGCTCAGGAAGGGACAACTTACATGCGGATCGCTAAGATTACAGTTGACAGTGCGAAGTTAGACGAATACAAAACAGCCTTAAAAGAACAAATGCAATCAGCCCTACAACTTGAAAAAGGCGTTTGGGGTTACGTTGCCGTACAAGACAAGAAAAATCCTTCAAAGATTACAATCATGGAAACCTATGCTAGTGTTGATGCTTACCAGGCACACATTCAAACAGACCATTTTAAAAAATATAAAGTATGTGTTGCAGGTATGGTTAAGCAACTAGAGTTAATCGATGTTATTCCTATTTCCATCCAGTTAAAATCAAATCCAAAATAAAAGAAGAGGTATAAAGAAGAAAAAACTACCTCTCACAACTACAAAGTAGTATTGACTTTAGCTGGCAGCCAATCAGTAAGAAAAAAAAGTATTACCTCCGCAGCCCATACATGAGCCGTTGAAAATTGGTAAAGAGTTATTCTTCGATCACTTTTCATTCTTGCCTGTTTGCAAGTTAGTGGCAAGTGTAGCCGACCACCGTTTCAAGAATAAGGGAGACAGAAAACAGGTATTTAATTAGAAACATGACACCGAGAATTCAAATATTAAACGAAAAGAAATTAATCGGTAAGCGGTTAACAATGAGTTTTGCTGACTACAAAATTGCAGAACTATGGCGTACTTTTTCGCCAAGACGAAAGGAAATTGCAAACAACTTAACAAACGATCTAATTTCATTGGTTGTTTACAAACCGAACCATTTTGCAGACTTCAAGCCGACTAACGAATTTGAAAGATGGGCAACCGTTGAAGTCGCAAGCTTTGATAATATTCCGGCCGATATGGAAACCTTTATTTTGCCAGGCGGACTTTATGCAGTTTTTGACTATAATGGTTTAAACACAGACCATTCTATTTTTCAATATATATTAGGAACATGGTTGCCAGGTTCAAACTACGTTTTAGACGGCAGGCCGCACTTTGAAGTGCTAAACGACAAATACAAAAACAATGACCCGGCTTCAGAAGAAGAAATTTGGATACCAATAAGGCCGAAGAACACCAGCCGCTAACAAGGGTTTTTCGTCTGGCGGATTAAAGCATAAACTTGGAGCATAGTGATTTTAATACATTGTAGTAATAGATCGGAACTTTGTGCTCCGAAACCCACCCGAACACAAAATGTCAAACCGATAAATTCTTCACTTGCACAAAGCCCTGTTCGTTATCAGCAATTTCAAAAGCTAACGGACGCACCGTACCTTGTTTGTGCTCTATGAAAGACCGTTGGCTCAATGGCGTGTAAAAACCCGAGCGCAATTCTGGTTGAAATGTAAAAGCCCTTAGTTGTAGAGACTAAGGGCTTAGGACAATTTAATTGGTGGTCACGTCTTGGCATGAATCCCGTTCAGAATAATTTCTATGCTAAGATACATTTCCTTAGAGCATTTTTTCAATCACTTAAACCCTAATTATGAAAAAAGAAAAAATGGCTCTCGATGTAGTTAATCCGTGTGCGGCTGCATCGATGTAGGAAGTCGTTCTCATTATGTGGCCATCGGACAGACCGATGGAGATGTAAAGGAATTTGGTGTGTACAATGAAGACCTAATCGCCCTTGCTCAGTGGCTCCTGAATAATGAAATAAAAACAGTAGCTATGGAAAGCACGGGCACTTACTGGCAAAGTCTTTTCACCACGCTACAAGGTGCTGGGCTTGAAGTAATCCTGTGCAATGGAATATTCACCAAGAACATCAAAGGGAAAAAGACGAATGTAAAGGATTGCCAATGGATTCAAAAACTTCATACGCTTGGGCTCTTGAGTGGAAATTTTCTTCCTGATGAAGCGACCCAACAACTCCGGACCTATTGCAGACACCGAGCCAATCTACTGGAGCAGGCAGCAGACACTTCGCGGAAAATGCAAAAGTATCTACGATTGCTTAATCTTCGATTGGACGTTGTGGTGAAAGATATAACCAGGCTCACCGGATTGAGCATCATCGATGCCATTTGCAAAGGCGAAATGAATCCTGAAAAACTTGCTTCACTGAGATATGGAAATTGTAAAAAATCCGAACAGGAAATAGCAAAAGCCTTGTAAAGCAATGGAAGGAAAGACCTGTTATTTTCATTGACTCATGAGTATGAATTGTACCAAGTCTTTCAACAAAAAATCGGAAGGCAGATTTAATTAAGCTAGTTAAAGATGGCTTTCAACCTGCTATTGACTTGTATAATGGACTTTAATTTTTACCTAACGACTCGGTGAAGTGCACTGCCTACAACAAAGTGCATATGCCGTAGCTACTTAATTAAATCCTCCATTAATTCAATGGGTCTAAAAAAGTCTCGATTTCTTCTTCTGTCGGCCGTTATCTTTGTCCCAACTAAATAGTCGTTTAAGATTCCAGTTACTTTTACCTCGTCCCAAGTCTCTACTCCACCTCCGTAGTTGTTATATTTTAAATTGTCCACGTGGTGATTAATTGTCCCGATTATTTTTTTGTCGTTGTTGGATTTACTTAGTCCAATGACACCAAGTTCTTTTCTGAATTTTATTTCTTGCCGTTCGTTTATGTTTAAATCGTGATCGAGTTGTCGGATGAGTCGTTCCTTGAAGACTTGTTCAAAGTCCTTCAAGTCCTTTTTTAAAACATTTGTCATTACGACTGAATAACAAGTCTTGTTGTTCATGAATATCAAACACTTCTTTCTGTCGATGGTGAATTGATGTCCGTTCCAGTCCCCGAGGTCTGAAGGTTCTGTCGACTGAATTGTTTGGGTAATTTGTCCCAGGAATGCCTCTAATTTCTTTGAACAGTATATGGTCATCTTTGTCCAGTAGCTATGGCTGGTAACGTGATCGTATATTGTCGTGGCGGGTATTGGAAGCCTTGCCAAATGCGAAGCATGGCAAGGCTGACCTGCTGCGACTTGTCCCACGTGATAAATTTAAATATTGAAACACAAACCACAATGCCACTTGAAACCTCGCTATGCAATATTCGCATTGTTGTGCGAAGTGCAATTTCTAAGTTCAACTAATAAGTGCAACACAAGGGGTTGAAAGAAGGGAAGATTTCTCCTCCCTTCAATTGACCGAAGTTAATTAAACTTGTGTTGCGATGACAAATTATAAACAACTGGGTCA
>JAFDZA010000004.1 GCA_018267135.1 Bacteroidota bacterium
AGCTATGCGGGGAGCCCTTTTTGTGCAACTGGTACCGCGAACGTAACGCAGACAGGGCAGGGCGGGGGCACCTACACTTCTACAGCCGGTTTGTCTATCAACAGTGCTACCGGCCAGCTTAATTTAGCTACGAGCACGGCCGGCACTTATACCGTTACATACAGTTTTACCAATGGAACTTGTTCTAACACTACCACTACGAGTGTTACAGTTACGGCTGTGCCTTCAGTGGCGATCAGTTACGCAGGCTCTCCATTTTGCCAATCGGTAGCAACGCCACAGGCTGTTACACAGTCGGGCGGGGTAGGAGCTTATGCCGGAGGAACTTATACCGCCAGTCCGGCTGGTCTTTCTATTGACGGCCCTACCGGCAATGTTACCCCCAGTTTAAGTACGCCCGGCACGTACACCGTTACTTACACTATTCCTGCATCGGGAGGCTGCCCTTCCGTTTTGGAAACGACCACGGTAACCGTTAATCCTACACCCACCGTTGTAATTACTAACCCGGCAGCAGTATGTAATCCAACTACCGTAGATTTAACGGCTGCATCTGTTACGGCCGGTTCAACTTCGGGATTAACTTTTACATACTGGACGGATGCCGCGGCAACCATCGCATTAGCTACTCCTAATGCAGTTGGTACAGCCGGAACTTATTACATTAAAGGCACAACAGCAGCGGGATGTAGTGATATACAACCTGTAACCGTAACTATAAACTCCGGGCCTACCTCGGCTGTACTTAGCGGAGATAATACAATTTGTAAAGGAGTATCAACTAATCTTATCATAACAATAACAGGGGGTGCGAGCCCTTACAGTTTTACCGTGGATAACTCAGTAGGAAACATAACCGGATATATTTCGGCAAACCCTATTTCAGTTACTCCATTAACCAATACGGTTTATTCAATTGTAGGAAATGTAACCGATGCCAACGGTTGTACGGTGGCCGGTAGTGGCACGGCCACCATTACGGTAAATACCCCGGCAACTCCTACCTTAACAGGCCCAGTAAATGCCTGTCAGGGCTCTACAGTAAATTATGCTACGGATGCCGGGATGACCAATTACAACTGGGTACTATCGGCTGGCGGAAGCATTACAAGTAACAATGGCGATAATATTGATGTAACCTGGAATACAGCTGGTGCACAAACGGTAAGTGTAAATTACCAAGATCTAAATTCATGCACTACGACTACTACCGTGTTGAATGTAAGTGTAGCCAATTTAGTAGTAACACCTACCATTACCGACAATACCAATTGCCCGCCAAGTTATAATGGAGCGATTAGCTTAGCCATAAGCGGGTCTGTAGGTGTTTTGAGTTTTTCATGGACATCCGTAGGAGGCTTTACTTCAGCGGCTCAGAACATAACAAACCTTAAACCCGATAATTACAGTTTGACAGTAACCGACCCGGTTTCGGGGTGTACTGTAACTTATACCGGATTGATTGTAAACGATAACCCACCTACTATTACAGCAACTCTTACAGCCAGCACAGACAACAACAAGTGTGTTGCACCATTTGTTGGAGCATTGTCTATTTCTACTACCGGCTCAGTGGGCGTGCCTACATTTTCGTGGACTGGCCCGGGCGGATATACTTCCTCAAGCCAGAATATTACCGGTTTAAATGCGGGCAACTATACCGTTACGGTTACAGATCCCTCATCGGGGTGCTCAGCTAATCAATCTTTTACGGTAAATGATATAACACCTGTTATCATTCCATCAACTAACCCAACTGATAATACTAACTGTGTTGCGCCTTTTAATGGAGCGATCACTTCTTCCGTAAGCGGAGGAGGCCCGGCTTATACCTATCAATGGAGTGGCCCTTCGGCATATACGGCTACCACGCAAAATATTTCTAATCTGGCTCCCGGCTCGTATGATTTAACCGTTACCGATGTTGCCACCGGTTGTACAGGCACGTTGTCGGGTACACTCGTAAACAACTCCCCCCCCACCATTACGGTTACTTCCGTGGCTACTACTAATGCCACTTGCTTGGGGGTTAATAACGGTCTGATTCAGGTAAATGGAGTTACAGGAGGTGCAGCCCCTTATCAGTATTCAATTGATAATGGAGTAACTTTTCAGGCATCGAATACTTTTTCAAATATCGCACCGGGAAATTATCAGGTAGTTGCCAAAGACAATGGAGGGTGTGTATCGACCGCCTATCCGGTAACGATTACTTCCGGCACGACCATTACAGCAAGCACGGGTACAACCAATGCCACATGCGTAGGAACCACCGATGGAGCCATTACCGTAACCACTGTGGTGGGAGGCACCTCACCTTATACCTATTCGGATAACAACGGCACTACTTTTCAGGCCTCTAACAATTTCACGAATCTGGCTTCGGGCACTTATCAGGTCATTGCCCGCGATAATAATGGTTGCCAGTCTGCTCCGGCCAGCGTAACGGTAGGTACCAATACTACCATTACATACACGGCTACACCTACCAATGCTTCTTGTGCCGGAATAAACGATGGCCAGATTGCGGTAACAGCCCCTACCGGAGGAATAGCCCCCTACACCTATTCGGATGATAATGGAGTTACCTTTCAAGCATCGGCCACTTTCAGCTTGTTAGCTCCGGGTTCTTATAATGTAGTTATTAAAGACACTAACGGTTGCTTATCAGCAGCGAGCGCCATTACAGTAGGAAGCAATACGACCATTTCCATTACTACAGTAAATCATACTGACGCTACTTGCTCAGGTTTAAATGATGGCTCGATTACGGTAGCGGCTGTAACAGGTGGAGTTTCGCCTTACACATATTCAACTGACAATGGAGTTACATTTCAGGCAAGCAATGCTTTTTCAAATCTTGCACCGAATACATACCAGGTGGTAGTAAAAGATTCTAACGGGTGTATGTCAATAGCCACGGCTGTTACAGTTGGCTCCGGTTCTACTATAACAATCGTTACATCAAAAGTAGATGCCACTTGTGGAGGCAACAGCGATGGTTCCATTACAGTATCGTCCGTAGTGGGAGGCAATCCGGCATACACTTATTCCAGTAATGGAGGCATCACGTTTCAAGCATCGAATGTATTGACGGGCTTGGCTGCCAATACCTATAGTGTGGTAGTAAAAGATAATTCGGGGTGCTTGTCTAATCCGGTTTCGGTTATCATCAATAATTCGGTTTCAATTATCCCGAACTACACCAAAACAGATGCCAGTTGTGCGGCCAACGATGGTTCTATTATCGTTAATTCGGTAAGCGGTGGAGCAAGCCCGTACTCCTATTCAATTAATAATGGAGTAACCTTCCAAGCTTCTACCTCTTTTACCAGTTTAGCCGTAGGCACATACAACTTAGTTGCAAAAGATAACAATGGATGTTTATCTACAGCCATCGCTATTGTAGTGAGTAAACCCGGAAGTTGTGGAGGAACCAATTGTGGCGTATTTACCATTTTAGCAACCGACACACGGCCCACGTGTAACAATCAAAATAATGGAACCATTACTATTAATGTAAGCGGAGGAACACCTAACTACATTGTCACTCTTTCGGATCCATCTATTTCTTTTAATCAGGCGATGTCGGGTCTGGGGCCGTTTACATTTGTTAATCTGTCGCCTTCGCTTACCTATCAATATACCGTGCAAGATGCCTCAGGAAATACATGTACGTTACCCTATAGTTTGCCCATCAATTCTACGGTGCAGGCTTCAGCCTCAAGTTTTGTGAACGCCCAGTGTTTTGGCCAGCCGGTAGGTCAAGCTACGGTAACGGTTACATCTGGTGGCACCTCGCCTTTTGCATATTCATTAGATAACGGAACCACCTGGACTTCGTTTACCTCGCCTGTAGTGATTACTAATCTGAAACCGGCCCCGGCACCCTACAGTATTTTAGTGGCTGATGATCCGAGCGATCCTTGCCCGGCACAGGTTATGGTAACCATTAATAATGCGAATCCGGCCATTGCAATGACAGCCCCTACAGTAACAAATGCATCGTGCGCTAACAATGACGGCAGCATACAAGTAGGCACTGTTTCTGGCGGGGTTGCTCCTTATACCTATCGTTTTGATAGTGTGAATTATGCTACCCTGCCTTCCGCTAATACCTTTTCTGCGTTGCCCAGTGGGGCACATAAGTTTACGGTAATAGATGCGGCATCTTGCTCGAAAACCTTTACCATTAATGTTGCCTCACCCGGCTATGTAAATTTCTTTACGCAGCGTATCAATCCAAGTTGTACCGGCAGTGGCAGTGATGGAAAAGTGAAAGTAACTATTTTATCTTCCGGCAATTTTGATGTGGGCATTACCACCAATTTGGTGGCTCCTCCGGCCACCTTTAAGTTTACCGGTATTTCCAATTTAAGCACACCGGTAACATTCGATTCTTTATCTCAAGGTCAGTATCATATCGTAGTAAAACCAAACGGAGCATTTTGTTCTACTGATTCAATTGTTACTATCCAGGGCGGCCCCAAGATGGTTGCTTTTAACCTGACGCCTAACAATTTTGCCTGCTTTGAAAAGAAAGGGACACTGAACTTATACAGCATTAGTGGTGCCCCGGCCATCATTTATAATTACAAGATAATAGATACCCTGGGTACTTCCGTGCAGCAGGGAACTATCGCAGCTAACGCCACATCGGCTATTTTAAATAACCTGAGTAACGGAAGCTATAAAATCTGGCTGTACCAAAAGCAGGCTGTTTGTACGGACACTATTCCCTCCACGGCAAAGAAATTTGCTATTTCCGGCCCCACGCAAGTATCGTTTGATACCCTTACTGTAAAGCGTACGCTTTCTGAATTGAATTTAGCGACTGGAGCGATGACGATTACACTTCAAAACACATTTGCCCCGGTTTATCTGTTGAACCTGAAGATGATCTCTTCCTTTGTGCCGAACCAAACCAATGCTCATAATGTCTTTGATTCTACCTGGGTAAATGTAAACACGTCTGTAACGCCCGTGGTTTTTGTGGCCAGCGATTTATATGCAGGGGTTTACAAACTTTCAATCGCTGATAAGTTTGGTTGTACCCGGGTGGATACGTTAACGATAAGTGTAAATGCAAAAATATTTATACCCAATGTATTCACTCCGAATAACGATGGTAAAAATGATGCCTTTGAAATTCTGAATTTACCTAACAACAATAGCATCGTTATAACTAACCGATGGGGCAAGCAAGTATTTAGTGGCAATAACTTACCGAGCACACTATTGGCGGACGGAGTAACGTCTACAGTAGTTTGGAATGGCGGTGCGGAATCGGATGGCATATACTACTACACGCTAAACGCAGCCGGCAAAGTGTACACCGGCTGGATAGAATTGTTACATCCAACGTACTAAAGGCTTTGCAAGAATTGCAGTGTATCTACGCCATCGGCATAATCAGTAACACCGGGTAATTGGGCGCGGCCAAAGGGTACGCTTTTATCGTACCATCCCTTAGCCGAAACAATACATTGTATTTTATTTTCCTGTGCCTGAAGAGCAGCTTTCAAATCAGTTTGGTCTTTGTATGTTTCATAATACAATACCGAGATAGGAGATACTAAATTTTGACTTTCGGTAATCAACAGAAAGCCGGAATCATAAAAAGATATTTGGTTGATCAGTAAAATTGATTTTTGATAATCGTAGTTGTTGGCATATTTATGATGATGTATAATTGACCCAAATTTCTGCCAGCCCTTAATCAGGGTAACAAAATCAAATTTCTCAGGCACAAAAATCTTTGATACGTTGCGGCAGCCCAACCCAAAGTAGCTGAAAATATCTTTGCCCAGCTCGGTCAGTTCTTGGTTCGTTTCCTCGCCCAGCAGCACGGCACAGGAAGATCTGTTTTTGCGGATAATGTGGGGGGTGTTCCGGAAGTAATACTCAAAATAGCGCGAAGTGTTGTCGCTTCCGGTAGCAATTAGTGCATCTACGTTGTTCAGCCGTTCTTCTATCACAATTTGGTCTGCAAAACCGCTTTCTATTTCGGTCAGTAAACCAAATAAAAACTTCATTAGCACGCTGTCTTTTGAACTGAGTTTGGCAACTAATTGGTGCCCACTCATCAAAACACACAGCACATCGTGAAACCCCACCATTGGAATGTTTCCGGCCATGGCTACGCCAATTTTTTTAGGCGTTACTTTATTCAGGTCATATTGATTTGCCCACTCTTCTAATTTTTCTCGGTTGAGGAGAGTAGAGATGCCAAGCAGAGCTAATTCTATGTTTTCGCTTGTAAACCAAGGATTTTCATTCGCGGTTTCTTCAAAAAGGTACTTTTTTTGCCCGACTGTAAGGCTTGTTATTTTTTTACCCATCCGGTTTAAGGCACTGATTCTAGTTTTACTATCCATGATTGAACCTTTGTGTAATAATGTTGTTTTTTGTACTGTAACGCGTTGTACTTATTTTTGCTGAAATTTATTGAAAACATAGGCCATGGCCATCAAAATAACAGATGAATGTATCAATTGTGGTGCCTGCGAGCCAGAATGCCCCAACACCGCCATCTATGAAGGTGGGCGGGAGTGGGCTTGGGCAGACGGTACGCAATTAACCGAATTCAAATCAGAGGACGGCTCGCTCAAGAGTGCCAAAGAATTGCAACTGCCGGTATCCAATGAGTTTTACTACATCGTTTCCGGAAAATGCACCGAGTGTACTGGTTTTCATGAGGAGCCACAGTGTGCGGCTGTTTGCCCGGTAGATTGTTGCGTGCCGGATCCGGATCACGTAGAATCTAAAGAAGTGCTGATGGCCCGCAAAGCCTACCTGCACAACGAAGAATTACAAGCCTAAGTCGTGCCGGAATGGTTATCGCATTTTAGCCCGTTTTATCAAATAGGCTTGCAGTACGTCAAAATAATGATGAGGGGCATTTACTGAAACAAAATCTATTTTAAGTTGGTCGCACTTCATTTTTAGTTGTGCGTGTAATGCTTGCAGTGTTCGGGTAAATTTTTCTTTTACTTCGGCCGGGTTCAGTTTTAATTTTTCCCCGGTCTCCAGATCAATAAATTCATACGGTCGTTCTTCAAAATTAAATCCTAATTCTGTAGCGTGGTCGGTAACATGAAAAAGCAGCACCTCGTGCTGGTTGTGTTTTAAGTGTTGTAAGGCTTTAAAAATTTCATCTGTATGATCGGCTTCAAACATATCGCTGAAAATAACTACCAGCGATCGCTGGTGTATCTTTTCGGCCAGTGTATGAAGAACTTCGGCAACGTGGGTTGGGCGGGGAGCCGGCAGATCGCTCAATTTTTTTTCGAGCAACTTAAATAATTTGTCGAGATGAGCGGGAGTTGATTTTACGGTGGTGAGCTCGTCAATCTGATTGGAAAACAAAGCCAGGCCAACGGCATCGCGCTGGCGGCTTAACAAATAAGAGAGGGCGGCCGCTGCATATACGCTAAACTGCATTTTTTGCATAGCCGGCCTGGGATAATACATGGAGGGGGAGCAGTCTAACGCAATCATACACCGCAAATTTGTTTCCTCCTCATACTGTTTGGTGTAAAGCCGGTCGGTACGGGCAAAAACTTTCCAGTCTATATGGCGGGTGCTTTGCCCTTCATTGTAAAGCCGATGCTCGGCAAATTCGACCGAAAAACCATGATAAGGCGATTTGTGTAAGCCGGTAATAAACCCCTCTACCATCTGCTTAGCCAGCAATTCTAACCCACCGGCCTGCCTTACCTCATTAAAGTTTTGTGATAACATTTGTAAAAAAAAATTAAAATAGTACCTTCGAAATACCTAAACCAAAAACAAAACTAAACCTAACGAACTGTGGAAGAGAATAAGCCTAACGGCCGCGATGAAATTTACTCAGAAAAGGTGAAAGCCGGCAAGCGTACCTATTTTTTTGATGTAAAATCAACCCGTGCCAACGATTTCTATGTAACGATTACAGAAAGTAAAAAACGTTTCAATAAAGAAGGCGAAGGGTTCACGTATGAAAAACATAAAATTTTTCTTTACAAGGAAGACTTTCATAAGTTTATGGAAGCACTGAATAATACTCTGAACCACGTAAAAAATGAACTGATGCCGGGAGTTGATTTTTCATCATTTGAACATACTCACGAAGAGAAGGCGCTGGCTGAAACAAGCGGAAAGCCTTCCTCTGAAACAGAATTGCGCTGGGATTAAATTTTCTTTTTACCTATACCTAACCTGATTAGTCCCGCTCTGAAGCGGGATTTTTCCTTTTTATAGCCACGATACAATAATTAGATCCCTATTTTTTAAAACCTTTTGGTCAGCCTATCTTTGCGCCTCAAATTTTAAAATCATGGCTCTCAAGTGTGGAATTGTAGGTTTGCCGAATGTAGGAAAATCAACGCTGTTCAATGCAATCTCAAATAACAAAGCCGAAGCAGCTAACTTTCCGTTTTGTACCATCGAACCCAATGTAGGGGTAATATCCGTACCCGATAATCGGTTAACTATTCTCCGAGATTTAGTTAACCCTCAAAAAATTATTCCCACTACGTTTGAGTTTGTAGATATTGCCGGCTTGGTAAAAGGAGCCAGCAAGGGCGAGGGCTTGGGTAATCAGTTTCTGGCTAATATTCGCGAAGTGGATGCCATTGCTCATGTAGTGCGTTGTTTTGATAACGACAACATCATTCATGTTGGCGGAAAGGTGGATCCGGTTGGCGACAAAGAAATTATTGATACCGAATTGCAGCTAAAAGACCTTGAATCAGTCGAAAAAAAAATAAGCCGTGTAGAACGTACCGCTAAAAGTGGAGATGCCAAAGCCAAAAAAGAATTAGCCTCCTTGCTGGCATTTAAAGAAGCGTTGCTGGCCGGAAAAAATGCCCGTTCTGTTTTAATGGATACAGAAGACCGAAAGGCCGTGGAGGATTTGCAATTGCTTACCGACAAGCCGGTGATTTATGTAGCCAATGTTGACGAAAAATCAATTCACACCGGAAACCAGTATGTAGAGCAACTCAAAAACTTGGTAAAAGATGAAAATGCCGAGGTGGTAATAGTATGTGCTGCCATAGAAGCTCAGATTGCGGAATTAGAAAGCCAGGAAGACCGGCAGGTCTTTTTGGAGGAATATGGTTTGAAAGAATCAGGCCTGGACCGCCTGATACAGGCGGCCTATCACTTATTAAACCTCATTACTTACTTCACGGCTGGCGAAAAAGAGGTACGTGCCTGGACGATCCACCGGGGGTGGAAGGCCCCCCAGGCAGCCGGTGTTATCCATACCGATTTTGAGAAGGGCTTTATCCGTGCAGAAGTAATTAAAATACCTGATTATCAGAAATATAAAACAGAGGTGGGCTGCCGCGAAGCCGGCAAAATGGCAGTAGAAGGAAAGGAATACGTGGTGGCCGATGGCGATGTTATGCACTTCCGCTTCAATGTTTAGTTACGAAATTCAAATAATACTTACACCAAGGCCATCAATTCTATTGATTTTTAGTACTTTAGCTATGCCTTAAAATGATTTTTTTGAGAGGCGGTAGTATTTTTTTACCTAAGAATAAAAGCAGTGAGGATACGGATCGTTTTTTCCCTGAAAAACCGTGGGGCTTATGTGCCATTTCACCATCAGTTTTTGCTGGCTCAAACGGTAAAAGGCCTTGTTATGCTCGGAGCCAAACCGGAGTACTATACTTTTAACTATTATAATTTTTCAGGACTTAAAGGGCAAACTAAAATAAGCCGGAAGGGGCTACACTTCTATTCATCTAAAGTTACGTTGGTATTTTCATCGCCCCACCGGGAGTTTGTAAACTATTTTTTAACTACTCTATTTTCTCAGAAAGAACTGATGATTGGCAATTTACAATTGGTGCCCGAGTCGCATGATGTAGAGCACCCCATTCTTTTTGCCGATACCATGAAGTTTTTGTGTATTTCTCCTATTGTGTTGCTGCCGGCTTCGTTTAATGATGAACAAGGCAAGCGTTTTATCTCGCCCGAGAGCGATGAATTTTCCGATTTTTTGTACGACAACACTCTGGAGCGAATGGAAGCCATTAAAGAGTTTTCAACGGAAAAAGTTTCTGACTTCCATAAATTTCAATTGCTGGCCGATCATGATTATCTGTTAAAGATACAATCGGGTCATAAAAAATTTGCCCGCATTTACCCGCTGTACGATGCCGATGTAAAATACGAAGTGCGCGGCTATACTTTTCCGTTTACACTTTATGCCCCGCAGCCGGTTCAGCAGTTTATTTACGAAAACGGATTAGGATGTTACTCGCACAAAGGATTTGGCATGCTCGATGTAGCCCACGCCAATTCTTTGGCAAGAGAAGAAAGTATGGCTATGTATGCCTAAATCTATCTGGGGTTAACCTGTATCAGGGCATATCCAATCAACAAGTCGGCATTAGGCCGGAAAGGGCGATTGTAAACAGCTACTTCGTATGTATTTTGGGTTTCAAAATGAGAACCTTCGATCGTAAAAGATTTTAACGTTTTCGATTCTACTACATATTGGTATTCATAATATCCCTGTTTTAAATATTGACGCGATTCGTACAAACCGGTGGCTGCATTGTACTTCATTTTATTCTCGTTGCTGCGTTGGTAGTTATTGAATTTACCTATTATATACACATCACCATCGTAAGGAGCATCCGCCTTCAATGAAAAATTAACATAGAGATAATTTCCGTTGATAGAAGGCTCGCCATAATCGAGATTGTCTATTATAAAATTGCCGTCATTGTCTTTGGTTTGAGAGTACATCTCGTTGCCACGCGAGGCATCGGTAAGCACATAAAGTTCATACGGCTTTAAGTTGCGAATCATTTTTCCGGTATTTACTCCGGGGGCATTTAATGAACGGAAATCGACAAAACGAAATTCGCTGCCTCCGTAAAATTGCTTGGAGTCGTCTGTATTTCTGTATTCCAACTGGCTTTGGTCATCGCGCACAAAAGAAGGAGGGAGGTTGATCTTCACATAATCCCATCGTTGGTTTTGCCGGATGTTTACATGAACCGATTCAGTGGGGTTTATAATTTGAATATCTCCGTAACTGATTACAAAGTTAAAGGATTGTATTTGCCAGTTTAATGTACCCACGCCAATTTGCTGGTTGTCTTTCGATATTCCTATTTGGGTATCAAAAATCATCATGCGCTTAGACAGGATCAGGTTCTGCACATCATCGCGGTAAGCGATGAGCAGATAATTGCCCGGATATTTTACGGAAGGTACCTGAAACCGGTAATGGATGTAGCGCTCGTGTGTATTGCCCGACAGGGCATAGTCGTTGAGGGGAAACTCATTGTACACATCCATAAATTCCAGATCGGCCAGCGTAGATTGTGTCCAGTCGTAGTTGCAGTGGATCAACTTTACATAGTAATTGTTTCGCTGATCCTGAAAATCGTCAAACTCCAGCAGTAGGTTTTGTTGCTGCACGGGGGCAGAGGAAGGCTGCAGGATATCTTGCGGATTGCCGGCCGAGGGATAAAGTTGCACGGTTTTTATCTGAGTCTCGTAAACTTTGTCGGTAAAAGAAAGTTTATTTTGTGCGAGGACTAAAGTTTGAGTAAGGCACAATACTATTATGAAAAATGATACCAGAAAGTTCTCAGACTCTTTGCATGCGTTTTCCGAAGTAAAAATCAAATTCTTCATGGCTCAAAACTAAGTGATAAATCTTATCCATCAACGATCGAAGGGTTGCCAACTATAACGTTTCGTAACGTAGCTTATTTTGAATTTGTCCTTTTAATTCGCCTGTGGTGTAACAATTTTACACAAAAGACAACCGCTTTATTAAATTTGAAATAGCAAAAAATCTTTTTTATGAAAATAATAAAATCATTTTTATCAAATGTAGTCATTGTTTTTGGGGTTGCATTCATTGCTGCATCAATGGTGTGCAAGGCTCAATCCGCACCGCGCAAAGCATTGTTGGCACTTTCAAAAGCCAATCATACTTTGGCTATAGTTGATGCCGAAAAATTAAATGTGGTTGCTCGCATACCAGTGGGTGAAGACCCGCACGAAATCATTTCTTCTTCGGATGGAAAAACGGCTTACGTTTCTATTTATGGCGGAGGCAGTTTGCATGAACTGAATGTGATAGACCTTATGTCGCAAAAGCCATCGCTCAATGTTGATACACGACCATTGTTTGGTCCGCACGGAATAACATTTGTCAACGGAAAAGTTTGGTTCAGTGCTGAAGGTTCTAAAGCTGTTGGCCGATATGACCCAATAGCTAACAAATTGGATTGGAGCATGGGAACGGGCGAAGACAGAACGCACATGATTTATGTTACTGCCAATGGAAAAAGAATTTATACTACCAATGTTTCTTCAGGAACGGTGAGTATTTTGGTTGATACCTTGATTTCTTTTATGCCACCTCCTGGAATGAAACCGCCTGTAGGAAATTCGCCTCCTTCTTTTGCAAGACCACGTGCGAATTGGAATCAAACTATTGTAAAGACAGCAAGAGGCGCTGAAGGATTTGATGTATCGCCCGACAGCACTGAATTATGGACGGCTTCCGCAGAAGATGGTTTTATCTATGTTATCAATCTTAAATCAAAAAAATTGACAGATAAGATTGATGCCAAAGTTTTAGGAGCAAACCGTTTGAAGTTTACACCCAATGGCAAGTTGGCATTCATTTCAAGTTTACGCTCGGGCACTCTTTTTATTTATGATGTTAAATCACATAAAGAGGTTAAACAATTAAACATCGGACATGGTGCTTCTGGAATTGTGATGGACCCCGATGGCTCGCGTGCATTTGTTGCTTGCACGCCCGATAATTATGTAGCTGTTATCGATTTGAAAACATTAGAAGTAATTCATCGCATTGATGTGAGGCAAGAACCTGATGGATTGGCGTGGGCGATTCGGCTTTAATTATTTTAATGACAACTGATTCGGGCCTTTACACAGTTAGTTAGACACTACCTATGTACAACTTTAATTCCTGTGCCAACGTTGGTGTTCTTCACCAACGTTTTGTTTTATAAACGTGTTGGTGAAGAACACCAACACGGACGAGGGGTCATTCTAAAATAATTCTTTTTTTAAGTCTCTTATAGTAGCCAATGTCGCCTACACATGACTGATAGTCCCTTGCGTCAACTATTCCTACAACAATACCACTTGAAATAAGAACCCACACCGCACCATAATTCATACTATAACAATTCTCCGCTCTTGGCTTACCACATACCTGTAAAACTTCTTCTGGTGTCATACCGATGCGAACATTTGTCACCGCTATACTTGTTGCTTCCTTCATTTTCTTTTCGATTTCTTCTATTTCTGATAAGAGACGTTTCCCTTGTGCTTGGTATGAAGTCAATTGTTGTTTTGATTCAATCAATTGCTGATTCAAAGTATTTAATGAGGTCTGGGTTGAATCAATTTTCTTTTGTTGAACAGTCAGCTGCTTCTTAAGTCCGTTAAGTTCATAATTTTTTAGCGTGAGTTTGTTATTTGAATTTTTTAGCAATATCTTAAGGCTATCAACTGCCTCACTGCTTTTTCTTACAGAAAGTGTTTGGTTAATCCTACGCAATACTTCCTCTGGGTCAGCTATTATTTCAGCTTTGATATAATATTCATAGCCATCCCAACGCTCTTCTAATATTTTAGTTTCGGTGATGCCAGTACTTAAAGTCTTGATTTCATTTGTAAAGAAATCTTTGGTTATTACGCCATTCTTATCTGTCACCACATGGTTTACATAACTCTCAACGTAAGTACCTAACTCTTCAATCAACATGGCTTTTACTTCAGTTAAGGCCTTTTGCCGTGAAGAAACTTTACTGTCCGTTTCACTTGCTTTGTAATAGTATTCTCTGATGAATGTCTTTTTTTGTGCAAATAAGTCATGGATAACCAATTGCATTACTATAAAACAAAGTAGATGTCCAAATGAAAATCTTGGCCTCATATCTAAATCATTAAGTTAATTGCATATAAAACATCTTTGAACTTGATAAAATTGTTCTAGACTCTATTATCACCAACACGGACGAGGTGTAATACCTTGTTAGCAACAGGCATATTTTCTATTCAGTATAATTTTAAGTCGTGACAAGTTTTACATCTTTAAAATATTTTCCCCTGTCAAACGCTTAAACGTAAGATTCATTTTTTCCCAAGTTTTTGGATATTGGTTGCTTCCGTCAATGTGTTTTACCGTTCCATCGTGAAAGGCAATCATGATGCTCCATTTATGACCACCATCAATATTCAGATTGTTATATTTTCCTTCCCAACTGTTAAAGCCGTTTTTATCAGCATCTGATAAAAACGAAACCACCTTGTCATCAGTGAAATTCTCCACAAAATCATAACCTTCATTTTTTGTAGACCCATTACGCTCTTTACTGCTAATACTAGCATCGTACTTCCAGAAAGATTTGTTTTTTATATCTATCTTATACTCAAGCCATGGCCGGAAAATATGATAATGACAAACGTAGATAGCATCTATTCTAACTTTCTCCTCTTTCTGAGCATTAGCACGAGAGAATAGCATAGTATATGTTATAATTATTGATAATAAATAGTTCATTTTTATTATTTCTTTCAACCTCTTGTGTTGCACTTATTAGTTGAACTTAGATATTATTAGTCCGATGTTCGCACTTATTGCAGCTAACGATAGGCAACTTTCGTTCGGGCGGGAAACCGAAGCTCGTCTGCTGAATTTATTACTAATGTTTAATCGAAGAACTAATGTTGAGTTTTGCACTTCAGCCAGCCTGACGCAAAACTGTTTGTTATCAGCAGTCCTTTTTTTTAATATCGCATTCTCCAGCCAGTTATTAGTCCGTTCTCAACGGTGAACAAGAAGTTGGCTTTGTTTGTGTAGCCACGGCTTGAATATTGTCCTTTTACAACCACATCATTTTTACTAATTACGGTAAATTCAGGATTTGTAACTTTTCCTTGACGCTCAATTATGTCACTTTCTAACTATTTTTTGGTTTCTTCGGCTGTTTTCATTATTCCGTCTGCTCCATACGCTTGGTTTGCTGTTTTAGCAAATTGAGCTCGGATAAGCTTAGCATTTTCTGCTTTCATAGCTTCAATCAAAGCTTTTACGGGTTTTAATATCGTTTCGTCTTGTATTTTGTTTTCTTTTTTACTTTTCTCTGTATTTTGATTGTTTTTTGTTTGCTGTCCGCAAGCAGTGAGCGAAAGCGAACAAACTAAAACCAGTGTTAATATTTTCATATTTTTAATTATTTTTCAAAGGATGTTGCAGATAGATGATTACTAAATTAAGTAGTAAAAAAGGTATTTCTATCGCTACACCTTTTAGGTCTTTGTTCAATAATTGCAGACAGATAATCATCAATATTCCTGCTGCCATCAGGAAATTTCCCCACACGAATGTTTTGGGAAATAATATCAAAACCGAAGCTAGTAATGTTATTGCCCCGTTGATGACAACGGCATTTTTACTAAAATTCCATTTGCCAAACATTTCCAGCATTTCAGGTTTTGCAGTAAGCATATTCCAACCGTGTTTTGTTCCCATAAATACAGCTACAAGAATTAGAATAGTGTTGATTATTTTTAGTATCATCGTTATAAGATTTATAATAAAAGGCAAATAACTTAGTCATTTCCTTTCTAAAAATACAAAATTGTTTTTTTATCTTGTTGTGTAGCCACCATTTGCAAAAATGGTTTGTTCTGTAATCCACTAGCCATCAGTAACTAAGAACTCTACCAATGGTGCGATGTCTTTAATATCTGTTAACCCACCCAAATCAGATGCTTGTTTGTGGTAAGCAACGGCATCATCACTTTCTTGTCCATAAAAGAAGGGAGTGTCCATTGGATCCGGTGCAACTGCTGTAACAGAAATTCCACGAGAGCCAAATTCTTTAGAAGCTGCTCTGGTAAAATGTTCTACTGGTGCTTTTGCTCCTGCATAAGTAGAACGGTTTGCGGCTTGGCGAAGTGACGAATTTTTAGCACAAAAGTTCAATTGAAGAACTGTCTTGAACCTGCAACAAAACTGTCATACGAAGCACTGAACCCGCCATTACGCCAAACCGCTGTTATCTGCTGTGTTTTTGTCTGTCAAGTCGTTGCCTTATTTAATTGTTCGTCAAACCAAATAAGTTCATTCGGAATTTTCTTTTGTAAATATTCATTCCAACTACTCCAGCTAAACATTTGGCTTGTATGTCGGATAAATATTAGCTGTGTTTCGTTCTTGTCTTTGTCTTTTAACACTGCTATCTTTGCATAGGCATTACGGATGTAATCTTCCCATTTCACTCCATCAGTAGAAAATTCTGTGCCTTGAACTGCGTGTGCAAGTGAATTTGCTGCACTTGTCCCAATAAACAGACAAGTCTTTGGTTTAAGCAATTGAATAATTTCCAAAAACGGAAACCAACTATTGTAGAAGTCATCATAGCTTGGTCGTCCTTTGCTAGTTTCCATTGGTCGTTGAATGAAATTATAAAACGAAACTAAATTCCAAAAGGTCGGACTGTCAAATTCGTCATTCCTAAATAATGCTCTATGTAAGTTCGGAAATATTTTTGTTCCATAATACCTACGTTCTATCGCAAGCTCTTCAATAACTTCCCTTGTGAAAGTAGGCGAGTTGTTTTTCTCAATAGAGTCAGGCGTATTGTCGTGGTAGTGGCTTTCGCCAACAATTAGAAGTTTATTGTCAATTGAAATGGAATTGAAACGGTCACCAACCCAAGGCAACCACTTCAAATTCTTAACTTGTAAAAATTGTTCATCTGCCATTGTGTTACAGTTTTGTCTATGAGTGAAAAGTTGCGTTAGGACATGTAAGCATGTGTAAGCAAATCCATTTTGGTCCGCTCAAAAAAAGAACTTTCCAATATCTGTCGAAGTGATGTTGCCATTTTTGTTAAAAAAATCGCCTTGAAAACCATCAACAAAATCATACGCTTTGTCGCCAGCCCTAAAATTGATTTGTCAGGAAGCTTAGATTTTGTTACTGTCATTTATTCTATTATCTAATCTCGCAGCGGGGTGGCTTTACAATGAGCGCCAACTTCTGAGTATAAGCAATATAACCTGAAAATAATTTTATTTCCCTTCCAACTCCTCAATCTCCAAAGCAATTGATTCCCACTTTTTGTTTTCTTCTTCTAACTGTGCATCTGCTTTTTCAAACTTTTGTTGTTGTTCGTTGAGTTTATTGATGTCGCTATAAACTTCGGGCTTTGCCATTTTATTTTCTATGACTTCTTTTTCAGAAACTAATTTTTGTACATGTTCTTCTACTTGCTTCAACTCTTTGTGTAGTGCGTTGAGTTTATTTTGATTGCTTGGTGCTGCTGCAGGTTTCGGTTCTTTCTTCGGAGTTTCTTTTTTTGCTACGGGGGCAGTGTGAATTTTATTGGCTTCGTTTTGTTTATGCCAATATTCATACTCTTCATACGTGCCGGGATATTCTTTGATCTGATGATTTTCGATATACCAAATCTTATTGGCAACACCGCTCACAAAATGACGGTTGTGGCTCACGGTGATGAACGTGCCTTGATATTGTTGCAAGGCTTGAATCAAAATATTTTCAGAGATAAAATCCAAGTGATTGGTTGGCTCATCGAGCAATAAAAAGTTTGCTTCATCAATCAATGTCTTCGCCAATGCCACACGCGATTTTTCACCTCCCGAAAGCACTTTTATTTTTTTGAACACATCTTCATCTTGAAACAAAAAGCAACCCAGCACATTGCGCAGTTCTTGTTCGGTCTTGCCACTGCCTGCTTGTTTCAGTTCATCCAAAATTTCATTTTCAACATGAAGGGATTCTAACTGATGCTGTGCATAAAATCCATAAATTACATTGTAGCCAATCGTGCGCTCACCGGTTACAGGTTCAGTGTTGGCAAGAATGCGTAACAACGTTGACTTGCCTTTTCCATTCGCACCAATCAATGCTATTTTATCGCCACGCTCAATCGTGGCGTTTGTGTTTTTCAAAATATCGAGCGCACCATACGCTTTTGAAACATCTTTCAACGTAATCACATGTCGCCCCGATGGTTGTTTGAAAGTAAACTTGAAATTTACTTCGGCCACATCGCTCACCACTTCTTCAATTTTATCCATGCGGTCGAGTGCCTTCACGCGCGATTGTACTTGGCGTGCTTTCGTTGCCTTTGAGCGGAAACGTTCGATAAACCGTTCGGTTTGTCTAATTTTTGCTTGCTGATTTTCATAAGCCCCCTGCTGAATCTCTTCGCGCAATTCTTTTTCTTCGAGATAGAAAGAATAATTTCCCTCGTAAGTAATCAACTGCGAGTTGGTTACTTCAATTGTTTTGTTGATGACATTATCCAAAAAAGTTCTATCGTGCGAAACGATGATGACTGCGCCAGCATAATTGCGCAAGTAATTTTCAACCCATTCAATCGAGGGCAAGTCCAAGTGATTGGTTGGTTCATCGAGCATCAAGCATGAAGGTTTTTCGAGCAACAGCTTGGCGAGCATCACACGCATGCGCCAACCGCCCGAAAATTCCTTTAATGGCCGATGTAAATCTTGTGTTGAAAAACCAATCCCTTCCAAAATCTCTTCGGCTTTGGATTGCATGGTGTAGCCATCAAGCTGTTCAAACTTTTCTTGCAAGTGCGTGAGTTTGTCAACCAAATCATCGCTGTAATCTGTTTCGAGCTTGTGCAATATTTTTTCAATCTGCCGTTGCGTTTCCACCGCTTCTTTAAATGCTTCCATGGCCACGGTAAGAATGGCATCGTCTGTTTGGTAGGAGAGGAGATCCTGATTAAGAAAACCAATGGTACAATCTTTTGCTTTGCTGATAGAGCCTTCGTTTATACTTAACTCACCGCTGAGGATTTTCAGCAGCGTAGATTTGCCACGGCCGTTCAACCCGATTAAACCGATTTTGTCGTTAGGTCGAATGAACGCAGACGCATTTTCATACAACGCGCGCCCACCAATGAAATAAGAGATGTTAGAAACGGAAATCATATAAAATTAAAATCCTGCAAAGATAACCTTCTCTCTTCTAATGTAGAATCTGGATTCTAAAATTCACATGGTTGCGCCACTGGTATTAATTTTCTTGGTTGTTTCCTTTTTTTTAAAGAGGTTTAGGTTAAACATCAAAAAGATATGAAAAAGCCGTCCTTACTCGTTTGGATTATGATACTGGCCATTTCGTTTGCACAGGTATCTTTTAAACCTTTGCCTCACGCTTGGATGCCGGCCATTACAGGCATGAGTGCTTCGCTGCCGTTGGAAAAAATTAAACTTCCGAAAGGATTTTCTATTTCCGTTTTTGCGGAAGTAGAGAACGCCCGCTCGCTGGCCATCAGCCCCAGCGGAACCATCTTTGTGGGCAACCGGGATGGCAACAAAGTATATGCCGTAAAAGATGAGGACAACGATGGCAAAGCCGATAAAAAATGGGTGATTGCCTCCGGACTAAACATGCCCAATGGGGTTGCTTTTCATAACGGGGATTTATACGTAGCAGAGGTTAATCGCATTCACAAGTTTGCCAACATTGAAAGCAAACTGGATAATCCCGGAAAATCGCAAATCGTTTACGATCAGTTTCCTACCGATACACACCACGGATGGAAATACATTGCTTTTGGCCCGGACGGAAAACTGTATGTGCCGGTGGGCGCGCCCTGCAATATTTGTGAGCCAACCAAGCCGGTGTATGCCAGCATTACCCGAATGAATGCCGATGGATCTGGTTTGGAAATTTTTGCCAGCGGAGTGCGCAACTCTGTCGGGTTTACCTGGCATCCGGTAACGAAAGAGATTTGGTTTACCGACAATGGCCGCGATTTACTGGGCGATGATATACCGCCTTGCGAACTAAATACCGCACCTAAGGCCGGATTACATTTTGGGTATCCCTATTGCCATGGAGGTTTTTTAAAAGACCCGGAGTTTGGAGATAAACACCCGTGCAGCGATTTTGTAAAGCCAGCCCAAAATTTGGGTGCTCATGTGGCTCCGCTCGGATTAAAGTTCTACACCGGAAAAATGTTTCCGGCTGAGTACCACCATCAGATTATTTTAGCAGAACATGGCTCATGGAACCGCTCCAAAAAAAGCGGCTACAAGCTAAGTATGGTAAAAGTAGATGCTCATAGCAAGGCTACAAGCTACACTCCATTTGCTTCGGGTTGGCTAGATGAGGATTCACAAAAAATATGGGGCAGACCGGTAGATGTGTTGTTGCTTCCAGATGGCTCTATGCTGGTAAGCGATGACCACGCCAATGTGATTTACCGGATTGTGTACAAAGGATAATCCATCAGAAAAATGGAAAGGCTATTCATCATTCTCAATTTCCTGAGCTTGAGAAACATTATTATTGGCGTTCGTTTTTTTTTCTAATTCGCGCAGGCGATAGTTGAGGTCGGGCAGCCGTTTAAAGATGGCGTACGACCGGAAGAATTCTTTAATATCAAAAGCAGGTGAGCCAAGAAGGCGCTGACCCTCTTCGGTGATAGATTTGCTAATGCCTGCCTGTGCCCCTATGCTGGTGTTGTTGGCAATAACCAAATGGCCGGCAAAGCCCACCTGCCCGGCTATCATATTGTTTTCACCTACTTTGGTTGACCCGGAAACTCCCGTTTGAGCAGCAATGACAGTATTCTTCCCAATTTCCACATTATGTGCTATCTGTATGAGGTTATCCAGTTTTACCCCTTTGTGAATGGTGGTAGCATCGCCAAACAAAGTAGCACAATCAATTACGGTATTAGAACCAATGGAAACATGGTCTTCTATAATTACACTGCCTAACTGGGGAATGGTTTTGTACGAGCCATCTTCTTGCGGAGCAAAACCAAACCCATCGCTGCCAATTACCGCCCCCGAATGCAGGACACAATGGTTACCGATTTTTGTGTCGGCATAAAGCTTTACGTTCGGGTGTAAGATGGTATGGTTGCCAATGGTTACGTTGTCGCCCACATACACATGCGGATAAATTTTTACATTATCGCCCACCTTTACATTATGACCGATGTATGAAAATGCTCCGCGGTAACAATCTTTGCCTACCACCGAATTTTTACCAATAAAACTGGGCTCTTCTGTTCCCGATTTCTGATAGCTGATGGCCCGGTGGTATTCTTCCAGCAACAAAGTGAAGCTGCTGTAGGGATCGTCCACTAAAATTAAGATGGTATTGATTTCTTTTTTTGCCTGAAAATCTTTTTTAACAATAACTGCGCTGGCCTGGGTAGTGTAGATATACTGCTCGTATTTAGGGTTAGACAAAAACGCAATTTGCCCTTTCTTAGCATCTTGTATTTTGCCGAGCATGTTGATTTTTTCCTGTCCGTTCCCCTGAACCTCGCCCTTCAACATACCTGCAATTTGGTTGACGGTAAACTCCATGCGGTCAATCTGAATTTAGCAAAGGTAAGTTTTTAGGCCAGCATAAATAATTTTTTTTCACGATTTTACTCATGGCCTGAATAGTGGGCAGATCGCTGGCTTGCGCTATATCGAGGGTTTTTCCACTTTTCATCAGTATGGTAATGGGCTGCCCGCTCGAAACATACCCTTCATTAGAAACCACCCCATGCGAAAAAAAATAATTTGTTTCTTTTTTAAGGACATTGAATTGATGTTGAATCGCTCCCCGGATTTTTTCAACTTCTGTTTTTTTAATGGGGAATTGGGTGAGTTCGATATGAAACAACTCGCGATTTAAAATTTGTTGACATAAGTTGCTCAGTATTTTATCGGGGTGGGTACGCCATAATTTTAGGGCACCCCAAATATCGTTATCGTCTAACTGCCCAAATAAGCGAAGTAATTTCGGCTGATGAGATATTTCTTCCGAGTGGTTTTTTGCCAAAAAAGTAAGCAACGAATCGCTTCCGTAAATTTTTTCTCCGGCTGCCGCCAGGTGTTGTGCCCGCTTTATAATGTTGATGATCATTCGTTCGGCACTAACCACGGTTTTGTGTAAGTACACTTGCCAGTACATCAGCCGGCGGGTATGTAAAAAGTTTTCAATACTAAAAATGCCTTTTTCTTCTACCACCAGCTGATCCCGGTGAACGTGCAGCATCTCGATGATGCGATCAACACCTACCGAGCCTTCGGTAACACCGGTAAAAAAACTATCGCGGGTAAGATAATCTAACCGGTCAACGTCCAGCTGGCTGCTGACCAGTTGATGAAAAAATTTACGCGGGTATCCGTTCCTGAAAATTTTTAAAGCCAAATCGAGGCTTCCGCTGAAATGATCATTTAGCGATTTCATAAACAGATAGGAAAGGCTCTCGTGGTTGATGCCCGGCAAAAGAATTTCTTCCAGCGAGTGCGAAAGCGGGGCGTGGCCGATGTCGTGAAGTAAAATGGCAATTTGGGCGGCTTCAAATTCTTTTTCGCTGATCTCAATTTTTTTCTTTCGCAGCGACTCCAGCGCACGGCCCATCAGGTGCATGGCACCCAGAGCATGATGAAAACGGGTGTGCACGGCCCCCGGATATACAAAATCGCTTACGCCAAGCTGACGAATAAAACGAAGCCGTTGAAAAAACGGATGCGAAATCAAATCGAACAGCAACGGAGTGGGAATGGAGACGAACCCATAGAGAGGATCGTTAATGATTTTACGTTTATTCAAACCGGATCTTGGTTTAAAATTGTAAATTGTACTTTTTATTGCCTATGCAAAGGTACACTATTCTTTGGGCGGATGATGAAATTGATTTACTCAAGCCACACATTTTGTTTTTACAACAACGGGGATACGACATTATACCGGTAAATAACGGGGCCGAGGCCGTAGAGCTTTGCGAATCCAAACACTTTGATGTGGTTTTTTTAGATGAGCACATGCCGGGTATGAGCGGGCTGGAAGCACTTACACAAATAAAAAACAACAAGCCCAACCTGCCGGTAATTATGATTACCAAAAATGAAGAGGAGCGCATTATGGAAGAGGCTATTGGGGCCAAGATTGAAGACTACCTCATCAAGCCCATTAACCCAAGCCAGATTCTTTTGGCCGTAAAAAAAATATTAGACAATAAAAGATTGGTGATGGAAAAAACCAATCTAGGATACCAGCAGGAATTTGGAAAAATAGGGATGGCATTGCTCGACAACATGAACCATGAGCAATGGGCCGATATTTATAAAAAACTGGTGTATTGGGAACTGCAGATGGACGAAGCAGATAATCGCGATATGGCCGAAGTGCTGGAGAGCCAGAAGGTAGATGCCAACACCAACTTTTGCCGGTTTATCAAAAAAAACTATGACAGTTGGCTCAATAACCCGAATGCCGAAAGGCCGATGCTGTCGCATCAACTGATGAAGAAAAAAGTATTCCCGGCATTGTCGGCTCACGCCTGCACCTTTGTAATCGTAATAGATAACCTGCGCTACGACCAGTGGAAAGTATTAGAGCCGATTATCAGTGAATACTATAACATCGACAGCGAGGAAACCTATTATTCTATTTTGCCCACCACCACGGCATATGCCCGCAATGCTATTTTTTCGGGAATGCTTCCATCCGAAATGGAGAAATCGCACCCCGATTTGTGGAAAGGAGAAGACGAAGAAGATGGCAAAAATAATTTTGAAGAAGAATTTTTGGCCCGACAACTAAAACGAAATAACCTCAATATTAAGTTCTCCTATCATAAAATAAAACGACTGGAAGAAGGAAGAGATTTGGCGGATTCAGTCAGCAATCTGTTTGGAAATAAATTGAACGTAGTCGTTTATAATTTTGTCGATATGTTATCGCATGCCCGCACCGATATGGCTATGATTCGCGAACTGGCTCCCGATGAGGCCGCCTACCGGTCTATCACCAAATCGTGGTTTGTACACTCACCGCTATTGGAGATCATAAAAAAAATAGCCGAAAAAAAAATTAAATTAATCATTACCACCGACCACGGAACCATTCGCGTAAAGCGGCCCTTTAAAATAGTGGGCGACAAAAGTGTTAACACCAACCTTCGTTATAAGCAGGGAAAAAATTTGGGATATGAGGGCGATAAAGTAATCGAAGCACTTAAACCCGAGCGTTTTTTTCTGCCAAAACAAAATGTGTCCTCCACATACGTTTTTGCCATTGAAGATCAGTTTTTTGCTTACCCCAATAACTACAATTACTATGTTAATTTTTATAAAGACACCTTTCAGCATGGCGGTGTAAGCCTGGAAGAAATGATAATCCCCATAATTTCTTTAACTTCGAAAAATGGCTGAGGCCGTATCCATTGATAGAGAGAGAACCTATTCCTTGTCGGGAATTGAGCCGTTGGCTAAAACCTTGCTGGCCGAATGTAGCGATGTAAATGTATGGTTGTTATACGGCTCCATGGGCTCTGGCAAAACCACATTGGTAAAGGCCATTATGAAAGAACTAAACCCACACGAGAATGTAACCAGCCCTACCTTTTCCATCGTAAATGAATATGTTACCAGCGATCATAAACCCGTTTATCATTTCGATTATTACCGGATCAATCAGGAGCAGGAGGCATTCGATATTGGAACAGAAGAATATTTTGATTCAGGGTACTTGTGTCTGGTCGAGTGGCCTGAAAAAATCCCAACATTAATACCGGCCCAATACATCGCTATTTCTATCCAGATTCAAGACAACCAAACACGAACTTTACATTACCGAAAACATGGCTGAGAAAAAGAATACCGGATTTGAAACATTGGCTAAAACCAGTTTGTCTCCGCAAGAAGAATTGGTGAAAATAAAAAAAGGGAATCAATCTTTTTTTATAGGCTTACCCAAAGAAATTGCCTTGCAAGAAAACCGGATCAGCCTTACTCCCGATGCGGTAGCACTACTGGTAAACAACGGCCACGAAGTGTGTGTAGAGAGCAACGCGGGGGCTGGAAGCAAATTTACCGATCGTGCCTACAGCGAAGCCGGAGCCAAAATTGTGTACTCGCCCCAGGAAGTGTACAAAGCCGATTTTATTTTGAAGATTGAGCCGCCTACTATAGAAGAAATGGAATACTTTAGGCCGGGCCAAACTATGATTTCAGCCCTGCAGTTAGGGTACTTAAATGAAGAACGTGTGCAGGCATTACTCCGCAAAAAAATTACAGCCTTAGCCTATGAGTTTATAGAAGACAAGGCCGGGAGTATGCCTATTATTCGTGCTATGAGTGAGATTGCCGGAAGCACGGTAATGGCTATAGCAGCTGAATATTTAAGTACCATAAAAAACGGACGAGGAATTATTTTGGGAGGGATTACCGGAGTACCACCTACCAAAGTAGTTATTATTGGGGCTGGCACCGTAGCCGAATATGCAGCACGCGCTGCGTTGAGTTTAGGGGCAGAAATTCAGGTGTTCGATAATCATTTATATAAACTAAGACGTATTAAACACACCCTTGGCCAGCAGTTTTATACCTCTACGATCGACACCGTAACGCTGAGCGAGAGTTTAAAAAGTGCCGATGTGGTCATTGGAGCCTTGCGGGCAGAGAAGGGCCGCACACGCCATGTAGTAAGCGAAGAAATGGTGAAGAACATGAAACCCGATTCGCTCATCATGGATTTGAGCATAGACCAAGGCGGGTGTGTGGCTACCTCCGAAATTACCTCGCATGCTAACCCGGTATATCGCAAATACGAGGTTATTCATTACTGCGTGCCGAATATGGCTTCGCGGGTAGCGAATACAGCGACTACGGCCCTCAGCAATATTTTTACGCCCACCATTTTACGCGCAGCCGAAGAAGGTGGAATTGAAGAGATGATTTTTGCCCATAAGTGGTTTATGAAAGGCGTGTACACCTATAAAGGTAGTTTAGTAAACGAGTCTATCGCCCGTAAGTTTAAAATGAAGTTTAAGAATATTGAATTATTGCTGGCAGTAAGGGTTTAGCGGCTCAGCAATCGTTTACAATCTGGTATTTTTATCGTGGTAGAATTTTTTGTTTTTCACAAAGGCTGTTACTGCTTATCTTTGTCAGGTAAATGAAAGAATCATTTTCCTTTGTCAGTAATTTTTTGCGCAGGGTTGCTCTGTGTTTAGCACTTGTTTACGGTGCTCTCTTATTGCCCACCTTTTTATCAAGCCAAGACGAAATCACTCCTTCCGTTTTTGGTGCCGAGTTTTTGACTAGCGATGAAAGTTTAGATCAGGCACCTCATTTTCAATTAATCAGACTTTGTCAGGCCAAACTCAGAACCAATATCCGGCCATTAGGAAGTTTAGCTTTCAGTAAAAATGTATTGCCAGATTTTTTCTTCGAATCGGTTATTCTAAAAAAAATCAGTTTAGAGAAAAAAAATTATAGGCTGCACGATATACCTGTGCTTTACTGCATTTTCAGGATTTAATCTCTCCGTTTGCCGGGCTTAAGACCGGCTTCTTTTTCTACCCTAAAGTTTTTTATACATGCCTGCAAGGGCGCTCTTTAATTCATATTCAATGATTGATAAACTAATTATATTTTCGGTTAAGAATAAGCTTATCATAAGCGTGTTGGTGCTGGCGATGAGCATCTATGGATGTCTGTCGCTGGTGAGCCTGCCGCTCGATGCCGTACCCGATGTAACGGGCATTCAGGTTGATGTCATTACCAACAGCCAAAGCCTGGCCGCCTTAGAGATTGAACGGTTTATTACCGCGCCCCTGGAAATGACCTTGTCAAACATTCCGGGGTTGGTAGAGATGCGCTCTACGTCCAAGTTTGGGTTATCGGTAGTGAGGCTGGTGTTTCACGATAACACCGATGTGTACTGGGCGCGCCAACAAGTTTTTGAAAGATTGGAAACGGTGAAATCGGAAATTCCTCAAGAATTAGGGAAACCTTTTATGGGGCCGGTATCTACCGGCTTGGGCGAAATCTATCAATATGTAATTCGCCCCAAAAACCCTCACGACCAATCCTATTCTTTGATGGAGATTCGCACGTTGCAAGATTGGACGATCCGAAAGCAGTTGCTCGGAATAAAAGGAGTGGCTGAGGTAAGTGGCTTTGGCGGTTATAAAAAAGAATACCAAGCTTCATTGAAACCAGACCGGATGCGCGCTCTTGGGGTTACGGTGGATGAACTCTTCAATGCCCTGAGTTGGGGCAACAGCAATACCGGTGGTGCCTACATTGAAAAAGAAAATAAAGCTTTTACCATTCGCGGAATCGGATTGGCTAATTCATTTGATGAGATAGGGAATACCGTCATTAAAGTAAATAACCGCATCCCAGTATTAGTGAAAGACGTAGCCGATATAAGCCTGGGACATAGCATTCGCTATGGAGCCATGACAGTAGATGGGGGAGGGGAAACGGTGGGCGGTATTGTAATGATGGTGAAAGACGAGAATGGAAGCCAGGTAATTAAACGGATCAAAGAAAAAATGAAAACCATTCAGGCTAATCTGCCCGAAGGGCTGGTGATTGAACCATTTATTGATCGCTCCAAAATTGTAACCAATGCCATGACAACCGTTGCCAATAACCTCATAGAAGGAGCGCTGATTGTGGTGGCGGTTATTCTGCTTTTTCTGGGAAACTGGCGTGCCAGCTTGCTGGCGGCTTCGGTTATTCCGTTTTCCATGCTGTTTGCTTTTATTCTGATGAAGCAGTTTGGTGTAGCCGGAAACTTAATGAGCCTGGGAGCCATCGACTTTGGGTTGTTGGTCGATCCCTCCATCATCGTAGTAGAGTCAGTTCTATTTTTTCTGGTTCTCGAAACTCGAAACCGCGCACCGGGCGAAATAATTTCTCAACGAGAGCAAGAGCAGATCGTTATTCAATCAGTTCAGAACGTAAAAAAATCGGTCGTGTTTGGCGGGTTGATTATTCTGATTGTTTACTTTCCCATTCTCACACTAAGTGGCATAGAAGGAAAAATGTTTGGTCCTATGGCCAAGACGGTGAGTTTTGCCATACTGGGTGCCATTATCTTATCGCTTACCTACGTGCCCATGGTAGGCTCTCTCCTTTTAAAATCATCAGGGCACCACGAAAACGGATTTTCTGAACGGATCGTGAAATTTCTCTTCCGGGTTTATGAACCGATTATCCGGTATGGGTTAAAGAGCCGCAAAATAATAATGATTGTTTCGGCATGTATCCTGGTGGCAGGCGTTATTGGCTTTAAATTTATAGGCGGAGAATTTATTCCCAAACTGGCCGAAGGCGATCTGGTCATTGAAACTAATTTGCCGGTAGGCACTTCCATGACGGAAACAATTCAGTTTAGCAACCGCATTCAAAAACTTCTTCGCGAAACATACCCGGACGAAATCCAGCGCGTGGTTTCTAAAATAGGAACCTCGGAAGTTCCGCTAGACCCGGTACCGATGGAATCGCAAGATATCGTGATTACCCTTACCGATAAAAAACATTGGACGAAAGCCAACAACCAGGAAGAACTAACGAAACAGCTTTCTAATCTCTTCCAGCAATTTCCCGGTATTTTATATTCAATTCAGCAACCCATCGAAAACCGGGTAAACGAACTGATGAGCGGAGCGCGCACCGATGTGGTTATTAAATTATTTGGGCAAAATCTGGACTCGCTGGTTTCAAAAGGAAACCAGATTATTAAAATTATTAAGACAGTGCCCGGGGCAACCGAAGTGCAGGAAAAAAAGATTTTTGGATTGCCGCAGATCAACATTAAATATGACCGCCAGGCCATGGCGATATACGGAGTTACGGTGAATCAGATAAACCGCGCTATTCAAATTACTTTTGCCGGAGCTACAGCCGGAATTATTTATGAAAACGATAAACGGTTTGATTTAACGCTTCGCCTGGCAGGCGATGAACGCGCGAAAGCCGAAAACATTCGAAGTCTTACCGTAAACGATAAAGAGGGATACCCGATTCCACTAAAGGAGCTGGCCGAAATAACGGAAGAGATCGGCCCCTCAGAGATAAGCCACGAAAATTTGCAACGTAAACTGAATATTGGTTTTAATGTACGCGGCCGCGATCTGGAATCGGTAGTAAATGATGCCATGAAAAAAATTAATGGGTCAGTATTTTTGCCGGCCGGTTACTCCATTGATTTTGGCGGAGAGTTTGAAAATTTCAGAAGAGCCAAAGAAAGATTGGCTGTGGTGGTGCCCATATCACTCCTGGTTATTTTTGGTTTGCTCTTTGCCACTTTCGGAAATGTAAAAGATAGTTTACTGATCTATACCGTGGTGCCTTTATCCGCTGTGGGCGGAGTCTTTTCTCTTTTGCTTCGCGAGATGAACTTCAGCATCTCTGCCGGAGTTGGGTTTATTGCCTTATTTGGAATTGCCGTGCTAAACGGAATTCTGATCATCAGCCGTTTTAATGAATTAGAGAAAGCCGGTGTAAGCGAAGTACACGAGCGGGTTATTCAGGGATTGCGCGATCGCTTTCGCCCCGTGTTGATGACATCGGCTGTGGCGGCACTTGGATTTTTGCCGATGGCGCTTTCGTCTAGTGCCGGGGCCGAAGTACAAAAGCCATTGGCTACGGTAGTAATTGGCGGATTGTTCACCTCTACTATTCTCACTTTGTTGGTGCTACCGGTAATCTACACCTACTCGGTGCGTAAACCTTCGGTTCGGTCGGGCAAGTGGATAGCCGCAGTATTGTTTATAGCCGTATCAACAACACAGGCGCAAACCCGAAAACAGCCTAAGCCTGTATCATTAGATAGCGCGATTGTTTTAGCTAAATCAAAAAATCCGGAGATGACATTAGCCCGCGAGCGTATAGATCAGCAGGTGGCCCTGAAGCCGACTGCGTTTGGGCTGCCGCAACCCGATCTTATTTTTGAAGCGCCCACCGGCCAAGAACTGAGGCCTGGCGTATTACAATTGATTGATTACCCGGGCACGTATGTGGCACAAGCCAAAGCACAGCACAGCAAAATAGAACTAACCAAAACAGAGCAGTCTATAGCCACCAACAGTCTGGTGTACCGGGTGCGCACGGCCTATAACCTGCTGCAATATTTGGTAATTAAAACAACCGTTCTGCAAAGTCAAGATTCTGTTTTTGATGACATCATTAAAGTAAATGAAATCCGTTATCGGGTGGGGCAAATTTCAGCTCTTGAAAAATTAAATGGAGAATCGCAATACAAACGTATTTTGTACAACCTGAAAATGGCTAAAACCGAATTGCGAAATGCTAAATATCAATTTAACCTGCTGTTGGGCGCACCCAATGATACCACACATGTTCCCAATGAAGTGTTGAAGAAAAGTACACATCAAATAGTGATTACACCTATTGACACGGCCTATATTGGTAATAACCCTTTACTTGATTATAGTCGTCATCAGGAAAACTATAGTTTACATTTTTTAAAAACCGAGCGCAGAAGAAGATGGCCCGGCCTTATTTTGGGTTTTTTAAATCAGGGTACACCCGAAACGGCCATTGAGCCGCGCATGCGGGTAGGATTTACTTTGCCAATTTGGCAATGGACTTACCAAGCCCATGTAAATGCAGCTAAAAAAGGAGTAGATATAGCCCGTACCCAAAAACAACTTACGCGCTACCAGCTCAATACGGAATATGCTAAAGCACAAGCTGAGTTTGCTCAATACCAGGAAAACCTGAATTATTTTGAAACGATCGGCCTGGTGGAAGCCAACGAAATACTTCGTGCCTCACGCGAGAGCTTTCGCCTGGGCAGCATCAACTATTACCAATTCATTCAAAACCTTGATCTGTCGTACACACTGCGACAGAATTATTTTGAAACGCTAAAAAATTATAATCAGGCAATTATTAATCTGATTTACCTGCGAGGAGAATATTAACTACAACGAAACTGAAATACTATTTATGAACTTAAAAAAATGGGTTACCGGCTTAGTCGTACTATTTGTAGTTACGGCTTGTACGAAACAAAAAGAAAAACGGCCAGCTGCCAACGAAGATTTTAATGCGGTAACGATTGATAAAAAATCATTCGCTTTGATGGATATTCAATTGACCCAACCGATGGTCAGGCTTATTGAATCAAATATTTACCTCTCCGGGAAAGTTGTATCAACACCCAATAACCGTGCTTCCGTTAGCAGCGATATTGAAGGAAAGGTGGAAAAAATTTTTGTGAATGAAGGAAATCTTGTAAAGAAGGGAACCCCCCTAATGACTTTGCGCAGCATGGCATTGATTGAATTACAAAATCAATTTTTTGAAGCTAAAAGTCAACTTGATTTTTTATCGCTGGAGTACAAACGCCAGGAAGAATTAATCAAAAACAAAATTGGCGCCCTGGTTGAATTCCAGAACACCGATGCCAAATATAAAGCGGCCAAGTCTAAAGTAAATGCCCTGCAGGCGAAACTTCAAACGTTAGGTTTTTCAAAAGAATCAATGACCAATTCCGAAGTGGCCACAAACATTACTATTTATTCGCCTATAGATGGGTATGTATTTTTGTTGCCTGTGCAGTTGGGTGTGCTGGCCACTACCGATATGACATTGGCCGAGATTGTAAATAATTCGGAACTAATGGCTGATGTTTTTGTGTATGATAAAGACCTTGATAATATTGCAGAAGGACAAAACGTAGAAATCGATTTTATTGCACACTCGTATCCTTCGGTAATCGGAACGGTGGCCCATATTTCAAGAGCGATCGATCCACAAACCAAAGCGGTAACGGCACACGTAAAATTTCACGCGCCTGCCGGAAAGATGGTGTTACCTGAAATGAGTGTTCGCTGTGTCGTAATCAAAAAAGAAAGCCTTGCTCCTAAACTAACCGTGCCCATTTCGGCTGTGCTGGAAGAAGGTGATCACGCCTTTGTTTTCGTTAAGTTGAAGGCAGACTCCGCAAACGTGTTGTATAAATACCGCATAACAAAAGGCCATCAAAACGAACAGTGGATTCAGGTGGAATTTGCTAACAACCCTCCGGGCGATTACCAAGTAGTATCAAAAAACGTGATGCTCATAGAACACGAGCGAATAAAAAGAATAGGACTGTAAAGTATTTTTTAAAAATAAAATAAACGGAATACCTATTCTAAGGAAGCCAATCGCTCTTCTAACGATTTAATTTTTGATTCGGCATCGGCTTGTTTTTTGCGCTCTAACTCAATTACCTGCGGGGGGGCTCCGTTCACAAATTTTTCGTTTGAGAGTTTTTTTATAACCGAAGACAGAAACCCTTTGTGATAGTCGAGGTCTTTACGAATTTCTTCTTGTTCCTTGGCTACATCCATTTTTCCTTGCAAAGGAATAAAAAACTCTTGTGTACCCACGAGAAACGAAGTAGCCGATTGGATTGTAGAATCGGCAACTCCAATCTCTTTTATGTTCGCAAGTTTTGTTACCAACGAATTAAAAACGGCTGATGTCTTGGTCGGGCTATAAACTGTTAATGCTTCCTTAGGCGAGAGGCCTTTGCTGCTGCGCACATTTCGTATTTGGGTTACGGCTTCAAATGCGGTTTGCACTTCAGTTAGTAACGCGGTGTTAGGCTGGCCTGCCAACGGCCAAGAAGCTACGATAATATTTTCTTTTTCGGCACGAGGCTTGAGCTCACCCCACAATTCTTCCGTAATGAACGGGATGAACGGGTGAAGCACTTTTAAAATATCTTCAAAGAAAGCAATGGTTTGATTGTACGTTTTTTGGTCGATCGGTTTTCCAAATTCGGGTTTAATAATTTCCAGATACCACGCGCAGAAATCGTCCCATACTAATTTGTAAACACACATTAATGCGTCTGACAATCGGTATTTGCTAAAGTGATCATTCAATTCGGCCATCGACTGATTGATTTTTGATTCAAACCACTCGATGGCAATTTTATTTTCTTCCGATTGAGCACTGTTTTCGGTATTCCAACCTTTTACTAACCGGAAGGCATTCCATATTTTGTTGTTAAAGTTTCTTCCTTGTTCGCACAGCTTTTCATCGAAGAGCAAATCATTACCGGCCGGTGAGCTAAACAGCATTCCCGTGCGTACCCCATCGGCTCCATATTTTTCCATCAGCATCAGCGGGTCGGGCGAGTTGCCCAGCGATTTGCTCATTTTTCTTCCCTGCTTGTCGCGCACAATACCGGTAAGATACACATCGCTAAATGGTTTCTTGTCTAAATACTCATACCCTGCAATGATCATCCGGGCTACCCAGAAAAATAATATTTCGGGCGCAGTTACCAGTACGCTGGTAGGGTAGAAATAAGAGAGGTCGGCATTTTTTGAAACATCAATCTTTCCGGTTTTAAAATCGTAATCCTTAAAACCTTTAAATACTTCGATAGGCCACAGCCAACTCGAAGCCCACGTATCGAGCACATCCGGGTCTTGATTGATTTCTTCTGATTTTAGATTTGAAATTTTAGATTGGAGGATTTTAAAAGCTTCCTCCCGTGTTTCCGCCACAGCGAATGTTCCATCGGGCGCATACCAGGCCGGGATGCGATGCCCCCACCAAAGTTGCCGCGATATGCACCAATCACGTACATTCTCCATCCAATGGCGATACGTATTTTTAAACTTGGCTGGATATAGTTTTATTTCATCATTCTCTACGGCATCTTTCGCTCGCACCGAAATCTCTTTCATTTTAATAAACCATTGCAACGATAGCTTGGGTTCTACCACGGTGTTGGTTCTTTCCGAGCGGCCAATGCGGGTAATAAATTCTTCTTCTTTTACCAGGTTGCCTGCTTCGCGCAAATCTTTCACTATTTCTTTTCGCACGGCAAACCGGTCTTTGCCTATAAACTTAGGCAACTCGCATTTTTCGTTTAAGGTTCCATCCTCGCTGAGGGTATCAATCACCGGAAGGCTATGCCGCAATCCAATTTCATAGTCGTTGATGTCGTGAGCCGGTGTTACTTTTAAGCAACCCGTTCCAAATGCGGGGTCAACATAGCTATCGGCAATAATAGGAATTTCACGATGGATAAAGGGCACGAGTACTTTTTTGCCGATCAGGTTTTTATACCGTTCATCGGCTGGGTTTACTGCGATGGCAACATCGCCCATAATTGTTTCGGGGCGCTGGGTGGCAATAACCATGTATTCATCGGTGTCTTTAATTTTATACCGCACTGAATAAAGAACTGATTTTTCACCTTCTTCTTTATACAGCACTTCTTCGTTGCTCAGGGCTGTTTTTGCTTCGCAATCCCAGTTAATCATGCGCAACCCGCGGTAGATGTAGCCCTTGTTGTAGAGATCAATAAATACCCGTATTACAGATTGATAATAGTCAGGATCCATTGTGAAGCTGGTGCGATCCCAATCACAGGAGGCCCCCAGTTTTTTCAGTTGTTCCAGAATAATGCCTCCATATTTTTCTTTCCACTCCCAGGCATATTCTAAAAATGCATCGCGCGAAAGCGAAGATTTTTTAATTCCTTTTTCGCGTAGCATGGCCACTACTTTTGCTTCGGTAGCAATGGAGGCGTGATCGGTGCCCGGCACCCAGCAGGCCTCTTTCCCCTCCATGCGAGCTTTGCGGATGAGCACATCCTGAATGGTGTTGTTAAGCATGTGCCCCATGTGCAATACGCCTGTAACATTGGGCGGGGGAATAACAATGCAATAAGGTTTTTTGTTTTTATTAGGCGTGGCATGAAAATAACCTGCTTCAAGCCAGTGCTTGTACCATTTTTCCTCTACTTCGGAGGGGCTGTATTTTGTGGCGAGTGACATAGTGAAATTAGGAGCGCAAAAATAGGGGGTTCGTAGCGTTTCCTCAATTTTTAGTAGGGGATATCACAAAATTGCCACTTTGGTTGATAATTTTATTTGCAAGAATAACGAAGCCATGAAAAAATGAGGGTGGCTCTAATTTATTTTGAAGACGTCTTAACTTTTACATTTATGCAGGAGAGGAGTGATACCTTTTTTACAAGATGGCTAACAAAATGTAGATTCATTTCTGCCTGTAGCGATAGAAACAGTCTTTTTCACCTGTTTTCACTGATTTTTAGATTGACTAAATTCATTTTATAGTCTTTTGGCTGTTCCAAATCCATTTTATACCTTTGCAGCCCATTTAAAAACAATTATTTTCATGAAAAACTACGAGACAGTATTCATTCTCAATCCCGTTTTGTCTGAAGATCAGGCAAAGGATACTGTCGAGAAATTTGTGAAGGTGTTGACCAAGGCACAAGCCGAGATTGTCAACAAAGAGTTTTGGGGACTTAAAAAAATGGCATACGAAATCCAGAATAAGTCCACCGGCTTTTATAACCTCATCGAATTTACGACAGAGAACACCGACATTATCAACACGCTGGAAACCGAGTTCAGACGCGATGAGTCTGTAATGCGCTTTCTTACCCTCGCACTCGACAAGCACGCGGTGGCATATAACGCCCGCCGGAAGAAAGGGGAGTTTAACCGTACCAAAAAAGTAGTATCTAAAAAGAGAGAGGAGGCCGCAGCATGACACTGATGAATGAACCAATTAAACGCGCAGAGATTAAACCTAAATACTGCCGTTTCAAAAAAAGTGGGATTAAGTACATTGATTACAAAGACCCCGACTTTTTGCTAAAGTTTATTAATGAGCAAGGTAAAATCCTGCCCCGCCGGCTTACCGGTACCAGTTGGAAATATCAAAAGAAAGTGGCACAAGCCGTAAAGCGTGCTCGCCACCTGGCAATATTGCCTTACTTGGCTGATCAAATGAAATAACCTAAACCTTGTAATACCATGGAAGTGATTTTAACACAAGATGTAACAGGGCTTGGTTACAAAAATGATACGGTAAAAGTAAAGCCCGGCTATGGCCGCAATTATCTCATCCCCAACGGGGTTGCGCTGATTGCCAGCGAGCCAAATAAGAAACGCGTAGCCGAAGACATTCGCCAGGCAGCTCATAAAGCAGCTAAGATTAAGCAAGATGCGGAAGCCTTAGCTGCTAAAATAGGAGAGCTAACGGTAGAGATCAAAACCAAAGCCGGAGAAACCGGAAAGATTTTCGGGGCCGTAACACCGCTGCAAGTGAGCGATGCCTTAAAAGCAAAAGGCTTTGAGGTAGATCGCAGAAAAATTTCATTTAAAGAGCAACCTAAAGAATTGGGTACTTACCAAGCCTTGCTCGATCTTCACAAAGAGGTGAAGCACCATGTGCAGGTAACTGTCGTGGCAGAATAACTCCGAACCTCTTCTTTACAAAAGCCTGTCTTAATTAAGACGGGCTTTTGTGTTTTGGAGGATGTTCCATTTCTACTAATCGAACCAGTTCGTTATACCAGGCCTGTCCGTATTTGCGGATGAGCGGTTCTTTTAAAAACTGGTAGAGCGGAATTTGTAAAGACTTTCCCAGCCGGCAAGCATCAGAGCAAATGCTCCATTCATGATAATTAACAGCCTCCAGATTTTTCTTTCGGATAATACGAATTGGGTAGAGGTGGCAGGAAATAGGCTTGCGAAAAGAAATTTTTCCATCAAGATAAGCCTGTTCAATACCGCATTTTAAAATCCCCTGTTGGTCGTAGTGCGCATAAGCACACTCCTTTCCGCCAATGGTGGGGGTGGAGAAATCGCCATCTTCATCTAAAATATAAGGCCCTTGTTTTTCAATATTCTTTAGCCCTTCGGGGGTAAGGTATGGCTTTACGGCATCTTGTATCGTCTTCATAACCTCCAACTCGTCTTTTTCCAACGGAGCGCCCAGTTCGCCTTCTACACAACAAGCACCTTTACATTTTTCCAGATGGCAGACAAACTCCACGTTGGCAATGTCGTCCGAAACTAATATTTCTCCTACGTTAATCACAAGCTTTAATTTTTGGGCAAGTTAACATTTTGAACAGGCTGAAAAACCGATTTACTATCTTTGCCACCAACAAAAAATATTCTTCCCCAATTTAATGGATTACTTGAAATCGCTCAACCCGCCTCAGCATGAGGGAGTCATTAACACCGATGGGCCATGTATGATTATAGCCGGGGCTGGTTCAGGTAAAACACGGGTGCTTACCTACCGCATTGCTCACCTGATCCAAACTCAAGGCATTGATCCGTTTAATATTATGGCGCTTACATTTACCAACAAGGCCGCCAATGAAATGCGCGAACGGATTGAAAAGGTAGTAGGGGCAGATGCCCGTAACCTGTGGATGGGCACGTTTCACTCGGTATTTGCACGGATGCTCCGGGCCGAGGCTCATCATTTGGGGTACCCTAATAATTTTACGATTTATGATACAGACGATTCTAAGTCTATTATCAAAAATGTAGTAAAAGAAATGGGGCTGGATGAAACGCAGTACAAAGTCAATATTGTTTATAACCGTATTTCGGCAGCCAAAAACAAACTCATCAGCTGGCAAGAGTACCTTAATAACCCGGTGCTGATGGGGGATGATGCGGATAATATGCGGCCTGAAATAGGAAACATCTATAAAAATTATTCGCTCCGTTGCTTCAAAAGCGGAGCCATGGATTTTGATGATCTCCTTTTTAACACCGATAAACTTTTTAAGGAACATCTGGAGGTGCTGAACAAATATCAGCATCGCATTCATTATGTGCTGGTAGATGAGTTTCAGGATACGAACCTTTGCCAATATTATATTATCAGAAAATTGGCAGCCGTGCGACAAAATGTGTGCGTGGTGGGCGATGATGCCCAAAGCATCTATGCTTTTCGCGGAGCCGACATCAGCAACATACTTAATTTCGAAAAAGATTATCCTGACTTACGTATTATTAAACTTGAACAAAATTATCGCTCTACAAAAAATATTGTAGAAGCGGCTAATTCAGTTATTGCCAAAAATAAAGCACAGCTTCCCAAACAGGTTTGGACGGCCAATGAAGAAGGAACATTAATTGAATTAATTAAGGCTACCTCCGATAATGAAGAAGGGAAATTGATTGCCTCGAGCATTTTTGAAGAAAAAATGCAACACCAGTATTCTTTTAAAGATTTTGCCGTACTCTATCGTACCAACAGCCAGAGCCGTTCGATTGAAGAAGCTCTTCGCAGAATGAATATTAAATACAAAGTAGTGGGCGGCCTTTCGTTTTACCAGCGCAAGGAAATTAAAGATCTGCTGGCGTATTTACGGTTTTCGCTTAATCAGCAAGACGAAGCCTCTTTTCGCAGAATTATAAATCTGCCCAAGCGGGGCATTGGCGATAGCACCATAGATAAAGTGGTAGTGGCAGCCAATGATCATGGTATTCCGATTTGGGAGGTGCTGGAAAACGCCACTTCCTTTTTGGGTGGGCGTGCTTCCGGCCCTATAGATGATTTCGTTACGAAGATCAAACGTTTTGGTATCGAAATTCAAAATAAGGATGCCTACGAGGCGGCAGCCGAAATTGCCAAATCTTCCGGGTTGCTGAAAGAATTGTATGAAGATAAAACGGCCGAAGGTCTAAGCCGCTATGAAAACGTACAAGAGTTGCTAAACGCGGTGAAAGAATTTGTGGATGACTCGGACAGAACAGATAAGGGTCTTGGTGCTTTTCTTCAAGAGGTATCTCTCATTACCGGGCAAGACGAAACCAAAGATAACGATCCTGATAAGGTTACCCTGATGACGATCCACATGGCCAAAGGATTGGAGTTTAAAAATGTGTACATCGCAGGTCTGGAAGAAGACTTGTTTCCTTCACAAATGATGTTGAGCAGCCGGGCTGAACTGGAAGAAGAACGTAGATTATTTTATGTGGCCATTACACGGGCTCAAAAAAAATTATTTCTTTCTTATGCCATTACCCGTTATCGTTTTGGCCGGCTGAAGCAGTGCGAGTCCAGCCGTTTTTTAGAAGATATTGACAAACGCTATATTAATGTCAATACTAAATTTAGCGGCAAAGAACTTTCTGAGCCTCATCCTAATTACGCTAAAAAATTTGTGAGCGACATGAAGCGCTCGGCCAGCTTGCAGCCTGCCGCCAAGCCGGTCTATAAACCACCGGTAGATTTTGCACCGAGCGATACCCGTGGGCTAAAAGAAGGTATGAAAGTAGAGCATCCTAAATTTGGCTTTGGCACGGTTGTAAAAATGGATGTAGAGGGGGCTGAGCGAAAAGCCCGGATCAATTTTGTCGATTTTGGCGAAAAGACGTTATTGCTTAGCTTTGCCAAGTTGAAGATTCATGAAAATTAAACCGGCACCCATTACTCTGTGCCACTTAACTAATCGAATGTAAAATGATAATCGGAGAATACAATAGCCAGCGCAAACCCATTATTTTAAAAGAATACGGGCGTAACATTCAAAAGTTAGTGAATTACATCCGTACCATTCCGGATAAAGAAAAACGAACTCAGATGGCCATCACCCTCATTGAGTTGATTAAACAGCTGGCCCCGGTGGCAAAAGAAGCACAGGAAAACCCCCAACGTATGTGGGACGATCTTTATATCATAGCTGACTTTGATCTTGACGTGAATAATCCATTTACCACACCCGATCGAAGTATTCTTCAAAAAAGACCTAGAAAAATGGGCTACCCGCAAAGCGATGTACGGTTTAAGCATTACGGAAAAAACATAGAACAACTGGTGCAGGAGGCTTTAAAGAAAGAAGACCCGCACGAGCGCGAAGAAGCTACCATTTATCTGGGCAAACTCATGAAAACGTTTTACAGCAATTGGAATAAAGAAACATTAGACGACTCCGTCATCGTGAAAGACCTGGCGATCATGTCGAAAGGAAAGTTGACATTAAATCTGGACAAGGTGCGCGAAGATAATTTGTTTGAAAAACTCTATCGCGAGAAAAAGAAAATGCGCCCGGAAGGAAATGGAAGAGAAGGCCGCGATAATCGAAACCGCAAGTTCAATAAAAACCGCCATCACCGCAGACGCGATCAATGAGTTCGTTCAGAATTAAAGGCGGAAATAAACTACAAGGAGAGATTGTTCCACAAGGAGCAAAAAACGAAGCATTACAGGTAATTTGTGCTCCGTTACTTACAACTGAACCCGTAACGATTCATAACATCCCCGACATCGTGGATGTTAATAAATTAATAGAACTGGTGGGTATCTTGGGGTGTAAAGTAGAAAGACTGCAAAAAGGCACATACCGGTTTACAGCTTCTTCTATCAATACCTCTTTTCTCCAAACTGAAGATTACCGAAAAAAAGCAGCAGCCCTTCGTGGGTCAGTGATGTTGCTAGGCCCCATTCTGTCCAGATTTGGTTCGGCCTCAATCCCCAAACCGGGCGGAGATAAAATAGGCAGACGCAGGTTAGATACGCACTTTCTGGGGTTTCAGAGTCTGGGTGCTAAGTTTAATTTCGACAGCCATGAAAATTTATTTCACATCGATGCGCACGAGTTGAAGGGGTGCTATATGTTGCTGGACGAAACCTCTGTAACCGGCACTGCCAATATCGTTATGGCCGCTGTATTGGCCAAAGGAAAGACCACGATCTATAATGCTGCGTGCGAGCCGTACCTGCAGCAACTTTGCTCCATGCTCAACCGGATGGGCGCCAAGATATCCGGCATAGGTTCTAACTTATTAGTAATAGAAGGTGTAGAAAAACTTCATGGTACGGAACATACTCTTTTACCCGACATGATTGAGATCGGTAGTTTCATCGGGTTGGCTGCCATGACGAAATCAGAAATCACGATTAAAAACTGCCGCATTGAAATGCTGGGAATGATTCCCGGAGTATTTAAAAAACTGGGCATAAAAATGGAGTTTAAAGGCGATGATATTTTTGTGCCGGCACAAGAACATTATGAAATCGAAAATTTTATTGATGGCTCAATCATGACCGTGGCCGATGCACCCTGGCCAGGTTTTACACCCGATTTGTTAAGCATTGTGCTGGTAGTAGCTACACAGGCAAAAGGAAACGTGCTGATTCATCAAAAAATGTTTGAAAGCCGCTTGTTCTTTGTGGATAAACTGATTGATATGGGAGCGCAGATCATTTTGTGTGACCCGCACCGTGCTACCGTTATTGGTTTAGACCGGAAGCAACCTTTACGCGGAGTGAAAATGGCTTCGCCCGATATCCGTGCCGGGGTAGCCTTATTGATTGCAGCCCTTTCGGCTCAGGGCGAAAGCGAAATTTCGAACATAGACCAAATTGACCGCGGCTATGAAGACATTGAAGGACGCCTGAAAAAAATAGGGGCAATAATTGAAAGAGTGAACGGATAGAGGTTGACTCTAAAATATCAGAGCCACATTTGCCTCTTTTGCATTGAGCCTAATTAAAACAGGCGACTTCTATCAATTCATCTAAAACTGGCTGATGGCGATAACGAGCATGGTTAAGGCTGCCATAGCCGCCATTAAGCCAACCAAGGTTACTAAAACAAGATCGCGGTTGATCGGATTAATATGCCAGTGAATTTCGGGTAAGAAGTTTGTGAGGGTTTTCATGTGCCAACTATTTTAGAATAAAACTACAGCTCAACAAAAAAAAAATCAGGCCTATCACAGGTAAAACAGCGTGGTTGTAATATTTGTTTCGCAATAACAGGATTTCTTTTTCTGACAAAGATTTTTTTTATACCCAGACTTATAAATTTAAATCTTCCTGCGTGTAATGATGAGGTAAATAGCTGACAATCTGTATATACCTGCCGAGATAAACAAATATTTAAAGTTTTACTCGAAGTGAAGTAAGATTCTACTTTATCATTGAAAAAATTTGTCGGTAATGTAGCTTCGGCTGTTATCTACCACAAGCAACAAACAGTTGTTTGATTTTCACCACATGTTTTGCGTACATTTTCTATTTTGGCGAGGCATGGTTAGTACTTTAGCCAGATAACGCTGGCCAATTTGCCGGGTACAAAAACGGTTATGATCAGGAGGTTGCTGTAATCTTGGTCATTAAAATCTTTGTATGTTTCGGTGCCTGTCAGGTAATTAGCCAGACGAGGAATGGTGTTAGAGTGCCCACAGACCAAAATGGTTTGGCCTTCATTTTCAATCCACATCCGGTTTATTTCATCCATCTTACCGGGTTGATATTCTTTAATAGAAATTGATTTTGCTTGGGCTAGCGGGAGCACTGTCTGGTGTGTTCGCTGGAAAGGTGTGGCGTACACGGCCGCAATAGGTGTGAACAGAAGTAAGTCCATTAGTCGGGCAGCTCTTCTTCTGCCTTCATCAGATAAAACAGGATCTTGGCCATGGACTGACGCAGTTTCTTTTTCGGCATGCCTTACCAAAATAAAAGTGGTGAGCCGGCTTTGCGAAAAAGCAAGCGAGCTAAACAACGTTAATAAGCCGAATCCAATTATTTTCATTTGAACCGTTCTTGGATTTCTTTTGGAACGGAGCAGTTGTTTTTTTGCCGGGTATCGGCCAAATGAAATATCTGCCATTCTCCTTTTTCATTTTTAAATAGATGGAATGCATCGACCCCGCAATGGCTGAATTTTTTACCGGCATAAAACGCGTAGCTCATCCAAACTTGCGCAAAGTTGCCATCGGCTTCTATTTTCTCATTCCATACCACTTCATTGTATTTTTCGGGATGAGGTGTGCCAATGGCTTTTAAAAAAGAATCAATGGATGATTCCCTTTGAAGGGCGAACTTCCCGTTTTTATCTTTCAGTATCGTAGCCATCGTGGCCTGACCATAAAAAGCCCGGTGCACCTCACTGCTGTCGCCTTTCTGCATCCCTTCAAAAAGCAACCGAATCGGCTTAAGGATGGATTCTTTTTCGTTGGTTTGGGCTTGCAAGGAAACGAAGCAACAGAAAACCAGCATCCCCGCTAAACTAATGCTTCTCATACCTAGAAATGGGTTAGTAGTTGATAAAATTATTCGTTCCGAATCTTAAATAAAAACAATATTTTTGAAAAAGGTTGTCAGTAAAAACAATGAAAAATCTTTTAGTAACAGTAGTCTTGGCTATACAGGTGCTGGTTGGCTATGCCCAATTTGCAGACAGCTTGGAAAATGCACTAAAAACTGCAAAAGGAGAACAAAAAGTAAAAAACCTGAACGAGTTGTTTCGTGCTTATATTAACTCAGACCCGGTAAAAGCGATTGGTTATACACGGGAAGCACTTTCGCTTGCTACCGAAATTAATGATGAAAAAGGAATGGCTGCTTCTTACAATAATCTGGGGGTGTCATACAAAAACCAGGGAGCCTTAGATAAGGGGCTGGAATATTACCTGATTTCTTTGCGCATTTATGAAAAACTAAATAACAGGGAGGGGATCGGAACCACCAAAAATAATATTGGCACTATTTATTCTTTAAAAAAAGATTTTGGCCAAGCCATGAAATATTTTGAAGAATCATATAAAGAGTTTTCACAACTGAACGACAAACCGAGAATTATCGGTTCATTAAATAACCTTGGCAACTTGCACACCGACCTGCATTTGTATGAGCAAGCACTGAAATATTATTCGCAAGCCTGGCAGATGAGTGAGCAGGCAAAAAAACAATTTTCCGATCCACTTACCAACCTGGGGAATCTGTATTTCAGGCAAGGAAACTATCAGCGTTCGGTAGATTATTACGAGAAAGCACTTACTCTTGCTAAAAGGGAAAACAATAAAACCACCATTCTTAATATTACGGCCAACTTAGGCGAAGTTTTTGATCAATTAGGGCAGAGCGCTAAGGCCCAAATTTATTTTGACAGTGCACTAAGGCTGTGCAAAGAATTACAAAATTTTGTTTACGAACCTCAGATATTAAAAAACAGAGCTTCTAACTATGCCCGGCAAGGCAAGACAAAAGAAGCATACGAAGCGATGGTAGCCTACGACAAAGCCAAAGAGAAGGTGTATGGAGAAGAGAGCACACGCAAAATTGCCCAAATGGAAATGGCTCTCGACTTGCAGGAAAAAGAAAAACAAGTAGAAGGCCTTAAACAACAATCGAAAATTGATGCCATGGAATTGCGCAATTCGCGCCTGGTTATTACAATTATCGTATTGAGCGCCATTGTAGCATTGGGTCTCTTTAACCTGTTTATGACTCGCAGAAAAAGAGCATGACCCGCCCGGAAGCCTACGCTTTACTAACCTCCATGACGAAGAGCGAAAGCTTACTCCGCCACATGCGTACGGTAGAATTAGTAATGGAAGCCTACGCTGTTAAGTTCGGGCAAAATAAAGAACCATGGGCTCTGGCCGGGCTTCTGCACGATGCCGACTATGAAGCTTACCCGGAAAAACACCCCCACATTATTGTAGAAAAACTCAATACCCTGGGCGAACACGAAGTGGCTCATGCCATATCAGCCCACTATACCCACTGGAATGTGCCCTACGAAACTCTGCTCGACAAAGCCCTGTTGGCATGCGATGAACTGACCGGATTTATTGTAGCCTGCTGCCAGGTGAGGCCAGACGGTATTGCATCATTAGAAACTAAATCGGTTATTAAAAAACTGAAAGACAAGGGGTTTGCCGCTAAAGTAGATCGAAACGAAGTTTATAAAGGGATCGAACTCCTAGGGGTTGATTTGAACGAACACATTGGGTTTATTATTGAAATATTGCGAAAAAATAAGGCCGAACTGAGCATTTGATTGTCAAAAATATTTTTATCCGTGTTTCAGGTTTTTGGCAGAACATCTTATCTTTGAAGCACATTAATCAATTCTGTTATGGACTTCTTTTTTAATCAAAACATTGGAGATGGGGCAAATGTATTTATTACCATCGTTGCCTTAGTAGTAGGGTTTGTAGCCGGCTTAAGTTTTATTGATAAAATGAAAACCGGAAAAGAGCAAGAAAAACATTAATAGGAATAAAATATTATTTAGATAAAAGCCTACGCTTGCGTAGGCTTTTATCTTTTCTGTTAGTTTGTGGCGGGTATAGTTTCCCGGCTGCCATAAGGCGATTGATAAATTTTTTGATACTCCTGCACATTCATTTTTTGGTAAAAATCTCCGGCTATAAAACCGAGAAATGGATGAAATTCTTCCGGCTTTCGGTAGCCGGGCAATGAATTACTACCTGTGTAAATCGGAATAATCCGAAATTCTTCATCTAAAAAAACAAAATTGGGGTAACTCATTTGATTATTGAGTAAAGCTGCAGCTAACTGATGTACCCCTTTATTGCCATAGGGGATAAACTTAAAAGTAGTACCTCTGAAAAGGATATCGGCCGTTTGCTCGGCATCCAGTTTTACAGCATAAAATTTTTCATTTAGTAATTTGGCCACTTCGGGGTCGGTAAAAGTATTTTTATCCATTACCTTACACCATCCGCACCATTCGGTATAAACATCTATAAAAATTTTCTTTTTTTCTGATTTCGATTTTTCCACCGCTTCTTCAAAGGTTATCCATTTCACCTTTACCGGCAAACCGACTGCGACTGCCTCCGGGCTATTTTGAGTATTTCCCCGAAAGGAGAAGCAGACCAGCAACGATAGCATAAAAAATGATTTCATAAGGATTGATACAAAATTATCAGAATAGTAACTCGGGCATGAGGTAGAATGGCGGGCTGCATTATTTTTTTTCGAACATTACTTTTCCGCCTACGATGGTCAGCTTAACCTCGGTAGTCAGAATCTGTTCATCCGGCACCGTCATTATATCCTGCGAAAAAACAGTAAAGTCGGCCAGTTTGCCCGGCTCAATAGAACCTTTTATTTTCTCTTCAAAGGCTCCGTAGGCGGCATCCAGCGTGTAGGATTTAAGTGCTTGTGCACGTGTCATTTTTTCGTTGGGCTCATATCCTCCGGGCGGGAGGCCTTTTAATGTTTGCCGTGTTACGGAAGCAAAAAAACAGGCAATTGGGTTGATAGGTTCTACGGGCACGTCTGTGCCGTTTACTATATGGGCTCCCGATTTTAATAGTGATTGCCACATATACGCTCCCTCTCGGATGCGCTTTTCTCCGAGCCTGTCGATAGCCCAGGGCCGGTCGGATGAAAGATGAATGGCCTGCATGGCAGGTATCACGCCTAATTTGCCAAAACGAGGTATGTCTTGCGGATCAATGTGTTGAGCATGCTCTATTCTAAAACGTGCCTCTTTTGCTTTTTCGGGATTTTCCAGAAATGCCTGTTCGTACCGGTTTAGAATTTCCCGGTTGGCACGGTCGCCTATGGCATGTGTACAAACCTGAAACCCCGCGTTCAATGCTTTGTGCGAAACAGCCCATACCGAATCCATCGGCATGAGCGGCATGCCGGATGTTTCGGTGCGGTCGGAGTAGGGTTGCAGTAGCCAAGCCCCGCGTGAGCCAAGTGCCCCATCGCTATATAACTTGACTGACCGAACAGTGAGCCAATGAGCGGTATCAACTTCTACTCCTTTTTTAAAGTATTCCCTTACCAAACTGTAGTCTGATCCTGACAGCATTTCGTACAACCTGATTTTGAGTTTATTTTCACTTTTCAATTTCTTCAGCAGCGAGAGATTGGCCTGGTTTATACCGGCATCGTGAAAACTGGTAATGCCGTTGCGCAGGCAGGCGGCTAAGGCCAGATCAAAAGCTTTGATTAAGGACTCTTCCGTATTTTTGGGAATATGGAGGCCAATTAACGATTGAGCATGCTCTACAAAAATACCCGTTGGGTTGCCCATTGGGTCGCGAATAATTTCTCCGCCTACGCCTAAATCTTTTTGCAGTTGTTCTTTAGAAAGTTGATTTACCCCGGCTATCTCCATGGCTTTGGCATTTACAAAAGCAGCATGGCCACTGGCATGGGAAAGAAAGACGGGATTGTCGGGCGAAACGGAACTTAACAATTCGTGAGTCTGAAATCCTTTCACTAATTTTTTTGGTTTTTCATTCCATCGGTCTTGGTGCCAGCCCCGGCCCACAATCCAATCGCCCGGTTTAGCTTTGGATGCAGCTTCTTTTACCTTGGCCGCCAGTTCTTCATAACTTTTTGTGTCCGTTAAGTCTAAATTCATTTCGTTAAATCCCAATCCAAAAAAATGACCATGCCCTTCGGTAAAACCGGGAGTCATGGTTTGGCCTTGCAAGTCAATTATCTGAGTATGATCATTTTTATACTTTTCTGCTTCCAGCTCTGAGCCGGCAAAAAGAATTTTATTGCCCTGCACGGCCACGGCTTCCACCATGGGCATAGATTCATTAACTGTATAGATTTTACCTCCGCGTATAATTAAATCGGCTGTGGGGTGTTTTGAGGCACACGATAAAAGAGCGAGCAGACAAAAAATCAGATAAATGTTTTTCATGTTGGAAAGGTTAGCCCATAAAAATAAAAAGAATCAATTTATCTTTCGAGGTAAAAAAAATACAGATGAAGAGGTTTTTTATTTTAATGACCCTGAGTGTGTGCAGCTGGGCCGCACACGCGCAAAATGTGGGAGTATCCGTTTCGTATTTCCTTCCACGAAATGGTTACTTTTCTACCCCCATCAGCCCGTTTTCTATCCGGGGTATCGGCATCAACTTTACCGATTTTTTGGGTATTCAAACCGGAGCCTCTATTTACCGCATGTCGGGATTAAACATGATTAACCTTCCGTTCGATTCGAAAGAGCCGCTGGTGGGGCCAAACTTTACATTTTACATACCGGCCGAATTGGTTTTTCAACTGAAAGGCAACCGGGCTGAGTTAGATATTAAAGGAGGGGGCTTTGTGTTTTATGGGGTAGACCAAAAACTGAACTACGGCAACCTAGACCGGGCCTTGCGAAGTTATCAAAACTGGGATGTGGCCAATTCTGCTTTATCCTTTCAGAATAACCCGGGCGTGGGAACCCACTTTGGGGCTGAGTTTACTTTCTATATTACCAACCAGGTAGGCATTTCGTTGGAAGGAAATTACCTGATGGGCTCATCGCGTATGCCTTTGAAGGGAAATGTTACGGGTGGAAATTTAAACGGTACGCTTCAATCGGTGGTCATCGATTATGCTGATGCTAAAATTGATTTTACAGGATATGAAATTTCGATGGGGTTGGTTTTTAAAAATGGAGGAGGTGCTAAAAAACCACAATCCAGAAGAAGAAGATAACTTACAATACGTTGTTCAGTTGCTCTTTAATTTTTTCTAACTCGTCTTTCATTTCTACGACAACCTTTTGTATGGCGGCATCATTGGCTTTCGATCCGATGGTATTGATTTCGCGGCCAATCTCCTGAGCAATAAAGGCTAATTTTTTTCCATTTGAGTGAGGCTCTGCCATGACACTTAAAAAATAATTGAGATGTGTTTTTAATCTAACCCGCTCTTCTTCGATATCTAATTTTTCTATATAATAAATTATTTCCTGCTCCAGCCGGTTAGTGTCATATCCTTCGTTTCCAAAAAGGGATGAAATACTTCCTTTTAATTTTGCCCGGATGCGTTCAATTCTTCCTTCATCGGCTGCTTCTACTTGCTGTATATTTTTTTGAATAGCAACCACATAATTTCGTAGTTCATTTTCCAATGCCTTACCTTCTTCTTCGCGAAACCGATTACAGGTGGCTACTGCATTTTGGATAGATTCAAAAACCATTTCCCATTCTTTCGGAAGCATGGTTTCGGCCGAGGCACCCAGCTGCACACCGGGAGCAGCTAAGGCCAAGTGAAAAAGTGAATCGTGGTGGTGGTTTACTTGATCGGCCAGTTTTTTCAGCCCGGCATAGGCTGATAAAAAAAGTTTTTCATCGTACCGTAGAGCCGGTGGTTCTCCCTTCGATTGAAAATCAACTGTTACTGAAATTTTTCCACGAGTTAACCGGTCTGTCATAAAAGCTCTTACTTCATTTTCTTTTTCAGCAAATTTTTTGGGCAGCCGGAGTGTTAGATCGAGGAACTTAGAATTCAACGATTTTATTTCAGTAGCTATATTAAACTCCTCGGTGTTGCTTGTTACCTGGCCATAGCCGGTCATAGATTGAATCATAAATTAGTATTGCTTGATTGAAACATTAAAAATCAAATCCCAGACTAACCTGCAGGCGCGGGCTTTGCACCTGGTAGTTAACTACGGGCCAAGCCATATCCATTTTTAAATAGTACCCAAACATCATAGACCGGAACCCAACTCCATAGCTGTATAACCACGGGTTGAGGTATTCTTTTATTTTAGCAATAAATACCGGAGGAGTAGAAACTTCCCGCACGCTGCCATTGTTTCCACTGCCGATTGGGATAGAGCCTGTCCAGGCAGAGCCGATGTCATAGAACCCGGTAAACTGCAAGTTGCGGAAAAAATTAGATGTAATAGACCCGCTCGATAAGGCTCGCACCACCGGTACTCTGATTTCAGCATTGGCTACGGCCACGCTGTTTCCATATTGGGTGGCATAATCAAATCCCCGCAGGCAGGTGGCAAAATCGACAAACAGAAGTTGGGTGTTGTAGGCGGTGGGCGCATTGTTGAGCGGATTGGTAGAGCCTGAGTAGTTGGTGTTATTAAATGCCCAGTTATCTACTCCACCTAACAAATAACTCTTGGGGGCGTTCCCCAAAAACGTACCGGCATACCCGCGCACGGCAAAAACAATTTCGTTATAAATTTTTTGGTAGTGTCTTATATCGGTATAGACTTGCGAAAAATTCATACGCTTGTTTCCCCAGGCATTATAAGTTATGGCACTTATTTTTCCCCGGGTTCCTTCAATCATATTAAGCCCCGAAACCACGGAGTTGTCGTAAACTACTTCGGCTCTGGCACCACCGTAAACTTGGGTGCTGGTAGGGAAGAAGGTGGTGCTGGGTGTGCTAGAAGTAGAGGTAGAGGTATAGCCGCGGTCGAGAAACTCAGTATAACCAAGAAAAGGTTTTAAACTAACTCTGGTTCTGACTGAAAAAGGATATGATACGCCTACTTCTACTTTTTGATAGGAATATTTTTGATTTTCAGAATACCCCACGATATCGGCATTTTTGGTTTGCCAGAAAATTACTTTGCGGTCGAATCGCGCACTAAAGTCGAGCCGTTTGGGCAGGTAATGGAATTCGCCCCACACATCTCCGCTCTTTAAATCAGAAATGGAAAGTTGCAGCCCTCCGTTAAAGCGGAAATTTTCCAGCATATCATTCATTTGGGTTTCCAGGCGCATACTCCATCCGCGCAGTTGATCAATAACAATATTGGTAATCAGATTGTCATAACTGAATTTAGGTTCGTATGGAAAGGGGCCGGTTACTTTGTTAACTTCGCGTGCCTTTAAATAACGGGTAAGAAAAGTTTCATTAGGCCGGGCGGTATTTTTAGGGGTGGTGGCTTCATCGTCAAACACATAATCATCGGTATTCAGTGTTTTTTGAGTGGGGTTAACCGTAGGCTGAACAGAAACTTTAGCGGTTGGTTTAGCTACGGTGGTGGGTTCGTCATCAAAAGAATAATTTTCGGTATTAATTTCGGTAGGGGGCGCCATTTTTTTTATGGAATCAACAGGTTTCTTTCCATTGGGCAACGGAGCATTTTTGGGTACGAGGGTGTCAGGTCTTTCTTTTAACCGAGAGTTTATAAGATCCTTAATGGTCATGGGTTTTTCCGGTTCTTTCCGGCTGGCTGAATCGGCTTTTGGTTTTAGGCGCGAGTTGATAAGGTCTTTTATGGTTAGGGGTTTTACTGGCTCTTTTTTCTTGCGCTCGATCAGCCCACGTGCTTGTAATAATTCTTTGCGATGTGTAGGGGCCGTAAAGACTTGCCGGTATAAATCGAAATTTCTTATTAAGAAAATATTTTCTTTCAGATTTTGCGTTACAACCATCGCCAGTTGGCGGTTGTTAAAGTCAATGTCGTAATCTTTAATGCTGGCATTATACCCGGTAACTTGTGTGTAGGTTTTTAGTTTCAGGTTGTAGCGAAAAATATTAACAATTCCTCGTTGGTCGCTCAGGTAAAATATATTGCTATCGTTTAGCGCCAATGGATGGAAGTCTTTACTCAGGGTACGGGTAACGCGAATCAGCCGGTTGGTGGTGGTGTCAATATTATATAGAAACAGGTTATAATTAGGCGATAGTTTTTGAAGTTGTTTTTCGTCCGTAGAAAGCGAATCGCTCACCCGGTTAGAACTGAAAACAATCGTATTGGAGTTGGGGATGAACGTAGGGTCAAGGTCATCATAAGCATCGCGTGTAAGCCGTTTGGTACGGTCTCTGCGGCTGCTCAATAAAAATAAATCATTTTGGCCTTCAAAATCGGCACTGATGATGAGTAATCTTCCATTGTTAGAAAAACTAAAACTGCGGATGTTGCTGAACTTATCCAGTTCGCGCGGCAACTTGGTTTTGGTTTTTAGATCGTAAAGCCAAAATACATACTGGCCATCTTTCAGCCCGATTACTCCCAGTGTGGTGGCATCAGCCCAACTCAGCAAGGGCACGCGGTAGTCAACTGTTTGTGTAATGATACGATTGCCTCCGGTCATGATTACGCTTTCTTTTCCGTTTTCAAGCGATTTAACTTTTACCACAAATTTACCGCGGTCGTTTTCTGCATAGGCTACGCTTTTGCCATCGGGGCTTATTTTAACAGTGGTGTAGATAATTTTTTTAAACCCTTGTTTGGTAAACCGGAGCGAATCGGGCAAGCCGGTAAAATGTTGTGCTACCCGTTCTTCACTGAGTTTGTAAAAATTCTTCCAATCCGTCATGAGTTGGCGGAATGGGATACCCAGTGTTATAAGTATGCTTTTTTCTTCATTGCGGATGATGCGCGTGTAGTTTAGAATGTTGTTGATACTGCTTTTTCCATATCGCTCTACGATGTAATTCCACACCGACTGACCGGCCAATGCAGCATCGCTGCTGGTAGAACGGAACGAGCGGCTTATTTTGTTACTCTTTACTAACTGCCGGGCATAATCATCCATTTCTTCATTCCATCCATAGGCTACATAATAGGAGGTGCCATCAATAAACCAAGCCGGCAGGTTAAGTAAAACCGAGCTGGCAAAAACATCGCGCAGGTTTCCGCCAAACATCATTTCATTTACAAAGAGATTGGAGAGTTTATAGACGAGTTCTTCCTTAAATTCTTCAAGATTGCCGGGGTGGGCAATTTCTACATAGGGCTTGACAAATTCAGTTTCCCCGCTTACGTTAAAGCGGCTGTGGTTAAGCCCCACATTGCTTTGCTGCAAATCGGCAATAGAATTGTAAAGAAAAACTTTTGTTTTTTGGTAGGGGTAGTACCCCAGCAGATCAGTAATGCGGTCAAACTCCAGTTCCAGGTATTGCAAGGCTTCTCTTGCTTCTTTGCCGCGCGATCCATAGAAATAAACATCGAAATTTTCAGAGCTGAGATACTTCCATTCAAAGTCTTTGAATTGAATCCGGTTTCGGCCAAAGGGCTCGGTAGCGTGCTGGCCAAACCCCTGAAAGGTGAAAAATAAAATAACAAAAACGCTTGTCAGTCGGCACATCCTGTTCATCATAAATTAGAAACCAAATCAAAACTTCGAATATAACGATTTAAAACGCTTAATATTTATTTCGTCAGGCAATTTGCCTGCGCCCTCCAGCCAGTGGGCAAAAACGTGGGCAAAATACGGAGCTAAGGTTACGCCTTTGGTGCCCATGCCGTTGAACAAGTAGAGGTTTTTATGCACCGGATGCTGCCCAACCGTCAGGCGCCTGTCGGGCACAGTAGGGCGAAAGCCCCACTGTTGTTGTTCAATTACATACGGTATGTTCATTAAAGCCTGCAATTTTTCTTCCAGTTCTTCTTTGCCTTCGGGTGTAACGTGGTGGGTATCATCGTTGGGTTTGTACGTTGCACCTACAATATAAGTATAGGGTTTAGCGGTAGGAACCAGATAAATGCCCCGATTAAAAATCTGATTCAGTTGGTGGGGCAGGCGTACAGTAAGTGTTTCGCCTTTTAATGGGTTTATATATACCCACGAAAAAAATGGATTTTGTTTAACCCCCACTCCTTCGCAAAAAATAATTCCTTCGGCCTCCACCTCTTCGTAGTAAACTTTGTTTGTTTCTATTTTAATTTTTGCATAATCAAATGGCCGAGGCAGATAACTTCCGGTAGAAATTAAAGAGGTTCGTACGGCCCCCATAAAAGTAAGCGTATCAACATATCCTGCGTGTCGAACCAAAATTCCGCCCAGTCCATCTTGCACCAGGTTGCCAAAGGCAGAAGAGGTGTGTATTTTTTCGATAAGTGGGCGCAGTGAGTTATCCTCGCTTTTGGCCATCCATTCATTTTGTTCTTCTATCGAAATAAAGGGACGGTAGATGGGCATCGGATAAAAGAACCGGGCTCTCAATTTTGCTTCGGCTTGTTGATAAAATGTTTGGGCAAAAGGAAAGAGGGTGTCGGCCATCCATGTTTTGGCAAGCCCCTTTCCTGCAATGGGGTTAAATAAACCTGCGGCAATGGCAGACGATCTGTTTTTTGCGGGCTCATCGAATACTAAAACTTTTTTCCCCTCTTTTTCAAAGGCTAAAGCCAGACAAGAACCGGCCAACCCTTGGCCCACTATAATATAATTAACAACTGTTTTGATGGCGGCAAATATCTGCAATTTTATGAGGAGCTGCCTCAATCAATAAGTTTACCTGGCAAGAATCGTATTATAGGTTGTTGTTGTTAGGAAGGGTAATGGTAATGGTGGTTCCGCCTCCCAGCCCGCTTTCAATAACGGCTTGCCCACGGAGCCGGTTTACAATTTTTTTAACAATGTATAAGCCCAATCCATTACCGGTGCTGCCCTCGTTGGCACGGTAATACATTTCCCATACGCGCGGCAGGTAAGCGGGGTGGATGCCCTGCCCGTTATCGCTGATAATTATTTGTGCTGCTTCGGGTTGGCCTACTACACGAATCTTAATTTCAGGGTCTGTTATTCCGCAAAAGGCAATAGAGTTTTCCAGTAGGTTCTGGATCATTACTTTGACCAACGCACTATACGAATGAAAAGGAAGGTGCAGCGAAAGATCTATTGTAACTTTTATTTTTTTCTTGTTTAGCTCATCACGAAAACGTGCTAATTCGGCTTCAATCAGTGTCTTAAAATGAATCTCCGTTTTTACCAATTCTTCGCTGCTGGCCAGGTTTACGGTTTGCAGTTTGTTTAGCATTTTATCGAGGCTGCGGGCGGTGTCGTTTACTTTTTCAAATAAGTCGAGCGCTACTTTATCGTGCAGCATAATCTTGGCTACTTCGTGCAACCCCATAAACGTAGTTAGTGGTCTGCGAAAATCGTGCGATGACCTATAAAAGAAGGTATCAAGTTCGTGGTAGGCTTCTTTTAATTCAATGGTTCGTTCTTTAATTTTCTCTTCTAAGCCTTCGTTAATCCGGCCGATGGCCTGATGGCTTTCTACCAACTCTTCCGATTGGGCCTGTATCTCTTCTTTTTGTTCGGATATTTCGCGATTTAGTTTTCCCAGTACTTCATTTGCCTCTATCAGCTCTTCTGATTGAGCCGTTATTTCTTCGTTTTGTTCTGAAATAGCCCTATTCAACTGTTTCACTTTTCGATAGAACCGAAATATGATAAGGGAAGCGATTGAAATTAACAGCAAGATAATAACCCCTACCAAGATGATGGTTCTTTGTTGTCTAATTTCGGCTTGCTGATGAGCCAAACGGTTTTGCTGGATCTGCTGCTGCTGGTTTAATATTTTTATCTGATTGTCTTTCTGGTCGATCTCAAAATCGTATTGCATAGACGATATGCGATTGCTCAGATTTTGATTAAAGAGGGAATCGTGCAGGGCTTCATACAAAAGAGAATACCGGAGAGCATCCGTAAGTTTTGATTGAGCCCGGTATAGATCTCTTTTGTTTTGGTACACATCTTTTAAAATATCCTGTGCTTTTATTTTTTTAGACAAGGCTTCGGCCTGGTCTAAATAAACCAAGGCTTTACCAAACTGTTTCATCTTGGTATAGAGTTGCCCCAAGGCCTGATAGGCGTATGAAATATTAACCGGGTTGCCCAGATCCCGGGCCATGGCAAGGCTCTTTAAATCGTACTCTTCTGCTTTTATTAAATCTCCGGTTTTTTCAAAAAGTATCCCCAGGTTGAGCAAGCTACTGGTGGCGTCATCGCGAAAATTATTTGTTTCCCGTATTAAAAGAGCCCGGCTCAGGTAGCTTAGTGCTTCTGTGTAGTTTTGCTTTCGGATGGCCAGCAACCCTAATACATTTGAGGCGGTGGCTTCTTCATACGAATATTTCTCTTCGGCCAGCTTCAATGCCTTCAGACTGAATTCTTCGGCCAATTTATTTTGCTCCATCAGGTAGTACACCCAGGCCACACGGGCATACAAGAGAGTAGATTCCCGGTAAAATTGCTTGGCTTCGGCAAGGGCAATGGCTTTAAAGAAATATTTCAGGCTGGTTTCGTAATTGCTCGAGCTATACGATAGCGCATTGCCCATGTCGGTAAATAAATTTACCAATTCAATGGCCGAGGCGTTTCGTTCATAGAATTTTTTTACCTTATCGAATAACAAAAGCGAGGCGCGGTAGTTACCCAGATCAGCATAGATAATTGCGCGCTCTTTGTACACACGGATTATCTCTTCATTATCTACCGTGTCTTTACCCATCGCAGATTGTATTTGGTCTAGGATGGAAATACTTTTCTTGTACTCGCTGCGCTCGGTATAATACACCACCAGTTCTTTTCCTGCGTTGGTTAGCAGGCGCATATCATTCATTCTTTTTCTAATTTCCCAGCTTCTCTTTAAATAGCTTAATTGAAGGGTAGGGTTATTTTTAGATTCGTGCAACTTAGCCAATGCCAAGTATAAATAGGAAAGGTAGCCGGGGTTAAGGCTGTCTTTTAAAATTTTGTAGGCATTGACATAGCACACCTCGGCTGAATCTAAACGATCTATTTTTTGGTAAGAAGCCCCCATAAAAGTGATGGCGTTTGCTTTGAGGTACTCATCTTTTATTTGATTGCTAAGCCCAATACACTGACGGAATTTTTTCCGGGCTAATGTATCGTTGCCGGTGGTATGCTCTATAATGCCCATGCCTAATACGGCTTGAGCCATACCGGCTACGTACTTTAGTTGTTGGGCTAAGGCGTATGCTCTTTGCACATGCTCTTGTGCTTGCTTATAGTCGTATGAAAAAATATCTGAGGCATAAATGTTTAGTGCATCAACCTGGGCTTTGCCGGATGTTTTCTCGATTTGTGTGCGCAGGCTGTCAATCCGGGTTGATTGCGATTGTACCGGCACAGCCCAACACCCTCCCCATATTAGCAATATGAATAAGCGACCTAAGAATTTTTTCGGTATCAGCAAGCCCAGTGAAATAATTTCACATAAGGTAATAAAGCTTACCGGTTTTTATAGTCTGCCGGTAAATTTATTTCACTCTTTTTCCAAGAACGGATACCGATAGTTGGTGGGGGTAACAAATGTTTCTTTAATAGTGCGCAGGGAAACCCAGCGAAGCAGGTTTACTTTAGCACCGGCTTTGTCGTTGGTGCCGCTTCCGCGGGCTCCGCCAAAGGGTTGCTGCCCCACCACGGCCCCGGTGGGCTTATCGTTAATGTAAAAATTGCCGGCACTGTTGGCCAGTTTTTTGGTAGCGAGTTCTACGGCATGGCGGTCGCGTGCAAAAACAGAACCTGTCAGGGCATACGGAGAAGTCTGATCTACTAACTCCAGCGTTTGCTCAAAATTTTCTTCGTGGTAAACATAAATCGTCAGTACGGGGCCGAAAATTTCTTCGCACATGGTAAGGGAAGAAGGGTCTTTTGTAACAATAACAGTAGGCTCTATAAAGTACCCCTTCGCTTTATCATATTTACCCCCGGCTATAATTTCGTTCAATGGATTTTGTCTTGCTTTCTCTATGTAATTGGAAATGGAATCGAATGCTTTTTCGTCAATGACGGCATTCACAAAATTTCCGAAATCTTCTACACCTCCTACGCTCATACTTTGGAGGTCGCTTACCATCTGTTTTTTAGTTTCCTCCCATAAATTAGAGGGGATATAAGCACGCGATGCAGCCGAGCATTTTTGACCTTGGTACTCAAAAGCGCCACGCACCAGGCCGGTGGCCAGTTGTTTGGCATCCGCACTTTTATGGGCAATGACAAAATCTTTTCCACCGGTTTCGCCCACGATGCGCGGATACGATTTATACTTGGCAATATTTTCGCCAATGGTTTTCCACATACCATTAAACACACCTGTGCTGCCGGTAAACTGAATACCTCCAAAGTCTTTATGCGAAAAAATAACATCAGCGGCATCGGGGCCGCTTACATAGATCAGATTGATTACTCCGTCTGGCAGGCCGGCTTCTTTCAGTATTTCCATGATTACGTTGGCGGCATAAATCTGTGTGTTGCTGGGTTTCCACACTACGGTGTTGCCCATCATGGCCATGCTGGTAGGAAGATTGCCGGCAATGGCAGTGAAATTAAAAGGGGTGAGGGCAAACGTAAAGCCTTCCAGTGGCCGGTATTCTATCCGGTTCCAAATGCCGGGCGATGAAATGGGCTGATCGTTATAGATCTCGCTCATAAACGCTACGTTAAATCTCAAAAAATCAATTAACTCACAGGCCGAATCAATTTCAGCCTGAAACGCATTCTTTGATTGCCCCAACATGGTGGCGGCATTGATTTTGTAACGGTAAGGCCCGGCCATCAGGTCGGCTGCCTTCAAGAAAATACTGGCTCGGTTTTCCCAACTCAGGCTAGCCCATAATTCTTTTGCTGCCATGGCTGCGTGGATGGCTTGCAGCACGTGGCTTTTGTCGCCTTGATGAAAATATCCGAGGGTGTGCCGATGGTCGTGGGGGGGCGAGAGTTTCTTTTTATTACCCGTGCGCACTTCCTCCGCACCGATGTACATGGGTATATCCAGTTCTTTGGCCCGCGCTTCTTGCAGTGCTTTTTTTAGGGCGGCTCTTTCGGTAGAGCCCGGAGCATAAGATAATACAGGTTCGTTTTTAGGAGTGGGAACTTTGAAGAATCCGGTAGGCATAACGATTCATTATTTTAATAATCAATAACTTTAGATGTCTGAAAATACTCCTTATAAAAACATGATCTGGAGTTTCAGACAATGTAGCTACAAAGGTAACAAAATGAGTTATAGGATTTCTCTTAACCCGGCCAACTTTTCTATTTCATAATTTACCGGGGTGGTGTGTTTAATTTTATGTGGATTAAAATACACCGAATCTACACGGGCATTGGCTGCCCCGGCTATGTCGGTAAGTAAATTATCGCCCACCATGATGGCTTCGTGTGGGCCGAAATTATTTTCGGCCAGCGCAAACTCAAAAATTTCTTTGGCCGGTTTTTTATGTCCGGCCCGGCCCGAAGTAACAATGCTTTTAAAAAAATGATGGATACCCGAAGAATGAAGTTTGGTAGATTGAATTTCATCGAACCCGTTGGTTACAATTACCATGGGGTAATGGGGGTGTAGGTATTCCAGTGTTTCCAAACAATCTTCCATTAAGTTGCTCTTCTTGGGCGACTCGCTGATGTACGCATCCGACAACTTAAGCGACAGGGCATAATCATGTAGGCCGAAGAAGAGGAAAACCCGGTGGAAACGCTCGAGGCGGATAACATCGCGGTGCAGCAGGCCGCGGTCATACAAATCCCACAACTCATTGTTTACCCGATAAAAGGAATTGAAAAATTCAACTTCCGAAATTCCTTTGTTGCTTAACTTGAATTGAGTGTGCAGTTCGGCCAGCGTTTCGCGGGCGTTGGTTTCGTAGTCCCACAGGGTATGGTCAAGATCAAATAATATGCATTTGTATTTCATGCCGGGTTCTTCAAGAAACAAAGGTAATTTTTTTAGAAGGGCAATTGGAAGTAAATAATTTACATGCCCAGTGGTTTTATTTTCAATTTGTTTAGGGCCAGTTCGCGGTTAGAGTACATGGTTTGAAAGACCGACTGGTCGCGCAGCAGTTGGGTGTCGCGTTTCAGAAACTGCATTACTTGCTGCACCATATCGAATACTTCATCTTTAATCTGATAGAACATCCATTGGTTGTGTTTTCGGGAAGTAAGTATGCCCGAGTTTTTTAAATAGATCAGGTGCCGCGAAGTTTTGGTTTGTGTAAATTCTAAAATCGTTTCCAGGTCGGTAATGCACATTTCGCCATTCATCATAATTAGATGTAAAATGCGCAGGCGCGAAGGATCGCTACAGGCCAGAAAGATCTGTGCCCCCAGATCAAGATTAAAATGCTTTAACCGCATACCCCAAATCTCAAATTTCAACAATCAATTTGCAAACTATTTCTTGGATCGGACGGGGCCACCAAAAACTTTTTTAGGATATCCAACATCTTGTATAGTATAGAAATTCATTTAGTGATGTTCGGTTTGATTCGCTACCTTTGCCCACCTTAATAATTTGTGTGAAAAAATATCTTTTTTTACTTGCTGCCGTGGTGTTTTGCGGGTTGGTATTCAGCCATAAAACGGAGGCACAAGCCCGCAGACGGGTAGTGCAATTATCGGGTTTAGTAACCGACACTACCGGTAATTTTTTGCCGGGAGTTAATTTCTATGTGCCCAAAGCAGGACGGGGAACCACCTCTCTTGGAAATGGATTTTTTTCTATGCCGGTGCTGATTGGCGACACCGTACTGATTACTTCCGTAGGGTTTAAAAAACAGACGTATGTGGTGCCGATGGATGCCAAGGAGTTTACCTCCGTTATTTTTGAAATGAATCCCGATGTTACTTTTTTAAAAGAAGTGGTTATTACCATGCCCACCGAAGAATTATTTAAAGAAGCGATATTGGCACTGAATGTTCCGTTGGACAACACCGGCATTGATCCTAAAAACCTGAATTCGGAATTGCTTGCGCTGATGGTGCGCACTACCCCCATGGATGGGAATGCTAACTACCGTTATTATATTAACCAATACAGCAACTCTTTTGGCGATAAATTCCATCCCATCTATAACCCCTTTCTTAACCCGCTTAACTGGGTAAAATTTATTAAAGACATTAAGAAAAAGAAGAGGCAGGAGCAGAGTAGATATTGATGGCAACTCTTGTTAAGACTTTAAAAAAAAATGGCGGCCGAAAAAGGGCCGCCATTTTCTTTGGCAGAGGAGCCAACCATTAGGATCTAATTGTTTTTACCCCCCAGCATGGCCAGATCATTTACATTGATCTCCGTGATAAACCGTTTTTCGCCTTTGTCTGTTTCGTACACCCGGTGCACGAGCTTGCCCTCTACAGCCACTTCACTTCCTTTTTTCAGGTACTTGCCTGCCACCTCGGCCAGCTTGCCCCAGATGACCAGGTTGTGCCACTGCGTATCCTCCACTTTCTCACCTTTGGCATTTTTGTACGAATCGCTTGTGGCAATGGAAAAAGCCGCTTTTTTCTTGTCGCCAAATGTTTTCACTTCCGGATCTTTGCCTAACCGACCGATGAGTTGCACACTGTTTCTTACACTTTTCATAATGGTAAAATTTAATTGTTAAAAATTGATTTACTTTTTTTAGTTGCCGGGTTGGTAGCCCGAAATGCTGAGACAAAGGTGGGAGAGGAGGGAGGAAGGAATCGTATAAGATACGTTTACTTACGATTTTATTCGTTTGTAAACGGATAAAAACGGATCGGCAGGGTTAGTGGCGGTTGCGAAATAGCTATAAACCCTTAAATCCTAAAATGCAAGTTGACAGCGAATTTATAAACTGCCGAAGACAATGCTTTTTTATACTCTTTTTTCAAAAACCCTATTGCTTTTACTGCTTCACAGAAAATAATTTTAATGCCCGATTAAATTGTTGTACCATAATAATTTATGCAAGTGTTGGCTTTGCGTGCTGAAATGCACGACTTGCTTAGTGAATGTAGAATATACAAGAATAATTTTACCCATGCTTAGGATGTTATTCCCGTAAGCACAACCGACAGGGTGCGAATATCTCATACTGGAATCAACAAAAAAATACCCCTAATCAGGTTCTTTATTAGCACATAGTAATTTTTCTTAATAAAAACAGAGTCGCCTATTATCTGGACTACTACCAAGAGAGAGAGCGATAAACGAAAGGTATTTTTGTTGACAGAATTTTTCGATTATCGTTATAATAATTTTGTCTTGATCGTATGGATAGGCTTCTTGGTTAATGATAATTTCGGATTAAATTCGATTTATGAAATTTTTTTTCATATTCCTTTCTTTAGCCTGCCTTGCACCCGGCACACAGGCGCAAGAACTAACGGAGATTAAACACGATCATTTTTCCGTAAAAGAATTTCTTGGAAAAAAGAATAAAATACACAGCCGGCTTCCGTTGGTTTCGTTTATAGCAAACGGAAAAAAATATCAATCATCCGGTTTTTCTCCTTTTAAAATTGAAATCCAGTTTCTATCGGTAAAAGAAGGAGTAAAAGCTGTTATCGAATTTCACAACACATCAAAAGATACCCTTACACTGGAAAATGTGGTGCCGTTTGGTGAGGGCGATCAGGCCTACATTACAGGATTAGGCAAACACGCATTGTCGCGAACGCATTTGTTTTTGCCCGGCCGAAAGCCCATCAATGTTATTGTGCCCGACAATGCCTGGAATTTGGGTTACTCGGCCTTGCGGCTGAATGATACGCTTAATGTGTGTGGGCTGGTGCGGAGGGAGCGCACCTCGGCCAAGTTATCTACAATGAAGCGTTTTGAAACCATCATTAACCCGGGGGGCTCGGTTCATTATTTATTCTATGCTGATTTTTATCAAGGTCATTGGCAAGAAGGCCTGCGGCTGATGTTTCAGAAAAGATTTTTGTATGATATTGAAAATTTTGATGAATCACTTTACGAACGAAAAGATTTGCAATGGATGCGCCAGTCGTATGCCATTCGTTTGCTAATGGCGTGGGACAAAGAATACTATAATGATGCCACGGGCCGATTTATGTTGCCGGATTTTATTCGGAAAGGAAAAAAACGGTATGGAGGCGATGAGGTAGTTTGCCTTTGGCCCACATGGCCCACACTCGGGGTGGATCAGCGAAACCAATTTGACTTGTACAACGATCTGCCGGGCTCTTTGCCAAAAATTAAAGAACTGGCCGACAGCTGCCGCCAACTGGGAACCAAATTTTTTATTGCTTACAATCCTTGGGATGAAAGCACCCGCAAAGAAGATCACATGAAAGGGTTGCAGGAATTGATTACCGCTACTTCGGCCGATGGGGTAGTGCTCGATACCAAAGGCGAATCGAGCCGGGAGTTACAGAAGGCGGCCGATCTGGCCCGCGGGGGTGTAATTATGTACAGTGAAGGCATGGCCGTACCCCACGACATGCCGGGCATTGTAGCTGGCCGGGTTCACAATGCCTTATATTATCCCCCCATGCTAAACCTTAATAAATTTATAAAGCCTGATTTTGCCATATTCAGAGTAGCGGAAGTGAATAAAGAAAAAATTCTGCGCGAGTATGCCACTTCTTTTTTCAATGGATATAGAACGGAAATCAATCAGTTTGCGCCCGGTCATCCCGATTGGGAAGAAGAACAATCTGTTTTTTGGGGAAAGACATTACGCATCCTACGCGAAAACCATTACAACTTCATTTCACCAAAAATTACTCCCATCCTTCCTACCCTGCACGATAGCATTTGGGTAAACCAGTGGGAAACCACCGATAAAATTGTTTACACCATTTTCAGCCTGAAGCCGGAAGGATTTAGTAAAAATCTTTTTAAAGTGGAAAATAAACCAGGCTATCATTTTGTGGATGTCTGGAAGCATAAAATGCTTACGCCCACAAAAGAGGGAAACGTGGCTGTAGATGTAGATGCCTTCAATCAATCCGACCTGGGCACTAACAACGAAGGCCAGGTAAGTTGTATAATCCGTTTCCCTGAATTGATTAAATGGAAGACGGATGGAGACGCACTGACAATAGAAACGCCATACGATTTAAAACTCTGGACCGGCAATCCATCGTACAACAAAAAAGAAATTATAATTCCGAAAGGCCGGCAACAACTTCATCTTCCTGAATGGATCGGTAGGTTTGAGGGGAATGTAGTGATTCAGGCATTTGACGGGAAAATAGTAAAAGATGAAATCTGTTTTGAAATTAAAGCCGGAACACCCCGGTTGGTTTCCGCCATCACAAAGCCTTCTCTTCGCAGCCCACACGGCATGGTAAAAATTCCGGCCGGAAAATTTTTATTTAAAGCCACTCAGAGCGATGAATTTATTCCGTACCCCCAAGCCGGAATAAATGAACAACATGAAATGCAAAGTTTTTATATGGATCCATTTCCGGTTACCAACGAGGAGTTTCAAAAATTCTTAACGAGTTCCGGCTACCAACCGGGCGATACTACCAATTTTTTGAAGCATTGGAAAAACCATGCACCCGTAAAAGATGAAAAAAATTTTCCGGTTGTCTATGTTTCGTATGAAGATGCGCGTGCGTATGCAAATTGGAGCGGTAAGCGACTGCCCACAGAAATGGAATGGCAATATGCGGCACAAACAGCATCGCTTAACGAGTGGCCATGGAAACAAACGAAACCGGTAACCAGAAAAGAAACGGTAGTAACCGAAACACTAAAAGTAACCGAACTGCAGGGTATTGCATCTGAACACTGTAATTTGGGTGATGGTAAACTGTATCCGGTAGGAAAATATAAGGCAGGCGTAAACCCGTATGGTTTGTATGATCTGACCGGTTGCGTGTGGCAGCTTACCAACGATATATATGAAAGCGGCAGTTATCGGTACATCATTATGAAGGGCGGCAGCTACTTCAAGCCATCATCCAGCTGGTGGTACGTACAGGGCGGCCCGCACGAGTTACATTATCGCCAATATTTATTGCGTGTGTCACCTGGATTTGAGCGCAACGCCACGGTGGGGTTTAGGTGCATGATGGATGGAATTAATAATAAGTAAAGAAAATTTCAATACAGTTTTATATAACCCGCTTAAGTATCAATACTTTTTTTAGCGGAAAGAAGAGGCGGGCTTTCTTTTTCAAGGCAATTTGTTTGTAATCGTTTTCGGTCGAGTTATTAATATTTTTAAACATTTGTTTAAAAATATTAAACGATTGTTTAATATTGCGCGTTCATAAGCCATGACCAAAGAAAAGATCTTATCGGCAGCACAAGAATTGTTTGAGGAACGGGGATTTGACGGTACTTCCGTGCGCGATATTGCCACCCATGCCGAAGTAAATGTGGCATTAATTAATTATCACTTTGGCTCGAAAGATGCACTCATTGCCACCCTTATTGAAGAAATGGCCAATACTTCATTTATTAAACTGGCCGATATAAATAAATCCAGCGACTCTCCCCTGCAAAAACTGTTTAAAGCCATTGATGTGATGGTAGATAAAATAGTGGATAATAAAAAGTATTACCAAATGCTGCATCGAGAACTTTCCACTCTTAATCGCCCGGAGCTTAAAGAACAACTGGTAAAGAGTATGAAGCGCAACCGTACTGAGTTAAAAAGCATTATTGAAGAAGGACAATACAAAAAAATATTTAGAACAGACATAGACATGGATCTTACTGTTTCTACTCTGTTTTGCTTGTTGCATCAGGTTACAAACAAAGCACACATATTAAAAGAAACAGATACAAAATTAAAAAACAGACTGCGGCTTCATACACAAGACTTGATGAGCAGTTTTTTATCTAAGAAGTAAAATTATGAGAAGAGTAAAATTTTTAATACCGTTATTCGCCATCAGTAATTTCATAACGGTTGCTCAGAATAAACCGCTCACAATGAAAGAGGCCATTGATCTGGCTGTAAAAAACAGTAAAGAGTTAAAGGTATCGAAAGCCAATATTGAGATGGCACAGGCTAAACTAGCACAAGCTAAAGATCAGGCATTACCCACACTCAAAGCCAGCGGTATGTACTTGCGATTAAACAAACCCACCGTAATTCCGGCCCATGCTGATGCCGGCAGTGGTGGGGGAAGTGGAAGCGGAGGTGGCTCCAACCCAATGGCAATATTTAGTCAGATGAACAGTGCCGGGCTTGCCATGCTGCAATTGACGGAGCCCATTTTTTCAGGCTTTAAAATCCGTAACAACCGCATTATGCAGGGTTATCTTGCTGAAGCCGCACAGTACGATGATAATACTATGCGCAGTAAGGTAATGACCAACACGGTACGCGCATTATATCAATACTATGAGTTGCTTGAAAACAAAAAATTGATTAAAAAAAATGAAGAGCAAGTCAGGCAATTGGTTGATGAATTTACGAACAAAGAAAAACAAGGGGTGCTGGCTAAAAATGATGTATTAAAAGCCGAACTTCAGCTTAACAACGTATTGCTCACACTTACCGATGTGAACAACAACATTAAAGTAGCCGAATTTACGATTCAAATTTTGTTGGGCTTACCTACTGATAAGGCCTTTGTGCTTGACACCACGGGAATGTTTCCTCACCCTGCGTATGAAACAACTGAGAATTATGAAACAATAGCTTTAGATAAAAGGAGCGAAGTGAAAGCAGCTTTTGTGCAAATGAAAGCATCGGAGGCAGCATTGAAAATAGCAAAGGCAGATTATTATCCATCCATCGCACTGATGGGAGGATACGCCAACATTTTTATTCCCAACGTGGCCAACGTTACGAACGTATTGAATGGGGGATTGTCGTTGAATTATAATATAACAGGATTGATTTATAACAGGCATCACGTACTAGAATACAAAGCACGGCAACGTCAAATACAGGCATCGTCTGAAGCGGTAACAGATCAAATCAAAGTAGATGTGCACAGAAAATACCTCGATTATCAAAAGAGTTTAGAAAAAATTTCATTAACTGAAAAATCAATCGTACAAGCCGAAGAGAATTATACTATTTCTAAAAATAAATTTAACAACGGCCTCATGATTACTTCCGATTACCTTGAAGCATATGTGTTGTTGCTTCAAACACAAATCAATTACACTTCGGCCAAGTCTGAGAATCGGATCGCTTGGTATGAACTTCAACAAGCGGCCGGTACGATCGAATAAAAAATTTTAACAAAGAATTATTGAAATCATGGAACAAGAAAGACAAAAAAAAGCCAAAAAGAAAAGTAAAAAGTTTGCTATAGTGCTGATGGCCATCATTACTGTGGGGGCATCTTTTGGAATTTATAGATACATTCAAGGGCAACGACATGAAAAAACAGACGATGCCCAGGTAGAAGCAAACATCAGCCCCATTACTCCTAAAGTTTCTGGATTTGTTAAAAAATATTACGCAGAAGATAACCAACATGTCAATGTGGGCGATACCTTGGTGGTGCTTGACGATAGCGATTTTATTATCAAAGTAAGACAAGCGGAAACGATATTGGCTTATGCCAAATCAAACGTGCAATCGAGTGGAGCAAATTTACAAACAGCCGAAGCGAATGTACAGAGCACAACCTACACTACGCAGGCGGCTGAGGGCAACATTGAGTTGTCAAAAGTGAGGTATGAAAGAGCCGAAAGTGATTATAAACGTTATGCTGAACTGATTAAAACAAAATCAATTACCGACCAACAGTTTGAGCAGGCGAAAGCCGACCGCGATGCTGCAGCCAGTCAACTCGAAGTAGCCAAGCGTCAATATGAGGCATTGACAAGAGAAACTTCGGCCAGAAAATCGCAGGCGGTGATGAGCCAAAAAGGTGTTTCATTGGCCGAAGCATTGGTGAAAGAGCGAGAAGCTGATTTGGCTTATGCCAAATTGCAATTATCCTATTGCTACATTATTGCACCTATTTCAGGTACGGTATCTAAGAAGAATGTACAAGTGGGGCAGTTGGTACAAGCAGGGCAATCGCTTTATGCGTTAGTTGATGATCAAGACAAATGGGTAATTGCCAACTACAAAGAGACGCAAGTAGAGAAAATGAAAGTAGGCCAAACCGTAGAACTGGAAGCAGATGCTTTTTCTGATATATTGTTTATTGGAAAAATACAAAGTATTTCACCCGCTACAGGTGCAAAATTCTCATTACTTCCGCCCGACAATTCATCAGGGAACTTTGTGAAAATAGTACAACGTATTCCGGTAAAAATTGTGCTGGACAAAAACGACAACAACAAACTGTTGCGTGCCGGAATGAACGTGATTGTGGACGTGCAACTAAAATAGCTAAACATAGCATCTGTTTATTTCAAGTAGCCAGGCGACTATTTTTTTCAAAAACAATTATGTTACAACAAGAGTCATTAGTTGAGTATGGATTTAATCGCGCGATTATTACCATTACTGCAATTATGTGCGCACTACTCGAAATTATTGACACCACTATTGTAAATGTGGCGCTTAATGAAATGAAAGGAAACTTGGGCGCAACACTTAATGATGTAAGTTGGGTAATTACTTCGTATGCCATTGCCAATGTAATTATTGTACCGATGACGAGCTGGCTCACGCAGCAGTTTGGCAGAAGAAATTATTTTGCCGCCTCCATTATCGTATTTACCGTGGCATCGTTTCTCTGTGGGAATGCAACCTCTATTTGGGAACTAATCATCTTTCGGTTTATTCAGGGTATGGGCGGTGGTGCGTTGCTCGTAACTTCTCAAACCATTATCACAGAAGTTTACCCTCAGGAAAAACGCGGCATGGCGCAGGCATTGTATGGTATGGGGGTTATTGTCGGGCCAACACTTGGTCCTCCGCTCGGTGGCTATATTGTTGATAATTTTTCGTGGCCTTATATTTTCTATATCAATATTCCCATCGGTATCATTGCTACGTTTCTCACGTTACAATATGTGAAGAGCCCAAATTATGGAGAGAAAAGAAAGGCATCGCAAGTAGACTGGTGGGGAATTGCTTTTCTTATTATGGCCGTGGGGTCCTTACAATATGTGCTGGAGAAAGGACAAGAACACGATTGGTTTGAAGACAACACCATTATTACGTTTGCTATTATTTCATTTTTTGGAATTTACTTTTTTATATGGCGCGAGTTGGTGGCTAAATACCCAATTGTTGATTTGCGTGTGCTAAAAAATAAAAACCTTGCCATCGGTACGATGCTTTCATTCATACTTGGATTTGGTTTGTATGGATCAACCTTTGTTATTCCACTATTTACGCAAAACTCTTTGGGGTGGACGGCTTTGCAAGCAGGCTTACTACTTGTGCCAAGTTCACTGGCAACCGGTTTTATGATGCCTTTTGTTGGTACGGCTGTGCAGAAAGGAGTGCCGTCTAAATATTTAATTTCACTGGGCTTTTCTATTTTCTTTGGTTATAGTTTGTGGGCATACACGATTATCACACCCTTTACTGGCGAACGCGACTTCTTTTTTATATTGATGTTGCGCGGCATTGGTCTTGGATTTTTGTTTGTACCAACTACCACCATGGCCTTGTCAACGTTGAAGGGAAAAGAAGTGGGGCAAGGCGCAGCGTTTACAGGTATGGTACGACAATTGGGTGGGTCGTTTGGCATTGCGTTGATCAGCACATTTATCAGCCGGCAATCGACTCTGCACCGTGCGAATTTAATTAATCACATTTCACCTTACGATGCAAATGTGCAGCAACGCCTCGAGAGCATGAAAGCAAATTTTCTAGCACAAGGTTCTACGGTTGAGCGGGCGACACAGCAAGCTAATCAATTGATGGATAGCATGGCCACCAGGCAAGCAATGTTGCTAACCTACATGGATGTGTTCCTCTACATCGGTATTTTCTTTTTACTCTGCGTACCATTTGTGCTTATGCTTAAACCCGTGAAAACTAACATAGCTTTGAGCCAGACGTCACATTGACCACATGAAAAAGCAGGTTTCGGTTTAACTGAAAAAAACTGCTACTTTGTGTAATCCTATTTTCAAGATCAGATATTAATTTTAACACCAGTTTAATGAAAATGATCTCCGCAAGAAGAGTAGTCGTTACCGGTTTGGGTGCTATTACGCCCATTGGCAATACACTTTCCGAATTTTGGAATAACCTGATAGCCGGCCAGAGTGGTGCCGCCCCCATTACGCACTTCAATGCGGGCAAATTCAAAACCCAATTTGCGTGCGAAATAAAAGGCTTCGATTTTAATCACTATTTTGATCGCCCCGAATTGCGCAAGATGGATAAGTTTACTCAGTATGCGATGGTGGCAGCCGATGAAGCCATCCGCGATGCTGCTCTGAATCTTAACACCATTAATAAAAGAAAAGTAGGTGTAATCTGGGGCTCTGGCAATGGCGGGTTTCAAACCTTCCAGGAACAAGTGATGGAGTTTGCCCATGGCGATGGCACTCCGCGCTTCAACCCTTTTTTTATTCCCAAAGTAATTGCCGACATCGCTTCGGGCTGGATATCTATTAAGTACGGTTTTATGGGATTAAACTATACCACCATTTCGGCCTGCGCTACCTCCACCACGGCCATCATTGATGCTTACAATTATATTAAGTGGGGTAAAGCCAATATCATTATAACCGGAGGCTCGGAAGCCGCCATCAATGAAGCCGGCATTGGCGGGTTCAATGCCAGCAAAGCGCTTTCGCAAAACAATGCAGATCCGGCACATGCTTCGCGCCCGTTCGATAAAGACCGCGATGGCTTTGTCATGGGCGAAGGAGCCGGGGCGCTGGTGCTGGAAGAATACGAACATGCCCTGGCGCGCGGGGCAAAAATTTATGCCGAAGTAGCCGGAGGAGGGATGAGTGCTGATGCCTACCATCTAACGGGTACACACCCCGAAGGTGAAGGCGCATTATTAGGAATGCAAGAAGCTTTAGATGATGCCGGCCTGCAGCCGGGCGATGTTGATTATCTGAATGCGCACGCCACCTCTACCCCGGTGGGAGACCTGAGCGAGACCAAAGCCATTGTGCGGTTGTTTGGAGAAAACCCAACTCACTTATCCATCAGTGCCACCAAATCGGCTACCGGTCATTTGCTCGGAGCAGCAGGCGCCATTGAAGGCATTGCTTCTATTCTGGCTGTGAAGAATGATATCATTCCACCTACCATCAACACACAAAATGTAGATGAGGCCATTCCGGCATCGCTCAATCTAACGCTGGGCCAAGCCGCACACAAAACGGTAAATGTGGCGATGAGCAATACCTTTGGCTTTGGCGGGCATAATGCTACAGCCGTGTTTAAGAAATGGAATGCCTAAAAAAAGCTACTTTTGTTGGCAGCTTTTTTTAAGGTAATATGAAAGGTTATTATTTGGGAAGTTTATCCAGCACATCCATTACTTCCTTTACGTGGTGGTGGCTGGTTTCGAGCAGGGCTTTCTCCTCGCTGTTCAGTTGCAGTTCTATAATTTGTTCGATGCCGTTTTTGCCCAGTATAACCGGCACCCCGAGGTAGCAATTTTTAATGCCGTACTCGCCATCGAGGCGCATACACACCGGCAATACTCTGCGTTGGTCTTTTACAATGGCTTCCACCATCTGGGCTGCGGCTGAGCCGGGTGCATACCAGGCCGAAGTGCCCATCAGCTTTACTAACTCACCACCTCCCATTTTGGTGCGCTCAATAATAGCATCCAGTTTGTCTTTAGCAATTAATTCAGTTACGGGTATCCCGCCCACGGTAGTATAGCGCGGCAGGGGTACCATGGTGTCGCCATGGCCACCTAAAATCATGGCCTGAATATCTTTGGGAGAAACATTTAAGGCTTCGGCCAGAAAAGCCCGGTAGCGGGCTGTATCTAAAATACCGGCCATCCCCATAACACGGGTGCGGGGAAATTTAGAGATGAGGTGAGCCTGATAGGTCATTACATCCAGCGGGTTGCTGACCACTACAATAATGGCGTTGGGCGAATGTTTTATTACATTTTCAGTTACGGTCTTTACAATTCCGGCATTGGTGCTGATCAAATCATCGCGTGTCATGCCGGGTTTGCGGGGAAGCCCGGAAGTAATGACGACCACGTTTGAGTTGGCACTTTTAGAGTAATCGTTGGTAGCGCCCACCGTGCGGCTATCGTATAAATTGATCGGAGCCTTTTGCCAGATATCCAGCGCTTTTCCTTCGGCCAAACCTTCTTTAATGTCAACCAAAACAATTTCATTGGCTACTTCGCGGTAGGCCAATACATCGGCACACGTGGCTCCTACATTGCCAGCACCTACAACAGTTATTTTCATGAGATTTAGAATTTACAGGTTATTAACAGGCGGCAATTTATCATCTGCAAACTTTAAAAAGAAAGACATTTATCATTTTTAATGGCAGATCTGTTTTTCATTTTCTTTTCAGCCAATATCTTTGTCGGCTTAATTTTATAGATATGCTGGTAGTGAAATTTGGGGGCACCTCGGTAGGCAAGCCCGAGCGGATGAAAAAAATAGCCAACCTGGTTACCGATATGCCGGGGCGGAAAATTGTGGTGCTCTCGGCCTTGAGCGGCACCACCAATGCGCTGGTAAAGATCGGAGAGGCCCTATCGGCCGGCCAGCCGATGGCGGCCGAAACCGAAATAGCTATTCTGGAAAAGCATTATTTAGCTTTTGTTAAAGAATTATACGAGTCAAGTTCTTATCAGGCCATTGGCGAAGAAATTGTGAGCCGCTATTTTAGTTTGTTCCGCCTGTTAGCGGCCGGAAAATTTGACGACCGCAGCTACCGCGAGTTGCTGGCGCAGGGCGAGTTGATATCTACCGAATTGTTTTACCACCATTGCCAGGAGCGAAAAATAAATGCGCGCCTCTTACCGGCTTTACATTTTATGTCGATTGATGAAAACCAGGAGCCGGAATTGGGAAAAATCAGCGAACGCCTGAAGCCTATTCTGGAAACCATGAGTTCGGCCAATTTGCTCATTACCCAGGGATATATTTGCCGCAACCACCGCAATGAAATAGATAACCTGAAACGTGGCGGAAGCGATTATACCGCTTCGCTGATAGGAGCAGCTATCCGAGCCGAAGAAATACAGATCTGGACAGACATAGACGGCATGCACAATAACGACCCGCGTGTAGTAAAGAAAACAATACCAATCGCTGAACTTACATTTGATGAAGCTTCGGAGTTGGCTTATTTCGGAGCCAAGATTTTGCACCCCTCTACTATTGTTCCGGCACAGAAATACAACGTGCCGGTGCGATTAAAAAATACGATGGATGAAAAAGCCTTCGGTACGCTGATCAGCGAGAAAGGTACCAGCGGGCAGTTTAAGGCGATTGCCGCTAAAGACGGAATTACGGCCGTCAACATTAAATCTTCGCGCATGTTGCTGGCGTATGGTTTTTTAAGGCGAGTGTTTGAGGTTTTTGAAAAACACAAAACGTCTATTGATATGATCTCTACCTCGGAGGTGGCCGTTTCCATTACGATAGACGACAGCCAACAGTTGGATTCAATCGTAAGCGATTTAAAAACCTTCGGCAACATAGAAGTGGATAAAAACCAAACTATTATTTGTATTGTAGGCAACCGGCTGGAAGAAAAAGAAGGTGTGCTGAAAGACGTATTTCAGTCGCTGGCACAAGTGCCGATACGCATGGTAAGCTACGGAGGCAGCCGCAACAATATTTCGTTGCTGGTAGATACTTCTCAAAAAGAAAAGGTGCTTACCCTGCTTAATGAAGGATTGTTTGGATTGTAAGGGGCGGAGTTAAGCTATTCATCCAACCTTACTTTTCCGTTATTGAAAACAGCTACGGCTTTTCCTTTTAATTTTTTGCCCAGCCAGGGCGAGTTTTTTGATTTTGAGAAATTGGTTTCGGAATTAAATTCCCATTCGGCATTCGGATCAAACAAGGTAAGGTTGGCTTTCTGGTCTACCTCCAGCAGAGGCACATCCAGCCCCAATACCAGGCGTGGGTTTTCTGCTACCTTCAACAGCAAATCTTCTAATTTTATTTCTTTAGAAAGCGATGTTAGTTGTGAGCCGAATGAAGGCAGATTGATCAGGCCAAAATCGGCCTGGTCAAATTCCAGCAATTTACTTTCATCTTCCACCGGCAGATGCCCGCTGCAAAGCACGTCTATGGTTCCGTCTTCCAGTCCTTTTATCAAGGCATCAGCATCTCGTTTTTCGCGCAAGGGTGGTTTTACTTTGAAGTAGGTATCAAAGCGGCTCAGTTCTGTATCAAGATACAAAGGCTGGTAGGCGGTGCAGTCGCAACTAACCTGTAATCCTTTTTTCTTAGCTGCCCGGATCAGGTTTACACTGCGGGCGGTAGATATTTTAGAAAAATGAAGTTTGCCCCCGGCATATTCCAACAGTTTCAGGCTTTTACTTACGGCCACTTCTTCGGCAATGGCGGGCATCCCTTTCAGGCCTAAAGAGGTGCTTTGGTGGCCTTCGTGCATTTGCCCAAACAGATCGAGCCAAATATCTTCTGCATGATCAATTAATACTCCATTGAATTTCTGTAAGTATTGCAATGATTTTAAGAAGATATCGGTGTGCCAGAGGGGTTTCAGCCCGTCTGTAAAACCCACGGCTCCGGCTTGATGCAGGTCTATCATATCGGTAAGCTCTTCGCCTTTACAGTTTTTAGTGACGGCTGCCAAGGCATGAATTTGCACCAGGCGGTTTTCATTGCCGCGGGTAATGTAGCTTACTTCGTTTTTGGTCTGGATAGCGGGCTGTGTATTGGGGAGTACTGCCACTTCGGTAAAGCCACCGGCTGCGGCCGAGCGGGCCAGGGACAAAAGGTCTTCGCGTTGCTCAAGGCCCGGGTCGCCTGTAAAGGTGCCTACATCAAACCATCCGGCTGTGAGAATCATACCATCGGCCTCAATCACTTTATCGGCCGGGTAGTTCTTGTCGCCTATTTCGGCTATGCGGCCGTTAACGATTAAGACATTTCTCTTTTTTAAATGAAAAGGCGAAGGAGTGTTAACGATTCGCGGAGATTGAAGAAGGACTCTCATGTAAAGCCGAAAGTTCTCATTTATTTTTGATCATTTCAAAAAACGGATTAAAAGAATCTCGGCCAATAAGAATAACAGCGACAAAACCACGGCATATTTCCACAATGGGGTGCCCAAATAGCGTTCTTTTATTTCGCGACTAAAGGATTCGGCCGTGGAGGCTTTAAATACCGAGATATTTTTACCTCCTAATTTTTGTTTGACATCATTGGCCGGCAAAGTACTGAGCAATGACTCTCGCTTATTCAGGTTAAGGGCCAGCAGGCTGAGGGTATCGGGCGGGTTTATAACCCAGTAAAAACCGGCTGCTACGGCATCTTTAGGCAAAGTAAAAACTACCTGACCATTGACTTTTCGTTGTGAAGGGATAAACTCTTGTGCTCCTTTCCATTGCACCGGAGTTTCTTTGGCTAAACTATCTGCCGGCACGATAATTTCGGCAGCGGTGAGAGGATAGTACAGGGGCTGGTCATTTTTTTTGCCGGTGGCTGCGAGCCGGTACATGACGGGTACAAATAAGGCATGTGCAAAGAAATCGGTGTACCCTTTTTCCAACGGGCAACTTAACCAAAACGTGTTTCCCTGATGCGCTAGAAAAGGCTGCCCGTTTTTAAAACGAAGGATGGCCGACTGATCTCTGCCCCATTCCATAACCCGCGAAGCTTTGGGCATGGCCATAGCAGCCGATTTTTCTTCAAACACCTGGGTGAAAAACGGATTTTGAAAATCGGGCTTATCCAGTTCTTCCGGATCATGCCGTTCGGCTTTCGTTAAGGGAAATGAAATGATCTTTTTATACGAAGCTATGTCGGGCTCACTTCCGGGGATCAGCACCAACGAACCGGTTGCGTTTCGCGAAAGCAAAAGAGATTCAATCAGGGCCTCATCTAACCGGTTGATGCCGTTAATCACGATCAGGTCGGCACGGGCAAGTAAACTGTAATTGAGGTTAGAAAGAGCAAATGATTGAAATGAAAAAAGATCGCGGTTAGCAAAAACTTTTTCAATGTAAGTGGTAGCCGGGCCGGGTTTGATTTCGAGGATACTCAGTTTCTTGGCGTAATTCAGGGCAAAATAGAATTCGTTGTCGAAACTAACCGGGTAGTCGCTAAAACTAATCATGGCTTTATGATACCCCTTCAGGCCAATCAGATCGAAGGAGATATTGGCTGTGCTTTCGGCTTCAATGTCGATGGTGGAGGCAGCCGCTTGTATTCCGTTGATGGCTAATTTAACAGGCAGAGCTTCTTTTTTTACTTTACCCTGGTTGCGCAAGCGAATAGTAACCGAATTTTTGTCGCCCCCTACGGCAAAAAGATTTTGAAGGTAAGCCGTATCGACCCACACATTAGAACTTGATTCGACCGGGACGGGTACCAATCGAACTTGTGCGAGCGAGTCCCTCTTAGGAGGCTCGCCAAAAGTAGATTTCTGGAAATCAGAAATCCAAAACAGAGTAGAGGGGTTTCGCGCAGCCCGGTTGATGATTTCGTTAGCCGATCTTGATATGGGTGATAACCGGATCTGTGCCAATAAATCGGTAGCCTCAGCTTTTGTTTTGTAGGTATTTGAAGAAGGAGCAAAATCGTTGGTAAACAAGATGTATTGGGTTTCGGCCGGAAAAAGATTTACTATTTCCTGCGCCATCTGCAAGGCTTGATCTAACGCCCTTGTTTTTTGGTTACCAACTCCCATGCTAAAAGAATTATCTATATACAGGGTAACCGTATGCTGGCTGCCGGCTTGCTCTTGAGCCGGTATAAACGGCATGGCAAAAGCGGCTACAAGAAAAAATAAAAACAATAATCGCGAAGCAAGCACCAGCCATTGTTTCAATTTTCTTTTTTGAGTGGTTTCTTCTTGTATCTGTTTTAAAAATTGGGTGTGGCTGAAGTAAACCCGGATGGTTTTACGAAAATTGAATAAATGAATAATAACCGGTATAGCCAATGCCAACCAGGCCCATAAAAACAGAGGATAACCAAAACTCATAGCGGAAAGTTACAATCTCGTTTTTGTAAATACCTGTTTTTTAATTTTTTGATTTTTTAGTGCGGGAAGAATGAAACAAGCCGATTGCTTTTTAAAAACTTTCGGCTAGCCCCAGATACAAATACCCTAAATATTTGGGATCGCCCCGGGCATAATCTATGCGCACATTTAGTTTTTCGCGTTTGTTTATAGTGTATCGCAAGCCTCCGCCATACGAAATATGAATGTCGTCAAAATTTACCGAGGTGGGATCGTACACTTTGCCTACTCCGGTAAAGGCCACCACACCCAATCGTTTATAAACGGACATCCGGTATTCGGCTTGAAAGGCCGTGAGGTAATTATCGCGAAAGCGACCCCGGTAGTAGCCGCGCATAATACGGGGCCCGCCTAACTCGGCCAGTTCTTTAAAGGGAATATTGCCACGCACGAAATTACCGAACGCTTCAAAGGCTAAAATATGACGATGGGCAGGAAAGACATTAATGTATTTTCTAAAATCGAAATATGTGCGATGATAACTTACGGTTCCGCCCAAAACGGGTGAATAAGCCGAGTAGCGGAAATCCCAATAGATTCCTTTACTGGGATTGACTACGTTATCGCGGGTGTCCCAGATTAAGGCGGGACCAAGCCCCGTAGAAGTAGAGCCATTGTAGCCGGTAAATTTCTGTTCGGAAAGTTTTTTGGGCAAATCAAGACTAAAATAGGAGATGACCCGCGTTTCCAACCCAACAAAGAGTTTTTGGTTTCGAAAAATTTTTCTGCCGATTTTATTTTCCCAGCCTAAAGCACTGTACATAATCTTTTCACGGTTGGAAGCGGAGGTGTTATTGCCGCGCCCAAAATAATAATCGCGGAAGCCAATCAATTCTTCGCCAAATCCTTCAATAAAATATTTTTCGCCTTTCGTAAAGATTGTGTAACGGGGAATCAGAATTAGCTGGTGCCGGCTGGTGTATAGCGTAACCAGTTCCGCATTAGAGGTGCGGGTAGGGGTTAGGTAATCAATGTTGTTCCAAAGTAAAACTCCTAATGCACCGGCTCCCAGATGGGTTTCAGGAGTAAATACGGCAATGGGAATGATAATCTTCCTCATGTTTTTTGAGGTATCCGACCAAAACGGATTTTGGCTTTGAGAAGGAAGAGCTAAAAAAATGACTGCACTGAGGGCCACCAAGAACTTGCTCATGAACAATACTAAACTGCCAAGTTAGTTAATATTATAGATTATCAAGTTAGCTAAACGACCAGATGCTTTTCTTATTGCTCAGGCGCAGCTATAACAGATAAAGGTTGAAAATATAAAACAGGAATAGTAGCCGGCCTTTTTTAATACGGTTTTTAAACGGCCATGCGCGATTTGAATTTCTTGGTGAGCTCGTCCATGCTGTTTTTAAAGTTGGCATCTACTTTCATCATATCTTCTACCGACTCCAGCGCATGGATGACGGTACTGTGATCGCGCCCGCCAAAATTTTCACCGATCAGAGCTAAGGTTAATTGGGTGTAGCGTTTGCAAAAATACATGGCCGTTTGCCGGGGAATTACGATTTCGCGTTTTTTTACTTTGCCCTTCAGTTGCTCGGTCTCTACTTTAAAATAATCGGCCACGGTTTTTTGAATGTAATCCACACTTACATCGCTCTGAATTTCTTTAATGATATTTTTTAATACTTCTTTGGCCAGGTCTAAATCGATATTTCGTTTCAGCAGGGTGGCATGAAACAGTAAGGAATTGAGCACGCCTTCCATATCGCGCAAGTTGGTATCAACACTGTAGGCTAAGTACTCCGCTACATCCGTTGGGATTTCAATGCCATCCGATTGCATTTTGTTATTGATGATGGCGAGTTTGGTTTCAAAATCGGGTTCTTGCAAATCGGCTGTGAGGCCCCACTTGAAACGCGAAAGCAATCGCTCCTGAAATCCCTTCAGGTCGCGCGGGGGGCAATCGCTCGTCATAATAATCTGTTTGCCCGATTGGTGTAGCTGGTTGAAGATGTTAAAGAAAATCTCCTGAGTTTTTTCTCGTCCGGCCAAAAACTGCACATCGTCCAGAATAAGTAAATCTACTTGCAGGTAGAAGTTCTGAAACTCCTGCATTTTCAGATTTTGCAGTGCATTTAAAAACTGGTTGGTAAAATCGTTTTGATCTACATACAACACTACCTTTTCGGGCATGTTCTTTTTTATCTCATTGCCGATGGCCTGCACCAAGTGTGTTTTTCCTACGCCCACACCTCCGTAGAGCATCAGTGGATTAAAAGAAGTAGTACCGGGTTTTTTGGCTACGGCTACCCCGGCCGACCGGGCCAGGCGATTGCAATCCCCTTCCACAAAATTTTCAAATGTATAGTTGGGGTTGAGACGCGAATTTACGGTGCGGGGGTCTAACGCTTTGTAGGCAAAAGGAGAATATTCGCCAGCACCATTTACATTTTGAATTTGACTGTTTTTGTTTAAACCATTTCCGTTGGGCAAATTTACCGTTACCGGAGGATTTTGTTTGTTGCCGCTATCCACCACCACGGAGTATTCTAGTCTGCCTTCTTGCCCCAAGATAGCATGAACAGCCTTTTTCAGCACCGGCACGTAGTGATCTTCCAGCCACTCATAAAAGAATTGGGAAGGCACCTGTATGGTAAGTACGTTGCCCTCGGCACGTACCGGCTCAATGGGCTTAAACCAGGTGCTAAATTCTTTTTCTTCTACATGTTGTTTGATGATATCGAGGCAATCGTTCCAAACGGAGGTGGTGGTATCAACTTCCATGTATATTTAGGTTAGTTTAGGGGCAGCGCTTTTTTTAAAGGGCGACAAAGGTGTAAAAAAAATGAAGAACAAAAAATGATTTCACAATTGGATTTTTTGTATTTTTTTCTTTGCGCCCAAACTGAAATCATAGTGGGGAAGGTAGAGAATAGAAATCATACGAAGTGGTTTTTGAAAAAATAAATTTTTTCATTTTTTTAACGTGCTTTAAACCTAAATTGAAACGCAGTTTGCTCGGAAGAAATGGCAGATAAAAAAAATAGAATTGATTTTCCACCTGCGAATGTCCGCGATTGGGAAAAAACGGCTCAGCATGAATTGGGAGGTAAAAATCCTTGGGAAAAATTGACGTTTTCAAAATATGGCATGGTGCTGAAGCCTTATTACGATCGCTTTGACAGGCCAGACGAAACGAAAATAAAGATTGAACCGGGCACATTTATAAATCAAGACGCCCGCTCTTGGGTAAATGCCCCGCTCCTTGTGGTGCAAAATGAGAAATCAGCTAACGAAAAATCATTACACTATTTAAATAATGGAGCCGAAGGCATTTTTTTTCAACTTCAATCCAATCAGGTAGATTTTAAAGTTCTCTTAAAAAACATTGAACTTCCTCATTGTGCTGTTTTTTTTAAGACAGAAAATAAGGCCGATCCTATTTTATCTGATTTGATTGCGGAGGTTTATCGTCTTGGCGATGCTAAAAAAATAAATGGAGGTTTTTTTCATCAGTCACTCAACAAAATTCATCAACCATTCCTGCCAAACTTTCATATCAATGGAATCATTTTAAAAGAGACAGAAAATATTGTTGATGGAATTGTGGATAGCTTGTTAACGGCTGTTGATATTATTAGAGAAACGCCAAAAGAAAAGATTGAAGATACCCTGCGCTCCATAGCATTTTCGGTGCCCATAGGTCCAGATTTTTTTATGAGCATCGGGCAAATACGCGCATTAAAAAGATTATGGTGGTTGGTGCAAAAAACATATCATGTAAAAAAATACGCTGATGTAAGGGTTCATGTAACTTCAAAAAAATGGACGGAAGAAAAACTTCAACCTCACGGAAATCTGTTAAAGCAGACAACGGCCGCTATGGCGGCTGTTATAGGTGGGTGCGATGCTCTGACGTGCGAAGCTGAAAACACAACCTCTCCGATGATGGAGCGGGTGGCCAAAAATGTATCTTCCATGCTTCGCGATGAATCGCGGTTTTCAAAAGTGAACGACCCACTGGCCGGTTCATATTTTATGGAGTCGCTCACCCACCAGATTGCTTCCGAAGTTTGGAAAAAAATGCAAACGGCTAACTCGCTTTTTTCTAAAGTAGATTATCAGCCTGTCCGTGCAGATACTCAGCCTGAAAATGATTCATGGTTATCGCCCGAAAAAATAATGATAGCCGGCTCGTATGATGAAAGCAACCTCACGGCCGGGTTAGAAAATTTTTCGGCCGGCATCGCTCCTTTTTTGCGCGGTCCGTACGCCACGATGTACACCGTTCGTCCGTGGACGATTCGGCAATATGCCGGTTTTTCTACTGCCGAAGAGTCGAACGCATTTTACCGAAGAAATTTAGCAGCCGGACAAAAAGGATTGTCGGTAGCGTTTGATCTGGCTACCCACCGGGGCTACGATTCCGATCATCCGCGGGTAGTGGGCGATGTAGGGAAAGCCGGTGTGGCCATTGATTCGGTTCTTGATATGAAAATATTGTTCGACCGGATTCCACTCGATCAGATGAGCGTGTCGATGACAATGAATGGGGCGGTTATTCCGATTTTGGCTTTTTATATTGTTGCGGCCGAAGAGCAAGGTGTAAAGCCGGAGCAACTTACCGGTACGATTCAAAATGATATTTTAAAAGAGTTTATGGTACGCAACACGTACATCTATCCGCCTGCCCCTTCTATGCGCATCGTAGCCGATATTTTTTCGTACTGCTCTAAAGCCATGCCCAAGTTCAATAGCATCAGCATTAGCGGATACCACATGCACGAGGCGGGTGCGCCTGCCCATATTGAACTGGCCTACACTTTGGCCGATGGACTGGAATACATTCGTACCGGTTTGAAAGCCGGTATTGCTATTGACGATTTTGCTCCACGCCTTTCTTTTTTCTGGGGCATCGGTATGAATTTTTTTATGGAAGTGGCCAAGATGCGGGCGGGTCGGCTGCTGTGGGCGAAACTGGTAAAGAAGTTTCATCCGAAAAATGAAAAATCAATGGCCTTGCGCACACATTGCCAAACCAGTGGCTGGAGCCTGACGGCCCAAGACCCATACAATAATGTAACACGCACGTGCATTGAGGCGATGGCGGCTGCCTTGGGTGGCACCCAATCGCTGCATACTAATTCATTAGACGAGGCCATTGCCTTGCCTACCGATTTTTCTGCCCGCATTGCGCGAAATACACAGCTCTATCTTCAACAAGAAACAGGAATAACCAAAGTGGTAGATCCGCTTGGCGGTGCTTACTACGTTGAGTACCTGACGGAACAATTGGCCGAGCAGGCATGGGCACTGATTGAAGAAGTAGAAGAAATGGGAGGTATGACACAAGCCATCGAACGTGGTTTGCCCAAGTTACGCATAGAAGAAGCCGCTGCCGCTAAGCAGGCACGGATTGATTCGGGAGAAGAAATTATTGTGGGGGTAAACCGATATACTACGAACGAAAAACCGGATTTTGAAATTTTGGAGGTAAATAATGCCGCAGTACGAAAAGAACAGATCAATCGTTTAGAAAATCTGAAACAAGAGCGGAATGAAAAGGCCGTGCAGCAGGCACTAAAAGAATTAGAAGAGACGGCCAGCGGAAATGGAAACCTGTTAGAGTCGGCCATCGAGGCCGCTCGCACCCGGGCCACCTTGGGCGAGATTTCACTGGCGATGGAGAAAGTATTTGGTCGGTATAAGGCTACCATTCAAGCAGTATCGGGTGTATATTCGGGGGCGATGAAAAACAAAAATGAACTGGAAGAGATACAAAAACTATCTGACCGGGTAGCCAAAAAAGAAGGCCGCAGGCCGCGTATTCTGGTGGCCAAGATAGGGCAAGACGGCCACGACCGCGGAGCCAAAGTAATTGCAACCGGTTTTGCCGATCTGGGTTTTGATGTAGATATCGGGCCGCTGTTTCAAACGCCAGCCGAAGTAGCCCGGCAAGCTATGGAAAACGATGTACATGTAATTGGAGCCAGCAGTTTGGCCGGTGGGCACAAAACATTGGTTCCTGAATTGATTGCCGAATTAAAAAAAATAGGCCGACCTGATATTTTAGTGGTGGCCGGAGGGGTTATTCCGGAACAGGATTATCCCTTTCTAAGAAAAACCGGTGTGGCCGGAATTTTTGGCCCCGGCACTTCGGTGGCCCAAGCTGCCAAAATGGTTTTAGAAAAATTGTTGTAACCGGTACGCTGGCCGAAAATAAATTTACGGCAACAAATATTTTACATGATGTTACTCGTTTGTCTTTTTTACAAAAGTTTTAAAATTAGAAAGGGTTACTTCGTTGACCCGAAACCTTCCTAACATGGTTTCTTCTTTGGGGGTGTATAAACTTTTTAAATAGACGATGGTTTCATCGGGAATACCGTACCCCGTGCTTCCATTTTCTTTTGCTACTGAGTAGAATTCTTTCTTGATAATAATTTTATTTCCGGCAGCTATTAATTTTTCTGTGATCTGCTGCCGCTTGAGGAAGTAGCCATCAATCAGTTTTTTATATTGACCTTCAACCAATGTAAAAGCTACCCGCAGATTTTGATTATTTATTAACTCATCAAATATTTTTTTTTCATGCACCTCGGCATATTCTAAATACCAGGCTATAAAAAGACGAAACTCATAGAAGGCGTAAAGCGATGATTGAAAAGCGGATATATACTTGTCGGCCCAGCAGGTTGCATCTTGGTACGAGCAGCGCGTTTCATAAAATGGAAGCAGCTCCATATAAATTTTGACATCGTGATAGTAGGCGGTAAATTCATTGGTAAAACCATACACGCCTTCTACAGTAGATGAATTTTTACTTTCCCCGCTTACATACAGTTTGTAGCGGAATATTTTTTTTTGCGCTTCGCCCGGCACGATGGTGTTGAGCACCGATGAGTTGAAGAAGTGCCCTTTGGGGCAAGCAATTTTACAAGTAGTGGAAATAAAATAACCATTGTGCCCCCATCCATCGGCAAACCCCAATTTAAAATTGTATCCATGGCAGGTTTCGTGTACCACGGTGCCGATGTCGTTTAGTAAACTAAAAGTAGTTGAGCCATCGGTGGCGTATTGAGTAAAAGAATGTGTTGTGTCTGAATTTAATATCTCAAACGCATCCGGAGAATATTTTTTACAAAGATCGAGAAAGAATTTAGCCTTTTTATCGTCTGTATCATACTGGCCTGATACCGGCTGGGTACGAAGTATAAAAAAACACAAAACCAGCCAATAGAAATAAGGCAGACGAAAAGGATAAGAGTGTGTCATCGGGCAAAGAAGCTTTTGTCATTTAATTAACAATGGCCTGATAAACCAGCGCTTTGTATTTTTCTCCGATCCCCCCGCTGGGCGAATTATACATATTGGTATAAAGAATGCCAATCAGTTTCTCTTTAGGATCGGCCCAATAATGTGTGTTAAAGGCTCCGCCCCACGAAAAACTGCCGATGCTGTACGGTGAGAGGTAATCGTTTTCCGGGGTTTCCAATCCAAAACCCAATCCAAAATTTTCTTTGATGGGGGCATGCAGTTGGTTGGTTAGCATCAGTTCTATTGTTTTGCGGCTTAGCAAACGCACGCCATTGTATTCGCCTTGGTTTAAAAACAGTTGCAAGAATTTGGCATAATCTTCTACGGTAGAACTCAGTCCGGCTCCACCCGAATAATAATGCCCGCCCAACTTAGGGTATTCCGGATTTACACCATCGAATACCACAACCGGGGGCGAAAACTTTCCGTCTTTCATTTCATATAATGTTACCAATCGGTTATGTTTTTCTGTCGGCAGATAGAAGTAGGTGTCGTTCATGCCTAACGGGTTGAAAATTCTTTCTTTCAGAAAGTGGTCGAAGGTCATTCCCGAAAGCACCTCTACCAGATAACCGAGCACATCTGTGCTGAGGCTGTAGGTCCATTGTTCACCGGGTTGGTGTTTCAATGGCAGACGGGCCAGCTTTTTTATTTTGTCGCCCAGCACATCCGAAGTGCGGATGCCGATGCCACTCGGTATGCCGGCTTTGGCATAGAGGGCTCTCATTTCGCGACTGCCAATGGCCGCATAATCAATGCCCGAGGTGTGGGTAAGCAGATGACGAATGGTAATTTCATTTTTAGCGGGTTGTGCGCTGTAGGTAGAATCTTTTTCATTGAACCACACCAGCACGGTAGGATTTTTAAATTCGGGTATGTATTTGCTGATGGGCTCGTCCAGCGAAAATTTTCCTTCTTCCCACAGCATCATGACAGCCAAACTGGTAATGGCTTTGGTTTGCGAGGCAATACGGAAGATGTGGTCGTTTTTAAGAGGCACTTGGTTTTCGAGGTTGGCTTGCCCAAACGATTTTTCGTACACAATTTTTCCATTGCGCACAACCAATGCCACAGCTCCGGGTATTAGTTTCTTAGAAACATACTCGTTAAGAGTGCGGTCAATTCGCTGCAGGCGTTCAGACGACATGCCATTTTCTTCCGGTTTGCCTGATAACCAATTTCGTTGGGCCAAGGTGCTGAGCGTGCCGATAAAGGCAAAAAAGAAAGCAAAAACTGTTTTCATTATTTTCGGTTTGACTATCCGTTTGTTTTTTCAAAGTCCTTTTACACTCATTCCGCCATCTACCATAATATTTTGCCCCGTAATGTAACTGGCTTTGGGCATACACAAAAAAGCCGCCACTCCGGCTACTTCTTCCGGTTGCCCGATGCGCCCCAGGGGAGTGCGGGCTACAATTTGTTGCAGCCGTTGCGGGTTGGTCAGCACATCGGCCGTTAAGGGTGTTTCAATATACCAGGGCGAAATGGCATTTACCCGGATTTTATCGGAGGCCCACTCGGCCGCCAGATGCCGTGTTAATTGTACAATGGCGGCTTTGGCCATGCCGTAGGGCGGGCCGCTTTGCAAATCGAAGGTGGCAGCTACTGAAGCGATGTTTACTACACTGGCTTGGTCCGATTTTTTTAAGAGTGGATGAAGCAGCCGGGTTATTTCAACAGTACTGAACAAGTTAACTTCAAATAAATGGCGGTATTCGTCTTCGGTGTAGTCAACTAATTTTTTTCTTACGTTAGTGCCGGCATTATTCACCAAAATATCTACTCGCCCCCAATTTTCAGTTATCTTTTGAGTCAGTGTTTTTCTAAATCCGGCATCGGCCACATCGCCATCGATGGTAAATAAATTGGCTTGATGTTTTAGCCGGCCTTGTATGGGTTTGGTATCGCGGGCTATGGCAATGACTTCAGCACCCAATTCCAGCAATTCTTTTACAATGGCTAAACCAATGCCCCTGGTGCCACCGGTAACGACTGCTTTTTTGCTTTGTAACGACCAATCTGTCATAATGAATATAATTATGTGAAAATACGATATAGCGGGTGCTTTAAGAAATGAAAATGAAACTGAGTTTTTGGAGAGCGATCATATTTATTTTTTCTCTTGCTTGACGACCAGTAAAAACCAATCGGAGTCGGTTTGCAGGTATCCTTGTTCGTAGCAGTAAAAATAAGTGCCCCCCTCTTTGGTAGTGTAGAGGCTGGTGAACAGATGAAAATCGAAACCCTGTTCGGCTAGTTTGTTGCGGTGTACTTTTGTTTTGCCGGCCGGGTTGAGAGATAACAGGATGCGTCTGTTTTTACGCAAGGCATTGTTGATGTTGCGCACCAGATTGGTTTCGTTACTGTTGTGCCGGTTGTGGTAGGCTATCCGGCACTGGTCTGAGCAAAATCTTTTGTCGGAGCGGCCTTTCATTTTTTCTCCGCACTCCACGCACATCTTTTCAGTAACCATAACGGCTATTTAGTTTTTTCTTATTTTGTTCCGTCCTCTTCCTTTTTTACTTGTTCTACTTCTTTTCTTCTTTTCTGATAGACCGAGGAAAGCAATTCTTTCCAGCTATTAAAACTTTTGGTTGACATCAGGCTGAAGCCGGTGCTGATGGTGGTTTGCCCGGAAAAGGTGCTCGAGGTAAGTTGATTTACATTGGTACGGTTAAACATTTTTATTTTCAGGTTTCCATCCGGGGTTAGCAGGTAATCAACTGTCCAGTCGCCCAGCATGTTCGATACATCCGACCGGTTATATTGGTTGCCGATGGCACCATCGCGGGTTACGCGCAGCCGGCCATTCAGTAACGAGTAGGAGAGGCGTAACTGAAAGGTGCTGAAGGCTTCCTGGTCGAAATTGCCGAGATCGAAATTTACTTCCAGGTTCTGATCTACCTGAGTGAGCCAATAGCTGAGTTGGTTGGAGAGCAATTCACTTACGCTGCTGTAAAGCCCGCTGCCGCCACCGGTAGTAAATGCATCGGGCGGTGAAAACCGTCTGAGCACAATTAAACTAAAAACTTGTTTCTTTAATTCTTGTTCATCCAGCTTGGCTTTAAACGCTTTGAAGTCCTGGTTCAGCGGCTCACTGCCGTTTTCAGTTGGCACAGTATTAGGCAAGTCGTTAGCCACAATATCAAAGTTAATTTGGGGAGACAGCATAGCTCCTTCAATTTTCAGTTGCACTTCGGCCGGATATTTTCTACGCATGGCAATGCTGGTAACGCAGGGTGTGCAGGTAGTAACCACCGGGGCAAACGAAACCAGTTGGCGATAGCTGGCATTGATATTGAGAACAGCCGTGTACGGATCGCCCGCCCAGCTTATTTTACTTCCTTTATTTATAACGAATTCTTTGTTAATGATGTCGTACAAAGTGAAGTTGTAATTGCCCCGGTCAAACGTAAAATCGCCAAACATGCTGAACTCGCCCTTGGTATCGAACTGTAATTTAAGATTACCGTTGCCATAGCCCCGGATAATATCGCCCGAGCGTATATCGAAAATAATTTCTGAGTAGGCATCGGGGGTAATGTCAAGGTTTAAATCCATGGTAATACCGGTTGGCTCATTTTTTACTTTTTGTTTTGCCTTATTTTTTTTCTGCTTGAGTGTATCAGCAAAATTGGTGAACGAGATAAAATCTTTTTTGGCAGCGGTGTTATCTACCGAGCCATTGAGCGGTATAAAGATACGGGTGCCTTTGTCAGATCGGGCCGTGGCAGAGATCCGCAGGTTTTCCAGCGGCCCCTGCATGGTTAAAGTACCCGTGCTGTAGGCTTGGCCGTAAAACAAGCTATTGTCTTTGGCGGTGGTGTTCATCACCTGAAATTTTTCGAAGGCGGCCTGCAAATCCAGGCGCATATCGTTGTAGTTGCGGTGGGTGAGGCGGCCTTTTAGTTTGGCTTTATTCTTTAACTCATCGGTAACCAAAAAATCAGTGAGTCCTATTTCGCGAGGGGAGAACGAAAGTGCGCCATTAAAAAAATATTTAGTTTGAAGATAATCTACCGTCAGTGCTCCGTTTTTTATTTTTCCTTCTCCGTTTACCACCGGGCTCAGAAAAGTGCCGGTGATGGTGTAAGTTCCGGTAAGGGTGCCGTCCATGTTAGAAAAAATGCCACGCATAAAGGGTTCTATAATTTTAATGTTGGCGCCTTCCAGCTTGGCAGACACATTCAGAGGGATTTCCGATTCCGGATCATAATGACCGGTCATTTCAACGGTGCGTTTGGTTTCGCGATCCAGAAAAAAATTTAAGTCGAATCGCTTTTGTTCACGATTCCATTGGTTTTTTCCGGTGATGTCGCCTACTAAAAATTTATCTACCGTCAGGTTTTGGATGGTGAAATCGTTTTGTATAAAAGGGTTTTGTAAAATATCGCGTGCTTCTACTTTTCCGTTTACGATCCCCGATGTTTTCTCCTGCAGCAAGGAATTAAAAAAATCAAGATTAAAATTTTCGATCGTAAGTACGGCCACCTCTTCGGGGTTTGGCGAAATGATTCCGTTTACCTTAACCACTTCGTTTTGATGAGTTATGCCGAATTGATGCAATTGCCATTCGTTGCCTTTTTTTACGACCCAATTTTGTTCATGAAAAGTCCAGTCTTCATTAAAAATTTTAAATACGGTGTGCAGCATTTTAAACACCAGACTATCCTGAGAAATATCAAGACGGGAGGCCAGTCTTACGGTGTTGTTGTTGCCATCCTGGTCGCCCTGAAAAATAAAATGCACGGTATTGTTTACCCAGGAGGCCTGGGCGAGTATATCTTTTGATTTAAAATAATCTGAAAATTCCTGGTTGGCCGATCGCACGGTGGCGCGGGCACGCACGGTAGCACTGTCGTAATGTTTGTGGCCATCAAACGAAATGGTATTGCTGTTGAATTTTTTTTTATTGTACACTACGGTATCGAATTTTCCTTCCAGGTGCAGGTCTGTGAAACGCTGGCGGGTAAGGTTGGCATTTAGTTGAGCTCCGGGGGCAATGGCCAGATCGAGGTTGGCCAGCTTGGCCAAGGGTTTAATGTCGTTCAGTGTTACTTTCAGTTGAGCGGTGTAGCGCGTCTTACTATCGATGGCTTCTAATGTAGGAGCAGCAGGTTGCAACTTAAATTTTGAATAATAGGCCAGCCAGAATTTTTTTAAATCATTCAGCAATAATGAGTAGCGGTAGTTGCCGGTGAGGTCGGCATTGGCCAGCGAACTTCTGAGTTGCAGCAGATGGTGGTCATTTTCTTTAGACGAAATGAGGTGGATGGAATCCATGAAGATCAATTTGCCGTTATAATTTACCTGTGTTTTGTGCAGGGCTATTTTTCCTATCAGGCTGTCTAACTGAAGCCCGCGAGTATCTATGTCAAAATAAGATTTTACAAATAATGGTTGTTTCATAAAGCCCAGCCGGTCTACAAAAATGGTATCTAAGTGGGCTTTTACTTTAATGACATCTTGCCCTCTGCGGAAATCAATAAACGCTTTGGCATTGAATTGCAGATTGGGATCGTCAATAGATAAATCTCCGTTAAACAATTGCCGGGCAAAACGGGCATTGGTGGTAATACCCGTATAGTTATAGTGACGAAAGCCAAGCAAACTTACCGAGCCGTCTAATGTAAAATCTGCGGTTTCGCGCGTCAGGCCTTTTCCGCTAATATGCCCGCGCAGCGATACGTTTTGATAATTGAGGGTGTCGTTCAGGTAACGGCCTAATTTAAAATTATCCAGTGTAAGATTGCCGGTGTAGGCAGAGCGGGTTTGGTCGGTTTCTTTTATTTTAAGATTTAAGTCGGAATGGATTTGGCCCAGTTGTGTGGCCAGACTGCCTTTGGCTACAAAGTCATTTACAAAACCGGTAAACTCAGCACGTGCGTGTGTGTGGCCTAACGGGGAAAGCGCCTGGTACGTACTTTCGCTTAGTAAAAAACGAATGTCGGGCTGCTCAATGATACCATCGGTTATTTTTAAGTCTATAAATGTTTCGTTGATGTTGGGCAGGCCGTCCATTTTCAGGCGGCCTATAATCCGGGTATGCCCCAAGGCGATGGACATGGGATTAAACGAGAAGCGCGACACTTTTCCGGTGGCAATCCCACTCAGTTCCACCGGCTTCGGAAGCGGAGGGAGGCCGTAGGTAAACAAAGCCAGATCGGCCGGATACAGTATGGTGTTTTTTAATCTTGCCCAGATGTTCACCTTATCATTAAAATCGCTTAAGTCATCCATACTTTGGTATGTAAACCGGATGGAATCGGTAAGGGTGCTTTGGCCGGCTCGCAGGTGCACATTTAAAAACTCCATGGAACTTTGCGAAATACGGAAGTAGGTGCTTAGTTGGTGAACGATAAATTGAGTTTGCCGGTCTTGCGCATACAAGGATTGAAGATCGAACTGAATGGTGTCGCCAATAATCTGAAACTGATGAACCTTGCCGCTGTCGAGATTGAGGTGAAAATGCCGGTAGTCAAATCCGTTCTTGATAGAGTCGCGGTCGCTTTCGTTGTAAATAAACTGGGATTGTGTCAGCCCTATGTGGGCAATGGTTAATTTGGCCGAGCTGGCCCCTCCGCTGCCCGATGAATATTTTTCATTGATTTTATGAATGAACAGGTTGATATTTAGATCGGAGGAGGTATCGCTTTCGGCAATTTTTTTAAGATGTACATTCGCCCGGTTAATATCCACCCCGTCTATGGTGGGGTTCCCTTTTTGCAGTAAACTGAGCAGCCCAAAATTGACCGTCAGGTTTTCCACCGAAATCATTTCATTTTTTTCCGGATCGGCAATCTTCACGTTTTTTAGGTTGAGGCGGTCAAACCATTCCAGGTTCATGGTTTCTACGGTGGCCGGAAAACCCGTTACCTGCGAAAATCCCGACAGATACCGGCCGATGAGGTAGGTCTGTACTTCCGAAAACTGCAGAGCTAAAAAAGAAAGGGTGAAAAAAGAAAGCAAAATAAAAAACGAATACAAGAAAATTTTCTTGAGCCAATAGAAAACCCGGTTTTTAATAACTTGCAAACGCATGGTTCAAATACTTCCTATAATTCTGGCCATTGAGTCTTCGTGCGATGAAACCTCCGCTTCGGTCATTCAATCTGGAAAGATACTCAATAATGTGGTGGCTTCACAGGCTATCCACCAAAAATACGGTGGGGTAGTGCCTGAGTTGGCATCGCGGGCACATCAAAAAAATATTGTAGGCGTGGTAAACGAAGCCATGCACACAGCCGGCATAAAAAATTCAGATTTACAAGCCATTGCTTTTACGCGTGGCCCAGGCCTGATGGGTTCTCTGTTAGTGGGCGTTTCGTTTGCCAAAGGCATGGCGCTGGCATTGAATCTCCCGATGATAGAAGTGAACCACATGGAAGCGCATGTGCTGGCGCATTTTATTGATGAACCACGACCTGAATTTCCGTTTTTGTGTTTGACCGTGAGCGGGGGCCATACCCAAATTGTGTTGGTAAAAAACTTTTTAGAAATGGAAGTGATTGGCCAAACGCAAGACGATGCCGTGGGCGAAGCATTTGACAAAGCTGCCAAGATGATGGGATTGCCTTATCCCGGTGGGCCGTTGATTGATCAATATGCGAAACTCGGTAATGCTAATGCGTACAAATTTTCACAAACTTCAATGCCCAATTTGGATTTTTCTTTTAGTGGAATTAAAACGGCCTTTCTCTATTTCTTGCGCGACAAGAAAAAAGAAGATGAAAATTTCATAGACAAAAACTTGAACGATATATGTGCGAGTTTGCAAAAGCACCTTATCAGTATGTTGATGCAAAAATTAAAATTGGCCTCACACCAAACGGGCATCAAACAAATTGCCATTGCCGGTGGTGTTGCCGCCAACTCGGGTTTAAGAAATACATTGAATGAATTAGCACAAGAATTGAATTGGAAAGTTTTCATTCCCGAATTTCAATACTGCACCGACAATGCCGCCATGATTGCCATAGCCGCACATTATAAATTTTTAGCAGGGAAATTTTGTGCGATGGATGTGGCGCCTATTCCGAACCTTGGAATTGGTTCTTAGGTCATTGCTGCACAGTTAAATAAATTCCCGGGCTGCCACGTTTGTATATCGTCCATTGAGCTTCGTTGGCTTCTTTGCCATATAATATACCTTTAGCAAATGCCATTGAAAGTTTAAGACTATTGCGCCAGTTTTCGGGATGTTTGATTTTCCCCCACGTTTTTACCCACTCTATAGTAACGGCAATGTCTTGCGAAAATGATAAATCATATTTGTTCAAATCAATCTCGTGCCAACCTGTAGATTTTGCTTTGATATAAATGTTGTCATTAAGTAATTCATCGGTGGGAGAGCCATTTTCAATTTTACGAATATGGAGTCGAAACAATACACTATCAAATTCAAGATAAGCTATATGGAAATTTACTTTTTCAATATAGATTGGTTTAGCAACCTTAATTAAAATTCCTCTTTCACCGGCACCATAACCACCCCACCCAGTAAGAAAATGTTTTGAAGAAGTTTTTGTGCCAATGGTTTTCTGTTTGGTCTTAGTTGATTTTACAAGCACTTCATTGAGCTGAACAGAATGTTCTTTTAATCGAATTACAGTTTCTTTGTTGATCAGATTTTCCAATAAAATAATTTGTGCTTCAAATCCAATCATCGAAATTCTAACTCGTGCTTCGGGCGATTGACTACTTACATTGAGATTAAATAATCCTTTTTCATTGGAAAGCGTTCCCAAGTTTGTTCCGATAACTCCAATAGATGCAAATTCTAACGGTTCACTATTTGAATCATTGACAACTTTGCCCGTGACGGATTGACTCAAACTTAGTGTAGCGACAAAAATAAACAGGTATGTGAAAATAAATTTAGTCATGCTTTTGTTGTAAGAAGGCGAAGCAGAATAAAAAATGGTACACCCAAGAACCCTTACTTGTTAAACCTTTCTGCTACTATCAACTCCTTACTTCCTTGTTTGTATTGATAAAATCCACTTCCTGATTTTACCCCTTTATGTCCGGCTTGCACCATGTTTACCAATAGCGGACAAGGTGCATACTTGGGATTGCCAAAACCCTCGTGCAACACTTTTAAAATGGAAAGACAAACGTCAAGGCCAATGAAGTCGGCCAATTGAAGCGGACCCATGGGGTGGGCCATACCGAGTTTCATCACGGTATCAATTTCATAAACGCCCGCTACGTTTTCGTACAATGAATAAATCGCTTCGTTAATCATCGGCATCAAAATACGGTTGGCAATAAAGCCGGGATAATCGTTTACCTCCACCGGAATTTTTTCGAGTTGCTTTGAAAGTTCCATCACCGTTTTTGTTGTAGCATCATCGGTAGCATATCCGCGAATGACTTCCACCAACTTCATCACCGGCACGGGATTCATAAAGTGCATTCCGATTACTTTATTAGGTCGCTTCGTTGCGGATGCAATTTTGGTAATGGAGATAGAAGAAGTATTGCTCGCCAAAATAGCCGATGGTCTTGCGGCTTCGTCAATGTCTTTAAAGATTTTCAACTTCAAATCAACATTCTCGGTGGCTGCTTCTACCACCAAATCAGCTTGCGCCACACCGTCTTTTATAGATGTGAAAGTAGTGACGTTGCTCAATGCTTTTTGTTTCACTTCGGCCGAGATGGTTCCTTTCTCTACTTGGCGTGCTAAATTTTTATCAATCATGGCGAGTGCTTTTTTCAAAGCCTCTTCTGAAATGTCAATCAACGAAACGTTGAAACCATATTGAGCAAAAACATGAGCAATGCCATTGCCCATGGTGCCCGAACCGATCACGGAGATGTTGTGCATAATTTTATAACTTTGCTGGCAAAGATAAAAAGTAAAACAAAGTGGTTAAATCAAGAGTAACAAATTTGTCCACCCGGTTTCTGTTACCTTACAAAATCTTTGTTTGGACTGTGTTGCTGAGTTTTTTCTGTTATTTAGTTTATAGCCAATTCAAAATGTTTGATATTTCGTTTTTTATTTTACCAATTATCTGGAGCTTTGTTATATACAAGTATTTTTTGATAAACAGCAAACTATATCATGTGGAATTTGATGAAGAATTTCTGTATGTTATTCAAAAAGGTCAGGATATGCTCGTACCGTTGGAAAATATTAAAGACATTGAATTGAAAACGATGATCGGTCATTGGGAAATTACTTTTTACAACCCCGAGCAGTTGGGCGATAAAATTTATTTCAAACCATCGCTTCTTTACCCATTCAATTCCAAAAAGAAAGATGAGTTGGTTAATGTATTGTGGCGTAATATTAACAAAGCAAAAAGCAAGCAGCCGTATTTTCAGTTAAATGCATTGCGTTCATGATTACTCAATTTCCACTTCCTTGGCGCGCTCCATGGCATTAAACCGGATCGAAAGTTTGCGGGCAGCGGCATTGGCCGAATCGCATTTGGCCGAGGGCTCTACGAAATAATAAAAAAACTTCTGGTTGCGTTTCCACAGTTCGGTTTGGTCGGGTTTGCCGAGCAACTCCAGAATGTCATTTTCCGTAAGGCCTTTTATTTTTGAGAGTTGTAATTCCAATGAACGGAGCTGGTTTAGCCGATAACGCTGGCATCCGTTTTTATCTTCGCGCCATTTGGCAAGGTCTATATTTTTAAGCGTAGGCAGCGGTTGGCTGCAGGCGGCACACAAAAAAAGAAGAAGAAAAAATTTTTCTGTCGGGTTTCTCACAAAATTCAGATTACTTTGCCTATTCATTTTCAAAAGTAACACATGGCGTTTAAAATTTTTAAAGTTATTTGGGTGCTTTCGCTTATGGCCGTTCTGGCCTCTTTATTTTATGTATATGCTTCGTTGCCCGAAAAAGTGGTGGTAAACGAATCGGCCGGCAATTTCAGTTTGGGCCGAGAGCAATTATTTTATCTGGTGTTGGCGGTTTTGGCGCTGGTCAATGCATCGGTCTTTGCGGTCACCAGAATATATCCGGAAGAGGCCGATTTGTTTAAAGCCTGGTATTATGGGTTGGTATTATTTACAAACCTTTTTTTTATCGTGGCTCTCAGTTTTATCAGTTTATATAATAGTGCCGAGAAGTTTGATTACCCACGCATCGGGCCGATTATATATGGAAGCCTTCTGCTGCTCATCGGATGGGCCATGGCCTGGCCGTTTTACCGGCTGGTGACCGGTTTGTTTAAAAAGCCGACATCCTGATATTTTGATCTCAAATTCTGATAGTCAATTAATTAGTGCGAGTGGGTTCGTGCAGATTTGTAGGTACAACTTTCTGAAATACCATGTTTTTTTATTTCCTTTATTTCATAATTACCCGTTTCCATTTTTTCGGGTGATCTAATTTTTTTAATAACGTATATCTGACAACTAATCATCATGGCAAAAGACACGATTCAATACGATGAGTCGAGCATACGGTCGCTCGATTGGCGCGAGCACATCCGCTTACGCCCCGGCATGTACATTGGCAAACTGGGCGATGGCTCAGCCAAAGACGATGGCATCTATGTGTTGGTGAAAGAAGTGATTGATAATTGCATTGACGAGCACATGATGGGCTATGGAAAAACGATCGATGTAAAAATTACCGACCAAAAAGTAACCGTGCGCGATTATGGCCGCGGCATACCGCTGGGAAAAGTAGTGGATGTAGTTTCAAAAATAAATACAGGTGCCAAATACGATTCGGGCGCATTTCAAAAATCGGTGGGGTTGAATGGCGTAGGAACAAAAGCCGTGAACGCCCTCTCTAATTATTTTAAAGTGCAGGCCTTTCGCGAGGGTGCCACCAAACTGGCCGAATTTAAAAAAGGCATTTTGGTAAGCGACCCCCGACAAAGTAAATCAGACGACAAGAATGGAACGCTGGTGGAGTTTGAACCGGACGACACCATGTTTAAACACTATCATTTCATTCCTGAGTACCTGGATGACCTGATGTGGAACTACGCTTTTCTGAATGCCGGACTCACCATTAATTATAACGGACGGAAATTTTATTCGAAAGACGGCTTGCTTGATTTGCTGAAACAGAAATCAGATGCCGAAGAAATACGCTACCCCATCATTCACTTTAAAGGTGATGATATTGAAGTAGCACTCACCCACGGCAATCAATATGGCGAAGAGTATTATTCTTTTGTCAACGGACAGAACACAACACAGGGCGGCACTCATCTGGCGGCTTTCCGCGAGGGCATCGTGCGCGGGGTGCGCGATTTCTATAAAAAAGATTTTGATGCTGCCGACATCCGGGCGAGTGTCATCGGAGCCATCGCGGTGCGTGTGCAGGAGCCTGTGTTTGAGTCGCAAACGAAAACCAAACTGGGTTCGCTTACCATGGCGCCCGAAGGCGCTTCGGTAAAAAATTATGTAGGCGATTTTGTAGCGAAAGAACTGGAAATCTTTTTACATAAAAACCCGGCAGCAGCCGATGCTATGCTCAAACGCATTTTGCAGTCGGAGCGCGAGCGTAAAGAAATTGCCGGCATAAAAAAACTGGCCAACGAACGCGCCAAGAAAGCCAACCTGCACAATCGCAAACTACGCGATTGCCGTTTTCATTTTGACGATGAGAAAGGCGAGAAAGGAAGCGAGTCGATGATTTTTATTACTGAAGGCGATTCGGCCAGCGGCTCAATTACCAAATCGCGCGAAGTAGAAACCCAGGCGGTATTTAGCCTGCGGGGGAAGCCACTCAATTGTTTCGGGCTTACCAAAAAAGTGGTTTATGAAAACGAAGAATTTAACTTACTGCAACACGCCCTGAACATTGAAGATGGATTAGACGGCTTGCGCTATAACAAAGTGATCGTGGCTACCGATGCCGATGTAGATGGCATGCACATCCGCCTGCTGCTGATGACTTTCTTCCTGCAATTTTTTCCTGATTTAGTTAAAGCCGGTCATGTTTATATTTTAGAAACACCTTTGTTTCGCGTGCGCAACAAGAAGGAAACAATCTATTGTTACAGCGAAGAAGAGAAGCAAGCGGCCGTAGAAAAACTGGGGAGCAAACCGGAAATTACGCGCTTTAAAGGATTGGGAGAAATTTCTCCCGATGAGTTCGGTACTTTTATCGGAGAGAACATCCGGCTGCAGCCCGTGCTGATAGATAAAGAAAAACATTTAGTGAAAACCCTTGAATTTTACATGGGCAAAAACACCCCCGACCGCCAGGAATTTATTATTGATAATTTGAGAATTGAATTAGATAAAGTGGAAGGAAAAGAAGTTGTGACAGAAGAAACTACTGAGGTGTAACGGACCGGAAACCTGTAATCAGAAACTTGGAATTTAAGAGATGAGCAAAAAAATAAAATCTAAAGATCAATCTGACGGTAATGAGAGCACTGTTCATTCCGTGGCCATTGATGGCATGTACGAAAGCTGGTTTCTCGATTATGCCTCGTATGTAATCTTAGAGCGGGCCGTGCCACGCATTGAAGACGGGCTTAAACCCGTGCAGCGTAGAATCATGCACTCGTTGAAAGAGATGGATGATGGCCGCTTCAATAAAGTGGCAAACGTGATCGGTAATACCATGCAATATCACCCGCACGGAGATGCTGCCATTGGCGAGGCCATTGTAAATGTGGGGCAGAAAGATTTGCTGCTCGATACGCAAGGAAACTGGGGCGATGTGCGTACAGGCGATAGTGCGGCTGCCCCGCGTTACATTGAAGCACGCCTTTCCAAATTTGCGCTCGATGTGGTTTACAATGCCCAAACCACCGAATGGCAATTGTCTTACGATGGAAGAAAAAAAGAACCCGTTACACTTCCGGTAAAATTCCCATTGCTTTTGGCACAAGGAGTGGAGGGAATCGCTGTCGGGTTATCAACAAAAATTCTTCCGCACAACTTTTGTGAATTGATCAAAGCATCCATTGATGTATTGAAAGGAAAGAACCCTAAAATCTATCCCGATTTTCCAACGGGGGGCATAGCTGATTTTTCGGAATACGATCAGGGCTACCGGGGCGGGAAAATAAAAGTGCGGGCGAAGATCGAAATACTGGACAAGAAGACCTTGGTCATCCGCGAAATCCCTTTTGCGACCACTACGGCCTCGCTGATGGAATCCATTGTGAAGGCCAGTGAGAAGGGAAAGATCAAAGTGAAGCAGGTGATTGACAACACCGCAAAGAATGTGGAGATACAAGTGAGCTTGCAGGCGGGCCTCTCACCCGAGATTGCCATGGATGCGTTGTATGCGTTTACCGATTGCGAAATTTCCATTTCACCCAATGCCTGCGTGATTGTGGACGACAAGCCCATGTTCATGAAAGTGAACGACATCCTGAAGTACAACACCGAGCAAACAGTTAAATTATTAAAACAGGAACTTACCATTAAGAAAGGTGAGTTGATGGAGAAAATTTTATTCTCTTCACTTGAAAAGATCTTTATCGAAAAAAGAATTTATCGCACCATTGAAGAGATTGAAACTTTTGAAGAAGTAATTGAAACAGTAGATAAAGGACTGAAGCCTTATAAGAAGCAATTCTATCGGGAAATTACACGCGAGGATATTCTGCGCCTTTTGGAAATACGCATTAAACGAATTTCTAAATACGATTCGTTTAAAGCGGATGAAATGCTTCGCGATCTCGAAAAAGAATTAAAGGAAACGTTGCACCACCTGAAGCATCTGACGGAATATGCGATTGCTTATTATCAGAATCTGTTGGATAAATATGGTAAAGGACGCGAACGCAAAACAGAAGTCAAGAGTTTCCAATCGGTCGTAGCCACGGAAGTAATTTCGAATAACCAGAAGTTATATGCCAACCGGGAAGACGGTTTCGTTGGCTTCGGGTTGAAGAAAGACGACAAAACCGAATTTATTACCGAATGTTCTGATCTGGACGACATCATTGCTATTCGCAAAGACGGAAAAGCATTGGTGAGCCGCATTAAAGAAAAAGTTTTTATGGGCAAAGACATTCTGCACGTGGGCGTTTGGAAAAAAGGCGATGAACGCATGGTCTATAACCTCATTTACAGCGATGGCAAAAGCGGGCGAACGTTTGCCAAACGGTTTGCTATGCCCGCCATCATTCGCGATAAGGAATATAATTTAGATCAGGGCAACCCCAACAGCAAAGTACATTACCTCAGCGCCAACCCCAACGGAGAAGCCGAAGTAGTAGAAGTAAAACTGAGCCAAAGCAGCACGGCACGGAAAAAGATTTTTGATTATGATTTTTCGGAATTGGAAATTAAAGGAAGAGGAGCCCGCGGAAATACGATCACGCATTACCCGGTTCGAAAAGTTGATTTTAAAGAATCGAAAGGCTCTACCCTGAGCGGGCTGGAGCTCTGGTTTGACGAAGCCAGCGGCCGGTTGAACAAAGACAAGCGTGGCAAGCATGTAGGCAAATTTGATGGCGATGATCAGATTATATCCATTACGAAATCCGGCAATTACAAGATCACCAACTTTGAATTGACTAATCGTTACGAACCCGAAAGCAAAACAATCCTTATCGAGAAGTTCAACCAAAAGAAAATTATTTCAGCCGTTTATTTTGACGGGGAAAGCAAACAGTATTTTGTGAAACGATTTCTGATTGAAACCACCACACCCGATAAAGATTTTAATTTTATCAGTGAAGGAATCGGCTCGCGGTTAGAATTTGCCGCCACTTCCGATAATCCTGAAATTGAAATAGAGGTGGTAAAAGGGAAGGGGAAGGACAAAGAAACCGAAGTGGTTAATCTTGAAGATATCATTGATGTAAAAGGGTGGAGGGCTATGGGCAATCGGTTGTCGCTACACAAAGTGACGAAAGTGAAACCGGTAGAAGAGCCCGAAGATACCGGCCTGGAAGAAGGAGACGAAGAGAATACCGAGATGACGGAAGCGAGAAGCTCTCCGTCATCCAAAAAAAAAATTGACCAACCTGAAATTGAAGAAGGGGAGCAAGCAAGCCTCTTCGGTGAAGAGCCCAAAGAGCAAGTCCTCGTCAACGGCCAGCCAGCGAAAGCCAAACCCGCCAAGCCGAAAGAAGCCGAGCAAGCTAACCTCTTCGGGGAAAAAAGCCACCCCGAAGAAAAAAAGAAAGACAAAAAAATAGATAAACCGAAAGGCTTTACGGCCGGAGATTCCATAGAACTTGATTTGTAATACCATGAAAAAATTATTGATTGCTGTTTTGCTGTTGGCGACTTGTTTTGCCCGAGCCCAGGAAATAACCGTACGCGGGAAAGTAACACAAGCCATTACCGGCCGGGGCGTAGTAGCCCGCATTGTTTACAAAACATACCCCACCGGCAGCCTCTCAGGCCATTTTACCGACAGCACATTTTCTTTCTCCATATTTGGTTCTTCCAAATATGTAATTACGGCAGAGGCGGAAGGCCACATACCCAATGCCATATTGGTGGACCCGAAAGAAGCAGTTAACCATGAAATCATCCGCCCTATTGAATTAACTTCTACCGGGCTGGCCGTTCGGCTCAATCATCTTATTTTCGATGCCGGCCGTGCCGGAATCAAACCTTCCTCTTTCAAGGAATTAGATGAATTGGTAGCGCTGATGAAGATGAATGGCAAGATGGAGATTCAGCTCGAAGGCCACACCGACAACGTAGGCAATGCCAACGCCAACCTGAAGCTTTCGCAAGACCGGGTGGAGGCAGTAAAAAAATACCTTACCGGCAAGGGCATCCACAAAAACCGGATTAAAACACTGGCCTTTGGCGGCACGAAACCCGTATCCACCGAAAACACCGAGGCTGCCCGGGCGCTCAACCGAAGGGTAGAAATGCGGGTGCTGAAACAATGAAGTCTCCCATCGTAATAAGTGCCGCTCAAAAGAGAAGCTGATCTGTAGATTTTTCAATCAGAAGATCCTGAAAATGGAGATCGGCTGGGGGCACCCACCACATGTACGATGATTGAAAAAATTATTTTTCAACAAATTCAATAGCCGCCTCGTCAAAATCACCCCGGCTGCCAATTAATTTTTGGCTGCGGTATAGGTAGGTGCCATATTCGCTAAACCCTTTAATGGTAACCACATTTCCGGATTCTATCCATCGATAGGTTTCCTTTTCATCGCTCCCATCATAGGAATAATCAGCTTCGCGATCTTTAGGTTCGCAAGCCGCTTTTGCATAATAGTGCACGGTTACGGTTTCTTTGCTAAAAGTAAGCACGCAATACGTTGTGATGGCACAACCGCCATTCGCCATTTTCTTACATACATATTTTACTTTGGCTTCGTAGGTTTTGCCTGCTAACTGTATTTGCGATTTGGCCTCTGTTGTTTTCATGGTGTAAAATAGTATAAAACAAAAAATCAATTTCTTCATAGTTCGTTGCTTCATGAAGATTAATGTCAATGATTGCTAAAATCTTTTTAAAGCCACCATCTTGCTTCCAATGGTATGAGCATTGGCGAAGGTACAGCATTTAAAAAATACGTAACCGAATATAAGTACAAAAAATGATACTGGCGCAAAAACTCAATAAATTCTGTTGGATTGTTTTTTTATGTGGCTGTGCTGGCAATAATACCATTTTGTCATTCATTCTTTAATTATAATCCGGGTTAATGAGTAGGCCGCACTTATTGAGCGATTTGCTTTCAAACATGCCCGACTGGGTTTTAGCCGGGCGGGTTGTTCTTTGATAAGATTGCATACAGTAGATGACGGATGTGAGCTTCAGGCTCCTTGTTGTGATTTGCTTTCAAATTGTTCTTTGATAAGATTGCATACAGTTGGAAGAGCTTTTTTCCATTTACCTTCTCGTTGTGATTTGCTTTCAAATTGTTCTTTGATAAGATTGCATACAGTTTTTGATTAGAAGCCTGAAACACAACGTTGTTGTGATTTGCTTTCAAATTGTTCTTTGATAAGATTGCATACAGTAAAAAACGGTTTTTGACGCATGTCCTTTAGTTGTGATTTGCTTTCAAATTGTTCTTTGATAAGATTGCATACAGTAAAATTTTAAAGAGAACAAAGAGCGCAAAGTTGTGATTTGCTTTCAAATTGTTCTTTGATAAGATTGCATACAGTGTAATGAAGCAGCGGAACTGGCACCATGGGTTGTGATTTGCTTTCAAATTGTTCTTTGATAAGATTGCATACAGTAAAGGATGAAGCGGGGTTAATAGTTCCCTGGTTGTGATTTGCTTTCAAATTGTTCTTTGATAAGATTGCATACAGTCTTCACCGCCCCCGATGGCATAAAGGAACAGTTGTGATTTGCTTTCAAATTGTTCTTTGATAAGATTGCATACAGTAAATAAACCAATAATCCTAATAGGGGCTTGTTGTGATTTGCTTTCAAATTGTTCTTTGATAAGATTGCATACAGTTGATAGAGACTGGTAACCCGCCACAGGTTGTTGTGATTTGCTTTCAAATTGTTCTTTGATAAGATTGCATACAGTTTTTAAAAAATAGAAAGCGATTAAACCAAAGTTGTGATTTGCTTTCAAATTGTTCTTTGATAAGATTGCATACAGTGATTACCGTGGCACGTACAAGCATCACGATGTTGTGATTTGCTTTCAAATTGTTCTTTGATAAGATTGCATACAGTTGATGGTATTGCCTTCTCCCTTTCGTTAAGGTTGTGATTTGCTTTCAAATTGTTCTTTGATAAGATTGCATACAGTAAAATTTTAAAGAGAACAAAGAGCGCAAAGTTGTGATTTGCTTTCAAATTGTTCTTTGATAAGATTGCATACAGTCTCGTTCAGCTTTAGCCGAGCGGTAAACTCGTTGTGATTTGCTTTCAAATTGTTCTTTGATAAGATTGCATACAGTCACATGTCCCTGCGGGTCGCGTCCAGTACCGTTGTGATTTGCTTTCAAATTGTTCTTTGATAAGATTGCATACAGTTAACACCTCCAGTAATAAAATCTTGCCAGTGTTGTGATTTGCTTTCAAATTGTTCTTTGATAAGATTGCATACAGTAATTCTTTTGCTCCCACCAAACCAATAAAGGTTGTGATTTGCTTTCAAATTGTTCTTTGATAAGATTGCATACAGTTTCATGCTCCCAGTCTTTACCGCCTCTAAAGTTGTGATTTGCTTTCAAATTGTTCTTTGATAAGATTGCATACAGTCGTGGCCAGCGTTACCGCGAAGCAATCACAGTTGTGATTTGCTTTCAAATTGTTCTTTGATAAGATTGCATACAGTTAAGCAATAAAAATGGTGGTAGGTGTAACAGTTGTGATTTGCTTTCAAATTGTTCTTTGATAAGATTGCATACAGTGCCTGAAATATCGGAATGACGGGTTGGAGGTTGTGATTTGCTTTCAAATTGTTCTTTGATAAGATTGCATACAGTTTTTAGAACGTCTTACTCTTCTCATATTAGTTGTGATTTGCTTTCAAATTGTTCTTTGATAAGATTGCATACAGTGGTGCTGTTTGAAGCACTTCACTAATTGTAGTTGTGATTTGCTTTCAAATTGTTCTTTGATAAGATTGCATACAGTATCGTTGAGGTTAGGGGCTGCCGCAAACTGGTTGTGATTTGCTTTCAAATTGTTCTTTGATAAGATTGCATACAGTGTACCGCTGGCTAAAAGCATCTGCCTCAGAACGTTACAACTAAAAACAGGATTAAAAAAAGGATGCCATCTATCGGGCAAAAGCTCCGGTCTAAAACAGTTCTAACTGTTGCGGCCCCGGGGCTTTTTCTTTTTCTACCCCGCCATAAAAAATCTGCATCATGCCAAACTGCTTGTCGGTTACGGTTAATATACCTACGTGGCCTTTGGGCGGCAGGTTATTTTTTACCCGTTTTACATGCACATCAGCATTTTCGCGGCTGGCGCAGTGGCGCAGGTAGGTGCTGAACTGAAACATGGTAAAGCCATCTTTCATCATCTTTTTGCGAAACCCGGCATAGTTTTTCCGGTCTTTTTTAGTTTCGGTGGGCAAATCAAAAAGCACCATTACCCACATAATGCGGTAAGCGTTTAAGCGGTCGGTTTTCATGCGGTATCATTTAATTTGGATCTACCGAAAAGGCGTTTCGTAAATGAATGATTGGCACATTGGCGGCCTCCTGCCAATCATTTCTTTATGCCATTACCGGGTAGGCTATTTTCCTTCCTTCCCCCAAAAAGCACTTGGCCAACGAGGCCGTAGTGCGCTGCAGGGCAATCATCAGCGGGCTGGTTTCACCTTCCAGCACAATATCTATGGCCGGAAGCTGCAGCAATTTTTTCTTTATGTCGGGTGTTAGGTCGGGCACGCCCCCGGTTTCTTTTAGCATTTTCCGTACCAATAAATCGGCATAGGGCCGGTAGGGCTCCATGATGTCATCGGCCAGGCAATAGGCATTGTACTGGTTGCGGTGAAAAATGCCGAGCGTGGGCAGCAGCCCCGAGCCTACCAGCGCCCGCGCAGCCGAGGCGCGGAGGAGGGCATAGGCATAATTCAATAAATGGTTGGGCGCTTCCCCGGCCGGGTCGCGAACAAAATCATCTTCACCGGGTAGCACATCTCTGAAAATATTTTTCCAATACCAGGCGGCCGCCCGCCCCTCGTGGTTTTCGGTGTCGCCCGATTTTACTTCGTCTGCCCAGTGCAGCATGTTCTGAATTTCTTTTCCGGCCACCGACAAAGCGATGGCCTGGTTTTTTATTTTGGCTTTAATGGTTTGCTGCCACAGTTGTTTTTTCAGCGGCTCGCTGGCCTCCAGCTGCGCCCGGAAGCGCTGGCTCTGCAGGGTGTGGCCATCCAGGTTTAAAAGCAATCCCGTGGGGTGGTGGGTGTGGTTGCAGGTAATGAACGCCACATTGTTTTCGAGCAGTTTGGCCAGGAGCGCCTGGCTGATCACAATCTGCTGGTGATCGAGCATAACGATGCCAATGTCTTCAATGGGGATAGTGGCCTGGGCTTCTTTTTTAAAGCCTTCGGGCAATTCGGGGTTCTTCTCTACCACAGGCAAACGCACAACGAGCTGATCAAGCTTGGTGCTCAGGTAAGTAGGGTTGCCGAAGTAGAGTGTGCGCTTGATCATGATTCTTTAACCTTTCCAAAAGTTCAAAACTTTTGGAAAGGTTTGTTGGTTGTTAATCGATTTCTAATTCTTTCTTCAAATCAATTGGCTGCCGATGAAATTCAACAAATTCATTGGCGTTGCCAAACCACTCGATAATTTCTTCTCTCTTTAACCAAGTTGAAATTTTACCTGATAAAATTTCAGGATACGAACTCCATGGCCAATCCGGAATATTTTTTACAAATCCGTGGTGGACTGGATTGGCATGGATATAATGAATGATATTGGTAAAGTGTCGATCTGTTTCTATTTCTTTTCGTTTGAAATTGGGAATGAACAAACTGCCTTTACGGTTATACATTTTATTAAATGCTTGAGTATAGCCACTAAATAAATTGGCAAATTGTTTACTAATTCTCGCCTCCAGCTTTTGGAAAGTTTCAAACTTTCCAAAAGCTGCTTCGATTTCAGCTTCCTTTTTAATTTGAACAAGAAAATGAACGTGATTGGACATGAGGCAGTAGGCCAGCGTATCGGCTACGGGTTCGATAAAGTGCTGATACCTCAATAGAAAATAACGATAATTCTCTTCGCTCTGAAACAAATTTTCGAAACCATTGGCGTGGTTGTAAATATGGTATGTTTTTCCAGCTTCCATTGTGTGCCTTTGTATGTTTAAGTTAAAGAACAAACATTGAAAAACTAAAATGGTGTTTAGATTTTGATGGTTGCAGATTTTGTCAATACTCTCCAACTCCAACAATTTGACCAATATGGTTTACACGAACTTTGATAATACCTTCAAAATAGGGTAAACTTTTAATCACTTTATATGAAACATCTTTTAGTCCTTTTACTTTTTCAACATTAGAACTTGTTTCAAAATGATGTCTAAACCAATAATCTTTTACGGCAGAATTTCCATAGATTACTTTGGAAAAACGAACAACCCTAAACAAATTTGGACTTATTAATGCATAATTATCAGAATTCAGCAAATCAATTTCTTTAGGATTGAAGCCTGTTTTCTCATTGGGAAAAACGAAGTATTCATTTTGTTTCATGCTAAACAATAACTGACAATCATCGCCTTTGTTGTATTATTTATCAATAATTGGAAGCCTGCATTACCTTTTCACTGCTTCGGATGTCCCGTATCTAACAGTTCTTTCCAGTAATTTCCGCCACCGAGATTTTTCAACCGCTCATTGTCTATGGAAAAACCTTTTATCAGGTATTCTTTTAGCCGTTGAGTAGCCCAAATACGGAATTGCGTCCCTTGTTTTGATTTTACTCTGTAACCCACGGAAATAATTACATCAAGGTTATAATGCGTAACTGATTTTTCCTGTGTTCTCCCTTGTATGGCACCGTGTTGAGTGGTATGTCGGAAATCCCGACATACCACTTCTTCGTTTAACTCTCCCTCTTTAAACACATTTAAAATATGTTCTGCAACGGTGCTTCTTCCTTTTCCAAATAACGTTGCCATTTGCTCTTGCGTAAGCCACACCGTTTCGCCCTCAAACTTTACGTCTATTTGGGTTTGGTTTTCGGTAGTTTGATAGATGATGATTTCACTCATTTTACTTCAACCACTTTACAGTTCCGTCCATTTCAATTTCAAAATCATAACTTTCAACTAAGAAATCATATTTGGTATAACTAAATCGAAGAGTTGGTTTAGGTTTCTCGAAATCGATCTCTGATTCTGAATATGCTTCTTCAATTTTATTTCTTGCCTCTAAATGATATTGAAAGTTTAGTCGTCCATCTTTTTCGAAGTTGGTATAAACATAAAGACGTTTAGTGATTTCACCTTGTGACAAAGATTTTGAATCTTCTTTTTCTTTAATGAAAATAATCTTTGTGCCTTTTTCTAATATGTAAGTAAGGGGTAGCTCTCTTGCCTTTTTACCATCCTTAAATTCATTTTCAGTTAATTCCCTAATCGCTTTACCCTCTTTAAGTACGTAGACTTTCTGTTCAAAAAGGTCACTTGATTTTTTTGTGTCAATTGAAATTTGTCCTGCCACCTCAAACAGATTTCTACGAATAGAAAAACTCAATTCATTATTTTTATAGATTGCAAAAAAACTATTAGTAGCGTTCGCAGCCAAGTAATGTTGCTTATATTCTTTATCGGAAAGATTGGTTTGTTTTTTAATGGCTAACGGTTCTGAAACACTTGCCCAAATACGGATATGGCGGATTTTATTTCCGTGAGGCTTGCCGTTTCGGTCAAGCAAATAAATTCCTTTTTCTAAGGCTTCTTTTAAGCCGCCAGCTTCGTTAACTTGCTTTTCTATTTGAATTTTCAACCCTTCATCTACAATCTTTTCTTGTATTTCTTTTAACGTTTTAAAACCCTTGTCTTGATCATTCTTCTTTAGTTTAAATGGAACACGAACAACGTATTTTGTTTTTTCTTCTTGGATAAACTTTCCACTTTCATCTTTCAGTAAGTTTCCTTTCTCTCCCTTTTTTGCAGGCTTAATTGCACCATAAAAAGTATCACCATGTAACTCTCCTCGTATTGCATCTCCTGTTGCCCATCTATTTTTGCCGTCAATAATTACTTCTTTTCCACGCTTGCGGACTTTTCGTTTGGCTGGCGTGAGTTCTTGATTGTTAGTGATGTTGTTGATTAAAACGCTGTCGTCAATTCCAAAGACAAATTCTCGTTTGAAGCCTTTGTATGGCTCTTCTGTGAATGTGGCTTTTGGATTTTTCTCTTTGGCTTCATAATATTTTTCCAAAATAGTATCACGTTTGGCGGCAACAGGAATAAGTGTTAGCACTGCTGCATCTTTGGCATGGTGCGAGTGCTTGCTTCTGTCTTTCTTTTCATCAGGAGCTTGCAATTGATATATTTTCCTGAACTCTGCCGTGATGCTTCCTTTCTGAACGTCCACTTTATCAAAATAGGTTTTCAGATAATGAAACGCATATTTTGAAATTAACTGTGTATCTACTTTTTGGCTGTTTTTAAAACCACTTGTGATTTCGGTAATGGTAAATCGGTCTAACTTGTTTTTCCAATAGTCCAATTCCATTTGCCATAAATGGCGTTGACGGATAGCATCGTCTTTCCAACTTTTATCGGCTGCTTTTTTTGATTTTGTTTTCCAAAAATCAATTTGTTGCTTGATACGTTCTACTTTTTCTTTCCAAGCATCTAATCGTGGTAATATAGCAGTATAGCCACCGGAATCTTCTGAATAATTTGGAAGTTGCGAAGGAATTTGATTCTTCTTTATCGTTCGGTTGTAATCCGCAAAACACACAGTAAGATTTGCCAACGAATTATCAAATGATTTGCTTCTGGGAATGGTGTGTTCAAAGTCAATCACATTTTCATTGAATAAATCCGTCAGTTTGATATACTTACCTGTATATAAACATTGATAACCTTGCTCTTTCCATAAGCGGTATTTGTCAATTAATTTTTTTCCGTGTCCGCTCCACCTTACCGCTTCATCTTTTTCGCTAGATTTTTTCTTTTTCTTCTTTCCTTTTTCATCTTCCTCCATTGCTACTACTTCAGGAAGTGTTTGTTCTGTATTTTGTTCATAGAATAAACGCATTTTATCAATAGCGTCATCTTGGATTTTGTCATTTTCTCCCTTGTTTAAAATTTGTTTTATTGCTTCCGCAAATTCTTGATTTTCGGCTTCTCGTTGCCGTTGCCACGTTTCAATAGCCCATCGCTCATTCGCATTGTTCAAATCTCTTGCAACTTCAACTACAACTCGTGTTTCGTTATCTATCTGCTTAGTTTCAATCATATAATTCATCAGCTTACGTAACTCGTGTAGAGTACGCATTGCCATTGGATTTTTAAACGAACCTGTTTTGGGGCTTCCCAATTTCAAAACCCCGTCTATTTCTTTTGCTGGTGGGTAAATGTTGATTTCCGAAGGGTGATAAATTTTAGCAAGTTGTTTCTCGTCAAGATGCTCAAAATTGTCTTGTAGAAATTCTTTCAACGTATCAATCAACTTAGGCAAACGATAATAACCTGTATCTGTTTTGTAATAATTCTTTCCGTTTGATTGAATAGTAACAATTCGTTCTTCGCTTCCACTATCTCTTACAATCCCTTGCTTAGAAAAATAAGCCTGATAGCAGTCTTTTACCGTATTGAGAATACGCTGTTTTTCTTCATCGGGAAAACCATTCCATTTGTTTGCCCCAAATTGCTCTTCAATAGCGGCTTGAATATCTTTAAAGTCGCTCTCAGTTAATTTATAATCATTCTCTTTATACCCAAATTTCTCGCTTGCTTCTAAGTTTTTATGTTTAGAAATTAGACTATTTACAATGTTGAGTATTGTTTTTTGATTTCTATTTTCGGTAATTACTCCACTGATACTTTCAAGCAATAATTGTTCGTTTTGTTGCCATAATTCTTTACCAATTATTTTGGGAATATTTGCCAATAAAACTGCTTCGGTGTAAATTAATCCTTTTTGCAAAAACACATTGATTTTGTTGATAGCATTTAAGCTCAACATTCCGTAACCAACGGAGCAAGCGTTCCATGCAATTACAAATTGTTTTGTTTTTTCTGTATCAAGTTTCAATTTGTTTTCTGCAAACTCGGCAACAAATTCTTGGTCTTCGCAACTGAATAAAATGTGCCATATATCTTCAATGTCGTAAAATGCTTTATCTGATTTCGGTGCTTTGATTTTTTCAATTTTTACATTCAAATAATTACTACCAAAAATGTCTTTCAATCGTGCAGAAACGGGGCAAGCCGTTACAGTTGTTTTGGGTTTGTAATTCAACTCCCAATTTTTACCTTTTTTCTTTAAGAACGTGACTATTTCAGAAAATGGAAAATATCCTTTTGATTTTCTGAAAAACAATTCAACATAAATCTCTTGTTTTAATTCAAGCGGTAATTGCTTCCACTCATTATTTTCTTTGTATTTGATATTATTCAAAAACGACCAAGCCCTGAATGTTTCAAAGCTTGGGTGACTGACAGGTGCACGATATTTGTTTGTTTCTAATGTACACTTGCCAACTAATCCTTTTTGTGAACGCAAAGGGCGTTTATAGAAAATACTTCCGTCATTTTTGTTCTTACCACTTTCAACTAATTTGGAATAAAGTACATCTTCAAATTTCAACCCTTGAAACTGAAAGATATATTTGATTTCGTCTTTGTAGTTTTCACGAATAGCATATTGAGCAATAGCTTCACGAACCCTAATTTTATCGTCTTCCAATAAAGCAAAAAGCCAACCGATAGTTTTTGCATCAGTATATTTTTCAAATAACTCAACAATGATTTTGTTTTTCTTCTTTTCAGAATATTGCAAATCCATTACTTCGCCATCATTTGTTTCTTTTTCTTTTGTGTCATCTGCACCTTTTCTGCTGCTTTTAAAACCTCTGCGTTGAGCAATATGATATAATGCTCTGCCTAATTTGAAGCGATTTACTTCCTGTGTAAAATTCAATTTTGTTTCAGCTAACTCTTTGCGTAGTTGGTATGGGCTTGTATAGTCTGGTTTACCATCGCCATTGAAGTCTAATTTTATCCAAGCATCAAATGCAGTATTCCAAACAGGGTAAGTCCGCCCCGCATTATTGTTTTTATGGGCTTCTTCTTTGTCATATTTTCTCCATTTGTTCAAATCTTCAATAGTTAATGGGCAATACTTTTCGTTTATTAAAAGTTCAAGCGTAGCCCACAAGCGATATTTTCTTGCCTGGTATAGTCTCCTTACAGAACGTTTTTTTGTTCGTTCAGCAGCATAAGAGTATTCTCCTGTTTTACCATTACCAACACCTTCGTTAAAGGTTGATACTCCAAACTTTTCGATTTGATTTTCCTTTGAGTCAGGATTTCTTAAAGCCCAACCAATACTGTTAGTGCCTAGATCAAGTCCTAAGATTTTATCCATAGTATTTGAAATTACTTTATATATTTGTTCTGCAAATCACAATAAGGCTATAAGCCGAAGATTTTCTCAGCCCTGCTTCGGTAGGGCTTTTTTCACTCCACCAAGATAAGCAGGGAGACGGTTAGTATCAACCGGGAAGTTTCCCGTTTTTTAGCCAGCGGCTGAGGAAGGTTAAAACCTTTTGAGGGCGAGTGCGGCCACGGTTTCGCCTATGGCCAAAGAGGAAGTGGCGGCCGGGGAGGGGGCATTGCACACATTTATTACGTGTTCTTCTTCGAGAATTAAAAAATCATCTACCAGCCCTCCGTTGCGGCTGCAGGCTTGTGCGCGCACGCCCGCCCCACCTTCGGCCAAATCGTTTTCTTGTATTTCGGGAATGAGTTTTTGCAGGGCTTTGGTAAAAGCAGCTTTAGAAAACGAGCGGTACATTTCGCCCAGGCCGGTGCGCCAATATTTAGCGGCCACTTTTTGAAACCCCGGCCAGGCCAGCGTTTCGGCCAGCTCCGAAAAACGGATGTCGGTTTTTTTATAGCCTTCGCGCCTGAAGGCCAGCACCGCATTGGGGCCGGCTTCTACTCCGCCTTTGGCCATGCGTGTGAAGTGCACACCCAGAAAAGGAAAATTGGGGTCGGGCACGGGGTAGATCAGGTTTTTTACCAGGTGCTCTTTTTCTTTTTTCAGTTTGTAATATTCGCCCCGGAAGGGAATGATTTTCATGTTCAGATTTTCGGTGGTGAGGGCGGCCACTTTGTCGGAATAAAGACCGGCACAGTTAATAACCAGGCGGGTGGGGTAGGTGTTTTGGTCGGTTATTACCTGCCACTCGCCCGCGTGGGGCTGTATATTGGTTACGCGTTCGCCTACGATTATTTCGGCTCCATGCTGTTGCAACAGTTCGCCATATTTTAAGGCTACTTGGGTATAATCTACAATGCCAGTTTGGGGTACAAAAAAACCGGCCAGTCCGTTTACGTGAGGTTCGTGTTCTTTCAGTTCCTCTTTCGAAAGTTTTTTTAGGCCGGTCAGTCCGTTTTGTTCGCCCCGCACCAGCAGGTTTTGGAGCAGTGGCAGCTCGTGCGGCTCGGTGGCCACTACAATTTTGCCGCAGATTTCGTGCGGCACATGGTGGGTTTGGCAAAAATCTAACAGTAGATGATAGCCGCGGATGCAGTTAGTAGCTTTTAAACTTCCAGGTTTATAGTATAAGCCCGAGTGGATAACGCCACTGTTGTGGCCGGTTTGGTGTTGGGCCAGTGTTTTTTCTTTTTCGATGAGCCGAATTTTCAGACCGGGGTTGGCCTTCTGAATTTGCAGGGCTGTGGCCAGGCCTACAATGCCTCCACCGATAATAATGACATCGTATTTCATGTGGCAAAGAAAACAAAAATCGCGGATGCTTGTTTCTAAATTTGTTAGACTATTGGGTGAAACAATTTTTGCTAACGCAATGAAGAAAAGAATCAATCGTGAATGGGCCGGATGCGCACATTCAGGGTTTGTTCTACAATAACAAAATGATTGGGCGGGATCATCGTCCAGCTGGGGTCATCGGTTAGTTTTTCCGATACCACCAGCACGGCATGGTCGTTATCTTCGGGGGCTTCCAGACGGGTGTTGCCGTCTTCTACCACGTAGCGGCTGCCCTCCGAGTGGTAAAGGGTAAGCGGTTCTTCTTTAGGGTCGCTGCAGTAGCGGGCGCCTACCAGAAACAAGCCGTTGGTCACCACCATGTTTAGATAGGCGGGTTCGGTAATATGGTGCTCGGCCATCAGTTTTTTCATTTGCCGGAAGGTAATTTCGAGGGAATCGAAAACGGCTTCCGGGCTCACGGCCTGGTGGTTTTTAAAAAGCTCGTTCAGCATGAAAGCAAAAATGTGTTCGGAGTCGGTCTGGCCTTTTATCCAGTTATAGAGTTCATCCGAAAGCGGCTCGCGCACGACCCGTTTTATTTTAGAAAAATTTTCGATGCCGCCATTGTGCGCCATCAGCAGGTTTTTGTATTGAAAAGGATGGCAATTGTTTTCGCTTACATCGCCTACGCTGGCGGCCCGTACGTGGGCAATCATACAATCGGTTTTTATTTTGGGAGCCAGATTGCGCAGGTTGCGGTTGCTCCAGGCGGGGTTTACCGATACAAAGGTAATGGGCTCGTAGTTTAACTCGGGCACATACCAACCTACACCAAACCCATCGCCATTGAGCGGTTCTTCAATTTCGCGGGCGTGGATGCTCTGGTTGACCAACGAATTTTTAGGCTGGTACAGCAGTTTATCCATGATGATGGGGGTTCCTTTATAAGCCATTAACCTGCACATAGGGTATGTTTTGGTGAAAAGTTACTGAAAATTAAATCTTGTTTTCAGTCTATAAAACTAAGATTTTCGCACCAGCATAAAAGAGTACCTAAAATGGAGCAAAACTATTTGATGTGCTAAAATGCCCAATTTTTAATATTTTTAACTCTTTGCTGCGACTACATTTGATACTTTAATACTGATGAAAAAGGTTTTTGCCGTTGGTTTGATCTCGTTCAGTGCTGCCCTATGTTTGGGGCAGGCTACGCATTACCAAACCATGACCCTCTTTGCGTATGCATTTACCAAGTTTGTGCTATGGCCTGAAGAGGTAAACACAGGCGATTTTGAAATTGTGGTGCTGGGCAACTCGCCTGTTTATACAGAACTGAAAGCCATGGCCGAAAAGAAGAAAGTGGGTGCCCGGGCTATTCAGGTTACGAAAATTAATTCGCTGGCCGAATTTAAGAAGGGGCACATTTTGCACGTGTCGAGCGAGTGGCTTCCCAAATACCCGGACATCATCAATAAAATAGGAATTTCGCCCACGCTGGTGGTTACCGAGCAGGCATCGGGCACCAGCAAAGGAGACATTAACTTTATTACGAAAGACGGAAAATTAGCTTTTGAAATAAATGCCTCCGGCTTAACAAAACACCGGCTCAAGGCTTCGGCCGAATTAGTACGCTTTGCAGTAACGAATTGAAAAAAAACGTATGGAAAACAATCTCTTATCTAAACTTAAAATCCGCCTGAGCATAGGCAATAAAATCTTTAGCGGGTTTACTATCCTGATCGTACTCTTTGCGATCAATGCGCTCATCATTTTTATTACCATCAATACCATCAACCGAAACGTAGAGGTATCCTCGCAAGTGGTAAACCCCTCGAAGGATGCCGTAAACGAACTGGTTACGCTGGTGCATCGTTCGCGCATGCTCATTACCAACTGGGTATTTTTGCAAACCAATGATGACGACAAGCGGGCACTGCAGTTCATTATCTCGCACGAATACAAAGTAACCAAAGAGAAAATTGAGAAGCTGATGGTAAACTGGGATGCCGACAGTGCTTCGGCCACCTTTAAAAAGGACAGCTCGCAGCGTACCCTGATGAGCCGGGCATTTGGCAAGTACGATTCTTTATTGAAGGGCGCACAGGCCAACATCATAAATTCGTTAAGCAAGTTTGAAGACTATGACGACCCTACCAAAAAATTACTGGCGGGCGACTATGTCGATCAAAACGTAATTCCGGAATCCAACAAAATCATCAGCATCCTTTCGGCCATTAAATTAAAACAGGAATCATTAGCCGAAAAGACATCCAAGACGTTGGTCGAATCGACCAGCAGCCTGCGTCTGATTACTATTGTGTTAGGGTTAGCCATCGTCATTATCGGGTTTTTAAGTGCTACGGTTTTGGTGCGCACCATTACCCGCCCCATCAATTATATTAAAGATGTGGTAGTGAAGCTGGGCCGGGGCGAGTTGGTAGATGATAAGAAAACCAAATTCAGCAATGACGAAATTGGCGAAATGGCCATTGCTACCGACAGCCTGGTAAATGGCTTGAAAGCCACCACTCTTTTTGCCGAAAATATAGGGAGCGGAAAGTATGATTCGGAGTTTAGCCCGCTAAGCAACCACGATGTGCTGGGCAATGCCCTACTGAATATGCGCTCAAACCTGGCGCGTGTTGCCGAAGAAGATAAAAAACGAAACTGGACAACCGAGGGCTTGGCCAAGTTTGGCGAGATCCTTCGCGGCAACAGCAGCGATGTGCAAAAACTAACCGATGAAATCATCGGCAACCTGGTAAAATACCTGAAAGCTAACCAGGGAGCTTTATACATTATTGACGACACAGGCGATGGGCAGGAGCAAACTCTGTCTATGATGGCTTGCTACGCCTGGAACAAAAAGAAATACATCAACCAAAAAGTGCAGATGGGCGAAGGGCTGACCGGCCAATGCTGGCAAGAGGGCGATGTAATCTACCTGACAGACGTGCCGCAAAATTACATTCGCATTACTTCCGGTTTGGGCGATGCTAACCCCAATGCGCTGCTGATCGTACCGCTGAAAGTGAATGAACAAATTTTTGGCGTGGTGGAAATTGCCTCGTTCGGATCATTTAAAGAATATGAAATTGATTTTGTAAAACGCATAGCCGAAAGTATTGCGTCCACGATTTCATCGGTTAAAATTAATGCCCGTACCCAGCGCCTGCTGAGCGAATCGCAACAGATGACGGAAGAAATGCGTGCGCAGGAAGAAGAGATGCGCCAGAATATGGAAGAACTGCAGGCCACGCAGGAAGAAATGCAGCGCGGCCAGATGGAATCTTCGGCAGCGATGGAAGCCATCAATGGTTCTACGATGATGGCCGATTATGATTCGGAAGGAAATATGATCAGTGCCAATTCTAATTTCCTGAAATTATTCGGGTATTCATTGGACGAAGTGAAAGGCGAGAACCATAAAATCTTTGTGCCGCGCGATGACCGGGGGGCGGAGAGCTATCGCAAATTCTGGAAAGAGTTGTCGTCTGGAAAAACCCAACGCGGAGAGTTTAAAGGTATTACCAAGTTTGGTAAAGAAATTTGGCTGTTGGGCCAGTATAACCCAATCGTAAACCGCGATGGCGAAGTGGTAAAAGTTACCGAAATCGTTTTCGATATCACTTCTCTGAAGAGTTGAGAAAAATTAAAATCTATTAAAAGCAAAAAACCCCTCCGCCTGAGGGGTTTTTTGTTACCTAAACCTAAACCTATGAGAGAAATACTCTACTATTACTCTCTAACGAATAGATGATGCATGGGTTGCAAAAAGTTTTACTATTCTTTTTTTTTTTTTTGATAGAAGGTCTTCAGGGCAGCTACTTTTTCAGTTTGGATGCAAAATGCGCTTTAAATTTTTCCACTTTAGGTCGGATTACATATTGGCAGTAAGGCTGGGTGGAGTTTAAGGCATAATAATTCTGATGGTAATCTTCGGCCGGATAAAAATTAGTTAAAGGACTGATTTCCGTTACGATAGGGTTTTTAAATATGTGCGATTGCTCTAATTGTTTTTTATAGGCTTCGGCCAATTTCATTTCGTTTTCATCGTTATAAAAAATCACCGACCGGTATTGGGTGCCTTCATCGGCTCCTTGCCGGTTTAGCGTGGTAGGGTCGTGGGTGTTCCAAAAAATTTCGAGCAGGTCGGTGAATGATACCAGCCTGGGGTTGTAGGTAATCTGGGTTACTTCAGCATGGCCGGTAAGACCGCTGCATACTTCGCGGTAGGTTGGGTTTTTCACTTTTCCTCCCGAATAGCCCGACACAACGTTGGTTACTCCATTCACACCTAAAAAGACCGCTTCGGTGCACCAAAAACACCCGGCTCCAAACGTAATTTTTTTTAATTCTGTTTCCATCGGGTGTTTATTTTGTGCACTGACTGAAGCGGTGGCCATTAATAGCAGCGCGGTTAGTTTTATAGACATGGCAAATAGAGTTGATATTCTTCAAAACCATTTTTCCGACAAAATGTTCCCGGCCTCGTTAAAATAATTAGCCCGATCAATATTGACTATAAAACGATTTGAGTTGTTGGTGCAGGTTATTTTGTAATGTACGCAGGGTTTGGTTATAGACATCTTGCGGATTAGGAAAGGTTTCTCTGCGCTGCACCCAACTGGAGGCATTTCCACTCAGCGCACGCGAGTCGCCCGAGTAGGTGGCCCAATCGTATTCCCAGTTGTAGGTGCCGTTTACGAAAACATTTTGTAGTTGAGCGTTGCTGCCGGCATCGGTTATAGTAACGCCTGCCTCAGTGCTTCCGGTAATGGTTTTGTGGAAATAGGTAACATTAACACTTACCGCCTGGGTTTGATCTACCATTTTTCCATCGGCTCCTTTCACCTGCCCGACCACAATCTGGCGGGTTTGGGTTTCGGTTCGGGTAGAAACGTAAGGCCGGGTTTCCTGGTATCCGTTGAAGATGATGCGCAAGTATTGCTGGGGAGGTACTGTATCTTTTTGGGCAATGGGCTTAAACGAGAGAAATAAACGCTGCAGCGAATTAACTACCGGCTGAAAAGTGCCGTAATTATACCGCGAGTTGTTAATTTCTTCAAAGGCTACCCGCAGGGTGGCTTTGTATTCGGCCTGGTTTTGCATCTCAATAGATTCTTTATAGCCCTGCTGAAAACTGTTGGCATCCTTAAAATCATAGTAGGCTTGCTTGTAATCTTCGCGGTTGTTTTTCATCATTTCAGTAATGCCTTCATTGTAGGCTTCATCGGCTGCATTTACTTTGGCATCGGCCAGTTCTTTCAGTCGTAATTGAAGATTGGGAATTACTTTTTTGGCTCCCGGGCATGTGCTGATTTGGTCGTTGATGAAATTAATTTTTTGATACCCGGCTACCGCGTTGCGCCATTTTTTTGAGTCGTTAGATTCGATTCCATTTTTAATTGAGGTGTCAATAAACTCTATAGTAAGCGGGTAGGCCTGTGTCAGCACGTCCATCGCTCTTTTATGGTTTGGATTTTCGCGCAGGCGGTGGATGGCATTGAGGGTGGCTTCATAGTAGTCGCCTTTCTTCATGGCCGCTTTGCCGGAACTGCAGCTTTCAAAAACAGCGGGGAGGGAAAATAAAATCAGGAACGGATACAGGCTCTTCATGGGGTATGTGTTTGGGGGAAATTTTATAAAAATAAATGAAATTGAGCAACCCCCGAAACGGTGATACTTATTGAGGGGCAAAGAAATCGATCAGAATCGTGCTGATCAGGTTGCGCCAATTGCCCCAACTGTGCCCTTCGTTTACTTCGCGGTAGTGGTACACACAACTGTTGGCAGCTAAAATGTCTTTCATCTTTCGAGCTTCTTTGCCGGTATCGTTTATCACTCCGGATGTCATCGAGATTTTCATTTTCGGGCTAGCCGGATTAGAACAGAGTTGGTAAATCTGTGGTTTGGTATAAAATGCAGGCGATTGAATGCCGGCCATACTAAATACATCGGGACGTTCGAAAGCAAAATAAGCTGCGGTAAGCCCGCCCATGGAGGTACCCAAAATAGCACGGCTCGCAGCGGTTGCCCGGGCAGGATAATTTTTTTCAATTTCAGGAATCAGTTCGTTTACAAAAAAATCGAGATACGATTTATTCATGGCCAACTCTTGCATACGCTTGTTGTTGGCACGATTTACCGGCTCGCGGTGATCTACAAATACGGCCATGACGGGGCGTATTTTCTTTTCGGCCATGACATTATTGAGGATGGTTTCCATGTTGCCCAGTTTGGGGTGCAGGTATTCGTATCCATCGGTTACATAAATGCAATCTAATTTTCCGAGGGTTTCATAACCGGCCGGCAAATAAACTTTATAGGTAATCTGGTACCCCAGTGTAGGGCTGTTGAATATAATATCTTGTGTCAGCGTGCCTTTTAGAACTTCCGCATGTGGAATGGTTTCGGGGTTTTCCTTCCACAAGGGCATGCGCAACTCCGAGTTGGGGCTTCCCCCGCCTAGGCCGCTCCATTGCTGGGCTGCATTTTCCGGATCGAGAAGATAATCTGATCCATTTCGCAATATCTTGTAATCGAGCCGGGCATCTTTTGGGAAAGACGTTTTAAGGTACCACAGATTGGTGCCGGCAATGAGGGTTCCTTTATTTTGAAAATTTTTGTCGTAGCCCCAGCCATTGAAATCGCCCACCCAACTTACCGAATGAGCCGCCCCCTGATATAAAAATAAAACAGAGTCTTCTTCGATATACGGAATTTGATGACGGGCACGAAGCTCGCTCATCTGTTTCCTCACGGCCTGCATACGCTGTGCCGAATCTGGCATGGCCGAAAGTTGTGCAAGGCCGGAAAAAGTATTGCGAAAGGAAGTATAGTGTTGGGCAAAACCGGCAGCGGGGTAGAACAATCCTACTAAAAAAAATAAAACCTGTATCGGATTCAGGAATGTTTTCATTTTACGGGTTGGTTTATAGGATCATCCACATCTTCCACAAAACGCACACAGTAAGCCGCAATGAGCAAAAATACGCCTGCCATGACCAAGCTGTAAATAGTTTGCGAACCGTAAAAATATTTTACGATCGGGCCGCCTACAATGCCGTTGAAAATCTGAGGCAGGGTAATGAAGAAATTAAATACACCCATATAGATACCCATTTTTTGAGGCGGGATGGCACCGCCCAAAATGGCATACGGCATAGCTAAGATGCTGGCCCAGGCAATGCCCACCCCAATCATTGATAAAATGAGCAAGTGATAGTCGTGGATGAAATAAATAGAAATTAACCCCAGGCCGCCACAGATAAGCGACAGGCTGTGAGTTTGTTTGCGTCCGATTTTGGCTGCGATAGACGGCAGCAACAAAGCATAGATGGCCGACACGCCATTGTACACACCAAAGATGATGCCCACCCAGTTTCCGGCTTCGTTATAGGTTATGGAGGTGTGGTCGTCTGCCGGCAGGCCGTACACATGGGTAGCGATAGCCGGTGTAGAAAATACCCACATCGAGAACAGGGCAAACCAACTGAAGAACTGTACCAGGCCGAGTTGTTTCATGGTTTTAGGCATGCGGGCAAAGTCAGAAAGAATCTGCTGCAGGCCTTTCGATTTTTTCGTTTGCTCTTCTTTTAAATATTCCTGATCGGGCGGAAATTCTTTGGTGGTAACAACTGTCCATAGAATGGCCACCAGAAAAACAAAAGCCCCGGCATAAAAAGAATAGATTACATTGTCGGGTACGGGCGAAGCGGTGCTGCCTACTTTGGAAACATCTACATACTCAGCCAGAACAAAAGGAAGCCACGACCCGATTACGGCACCGAGCCCAATCAAACAAGTTTGAACGGAAAACCCCAGCGTACGCTGGTCGGATGGAAGCAGGTCGGCTACCAACGCCCGGAAAGGTTCCATCGCTACATTGAAAGAAGCATCCATCACCATTAAAATACCGGCCCCAACATACAAGGGAGGGAGTAAGGCCGCCATAATCTGAGCATTGGGCATGAGCATTAAGGCCGTGGCAGCCAAAATAGATCCGGCTAAAAAATAGGGACGTCTTCGGCCCAGCGAAGTCCAGGTTCGGTCGCTATAATAACCGATCAGCGGCTGCACGATCATGCCGGTGAGCGGGGCCGCCAGCCAAAACCAACTCAGGTGCTCTACATTGGCACCGAAGGTGGTTAGTATGCGTGAGGCATTTCCATTCTGCAAGGCAAATCCAAACTGAATACCAAAAAAGCCAAAACTCATGTTAAAGATCTGGCCTAATGAAAGACGCGATTTAGATAAAGGTACATTCATAACAAGGGTGGGGTGTGGTCATTCTTATTGCCATTGTAATTCAATTGCATGGTCGGTATAAGGAATAGTAAAAGTTTTTACCGGCTCTTCGCCCATCGACTCCGGGTCGTTAATGGGGTCATACTTTTCCAGCGGGGTAAAGAACGAATGATTTTCGCTTACCGGAGTGATGATTTGCCCATTCGCCTGAAGCTGATCGGCCGGAAAACCGTGGAGTACGAACCGGATTTCTTTCTTGTTGATTTTAAATGAACCTTCTGTTTTTCCGATCGTCAGTTTTTTTTCGTGAGCGGTATATTCCATTTTGCGCTGGCCATAATTTCCGTTTTGAAAATCGTAGGTTTCGCCATCATCCGTGTACCATAAGAACCCGGACGATTGGGAGCCGTAATAAAAATGGAGGATCAATTCATCGGTTTGCATCCCGGTGTGCATCACCGTCTTTTGCATCGGCAGGAGAGAACCGGCTTTTACAAAAACAGGCAGCCGGTGGATGGGGCACTCGATGATAATTTCCTGATTACCCGAATATGTTTTTCCGCTGTACAGGTAATACCATGCCCCGGCCGGCAAATACACTTTGGTTAATTCTTTGGTGCTCTCTACCGGAGCTACCAAAATACCCGGACCAAACAAATACTGATTATGAAACTGTCCGTCATAAATTTTCGGGTCATGGGTATAGTCAATAGCCAACGATCGTTGTATGGGCATGCCACGTTGCGCAGCATCGAAGAACAACGAATAGATATAAGGCATTAGTTGATACCGGAACTGAATATAATTGCGGCAGATTTGTTCAGCCTCTTCACCATAGCTCCACGGTTCGCTGTCGCGGGTGTTAATCATGGTATGGGCACGGAAGAACGGAGAGAGCGCGGCAATAGATAACCAGCGCGGAAAGAGTTTGGTATTGGCATCGCCCACGAAGCCACCGGCATCGTACCCGGCAAAGGCTACGCCCGATAAACCCAGGCTGCTAACCATGCGCACGCCCAGCAGCATGTGCTCATCGTACGATACGTTGTCGCCCGTCCACAAGGCAGCATATCGCTGCACCCCGGCAAACCCGGAACGGGTCAGGTTAAACGGACGCTTGCCGTTCAGTAATTTTTTGGTGCCCTCATACGTGCTGCGGGCCATTTGGAATCCGTACAGGTTACGCCCTTGGCGCATGGTGCCCGGGTGGCCGTCAAAATCCAATTCAATATTTTCCGGTAAACCATGCCCCCAGGTAGCGATCTCGTTCATGTCATTCCAAAATCCTTCTACCCCCAGCGCGACATAGCGGCTGAATTTTTCGGCCCACCAGGCGCGTGTTTTAGGATTGGTAAAATCAGGAAAATGACACCAGCCCGGCCACACCTGCCCGCTGTAATTTTCTCCATCGGGGTATTTTAAAAAAATATTTTTGCTGATACCGTCTTCGTAGGGTTCGTATCCCGGTTCTACTTTAATTCCGGGATCGCACATAACTACTACATGAAACCCTGCTTGTTTTACTTCCGCCATCATTTTCTGAGGGTCAGGAAAATTTTTCGGGTCCCATGTAAAAATTTTATACTTATCCATGTAGTGGATGTCGAGCACAATAGCATCGGCCGGTATGGCTTTTTCGCGAAAAGTGCGGGCCAGATTCAGTACTTCCCGGTCGGGGTAATAACTATAACGGCACTGTTGGTATCCGATGCTCCACAGCGGAGGCAACTCCATACGGCCGGTGAGCCAGGTATAATGCTGAATGACTTCACCTACTGAGGGGCCATGGATAAAATAATAATTCAGTTCGCCCGCATCGGCCGAAAAGCTGGCGAAGCGGTTGTTGGAGGCACCAAAATTAAAGTGTGATTTATACGTGTTGTCGAAAAAAATGCCGTAACACATCCCGTGGTGCAGGCCGATGTAAAATGGGATGGAGGAGTAGAGCGGGTCAGCCCCGGAGTGATAAGCGTAGGCATCGGTGTTCCAGTTGGTATAAGCTTGCCCGTGGCGGTTGAGGCCGCCTGTTTTTTCGCCCAGGCCGAGAAAGCGCTCACCTTCCTGCAGTTTTTTATAGTTGGTAACCTGTTCGCCTATCCAGTTTATGCCCAGGGTGTCGTCTTCGTTTATCACCTTGCCGTCTTTAGTGAGGAAAGAAATACGCACCGGATTTTTTTCGATGAGAACTTGCACGGAGGAGGTACTGAATTCAATTTGCTCGGTGGATTCCGTTATTTGCACCGGTGTATTTTCGGCTTGTGCTACTACGGAATAGGAGAAATTGCTGAACTCGGCTTCGCGGGTAACTTTAATTTGAATGACACTTTCGGAAAGTGCGGTGGCCATCAGCCGGCCGTAAGTGGTTGGGGCTACCAAAGAGGAAGTGGTAGCGGTGTGGGTTTCTATCCGGCCCAGCCGGTTGTTTTTTAAGGTAGGCGCCATGCAATTTTTACATGAAGTGAGCCTCAAGTAACTTTAATTGCACGAATTAACTCGAACTATTTTCTAAAATATTTCAGCAAACGGTTGCAAGGTAAACCTTGCCCGAAGTTATTTTGAGCCGCCTTTTTTCAGCGAAGAATGGCGCACCACCAGTTTTGTTTTCAATATTTTGGTTTCGTGCTGCAGGTGGTCTTTGTCTTTGCTTTCAATTTGCTTGATGAGCAGACGGGCGGCTTCCTGCCCCATTTCAAACCCGGGCTGATCTACGGTGGTTAAAGAGGGCTCCAGCAGTTCGCCAAAAAACCAGTTGCTGAATCCTACCACGGCAATGTCGTTTGGTATTTTTAAACCTTTGTCTTTTATGGCCATCATGGCCCCCATCGCCATGGGGTCGTTGTTGGCAAAGATGGCATCGGGCGGGTTGGGCAAAGCCAATAATTTTTTAGTCGCGCGCTTGCCTTCTTCAAACGTACCCGAATGGCACTCTACCACCCACTCTTTATTAGACTTTAAGCCACTTTCTTGCATCGCATCTTCATATCCTTTTAGGCGGTCGGTACTGATTTTTAGATTGGGGGCCGCCATCAGGTGGGCAATTTTTTTCCAGCCTTGGTCAATTAAATGCAGTACAGCTTCTTTGGCACCCGCATAATCATCAACGATTACTTTGCTGGTGTGGGGGCTGTCGTACATACGGTCGTAAAACACTATGGGCACGCCTTTCGAGATGAGCGACTCAATGTGGTCGAAATTGATTGTTTCGCGCGAGAGCGAAAGCAACATCCCATCTACCCGGCTGTTGAAGAGTGCTTTTAAATCGGTCATCTCCCGTTCATACGATTCGTTCGATTGGGTAATAATAACATTGTAGCCGGCCTGGTAAGCTACATCTTCTATACCACTGATTACGGTTGAGAAAAAGAAGTGCACAATTTCAGGTATGATAACGCCAATGGTATTGGTTTTTTTCTGGCGAAGATTGAGCGCCACAATGTTGGGCTGATAGTTTAATTTTTCGGCCAGGGCATTCACCGCCTTTTTGGTTTCCACACTAATATCAGGGTGGTCTTTCAATGCGCGCGAAACCGTGGAGGGTGAAATGCCCAACTCGCGGGCAATGTCTTTAATGGTAACTTGGTTAAAATTCATTGGATAAGATTACAAGTGATTGAAAAACAAATTTACGCAAACGTTTGCGAATCCGTTTCCCACGATTTTTAAAGGTTTTTTTGATTTCTGAATGATTTGATGACCTACATTTGGAAACATGTGGAGTGCTTAATTGAAAGGCTATACTATTAAAAATTAAGCTACGTTCCGCTGATTTGTAAAAAAATAATTAACCTAAATCACAACGTAAACTATGATCAAATTTTATCTGGCGTTAAGCAGGTATTTGACGGTTGTTTTAATGTGCGTGGCCGCCTCCGGCTATGCCCAGCAAATTACTGTCAAAGGGAAGGTTACTTCATCCGATGATGGAACAGCCCTACCGGGCGTAAACATCCTGGAAAAGGGAAGTACCAGCAACGGTGTTGTTTCAGATGCCAATGGGGCATACACTATTTCAGTAGATGCAAAAGCAGTACTCTCCTTTTCGTTTATCGGCTACAAAGCCATAGACGTAGCGGTGGAAGGGAGATCTGTTTTGGATTTAGTGATGGAGACAGATATAAAAGCATTATCTGAAATTGTGGTTATAGGGTATGGGCAACAAGAAAAGAAAGATGTAACCGGTTCGCTCGCGGCTGTGGGTACAAAAGATTTTAACCGAGCCGTTATTGCTTCGCCACAGGATATGCTGATTGGTAAAGTGGCGGGTGTGCAGATTACTACTAATAATGGGGCTCCCGGATCGGGGTCAACCATCCGCATACGGGGCGATGGCTCCGCTTCCGGAAGCAAAGACCCGCTCATCGTTATTGACGGTTTTCCCGTAGATAATAATGGCACAGCCGGGTTGGCTAACCCGATGGCGACCATCAACCCCAACGATATAGAAACCTTTACCGTATTAAAAGATGCTTCGGCTACGGCTATCTATGGATTGCGTGCCGCCAACGGAGTCATCATCATCACCACCAAAAAAGGCAAAGAAGGGAAGCCCAAGTTTTTCTATAATGTAACCGTATCGGCCGGCTCGCCTATGAAATATTTTGATGTGATGAATGCAACGCAATATAAAGCCACGGTCAATGCACAATTAGCTGCAGGCCTTTCCGGGCTAACCCCGGCAGCCGTTCAAAAACTGGGCAGCGCCAATACGGATTGGCAGCGCCAGATATTTCAAACTGCTATTTCGAGCGATAATAATATAGGTGTGGAAGGAACCTACAAACACATGCCTTATCGTGTATCGTATGGCTTTACCGATCAAACCGGTATTCTAAAAACGACTGATTTTGTTCGTAATTCAATAAACGTAAATCTTAATCCTTCCCTTTTAGATGGGGACTTAGTGTTGAACGCTTCCTTCAAAGGAATGTACACACAACAAAATTTTGGCAATGCCGGAGCCGTAGGTTCAGCCGTTTCGTTCGACCCGACACAGCCGGTGTATAATGGAAATAAAAACTGGGGCGGCTACTTTGCCTGGACCCAAGGCGCGCTGCCCAGCGGGGCGGTAGATCCTAACGCATTGCCTATTACTATTGCCACCGCTAATCCGGTTTCATTATTATACCAAACCGACAACCGCTCGCAGGTTTACCGCGGCATCGGAACGCTCAAAGCAGATTACCGTATTCACTCTTTCCCGGAGCTAAAGTTTACTGTCAATGCCGGGTTCGATTATTCTTCCTCAACCGGGCATAACAACTCGCCTTACAATGCCGCATGGACATGGCCCAACATGGGGGCAAAGGTAGATTACACCGGCCAGAACCGTTCGCGGTTGCTCGATGTATATGCTAACTATGCCAAGCTGATAGATAAGCATAAGTTTGATGTAACAGCCGGTTATTCTTATCAGGCATTTGAGCGGTATTCGTCCAGTTTTAATCGCAATGCTCCGCCTACATTAGCACAATGGAATGCCGGAACATACGCTTCTTACCTGGTCACCCCCTCGAATCCCACCCCGCTGCCTCCGGCTAATATTTACACAGTAAATGCGCTGGCATCCGATGGTATTACAGCCATTCCGTTGCAGGCCCCGGGAAACCCTAATTACCTGGTTTCATTCTTTGGCCGTGTCAATTATTCGTATAACGACAAATACTTAGTTACGGCTTCGTTGCGAGACGATGCTTCTTCGCGGTTCTCGGCTCAAAACCGTTTTAAAATATTTCCTGCCGTAGCACTCGGTTGGAAAATGTCGAACGAAGAGTTTCTTCAAAACTCCAAGTTGGTGTCTGATCTTAAACTCCGGGCCAGTTATGGTATTACCGGAAATCAGGATGTAGGCGGTACCTATCCTTACCTCGGGTTATACCAGCTAAGCAATGCACAGGCCGCTTATCAGTTTGGCAATACCTTCGTTCCTACCTGGAGGCCGCAGCCCTACGATCCTAACTTTAAATGGGAAACGACAGCCCAAATGGACTTGGGGGTTGATTTTGGTTTCTTAAGCAATCGCATTACCGGTACGGTAGATGTATATCAGAAAAAAACCAGCAACCTTATTAACTATATACCGGTACCGGCTGGCAGTAACTTATCCAATTACATAACTACCAACGTGGGCGACCTTCAAAACCAGGGTATTGAGTTAACGTTGCGTGCTGTGGCTGTTCAGAAAAAAGATTTTGAATGGATTGTGGGCTTTAATGCTACCCACAATGAAAATAAAGTAACCAAACTGCTTAAAACAAGCGATCCGAATTACCTGGGAATTCTTACCGGAAATATTTCCGGAGGGGTAGGCAACCAGGTGCAGAATATTCAGGTGGGCAGTGCCATCAATTCTTTCTTTGTATTTCAGCAGTATTATTACCCGAACGGCAAACCCATTGAAGGGTTGTATGTAGATCGTACCGGCAACGGAGGTGTAGCTTCTAACAGCGATGCTAACCGCTTTCACTATTATAAACCTCAGCCTGATCTGATGATGGGGATTAACTCCCGCGTAGCCTACAAGAAATTTGATTTCTACTTTCAGGGCCGGTTTAGCTTTGGCAACTATGTGTACAACAATAATATGTCGGCTCGTGCCTGGTATGGTACCATGTACAACAGCACCGGCTTTTTCAGCAACCTGCCCACAGCAACTACTGATGCTAATTTTAAGACGGCACAATATTTTTCCAGCTATTGGGTACAAAACGGATCTTTCTTTAAGATGGATAACATCAGTGTGGGGTACACAATGGACGAACTATTTAACCAACGCCTGAAAGCACGTTTGAGCCTGACTGTACAGAATGCCTTTTTTGTAACCAAATACAAAGGCATTGATCCGGAAGTAGATGGCGGAATAGACAACAATATTTATCCGCGTCCGCGCACATTCCTGTTGGGGTTAAATATTTCGTTTTAACATTTAATGAATTGACTCATGAAGAAGATATTTAAAATACAAGGAGTGGTAGCCATGATGATGTTGTTATTAACATCTTGCTTGAGCGACCTGAATCCTAAAAATCTGGGAAGCCAGATGTCGAACTCCAGTACGGTGTATAATACCCCGGCTGATTATTTATCGGGCTTGGCAAAAGTATATGCCAGTTTTGCGTTAAGCGGGCAACAAGGGCCGGCCGGAAGCTCGGATATTTCCGGGTTGGATGAAGGATTTGGTGTGTACCTCCGCGTGTTATGGAATGCGCAAGAGCTTACCACGGATGAAGCCGTGATAGCCTGGAACGATCAAACCATAAAAAACTTTCACTGGCAAACCTGGACCCCCAGCGATGTGTTTAATGCCGCTTTGTATTCGCGCATTATGTACACCGTAAGCATTGCCAATGAGTTTATACGCCAATCGGCTAAATCTACCAACGCAGCCGTAAAAGTGTATAATGCCGAAGCACGGTTTTGCCGGGCATTGGCCTACTGGCACGCCTTGGATATGTATGGCAATCCTCCTTTTATAACCGAAGCTAATCTTCCGGGTGCTTTTTATCCTAAGCAAACCAACCCGACTGATTTGTTCCATTATATTGAATCGGAGCTAACGGCTATTGCAGCCTTACTTCCTGCTCCCGGCACACCAGGCGGAGCCGACTATGGCCATGCTACGAAGGCAGCCGTATATATGCTGCAAGCTAAATTGTACCTCAATGCCGAAACCTATCTGGGGGCCGGTAATGGAAAATACACCGAGTGCTTAACCGCCCTGAATAATTTAACCGGATTGAATAATTATTCGCTGGCATCAAACTACCTGTTAAACTTTGCAGCGGATAATTACACCAGCCCGGAATTGATCTTCACTATCAATTACGATGGGTCGCGGTCGCAATCGTATGGAGGGATGGATTACATCATCCATGCCGAGATTGGGGGCAATATGAACCCTGCCAATTTTGGACTGGGCGGTGGCTGGGCCGGTACCCGCACCACCTCTGCGTTGGTGGGCAAGTTTACAACCCCGGTAGGCGGGCCCGATGGCCGTGCTCAGTTCTTTACCAACGGACAGAACCTGGTGATCAACGACATTGGTAGTTTTAATGATGGCTATGCTATACAAAAATTTTCCAACCTTACCTCTACGGGCGGCCCTTCGGCATCGGGTAATCTAAATTTTGTAGATACCGACTTCCCGATGTTCCGTTTGGCCGATGCGTATTTAATGTATGCGGAAGCGGTACTGCGCGGAGGCAGCGGAGGCGATTTGCCCACGGCTTTAGGGTATGTTAACCAGGTGCTGACAAGAGCTTATGGCAATGCCACCGGCAATATTGTTTTGTCTCAATTAACATTGCCTTGGGTGCTCGATGAGCGCGCCCGCGAATTATACTGGGAAGGCCATCGCAGAACAGACCTGATCCGCTTTGGACAGTTTACCAACGGCACCTACCAGTGGCCGTGGAAAGGAAACGTACCGGCCGGCCAGGCTACCGATGCGCACCTGAATCTTTTCCCGATTCCCTCTACCGACCTGAGTGCCAATCCTACTTTAAAGCAAAATCAAGGATATTAATTATGAAGACGACTATGAAGAGCTACAAACTAATAACCATCCTTTGGGCAATAGGCATGACCTTTGCCGCTTGCAATAACCCGGAAACTAAAATGATGTACCAAGCGGGTACCGCCCCGGTGCTAACGGTTTCCAGCACGGCTAACTTAACCCTGACGCCCAATGCCAACAACGCAGTGTTAAGTTCGTTACAGTTTCAGTGGACGAACCCCAACTACCAGTTTACTAACGGGGTCAATACACAAGATGTAACCTACACCCTGCAGGTAGATACGGTAGGTTCTAACTTCACCAATCCAAACATGGGGGTGGTTACATTTACCAACGCAGTTTCCAACAACTTTACCATTAAGTCGTTGAACGGTTTGTGCGGCCAACTGCAACTGGCAGACGGCACACCCCACACGTTTGCGTTCCGCATTAAATCTACACTGGCCAACGGAAGTTTGCCGCTCTACTCTAACACCGTGCAAATTACCATTACCACCTACTTAGATGTAGTGTACCCGGTACCGGCTAATTTATATATAGTAGGAGATGCCACCCCTTCGGGCTGGGAAAATGACAGCAGCAAACCCGATGCCACGCAGACCTTTACCAAGGTAAATCCGTACACATTCCAACTTAATTCGATAGCCCTAACGGCCAATCAGTTTTTGTTTATTCCGGTAGCCGGAAGTTGGACACACAAGTACGCCTTTAATGCGCCCTCTTCAAGCAATAACCCGATGGGAGACGTATTTACGCCTGATGCCAGCAGCAATTTCCAAGCACCCGCTGCCGGTAACTATAAGATAATAGTGAATTTTAAGACTGCTAAATACACAATGATCCTTCTTAACTAAGAACCCGTATGAAAAACATAAAAAATATAGGTTTGATAACGACACTGATTATAGGCATTGCCTTGTCGTGTACCCAAATTGAAAACACTCCGAATTATACCAATGGTAAAAGTTCATTTACCGTTACGCCCTCAACGGCTACGGTAAGTGCTACGGCCAGCGACTCGTTAAATACAGTTTTAACGCTTACCTGGAATGACCCCAAACTAGCGGTGGGGCTGGCCAATACGATGTTTACCGTGTACTTAAGCCCGACAGGTACCAGTTTTGCCACGTTTACCACCAAAACATTTACCGGGGGGCTATCGGGCATTTTTACCGGGAAAGATTTGAACGGGATGGCGGCCAAACTGGGCGGAAAGGTGGGGCAATCTATTACGCTGGATGTAAAAGTGATTGCCTCGCAAGAGAACAACAATAGTTCTATAGTTTCTAATGTAACGCAGGTAGCCTTTTCGCCTTACGGAGATTTGTCGCTGAATGCCACTTCGGTTAATAAAGTGCTTTCGGCTGCCAATTCCAGCCACCCTACCGATACCCTTTCGTGGGGCAAAGCCTTTAAAGGCTATAGCGGAGTGGTAACGTACCAGTTGCAATATGCCAAAGGCGGTACCAGTTTTGCCGCGCCCACCTCCGGGGCGGTTTCCTCTTTCAGCCAGATCTATACCGTAGCTAATCTCAACAACATGACCATAGGCATAGGCGGAGCCTCGGGGGTAGCCACCCCCGTAGATTTCCGCATCGTGGCTACCAACGAACTGGGTAATACGGAGTACTCTAACGTGGTAACATTAACCATTACTCCTTATGCAGCCAATAACTCCATTGATCTGATTGGCGATGCCACTCCAGGCGGTTGGAGTACCGGCACAGAAATGTACCGGCCTGACCCGGTTAATAACCCCGCTAATTGGACGATTAACATTAAATTAATTGGAGGCAATTCGGTAAAATTCAGGGCCGACCAAGCCTGGACTACCAACTGGGGAAGCAGCAGCTGGCCTTCCGGAACGGCCACTTTAGGTTCACCTAATAACATTGCTGTAAGCGGAACAACCGGGTATTATCAGGTAAACTTTAATGCCGGCACCGGTGCTTATAATTTTACGGCTATTACCGTGCCTTCAATACCAAATGGTTTAAGCCTCACTGGAGACGCAATAGGTGGATGGGGAGTGGATACTCACCTGACTCAAGATCCATCGAATAATACAGTTTACACAGGAACGGTTACACTTACAGTTGGTTCACTTAAGTTCAGGCATACAGGAGACTGGAGCATAAATTGGGGTGGCCCTGGCCCTGACAATGATCCAAGTAATTACCCTTCAGCGTATGGCAAGCTAAATAATGGCGGGAACATAAAGATCAATACCGCAGGAACTTATTTTGTATGGATCGATATTGGATCTGGTGAATATATGTTTGGCCCCACGGCAGCTGCTATTCCATTCACCCCGCTTGGAGTTGTGGGTGATGCCACCCCTAATGGTTGGAATGGGCCCGACATAGCCATGATTCAAAATCCAACCAATCCATACAAATGGTCTGTTAAAGCCACATTGGTAGGAGGTAAGTCAGCAAAGTTCAGAGTAAACAATGACTGGACGAATAACTGGGGAGCAACTGCTTTCCCTTCGGGTATTGCTGTGCTCGGAAACCCTGGAAATATTCCGGTTGGAGCTTCTGCGTCCTATCAGATAACCTTCAATTCTTTGACAGGCGAATATTATTTTTGGCAATAGCGAAAACATTATAACCAAATCGATGGTTTGTACCATCGATTTGGTTATAGTAAAATAGGGTAATCATCTAAACCCAGATTATGTATTAGAGATTGTGGATAAATTTCTTCCGTCAGAGAATCAGCGACTTAATTCCTACTGCATAGCATTAGGATGGTTTGGAGTAGAACTTGTTGCAAGAGATTGATTTTCATTGATTTATAGGAAAACTAAAATTTCTAATGTATAATCCAGGCTAAAATTATTTTATGAAGAGTTCAATTATTCTATCTTTCTTATTGACTTTAGCTACAGTTGGGAAATCACAATGGACAACGAGTGGATCAAATTTATATTGGAATGTTACTGGCGGAAAATTAGGAATTGGAACTTCGAGTCCAACCAACACATTAGATGTTATACAAAACGCATTTGTTAATGCCGTATTTCGGATTACGAGCACCAATGCACCAAACTCAGGTGTTGTAGAAGCTTATGCCAGTAGTATCGGAGGGTTCCTTGAATCTAATATTACTCCCACAGTTAATGTGAGAGTTGGCTCTAGAACAAACAATGATTTTTATTTAGCATCCAACAATACAAATTGGATGGTTATTAAAACTTCTGGAAAAATAGGAATAAATAATACTTCTCCTAATTATCAGTTAGATGTAAACGGGATTGTAAATGCTACAGGATTTTATTTGAATGGTTCGCCCTTTACTACGGGAAGCGGGTGGTCACTAACTGGAAATGCTGGCACGGTAGATGGAACGAATTTCATTGGCACATCAGATAATGTGCCACTGTCATTTAGAGTAAATAATATTAAATCAGGAAGGATTGATCCAGCCCTATACAGTACCTTTTTTGGAGCCTATGCTGGCTCGTTCAATACCACTGGATATGAAAATACAGCGATTGGTTATGCTGCTCTTAATTTTAATACTTCTGGTAACCAGAATGGTGCTATAGGTGTGGGTGCCTTGAACCTAAACACTACTGGTTCAGGCAATAATGCAATGGGTTTTTCCGCACTTTCTGGCAATACTACTGGGACCTCAAATACTGCCATTGGGGGAAGCGCACTTCAATCAAATACAAACGGATTTGGAAACACTAGTATAGGTCTTGCAGCTTTGGCATGGAATACAACAGGTGGCTATAATACGGCAATCGGATATTCCAGTGGCCCAAGCACTTCTTCGAGTGGACTAAGTAATACCACAGCAATTGGAAATGGAGCAACACCGACCGCCACTAATACTATTGTTATTGGTAACAGTGGTGTAACCAGCATTGGGGGTCAAGTCAGTTGGTCAACCCTTTCTGACGGCCGGTTTAAAACAAATGTTAATGAAGATGTTTTAGGTCTCGATTTTATTAAAAAACTAAGGCCTGTTAGTTATGATTTAAACACGGAGGCATTTGACAAATTCACTGGCGCATATGATAAATTGCAAAAAACTAAAAATCAAAGTACGATGGATATAAGTCAGTCAGAAGTAGAAAAGCCTAATCCGATTAGGCGAACTGGCTTAATAGCCCAAGAAGTTGAAATAGTTTTGAAGTCTTCTGGGAAAATATTTTCAGGATTAGTGACACCTCAAAGTGAAAAGGATCATTATAGTCTTAGATATAGTGATTTCGTAATGCCTTTAATAAGATCGGTTCAAGAATTAAGTAATCAAATCACCAAACAAAATGGAAGAATTGATTCCCTAACAAATGTAATTAAAACCTTAAAAGGACAACCCAATACTGGTCAGATGGGAAATTCTTTGCTACAAGGTCAAGCGGTTCTTAACCAAAATTTTCCTAATCCATTTTCTAGCAATACCCAAATTTCAATGGTGATACCTGAAACAACACAATCAGCTACATTGATGATAACTAACCTTCAAGGTGCGCAACTGAAATCTATAGTTATTAATAGTAAGGGTAATGTCTCAATTACAATAAATGATAGTGACTTCGGAGCGGGTATATATCTATATTCCTTAATTGTAAACAATCAACTTGTCGATACAAAGAGGATGGTTCTTACTAATTAGGATGAAATTTTTTCTTTTTTGGGATCAGAGGCAACATGCCTCTGATTTTTTCTGTTTAAGTTGAGGATCAAAAAATAGTGGAGCATGAAAAAAAAACTTCTTGTATTCCTTTTTAGTATAGTGGCCACTTGGGCGGGGGCACAAAAAGTAACACTTAATCCTACCATTACGCCTGCGCTGTTTCACTACAACGACCCCATTACCGTAACGTATGATGTAACGGGCACTACATTGGCCTCGCTGGCTACTGCCTATGTGTGGGTGTGGATACCGGGTGCCTCTATTAATGCCAAGTATAATATTAACCCAGCTACGGTAGCTACGGCTCCTGCGCAATGCACTAAGTCAACCCCGGGTGGCAAAACGCTCTTTACCATTACCTTTACTCCGGCCAGTTTTTTTTCGTCCGACATCAGCACCCAAACACAGATGGGCATTTTGCTGAAAGGCACTGACTGGCCTCCGGCTTTTCCTCAAACAACCGATTATGTAGTTAATTTTCTGATGGGCAATGCTTTTCAAACCACTCTTATATCACCTTCTGCTTTCCCGTTGTTTGTAACCAACGGCCAAACACTCTCGGTGCAGGCCTCGGCTTCGGCTGCTTCGCAATACAATTTGTACATTAATGGCAAACTCTTTTCCAGCACCCCTTCGGTTATTAATTACCAAACCAACATCACCGCCAGCGACACGCTGAGCTACTACTTATGCCAACTGGTAATTATGTCTGGCACCAATCAGGATACACTCTCGTTCAGCTATTTATTTTCGCAAGCCAGCCCTCCGGCCGCCCGCCCGCCCGGCATTATAGATGGCATCAATTACAACACCAGCGATCCAACCAAAGTAACGCTCTGCTTTTGGGCACCTGCTAAAACATCGGTTTATGCCTTTGGCGATTTTACCGGCTGGAATCTGGATAAAAAATATTTAATGAACCGCGATGGCGAACATTTTTGGGTAGAAGTAACCGGCCTCACCTCCGGCAAAGAATATGCCTTTCAGTATTTAGTAAACGACACCTTGCGCATAGCCGATCCGTACTCCGACAAAATTTTAGATCCGGACGACAATGTTATACCGGCCACTACCTACCCTAACTTGAAAACCGTTCCGGCCAAAGCCCAAAGTTCGCAGTGGTATTATAATCATTTCTCGGTTTTTCAAACCGGGCAAACCCCGTATGCGTGGCAGACTACCAGCTACACCAAACCGGCCAAAGAAAAATTGGTAATCTATGAATTGCTCATCCGCGATTTTTTTGATGCCACCCACCGCAACTTTCAAAGTTTAATAGATACCATCTCGTATTTTAAAAGGCTCGGCATTAACGCGGTAGAACTGATGCCGGTGGCCGAGTTTAACGGGCAAATCGGGTGGGGGTATAATCCCACGTCTATGTTTGCGGTACAAAAATATTACGGCACCAAAAACAAACTGAAAGAATTTATAGACAAGTGCCATGCCAACGGTATAGCGGTAATCATGGATCTGGTAATGAACCACCAGGATATTCCTAACTCGTATGCCATGCTCGATTATGATTTTACAAATAGCCGACCCAAGTCTTCTAACAAATGGTTTAATGTCGTGGCGCCTCATCCGTATAGTGTGTTTAACGACCTTAACCACGACAGCCCCTATACCCGAAAATATTTAGACACGATTAATTATTATTGGATGCACGAGTTTAAGGTGGACGGCTACCGGTACGATTTATCGAAAGGGTTTACACAATTTAACAGCGGGGGCAATGTAGGCTTGTGGGGGCAGTACGATCAGTCGCGGATTAATAACTTACAGCGTATGTCGAACGTGCTGTGGTCGAAATATCCCGATGCCTACATCATTCTCGAACACTTTGCCGATAATTCGGAAGAAACCGTGCTGGCCAATTACCAGGTAAGCCAGGGGCAAGGCATGATGTTGTGGGAAAATTTTAACTATGCTTACAACCAAAACACCATGGGCTTTGCCAGCGGCTCGGGCATCAGCCAGATGTATTACGGCAACAAAGGCTGGACAGCCCCGCGTGCCGTAGGCTACATGGAGAGCCACGATGAAGAGCGCCTGATGTATAACAATGAGCAGTACGGCAACATATCGGGAAATTATTCGGCTAAAATGTTAGATACGGCTTTAGTCAGGATGAAGGCGGCTTCCTTAATTTTCTACACCATTCCCGGCCCTAAAATGTTGTGGCAATTTGGCGAAATGGGATATGACCAAAGCATTAATGAATGTGTAAATGGTACGATAAACAACCAGTGCCGGTTAGACCCCAAACCAGTGTTGTGGAGTTACCTGCAAAACAAAAACCGCCTGTCGCTATGGAAGCACACGCAAGACCTGATGAGGTTGCGAAAAAACTATACACTTTTTACAACGAAGGGCACGGCTCAGTTTAATCAGTCGGGGTTGGTGCAGCAGATTGCGTTACAAAATTCGCCTTACACGGCTACCCCAACAGATTCTACCCAAATGAATGCAGTAGCCGTAGCCAACATGGATGTGTCGTACCAAAACGCTACCGTTAGTTTCCCGCACGCGGGCACCTGGTATGATTACTATAAAGGAGGCACAACGGTAAGTGTGCCCGGAGGCAGTCTGACAATCAACATGAGGCCCGGCACCTACAAACTTTACACCGATGTAAAAATCAGTGTGCCATCCGTAGTTACGGCTATCAGCGATTTGCCTTCGGTGGAGGTATCGGTTTACCCCAATCCCACCCACGACCGCCTGCACGTTAGCACCTCGGATCAGGTAATTGATTTATTGGTGCGAAACTCCGTAGGGGGCGTAGTAATGCCCACCCGTATAGATAACACTACGTGGGATTTCAGCGGGCTTTCGGCTGGCCTGTATATTATTGAAGTAAGAACCACTTCCGGAGCGGTGCGAACAAAAATCATTAAATACTAATTGCTTAACTCGATGAAAAAAATTTTACTGGTATGGGTACTGGTGCCACAGCTTTTATTGGCTCAAAAAAAAACCAAGCCTGAGTTTACCCGTGTGGAGCCTGCCTTTTGGTGGGTGGGTATGAAGAATACCGAGTTGCAGGTTCTTTTCTATCACCGCGAAGCAAACCTGAGCGGCTACGAAGCATCTATAAATTATGCGGGTGTTTCCATCAAAGAAAAAATAAACGTAGAAAATCCGCACTATCTTTTTTTAAAGCTGGAGGTGAGTTCAGCAGCCCAAGCCGGAATGCTGCCCATTCAATTTAAAGCCGGTAAAAAATCGTTTACCTATTTATATGAACTAAAAAATAAATCAACTACCCCGAACCGTATTCAGGGATTTAATTCGAGCGATGTATTGTACCTGATTATGCCCGACCGTTTTGCCAATGGCGACACCAAAAATGATTCGTTGCCCGGCTTCTATCAGGGTGTGCACCGCCACGAGCCGTTTGGCCGCCATGGGGGCGACCTGAAGGGAATTTCAGACCACCTCGATTTTATTTCCGACCTGGGCGTTACCACCTTGTGGCTGAATCCGATTCTGGAGAACAACCAAAAACGCGAAAGCTACCACGGCTATGCCATTACCGATTTTTATAAAGTAGATGCCCGCTTCGGCTCGAACGAAGAGTATGTAGCCCTCATCGAAAAATGCCATGCCCGCGGAATGAAAATGGTGCAGGATATGGTAATTAACCACATGGGCAATTACAACTGGCTCATGCTCGACTTGCCCGAAAAAAGCTGGGTGCACCAGTTTCCGGAATTTACCCGCTCTAACTACCGCAGCGAAGTAATCTCCGACCCGTATCAATCGAACTACGACCTGAACAAAATGAGTAACGGCTGGTTTGATTACACCATGCCTGATATTAACCAGAACAACCCACTGTTTGCTACGTACCTGATTCAAAATACGTTGTGGTGGATAGAGTATGCCGGCATTGATGGCATCCGCATGGATACCTACCCTTACCCCGACCGCGATTTTATGGCACGTTGGGCTAAAGAAGTATTAGCTGAATATCCAAAATTTGGCATCGTAGGCGAAGTGCTGGTCAACTCCAAACCCATGGTGGGCTATTGGCAAAATGGAGCGATCAACAGAGATGGCTATCAATCGCATTTGCCTTCGGTAATTGATTTTCCGTTAACCAATGCCATTAACACCGGCCTGAACGAAAATGGATCGTGGGAGGGAGGGCTCGCCAGACTTTATACTACGCTTAGCCAGGATTTTATTTACCCCGATGCCAATCGCAATGTTACGTTCCTCGATAACCACGACATGAGCCGGTATTATTTTAACATGGGCCGCGACATGAATAAATTTAAAATGGGGTTGATTTTTCTATTAACCACCCGTGGTATTCCCCAATTATATTATGGTACCGAATTATTAATGGATGGCAACTATTCCATCCACCCCACGGTGCGCATGGATGTGCCGGGCGGCTGGCCGGGCGACCCCATCAATCAGTTTACCCGGACGGGCCGCACGAAAGAACAGAACGAAGCATACGATTTTATGAGCCGGCTTTTGCAGTGGCGAAAAACCAAACCGGTTATTTCTCAGGGAAAACTCACACACTTTATCCCGGAAGATAACGTGTATGTTTATTTCCGTACCCTGGGCGAGGAAACCGTAATGGTGGTTATGAATGGCAACGACAAGCCCATGACTCTAAAAACGGATCGCTATGCCGAATGCCTGAAAGAAAAATCAACGGCTCGAAATGTACTGACAAAAGAGTCTGTACAAAATCTGAAAGAGATTACTGTTCCGGCCATGACCGCTATAATTTTAGAATTGAATTGATGCCCGGTTGACTAATTCAGAAAAGCATCCATTGCTATAGTTGGTTTGCCGGTGTTATCGAATGCCCCCAGAGTGTAGCCGTTCCAGTTGTTATAACATTCGGGCTCCCAATAAAAAACACCTAAGCCGTTATAGTTGGCAACACTTTTTGTTTTTGCGATAATGTCTTGCAAAAATAATTTGGCATCGGTGGGGTTATTGTAGGGCATACCTACTTCTACAACCATAACCGGAGTATTGTATCGGGCAACCAAGGCGTTCATATTGTTCAGGCAATTGGTGTTAACGCTTGCCCAGCCGCTGTTGCCCTGAGGGGCGTAGGCCGGGTAGAGCGACAGGCCGATGATATCCCAACTTGCCCCGTTGGCTTTCAGTCCGTCAAACACCGAAGTAAAAAGTGCGTTATCATATCCGTTCGATAAATGCACAATCACTTTTGAAGTGGGGCTTACCGATTTTACGGCAGTGTACCCCGCTTTGATTAAGGCCGCAAAATTGGCCATAAACGTGGAGGCTCGGCCGGTTTCCCACAGCATACCATCGTTGGTTTCATTGCCAATTTGCACCCAGTCGGGCGTAATGCCGTTAAGTTTTAAGGTATCCATTACTCCGGTGGTGTAAGAAAAAAGAGTATTTTTTAATTGATCGAAAGGAAGCGATGACCAGGCCACTGGTTTGGTTTGATGGCCCGGGTCGGCCCAGGTATCGCTGTAATGAAAGTCAATCATAATCTTCATGCCCAATGCCTGAGCGCGGAGCGCTTTGACCACCACATCCCGGGTGTTGTTCCAACCGGCTGTTGGGTTGACCCAAGCCCGTAGGCGAATGGCGTTAATGCCTTTGTCTTTCAAAATAGATAAACATTCTTGCGGCACACCTTGACTGTTATAAAATTTTACACCGGCCGCTTCCATTTCCGTTACCCAGCTTGCGTCTGCTCCTTTGGCAAAATCAACCGATAGTGGAGGAGGCACAGGCGCGCTTGGCTTGGTACACGTACAAAAAAAACTAACCGGCAGAAAGAGGAAAACGAAATTAAATTTCATGACAGGCAAACTTTAGGGTTCACGGGTTTTAGAGGCCAGCTTCAGGGCCAATAACACCCATCCGGTAAGCAATAATACGCCCCCAATAGGGGTCGCCATAGCAAAACCGGTAATGTTGGTGAGGGCAAATAGATACAGGCTTCCGCTGAACACCAGCACTCCTGCCAGAATAAAAAAGGTGGGATAAGAAAATTTTTTACTGCCCGGTGAAGCTACGGAGCCAATCAGCAAAAGAGCCAGTGCATGATAAAAATGATACCGTACAGCCAGCTCGTAGGTATCGGTGCGGCCGTTTTGTACAAGAATATTTTTAAGAGCGTGAGCGCCAAAAGCCCCCAACCCTACGGCTAAGCCGCCCAGCAAAGCACCGGTAACTAAAATAGAATGTTTATTCATTGGTCAGTTTTTTAAAGGCAGAAATGTACGGGTTAATTCCAGATGATGCATTGGAGTCTTTCATGAGCGATGCCAGCACCCCTTCTTTTAATGAAAACGAAGACACCCTCATTTGTTCAAAAGGAAATTGTTGTAAAATGAACCGGATCAGGCAGCAGGCCACGGCCATCATATCTACACGCAGTTCAATCATACCCGGAATAAGCATGCGCTCCTTTCTGTTTTTGGAAATAATTTCCTGGTAAATATTTTGAAAGGAAGAAACAGCAAACGGAATTTCGGGAGTGTCCTTTATCTGAAGACCTTGCCGGGCGCAGTAGATAGCGCTGAGGGTATCAAATGCACCCGATGATCCGGCCAGGATTTTAGGCTGATGAATTTTTAACTGTTGCAGCAAGGGCTTCAGCGAGTTTTCTAAATGAAGATAGATTAATTCTATTTCAACCTGTAAAATAGGATCGTGCTTCTGGTATTGTTCCATCAGGCGCAGCCCACCAATTTCAAAACTTTGTTTTACAAAGATTTTTTTTCCGTTGGCAATGATAAACTCCACACTTCCGCCTCCGATATCCACAATCAGGTTCTTTTCTTCTCCCAGTTGCAAGGCCAGGTTTACACCTTCGTAAATCAGGGCGGCTTCTTCCTCTCCGGAAATGACTTGCGGATGGATACCCGTAGCTTCTTTTATTTTTTGAATGATCTCATCGGCATGGATGGCGTTGCGCAAGGCGCTGGTGCCAAAAGCAAGAATAGAATCGGCACCCCATTCCTTTGCTTTTCTCTTAAATGACAGAAGCGCCTTCACCGCTCTTTCAGTCGCTTCTTCCGAAATACGGTTTTGATTAATGCCACCGGCACCGATCCGCACCGGCAAAGATTCGTGTCCGATTATTTGATACCCGGAGGAATCCCAGGCGGCCACCAGCAGGTGAAAAGTATTGGTACCCATATCTATAATGGCGGCTCGAGTCATCAGAAAAGCAGAATAAGTTCAAATATAGAACCGGCAATGAAACGAAACACAAACGATTGATATGTTTATATTTTACCATGTTTAAGTAAAAAACAAATAAAATTTTAAAAAATAGGGTTAAAAATATACTTGAATTATTAAAAAATAATTTTATTTGCGCCACAACAGATAAAAAAACAACCACTTATGGCTACACTTCGCTTTGAGGCACTTAAAAAACTCGATGAACGGGTTAAGGTACACGTAGAGATCCCCACCCCCAATATCTCCCAATTTTTTGGTGAGAATGTTTTTGGTATTGAACAGATGCGCGCTACACTGGCTCCGGCCGTTTTCAAAAAAGTGAGCAATGCCATAAAGAACCACGAAAAAATAGACGAACCCACGGCCGATGCCGTAGCTTCGGCCGCCAAGAGTTGGGCTTTGGCCAAAGGAGCTACCCACTTTACTCACTGGTTTCAACCGCTTACCGGTGGCACGGCCGAAAAACACGATTCATTTTTCGATGCTCTGGCCGGCATAGAAAGATTTAGAGGGAGCGAACTGGTGCAACAAGAACCCGATGCTTCGTCATTTCCCAGTGGCGGCATCCGAAGCACGTTTGAAGCGCGCGGCTACACCGCCTGGGATCCCACCTCGCCCATGTTTTTGTATGGCCGTACACTCAGCATCCCTACCGTTTTTGTTTCCTATACAGGCGAAACGCTGGATGCCAAATCGCCTTTATTAAAAGCACTCAAAGCCGTAGATACAGCCGCTACCCAGGTTTGCCAGTTGTTCGACAAAGACATCCAGCACGTGGTGGCTTCATTGGGCTCGGAGCAGGAATATTTTGTGGTAGATAAATCGCTTTACATGGCTCGCCCTGATTTAGTTATGGCTGGCCGCTCCGTATTTGGCCACTCGCCCGCCCGCGGCCAGCAGTTGGAAGATCACTATTTTGGCACCATCCCTTCGCGCGTGTATGATTTTATGCGTGAGTTTGAGATAGAGTGTTGGAAGTTGGGAATCCCCGTGCGCACTCGCCATAACGAAGTAGCTCCCAGCCAGTTTGAAGTAGCTCCTTTGTTTGAAGAAGTAAACGTGGCCAACGACCACAACCAATTGATGTTGGATGTGATGAGCCGTGTAGGTGAAAAACACAGCCTGAAAATTCTTTTCCACGAAAAACCTTTTGCCGGAGTAAACGGAAGCGGGAAACACAACAACTGGTCGCTCATTACCGATACCGGAGTAAATCTATACGCTCCCTCCAGTTCCGCCCGCGATAACCTACTCTTCCTAACGTTCTTCATTACCACCATCAAAGCCGTGCACGAGCATGCCGATCTGCTGCGGGCCAGCATTGCCACCCCCGGAAATGATTTCAGGTTGGGGGCTAATGAAGCTCCTCCCGCTATAGTTTCGGTATTTATCGGAGCACAGATGACAGCCGTACTGGATGAATTAGAGAAAAAAGGAAATGTGAAGATCGAAAAAGGCGATAACATGTATATGAAACTGGGCATCGACCAGATTCCTGAAATTATTCTCGATGCTACCGACCGCAACCGCACTTCGCCTTTTGCCTTTACCGGAAACAAATTTGAATTCCGTGCCGTGGGCAGCAGCGATAATTGCGCCACCCCCATGACGGTGCTTAACTTAATCGTAGCCGACCAACTGCTCCTTTTCTACGAAGAAGTCAGCCGCATGATAGAACAAGGCGAAGAAAAAAGAATAGCCATTGTAAACGTGCTGAGAAAGTACATCAAAGAATCGAAAGACATCCGCTTTGAAGGCGATGGCTATTCGGAGGAATGGGTAAAAGAAGCCGAAAAGCGCAAACTGAGCAATATTAAAAATATGCCCCGCGCGCTCGATGCCTACCTCGCCAAAAAATCGGTAGGACTGTTTGAGAAACATGCCGTGCTTTCGCACAAAGAAGTAGAAGCCAGAAATGAAATTCGCCTGGAGGGATACATTAAACGTGTACAGATCGAAGCCCGCGTAATTGGCGATCTGGCTATGAACCATATTGTGCCCACGGCCATAAATTACCAAAGCAAATTAATAGACAATGCCAACGGACTGAAAGGCTTGGGAGTAGATAACAAAAACGTGGTTCAAACCATTAAAGAAATTTCAGAGCATATTGACACCATTAAGCAGAACGTGCGGGCCATGATTGAAGAACGTAAGCGTATCAATAAAATGACGGATACACATAAACGCGCTATTGCCTACTGCGATGATGTAAAAGAAAAATACTTTGAAATGATACGCGAAGCCGTTGATGACCTGGAGTTGCTGGTGGATGATGAAGATTGGCCATTGGTAAAATACCGGGAGATGCTGTTTTTGAGGTAATTCTCTTACTTATCTTTTTAAAGAGGCCAGCCGAAAAAGCCGGCCTCTTCCTTTTTCAAACGATTTTCAAATTTCTATTTTATCTTTCGAGCCAAGACACGGATCGCTATGGATAAAAAAATAAAAGAAAAATTTGATACACTGACTCGTCATAACAAGGAAGCCCTGCAGGGGGGAGGTGCCAAACGGATTGAACAACAACACGCCAAAGGAAAACTAACGGCCCGCGAGCGGGTAGAATTGCTGTTAGACGAAGGCTCGTTTGAAGAACTGGGTAAAGGAGTAACCCATCGCAGCAAAGACTTTGGCCTTGATAAAGAACATTTTCTGGGGGATGGGGTAATAACCGGATACGGCACCATAAACGGCCGGTTGGTATATATTTTTTCGCAAGACTTTACCGTACTGGGCGGCTCCCTTTCTGAAACACATGCCGAAAAAATTGTGAAAATTATGGAACTGGCTATGAAAAACGGAGCCCCCGTCATCGGCCTGAACGACAGTGGCGGGGCGCGTATTCAGGAAGGGGTGGTTTCGCTGGGCGGGTATGCCGATATATTTTATCGCAATGTTTTAGCCTCGGGGGTAGTTCCACAAATTTCTGCCATTCTGGGGCCGTGTGCCGGTGGAGCCGTGTACTCTCCGGCCATGACCGATTTTATTTTTATGGTAGAAAATACTTCGTTTATGTTTGTTACCGGCCCTAACGTGGTAAAGACAGTAACCCACGAAAACGTTACGGCCGAAGAACTGGGAGGAGCCTCTACCCATAGCACGAAAAGCGGAGTTACTCATTTTGCCTGTGCCAATGAGGCCGAGTGTATCAGCCAAATAAAAACATTACTGAGCTACATTCCCCAAAACTGCGAAGACGAAGCACCCCGGTGGCCCTATACCTCTGGCGATGAAAAAAGAATTCAACTAAACAATATTGTTCCGGCTAACCCCAATCAGCCCTACGATATGCGCGAGGTTATACAGGGGATAGTAGATGAAAATACTTTTTTTGAAATCCATAAAAACTTTGCCGAGAACATTGTGGTGGGCTTTGCCCGGCTGGCCGGGCGAAGCATAGGCATTGTGGGCAACCAGCCTGCCTCGCTGGCCGGAGTGCTCGATATTCATTCCAGTGTAAAGGGCGCGCGGTTTGTTCGTTTTTGCGATTCGTTTAATATCCCCTTGCTGGTATTAGAAGATGTGCCCGGTTTTTTACCCGGTACCGACCAGGAGTGGAATGCCATCATTACCAATGGAGCTAAGCTTTTATATGCTTTCAGCGAAGCGACAGTGCCCCGCGTAACAGTTATTACACGCAAAGCATACGGGGGGGCATACGATGTTATGAACAGCAAGCACATAGGAGCCGACTTAAACTATGCCTGGCCTACAGCCGAGATTGCCGTGATGGGAGCCAAAGGAGCTGCCGAGATTATCTTTAAAAAAGAAATTTCTGAAGCGAAGAACCCCGAAGCGAAGCTTATCGAAAAAGTGGATGAATACACCGCCAAGTTTGCTAACCCCTACATTGCGGCCAGTCGCGGATTTATAGACGAAGTAATTTTTCCCGAACAAACCCGTGAAAAACTAATCAGGGCCTTTCAGATGTTAGAAAATAAAGTGGCTGTTCTGCCTAAAAAGAAACACGGCAACATCCCCCTGTAATTTATTTTTTGGTAAAATCAATAGAGGTAGAGTTAACACAATAGCGCAACTTGGTAGCCGTGGGGCCATCGTCAAATAAATGCCCCAAGTGCGAGCCGCATTGAGCGCAAAGTATCTCCGTGCGCACCATACCGAATGAGTAATCTGTTTTCTTTATGATTTTTCCCCCAGCTATTTCTTTATCAAAACTGGGCCAACCGCACTCAGAATCAAACTTCATATCAGACGTAAAAAGCTCATTGCCGCAGGCAGCACATTGATAGATGCCTTTGTCCCGGGTTAGATAATATTTACCTGTAAAGGGTCGGTCGGTTCCCTTTTCTCTTAAAATGTGATACTGCTCGGGGGAAAGGATTTGTTTCCATTCTTCTTCGGTATGGTGTATTTCTTTAGCGGAGTTCTTCATGGCTGTTTCTTTTGAGTTTTTATTTTGTCCGTGGCACGAGCCTGCTATCAGGATAACTAAGATGAAAATAAGTTTTCGCATGGCTTTTCTTTTAGTGAATATACGGGGAACACCTAAAAAAAGGATTAGGTTTTTGCCGTAAAAAAAGATTTTTTGTCGCCCGAACGACAAGCCGATGACCTATTTCCCTATTTTTTTTATTTTTGAAGAATAACTTCATTTTTCATGGACAAAAAAAGCAAACAGTTTCTTTACCAGTATCTGAATAATGCATCACCCACCGGTTTTGAGTCATCCGGGCAACAGATCTGGCTGGATTACATCCGACCTTATATTAATGACCACATGGTAGATGTATATGGTACGGCCGTGGGCATTGTTAACCCCAAGGCATCGTATAAAGTAGTGATTGAGGCGCATGCAGACGAAATCAGTTGGTTTGTAAACTATATTACCGAGGAAGGATATATCTACGTAAGGCGCAATGGGGGCTCAGATCATCAGATAGCACCCTCTATGCGGGTAAACATCCACACCGATAAAGGAATTGTAAAGGGCGTATTTGGCTGGCCGGCCATACACGTACGCGATGCCGGCAAAGAAGAAATTCCCTCATTAAAAAACATTTTTATAGACATCGGGGCTGAATCGAAGAAGGAAGTGGAGGCCATGGGTGTACATGTAGGGTGTGTTATCACCTTTATAGATGAATTGATGGAGATGAACAAAAATTACCTTACTGGCCGTGCGCTCGATAACCGGATGGGTGGGTTTATGATAGCCGAGGTGGCTCGCAGGTTAAGTGAAAATAAGAAAAAACTGCCTTTTGGTCTGTATATCGTAAACTCCGTGCAAGAAGAAATAGGATTACGAGGGGCCGAGATGATTTCCAGGCGTATAAAACCCGATTTGGCCATCTGCACAGACGTAACACACGATACCGGCTCGCCCATGTATAACAAAAAAGAGAGTGGAAACCTGAAATGTGGCTCGGGGCCGGTCGTTTGTTATGGCCCGGCCGTGCAAAACAATGTTCTAAAAATGATTATTGAGGTGGCCCAAAAGAAAAAAATACCCTTTCAGCGTCAGGCGGTTTCGCGTTCTACGGGCACCGATACCGATTCTTTTGCATATTCGGCCGAAGGAGTGGCATCTGCCCTGATTTCATTACCCTTGAAATATATGCACACCACCGTGGAAACCGTGCATAAAGAAGATGTTGAAAACGTTATAGAACTGATCTACGAAGTTCTTCTCCAGCTTAAACCCGGCCACGATTTCCGGTATATTAAGTAGATTCTCAAAAAACTTACATCAGAAAGGAACGGATAAAGGTAGGCTCTTCCACCTCGGTGGGGGAGCCTACTTTTGTATCGTTAATATGTTAAACACAAACACAAATAATAAGATTATGAAAAAGGCAAAAGTTTTAGTTTTCGCAGTTCTTTTCGCAGGTTCATTCATGGCCCAGGCGCAAGATCGCCCGGTACACGAAGTGTACTCTATGATGGTGTTCAATTTTGTAAAGTATGTACAGTGGCCGGCTGGCGACAACAGCCAGGAGTTTATTATTGGGGTAATTGGCAACAATGACATTTACAATACACTCAACACATGGTATGGCGGCAAGGCCAAAGGAAACAAGAAGTATGTAATTAAGAAGTTTGCCAATGCCTCAGAGTTAACCGAATGCCAGGTTGTTTTTATCGATAAAAGCAAAAGCGGTGAGTTTGAGTCTGTAAACAACAAAGTAAAAGGAAAGAGCACGTTAATAGTAACCGACCGCACTGGCTTAGGCGCCAAAGGAAGCTGTATCAATTTTAAAACAGTAGATGAGAAACTGCGTTTTGAATTGAACCAACAAGCGATCGAAGCATCAAATCTCAAAGTGTCCAGCGCGCTGGCCAGCATGGCGATATTGATTTAATTGGGTTTGTTTGTGTGAAAGAAAACCTCGGGTAAAACCGGGGTTTTCGCTTTTAGAAAGTTTTTCCTAATTAGCATACTTAAACTTAGTAGTAAATGAAAAAGATAGTTTATTTGGCTTTGTTCTGGGTAAGTGTGGGCTTCGTATCAGCTCAAACCGAAAAACCAATCCATGAAATTCATGCAGCCATGATTTATAATTTCTTAAAATACATTCAATGGCCGGACGATGGTGGAACTGATTTTGTAGTGGGTGTGCTGGGTGAAGACAATGTATTTAACACCCTGAAAAGTTATTATGACGGCAAGCCGAAAGGATCTAAAAAATACGCTATCAAAAAACTATCCGACCCGTCTGAAGCCGCTTCTTGCTCGGTGGTTTACATTGGCAAAAATAAAAGCAAGGATTTTGACAACGTACGCAACGCCATCACCGGCAAGTCTATTCTCACTATCACCGATAGCTTTAATCTCGGTAAAAAAGGAAGTTGCATAAACTTTAAAGTAATTGATGAAAAACTAAAGTTTGAAATTAACCAAGCCTCGATGGGCGGAGCCAATCTTAAAGTAGCCAGCCAGCTATCCAGTATGGCAATATTGATTTAACCCGATTTTTTGAGGAAGAGAGGTATCTCTGGGTAGTATTTTTCGCTTTTTAGAAAGTTTTTTTTAATTAGCGGTTTAAAAAGCACTATCCAATGAAAAAAATTGTCTTTTTGGCTTTGTTAGGGGTATGCGTGGGCACCGTTTCGGCTCAAACCGAAAGGCCTATTCATGAAATATACGCCCCCATGATCTTTAATTTTATAAAATACATTCAATGGCCGGAGGATGAGGGAACCGATTTTGTAGTGGGCGTGCTGGGCGAAGACAATGTATTTAACACCCTGAAAAGCTATTATGACGGCAAGCCGAAGGGAACCAAAAAATATGCCGTTAAAAAACTGGCCGACCCGTCTGAAGCCGCCTCCTGCTCGGTGGTGTATATTGGCAAAAATAAAAGCAGGGATTTCGATAATGTGCGCAATGCCGTTAGTGGCAAGCCTGTACTTACCATTACCGATAGTTTTAATCTCGGTAAAAAAGGAAGTTGTATAAACTTTGTGGTGGTAGAAGATAAATTGAGGTTTGAGATTAACCAGGCCTCTATGGGGAGTGCTAACCTTAAGGTAGCTGGCCGGTTGGCCAGTATGGCTATTTTGCTTTAACAAGACAATTCCGCAGCGGTACCAGTTTAAGGAGCAACTCCAATCCCTGCAGATTTTACATCTTCCCAAAACCCAGGATACGATTTATTAACCACCTCGGGCGAAAGAATCGTAACATCGGTAAGTGTGGCCCAGGGGGCAAACCCCATAGCCATCCGGTGGTCGTGGTAGGTTTCAATAGAGGAATGAAGTTTTGAAATTTCGCCCGGTGTTAATTTCCATTTACCGGGTTGTGGCTCGGTAAGTTCGGCTCCTATTTTTCTTAATTCATTTTGCAGGGCTGCCAGCCGGTCGGTCTCTTTTATGCGCAAGCTTTCCATCCCTGTAAAATCTCCGGATATACCTTTGGCGGCACATACTGGCAACACGGTTTGTGCCAAATCAGGGCAATGTGTAAAATCCCATTCCAGGTAATCGGAGGCTTGGGTTTTTTCCAATTTTAGAGAATCGTTTTCAAATTTTCCCTTTACTCCGATTTTTTCCATTAACTCTACAATGACCCGGTCGCCCTGAAGCGATTTTTGTGAAATAGCGTGTAATGTAATGTCGGCTTCCCGGGCTAAGGCTGCAAAAGCAAACCAATAGCTGGCGGCTGACCAGTCCGTTTCAACGGTAACGTGAGCGGCCGAATAATTCCCCGCTTGTACCTGAATGACACGGTTAGGCAAGTCTACGTTAATGACAGCACCAAAATCCCGCATTAAGGAGGCCGTCATTTCGATATAAGGAATGCTTCCGGTTGGGCCGAGCAGCCGGATGGTGAGCCCCTTGGGCAGGATGGGAGCTACCATCATTAAGGCTGAAATATATTGGCTGCTTACATTTCCCGGTATTTCCAACTCAGCCACATCCCGATTCGTAAATCCTGTTATTTCTATCGGAGGATACCCGGTTGCCTCCAGGTATTTGATACTAGCTCCCATTTTGCGCAGAGCATCAACCAATAAGCTAATGGGCCGTTGTTTCATGCGGTCGGTTCCAGTTACTATTTTATGGCGGTTAGTGATAGCAAAATAGGCGGTAAGAAAACGCATCGTGGTGCCGGCATCTAACACGTTAATGATGGGATCCGGGCTGCCGATGAGAGTTTGCATCAGCTTCGTATCGCGGGCAGCCGACAGGTTACGAACAGTAGCTTGGTTTCCGCAGAGGGCATTTATAATCAGGGCGCGATTGCTGATGCTTTTAGAAGAAGGCAACTGGCGGGGAATACCAAAAACCGTAGGGCTTCGTTTTAGTGTTATAGAAGAGTTCACAAAAAGTTTTTTGGAAAAATAATTTTTTTGATCTGTTTTTTTAGATACCGTGAAACTATTTATTTTGAAATCAAGTTGAAGGGAATATGAACACAAACAAAAAAATAGCAATTGGGTTGGGCTTAGCAGGAGGTGCTTTATTGGCTGCCTGGTTGCTAACGGGCGACCGTAAGAAGAAAACTAAACAGTTTGTAGCCAAGGGAGCTGACCGGATTAAGAAAGTTTTTTCTGAAAAAGAAGAGACGGATCAGGCCGATCAGGATGTGCACTACGTTTAAAACGAACGGTAGTAATCGAATGATTGGACTATTTCTTTTTCGCTAACCTCTACGTCCCATCGGGCATGGCCTATCCCATCGGGCAGCGCCATCAGAATTTTACCCCCTTTATTTTTTTTGTCCTGGTAGATTAATTCCATTATTTCAGTAGAACGCCAGCGGGTATCTTCTTTTCCAAATACGTTGACAAGGTAAGTTGATATTTCGGTAAGATTGGCCCGAGTAAGCATCCCCCGCTGTTGGGCAATGTAAGATTCCATCAGGAGGCCCATGGCAATAGCTTCGCCATGAAAAATACGGGTGCCTTGAGATAAGAAATAACTTTCCAGCGCATGACCGATGGTGTGACCAAAATTGAGAATTTTACGCAGGCCGCTTTCCCGGGGATCTTTTTCGGTAACCGATGTTTTAAAATTTACCGAATGACGGGTGAGTTCAGGCCAGTTCTGATCGCGTAATTCTTTTTTGTTTATTGTTTGCCACAAGCCTGCATCGCTGATTAAACAATGCTTTACTACTTCGGCAAACCCGCTGCGGAGCTCGCGTTCGGGCAAGGTTTGTAAAAATGAAGAGCAGATAAATGTTGTGGTGGGTTGGCAAAACACCCCGATTTGATTTTTAAAATTCATAAAGTCAATACCCAGCTTGCCGCCCACGCTGGCATCCACTTGTGCCAGTAGGGTAGTGGGGAGCAAGATGAAATCGATACCGCGTTTAAAAGTAGCCGCACAGAATCCGCCCATATCGCCCAGCACACCGCCCCCCAGCACAATTACCAGCGAGTGCCGATCTAGGGCATACTCCGTAAATTTTTTCCAGATTATTTCGCACGTAGAAATCGTTTTGTGTTCTTCTCCGGCCAGTACTTCTATAACCGTATGTGCAGGTAGTTCTTTTTTAATAAGGGGATAGCAATAAACAGCTGTGTTGGCATCGGCCAGCAGCACCGTTTTTTGATATGACAGAGCCTGCAATTTTTCTTTCAACTCTGCGAGCGTGCATAAGAGCCCCTGGCCTTGGTGGTTCATGGAATGTAAAATGAGTCAGGCCAAATATACGTTTAGAAAAGATGCTTCGTGTAAAATTGTTTAACCAAATTAAACCAGAAAAAACCTACGTATAGCAGCTAAGAAACCAAAGACAGTAACCGAGAGAGCACCGATCCGGCAGATGATTTTCATCATCAGGGTAAAGAAAATACAACCTATATTTGCGCCAAAAATTAACCTTCATGAACGAACTGAACATTCCATTCAACGATACGGAAGTAGCTTTTCAATACAAAAACGACCGCCAGTTAAAAAAAGCAAATTTCATTTTCTCGCTGGTCAATAATCCGGTCATTTCTTCGCTGGCCACGAGGTTGGTAAAATTTAGTTTTGCAGCACATTTACCGGTAAAAGGAATTATTCGCAGTACCGTTTTCGATCATTTTTGTGGTGGGGAAACCATTGAGCAAAGCGAGGAGGTAATTCAATCGCTCTATAAGTACCAGGTCGGAACAATCCTCGATTATTCGGTAGAAGGCGAAGAAAGTGAATCGGCCTTTGAAGCAACCGCGCATGAAATTATCCGAACCATAGAGAAAGCAAAAAATAACCCGGCCGTACCGTTTAGTGTTTTTAAAACGACTGGCCTGGCCGCCTTCAACCTGCTGGAAAAAATACAGGCCGGAGAAAAACTTTCGGGCGCAGAATCAACCGCCTGGGACAATGTGCTGAACCGGGTTAACCGAATCTGCCAAAAAGCATTTGAAAATAATGTGCCGGTGCTGATTGATGCCGAAGACAGTTGGATTCAAAACCCGATTGATAATCTTGCTTACGACATGATGCGTAAGTACAACCGCGAAAAAGCCATTGTGTTTAATACGTACCAAATGTACCGGGCTGATATGCTCGGCAACTTAAAGAAAGCATTTGCAGACGCAGAGCAGGGCGGTTACTTTATAGGAATGAAACTGGTACGTGGGGCATACATGGAGAAGGAGGCAGCCCGGGCCGCTGAGCGGGGCTATTCTAACCCCATCCATCCTAACAAAGCCTCTACCGATAAAGCGTTTGATGATGGCCTTACCTTTTGCGTAGAAAACATTCACCGTATTTCGGTAATGTGCGGCTCGCACAACGAAAACAGCAACCAATTATTAGCTTCTCTTCTGGTGCAAAAGCAACTTTCCCGCCGCGATGAGCGGGTGTGGTTTGCTCAACTACTCGGCATGAGCGACAACATTTCGTTTAACCTGGGCAAAGAAGGTTTTAACGTGGTAAAATATGTGCCCTATGGGCCGGTAGAATCGGTCATGCCTTATTTGCTGAGAAGGGCTGAAGAGAATACATCTGTAGCAGGCCAAAGCAGCCGCGAACTGGTGCTGATCAGAAAAGAACTGAAGCGCAGAAGGAATCGGAAGTGATTCGGTATTTTTGCGCTCTAAAAAAAGCTGCATGAACTTAAGCGAGCAAGAAGTTATACGCCGGCAAAGTATGGACGAGCTGAACAAGCTCGGCATCAACCCGTACCCGGCTCCATTATTTGAAGTAACGATTTCGGCCAACGAATTTCATCAACATTTTCCCTCACTGGAAGGAAAAGATTTGTCGGTGGCGGGACGCATAATGAGCCGCCGGGTAATGGGCAATGCTTCTTTTGCTGAACTTCAGGATGAAAGCGGGCGCGTGCAGGTTTATTTCAGGCGCGATGATCTCTGCCCGGATGAAGACAAAACTTTATATAATACCGTTTTTAAAAAACTACTCGATATTGGCGACATTATCGGAGTAAACGGATTTGCGTTTACCACCCAAACAGGCGAAAAATCCATTCATGCCAAAAGCTTCACGGTTCTTTCCAAATCGTTGCGGCCACTGCCCATTGTAAAAGAAACCAAAGACGAACAGGGAAACACCCACGTGCACGATGCCTTTACGGACCCTGAGCAGCGCTACCGCATGCGGTATGTGGACCTGGTCGTGAACCCGCACGTTCGCGAGGCATTTATTAAGCGCACCAAGTTAGTGAACTCTATGCGCGAGTACCTCAATAAGCAAGGGTATTTGGAAGTAGAAACTCCTATTCTGCAGCCTTTGTATGGAGGCGCTGCCGCCAAACCTTTTAAAACACACCACAACACATTGGATATGACGCTCTATCTACGCATAGCCAATGAACTTTATCTGAAGCGGCTGATTGTAGGCGGATTTAATGGCGTGTACGAATTTTCGAAAGACTTCCGCAACGAAGGGATGTCGCGATTTCATAATCCGGAATTTACACAGGTAGAATTATATGTGGCTTATAAAGACTATCAGTGGATGATGAACCTGGTGGAAGAGATGGTAGAGAAAGTAGCCATTGATCTGCACGGCACCACGCAGGTGCAGGTAGGCGAGAACCTCATTAATTTTAAACGACCGTGGAAGCGGATGACCATGTATGAATCCATCCATCACTTTACCGGCATAGATATTTCTGAAATGGACGAAAGCCAGTTACGCCAAGTAGGAAAGCAACTTCAGGTGCCGATGGATGAAACCATGGGCAAGGGAAAATTGATTGATCAGATCTTTGGCGAAAAATGTGAACCTAATCTGATCCAACCCACATTCATTACCGACTACCCGTTGGAAATGTCGCCATTAGCCAAAAAGCATCGAAGTAAACCCGGCCTGGTAGAGCGCTTCGAGGCTATTTGCAACCGCAAAGAAATCTGTAACTCTTTTTCCGAGTTGAATGACCCGATTGACCAGCGCAAGCGGTTTGAGGAACAACTGGAACTGGGTAAACGGGGTGATGAAGAAGCCATGACATTAGATGAAGATTTTCTTCGCGCCTTAGAATATGGAATGCCGCCTACAGCCGGTTTGGGTATTGGCATAGACCGTCTGAGCATGATTATGACCAACTCGCCTTCTATTCAAGATGTTATTTTCTTTCCACAGATGAAGCCCGAGAAAAAAACCGAACTCGACCCGGAAAAAGAATTTGGTTCCTTGGGTATCCGGGCTGAATTATTTCCGATTTTAGAAAAACTGGGCATCCGCTCGGCCGAGCAATTAAAAAGCATAAAAGCTTCTAAACTTTTTAATGATATACCGGGCATGCGCAAAAAAATGAAATTGGAGGCCGTTCAAAATCCCACACTGCAAGAAATAGAAGGGTGGATCAATTCGTAAAACAACTGTATTTAATATCCCAACCACGAGTCGCTGTAGCTTCGGGTACGGTTCAATTTTAAATCTTTTAACAACGAAGATTTAATGCCGATATTAAAGGTATACGACTGAAATTTTCCAATCGGTGTCCAGTTTAACGACATCTGCCAGCAGTGCAAATCGCGGTTCAGGCTGAAGTTGGGTTGGGTAAACTGATTGCCCACAAAATCGTATCCAGCATTGTAGGTAATTTTCCATTTGGCGCTCAGGCTAAAATCGCCCGAGAAACGAATGGCTTGTGTAATAACAGGCGATGCGTTGGGGTTTGAATTATTGAAACCCAAGTTATAGCTCAACCTTAAGTTCCAAGGAATAGAAAAATCCACGTACGTGTCCGGGTGTTGCAATAAATAATCTTTATCAGCCTGGGTTGCGTTCGATTTGGCTACTTTGTTGCGGGTTTCTGTATCTTTTTTTTGCCCTTGCGAATTGAGATTGGTACTGAGGGCCAGATTGGCATTAGTAAGACGGCCTAATTTGCCTTGGTTCCACGCTAAGTGATTAGCCCTTACTATAGTATAGACGGGCTGATCTTGTGTATTAACACCATACCTGACACGGTTGTACTGATACGGATCTACTGTGCCGCTCAGGTTTATATTGATTTTGTTATTGAGAATGTTAGAGTTGGCACTGATACCGATGGGTGCCAACTTAAAAGAGTCGGCCAAAAAATTATAACTGGAACTGAGCGACAGGTTGTTGAGCAAAGAAATTTTCCGGTCCACGGTATCCGATGGTTTTCTCACCTTCATTTCTACCGTGTTGCCAATACCAAAGGTCATCGATTGATTTTTCCCGGAAGGCGCGGTGCCATAAATAAAGCCTTCGTGTATGGAGTGAAGCACTACATAGGGCTTTCCGTTGGCATCGGTTAAGCCTACCCGCTGATAATACCCGTACTTGGGGTCGGAGAAATCGGGGTTGTAAGTAATTCCTACGGTGGGCGTAACTACATGGCGAATAGCCCGGATGCGGGCGTTTTTATTTTTGGCCAGGTACATACCGTAAAGCCGGGTGGTTACACTCATGTTTAAGTTGTAATACGATTCGCGGCTAAACTGCCGCACGGTATCGGTTTTTACGGCTTGCGAGCCAAGCGTAAGCGGTCCTTTGGGTGAGGAGCCCCAGTTTACATGCTGGAAGTACCACAACTCATTGTAGGTTCCACTCATGGTCAGCGTTAAAAACTTTTGTATTTTAAAAGAAGTACTGATGGGCAATTGATGGCGAACTCCGGCATTGCCGTTTCTAAAATAACGAGGCAGATTTTGAAGATTAAAAACTCCGATGCTGTCGGGCACCACCGTTCCGTTTTGACGGGTTAGTGTTCCTAAGTCGTTGTTAATTTGGTTTACTCCGTTCATCGTGTATTTAAACTGAAAATTCTGGAGCACCCGGGCTTGCGATTTTTTAAAAGGATAAACATTGTTTACGTTAAAACTGATGTCGGGCAGCCCCAAGTCAACCCGTCTTGTTTTAAAATCCTGGCTGTGGCGAAGGTTAGAGGCCAAAGCAAAGGGAGTTCCCGGAAATGACTTGGAGATAGAAATGTTTGAATTGGCTTTTTGCGTGGCGTTGCTGTTAGCCATAGAGGTAGTGTTGGTAGGCCCCATGCCTAAAAAGTTGTTGCTGTTGTTGGTGCTGGTGGCGGCATTAACCGAGGCAGAAAAACGAAACGTACCTTTCGATTTTGGAGCATGGCTCCATTGAATGCTAAAATCTTTCCGCTTGTTGGGGCTTTCTATGTTAGTGGTGTAGTTATTATTGTTGTATGAAAAACTAAAAGACCCGGTGTACTTATAGCGGCTGATGTAGTTCGAGTTAAGGTATAGGGCAGTAGATCCTTTTGAATAGAGATCGGCCGTAACACTCAGGTTGATATAATCGCTGATATCAAAATAATATCCGGCTCTTCGGAGAAAAAAACCCCGGATTTGTTCTTCCCCATAGACGGGCACAATAATGCCCGAAGCACTTTTTCGCTGCGAAGGAAAAATACCGAAAGCAAAACCCAAAGGCGTGGGCACATGGTTAAATTCCATATAAAATGGCCCGGAAACAATTTTGTCGCCCGGAATGGCTTTGGCCTTGCTGGATATGATGCGGTAGTGAGGGTCGGCCAGGTCGCACGTGGTGTAGGCATTTCCCCGAGTAAGCAAATCGTTTTTATCATTTTTATAAACGGCATCGCCATGCATAAACCCTTCGCCTTGCTTGGTTACTACTTCAGTTATTTTAGCCTTTTTTGTTTTGAAGTTATAGACCATGCCGCGTGTTTCATATTCGCTCTCCCCATCTTTAAAAACGGGGAAGCCAATCATCTTCCCGGTGGAGTCGGGTAACCCATTGGCCGTAATGGTAGATTTCTCGTAGTCGATGGTAATCAGTTCGGCATCGAGTTTAATTTGCCCGTAGGTTACTTTGGCATTGCCGTACAGGTGCACTATTTTTTTACCCATTTCAGAAATGATGGAGTCTTCGGCCGAATAGACAATAGTGTTTTCAATATCACCCTTTCTGGCTGCCTGAGTGGTGTCTTTTTTTACCTTCGTAGTATCGGCAGTTGTTTTAGAGGCCGGCAGCTTACCCTTGGTATTTTTAGGTTTGGTGTTTCCCTGGGAATAAACCTGACCTACAAACAACAAAACAGTGATAAATGAAACAGCGGTACGAAACGCCATGCTTTGCAGAAAGGTCAGGGTTAATAGGTTTTTAGCATATTGTGAAAAATTCACAACTTTGTGTAAAGTTATTTTAAATCTGCCACACATCGTAACGTTCATTCGGAATATCCAATTAAAGGTCTTCTTAATAGCAATAACCTTGCTAAACTCTTCTGCTACCTTTTTAGTGGGCGGAACCAAGGTGGCTACGGTAGTAATTGACCCCGGCCATGGCGGGAAAGACCCCGGCAACATGGGCAAAAAATCAAAGGAAAAAGACATTGCCCTGAAAATCTCACTGAAGTTTGGTGCCTATATTGAAAAGAACCATCCCGATGTAAAGGTGATATACACCCGCAAAGACGACCGGTATGTAGATTTAGACGAACGGGCTGTGCTGGCCAACAAAGTAAAGGCCGACTTGTTTATTTGTATCCATTGCAACTCGGAGGCTGGTACCAGTGCCTATGGCACCGAAACTTTTGTGATGGGGCTTTCTAAAGACCAACGAAACTTTGAAGTAGCCAAACGGGAGAATTCCGTTATCTTGATGGACGAAAATTACCAGGAACGCTACGAGGGTTTTGACCCCGGCAGCCCCGAGTCGTATATTTTATTTACGCTGAGCCAAAGTGCCTTTCAGGAAAGCAGTCTGCGGTTTGCCCAGAAAATTGAAGACCAGTTTAAAAAAAAGGTAGGGCGCTACAGCCGGGGTGTAAAACAAGCTGGCTTTTGGGTGCTGTGGCGTACGGCCATGCCCAGTGTGTTGGTTGAAACAGGGTTTTTATCGAATGCTAAAGAGGAAAATTTTATGGTAACAGATCATGGCCAGGATGTAATTGCAGGCGGAATCTACCATGCCTTTAAAGAATATAAAATGGAAATGGAATCAATCGGGTCAAAAGACAAAGATCAATGAAGCACAAGGAATTAAAAGTGGGTGTGTTTGCAGCTGTAGCGCTGGGGTTACTTTATTTTGGTTTTAATTTTCTGAAAGGTGTTGATTTTTTCGATCGTAAAAAAATATATTATGCCGTGTATGAAAATATCAACCAGTTAACCAAGTCCAACCCAATATTAATAAACGGGTATGCCGTGGGGCGTGTAAGCCACACCAAAATTCTTCAAAAAAGAAATAACGATATTTTAGTGGAACTCGAAATAGATGCCGACATTATTCTTACCAAAGACACCAAAGCCGTACTAAATTCTGAATTTTTAGGAAGCAAATACCTGCTGCTTGAAATTGGCAACTCGCCCATCAGGCTTAAACCGGGCGATACACTAAAAACGGAAGTAGCCCGGGGTATGTTTGATGTACTATCCGAATCGGCCGAACCGGTGGCCAACGATCTGCAAACTACCTTGCGGAAGTTTAATACGGCCGTAAGCGACCTAACCCGCATTTTTACAAAAGTGGATATCATCCTTACCAAACTGCAAACCACGCCCGATCTGCTCAACAAAACATTAGTTACTACCAACGGAAGAATAGATGAACTTTCGGCCAGCCTTAAGCAAGATGCCGAGAAAACAGGAGCTCTACTGGATGAACTGAAACCCGTTATTGCCAACTTCAAAACAATATCTGATTCGCTGAAACGAATTCAGCTAAATCAAACCGTACATAAAATGAACCAAACTATTGCCTCGCTCAACGAGTCGCTGGGCAAACTTAAAAAGCGGGATAACACCATGGGGCGATTGCTTAATGAAGATTCATTATACGTTAACCTAAATCATTTAATGATTAACCTGAACAAACTTTCTGATCACCTCAATACCAACCCCAAACATTTTTTTGCTCCGTTGGGGAAAAGCAAAAGAAAAGTAGAGCGCGATATGAAAAAACAGGAAGAAGAAAAGAAAAAAGCGGCCGAGAAAAAATAAGTATGGATTTGGAATTTAACAAAAACGAAGACCACTTTAGATCGCTTCGCGCCCAGCTTCAGGCCAAAAAGAAAAAAACACAACTGGGCGGAGGTGAAAAAAAAATAAGCGAGCAACATAGCAAAGGAAAACTGACGGCCCGCGAGCGCATCGATTATTTGCGCGACCCGGGCACCGAATTTTTGGAAATCGGGTTGCTGGCCGGAGATGGGATGTATGCCGAGCAGGGCGGATGCCCCTCGGGCGGAGTAGTAGCCGGGATCGGTTATATTAAGAGAAGATTGTGCGTAATCGTGGCCAACGATGCCACGGTAAAAGCGGGCGCGTGGTTTCCCATCACCGCTAAAAAAAATCTGCGCGCCCAGGAAGTGGCCATGGAAAACAGGCTACCCATTGTGTATCTGGTTGATAGTGCCGGTGTTTTCTTGCCTATGCAAGACGAAATTTTTCCCGACAAAGAACACTTCGGAAGGCAATTCAGAAATAATGCAAAGATGTCGTCTATGGGCATTGTGCAGATTGCCGCCATCATGGGCAGCTGTGTGGCCGGAGGCGCTTACTTGCCCATTATGAGCGATGAAGCCATGATCGTAGATAAAACCGGATCTATCTTTTTGGCCGGATCGTATTTAGTAAAAGCGGCTATTGGCGAAGATATTGACAATGAAACGCTGGGCGGGGCCACCACCCACTGTGAAATTTCGGGCGTAACCGACAACAAATTTCCCAACGATCAGGCTTGCCTCGATTACATCCGGAATTTGTTTGACAAAATAGGCCATTCAGAAATAGCCGGCTTCGATCGGGTTGAATCTAAACCCCCTCAAGAAAAGCCGGAAGAGATTTACGGAATCTTTCCGCACGACCGGGCCAAGCCGTACGATATGCTCGAAATTATTAAACGCCTGACCGACCACTCTGCTTTTGATGAATATAAACCTCTTTACGGAAAAACACTTTTGTGTGGCTATGCCCGCATCGATGGCTGGGCCGTGGGCATTCTGGCTAATCAGCGCAAAACGGTAAAGACTAAAAAAGGCGAGATGCAGATGGGCGGAGTTATTTATTCTGACTCGGCCGATAAAGCAGCCCGCTTTATTATGAATTGCAACCAGCGGAAAATTCCCTTAGTTTTTCTTCAGGATGTGAGTGGTTTTATGGTGGGCAGCCGGGCAGAGCAGGGAGGTATTATTAAAGACGGTGCCAAGATGGTAAATGCCATGGCCAATTCTACCGTACCTAAATTTACTTTCCTCATCGGCAATTCGTATGGAGCAGGTAACTATGCCATGTGTGGCAAAGCGTACGACCCCCGGTTAATTTATGCCTGGCCTACAGCCCAACTGGCGGTAATGAGTGGCAGTTCGGCCGCCAAAACTCTGCTGCAAATCCGCATCAGCACGCTGAAGGCGCAAGGAAAAACCATCTCCGAAGACGAAGAAAAAAAATTATTAAAAGAAATTACCGACCGCTACAACGATCAACTCAGCCCCTATTATGCGGCCGCCCGATTGTGGGTAGATGGTGTGGTAGATCCATTAGAGACCCGAAAAATTGTTTCGATGGGTATAGAAGCTGCCAATCAGGCTCCGGTTGAGAAATTTAATGTGGGCGTCATTCAGACGTAAGTCAATTTTGAAAAACAGAGCATGCAGGATAAAGAACTGAAAGCGCTTATTTCATTACTCGATGACGAAGATCAGCAGGTGATTTCGCATGTGGAGGAAAAAATTTTGTCGCTGGGGAAAGCTGCCATTCCTTTTCTGGAGCACGAATGGGAGAGCAACCTAAACCCCGATGTGCAAGGCCGCATAGAAGAACTGATTCATACCCTGCAGTATGATTTGCTGCGCGAGCGTTTAAAATCCTGGTATGCCGGCACTGAGCAGGATTTGCTTACCGGCATGTGGATTTTGGCTACCTACCAATATCCTGATTTGGAATTGGAAAAATTGAAGCAGGAATTAGAGCAGATATACTATGAAACGTGGCTGGAGTTTCGCCCCGACCTTTATCCGTTCGATCAGGTGAAGGTGGTAAACGGTGTATTGTTTAATAAACTGAAGTTTGGAGCGAACACTAAAAATTTTCATTCGCCCGGCAACTCCATGATGAACGTAGTGCTGGAGTCGCGGAAGGGCAACCCGATTACACTTTGTGTTATTTATATGCTGGTAGCACAAAAATTAAAATTACCCGTACAGGGAGTGAATTTGCCCAATCTGTTTATCCTTACGTACAAAGACGATAACCATCAGTTTTATATCAATGCCTTTAATCGGGGTCTTATTTTTTCAAAACAAGACATTGAGAACTACATCAATGAATTGCACCTGGTGCCGCAGGCTTCTTTTTTTGAGGCGTGCTCTAATCTGGAAATTATCCGCAGGGCATTGCGCAATCTGGTGATGAGTTTTGAAAAAATGGGCGAACATGCCAAAGCTGATGAAGTGAAAGTGTTATTAGTGGATATTTCTGACGGTGGCGATTTGGGTGTTTAATACCCAAACGATAAAACCAAATCCGATTCCTTTAAGACCAGATTGAATTTTTCTAATTTATTTTCTGAACCAAAAACTTCGTAGATAACCGTGAACGTGTGGTTGTCTTTAAAATCGCGTCTTTTTTTGAAACTTAATCTTAGCTTTTGTAGCGCCTGTTCTATAAACAGGTGGCCGTCTTCATTATGCTGAAACCCGATGCGATAGGTGCGCGATTGATGCCAGCGCTCTACTAATCCCTGCGCTTTCTCTAGCAAGGTGAGAACAATTAAAACTACACCCGAGCCTACAATGGCAATAAAATATTCTCCGGCCCCTACGGCCATGCCTAAGGCGGCCGAAATCCAAATGGTGGTGGCCGTGGTAATGCCCGATATGGTGAGCCCATCTTTAAAAATAACGCCCCCGCCTAAAAAGCCGATGCCGGTTACAATGTTAGAAGCAATACGATCCGGACTGTTAGACCCCAGGTTTACCGATATTTCCATAAAGATGGTAGAGCCTAAACAAATCATGATCATGGTGCGCAGACCGGCCGCCTTGCTTCGGTATTCGCGCTCCAGACCAATGGCAGTGCCAATCGCAAATGAAATCAGCAGGCGCAGGCCTACTTCCATATCAAAATCAATGTTCATAAAAATGAGATTCGCAATAAAGTTAATTGATCCGGCCAGTAAATGAAATGTGCGGATAAATTAAAAAAAACAAAAAAAAATTTGCCTGACTACTGACACAGGTCATCGTACGGGGCAGCCCTTTTTCATTAAGTTTGAAAAAAAATAGAGTACATTCAGGTTTCTATAATTCAGCGTATGGCAGATCATTCTTTGTTCTTAAAAAACCTTTGGTATTTGGCCTTTCATGGTTCTTTTCTAAAACCCGGCAAGCTGGTAGGTAAAGAAATGCTGGGCGAAAAAATTGTTTTTGGCCGGGATAAAAACGGAACCCCCTTTGCCTTGCGCGATAATTGCGCCCACCGGGGCGTGCCGCTGTCGCAAGGATGGTTTAAGAATGATACCCTTCAGTGCTGCTACCATGGGTGGGAGTTTGGTACGGATGGCGTTTGTAAAAATATTCCGGCTCTGCCTCCGGGCGGCACGATAGATGTTTCCAAAATAAAAGTCTTCCAATATCCCTGTAAAGAAATAAACGGTACGGTGTGGGTTTATATTCCCGAAAAGAAAATACCCGGGATAGAGCCTAAAATGCCTTTGCCCGATTTGATTTTAGCAGCCGATAAAAAATTTCTTCATGTAGAAACCGTAACACTGCCGGCCGATATTGATCATTCAGTTATCGGGCTGATAGACCCCTCGCATGTTACGTTTGTTCACCAGTCGTGGTACTGGCGGTCGGCCAAGCGATCGAAGTTGAAAGAGAAAAAATTTGAGCCTTCTCCGCTTGGCTTTAAGATGACGCGCCATGCACCTTCCAATAACTCAAAAGGATATGGCGTACTGAAGGGAGGCACCTCTACAGAAATTACTTTTGAAATACCGGGCATCCGGTGGGAGCACATCAAGGTAGGACAGAAGGATGAAATTATTTCGATTACCATACTCACCCCCATCAATGAGCAAGCGACCGAACTCACCCATATTTTTTACAGTACGCTGGCGGTTTCGCGCTGGCTATGGTGGCCGTTAAAGAAACTGGGCCAGCAATTTATCAGGCAAGATTTGGGAGTGTTTCAAAAGCTGAACGAAGGATTAAAATCAAAGCCTACGCTTTCATTAATTGGCGAGCCCGATATGCAGGCGCGATGGTATTATGAGATTAAAAGGTTGTGGGCTATTTCGCAACAAAACAACGAGCCTTTTATAAATCCGGTGAAGCCACAAACGTTGCATTGGGTAACGTAAAAAAAAGCAAACCTGTAAGCCGGGTTCTGTTTCCCGAATTTTACATCGGGATGCTTATCATTTATCTGGTTCTGACGTTGCCGTCAGAATCGAGCAGCCTACCCAACTTCACCTGCTTGCGCACACAGCGAGCCACTGTGTCTTTCGAAGTGAAGCCTATTTGGCCTTTCAACCCGTAAGGCTTGCCGTGCGGCTGGCGTCACCGCCAGCCCGGTGGGCTCTTACCCCACCTTTTCACCTTTTCCTCAACCAAGTTGAGGTAGTTTATTTTCTGTGGCGCTGTCTGTGGCTAACATTTAAAAGTCAGCCCCTTCCCGTTAGGAAGTACGGTGCCCTGTGTTGCCCGGACTTTCCTCGCTAACGGTATTCGTCAGCGCGATAAGCCGGTTTGCTTTGGGGCAAAGGTAGCAATCAAAAAAATATTTACATTTGAAAACCTCAACCTAACCTTGAAAACATGAAAAGCAGCCTGAATTTTCTGTTCGCTTGCCTGTTTATATTTAATTTTTCGCAAGCTAAATCTAAGCCCGATACCGTACGAATAGGGGCTTTTATCATTAGCATTCACGACATTAATTTTCACGATCAGCAGTACACGGTTCGTTTTTGGTTGTGGTTTAATTATGCCAATCCCAAATTCGATTTTGCCAAACAGATTGATATACCCAATGCCAAAGACATTGAGATATCATCGGAAAGCATTGATACCGTAAAAGGAAGATACTGGGCGCAAATGCGTGTAAAATGCACCATGAAAGAAAATTGGCGCGTAAAGGATTTTCCGTTTGACGAGCAGCACTTGAAAATAGAAATAGAAGACGAAGAACAGGACATAAACAATGTGGTATTTGTAGCCGATACGGCCAACAGCCGGTTTGATAATGTGGAGGTGCTGGATGGCTGGAAGGTTGACAAGTTTACAGTATCAACAGATAAAAGTGTTTATAAAACTTCGTTTGGCAATCCTGACCCGGGGCACCATGTGCAGACCTTCTCTATGTTTACGATCGAGATGGATATTGAGCGCGAGGCTACCGGGTTATTTTTAAAAGTATTTTTAGGAATGTACTTTGCTTTCCTCATTGCACTGGTCAGCTTTTTATCGGACACGAATGAACTGGAGCCGCGCTTTGGGTTGCCCGTGGGCGGTTTGTTTGCCGCTGTGGGAAACAAGTATATTATTGATTCGCTTCTGCCGCAGTCATCCCAGTTTAGTTTGGTCGATATTTTGCACAGCCTTACGTTTCTCGGCATTTTCGGCATTCTGACGGTGTCGGCTATTGCGCTGAAACTTCATAACCACGATCAGGTAACGAAGGTACACCGCGTTAATAAAATCGGGGCGGCCATTGTTATTGTGGGGTATATTGTAACGAATGTTTACTACATCGTTACTTCGTAAAGAAATCTTTAGTTCGACTGTTCGTGGTAGCGTAGTTCTTTTTCGCGTTCGCTGTCTTCGCGCTCGCGCTTAATGCGCACTTTGGCCGTAGGCCCCACCATGATCGGTACATTTTCTACTTCTACATTGGCCAGTTCAAGCCCGTACATTTCTTCTGTAGAAAGACTATGACTTTTAATAAACCGGTAAGCCTGGATCATGAGGTTATCGAAGGAAGATATTTCGCTATCAACCGAGGCGAGCGAGTGTAAAATAACAAACTTAAAATCGGCCGGCATACTGTGCTTGCGCAGCGAATCGTAATGGCTGGTAAGATCAATTTCAGATGTTTCGGCCATGTCGTGCAAAATTTTGTTGAAGAGCAAATTCACCCGGTGGTCGGCTTTAAATCCTAACTTGATCCGCACAAAAAAACATTTCTTGGGTATGATGGTGTCCACCGAGTACTTCGATGTGTAGGGGCTATCCACCGTATCTACGTGCACAAACCAATAAACATCGGCTCGTTTGGGTTTCTTTTTGAAGATGGAATAAATAATGTTGGAGTCAATGTACCGCTTGCTGTCGGCCACGGCCATATACACCAGGTTGGTAGCCTCTTTCGGAATGGAATGATCGGCCTGCAGTTCTTCAATCAGCGGCACATAATGTTTCAGGTCAACAAACTCGGTATGGCGTTCGCGCAAGTGGCGGGCTTTCATCAGAGTGTACATCATCACAAAAAATATTAAGGCAATGGTGTAGGTAAACCAGCCACCCTGCTCAAATTTGTGGAAGTTGGCCACCAGAAACAACGCCTCTAAGGTGAAAAATAAGATGCCGATGCCGGCCGTGCGGATGCGTGAGTGTTTGGCTGTGCTAAAATAAAATACCAGCAGGGTGGTGGTCATCAGCATATTTAAAATAATAGCCAACCCATAGGCGCCTTCCATAGCGGACGAATTTTGAAATATCCAAACCACGGCAATGGTGCCGATCATCAAAATCCAATTAATGGCGGGCACATAGATCTGGCCTTTTTGCTGGCTGGGGTAACGTACTTTGGTGCTGGGCCACAGTTTCAGTTTCATGGCTTCGTTTACCAGCGTAAAGGTGCCTGAGATCAATGCCTGGCTGGCAATAATGGCGGCTGCCGTGGCAATGATGGCACTGATGATTAAAAATTGTTCGGGCACAATTGCATAAAAAGGAATTTTGCCGTTTAGTGTGGTGCCCTGGTGCGCCAGCAACCACGCAGCCTGCCCAAAATAATTGAGCAGTAATGAAATCTTTACAAACCCCCAGCCCAGGCGAATGTTCCCTTTGCCGCAGTGGCCTAAATCAGAATAGAGTGCCTCGGCACCCGTGGTGCAAAGAAATACTTCGCCCAACAACCAAAACCCTTCCGGATAATTAGTTAGCAGGTTCCAGGCATACATGGGGTTAATGGCCCGCAGCACCGTTGGGTTAGGTATAACATACACTAACCCCAGCCCGCCAATCATTAAAAACCAAAGAATCATCATCGGCCCGAAGGTTTTGCCAACGATGTTCGTGCCGAATTGCTGAAAGAAAAAAAGCAATACCAAGATAACAATGACCACCGGCACAATCGGAAAATTAGGGTAGTCGAGCGACACCCCTTCAATGGCTGATGTAATAGTAATGGCCGGGGTAATAAACCCATCGGCAATAAGTGTGGCACATCCGATGATAGCCGGAAAAATTACCCAGGTTGCTTTGTACCTGCGCACCAGGGCATACAGGGCAAAAATTCCACCCTCGCCTTTGTTGTCGGCATTCAATGCCAGGTACACATATTTGAATGAGGTAATCAGGGTGAGTGTCCAAAACACACAACTCATTCCGCCCAGCACTAAGTCTTCCGTAATGGGACGGTTGCCAATAATGGCCTTATACACATACAGCGTTGAAGTGCCAATGTCGCCATAAATGATGCCCAGCGAGATCAGCACCCCGGCTGCGGTAAGTTTTATATGACGCGAATGATCGTTAGTAGAATTTGCCATATCCTTAAATGACCAGATGAACCGGCTTAAGAATTAAATACTTTTTAGAGTTAAAGTGGGTTGTTTGGGCGAAATAGGAAGACATGGGTTGGGTTGCCGAAGCAAACGGGCGCAAATTTAAGCTAACTCGCAGAATTTATTAACGGCTTAAAAAAAATAATTTACCATCCTTTTTTACCCATAGGCAGGCGTTGTATTTTTGCAGGAAATAACTAACAACTGTATGGCCAAACTACTCTTACCTTTTGTTGTGGCGGTTCTCCTTTTAGCTGGATGCGACAACAAATCAGAAAAATTACAAACCCAGGTAGATTCGCTTCGCGAAGCGCTTCAAACCAACCAAAAATTTGTACAAACGCTTCAGGAAGTAGGTTCCCTGATGGATTCGATTGATGCTAACCGCCAGCACCTGCAGGTGAACATGGTAGAGGGCACATCGTACTCTGATTACACCTCACGAATGAAGGATATCAGCAAATATGTAAAAGACACCCAGGGCAAAATTGAAGATTTAGAAAAATCGCTGAAGAAATCGAAAGGCACAGCCAATGCGTATGCGGCTACCATTAAAAAACTGAAAGCCGACCTGGAAGCCAAAAACCAGGAGATTACTTCGTTGCAGCAAAAAGTGAGCGAGTTGGGTCAGGAAAACTCTGATCAGAAAATAAAAATTGATTTGCAGCAAGCTGAAATTAACGACAAGGCCGCGCAGATAGAAAACAAAAAGCAAGAACTGGCCTTGCTGGAAGAAAAAATTCAGCAAGTACAATTGCAGAGCAAAGTAAGCGAAGCCGATTCGTACTTTGCCCGTGGCCAGGCCGTAGAAGAAGCGGCTAACCGCACCAAGTTAGCCCCGCGCAAAAAGAAGGAAACCTATCGCGAAGCCATTGAGTTGTACAAAAAAGCACTCAGCTTAGGCAAGCAAGAAGCACAAGCTAAAATTGACGCCCTGAGCAAGAAAGTATAGACTAAGACAGAAGCATCAATAAAAAATCCTGACTTAAACGGTCAGGATTTTTTATTGATGACGGGCTCAATCAAAAATGATACAGCACCCCAAAATTTAAACTTAAGCTGCTGAGCGGATAATATTGTTTAAGCTGCTTGCTGGGCTGGCTGGGATCTTGTATGGCATTCGCATCGTAACTGTTTACAAAACTGGTTTCCTTTTGGGCAGTATTCATGTCGGGCAAATTGTCTGCTCCACTGTTAACATATTTAGTATAAATCCCTTTCGTGGGAGCATAACTCATGTTAACCATCGTTAGCTGGCCAAAAAAACCAAACTTACCCTGGGTTACCTCAACGCCTACCGTGGTTTTTGCGCCTACCGATACCGAACCGCTGTAAGTAAATTCATACGTATAGGGGCTGTGATCATAAATATTGTAATCTCCTTTATCATGCACTTTACCTGTGCCAACAACAGGGCCTACCGAAACATAGGGCACGAACTTACCCTCGCCCAGTTTGGCCCTCACCTGAGGCGAAAAGAAAAAGAAATTGGCGTTGGTAGAAACACTAGAACCATAGTTTGTGCCCTGATACGTATAACTATCTCCAGACGTGTTGTATTGTTTTCCAAACAAATACGAAACATCCATTTGAAATGAAAGAAGCCCGGAGAGCGAGCGCGTATAACCTACTTCTAGCTGTGTGCCACTGCCAAATGAGCCGCGCGTGGCCGACCGTATATAACTTGAACTACTATTTGAAGAGGTGGAAGTACCCACCGTGCCACTGCCCAGCGGCACTCCATACCCCACCTGAAATTTGATAGCGTTTTGTTGGGCATACAAGGAAGAAAAAGCCAATAGAAAAAGACCGGATACAATTGTTTTCATGTCGTAATAAATTGGTTAATGTTTTAATGCTAAAAATACCGGGGTTTTAAGAGATTAAAACCCCCTAAAAAGGGGAAAAGCCATTTCGTTTTAAGAAATGGCTTTTCCTGATAAAGAGAGAAGTGTTAATCTATTGAACCGGCTTTACCTGTTCTATTTTCTCAATTTTTATAGTCGGTTGTTCGGCTTTGGCCGCCTGCTTCACTGTAGAAATATGAGGTGCTATAATTAAGGCCACAATAGAGGATAATTTAATGAGGATGTTCATCGAAGGCCCCGATGTATCTTTAAACGGATCGCCCACGGTATCGCCCGTTACCGATGCCTTGTGTGGTTCCGATTTTTTATAATGCGTTTGGCCGTTAATCTCTACTCCTTTTTCAAAAGACTTCTTGGCGTTATCCCAAGCGCCCCCGGCATTCGATTGAAAAATACCCATCAATACACCCGATACTGTAATGCCGGCCAGCATACCGCCCAGCACTTCGGGGCCAAAGGTAAAGCCCACAATGACCGGAGTAATCAGCGCAATAGCTCCGGGGGCAATCATCTCGCGAAGCGAGGCTTTAGTTGAAATAGCTACACACTTTTCGTATTCAGGTTGTGCTTTGTATTCCATAATACCCGGTATTTCCCTAAACTGCCTGCGCACTTCATTTACCATATCCATAGCCGCGCGCCCTACGGCCGCAATGGCAAGAGATGAAAAAATAAACGGAATCATTCCGCCCACAAAAAGCCCGGCTAACACGGGGGCTTTGTAAATGTCTATAGAAGTAATCCCGGCCACTCCCACAAAGGCCGCAAATAAGGCCAATGAAGTTAATGCTGCCGAGGCGATGGCAAATCCTTTTCCGGTAGCGGCTGTGGTGTTACCAACGGCATCGAGGTTATCAGTGCGGTGGCGTACTTCTTCCGGAAGCTGGCTCATTTCGGCTATCCCTCCGGCATTGTCGGCAATCGGCCCGAAAGCATCAATGGCCAGCTGCATAGCCGTGGTGGCCATCATACCAGCTGCAGCAATCGATACTCCATACAATCCGGCAAACTCATACGAACCGATAATACCGGCCGCTAACACCAGAATGGGCAACAAGGTTGATTCCATCCCTACTGAAAGCCCGCCAATAATATTGGTGGCATGCCCGGTGCCCGATTTTTGTACGATGGATTTTACCGGGCGCTTGCCCATCGAGGTATAATATTCAGTAATCAAACTCATTAGTGTGCCCACTACCAGACCGATGATGATGGCAATGAATACATCGGTAGAGGTAAACGCTACTCCGCGATGGGTAAGGGTTTCGGGCAATAAATATTTTACGGCAAAGTACGAAGCGATGGCCGTCATGATGATAGATGACCAGTTTCCGATGTTCAGGGCATTCTGCACACTGTCGGTTTCATTTTTAATTCGCACAAACCAGGTCGCCACAATAGAAAAAATCAATCCCAGCCCAGCTGTTACCATGGGTAACAAAATAGGGGCAAGGCCTCCAAAATTATCGGCTGAAGAAATTTCCTGGCCCAGCACCATAGTAGCCAGAATAGTGGCTACATACGAACCGAATAAATCAGCTCCCATGCCGGCCACATCGCCCACGTTATCGCCCACGTTGTCGGCAATGGTGGCGGGGTTTCGCACATCGTCTTCGGGGATGCCTGCCTCTACTTTCCCCACCAAGTCAGCGCCCACATCGGCCGCTTTAGTATAGATTCCACCACCTACCCTGGCAAAAAGAGCAATCGATTCGGCTCCCAACGAAAATCCGGCCAGCACTTCTATGGCTTTGCGCATCTCCAGGCCGGTAACGGCTGCACCTTCCGGAACAAAATATTTATAGAAAATAATAAACAGCCCGCCCAGCCCTAAAACGGCTAAGCCGGCCACACCAATACCCATTACCGAACCACCGGTAAACGATACGTTTAGTGCTTTGGCCAGCGAGGTACGTGCTGCTTGTGTGGTGCGCACGTTGGCTTTGGTGGCGATCTTCATACCAATGAAACCGGCCAAGCCCGAGAGCAGCGCCCCAATAATAAATGAAACGGCTATAACCGGGCTCGACTCAGGAATGAGCGTGCCCGACCAACCCAAAAAGATGGCGGCAATAAGTGCAAATACACCCAAAATTCTCCATTCGGCTTTAAGAAAGGCCATGGCACCCCGGGCAATGTAGCCGGCCAGTTCTTGCATTTTTGGCTCGCCAGCATCTTGTTTGCTAACCCAGGCAGATTTAAAGGCAGTAATTAATAAACCGAGAAGGCCGATGGCCGGGATAAGGAAAAGTACAACGTTCACAGGACTATAAATTTAAGTTGATATTTAAAAAGCGGCTGCAAAACTAACCAAAATCACGAAAATGAAGGGTTCAAATTCATAAAATTCCTCATGATTTTATCCGGTTGGGTACATTGATAGACATAATCTCCCCAAAGAATAAAGAAGAAATCTGACTATAAAAATGCCATAATCTGTTTTTTGCCAGAACACTTTAGGTTATGCTTTTGCTTATTATAGCCGGTTGCCCGATTACGGACGGTTTAGTTCATTTTCGATCTTATCTATTTTTAAAATATTGCAATTGGGTTAAAAAAAAGGTGTTTTTTGAGTGGCATCAAGATTGGATAAAGGCCGATTGCTGAGAAGGAATGGTTTGGTTACAAAATGAAACTGTACTCAGCAAAGAAACTAACTGCCTACACAATGCTTAAAAATTATCTGATCACGGCTCTTCGCAATTTACTGCGTGCCAAAAATACTACGCTCATAAATGTATTTGGGCTTACCCTGGGAATTACGGCCGGGCTGATTTTGTTTTTCCTGATTAAACATCAAACCAGCTTCGACCGGTTTCATACCCAGGCCGATCGCATTTACCGGGTGGTAATGGAGGCCGATGGCCATCAGGGAAAAAACTATACTTCAGGGGTGCCGCCTGTATTGTGGGAGGCCTTTAAAAATGACTTTCACGAAGCAGAAGAAGTAACCTTTACTTCGTACCGTTACGATGGCATGATTTCCGTGCCGCAAAAAGACGGAACTTCTAAAAAATTTGGCGATCACAACGGCATTGTGTTTACCACGCCCAGTTTTTTTAAAATTTTTGATCGCCCGATTTTACTTGGAAAGTCCGATAATAATTTAGAAAACCCCAACGAGGTAGTTCTTTCAAAAAAAGCAGCGCTAAACTATTTTGGTAAGCAAGATGCGCTGGGCGAAGTAATTTCTTTTGAAGGGAAGGAATATAAAGTAACGGCCATTGCCGAAAACGTTCCGGCCAATACCGATTTTCCGTTCGATGTCATGCTTTCGTATGTTACTATTAAAAAAGAAAGAGATGAATATGGGTGGAACGGTATCTGGAGCGATGAACAATGCTATTTCCTGTTAAAGAAAGAAGCTTCCATTGAAGAAGTAGAAAGACGGCTGCCGGCATTCTTTACCAAATACCATCCGGATAACCAGGATCATGCGGCCTACCATACTCAGGCACTGGCCAGCATCCACCACGATGATCGGTATAACAATTACAACTACACCACCATTAGCCGAGAAAAAATAACAGCCATGCTGGTTATTGCAATTTTTCTAATCGTTACGGCCTGCATCAATTTTATTAACCTGGTAACGGCCGAGGCCATTAAACGCTCGAAAGAAGTAGGCATCCGCAAAACACTGGGCAGCTCGCGCGGGCAGTTGATTGTGCAATTCCTGGGCGAGTCGGCACTGGTTACGGTTACATCGGTAATCTTAGCCGTGGCATTTGCCAAAATGGTGCTGCCATCGGTTAATACATTTTTAAAAACCGAAATAACGATTGATTTGCTGCACGATGTGCAAGCTTCATTTTTTCTGCTCATTATAACACTGCTGGTTTCAATTCTTTCCGGCTTGTATCCGGCTTTTGTGGTATCGGGCTTTAAACCGGTGTTTGCCATGAAAAACGGGATGGGCAACAAAAATTCGTCCGGCTATACATTGCGAAAGTCATTGGTAGTACTGCAGTTTGTTATCTCTCAGTTTTTAATTATAGCCACGCTGGTAATGGTGCAGCAGATGAATTTTTTAAACCGGAAAGATTTAGGTTTTAACAAAGAAGCAGTAGTTAATTTTCCAATTCCCGAAAATGCACGCGAAGGATTTTCGGATGGCACCAGCAAAATGAAAACTCTGCGCGAAGAGGTACAGAAAATAAGTGGGGTTGACCAAGTCAGCCTTAACTTGGCACCGCCCTCATCGGGCACGGTTTCGGTTACCGGTTTTACAATAGAGGGGAAGCCGGACCAGTTTGATGCCCACATTAAACTGGCCGATGGCCACTACCTCGGCCTGTACGGATTAAAATTAATAGCCGGAAAAAACATTCAGGACTTAGATACGGCACAGGGTTTTTTGGTGAACGAGCGAATGGCACACATGCTGGGCTATGCGCATGCTCAGGATATAATAGGCCTGCAAATGAAACGAGGCGGCACAAACGCTTTTAAGCCGGTAGTAGGTGTGGTGCAGGATTTCCACACCATGTCGTTGCACGAGCCCATTGAGCCCACAGTTATTTTTAACCATGTCAGAATGTACTCTAACCTTTCGGTAAAAGTAAACCTGAGCCGGTTTAGCGAAACGGTGAAGCCCATACAAAGGATGTGGGAGGCTGCTTACCCGGCACACATTTTCTCCTACAAGTTTTTAGAGGAAGAGATTAAAGAGTTTTATGAAAACGACCAGCGGATGTCAACCATGATTATTGTTTTTACTTCTGTTGCCATTTTTATCGGGTGCCTCGGTTTGTTTGGCTTGGCTACGTTTATGGCCAGCCAAAAAACAAAAGAAGTGGGTGTGCGCAAAGTATTGGGCGCTTCGGTAGAAAGTATAGTGCTGTTGTTTTCTAAGGAATATGTAAAATTGATTATAACCGGCTTTGTGCTTTCGTTGCCATTAGCATGGTATGTGATGAGCCAGTGGCTAAGTACATTTAATTACCGCATCGGGTTGAACGCCTATACCTTTTTAGTCGGGTTCGGAATGACGTTTGCCATCGCCTTGCTTACCGTAGGCTATCGTTCGGTAAAAGCAGCCACGGCCAACCCGGTACATAGTTTAAAGTCGGAATAAAAAACACCCGCTTATGTTTACCAATTATCTGAAAATTGCTTTTCGAAATCTTACGCGCAACCCGGTCTATTCATTTATCAATATAGGCGGGCTGGCGGTGGGTCTGGCTTCGGCTATCCTAATTTTTCTTTGGGTGGCCGATGAATATTCGTACGATACATTTCATGTCAACTATAAAAATATTTACAAACTCTACCAGCAGCAGGAGTGGAACATGGGGCACATCGGCACAAGCAACTCCATGCCGTATCCCCTCAAAGAAGTTTTGCCGGCCAAAGCCAGCCAGGTAAAATATGTGTGCATCACCAATTGGGGAGAAGGCAATACTCTTTTAGCAAACCAGAAACGGTTGAATAAATTCGGGCTGAATGTGTCGCCCGAGTTTTTGAAAATGTTTTCATTTAATCTGACGAGGGGCGATCAAAATCAGGCACTGGACGACCCCAGTTCGATCGTTATAACGGAATCTACGGCCCAAGCATTTTTTGGTGAGGCCGATCCCATGGGGCAAGTCATTCAAATTGACAATGAGCACGAGCAAAAAGTAACGGGCGTGTTGCCCGATGTGCCCAAGCAATCCGAATTTCGGTTTGATTATTTATTACCCTTTTCATTTTATGAAGCTACTCAGCCCTGGGTACAACGCTCTAAAAACAGTTGGGATAATAATTCCTTTCAGATGTATGTGCTGTTACAAGAAGGATCTGCTGCCGATGATGTAAACCACTCGATTGAAAAAATAATTCGAGATAACAACCCCAAAGCACCCACCGCCAAACTTTTTCTTCACCCGATGAGCCAATGGCGATTATATGGAAATTTTGAAGAAGGAAAAAATACAGGTGGGCTGATAGATTATGTGCGATTGTTTAACACAATTGCCGTATTTGTGCTGATCATTGCCTGCATCAATTTTATGAACCTGGCCACGGCCCGCAGCGAGAGCCGGGCACGCGAAGTGGGGATTCGCAAAAGCGTTGGCTCGAGCCGCCAGGAACTGATCGCCCAATTTTTGGGCGAATCAATCGGCATTACGCTCATGGCTTTTATACTGGCCACAGTGGTGGTAGAATTGGCCCTGCCCGGATATAATGTATTGGTGGATAAACACATTTCAGTTAATTACGCCAACCCCTGGCTATGGCTGGGTGCTCTCAGTTTAATTTTAACTATCGGTATTTTTTCGGGCAGCTATCCTTCTTTTTATTTATCCTCCTTTGAAGCGGTAAAAGTATTAAAAGGAAAAGTGAACGTAGGGAAGGGTGCCAGCACCCCGCGCAAAATATTGGTAACGCTTCAATTCGGGTTTTCCATTTTTCTTATTATCGGCACCATCGTCATCTACCAGCAAATAGAGCACGTAAAAAACCGCGACATGGGCTATGACCGCGAAAATCTTATACAGGTATGGACTAACGGAGAGTTAGAAACAAACTTTCAAACCATACGCAATGAGTTGATTAGAACGGGTGCCGTAAAATCAATATGCAAAAGCAATAGCCCGGTAACTTCTATTTTTTCTAATAACGAAGTAAAGTGGCAAGGCATGCCAAGCGGCACACGGGTAGCGTTTAGCACGATCGCTACCGAGTACGATTACACCGAAACACTGGGTGTAAAAATGCTCCTGGGTCGGGATTTTTCTCGGAAGTATAAGAGCGATACTACGGCCGTGGTAATTAACGAAGCTGCCATGAAAATGATGGGCTTTGAAAACCCGATCGGAAAAAAATTGGAATGGGGAAATGCACCTTATGAAATTATTGGGGTAATGAAGAATATGGTGATGGCTCAGGCCACCGGAAGTGTGCAGCCTCTCTCTATGTTTTTAATGCCGGGCTGGAGCTCCACCATTACGATTCGGCTGAATAAAACGAACGACTTGCCCGGTGCCATAGCCAAGGTAGAGACCATCTTTAAAAAACTAAATCCCAACTACCCGTTCGAATACCAGTTTACAGATGAAGTATTCAATAAAAAATTTGCCAACATTAACCTAATCAGCCGGGTGGCAGCCATTTTTGCCGTGTTGGCTATTGCCATTACCTGTTTAGGATTACTGGGGTTGGCATCCTTTACGGCCGAACAACGCACTAAGGAAATGGGCATCCGAAAAGTGTTAGGCGCATCGGTTTCAAGTCTGGTGCTGCTTCTATCCAAAGATTTTACAAGGCTTGTACTTTTTGCATTTATCATTTCGGCCCCGGCAGCCTGGTGGTTTTTAAATAATTTTTTGCAACGGTATGAATACCGAATTGATATAGCCTGGTGGGTGGTGGCAGCCGTGGGTGTATTTGCCCTGCTGTTGGCTTTGGTCATTGTAAGTATGCAGGCTTTGAAAGTAGCTATTGTTAACCCGGTGCATAGTTTAAAGTCGGAATAAAAAACAACCCCTCTATGTTTACGAACTATTTAAAAATTGCTTTTCGAAATCTAACGCGCAACCCGATGTATTCATTTATCAATATAGGCGGGCTGGCGGTAGGGATTGCGTGCAGCCTGCTGATAACTCTTTGGGTATGGGATGAAGTAACGTTCGACCGTTTTCATAAAAATGCCGATCACCTCGGCAAACTTATGGTAACCGATTATTTCTCGGGAAAGGCCTCTACGTTTATGTCGGTACCATTAGGCCCATACGAATACCTGAAAACATTTGACAGCCGTATAAAAAATACAGCCGTTGCCTATTGGTCAAACTATTACTTGCTTAGCGCGGGCGAAAACCGCATCAATAAATGGGGACAATTTGTAAGCCCTGAATTTTTACAAATGTTTCAGTTCCCTCTGCTGAAGGGCTCGGCCACAGCACTCAATGACCCCAAGTCTGTACTGCTTACCGAATCTACGGCCACCGCTTTGTTTGGTAAGAGCGAGGCCATGGGGCAAACCATTCGCCTCAATAACAGCGATGATTATAAAGTAGCCGGTATTTTAAAAGACCTTCCGGCTAACTCTTCGTTTTCATTTGATTTTCTGGCCCCCTGGATTGTGTATGCAGAAGGCCAGGCGAAGCGCAATAAAAATAATTGGGATGACGAATCATATCCTATCGTAGTAGAGTTACAGCCCGGCACAGACTTGGCTGACTTAAATAAAAAACTAACCGCTCTTTTTCGCGAAAAGAAAAAAGATGAAAAATGCGAAATGTTTATTCAGCCACTGAAAGAGTGGCGGCTCTATTCCGATTTTGAAAATGGAAAACCGGCCGGGGGAATGATTGAATCGGTGCGGTTGTTTTCGGTGATCGCGGTTTTTATTCTGCTCATTGCCTGCATTAATTTTATGAATCTGGCCACGGCCCGCAGCGAACGAAGAGCTCGCGAGGTGGGCATTCGCAAAACCATCGGCTCAAGAAGAAGAGAGCTCATCGGGCAGTTTGTGGGCGAATCTGTAATGGTGGTAGCCATTGCTTTTTTTGCGGCCCTTGTTTTAACGGAATTGGTGCTGCCCGCCTATAACATGCTGGTAAGTAAAAAATTATCCATTGGGTATGGTTCGCCCTGGTTTTGGGTGTCGTCTGCCATGTTTATTTTAACCGTTGGTTTTTTTGCCGGCAGCTACCCGGCCTTTTACCTGTCATCGTTTAACCCGGTAAAAGTGCTGAAGGGAAACCTGAATGTAGGGCAGGGTGCCATTGCCCCACGCAAAATGCTGGTGTCGCTTCAGTTTTTCTTTTCCATTTTTCTCATGGTCGGCACGATTGTAATCTACACACAGATACAACATGTAAAAAATCGGGAAGTAGGCTATGATCGGCAAAACCTGATTATGGTGAATGCCAATGTTGAGATGGGTAAAAATTTTCAAGCCATTGAAAAGGAATTGGTATCGGCTCATCTGGCTTCAACATTAACTGTTTCGAGCAGCCCGGTAACTGATATTTATGGAAACAATACATTGGATTGGCCGGGAAAACTTCCGAACCAGGAGGTACTGTTTGCCCGTGTGGTTACCGGATATAATTATGCGCAAACCATGGGTATTAAATTACTGGAAGGCCGCGATTTTTCTGAAAACTTTAAGAGCGACAGCAGTGCCATGATCTTAAACAAAGCCGCGGTAGATGCCATGAACCTGGCCAACCCGGTAGGCGCACAAATAAAGTTGTGGAGTAAAAACTGGACCGTGGTGGGAGTGATTGATAATGTATTAATGGATTCTCCTTTCGGAGAAGTAAGGCCGGGTTTCTTTTTATTAAACCCCGATTGGGCTGAGGTAGTTACGATGCGTCTGGAAAAAACCAACGATCTGCCAGCTACTTTAGCAGGAGTGGAGAGTGTATTTAAAAAGTACAATCCTTCGCACCCGTTCGAATATCATTTTGTAGATCAGCAGTTTGCTAAAAAATTTGCAGCGATCAACCTCACCGGTACACTGGCTTCTCTGTTTGCTTTCTTGGCCATCTTCATTACATGCCTGGGGCTGTTTGGGTTAGCCACATTTACGGCTGAGCAGCGCACCAAAGAAATTGGTATCCGAAAAGTAATGGGGGCAAGCACGTACAGCATTGTTTCTCTTTTATCAAAAGATTTTGCCTTGCTGGTGCTGATCGGCTTTGTGGTAGCAGCTCCCGTATCGTGGTGGGCACTAAATAACTACTTGCAAACTTATCATTACCGCATTGGCATGGCCTGGTGGGTAATCCTCATAGCCGGGTTGGTAGCCTTTGTTCTTACCCTTGTTATTGTTAGCACGCAAACTATTCGGGCGGCTTTAGCGAATCCCTCAGAAAGTCTGCGAAGCGAATAAAACGAAAATAGAATTTATAAATACAACACTATGTTTAGCAACTACCTTAAAATTGCCCTCCGGAATCTCATCCGGAATAAAACCTATTCGGCTATTAATATTTTTGGTTTAGCCCTGGGGATAGCGTGCTGTTTGTTGTTGTCGCTGTATGTGCAAGATGAAGTGAGTTACGATAAACACCACCGGCTGGCAGAAAATCTGTATCGTATTGTTACCCATTTTCAGTCAGATGTGTCAGTCAATAATTCGGGCACATGCTCTCCGCCCATTGCCATGACGATGAAAGACGAAATTCCGGAAGTGAAAAATGCCGTGCGCGTGCTTCCCTCGTTTTCAAAAAGTTTAATTCGTTATAAGAAAAATCTTTTTTATGAATCCCATGCTTTTTTAGCCGACTCTTCTTTGTTTGATGTTTTTACCTATACCCTGATTGAAGGCAACCCGAAAAAAGCATTAACAGAAGCAAACACCATGGTGCTTTCAGAAAAACTGGCGCACAAACTTTTTAATGACGAGCCCGCACTCGATAAAATGATTTCCATGATCCAGGGCGGAAAATTTATTGAATATAAAGTAACAGGGGTATTCAAAGAAAACCACAACAGCATCATCAAAGCTAATTTCTTTACCTCCATGACGAGCAGCGGCTTGGGCGAATATGTTACCCAAAACAAAGAAGCAGCGAAGCAATGGGCCGGGCAAAATTTTGTGCCTTCGTATCTTAGGTTGGTATCCGGCCACAATAAAGCAGATGTTGAAAAAAAGATGAACGAAGTGTTGCAAAAACATGGAGCCGAGCAGTTGAAAGCCATGGGTATAAAAAAAACACTTTCGCTTGAGTTGGTGAAAGATATTTACCTTAAATCGGATGTGCAGCAAAGCCCGCGCATTATTTATTTATACGTAGTGGCTTCCATTGCCGCGTTTATATTATTAATTGCCTGCATCAACTTTATGAACCTGTCCACGGCCAAAGCATCTAAGCGCGCGGCCGAGATTGGCATTCGTAAAACGATGGGGGCCTATCGTTCTTCATTAATCAGGCAACTATTAGGCGAAGCCATGATCATTGTGGTGATCGCTATTGTAATAGGGGTGGTAATCGTGCAGTGGGCGCTCCCGTTTTTCAATCAATTGACAGAAAAAAATATTTCATTTAATTCAGACAATCTGGTTTATATCATCGGGGCATCGGTTATCATCACGCTGGTTACCGGGTTGCTGGCGGGCGGTTATCCTGCTTTTTATCTTTTTTCATTTGAGCCGGTGCAAGTGCTGAAAGGAAAAATGAATGTTGGAAGCGCATCGGGAAGATTGCGCCAGACATTGGTGGTGTTTCAGTTTATGATTGCCATGATGTTGGTGTGCGGCATCTTTATTATTTCAAAACAAATGAATTTTATGATGGAAAAAGATTTAGGATACGATGCCAAAGCTAAAATTATTTTACCTCTTCGCACGGCCGAAGTAACCGACCAGTACGATGTATTAAAAAAAGAATTACAAAAAATTAGTTCTATAAAAATGGTATCGGGCGCTACCGATGTGCCCGGCTCTGAAATTTTAAGCGATATGTTGTATTACCCTGATGGGAGTAGTATGGAAAAAGGAGTTGATATTCACCGCAACCGCGTAGATGCCGGATACATGGAGCTACTGAATATTAAATTAATTGCCGGCCGCACCTTTACTGATAACCGGATCATGGAACGGGAAGCTAATGTAATTTTGAACCGAACGGCCGCCAACAAACTGGGCTATATTCCGGAAAAAGCGGTTGGCCGAAACATTCACTTTGATTGGGAAGGAAAAAAATATGATTTTAAAGTGATTGGTGTGATGGAAGATTTTAACCAAACTTCGCTGCACGATGAAATCAAACCTACCTTGTTTGAAATACCCGACAGCACCAAACGTTATGACCACATCATTGTTTCGGTGGCATTAACCCATTTTGAGCAAACTATCAAATCGATCGAGCAAACTTGGAAATCATTAATTGTTGATACGCCTTTTGAATATTCTTTCCTCGACCAAAAAATTCAAGAGCAATACAATGAAGACCGCAGAGTGGCGAGCATCATTTCCACTTTCGGTTTGGTGGCCATGGCGATATGTGTGCTTGGTTTATATGGGCTCTCCTCGTACATGGCCGAGCGCAGAGTGAAAGAAATTGGAATTAGAAAAGTAATGGGCGCCAGCGTGGCTCAAATTGTCATGATGATGTCGTCTGAGTTTGTGAAGCTTGTGTTAATTGCTTTTGTAGTGGCGGTGCCCGTTGCCTGGTATGGCATGACCCAATGGCTTGAAGGATTTGCTTACAAAATTTCTATTGAGTGGGCAGTTTTTGCGATGGCGGGAATCTTGGCTCTTGCTATTGCATTGATTACGGTAAGTTTTGAGTCTATCAAAGCGGCCATAACAAACCCGGTGGAGAGTCTTCGCTCGGAATAAATTGTTTATGCCAAAGACAGCCTTTCAGGGCTATCAACTTTTAAGAATAAGAAAACAAAAAATATGCTCCGTCATTATTTAACCATTGCATTCCGAAACTTTGCTCGGAATAAATTTTACACAACGATTTCGGTTGTGGGGTTGGCCATTGGTTTTGCTTCAGTTTTTTTGATTGTGCAGTATGTGAAATACGAATTGAGCTACGACCGATTTCACACCAATGCTTCAACCATTTACCGCATTGCGTGGATTAACACCAATTCGCAAACCCGCACTCCGCACCCGATGGCACAAGCTATGGTGCAAGATTTTCCCGAAGTGGAAAGTGCTGTGAGTCTTTCTCCGCTTTGGGGCCCGGGCTTAACGAAACGTATTTTTTCTTTTCACAACCCGCAGAAAGATGTGCGCTATGATGAAGCCAATGTGCTGATGGTTGATACTACATTCTTTCAAGTGTTTGATTTCCCGTTGTTGAAAGGCGATGCAAAAACAGTATTGAAAAACCCCCGCAGCATTTTAATTTCAGAATCTATCGCCAAAAAATATTTTGGAACGATTGATTGTATAGGCAAGCAATTGGAAGTGAACAAAGAAAAATATTTGGTTGAAGTGCTCGGGGTGTTTAAAGATGTGCCGCAGGCTTCGCATTTTCATTTTGATTTTTTGGTTTCATACATACGCGAAAAAAGGGGCAACCCCGACAACCCGTGGTTTCAATGGCGCGATTTCGGCCACTATAATTATGTGAAACTAAAACCGGGAACAGATGCCAAAGCATTGCAAACAAAGCTGCTCGATTGGTCAAGAAAATATATTGAGTATCGCGATGAAGATGTGCGTTGGCTAAAAGAAAATCATTTTGGCTTTGAACTTCAACCGCTCACCAATATTCACTTGCAATCGCACTTGCGTTGGGAGCTTGAGCCTAACGGCAATATTGCTTATGTTTATTTGATGTCAATAGCCGCGTTGTTGATTTTAGTGGTGGCTGCGGTAAATTTTGTGAACCTTAATTTGGCACAAGCAACTGAACGGGCTAAAGAAATTGGTTTGCGAAAATCGTTGGGCGCATTTCGCGAGCAATTGACATTTCAATTTTTGGGAGAAACCATTTTAATCACGACAACGGCAATTATTCTGGCTGCCGTTTTTATTGAAGTAGCAATTCCGGTTTTTAATTCTGTAACGAACAAAGACTTCTCTCTCGATTATAAAATTTTTGTGCCCGTGATTTTATTGCTTGGATTAATGGTATCGTTAATCACGGGCATTTATCCATCGTTGGTACTCTCATCGGCAAAGCCAGCATTGATTTTAAAAAACAATTTGATCCCAACACAGGGCATTGGCGCAAGGCGATTGTTTATTGTTTTTCAATTTGTAGCATCTATGGCATTGATTTCGACCAGCGTGATCATTTCGCAGCAGCTTGATTTTATGCAGCACAAAGACTTGGGTTTTAATTCGGAAGAAGTTATTGTGTTGCCCATTAAAGACCGCGCCATAAATAATCGCATTGAAGAACTACGCACGGAGATGATGAACATTAAAGAGGTGGTTGGTTTATCGGCCGCATCAAATATTCCGGGCAAATCATTCAATCAACATTCTATTTATGATGCGCAAAATCTTAAAGAGCCCAGAGATGCTTCGGAAGATTATGTAGATGCAGATTTTTTGAAAGTGATGAACATAACGATAGTTGAAGGGAGAACATTTATAAAAAATAATCCTGCCGATTCGGATGGTTTTATTTTGAATGAAACGGCAGTGAAACAATTGGGAATAAAAGACCCGATTGGAAAAGAAATTTTGTGGAGGCGTGGCGATGAGGACATCAAAGGGTCCATCATTGGTGTGGTAAAAGATTTTCATTTTCAATCCTTACACGAACCATTGCGCCCATTGTTCTTTCGGCTCGAAGCGAATTATAATTATGTCGTGATAAAAATCAACACTACTGATTTTGCATCCACCCTGAAAAACATTGAAACCACTTGGCATAAATTTGAAGACCGTTTCCGTTTTGAGTTTTCATTCCTCGATGAACAACTCAATCAACAATACATTGAAGAAAAAAATATGGTAAACGTGTTAAATATTTTTTCAGTGCTGGCTATACTTATTGCCAGTATGGGTTTGCTTGGCATTGCCGCGCTGGCATTCCGTCAGCGTACTAAAGAAGTGAGCATCCGCAAAGTGCTCGGTGCAAGTTTGTTCAATTTAACTTTTTTATTGGTCAAAGATTTTACCAAACTTATTGTAATAGCTGTAATACTTGCTGTGCCGTTGGTGTGGTTTACCATGAATTATTGGCTTCAAATATTTTCATACCGAATTACAATCAATCCAACGGTATTTGTGGTTACAGGAATTAGTTTAGTATTGATTGCCTGGATAACATTAGGTTTTCTTACGATGAAAATGGCAAGTGCCAATCCGGTAGAGAGTTTGAAAAGCGAGTAAACAAGTTGGCAGTATGAAACTGATAGTTCGGCCTACAGTCAACTTTTAAAAAATCGAACCAACAAAAAAATTATGCTAAAAAATTATATCATCATCGCGCTAAGAAACATAACCCGCCACAAGTCGTTTAGCCTCATCAATATTGCGGGGCTATCGCTGGGGTTAGTTACTTTTTTGGCCATCAGCCTGTATGTGGCCGATGAATTTTCGTTCGATCGGTTTCATGAAAAGAAAGACCGCATTTACCGGGCGGTCGTTAAAGCCGATTTTGATGGCCGTTCTCGCCAATGGGGTGCCGTGCCCAATAAACTGGCGCCTGCCGTAGCCAGTAAAATTCCTGAAGTAGATCGGGCGGTGCGTGTGTTCCATCATAATTTTGGCGAGCTCGCGTTTGTATCAACCGACACAGAAAAATATGTTGAAAAAGAACTGTACTATGCCGACCCTGAAATTTTTGATGTCTTTACATTGCCTCTGGTAGAAGGCGATCCGCAAAAAGCGTTGGTTAGAAAAAAAACAGTTATTCTGAGTGAATCGATCGCTAAAAAATATTTTAAAGGCCAAAACCCAATCGGTAAAATTATTACGGTAGATAATAATCTGGATTTGGAAATAACCGGGGTGTTTAAAGATTTGCCGGCCAACTCATCCATTTCCTGTCAGATCATTGCATCGTTTTCGTCCATTCGTTTTGGGCAACCCGAAAATCAGAATTGGGGCAATGCCAGCTTTGAAACCTTTTTATTGTTGAAGGAACACACTTCTGCTGAATTGGCCGGGCAGAAATTTCTGCCATGGTGGAGCAAGACATTCCAAAAGAAGACCGATGGTTTACGATTAGCTTACAGGCGCTATCGGATGTTCATCTTCATTCCGACCAGATGGATGCCGGCATCGACCGTAAAAAGTATGGCGATTTTAATGAGATGAAAATTCTGCTGGGTTTGGCACTGGCAGTGCTGGTGATTGCGGCTGTTAATTATATGAACCTAACCACTGCTCAAGCGCAACGCAGAAACAAGGAGGTAGGTATTTCTAAAACCTTAGGGGCTACATTTGCTCAACTTAATGTAAAATTTTTTATAGAAGCATCGCTGCTGGTACTGATTGCCATGTTGTTTTGTTTGGTGGCGTTTAATCTTTTGCTGCCGGGCTTTAATTTGATTAGCGGAAAAAACCTTACGATTGATTATTTCTATACTCGCTTTTTTATTTTATCATTCTTAGCAACCTGGTTTTTTCTCACTCTTTTAGCGGGAAGTTATCCGGCTTTTTATCTCTCTTCTTTTTCACCCCAATCGGTAATGCAAAAGACAGCCGGCTCACATGGCCAAAGCCGGGTGCGCAAAGGCCTGGTGGTGTTTCAGTTTTCTATCTCGATTGTGTTAATTGTCTGTACGCTTCTCTTTTCACAACAAATGCAATTTATTGGCAATAAAAATTAGGATTTACCCCCGAACAGGTAATTGCGGTAATGACTACAGCCTCAAAGGATACGCAAAGCATAGCAGCATTAAAAAAAGAATTTGAGTTACTCCCGGAAGTAAAGGCCGTGAGCGAAAGCCGGGCCTATCCGGGTATTGGATCTTCGGGCTACACGCTTACTTCTGAAAATGATAAAAAATCGAATGGAACTTTTATTGTCAATACGCGCGCCTCGCATGAAATTATTGAAGTGCTTGGTTTAAAATTACTGGCAGGCCACACTTTACCCGAACAGAAAGAGGCGAAAGACACGACCATACAGGTAATCTTAAATAAATCGGCTGTTGATTATCTTAAATGGTCGCCCGAAGAAGCCATTGGGCGTAGGGTGAATATTTTTAATGGCTGGCCTACAGAAGTAGTGGGGGTAGTAGAAGATTTTCATTTTGCCTCGATGCACCAAAAAATTGGACCATACTGTTTCAGTAATTGCCCGTGGGATGATATGCAATATTTATTGATACGCACTGAAACCTCCGACATACGATCTGCAGTAGCTAACCTGGAGGCTGCCTATAAAAAAATAATCCCTTCCGCTTTTGAGTATTCCTTTCTCGATCAGCAACTGGCGAAGTTATATGAGTCAGACCAGCGTGTAACTAAAGTTGTAACACTTTTTTCGGGGCTAACTATTTTTATTGCTTGCCTGGGTTTATACTCGCTAACCACTTATACGGCCGAACAAAAAATAAAAGAGATTGGAATTCGAAAGGTAATGGGGGCCAGTGTAATGCAGCTAATGAACATGCTTTCAAAAGATTTTTTATTACTGGTACTGCTTGCCTTTGTCATCAGTATTCCCATCAGTTATTATTTTATGAACCGCTGGCTGGAGAGTTTTGCTTACCGTACTGAAATTGGGATTTCTGTTTTTGCATTGGCCGGGGTAGTCAGTTTGCTCATAGCCTGGCTTACCATAAGTATGGAATCGTTTAAAGCCGCCAACGCCAACCCGGTAAAGAGTTTGAAGAGTGAATAAGGGTGTCGCTAAAAATCTTGTTGATATGGCTAATCGATTATAAAGGATATCGGTTTCGGTAAAGTATAACGAAATTGTTTTAGTTGCTCTCACTATGAGGTTACTTTGGTCTTTCAATGATGCCCATCATTTACAATAAACCTACCCGAAACTGCGGATTATACACCATCTAAAATAGCTGCAGTTGCCAGGAAAGTGTACTGAGTGTATTAGTGAGTACAAATGAGTAGTACTCCTAACCGGGTCGGTATATTGCTCCGGCTAAAAACGGTACAAAAGCAATGACACCTTGATTTACCTTAGTGATTAAAAATGTAAGGCGGTTGAAACTTTATTACCATTAATTGCATTTATCTACCATGAGCAAACTGTTGAATAAGCTACCTCGTTCCTTAAAAAATACAGATTCTATGCCCGTGCTTTTTCTTGGTCATGGTAATCCGATGAATGCCATTGAAGAAAACGAATTTGTGCAAGGTTTTCGCCAAATAGCCCATGTCCTCCCAAAACCACAAGCTATTTTATGTGTGTCGGCCCATTGGGAAACCCGGGGCACATTAGTAACCGCCATGGAGCACCCTCAAACCATTCATGATTTTGGCGGATTCCCTCAAGCACTTTATGAAGTTGAGTATCCTGCTCCCGGTAGCCCCGAGTTGGCAAAGGAAACCCAGCAAGCTATTCATAAAACAAAAGTAGATCTCACCAATACTTGGGGATTAGATCATGGTGCTTGGAGTGTAATTAAACATCTTTACCCGGATGCAGATGTCCCGGTGGTTCAAATGAGCCTCGACTATCAACTAAGCCCGCAATATCATTTTGAGTTAGCGTCACAACTAAGCCCACTTAGAAATAAGGGGGTATTAATTATAGGCAGCGGTAATATGGTACACAATTTACGTCTGGTGGCTTGGAATAAAATGAATGAGTCCGGATTTGGCTATGACTGGGCCTTAGAAGCATTGGATAAAATGAAAAAACGAATGCAAGAAGGCGATATGCATTCACTTATCCATTACGAGCAACAAGGAAAGGATTTTCAAATGGCTATACCTACCCCCGAACATTACCTTCCATTGCTGTATGCCCTGTCATTGAAAGGAAAAAATGAAACGATTTCCTTTTTCAACGATCAAACCATTGCCGGATCGCTGGCTATGACTTCCGTAAAAATTCAGAAATAATTTTTGGAATAAACCGACTCTGAATCGGGTTATTTCTTGGTTGAGTCGGTAGTTGAAGGTGCCTTCGGTATTGTAGGCAGGCTTTGCTGCCCTTTAGCCTTCTCAATCAATTCATCGTTAGAACTCACTGCGTTGGGTGTAGTAAGATTGGTAGCCAGCGAGAAAACCATAATAGCGATGGCTAGCACCCACGTGGTTCTTTCGAGGAAATCGCCCGTTTTTTTTACCCCAATTAAATTGCTGGCCCCGGAGCCGCCAAACTGGCTGGATAAGCCTCCTCCTTTTGAATTTTGTGCCAAAACCACTAAAACTAACAACACTGCGCTTACAATAGCTAAACCTATAAATAATAAGTACATATCAATCTATTTTCTTAATTCTTCTATTTGGGCTGCAAAGTAAGCCTTTTTTTGTGGGAATTTCCAAATCAGTTTTTTTAGCGCTTCAATGGCTTTTTCTTTTTTTCCTTGTTTCAACAGAATTTCAACTAAGGTTTCAGATACAATGCTTTCGCTAAACTGATTGCTCGACTCTGATAAGTCGGGGTCATTTTCGGGTTTGGCGGCAGGCTGTGGCCTTGAAATAGTAGGTTGGGCTTTGATAAACTGATCAATAATTATGTCTTGCTCTCGTTGCTTATCGGGCTTTACTTTTTTTTTCGTGAGCCTGATTTCTTCTATTATATCATTGCTTTTTTCGTAGGCTACTTTCTTTTCCGGTTCAATCGTTTTTTTTTCGGCCGGCTGAGGTGTTTTACGGCTGCGCTCCAGATTTTCAATGGCCTCTTCAAAAAGACGTTTCGATTCGTGCATCGCCTCTATGTCTTTTAGTACTTGTTCGTGCAAAGGCAGGCCTGAAGAAATGACTTCTTCTTTTATAGGAATATTATTTTCCCGGTCAGCCCCCCACGCCATGCGTTTTTGCCTCGGCTCAGTCATAACCGATTTAAGGGCTAACCGGTCAGTACTGTATATGGCGCTGAGGTGCAGAATGTTTTCACGCTGTGGCAGGCCGGCATCTTGCGAGGCGCGGGCAGCCAGACTATGAATTACCTGGCTGTAAGGATATTCTTTAATCAACGCTACCATCTGAGCGGCTTCTTCCTCGGCTAGCGCAGTATAATTGGCAAACAAGTAATTGAATTGATCCCTTTCCAAGACACTATTTTTTAGTGGATAGTAAATGTAAAAAAAATCTGGCGGGAATCAACTACCAGTTGGCAATGGTAGCATTGAAGATATCAATTAGAATTTGATCGAAAATCTTTTTTTCTAATGTTTCCTGTACAGAGTAAAAATCCTGGGTGTTATCAAAATCTGCGTAAAAACTGAAATTTCTGTCTTTGAAACTATTTTTGGGCTCGGCTGCATCTACGTAGCTCACTTTCATAGCAATGGTAAGGCGGGTTTGGGCTGCATAGTTGGGCGAGGAGCCCACCCCTGAACCGGTGCTGGCTTGCGGAGCAACGGGTGTGGTAGAGTAGGTAATAATAGTACCTTCAATTTGAAGTTCAGCATTGGAAGGCACTACGCGCAAGCTGGAGTTTTGCTGGTAGTAATCTTTTACACGGTTGGTAAAAGTTTGCCCAAGGTTAGCGGGGCCCAATTCTGTATTGTTAAAAAATGGGTCAACCTGAATGGTTTTGGCATTCGTAGAGGCGCCTGTTAGTGAATATTTGAGGCATCCCGACAGCACTAAAACCAACCCTATTCCGGCCAAGACAAAAAAACGAGAAAAATAACGAATCATCATTTCTCTAAGTTGTACTCTTTTATTTTACGGTAGAGTGTTCTTTCAGAAATACCCAAATCGCGTGCCGCATATTTGCGTTTATTTTTGTTTTTGCTCAGGGCACGAACGATCAGTTCTTTCTCCTTCTTTTGAATGGAAAGCGTGTCGTCTTCTGCTTCGTGCGAGATGTCTTGCACTTCTTCGGCCACTGCTTCTACCGGTTTTACGCTGGGGTTAATGTTCAGCATTACCGGTTGCTCGCGGGTGGTTTTGGTTTCTTGCAGGCCTTCAAATAAATGTGTATGATCTTTAATCAGTTGAGCGGCCTGTGCTGGATCGGTAAAGATTTCGAGTACCAGTTTTTTTACATCGGTTACATCTTTTTTCAGGTCGAATAATACTTTGTAGAGTATGTCGCGCTCTGAGATATCCGCATTACCGCTGTTTAGCCGAATGGGTAGGGTGGTTTCGCGGGGAATGTAATGCTGTAGGGTGGCTGCATCTATTTCCTTGGGTTCGGTGGTTAACACCGATATCTGCTCAACAAGGTTTTTCAGTTGGCGAATGTTTCCCGGAAAGCGGTATTGCAGTAAAATATTTTTTGCTTCTTCCGTAAGGGTAATGGGCTTTACTTTATACTTCTCAGCAAAATCAGTTGCAAATTTTCGGAAGAGCAATTCAATGTCTTTATCGCGATCGCGAAGTGGAGGGACAAAAATAGGTACAGAGTTTAACCGGTAATACAGGTCTTCGCGGAAACGTCCGGCACTTACTTTATCCAGCAGATTTACGTTAGTGGCAGCCACCACGCGCACATCGGTCTTCATCACTTTAGAAGATCCTACTTTAATAAACTCACCATATTCCAACACGCGTAGCAGCCGGGCTTGTGTGCCCAGCGGCATCTCGCCAATTTCATCCAGGAAAATGGTTCCACCATTAGTTACTTCGAAATAGCCTTTGCGGGCTTCATGGGCGCCTGTAAATGAGCCTTTTTCGTGACCGAATAATTCGGAATCAATGGTTCCTTCCGGAATAGAGCCGCAGTTGATAGCTGTGAAGGGGCCGTGTTTGCGATGGCTGAGGTGATGCACAATTTTAGAAAACGATTCTTTACCGCTTCCGCTTTCGCCCGTAATTAATACCGACATATCGGTAGGGGCTACTTGCATGGCCACACGCACGGCATGGTTTAGCAAGGGGGCATTGCCAATGATACCAAACCGTTGCTTAATGTGTTGTACTTCTGCGTCTGTGCCTGTCATAATTAACTCACTATTTTTCCAAACAAGGTGGCTGCCGAGCTGCTTTCCACCCACACATTTACATATTCGCCTTTGCCTTTTTCTCCTTTCGGGAAAATCACCACTTTGTTGGCGGTATTTCGGCCTTGTAAAAACGCTTCCGATCTTTTAGATACCCCTTCAATGAGAACTTTGTGCACTTTGTTTATATCTTTTTGGTTGCGGCCGGCCGATAACTCAGTTTGTTTTTTAATGATTTCATCCAGCCGTTTCTTTTTTGTTTCCAGCGGAATAGTATCAGCCAGTTTTTTGGCGGCCAGTGTGCCGGGCCGTTCCGAGTAAAAGAACATAAACGAAAAATCGTATTGTACTTCGTCCATCAGCGAGAGCGTTTCGCAGTGTTCGTCTTCAGTTTCGGTACAGAAGCCGGCAATCATGTCGGAAGTAATACCACAGGCATCACCTAAAATAGTGCGGATACTTTTAACCCGGTTAAGATACCATTCGCGGGTGTAGCCGCGGTTCATCAGTTCTAATATGCGGGTGCTGCCGCTTTGTATGGGCAGATGAATGTTTTTACAGATATTTTCATATTTGGCCATGGTGTGAAGCACCTCATCGGTAATGTCTTTGGGATGCGAGGTGGAAAAACGCACCCTCAAATCGGGGTGTATCAGGGCCACTTTTTCCAATAAATCGGCAAAGTGCACAATGTGGTTGGCTTCTGTTTTCTCCAGCCTGGCTTTATTATTTTCTTCTGCACTCCATTTGTAAGAATCTACATTCTGCCCGAGCAGGGTTACCTCCCGATAGCCTTTGTTAAACAGATCGGTGGCTTCGGCTATGATGGAGTGAGGGTCGCGGCTACGCTCGCGGCCGCGGGTAAACGGCACTACACAGAACGAGCACATGTTGTCGCAACCACGCATAATGGAGATAAAGGCCGTTACCCCGTTCGAGTTGAGGCGTACCGGGCTGATGTCGGCATAAGTTTCTTCGCGCGATAAAAAGGTATTAACGGCTTTGGTGCCGTCATCTACCTGGGCAATAAGCTGGGGTAAGTCGCGGTAGGCATCGGGGCCGGCAATCAGGTCAACCATCTTTTCTTCTTCCAGCAATTTGGTTTTCAGGCGTTCGGCCATGCAGCCCAGCACGCCCACCATCATCTCCGGCTTTTTTTTCTTTAGCCCGTTGATATGGGTGAGCCGGTGGCGTACGGTTTGTTCGGCTTTTTCGCGAATGGAGCAAGTGTTTAAAAAAACGAGATCGGCTTCTGCAATATCGGAGGTGGTATCAAATCCTTCCCGGTGCAAAATAGAAGCTACAATTTCACTGTCTGAAAAATTCATCTGGCAGCCGTAACTTTCAATATAAAGTTTACGCTTGTTGCCGGAGTTATGGTCGGCCGTGGTTTTTACTTCCTCACTCATCAACTCGTTTTCACTTAAAAAACCAATATCTTCAATCAGATTATCCATTTTTATGTTTTTCGGACTGCAAATTTAACGAAAATATTAATCTTTGATGACAGATTGGCAGATTCATTCTTTTACTTATCTATAAATGAAAATTGTAGTCATCCTTAATGGGGTTTCCAGAAAGAAACATTTTTTCTACACAAAAATTCTTCCGGTTCTCAGAAATAGTTTTACCATTGAAGTTTTAGAAACTCAATATCCTAATCATGCCAAAGAATTGGCTGCCCAGGCAGCAAAACAAAAAACCGATGTGGTGTTGGCAGCCGGAGGCGATGGCACATTGCATCAGACTTTAAATGGATTATATACTTCGGGTACCGAAGTGTTGCCCAGCCTGGGTATTATTCCGCTGGGTACCGGAAATGATTTTGCCAAATTATGTGGTGCTAAAAGCGATGCACATTTACTGGCCGGTCAGCTCAGATGCAAACCGCTGCCTACCGATGTGGGAAAAATTTCTTGTGTAAATGCACAAGGGGAACCGGTTACCGAATACTTTATCAATGTTTGTAGTGTGGGGATGGGGCCGGAGGTAGTCAGAAGATTGCAAAGCAGCAGCCGATTGTGGGGGGCGGGCATTACGTATGTGCAAGCCATTGTAGCTACCTTTTTTACCCACCGGTCTCACCCGGTAAACATAGATGCTTATGATTGGAAGTGGAGAGGAAAAGCGCGTGTATTGGCAGTAGCCAACGGAAAATCGTTTGGCAACTCCATTTATATTGCACCCGATGCCCGGCCTGACGATGGAATCTTTTCTACTTTTTTGGCAGGCGATCTTAAGTTGCTAAAATTTTTATATTGTCTGCAAAGGATAAAATCGAAAAAAAAAGTTCGGGATGACCGGGTTTTTTACAACACCTGCACTTCGGTTAACCTGACTTCTGAAGTACCCACCTTTATTGAAGCAGACGGAGAACTGGCAGGGATGTTGCCGGCCAAAATAGAATTGCTGCCCGGAGCAATAAATTTTTTGCGATAAATACAATTGTTTAACCTCATTAATTTTACCCTATGGCACTCATCAAAACCGTTCGTGGCTATACGCCAAAATTAGGAGCTAATTGTTTTCTGGCAGAGAATGCCACCGTAGTGGGCGAGGTGGTAATGGGCGATCACTGCACGGTTTGGTTTAATGCGGTGGTGCGGGGCGATGTGCACTCCATTACCATTGGCAACAATACCAATATTCAGGATGGCGCCATTATTCATTGCACCTACCAAAAAGCCAAAGTGGTGATAGGCCACAATGTGTCGATCGCACATAGTGCCATCGTTCACGGATGCACCATTGAAGACAATGTGCTCATTGGCATGGGCGCTATAATTATGGACGATGCCGTGATCGGAACCGGGTCGGTCATTGCGGCCGGAGCCGTGGTTTTGCCCGGCACCAAAGTAGAGCCCGGAAGTATTTATGCCGGCACACCGGCTAAGCGAGTAAAAGACGTTGGCCCCGAAATGCAGGAAGTAATAGCCCGAACAGCCCGCAACTACCCCCTGTATGCCGAGTGGTATAAATGATGGCGGATAACAAATTCCTTTTATCTTTGCGCGCTTAACTAATTTTATTGAAATGAAGAACCTTTCCTTAATTCTTAATGCGATCCTTTTGGTGGCTGTGGCCGTATTGTTTTACCTCCATTTTTCCGGTAAAAAACAATCCGGAAGCGAATCTTCCATAACAGCCCCGGCTGACTTGAAGTTTGCCTACATCAAATCAGACAGTATTTTAAAGCACTACGATTATTTTAAAGATCAGAAAACCATATTAGAGGCCAAAGGCAAAAAACTGGAACAAGATCTGCAAACCCGCGGCCAAAGTCTGCAAAATGAAATTAATTCGTATCAGAAAAATTTAGGAAACCTTACCATTGGTCAGGCTAAAGCGCTGGAAGAAGACTTGGGCAAGAAACAACAAAATTTCAGACTGTATCAGCAAAGCCTGGAACAAGAGGTGGCCAACGACCAGGCTAAATTAACGGAAGCACTTTATACCCGCATTACTTCTTTCCTGAAAAAATATGCTGAAGGAAGCGGGCTACAGATTGTACTGAAATACGATCAGACCAGCGATGTATTGTATGGTGTGCCGGGAATCGATATTTCGAAAGATGTGGTAACCGGATTGAACGAAGAGTACAAAACAGAAAAACAAAAACCGCTCAAGGCGGATAGCGCCAAAACCAATAAGAAATAAAACCTGAACCTAAATAGAAATTAAGCCCTGACGTAGTTCGGGGCTTTTTTATTGAAGAATCTATACTTTTAGTACTTTCGTTTTAATGATACGAATCAGGAAAGCAAAAATTGAAGAAGTGCCGGCCGTTCGCGAGCTGGCCATTGAGGTTTATACCGATACGTTTGCCGACAGCAACACGCCCGAAAACCTGCAAGCTTTCTTTAGAGATTCGTACGATTTGGAAAAATTTAAAACAGAATTTTATGAAGCTGACTCTGTTTTATACATCGCTCTGGATAATTTAAAAATCATTGGCTTTCTGCGCCTGCGCAAATCAAATGAAGTAGCGCATCTCCTGGGCACCAACACCATAGAACTGCACCGGATGTACATTCACCGCGATTACCACGGCACAGCCGTAGCCCGTAAACTCATTGAGCAGGCTTTTGAATATGCCAAAAAGAAAAACTACGAGTGGATGTGGTTAGGTGTGTGGGAAAAAAATCCCCGGGCTCAAAAATTCTATGCCAAGTGGGGCTTCGAGCGGTTTAGCGAGCATATCTTTCAAATGGGGGACGACCCACAGACCGATTGGCTACTCAAAAAAAGACTTTGAGAAAAACCGGTTGCCAGTTCACTACATAATTTACCACCTATGTCTAAAGAATCTTTCATTACAGCCATTCAAAAATCGTATTCACCTAAAGGAGACTCTATTTATTTGGGAGCTGGTGTTTATGAAAACGAAATTCTGGCTGAGGCCAAAGTAAATCTACCGCTGCGTATGATGAACCGCCATGGGCTGGTAACAGGTGCTACCGGTTCCGGAAAAACCCGTACCCTTCAGCGGATGGCCGAGCAACTCTCGGCTGCCGGTGTTTCGGTATTTATGCCCGACATGAAGGGCGACCTGAGCGGGTTGGCCAAAGAAGGATTGAAAAATGATAAAATAGAAGAACGTGCGAAGGGGCTGAATATCCCGTATTCGCCTGCTGCCTTCCCGGTAGAAATTTATTCACTCAGTGGAAAATTAGGCGCCCAAATGCGTGCTACGGTTAGCGAGTTTGGCCCCGTATTATTAACCAAAATTTTAGAATTGAATGATGTGCAAAGCGGGGTGCTCACCATTTTATTTAAATATGCCGATGATAAAAAACTTCCGGTAGTTGATCTGAACGATTTAAAAAAAGTTTTGAACTACCTTACCGAAGGAGCAGGCGCAGCCGAGATCAAAGAAAACTACGGAAAAATTTCTGGCGCCACAGCCGGCACTATCTTACGAAAAATTGTTTCGCTTGAGCAGCAGGGTGTGTCGCCTGTTTTTGGCGAACCTTCTTTCGATATTCAGGATTTGTTTGAAAAGGTAGATGGACAGGGCGTGATTAGCTTGCTCAATGTATCGGATGTGCAAAACCAACCTGCCATCTTCTCCACATTTATGCTGTCGCTGCTGGCCGAACTCTATCAAAAACTACCCGAAGCGGGCGACTTAGATAAACCCAAACTGGTTTTCTTTTTAGATGAAGCTCATCTGCTTTTTCACGATGCTCCCAAAGCATTTCTAGATCAGATTGAACAAGTCATCCGTCTGATCCGCTCGAAAGGGGTTGGCATTTTTTTCTGTACCCAGATGACACAAGATATTCCTTCTACTGTGCTGAGCCAGTTGGGAAACCGGGTACACCATGTTATTCGGGCCTTTACCCCTAACGATGTAAAAGACCTGAAGGAAACGATTAAAACATTTCCACGATCGGAATTCTATGATTTAGAAAAACAGTTTACACAATTAGGCATTGGCCAGGCATTTGTTACCGTGCTGGATGAGAAAGGAATTCCTACCGAAACGGTGGTAACACATCTGGCTCCTCCGGCTTCATCGATGGGGCCACTCACAGATACAGAATATAAAAACCATCTCGAACAATCTTCTTTCTTTAAAAAATATAAAGACACCGTAGATCCAATCAGTGCATTTGAATTGCTGAACGAACGCCTGCAATCACATCAGCCAGAGCAGGCACCTTCCACACCTAAAGGTCGCCCCGAGAAGAGCACGCTCGAGCAAGTAATGGCTTCGCCCATTACCAAACAAGTAGGAAAAGAAATTGTGCGCGGGGTGTTTGGTATGCTTTTCGGCACCCCATCGCGAAGGAAATCGCGTTGGTAAATTTTTTGCCTGGGTTCATGAAAATATTTGTTCTTGCTATTTTTTTAAGTGTTGCTGTTCAGTACAGATGCATAGCACAACAAAAATTTACCCTTAGCGGCTATGTAAAAGAAGCGGCCAGCGGAGAAGCAATGATTGGCGCCACAGTCTTTGTTCAGCAACTTAGTTCAGGAACCATCTCCAACGAATACGGATTTTATTCCATTACATTACCGGCTGGCGATTATACCATCAAATTTAACTTTCTCGGCTACCAGTTGATTACAAAAGAGATAAGGCTGGATAAAAACGTGCGATTCGATACTGAGCTAAAAAGTGAAGCAACCGATTTGAAAGAAATAGAAGTAACGGACGAGCGCGATCGTCCCGCTTCGCAAAATCCCAACATGAGCATGAACAAAATGAACGTGTCGGTCATGAAGAAGATCCCTGCCTTTTTAGGTGAGGTAGATGTTATTAAAAGCATATTGTTGCTGCCCGGAGTAAGTACGGTGGGCGAGGGGGCAGCCGGATTTAATGTGCGGGGCGGCAGCGTAGGACAAAATTTAGTGTACTTAGATGAAGCGCCTGTTTATAATTCATCGCACCTGCTGGGCTTCTTCTCCGTTTTTAACCCCGATGCGGTAAAAGATGTTACACTTTACAAAGGCGCTATCCCCAGCCGCTATGGCGGACGTATAGCCTCTGTACTGGATGTACGGATGAAAGATGGCAACAACAAAAAAACAGAAATACACGGAGGCATCGGTACGGTGTTCAGCCGTTTTTCGGTAGAGGGGCCGTTAGTAAAAAATAAATCTTCGTTTATTGTGGCCGCCCGAAGATCGTATATAGATGTGCTGGCTCGCCCGTTTGTAAGCATTTTAAAAAATGGCGGAGCACTGAATTTTTATGACTTAACCTTAAAAACAAATTACAACCTAAACGATAGAAATAAATTATACTTATCCGGCTACTTTGGTCGCGATAATTTTTTGTTTGATAAAAATCAGGGCTTTAGCTGGGGCAATGCCACGGGCACACTCCGGTGGAACCACCTCTTCAACGAAAAATTATTTTTTAATCAGGCATTGGTTTTTAGTAAATACGATTACAGTTTGCAATTTGGCGGAACCGATCAAAATAATTTTAAATGGAAATCATCCATTACTAATTTTATCTACCGCCCCGATTTCAGCTACTTCATTAACAGTCATAATGAGTTGAGTTTTGGCGGGGAAGCCATCTACTACACCTTCGATCCGGCCCGTGCTACCGGCACCACGAATGGTACTCCGGTAGATGTAAGCCTCGAAAAAAAATATAACTCGGAAGCCTCGCTGTATGCGAGCCATGCGCTAAAAATCAATTCGCATTTTTCTATAGACTATGGCTTGCGCTATACTTCGTTTACATTGTATGGACCGGGCACACAGTATTATTATAATGACACGGTACCCGGTCTGCGCAAACGAGTAATCGGGCAAAAAAAATATTCGTCCGGGCAGGTCATTCAAACCTACAGAAACTGGCAGCCACGTTTTTCATTTAAGTATCAACTAAACGAAAATAGTTCAGTAAAAGGAAGTTACAATCGCATGGTGCAATATTTGCATTTGATTTCAAACACTACGGCCTCTAACCCCTTAGATGTGTGGACACCCAGCACGGCTAATATTAAACCCGAGTTGGGCGATCAGTTTACACTGGGGTATTTCCGAACACTCGCCACTCCTACAGCACAATATGAGTTTTCGGCCGAAGGATACATACGGCTTACTCAAAACCAGATTGACTATATTAATGGAGCCGATATTTTAATTAACCGATATCTGGAAGGCGATCTTCTTTCCGGAAGAGGGCGAGCCTACGGCATTGAGTTTTTTGCACAAAAGAAAACCGGCCGCCTGAACGGATGGATTAGCTACACGCTGGGCCGAACGGAGTTGCTGGTGCCGGGCATTAACAACGACACCTGGTACCCCACGCGCTACAACCAAACTCATAACCTGAAAGTGGTGGGCTTTTATGAGATCAACAAACGATGGTCTTTCTCTACCGATTTTATCTTTACTTCGGGCACCCCCACCACGTTTCCTACTTCGCGCTACCTGCAGCAAGGGCTATTGATTCCTTATCTGGCTACCAATACACGCAACAATGTAACGCTGCCGAGCTACCACCGTCTGGATATTGCTTTCACACTACAAGGAAAAGAATTTAACAGGCAGGGAAGAAAACGCAAGAACCAAGACTACTGGGTATTTTCCGTTTATAACCTCTATGCCCGTGCTAACCCATTCTCCATTTATTTTTCGCAAGTAAAAGATCAGACTCTGCCCGGACAACCGCTGCTCTCTCAGGCAAAACAAATTTCTATTATCGGAACTTTTGTGCCGGCTGTTTCTTACAATCTTAAATTCTGATGGCATGAGGAAAACGAAAAAAGTTTTTTGGGTTTTGCTGATGATGACGGTGGGAGGAATATTTTTTCTTTCGTGCGAAAAAACAATTAATCCCGAGTTGCCAGGAGCCGCTCCGGTTTTAGTGGTAGATGGCTGGCTCAACAATAAACCCGAAAAACAATTTATTACCCTTTCGCTCACCCAACCGTATTTTGATTCTTCACAGCCTGTGGGGGTATCGGGTGCCACGGTTTCTGTGCAGGACGAAACGGACGGAGTTACGGTATATCATTTTATAGAAAACCCATCCGTAAAAGGCTCGTACGAGTGGATACCCTCGCTGTATAATTTAGGTACGATAGGCCATCATTATAAACTAACTATTTTACTAAACGGAGAAACCTTTGTAGCTTCTTCGCGCATGGGGCGGGTACCGCTGGTTGATAGCATTACATTTTCAAAACAGAATAGCTCGCGCAAAAATATAACCCGGTATTACGGTGAGTTCTGGGCAACCGACCCCAAAGGCCCGGGCGATACGTATTGGATTAGGACAACCAAAAACGATACGTTGCTAACATTGCCGGCAGAAATAAATACCGCATACGATGCAGGGCTTTCGGCCGGAGGCGATGCCGATGGGGTTATTTTTATTCAGCCTATTCGCAGAAAAATTACGCCCACGCTCAGCACAAACCAATCGGCCACCGACTCGCCATTGAACATAGGCGACTCAGTGTATGTAGAAATCCACTCCATTTCATTGGCGGCATTTAATTTTTTAGGTCAGGTAGTAACACAAACCAACCGGCCGGGCGGCTTTGGTCAGTTGTTTGCCACTCCGTTGGCTAATGTATCATCAAACATTGCGAATGTAAATCCAACCGGCTCTGCGGTGGTGGGTTTTTTTAACACGGCTGCCGTAAGCGGGCGAGGGCAGCGGTTTATCCGTGTGAAACCCTGAATTACCGGCTGATATTTTTTTTGTATTTCACCAGCGTACCTTTCACCTGTTGCCCTTTGCTGTACTTGGTGGAGGAGCCAAACAATCCGAAAAAGAAACCGCTCCGGCCGGTTCCACCGGCTGCACCGGCTGTTTTAGAACCGGTACGGGTCAGTTCGATATCATCAAAAATAATAGCATCGGCCCCTTTTCGTTTTCCTTCATTCATCAGTTTTTTTTGCACTTTCTCCGACCGTTTTTTGGCGGTTACTTCATACACCAACTTGCCCATTATTTCATGTTCATCGGATATGTCGTTTTCACGAAAAAATATGTCCACATTGGTGGTAGGGGTATAATTTCTGCCGTAGTAAATGATGCGCGGCCCACACGATGCCAACGTCAGTACCAAAAGAAGAACCCAAACTACTTTTGCTTTCATATCGTTTTTATTTCGAGCAGGAAAGATAGCTTACGATCGCTTCAACTCAAAAATGGTAAGTTCGGGCGGCATACCGATTCTTCCGGGATAGCCGAGATATCCAAACCCCCGGTTGACATACAAATGCTGATTGCCTTCCCGGTAGTATCCGGCCCATTGTTTATAAACGTATTGGCAAGGGCTCCATTTTATGTGACCCGTCTCTACACCAAACTGAAAGCCGTGGGTGTGGCCCGAAAGAGTAAGATCTATTTCCGGATAGGCGGGTCGTACGATGGCATCCCAACTGGTGGGGTCGTGCGAGAGAAGAATTTTTACAGCCGCTTCTTCGGTGCCACGACAGGCCTGCTCCAGCTTGCCGTATTTTGAAAACCTTCCGGTCCCCCAGTTTTCAATGCCGATGATAGACAGATGCTCGCCATTCAGTTTAAGAGTACGGTTTTCATTCATTAACAAATCGTAGCCTAATAGTTTGTGAGCTTCAATCAGGTCTTTAAAATTTTTTTGTTTTTCTTCTTTTGTTTTCCAGGCGCGATAATCTCCGTAATCGTGGTTGCCGGTAATCGAGAAAACACCCAGTGGGGCTTTTAGTTTTTCAAAAATGGGAAGGTATTCGTTCACTTCTCTTGTTTCATTGTTTACCAGATCGCCTGTAAAAAAAATCAGATCGGGTTTTTCATCAAGCATCATTTTTACACCGCCCTTTACGGCTGTTTTGTTCCAGAAACTTCCGGAGTGAATATCTGAAATCTGGCCGATGCGAAGGCCATTGAACGATGAGGGAAGATGGGGAAGGCTGATAGTTACTTTTTTTACCCGGTAATCATGTGCACCCGTCAGCACGCCATAAACCGACAACCCAATGGGCACAGCTGAGGCAGCTAATGCTGTGCGCGATAAAAATTCGGATCGGGTAATCGGATCTCCGGGCAACACATGGTTTGAGGAAGAAAATTTTTGCATTACCCAGCGCACGCCACGTTGCAGATCATCCACTACCAAAACTAAAACAGCAAAGAGTTTGGAAAAATAGAGGATGGCAGAGCCGGCCAGGATGTAGATGCGCAGATAATCTGTGCCTTTGTAAGGATCGCTGAATGTCCACCACAACATGCCGAGAGTGGCAATGGCTGTAGGCACCCAATACCCGTAGCGGAAGATTTGCCTCCACACCGGCTGCCAGTCTTGGCTTACCGTTAGGATGGCCTGAAAAACATAGGCATCAATAAGTAAAAAGACAAGTATAAAAACAACCAACGTCATGAGGCGATATTTCATCAATAACTATTTTAAAAAAATACCGGCTGCACATGGGCAACCGGTATTTATAATGGCGGCTGTTATACCTGAGCCATTACGGTTTCTTTTATTTCTACCCGCTTCGGTTTTATTACCCGCTCTTTAAGCTTTGCTACGAGCAGGTACATAACCGGTACTAAAAATAAAGTAAGGAAAGTACCGAAGATCAACCCAAAAATCATAGTCCAGGAGAGCGGCCCCCAAAAGGCCACGTTGTCGCCCCCAAAGAATATGTGCGGGTTTAGTTCAGTAAACATCGTAACGAAATCAATGTTTAGCCCAACAGCCAGCGGAATCAACCCCATTGTAGCGGCCATGGCGGTAAGGAGTACGGGTGTCATCCGGGTTTTGGCAGCTTCGGCAATGGCTTCGCGCAGTTCCATGCCTTGCCCACGTAGCAGATCAGTAAACTCTACCATTAAAATACCGTTGCGTACCACAATGCCGGCCAAGGCCATTACCCCGATGCCCGACATGACAATTGAGATTTCCATTTTAAACAATGAAAATCCGATCAGCACGCCAATGATACTGAACAAAATTTCGGAAAGGATAATAACCGGTTTGCTGGTAGAGTTAAACTGAGTAACTAAAATCATGAAGATTAACCCAAAGGCAATGAGAAAAGCTTTGCCCAAAAAACTGGACGTTTCTTGCTGGTCTTCCTGCTCGCCTGTCATTTTAATAGTTACGTCATCAGGCACTGAAAAACTTTTAAGCTTTTTGGTGATATCGGCCACTACGTTATTGGCATTGAACCCGCTCAGCAGATTGGAGGAAAGAGTAATTACCCGCTTTTGGTTGATCCTGCGGATGCCCGAGTAGCTGTTGGAATACTCGGTCTTGGCTACAGCCGACATGGGTACTTGCCGCACTTGGCCGCCCATACTCATATCGCGGTAGGTAAGGGGCAGGTTCATCAAAGTATTGATGTCGTTGCGGTATAGATCATTCATGCGCAGGGTAATATCATAGTCGTCATTGTCATCGCGGAATTTAGAAACTTCTTTTCCGTTAATAGCTGTGTTGAGCGCTAATCCTATTTGTGCGGTGGAGATTCCTTCGCGGTTTGCTTTTTCACGGTCTATGCGGATGGCAATTTCCGGTTTGCTGCTTTCAAAGTCGGATTTCAGTTCCTCTACTCCCGGAACCTGAAGCGAATCCAGATAACGCTTTACCCGTTCCGATGTATTGACCAGTACTTCAAAATCGTCTGCTGCTATTTCAATATTTATCGGCTTGCCCGTGGGGGGGCCATGAGCTTCCTGGTTGACCGATATCTCACACCCTTTCATTCCTTTTACAGCGGTGCGGATTTGATCCAGGTAAGCTAAAGTAGATTGACTGTGTCGCTCGGAAAACTTGACAAAAGCTACGGTAACTTTGCCTAGATGAGGTTGTGGATTGGTACCGGCAAACCGATCTTCAGAGGCACCTACCGCCACATTGGAAAGGATGGATTTTACCAGCGGGTTTTTTCGCCCCACAATACCTACTACTTTTTGTTCTACTACCTGCGTTACCGAATCAGTTACCCGTTGGTCAGTACCGATGGGCATGGTGATGTAGGCATAAATAAAGTTAGGTTCGCCATTGGGAAAGAATGTAACGCCCGGCTTGCGGATAGCAGTAAATACGATGGAGAAAATAAATAAGAAAATCACACTTACCACCACCCATATCGGGCGATACCGTTTCAGTAAAAAGGCGATTATATTTTTAAAACGTTCTTGCACACCGGGCCATAAATCGGTTTGGAAGTGCGAGATAACGCGTACCAGGTAAAAATGATACAGGGCATAGATCAGAAACATAAACACGGTAAAATTCCCCATGCCATGCCAGCCTACTACATAGCTCATCAGCGCCAGCGAGCCCATTACGATAGCCGTTACTTTAAAGCCCTTGGTAAATTTACTTTTGCTTTCATGATCATGATTGTGTTCGCTCATAAAGTCGGCAGCAAAAACCGGGTTAATAATGTAAGCCACAAAAAGCGAGGCCAGTAAAGCTACGATTAGCGTAATGGGTAGGTAAATCATAAACTTGCCGATTACACCGGGCCAGAAAGCGAGGGGCACAAAAGGTGCCAGCACGACCATGGTTCCGGAGAGGACAGGCAGAAACACTTCGCCTGCCGCAATTTTAGCAGCCTTACGAATGGGCACGTTGCCGTTGTCAAACACACGGTGTGTGTTTTCAATTACCACAATGGCATCGTCCACCACAATACCCAGTGCCAGCAAGAAAGAAAACAGGGTCATCATATTAAAGGTGTAACCCAATGCCGGGAATGCCAGAAAGGTGATGAAGCTGGAGAGCGGCACAGACATGGCTACGAAAAAAGCGTTGGTAGCCCCCATGAAAAACATCAGGATCAGCACCACTAAAAGAAATCCGATGATGATGGTGTTGATGAGATCGTGAAGGGTGGTTCGGGTATTTTCAGATTGGTCGCCTGTAATGGTTATATCGGTGCCGGGAGGCAGAATATTTTCTTTAAAATTCTCTACTACGGCATTAATCTGGTCGGACGCAATTACGAGATTTTCGCCACTGCGTTTTACTACGTTTAGGGTGATTACGTTTTTCCCTTCCGACCGGGCAAAACTATCTTGTTCTTTGTGCGAATCCACTACTTCGGCAATGTCTTTTAAATAAATTTTTCCGCCTTTGGTGGAGCCTACGACCACTTCGGCCAATTGCCCGGCCGATCTAAATTCGCCATTTACCGTAAGCGATCGTTTCATTCCATCTACAGAAAGTTGCCCCCCCGGAATAATTACGTTTTCACCGGCTACGGCTTGGGCCACATCATCGAGGCTTACTCCGGCACTGGCAAGTTTAAACAGGTCTACATTAATTTGTATTTCGCGAGTGAGGGCACCAATAATATCTACCCGCCTTATTTCGCGGATGCCTTCAATGGCATCTTGCATTTGGTCGGCATATTTTTTTAAAGTTTGCAGATCAAAGTCGCCCGATAAGTTTACGTTCATAATCGGCTGCTCGGAAATATCAATTTCCCTGATTTGCGGATCGTCTTTTAAGTCGGTAGGCAGGTTGGTTTTGGCGCGATCCACCGCATCTTTCACTTCCTGTTTGGCTTTATCCACATCTACATCGGTTTGAAACTCGATGATGATGTTGGAAAAACTTTGTACTGAATTGCTTTTTATTTTCTTTACTCCCGAAATAGACTTACACTCTTTTTCAATTTCTTTGGTAATCAGGTTTTCTACATCGGTGGGCGATGCACCCGGGTAAACGGTCGCTACAAATATTTGCGGGAACACCACCTCCGGAAAGTTTTCTTTCGGCAAACTTACGTAGGTGAGAATCCCGGCCAGGCATATAATTACCGTGGCTACGTAGATGCTGATTTTATTGTCAATAGCCCAACTGGTGGGCTTAAATTCTTTTTCAATGTCTTTCATAAATAGTAATTAGTATTGAGTAGTTAGTATTGGGTATGGCTTATCTCAAAGCGCATGACTCAATACTCAAGACTATATTTTAATCAATTCTCCGTCATTCAATCCCTGGTAGCCGACTGTGATGATTTTATCGCCTGCCTTTAAGCCGGTTTTTATTTCGGCTAAGTTGTCGTACACTCCGGTTACATTAACTATTTTTTTACGAGCTACCAGTTTGTCGCCATCCTGCTCGGCTACATACACCACCTTTTCGCCTTTGATGTCTTGCACTAAATTGACGGGAACACACAGAGCATTTTTTTCAGTATAAAAAATAATTTTTAGGGTTGAAGTCATGTTCGGACGCAAATCGTGCGAGGAAGGCAGTTTAATTTCTACCGGAAACGAACGGGTAAGAGCATCTATGCTGCGGCCTACAAACGTAACCGGTGCCTTTATTTCTTTGTTAATGTCGGTAAGATAGACCACGGCCCGGTCGCCTTTGTGGATATTAGAAATGTACGATTCCGAAATTTTGGCAAAAGCTTTTAAATCATCCATATTAACGATACGTAAGGCAGGTGCACCCGGGGCTACGTTTTCACCCACTTTTATATTTACGGCATCTACCGTGCCGTTAATAGGAGCTTTAATTTTGGTTTGTTCGTTTTGCTCGTTCAGGGTAGCCAGTCTGCGCTCCAATCCTTCTTTGCTGTTTTTGGTTTGCAGGTATTGAATTTCGGTGCCGATCTTCTGGTTCCATAAATTTTTCTGCCGCTCGTAAACCGTAGTAGCGAGTTCCAGTTGCGCTTTAATTTCGTCTATGTTGCGCATGATTAACGAGTTGTCTATCTGCGCCAGAATTTGCCCTTTGCTTACGGCATCGCCTTCGCGTGTGTAAACCTGCGTAACCACGCCCACCGATTTGGCGCTCATCTGGATATTATCGATGGATAAAATATTTCCTTGTGTTTGCACATAATGGTCGAATATGCGAGGCGATAATTCAAACACGGCTACGTCTTTCATGCGCACGCGGGCGGAGGCCGGGTTTTCTTTGGCTACTTCTTTTTCCAGCGTTTCTATTTGCTGGGTTAATTCAGCCTGCTTTTTTTTCAGGGTTTCCAACTGGGCGGCTTTGTCTTCGGTTTTACTGCTGCAGGCCGCGGCCACCAGCACCAAGACGAATAGACTAGGGAGCTGTGAGCGAAAAAATGATTTCATGAGTATAGGGTTGAAGTTTGTTTTTTATTTTGAATACAGGGGTAAAAGTTTTCCAAAAGCCTTGTCCAGATCGGTTTTGGCTACTAACGCATCGTATAAAGCATTGTAGTAATTAATTTGTGCTTCTTTCAGCGAAGATTCGGCATCGACTACTTCAATGTTAGAACCTACACCTTGCTTGTATTTTATTTTAGTGACCTTCGCTACCTTGTCGGCTAAGCCCATATTTTTTTTTTGATACTCCAACGACTGAATACTATTTTGAAAAGAAGTAACCGACTGTTTGATCTCAAGATCAATGGAAGATTTTAACATATTGAAACTGTTATTTACTTTTTGCAGTTTCAGTTTTTCTTGTTGAAGTTGGTAGCTGTGTTGCAGGCCGCTGAAAAGCGGCATACTTAAAGTAAAGCCATAAGAACTGAAAGGATATAGCTTGTTGGGGCCTGTGCCGGCCGGTGTTTCCTGAAACTGAAGCGAGCGCGAAAAAAGATCGCCAAATTTAGTGGCTTGCTTACTGTACCCTAAAGTACCGGAGGCAGATAAGACTGGCAAAGCAGAAAAATATTTATTTTTAATATTCAACTGTTGAAGTCGCTGGTTTACTTCAAGTACCTGATAGTCGGGACGGGTTTTTACATCCCAATCTTTCAAATAGTCGTCAAGCAACACTTGGTCTATATTTAAATCGGCTATGTTTCCTGAAATTTCCAATGGGCGATCCATGGAATAATTCATTTGAAATTTTAATATTTCAATACTTAGTTTTTGAAGTCTTTCAAATTTTGATTTTTCAGTAATCAGATTATTCAGCGAAACCTGTATTCGGTCCACATCAATGCTTTCGGCAAAGCCATTAGAATTAAGGGCGGTAGTATTTTTTAAAAGAGAATCTACCCGGGCAATATTGCTTTCAAATAAAGTAAGCCGCTCTTGGTTAATCAGAGAAGCATAAAATGCTTTGATTACCTGCTGAATGGTTTGCTCTTTCGTTTGATTGGTGGTTTTGTACGATAAATCTTTAAATGCGCTAGAGGCCTGAAGACCTACGATATAAGAACCATTAAAAATCAATTGATTGGCAGTAACGGTAGCATTTAAACTATTAGAAAGTTGAAAAAAGTTTTGTCCGGCCACTACATCATTGGGAGTTAACCCCGGTATGTTTAATGTTGGGTTAAAATTTTGCGCCACTGCATAGCGAGAAAAAAATCGAGGCAGCTGAGTATTGTCGGTAGCATTTACTACACCGTTGATTTGTGGTAATCCGATGCCAATGGTCTCTTTCACTTTTGCTGATGCAATTTGCTGATCAAGCAAAGCATTTTGCATATTCACTGAATTTTTTAAAGCATATTCTATGCACTGTTCTAGCGTATAGGATTGTGCCGGCTGTGCCGACTGAGAGATAGCACAGAAGGCCGCGAGCCACAACCCAATAGAGAATGCAATGGGTTTATAAAATTGTTTCATGGGTGGGGAGGTTTGTTGGTTGATAATGGGTATGGTTTTCTTTATATTTTATATACAGTTTTTTTCCTTTGTCAGTTGTGAGGCCAAACACAAAATGTTCGAATATCTGCGCGTGTACGTCTGCCAGATTGAATTTGGAAGCCGGGAATATTTTTTCGTCAAATGTCATTTCAATTATACCCAGCCGGAAGGCGGCCATTACGTAGGGATTAATTTCTTTCCGGAAATTCCCTTCTTTTATTCCTTGTTTAATGTTGCGCACCACCGAGTTGTAGATAAAATCCATTTTGAAGGCGAGCCACTCAGCCCATGCCTTAGGATGAAACTTTTGAATATCGTACAGCATGGTAGGATTGATAGCTCCCAGGTTTTGTTTCATGCAGACCGATAGCTTGTGAAGCTCGTCAATAGCATTTTCGGCTGTCTTCATTGCCTCCAGACAGCCTGCTTTATTGGCCGTCATGTGGTTTTTAGAAACCATCATTACCAACTCATCTTTATCTATGAAATACTGGTACAGGGTTTTTTTTGAAACCGATAAGTGCCGGGCAATATCATCCATGGTAATGCTGCGCACACCGTACTTCAGGAAAAGCTTTTCCGAGCCTTCCAAAATTTTTTCTTTGATTCCGTGTTCTTCCATAAGGGGCGCAAAACTGTGGAAACTTTTTATATTTTCAAAGTTTCCATCGGTTTCTCTAAACGGAATAGCGGTAGTTTAGTTTGTTTTTTCTCCAGGATCTTTTTAAAAGATTTCGGTAGTTAACGATTTCACTCGATTGAGGAGGCAGGTGCATCTTCGTTTTTGCCAAAAGTGCCTGTACACCACTTGTCTTTCATTTTTTCCCTGAAGCGTTCGCGGTCTTCGGGTGTCAGGCGGTGCCATTTTTCCCGCCAGCGGCCTCCGCGGTGCTGGCAATGGCCTCTTCTGCCAAACCCCGAAAATAAAATTTTACTCAGTACCAGCAGCCCTAGTGCTTGCCAGAAACTGATCAGCGGTCCGTTAAATAAAACCGGCACCAGCCAGTTCCACAGTAGCATGGTAATAAAAGTAAAAGCGGTAATGGCAAATATTCCGATTACAATTAGTTTTCCAATCCATCCTCGTTTCATAATTTTTTTAGTTTTAGCTTTAGTTCTTCAATTAATCTTGGGTATCTGTCTAAAATAGAATGATGCGCTCACGGCCAAATTCTTTCTACTCCAGGCTATCATAAAGTCGTTGCAATCTTTTTCTCAGCGCCAGAATAGCATATCGCTTTCGCGACAGCAGGGTGTTGACCGATACGCCAGTTTCTTCTGCGATTTCGCGAAATCCTTTTTCCTCCATTTCATTTTGTATAAACACTTCGCGTTGTTCTTTTGGCAGTTCGTCCAGCGCTTCGGTTATTTCTTCCCAAATAGCTTCGCGCAATAGAGCCGATTCCGGGCTGTTGCCCAGGTCAGGCAAAATATCTTGCAACGAAAGAGGTACGTCATCTTCCCGGCCCATTGGCATTTCAAAACCGGTCTGCTTGGGCCGTGCGGCATCTCTTCGGTAGCGGTCTATAATTTTATTTCGCGCCACGCTATACAGCCAGGACGTGCTTCGGTCTATTGACTCGATGGTTTCAAAGCCTGCCACAAACTGATAAAACACATCCTGAAGAATATCCTCAGCTTCTTCCGCAGAAGAAACCCGGCTGCGGATAAAACCGAGTAATTTGCTTTTCTCTTTCAGAAATGTAATTTCTTGCAGTTGCGACATGGCTAAGTCCATTGCCTTCGTCTGTTTTGCTGCTATAGACGGCCGGGCAAAAAGTTTATTTTATAAAAAGTTGAAATTTCTGTAAAGTTGGAAATCAGAAGACGATGAAATGGGTATTTTAGATCCTTTCACATCTTTATAATAAATATGTCTGTTACAAGCCATGGCAGAAATTAAATACAACAACAGCAACCTTTTTTATTTTAAATATGGCACAGGCCCTAAAACCTTGTTGCTCTTTCACGGATTTGGCCAGGATCACCATGCCTTCGATTCGTGGTTGCATCAGTTAAACGATTATACGGTTTACGGGTTTGATTTATTTTACCATGGCCAAAGCAATTGGCCCAATACCCAACCATTGGAAAAAGAAGACTGGAAAAAAATAATGGAAATTTTTTTCGAGCAAGAAAGGATTACCACCTTTGAAATGGCCGGGTTCAGCCTGGGCGGCAAGTTTGTGTTAGCCACCCTCGAAATTTTTCCCGAACGGGTGCAGAAGATTACGCTGGTAGCCCCCGATGGTATTAAAATTAATTTTTGGTACCGGCTGGCTACGTACCCGGTTTTAATACGGGCGCTGTTCCGCAGCTTTATTTTTAAACCTCATATATTTTTTAACCTGCTTCAATTTTTTGATAAGATGGGAATCGTTTCAAAATACTTACTGCGTTTTGCCGCCTCGCAAATGGATACCGAAGAAAAAAGACAGCGGGTATGCCATTCGTGGATTAACTTTCGCCATTTGAAATTTAATATGATTAAAGTAGCTGGCTTGTTGAATAATTTTTCCATTCCATCAAAAATTGTTGTGGGCAAGCACGACAAAGTTATTCCAGCCAAAGATATGTACCGGTTGCTCCGCCATGTGCCCGGGGTGCCCCTTCACGTGTTAGACACGGGCCACAACCAACTGATCGAAAAATCAAACTATTTAATGTAAGTTTAAAGATCGCTGATGAAACCAACTATGTCACGCACAGCACCTCGTATGGAACAGAAAGCAGCCCTTTTGGCACGGGTCTTTCATGTACTACCCATAGAAGAAAACGGAATCACGTATTCGGTAGAAACAAAATTTACAGAAAATCCTCGTACCAGCGAGCACTTTATAGTGGCCACCGATACACAAAAAAATATAGTATGGCATACCTCTATCTATAAAAAGATTTACGATGAAAGGCTGGAGGGCGATGTGCAGGATGTTTTTGTGGTGGATCTTTATGCAGAAGGCCAAGAGGTGGTAGTAAAGCTGGAATACCGTACCCCTTATCGCTTTGACAAGCACACGGGCAGGCAGAAAATGTAATTGGAACAACCCATAACTTTTTTAACCAAAGTGTAAGGCTATTTGGAACACAAAATTTAATTTTGGGCTTACCTTTTTAGCACATGATCGTTTTTTTCCGCACCCGCGGTACCCTGTATGCGGTAAGTACGCATCAATCTTTTCAGCCATCCGATTACGAAAAACTGATTTGGCTCTTGGGCGGAGCCAAACCTCTGTCGGAAAAAGAAATCAGTGGCTTTTTTATCGGCCCACGTAAAGAAATGGTAACGCCCTGGAGCACCAATGCCGTAGAGATTACTCAAAATATGTGCATTGCCGGTATTGAGCGGGTAGAAGAGTTTTTTGAAGTGAGCGATGCGCGTGCGGCACACGATGCCATGCTACAACGGATATACGAAAAACTCGACCAGGAAATTTTTACGATTCGCCACACACCCGAACCTATTTATGAAATTGACGACCTGGCCGCATACAATGAAAAAGAAGGCCTTGCGCTAAGCTCCGAAGAAATTGATTATCTAAAAGAGGTAAGCTGGAAACTGGGCCGGAAGCTGACCGACAGCGAAGTGTTTGGGTTCTCGCAAGTAAACAGCGAACATTGCCGTCATAAAATTTTTAATGGCACGTTTGTTATTGATGGAAAAGAAAAAGAATCAACACTTTTTCAGCTCATCAAAAAAACAGCAAAAGAGAATCCGAATTTTTTAGTCTCTGCTTACAAAGACAATGTGGCCTTTATACAAGGCCCCCGTGTAGAGCAATTTGCTCCGGCCCGGCAGGATCAACCCGATTTTTTTGAGATCAGCGAATTTGATTCTGTCATTTCGCTAAAAGCCGAAACCCATAACTTCCCCACTACCGTAGAGCCTTTTAATGGAGCCGCTACCGGCTCGGGAGGTGAAATCCGCGACCGGCTGGCGGGCGGGAAAGGCTCGTTGCCCCTGGCCGGCACCGCTGTTTATATGACTTCTTACCCCCGGCTAAGTGGCGGAAGAGATTGGGAGAAAAAAAATCCCGAAAGGAAATGGTTGTATCAAACACCCTTAGAAATATTAATTAAAGCCTCCGATGGCGCCAGCGATTTTGGAAACAAATTTGGCCAACCTCTTATCTGCGGGAGCCTGCTTACTTTCGAACATTTTGAAGGAAGCCACCGCCTGGGTTTTGATAAAGTAATTATGCTGGCCGGAGGAATTGGCTTTGGTAAACACAAAGACAGCCAAAAAGAAAAATTGAAAGCCGGAGATAAGATTGTTATGCTGGGGGGCGATAACTACCGCATCGGCATGGGCGGTGGAGCGGTTTCATCCGTAGCCACGGGGGAGATGAGCAACGCCATCGAACTCAATGCCATACAACGCTCGAACCCCGAAATGCAAAAGCGCGTGATGAATGCCATCCGTGCTATGGTGGAAGCAAACGAAAACCCGATTGTGTCCATACACGATCATGGAGCCGGGGGGCACTTAAATTGTTTTTCCGAACTGCTGGAAGAAACCGGAGGCATCATTCACATAGACCAACTGCCGGTGGGCGATCCTACCTTGTCGGCTAAAGAAATCATCAGCAACGAGTCGCAAGAGCGCATGGGGCTGGCCATAGCAGAAAAAGATATTCCTTTGCTGAAGAAAATTGCCGAACGCGAACGTGCCCCGATGTATGTAGTGGGCGAAGCCTCAGGCGATCATAAACTGATCTTTGCAGAGGCAAAGGACGGATTGAAACCGATTGACCTGAAGGTTGAAAATTTATTTGGGTCTTCTCCCAAAACGATTATTAAAGATCAAGCCCAAAAAAGTACCTACAAACCGATTTCGTATCAGCCGTCTGATTTGGAAAAGTACCTTCATCAGGTATTGCAATTAGAGGCAGTAGCTTGTAAAGATTGGCTTACCAATAAAGTAGATCGTTGTGTTTCGGGCAAGGTGGCCACGCAGCAAACGTGTGGAGAACTTCAGTTGCCGCTGAACAATGTAGGGGTTATGGCGCTCGATTTTGTAAGCCACAAAGGAGTGGCTACCTCCATCGGTCATGCCCCGGCTGCCGCGCTGATTAATGCATCGGCCGGAAGCAAGATGGCCATTGCCAAAGCATTGACGAATATATTATTTGCTCCGCTCACCCACGGACTGAAAGGTGTTTCGCTTAGTGCCAACTGGATGTGGCCATCTAAAAATGAAGGCGAAGATGCCCGGCTGTACGAGGCCGTAGAAGCTGTGAGCAATTTTGCTGTCCGGTTGGGCATGAATATTCCTACCGGAAAAGACTCTCTCTCCATGGCTCAAAAATATCCGGATGGTACCAAGGTGTTGTCGCCAGGCACGGTAATCATTTCGGCTGTGGCCGAAGTGGAAGACATCCGCCAAACCGTTTCGCCCGATTTAAAAAACAGCCCTAACTCATCTCTTATTTACATCGATTTTTCTTCTGACGAAAAAAAATTGGGGGGGAGTAGTTTTGGCCAAACAGTAAATGCACTGGGAGAAAATGCTCCGACCATACAAGATGAATTGCATTTTATCAACGCATTTGAAGCGCTACAGCAACTGATTAGAGAAGATTTAGTTTTGGCCGGCCACGATATTTCTTCTGGCGGATTGATCACCACTCTTTTAGAAATGTGCTTTCCTACTCAAAATAGAGGAATGGATTTACAGTTGGAAAATTTAGGAAGCGACCTGATCTCCATTCTTTTTTCTGAAAACCCCGGAGTGGTAATACAGGCAGGTAATGAAGATGCTGTAGCTGAGTTGTTGAAAAAAAATAATGTTCACTTTGAAATTATCGGAAAGGTAACGAACGATGGGTTTGTTTCGGTTGCCGGCTATCGGTTATCGGTAGCCACGTATCGAAACAGTTGGTTCAATACCTCTTATCTGTTAGATGAAACCCAACGCTCCAAAAACTATGCTGTCAAAAGAAAAGAAAATATTTTCAGGCAACCGCTGGAATATATTTTCCCTCAAACCTTTAATGGAAAACTTGCTTCGCTTCATCTTAACCCAACACGAAAAAATAAATCAGGAATAAAAGCAGCGATTATCCGCGAAAAGGGTGTGAATAGCGACCGCGAGATGGCCTATGCCCTTTATCTGGCCGGTTTTGATGTGAAAGATGTGCACATGACCGACCTTATTTCGGGCCGCGAGGATCTGAAGGAAGTAAATATGATTGTCTTTGTTGGAGGCTTTAGCAACAGCGATGTGCTGGGAGCCGCCAAAGGTTGGGCGGGAGCTTTTCTATATAACCCTAAGGCAAAAGCTGCACTCGATCATTTTTATAAACGCGAGGATACCCTGAGTCTTGGCGTTTGCAACGGATGCCAACTAATGATGGAATTAGGATTGCTTTACCCCGAATGGCAGGAAAAGATGCACCATAATGACTCCGGCCGGTTTGAGTGCCAGTTTTTAACTATTGATATACCTCAGAATAATTCAGTTATGCTTTCCGGCTTGGCGGGCACCCGGCTGGGGGTGTGGATGGCTCATGGCGAAGGCAAGTTTAAACTTCCGGCCGATTCATCAGTCTATAGCATAGCGGCAACCTACACCTACCATGAATACCCGGCCAACCCAAACGGATCCGATTTTTCTGCGGCAGCACTCTGCTCTAAAGATGGCCGCCACTTGGCTATTATGCCCCATATTGAGCGTTCACTCTTTCCGTGGAACTGGCCACACTATACCCGCAATAAAAAGGCCGATGAGGTGGGGCCCTGGATGGAAGCTTTTGCCCACGCAAAAAACTGGATACAAGATAAATTGAAAATAACATGAGATATCTCTGCCTTTTCTTTTTTATGATTGGACTGTCCGCTCAAGCTCAAGACTCCCTTCATCAAACCGGTATAGATAGTTCTAAGTTGCGCGATCTGCGTGATCTGTTCAAAAAGAAAAATAAAACCACTAAGAAAAAAATTGAAGTAGCCGTAGCGCCTGATTTTACCTACTTGCCGGCAGCCGGCTATTCGATGCAAACCGGTTTTGCCGGTGTGGTTACGGCTAATCTTTCTTTCCGGCTGGCTAAAGGAAAAGAGGCCAAGCAATCGACCATCAATACCAGTTTTACTTATTCTCAATACAACCAAACCATTTTACCGATTATGGCCAACATCTGGAGCAAAAATGGTAAATGGAATTACATTGTAGATTGGCGTTATATGAATTATCCCTCGCCCACGTGGGGGCTGGCAGGAAGAAAAGATCCCAACGATAAAAGCGGCACCGGCAACGGCTACACCATCAATTTTAAGTATTGGAAAATTCACCAGATGGTGCTACGGGCTTTGTCTAAAAACGTGTTTGTGGGAACAGGCTATTATTTCGATAAATTTACCGATATTAGTGAGCTGGGAGCCAACGGCCTGCCGGCTCCTCCCGATACCTATTTAAAAAAGCAAGGACTTACTACCCGCGATGAGGTAGGCATCGGTATCCCTTTTCGTTTTCTGCTCGACTCGCGACTTAACCAGTTAAACCCTAATCAGGGGTGGTATCTAAGTGTTACCTGGCGCGACAATCTGGTATCGCTGGGCAGTAAGAAAAACTGGTCATCGCTGGTTATTGATGTGCGCAAATATTTTCAGATCACTCGTTCGGGCAACACGTTGGCATTTTGGGCTTATACCTGGCGCAGTGACAGAGGCACTCCGTACTTAATGTTGCCCAGCACGGGCTGGGATGATTCGTACAACACCGGGCGGGGATATATTCAGGGGAGATTCCGAAGTAATGTGATGAATTATCTGGAGGGCGAATACCGGTTTAGAATTACCCGCAGTGGCATACTGGGCATGGTGCTGTTTGCCAATGTGCAATCGTATAAAGAAAATTTAGTTTCCGGGCGCGAAGTGTTGGCACCGGGGGCCGGCACCGGCCTGCGCATTAAACTCAATAAAAACTCGGGTGCCAATCTGTGCATAGATTATGGCATTGGGCAAAATGGCTCGCAGGGCTTCTTCGTCAATTTGGGCGAAGTTTTCTAAAAAAGATTTTTCATATTTGCAGAACACAATCAAAATATTCTAAATATGAAAAAGAACAATTTTAAATTTCTTGTCTTGGCCTTTTTTTTAATGGCGGGCTCCTCTGCTTTCGCCCAGTTTTCAGCCGGCTTTAATCTGGGCATCCCTACCGGCAACTGGTCTAACGGCTGGGGCTTAGGGTGGGGGCTTGATGCGCGGTATGAAGCGCCTATTCAAGATCAACTGAATTGGACGGCTTCATTAGGGTTTAATTCTTTTAGCGGCAAAAATGGTATCAGTTCGGCTACGATAGTGCCGGTTACAGGAGGTATTAAATACTATTTTCAGAAAAGCAATGCCGGAGCTTACATAGGTGGCGATTTGGGTATCTACTTTTGGTCGTCTTCGGGTTACAGCACTAACCGTGTGGGGCTGGCTCCCGTGTTGGGGTATCGGGCTAATCAATTCGATTTCTCGTTTCGATATAATGCCGTGGCCGATTATAGTTATGCAGGCTTAAGGGTGGCTTATCTTTTTTCCGGAAAGTAAGAATAAAAAAAACGGGAAGAGGCTGTCTTAACAAGGCAGCCTCTTTTGTTTAGGCCAGGTTGTGATAGACGTTTTGCACATCGTCATCTTCTTCAATAGCTTCAATGCACTTGAGCACTTCGTCTTGCTCGCTCTCGCTTAGCTCTTTAGTGGTAGTAGGAATGTATTGCAGGGCCGAACTTTTGGCATCCATTTTTTTGGATTCCAGAAATTTCTGAAAATGACCAAACTCGGTAAACTTGGTATAAATAGTGATCGCTTCTTCGTCTTGCTGAATATCTTCTGCACCGGCATCAATCAGGTCGAGTTCAATTTCTTCCAGATTTAATTTTGAAGGATCAAATTTAAAAACACCCTTTCGTTCAAACAGAAAAGCCACCGACCCTGAGTTGCCCATGCTACCTCCGTTTTTTGAAAAATGCACGCGCACGTTAGCTACCGTGCGCGTGGGGTTGTCGGTAGCACACTCTACCATGACGGGCACCCCATGGGGGGCATAGCCCTCATATACTATTTCCTGAAAATCTTTTTCTTCTTTAGAGGAAGCACGCTTAATGGCCGACTCCACCCGGTCTTTAGGCATATTTACCCCTTTGGCGTTTTGTATGGCCATACGCAACTTAGGGTTGTTATCGGGATTGGGGCCACTCTGCTTTACGGCAATAGCAATGTCTTTGCCGATGCGGGTAAATGCTTTGGCCATCCGGTCGAACCGGGCAAACATTTTATGCTTTCGTTTTTCAAAGATGCGTCCCATACTTTTTTTTAAAAATTTTTGCGCAACAAAAATACTATTTGTAGGCAATAGTCCATAGCCCTATAATTATAGACCGTTGATTATTGTCGGCTGTCTATTTATTTTTGGAAATAACTTAAACACCACAACTATGTCAAAAGGAATGGATAAGAAAAAAGAAACCAAAAAAGAAGCTAAAAAATCGTTGAAAGAGAAACGGGCAGAGAAGCGTGCCAAGCGTGATCAAAAGAACGGGTAGTTGGGTTTCTCTTTATCAATAGAAAAACCCTCTTCAGAAAAATCCTCTTCAACGTATGAGGAGGATTTTTTTGTTTTACCTTTTTCTTTTTCCTATCGGAAAAGAAGCACCAGCCTCATACGTCCATTGCAGAGAATAAAAGTGATGCACAGCCCGGCCTAAATGTTCGTGGCCCAGTTTGGTATTGGTGTAGTTGGCAAATGCTCCTTGCATATCGGTTTGAATAAAAAAATGTTTTAAAAAGGATATTCGCATACCTCCGCTGAGTGCGCCTACCCATCCGTGATAATGAAAATAGCCCGGATCGCTGTCTCCTAATATGGTATCAATGGTATAAGAAATCATGGGCCCCACACCCGCTTTTAAGATAGCCGATATTTGAATTTTTTCGCGATTTAAAATAGACTGTCTTTTTACCACATTGAAGAGCAGATAATTGTTTCCATTGGTATGCTGAAGATGAACGGTGTCGGGATTCAGCGGAGCTATGCGATCGATGGGGGTTCCGTGTATCTGTCCTTTAAGGTGAATCATCTGCCAGTCGGTAACAACATATTTAAGGTGGTTCCAGGCTACTTCAAACCCCAGCCCGTATCGGTTGTTAAGGTCATAACCAATGGTGAGGTCATATTCGGGAATGGTTAGCCGGTCTAATTGCCACCATCGCCACATATCGGGTTTATCATGTGCTTTGGCATCGAACAACATAAAGTCGTAACTGTTGGCCGGATTCACATCGTGCCGGTAAATATGAATATTGCTTTTGCTGTACCAATCGCGGTTATACCCCCAAGAAAAATAAAACCGGCCTGCGCGGGTACTTGAAGGTGAGGTAGATTGGGCGGGGGAACTTCCATAAATGACTGTCATCAGCGGAAGCAGGGCTATAAATTTAATCAAAGTAAAAATAGAATTAGTAAGGCTTTTGCGAAATTAAAACCGGGCGCAAACCTAAAAAAAAAAATGATACGTCTATTCTTTTTTATGCCGGCAAGGCAACCTGTTTTCTGTTTTTTTACAGGCAATGAGCTGCTTGGTCAATCTGTTTTTTTGTAATGGGTTCGGCAAACACTATAGTCCCGATTGGTTTTAGTTGTCTATACTGAGTGGACAGTGCTTTCGTATTCTTTATCAACATTTAATTGTGCCCCGGAGGCAGCCTGCACGGCCAGAAAATCGCACCGTTCGTTTTCAGTATGCCCGGCATGTCCTTTTATCCAAACGAATTTGGGTTTATACGTTTTATGCAGTGGTATGTATTGTTTCCATAAATCTACATTGGCTTTGTCTTTAAAATTTTTCTTTTCCCAATTCCAAAGCCAACCTTTTTCAACAGCTTCCACCACATATTTTGAGTCGGAGTAAATCGTAACCGGAATTCCGTTTTTTTTCAGAGCCTGTAGCCCACGGATAACCGCCAGCAACTCCATGCGGTTGTTGGTGGTGAGCCGAAACCCTTCCGAAAGTTCTTTTTCGGCCTGATTAAATTTCAGAATAGTACCATAACCGCCCGGCCCCGGGTTGCCCTGTGCGGCCCCATCAGTATAGATGCGGATCATGTAGTGGGGAACACATTAGATTTAAAAATCTTCACCGCAATGGCCAGCAAGATCATACCAAAAACCCTGCGCAAAACGGCAAAGCCGGAATTGCCCAGCACCCGCTCCAGCCATGAAATGCTGCGAAGCACAATGTAGATGATAATCAGGTTTAGCAAAATGCCGATCAGCACATTGATTTCTTCGTACACCGCCCGCAGCGACAAGATGGTGGTAAGGGTGCCGGCTCCGGCAATGAGTGGAAAGGCCAGTGGCACGACCGATCCCGAGCCTTTGGCATCGGGGTCATCTTTAATTAAAGTAATGCCCAATATCATTTCCATGGCCACGATAAAAATAACAATGGCTCCGGCCACAGCAAAGGAAGCCACATCTAACCCAAAAAGCTGTAAAATAGATTGACCTAAATATAGAAAACTCACCATTAGCACTGCTGAAATAAGCGTGGCCTTCTCGGTATGTATGCGGCCTTCTCTCTTTTTAATCAGGATGATGAACGGAACCGAGCCGATAATATCAATGACCGAAAATAGAATAAGCGTAACCGAAAAAATTTCTTTAATATCCATAGGGAAGTATTCGTTAGCGGGGTTTCAATTTGTAAATGGAGGGAAGTGTGGAATAGTCTTTCATCGAAACTTCCATATCTTTAATGAGCCCATCGGCTACGTCATACACCCATCCGTGTATCCAGGGGCCGCCTCTTTTCTGCCACGAATTTTGGATGATGGAGGTTTGGCTCAGATCGAGTACCTGCTCAATTACGTTATACTCAACCAGCGCATTTTCACGCTCATGAATATTTTTGATTTTTTCCAATTCTTCGCGATACATCAGATACACATCTTTAATGTGCCGGATCCAGTTATCAATAATTCCATATTGGTTGTTATCCAGCGCAGCGCGTATGCCCCCGCATCCGTAATGGCCGCAGACGATGACGTGTTTTACTTCCAGAATATTAACGGCATAGTCGAGCACGCTGAGCATATTCATATCGGTGTGGATGACCATATTGGCAATGTTGCGATGTACAAATACTTCGCCCGGGTCGGTGCCGGTAATCTGGTTGGCCGGCACGCGGCTGTCAGAGCAGCCAATCCACAAAAACTTGGGGCGTTGCTGGTTTGCCAGGCGTTTAAAAAAATGGGGGTCTTCATTATTTCGCTTAGCCACCCATTCTCGGTTCTGTTGCAGTAAGGCTTCGTACGATTTCCAGTGCTCCATAGTGGTTGCTTTAGTTTATGATTGAGGTGCTGATAAAAAATATTGTAGAGCTAATTGATAGCCTCGCAGCCCTAGCCCTGTAATCAGCCCCTGGCATTTAGAAGTAATCAGACTTTTATGTCGAAATTCTTCGCGGACATAGACGTTGCTGATGTGCACTTCTATAACCGGAGTCTTAATTGCCCCGATGGCATCGTGAATGGCTACAGAAGTGTGGGTGTAACCTCCGGCATTCAGAATGATTCCGTCAAATGAAAAACCTACTTCGTGCAGTTTGTTGATGATCTCGCCTTCTATGTTCGATTGGTAGTACTTGAGTTCTACTGATGGAAACGATTGTTTCATTTTTTCAAAGAAGGAGTCAAAAGATTCGCTGCCGTACACGCTGGGTTCGCGTTGGCCAAGCAAATTCAGATTGGGGCCGTTGATGATCTGGATATTCATTATTTTAAAACTCAAAAGTTCGAAGTTTATCGGGTAAACTCAAAACAAGATTTAATTCTACTGGCTAAAAATGTATTTCTTTATGGGTAATCTGGGTTAAATTTGAACTAAAAAAACGAAACAAAAGAATTTTGAATTGGGAAACCTACATCAAACAATTTGGCCAGTATCTTAAACTGGAGCGGTCGCTTTCGCAAAACTCGATAGATGCTTACGTACGCGATGTAGAAAAACTTTCTCAGTTTATTGAGATATCGAAAATTAATAAAAGCCCACTAAAAACTTCCGGTAAAGATTTACAAAAGTTTATTGAGTATATCAGTGAGTTGGGGATGAGCGCTTACTCGCAGGCACGTATTCTTTCAGGGATTAAAGCCTTCTACAAATTTTTGAATTACGAAGAATTAATGGAAGCGAACCCGGCCGCTTTATTGGAAGGCCCCAAGCTGGGGCGAAAACTGCCCGATACCCTTGAATATCCAGAAATCGTAAATCTGTTGGAAGCCATTGATCTTTCTAAGCCGGAAGGCGGTCGCAACCGTGCCATGCTGGAAGTGTTGTATAGCTCGGGTTTGCGGGTAAGCGAACTGGTAGAGTTAAAGTTGCCAAATGTCTATTTTGATATTGGCTTTTTGCGAGTGATTGGTAAAGGCAATAAGGAGCGGCTGGTGCCCATAGGCCGTGATGCCATGAAGTTTTTAAAAATTTATATCGAACAGATACGGGTGCTTATTCCCAAACAAAAAGGGTTTGAGAGTTATGTATTCTTAAACCGGGCAGGCCGGAAGCTTACACGGGTTATGGTTTTTTTAATTATTAAAAACCTGGCGGCAAAAACAGGACTGAAGAAGACCATCAGCCCCCACACATTCCGCCATTCGTTTGCCACACACCTGATTGAAGGCGGAGCCGATCTTCGGGCTGTACAAGAAATGCTTGGCCACGAATCTATTACCACAACCGAAATCTATACTCACCTCGACCGCGATTATTTGCGACAGATAGTACAAGAATTTCATCCCCGTTCTTAGGAAAGCCTGTTATTTGCAATTGCTTTTAGCTACATTTGGTTATGAAATCTTTTGCTTTTGTTTTCCTGTTTACACCTTTCATTGGCTTCAGTCAGGAAATAAAAATTGAGTACGACAAGAAGCACGATTTTACCCAGTATAAAACTTTTTCTTTTGGCGAAAGCCAGATCAGCATTCCGTCTGACCGAAAAGGGTTGAACAAAGCCAGCATTGAAAAATGGATACGCACGGGTGTCATACGCGAGCTGGAATTTAAAGGACTGAAAAAAGTAGATTCGCTGGCCGATTTGATAGTATCGTATGTTATGATTACCGAACAACGTTATGATGTACAGCAACTTGGCCCGGCCGGGATGTCGCCTAATTCCAGCGATCGTACCTGGTCCAGAAACTACAATGAAAATACGTTGGTAATCGATCTAAACGACCGAAAAAATAATTTGGTGTGGCGCATTAATGCCGTAGATGATATTGCCGAGAAAGAAGCCGAACGCACCATCGATCTGATTGTGGTAAAAGGTTTTAAAAAATTCGCCAAAGCCTCCCGAAAAAAATAAAGTAAGCTATTTTTTTAGTTTGTTGTAAATCTCATAACACACCCACGCATCGGTGGCGGCATAGCTGATCTGCTTTTCATTTAACACGGCCGACTCCCAATTGCTGGTTTGTGCTGACTTAGAAACCCGGAAGCCCAACAACAAGCCGGTTAGTTTTTTTACCCCTTCTTCCTGATACCCGGCTTTTCGTGCCATCTCGGCCAATTCAATAATTCCGTTTGGTTCAAAATTCTGCAAACGCTGCAATGCTTTAATATCATCGCGCAATGCAATGCCCGCCTTCAATACATTTTGGTTTTGCAGAAATTGAATAACCTCTCCGGTTACTCCGGTTTTGTTCAGCCTGAAAAGAAACACTTTGTTGGGCAAGGCCACTTGCATTAAGGCTACGTTGTTTTGATGGCCGCGTACAAAAACAGGTTTTGTTTCGGTATCAAAACCAACCACCGGATAGGATTGAATTTCTTCAAAAGCCGGTGCCATCTCCTGAAGACGATCTACCAACTGCACGGAACCCGAAAAGGCCCCCAATGGAAGCTGATTAATTTCTTCGAGCGTGATGGTGGGTTTAAGTGGTAAGCCCGACATTAGTATTCTCGCTTAGTGTAAATTACGTTTCGCTCAGCTAGGTACCTTACCACAAAGCTGAAATCGGTTTCTTTTTCGCCTATATATTCAGGTGGGCAAATTCCCTTACGGTTAAATTGGCCACTCAGCACCAGATGGGCAACGGCTGTGCAGGTATAGCCGGTGGTGCGTGCCATAGACAAGGTACCCGAAGAAAGGTCGGTGCGATCTAATAAGTGGTATTCATATCGTTTGGGTTGGTTATTTTCCCATCCTTCTATGCGAATGCGCATCACCGTAAATTCTTCTTCGCCCGGTTTAAGCTTCCATTTCGGAAATAGCAATTGGGCCGTAACATCTATGGGTTTGATGGCGAGGCCGCGCACGTTAATTTCCTGATGCGAAAAAAAACCCGTATCCCGCAGCACGCGCAAATATTCGATGCAGCCCGGATAGCGCAGTGTTTTCTCGATCATGTTGGGAATATGCGGCATGGTGCGGATGAGCGACCGCAGGCCATCGGAGTTCCACGACTCCAATGTGCCCACTCCGTTAAAATGGATCAGCTCGGCATCGGAGAGGGCTTCTTTGGTAATAACCTGATGATGCTGAACGTACCGTGCCGGACGAATGTATTCTTCAATCACATCAATAGGAGAGAAGACGGCTTTGTATTCGTACGGCCATTCGCGCACCACGGGCAACCCGCCCACCAAACATTCATACGTATCTACTTTCATCAGTTTGTCGTGGTAGCCCAGAATGATATTTCCCATGCCGGGGGCTACCCCGCAATCGGTAACTGCTGTAACTTTATTTTTTTTGGCAAGTTCGTCTAATTGAAAGGGGTCTTCCGGAAAGAAGGAAATATCAACCATATTTTTGCCGGCTTCAATTACGGTTTGGGCATTTTTTAAGCCCATGAACCCGGGCACTGCTCCCACGACCAGATCGTACGGCTGAATCATTTTTTTTAGAGCGGGCAGGTCTGCCAAGTCTGTCTGGAGGACGGAAATGCCTAATGATCGAAGGTGGCTTAAAGCCTCTTCATTCTGATCGGCTGCGGTTACTTCAAAATCTTTTGCAAGGTCTTTTGCCATAACACTACCCACCAAACCGGCTCCCAACACAATCACTTTCTTTTTCATATTTTTAGAAAAAACAATTTCTGAATGAACCCCGCCAAGTTAATTGAAAAAGCAAAACATTCGCGTTTTTATCGCTGGCTTTTAAATAAAGTTTTGAGCCGTATGATTCCGTTTAACTGGCCTCATGGTTTTGAAATTGTATCCATTACCGGAAATGCCATTCAAACCCGGCTCCCGTACAAACGAAAAAACCTGAACCATGTGCGTGGCCTGCATGCTTGCGCACTGGCCACCCTGAGCGAATTTACAACTGGTTTTTTGCTGATCAGCCGACTGGGCATAGACAAATACCGGTTGATTTTACAAAAAATGGAAATCCATTATCACTACCAGGGAAAGATGGATGCTGTGGCGGAGTTTTCGATAAACGAAGATTGGTGGAATGAAAAAATAATTGAACCGCTAAAATCAAACGAGTCGGTCATGGTTCCCTGCGAAGTAAAAATTTACGACCGTCAAAGCAATCAACTAACCACGGCAGTGCTTCATTGGCAATTGAAAAACTGGACGAAAGTGAAAACCAAGACTTGATAAGTCGCTAAGTTTGTTTTAGCTTGGATGGGAATTTTGATTTCAATATGCGTAAAATAGATCAACTGCTGGCAGAGTATGGTGCGAGCCATCAAAACCAAACCAACAAAGCCATTCACTGGGTATGTGTTCCCATTATTTTTTTCTGCGTGGTAGGAATGATTGCCTCGATTCCTTCGGGTCTGCTTCATAGCCTCTACAATAGCCCAGTGGCAAATTGGGCTGTGGTAACGCTGGCATTGGTGCTGGTTTACTATATGTCGTTATCTATTCCGCTTATGGTGGGCATGGCTTTTTTTTCTTTGGCATGCCTTGTGGCAGCCCGGTGGGTTGCTCATTTAGGTATTGCCCCGCTTTGGCTGATATGCCTGATTTTGTTTGCTGTAGCTTGGGTAGGCCAATTTTACGGACACCACGTAGAGGGCAAAAAGCCTTCGTTTTTTAAAGACCTTCAGTTTTTGCTGATCGGCCCGGCCTGGCTGATGCATTTTGTCTATAAACGACTGGGAATACCTTACTGATTGAATAATTTTTTCTTTACAGACGCGCCCACGGGTCATCTTCATCCTGTATTCGAACGATTCCTGTTTAATGAGGGGCGGCACTTGCGCACACAGGCGCATGAGGGGTGGCATACTTACTCTTGGATTAACCTGAGCCAACAACAAGTTTGGGCACAAGTTCATTTTTATGTAAAAGGTGAGTTCGCGTTAAGCCCGTTTCGTGCCCCGTTTGGATCGGTAGAGTTTGCCGAATCCCTTTCCCCCGAAATGCTTTTTCTTTTTTTGGCAGAAGCCGAAAGCAAATTAAAAGACAAAGGCGTAAAAAAAATAGTGATTAAAGAACCTCCTCAGCTTTATCGCCCACAAGCCTCGGCTTTGCTTTCCGTTTTATTAAGCGACCGGGGGTATGTGGTAACACAAAATGAAATCAGTGCCTCCATTGTAGTGGATGATACCGAGTGGGAAAATAAAATTTCTAAAGACGAACGATACCATTTGCGCAGAGCCCAGCGCGAGCAACTGGTCTTTCGCCAGTTGGAACTGACACATAGTAAAGAAGTGTATCGGTTTATAGATCAGTGCCGGGCCGAGCGGGGTATGGCTTTAAGCATGACAGCCCAACAGGTTGAGAATACTCTTTCGGCCTGCCCGCACGATTTTTTACTCTTTGAAGTCTGCCGTCATCAGGAACGCATTGCTGCGGCCATTGCAGTTCGGGTAGCGCCTCATATTTTATACAATTTTTACTATGGCCACAGCTTAGCGGCACAAGCACTGAGCCCCGTTGTGTTTTTATTACAGGGCCAGTATTCTTTCTGCCAGCAGCAGGGGTACCGACTGTTCGATTTGGGTACTTCCTCGCCCGAAAACAAAACCAACTTCAGCCTGCTTAATTTTAAAACGCAAGTAGGCGGCAGATTATCTATGAAATTAACTTTTGAAAAAAACTTGTGAGTACGGAGCCGCTTGTATCGGTTGTTTGTCTGTGTTACAATCACGAGCGGTTTGTGGCGGAAGCCATTCAGTCGGTATTGAATCAGACCTATAAAAATATTCAGTTGATTGTGGTGGATGATTTCAGTAACGATAACAGCGTGGCGGTTATTGAACCACTGGTGCAGAAGAACCCGACTATCGATTTTATGCCGTTACCCAAAAACACAGGCAACTGCCGGGCCTTTAACTCCGCTTTGACGAAAGTAAAAGGGGAGTATGTAATTGATCTGGCAGCCGATGATGTGATGCTGCCCGAACGGATTGAAAAACAGGTTCGTTACTTTCAAAACTTGGATGAATCTTTTGGGGTAGTTTTTACTAATGCCGATTATATTGATGCCGAAGGTAAGTTTATACGGAATCATACCGAGCATCTCATTTCTAAAAAATTGATCAATCAGGTTCCGCAAGGCTGGGTTTTCAGAGATGTATTGAAACAATATTTTATCTGCAGCCCTACCATGATGATTAAGAAAATAGTATTGGATAAACTGCATGGCTACGATGAAGAGCTGGCTTACGAAGATTTTGATTTTTGGGTGCGGGCTTCGCGCTGCTTTCCTTTTGCTTATCAGGATGAAACGCTTACCCGTGTAAGGCGTAATATAAAATCAATGTCTTCTGGCGAGTATCAACAAGGGAACAAACAATTGTACTCTACCTACCTCATTTGTCGCAAGGCCGTTTTGCTCTGCCGCGATAATGCAGATCAACAAGCCTTGGTTTGCCGTGTTCGATATGAATTTAAGCAATCTGTTTTTTCAGGAAATTTATCAGAAGCAAATTTATTTGCCCAACTGGAAAAAGAATTGGCGGGCCACAACATCGCCTTTTTTCTTTATCAATTTCTGTCGTGGATGCCGCTTCCCTGGCCGTGGATTAGAAAACAATATCATCACTGGCGTTACTCAACTTAGAACCAACAAATACCAACTCTTTTATGTTATGGAGTTTGCATTTCACTTTCGGTTATCGCTTCCGGTGGCCATGCCCACATAATTTTCATACCGACTTTGCCAGATACTGTTTTCTTCTACTGCTTTTTTTATGGCGCACCCCGGTTCGTGCAGGTGCAGGCAGCGGGCTCCAAATTTACAAGTAAGACGTAAGTCGCGCATTTCCGGAAAATAGTCGGAGAGTTCTTGGGGAGTCATATCCACCAATCCCCATTCTTTTATACCGGGGGTGTCAATCACGGCCGTATTTTCTGTAAGCCAGAACATTTCGGCAAAGGTGGTGGTGTGGGTGCCTTTTTCGGAAAAAGCGGATATATCCCCGGTCGGTTGCTGGATCGAATCTGAAATATGATTGAGTAAGGTAGATTTGCCCACGCCCGAGTGGCCGGCTACCAAAGAAATTTTTCCATTTAAAATTTGTCTGATCTCGGTTAAGCCAACATCATTTAAAGCGGAAACGGAAAAGACAGTGACGCCTATGGCTGCATATTTTTTTTGCCATTCGCTCAGCGTGGCAAGTTGGTTGCTGTCTAAAATATCCTGCTTATTGAAAATAAGAACTTGTGGTATGCGGAAGGCTTCGGCCGATACCAAAAAACGGTCAATAAACCCCAGCGATGTACGCGGATGTTGAATCGTGGCTACCAGCAAAGCCTGATCAATATTGGCCGCCAGAATATTAGAGTGACCTGTTTTCTTTACCGATTGCCGAAGAATATGATTTTTGCGTGGTAGAATTTCGGTAATGACATTGGCGTGGCTCTCAGCTTCTATCTCCACATAATCGCCAACGGCTACCGGATTGGTTTCTTTTATTCCCGCCAGCCTTATTTTTCCACGGATGCGGCACTCAAAATTTTTTTCACCGCAACGAACTACATACCACGAGCCGGTTGATTTAGTGACGATGCCTTTCATGATGCGAGAATGGTATGGCAATACTTCATAATTTTTTCGGTAGCCCCCAGGTTTTCCTGCACATAGGATTTAGTTACTTCACAGGCCAAAAGAAAATTTTCGGGCCGGGATATCATTAATTCGTATTTCATCTTTAATTCGGCATATCCGCTCACCCCAAACGCTCCGCCTCGCATAATCAGGTCTATAGCTTCCTGGTATTTGTGGTAATTTTTGTTGCCGAAAAAGATCGGAATGCCATAACAGGCTGCTTCTAAAATATTGTGCAAGCCTTTGCCAAAAGCCCCCCCGATAAAGGCAAACTCTCCGTAGCGATAGAGCCGGGCCAGCATCCCTATGTTGTCTATAATTAATACGGAATAATTTTCAATATCCTCCGTTGCCTCAGAAAAACGACAGGTCTTCACTTCAATAGATTTTTCAATATCGCGAAGAAAGGATTCGGATATTTCATGCGGGGCGATAATGAATTTAAGGAGCCCGTCATTTTCGTTGATGAAGGGTGAGAGGGTTTCCATATCTTCCGGCCAGCAGCTCCCAATAACGAATGTTTTTTGATTGTCTTTAAATTTCTTTACCAACTCTATCTCCTTTCCCGTTCGGATGATGTCCATCACCCGATCAAAACGGGTATCTCCGGCAATTTCTGCCTGCTCTATGCCAACGGAAGAAAGCAATTGTTTAGTTTGTGGGTTTTGCGTAAAAAAGAAATCGAAATGATGTAAAAGCTGGCGGAACAGGCTTCCGTATTTTTTAAAAAAAATCTGATTGGATCGCAAAATGCATGAAGCTGAAATTATTTTAGATCCGGATTTTTTCAGGCTTTCAGTATAATGGAACCAAAATTCATATTTTATAAAAATGGCCAACACAGGCCGGGTAAGCGATACAAATTTTTTAGCCTGGCCGGGCGTATCCCACGGCAAATAGAAAACATAATCGGCTTGCGAATAATTTTTTCTAACTTCAAATCCGGAAGGAGAAAAAAAGGTAAGGAGTATTTTTATTGGTGGGTAAACCCGCTTGAGAGATTCAATAATCGGGCGGCCTTGTTCAAACTCGCCCAGCGAAGCGCAGTGTACCCACACTATTTTTTCGTTGCGCATCGGCTGAAACACAACTTTCAGTTTTTTAAAAATACCCTTTCGGCCGGTTACAAACAGCCTTGCTTTTTCATTAAAGGGTACTGCCAAAATGAATAAAATTCGCAGCAGATAGATAATGAAGGTATAAATGAGTCGTTGCATGAGTTACAAAAATACCAAAAGGAGTTAACCTTTATTTTCGTCAGTAGTTATATGTTTTAAAATTATTATTTTAGCAAAACAATAAACCTAAACCCGTTAATTATGCCCGGTATGAAATTGAGTAAAAACCTGTTCTTTGTTATTGGCTTGTTCGCCTCAGTTACTTTATATGGCCAAAATGCTTCTGATTTATCTTTGTTTCTTAATGCCAGCAAGCAAGATGCCTCGAACCTTGTTTCGGGGTATATGTCGCCAGTAATTAAAGCATTTTCGTACGGCATGACTAACGGCTGGTATCATACTGCTAAAACACATAAATCATTAGGAGTTGATTTAGGCGTAACCTTTAGCGCTGTCATGGTGCCTACATCCGATAATTATTTTACGCCTCCGCAAACGCCCTCACTTGCGTTTGCCAATAATACCAATCCCAGTTTGCAAATGGCGCCCACCATTGTAGGTCCCAAGGATCAGACTACCTACACAGCCTCTTATACTCCGCCAGGCCATGCACCCGTATCACTTTCGTTTAATGGCCCGGAAGGCTTAGACCTCAAGAAAAATATTGGGATTTCCGCTATTCCCGTACCGATGGTGCAATTGGGGATAGGTACTATTAAAAACACAGATTTAAAATTAAGGATGATTCCTTCGATTAATAGAAATGGCAACACCATCAATATGTTTGGGGTAGGATTGATGCACGATATAAAGCAATATCTTCCGGGAGTTAAGGCGCTTCCGTTTGATTTATCGGTATTGGCCGCCTACAATTCTATAAAAGGCAGCAGCAGCTTGGTAAGTAGTGGGGGCAGTACTCCCAGCAGCACCGATGGTAAATTAAGCTATACACTTAATTCATGGGTGGCGCAAGTATTGATTTCTAAAAAAGTATCTGTTCTTACTCTCTATGCAGGGGTTGGTTATGGATCGGTATTGACCAAAGTAGATATAACCGGTACCTACAACATTACTCCCACAACCGGAGGTAATTTCATGATCACCGACCCGTTGGCCTATAACCTGAGCAACACCGGGGCAAAACTAACCGGAGGTATGCGGCTGAAGTTTGGCCCGATTTACCTCAATGGCGATTATACCTTGCAAAAATACAGTGCCGTTACGATTGGGTTGGGGGTATCGGTTCGGTAGAGTAATTATTTCCCCCGGTATACAGGCTTTCGTTTTTCAATGAAAGCCTTCATTCCTTCTTTCTGATCGGCTGAGGCAAATGTGAGGTAGAAATTTTTTCGTTCGAAGGCGAGGCCTTCATCTAATTGAGTTTCGAACGAACGGTTTACCGCTTCCTTTGCTAACTGCACCGCAATGGGAGACATTTGGGCAATTTCTTTGGCCAACGTCAACGCTTCTTGTAAATACATTTCTACCGGCACTACTTTGCAAACCAATCCATAGAACAAAGCCTCTTGCGCAGATAAAAAACGACCGGTTAGAATTAATTCCATGGCTTTGGCTTTGCCAACGGCTTTTGTCAACCGTTGAGTTCCGCCCGCTCCGGGAATGGTACCTATTTTTATTTCAGGCTGCCCGAATTTAGCAGTTTCAGAAGCGATTATCGTATCGCACATCATACTCAGCTCGCAGCCTCCCCCTAATGCAAAACCACTTACGGCTGCTAGGATTGGTTTTTTTGTTTTCCGAATCATATCCCAAGTACTAAACTGGTCAATGGTAAGCATATCTATGGCACTTTGGTCGGCCATTTGTTTAATATCGGCCCCGGCTGCAAAAGCTTGCTCGTTTCCGGTCAGCACAATGACGCGTACATTTTCATTTTTATCTAGCGCCTGAAGAGCTTCGAGCAGCTCGACCATTAATTGCCGGTTAAGCGCATTTAATTCTTTGGGCCTGTTTAATTCTACCAGGGCTACAAAAGAATCTTTTTGTTCGGTAACTTTGATCAATTCCATGATGAGGTGTGTTTAACACAAAACTAATGGAATGACTTGATATGTTAAGCAAAAAAAAGAAACCCCTCCATTGCTGAAGGGGAATCCCTAACCATTGGCATGGTGTGCGTAAGCACAGTAATTAATAAAGAGACTGTTTGTTTGGTAACCTTCTGTTATAACCTGTTATGAAAGTATTGTTTGTTTGCCTGGGTAATATATGCCGGTCTCCACTGGCCGAAGCCATTTTTAATTGGCAGATAAATCAACAGGGAAGGGCTGGTTCGTTTCAGGTTGATTCGTGTGGAACGGGCAACTACAACCTGGGCGATGCCCCCGATCCCCGTACGGTGCATGTGGCTTTTAAAAACAAAGTGCCGATTGAACATACCGCCCGCCAACTAACCCAAAAAGATTTGCATGAGTTTGATCTGATTTTAGTTATGGATAACCATAACCTGCGCCATATCTTACATTTATGTCAACCACACCAAATTTCAAAAGTGAAATTGATGCGGAGCTACGACCCCCAAGGTGAAGGCGAAGTGCCCGACCCTTATTATGGCCGCGAAAAAGATTTTGATGAAGTTTTTGAAATCCTGCACCGCTCGATTAATCAGTTAGTGGAAGAATTGATTCAACCTTAAATCATTTCAGCCATCCGTTGGCCTCAATCCAGTTCATTAAACGATCCATCCACTGATCGGATGTGGTTGAATTATTCATACCAAAACCATGACCACCTGTTGGGCAAATATGAAGTTTGGCCGGTACATTGTTTTTTTTCAGGCTTTGGTAAAATAGAATACTGTTGGCTGCTTTTACTGTTTCATCATCGCTGGCATGGAGTAAAAAAGCAGGCGGTGTATTTTTTGAAACATGCTTTTCGTTTGAATACCACTCAATTTTTTCAGCGGAAGGGGATCTGCCCAAGAGACGCTCGCGCGAGCCAAGGTGCCCGATCGGTTCCTGAAAACTGATGACCGGGTAGATTAAGATCATAAAATCTGGACGCAAGTTTGTTCTTTGCGGATTGTCAATAAACGAGTTTTCAAAATGAGTTCCAGCGGTAGAGGCTACATGCCCACCGGCCGAGAAACCCATGATGCCCACCCTGTCGGGGTTGATGTTCCATTCCTTAGCGTGTTCGCGCACCATCTTTATAGCCTGCTGGGCATCTTGCAACGGACCTATTTCTTTAGACGTCATCGTTTCATCATCCGGAATTCGGTATTTCAAAACAAAGGCAGTAATACCTACCGCACGAAATTTCTGAGCCACATCGGTGCCCTCGTGAGAGAATGCATTGACAGCATACCCACCTCCGGGGCAAATAATGATGGCCGTTCCGTTAGCTTTTTCTTTTTCAGGAAAGAAAGCTGTCAGAGTAGGACGGGAAATATGACTGATGAGGGTAATTCCATTTACCTGTTCTTTTTTTTCAGCATCAACCGATGGTTTGCTGTTTGGAATTTCGCTCTGATATAAATTAATTGTCATTTGAGAGAGAACATTGAATGAGGCTGAAATGAAAAAAAAGAAAAATAAAATTGGCTTAAGCATATTGAGCAAAGAGGAGTATGAGGTATAAGTGTTTTTAGTCATTTCATTTTAAACGTGCCAACCTATCCAGCAACGGTGGATGCGAGTAGTGAAAAAATACATACACCGGATGCGGATATAATTCGCTGAGCGAATCGGCCGAAAGTTTCTTTAGTGCCACGGCCAACGCCACCCCATCGTAATTTTCTTTGGCATAGCGATCGGCTTCAAATTCATTTTTTCGGCTGTATAAACTCAGCAGCAACCCGGTAAGAGCTGAAACCGGGCTAAACAAAAATACAAAAGCGATCAGGTTAAGGTGAATGGCCGATGACAGACCCCCCAGCGCCAGTGAAACATTTTCGCTGAAGACCATCAGCGATACGACCCACAACGTAAAAAATATCTGAACAAGCGAGAGCACATAACTGAAAATGATATGCTTCTTTTTAAAATGACCTACCTCGTGGGCCAGCACGGCCACCAACTCGGCCACGGAATGATTTTCGATTAAAGTATCATACAGTACAATTTTCTTTTTCTTTCCAATACCCGAAAAAAAAGCATTTGCTTTTTTCGATCGCCTCGATCCATCCATTACAAAAATGGCATCGAGCGGGAAACTCACTTTCCGGGCAAATGTTTGGATCGCGGTTTTTAGCTCACCTTCAGGCAGAGGGGATAGCTTATTAAACAAAGGTAAAATCCAGGAGGTGTAAAACAGATTTACTAATAACATGAAGAGAGCTGCGGCTGCCCCAAACCATATCCAAAAACCCGAACCTATCTTTTCAATTAACACCATCAGCAAGGAGAGTAAAGCGCCACCCACCACGGCTCCCAATAGGTAGCTTTTTACTTTATCCATCATAAAAGTTTTAACCGTGGTTTTATTGAAGCCGTATTTTTCTTCGATGACAAAAACCGAATACCATTGAAACGGAATGGTGATGATATCCGAAGCTACTGCCAGTATACCAAAAAAGAGAAGCGCTTGCAGTAACCCAGAGGGAGTAAAAAGCCGTACTGTGCTATCGAGCCAGCCAAAGCCGCCCAAACCAAGCATGGTAAGTGTAATGGCCAAACTGAAACCAGAAACAATTAACGAGAAAATAGTACGCTCGCGGTGGTAGGCCAAGGATGCAGCATATTTTTCTTGGGTATAGAATCCGGCTACCTCGGCCGGAATATCAGACCGCTGCCCGCGAAGATTCAGTATCTCCAGCGCCATGTTAAACAAAAAAGAAATTATTAAAATTCCGATGATGAGGTATAAGAGGATGAGCGGAGTCATGATGCGAAACATTGAATCGGCAAGGTAAAGCATTGATTGATGTATGGAACCGAAAAAAGAACAATTTTTTAAGTAGGTCTTCCGATAAAAAGATTTTTTCTTTCTTTTTTATTGAAAGAGTTTAACTTGCATAAACCTAAATTTTATATCCATGAATAAAATAATAGCTATTGTCTTTATGGTTGCTTCGCTTTCCGCATCAGCGCAAAAAGATAAGCAACAAGACCTCATCAAAGCCAAAGTAAGCGCAGTAGAAAAAAAGGTGATTGCCTGGAGGCGCGATTTTCACGAACACCCGGAGTTGAGTAATCGTGAGGTACGCACAGCCGATATTGTAGCCAAGCATTTGCAATCGCTTGGTCTGGAAGTAAAAACCGGAATAGCCAAAACAGGTGTAGTAGGTTTGCTGAAAGGAGGGTTACCGGGGCCGATAATAGCCCTGCGGGCCGACATGGACGGGCTTCCGGTTTATGAAAAAAATGATTTACCGTTTGCATCGAAAGTAGAAACGGAATACAACGGACAAAAAACGGGTGTCATGCACGCCTGTGGGCACGACTCGCACGTGGCCATGCTAATGGGAGTTGCCGAAGTGCTGTCGTCTATGAAAAAAGACTTGAAGGGTACCGTTAAATTTATTTTTCAGCCCGCAGAAGAAGGAGCTCCGGCCGGGGAAGAAGGGGGTGCTGAACTGATGGTAAAAGAAGGAGTGTTAGACAACCCAAAGGTGGATGTAATTTTTGGGCTGCACATTAGCGCAGGCAATGAAGTGGGCACCATTACATACCGGCCGGGTGGAGAGATGGCAGGCGTAAATGATATGCAAATTACGGTTATCGGTAAGCCCTCGCACGGAGCTGCTCCCTGGCAGTCGGTTGACCCTATCTTGGTGTCGGCACAAATTATTAACAGCCTGCAATCGGTAGTGAGTCGCAACGTAAACATTACCGAAAATCCGGCTGTGGTTACGGTGGGGGCTATACATGGTGGAAATCGTACTAACATTATATCCGAAAAAGTAGAAATGCTAGGCACAATCCGTACGTTTAGTGCCGAAGATGAGAAACTGGTGATTGGCAGGATTACCAACATCGCTACAAAAACGGCCGAAGCAGCCGGAGCCACGGCACTGGTAAAAATTCCTTATTCATCACACTACCCGGTAACGTTTAATAACATTGCCCTCACCAACAAAATGCTTCCTTCGCTGCATAAATCGGCTGGTGCCGGATATGTTGCTGTTGTATCTCCACGTACCGGAAGCGAAGATTTTTCTTTTTTTGCCGAGAAAGTGCCCGGGTTGTTTTTGTTTTTGGGGGGGATGCCCAAAGGGACAGACCCCGGAAAAGCACCGTCACACCATACCCCCGGATTTTTTATAGACGAAAGTGGCTTTAGCCTTGGGGTGCTTACACTTTGTAACTTAGTAGTAGATTATGCGAACTTGAAATAGACATTCGAGGCAGATTCAACAGAATAAAAAAAAATGGATTGCAACAAAATGGAGCAATCCATTTTTTGTGCCTACCCGGCAGGTTTTTACATAATTAACTGCCCGATGGCTTTATCAGCTTTATCAAATTGAAAGGCGGAGAGATTTTTTTGGAATGCAGACTTAATTTTATCTAAACAAAGGTTGCCCATGCTGCCTTCGTGGGTATGATGAATTTGAGGAGTGTAGGTAAAGGCCCCGGCCTCAATGGCTTGACCTACTTTTTGGTAGGCATCGCGGAAGGGTACCCCCGATAACACCAGCTTGTTTACTTCCTCCACACTGAACAGGTATTGGTATTTTCCTTCTTCCAAAATATGATCTTTTACCTGAACGGATGAAATCATGAGCGAGGCCATGTCGAGGCAATCGGTTAAGGTTTTAAAAGCCGGAAAGATTTTTTCTTTCAGTAATTGAAAATCGCGGTGATAGCCGGATGGAAGATTGGCCGTTAGCAAAGCGATGTCGTGAGGTAATGCCTGCAGGCTGTTACCTTTAGCCCGGATCAACTCAAACACATCCGGATTTTTTTTGTGTGGCATAATGCTGCTGCCGGTGGTGAGTTCGTCCGGGAAAGAAACAAATGCAAAATTTTGGTTGAGAAATAAACAAGCATCCATGGCCAATTTTGCTAAGGTAGAGGCAATATTGGCAAGGGCTTGTGCTACCACGCGTTCTGTTTTTCCCCGCCCCATTTGGGCATAAACTACATTATAGTTTAAATCATCAAAGCCTAAAAGATCGGTAGTCAGTTGGCGGTTCAACGGAAACGAAGAACCATAACCGGCTGCCGAGCCCAATGGGTTTTTATTGACTATTTGATAGGCTGCCTGGAGCGGGATTAAATCATCACTCAGGCTCTCGGCATACGCACTGAACCAAAGTCCAAACGAAGAAGGCATAGCTAATTGAAAATGGGTGTATCCGGGAAGAAGCTTGTTTTTATGTTCTTCGCTTTTGGCTAGTAGCAGCCCGAAGAGGTTTTCTAAAGAGCGAGTTAGTTGCTGAATTTCGTGACGCAAAAATAATTTTAGATCAACCAGCACTTGGTCATTGCGGCTTCGCCCGCTGTGAATTTTTTTTCCGGTATCGCCCAATTTTTGAGTTAATAATAATTCAATTTGAGAATGAACATCTTCTATCCCTTCTTCGATTTTAAAATTCCCTTTCTGGACTTCCCAATAAATATTTTTTAGCTCTTGAGTAAGAACGGTCAACTCCTCTTTTGTAAGTAATTGGATCGATTCCAGCATACGGATATGTGCCAACGATCCGAGTACATCGAATGGGGCAAGAAACAAATCCATTTCCCGGTCGTTGCCCGTGGTAAACTCGGTAACGGATTTCAGTGAGTCTTTACTTTTTTGCCAAAGTTTCATGTTCTCAAACTTACAAATTCTCAATCAGTTTAATGTACCCGGTAATACCGTGATTAATCTCTTCGAGGTAAATAAATTCATCGGCACTGTGCGAGCGGGCCGAATCGCCTGGCCCCAGCTTAATGGAAGGCACCGGAATCAATGCCTGATCGGATGTAGTAGGGGAGCCGTACCGTTCGATGTCTAATTTTTTTGCAGCTAAAATAAGCGGATGGGTTTCGCTAATTCCTTTGGGTTTTAACCGCATCGACCGGGGCGTTATCTCGCAAGTAACATTTTCTTTTACCGTTTCAAGAACTTCCTCCAGTGTGTAAGAATCGGTAACACGGCAATCTACGGTGAATGCGCATTCTGAGGGCACTTGGTTGTGTGCTTGCCCGGCATGAATTACCGTAACAGACATTTTTACTTTACCCAGAGAGGGAGAGACTTTGGGAAACTGAAAAGAACGAAACCACTCAATATCCTTCCAGGCTGAATAAATGGCATTTACCCCTTCTTCGCGAGCCGCATGGCCGGCTTTGCCGCGGGCCACACAATCGAGTACCATCAATCCTTTTTCGGCTACAGCCATTTTCATCAGCGTAGGTTCGCCTACGATGGCAAAATCTATTTTAGGTAAATCCTTCCAAACCAATTCTATTCCATTTGTTCCGGAGATTTCTTCTTCAGCCGAGGCTACCAAAACAAGGTTGTATTTCAGGTTGGGTTCTTGATAGAAATAGAAGAAGGTCATGATCAGCGAGACTAACGCCCCTCCGGCATCGTTGCTCCCTAACCCAAAAAATTTTCCATCCATTGCTTCGGGCTGGAAGGGGTTGCGGGTGTATGATGGATTGGGCTTTACTGTGTCGTGATGAGAGTTGAGCAAAATGGTTGGTTTGGCCGGATCGAAAAATTTGTTCTTCGACCACACATTGTTGCCTTTGCGAAAACATTCTATTTTGTAATGACGAAAAAAATCTTCGATCAGCAATGCCGTTTTATCTTCTTCCTTGCTGTAGGAAGGAATGCTGATCAGCTGCTGAAGCAACTCTACGGCTAATGGATACAGATGTTCGTTCATCAGGCCGTAATTAATGTTCCTTTGGTTTCATACCCAAGATTGGCTATTAGCTGGGTATGCTCGCCAATCAGTACTTCTTTTACGCCTGAGCGTATGGCCATAAACGCATTTTCTAATTTAGGAAGAATGCCATCGTGGAAGGCTCCCTTCTTCAACAAATTTTGATAGAGGTCGGTATTCAGATTCCGGATAACTGACTTTTCATCTTTCACATCTTTTAATACCCCTTCTTTTTCAAAACAGAAAATCAGGCGTATATCGAAATGTTTACTCAGGGCAATGGCCAAAACGGAAGCAATGGTGTCGGCATTGGTATTGAGAATATCTTCTCCGGCATAAGTAAGTGGGGCAAAAACCGGTACTACATTTTGTTTTAATAAAAAATAAAGAAAGGTAGAGTTGACACTTTCAGGAGTAATGTCGCCCACAAAGCCATAATCAATTTTTCCTACGGGCCGCTTGATGGCCTTTATCAGATTGCCATCGGCACCGGTTACCCCAATGGCATTGCAGTGAAGTGCCTGCAGGTAGGCCGTGAGTTGTTTGTTTAGCAAGCCGCCATACACCATTGTTACCAGATCACGGGTTTCTAAATCGGTAATTCTCCGCCCATCAATGTATTTTGATTCAATGCCTAATTTGTCTCCGATTTTAGTGGCAATTTTTCCGCCACCATGAATCAATATTTTAGGAGATTGAATAGAAGCAAACTCTTTTAGAAAAGGATGCAGCGTTTTTTCATCGTCTAAAACATTGCCTCCGATTTTAATGACATATAATTTATTCACGTATTATGATTTTAATATTTCGCTTATTACAGCCTGAGCGGCCCACACCCGGTTGGCCGCCTGCCGGGTTACCAAACTGTGGCGGCTGTCGAGCACTTCATCGCTAAGTTCTACATTGCGCCTCACGGGCAGGCAGTGCATTACTTTGGCCTGGCGGGTACTCTCCAGTTTTTTGAGTGTTAACATCCATCCCGGATCGTTACAATAAATACGGCCATAGTCGGTATAGGTGCTCCAGTTTTTTACATAAACAAAGTCGGCATCTTTCAGTGCTTCCTCCTGGTTATGGGTAATGGTAGCGCCTTGTGTAAACCGACTGTTTAGTTCATAGTCTTCGGGATGTGCGATAACAAAATCAGCCTGCCCCCATTGTATTACCCACTCTGAAAAACTATTGGCCACACATTGTGGTAATGCCTTAACGTGGGGTGCCCAGGTCAGTACAATTTTGGGTTTTCGTTTTTCGCGGAAGGTTTCCGTAATCGTAATTAAGTCGGTTAGGCTCTGCAATGGATGCACTGTGGCGCTTTCTAAACTTACTACCGGAATACCGCAGTATTTTACAAATTGATTTATATACAGTTCGTGGTAATCTTCTTCTTTATTTTTTAGCGAAGGAAATGTGCGGATGCCGAGCACATCAAAATAGTTCCCCAGAATGGGAGCCGCTTCTTTTACATGTTCCACCGTTGTTCCGCTCATGATGGCCTCCTCTTCAAACTCCAAAGCCCATCCATCTTGACCAACATTAAATACCAGTGCATCCATGCCTAAATTTTGGGCTGCAATTTGGGTGCTCAGGCGTGTGCGCATACTGGGGTTGAGAAACAGCAAACCTATTCTTTTTCCTTTCCCCAGGGTGTGATCTTTAAGTGGATGGGCTTTGTAGGACAGCGCAGTTTCAATCAAAGACTGAACCGGGAGCGAATCTTGTACGGAAAGAAAATTTTTCATGGATGAAGTTCGAGGTGGAGTGAATGTAAAAATAATTCGGCCTCTTCTTTTAATAAAGCCAATGAAGGTAAAAGCCTGACCACATTCGGTTTGGCTTCGCCTGTAAAAATCTGGTGGCGGAACAATAAATGATGGCGCAAATCGGTATGTAATTGAGGTAGGTCAAAACCAATCATTAGGCCTCTTCCGCGCACTTCTTGAATGGCTGATATTTTTTTAATCGCATGGATTAAATGATCTCCAATGGATTGAGCATGGCTCATCAGGTTTTCTTTTTCTATCACTTCCAGCACCGCCAGCGAAGCCACACACGCCAGATAGTTGCCGCCAAAGGTGGTGCCCAGCATGCCGCTCCACGGTTCAATGCCCGGGGCAATCAGTACGCCACCCACCGGAAACCCATTCCCCATTCCTTTTGCTAGAGTAATCAGATCGGGTTTGATACCGGAAAATTGATGGGCAAAAAATTTCCCGGTGCGGCCATACCCCGACTGCACTTCGTCCAGAATCAGAAGGGCGCCAGCTTCTTTGCACTTTGCTGCGAGCAGACGAAGGAAAGAATCGGAAGGCAACTGAATGCCGCCCACTCCCTGGATGCCTTCGATGATAACTGCGGCCACTTCATGATTGAGAGTGCTGATAAGGGCTGGCTCGTCATTCAAAGGCAGAAAAGCAATATCATGCCCGGCATTAAAAGGAGCTACGATTTTAGGGTTATCGGTAGAAGCCACGGCCCCGGAGGTACGCCCGTGAAACGATTTTTTAAAAGCGATGACTTTTTTCTTTCCGGTTACAAACGAAGCAAGCTTCAATGCATTTTCGTTAGCTTCAGCTCCTGAGTTACACAAGAATAACTGATAATCCGGATAGCCGGACACCTGGCCTAATTTTTCGGCCAGTTTTTCTTGTAATGAATTTTTAACACTGTTGGAGTAAAAAGAAATTTTGTCCAGCTGGTCTTTTAGCGAGGCCACCCAGTGCGGATGGTTGTGCCCAATGGAAATGACCGCATGGCCGCCATACAAATCCAGATATTTTTTTCCATCGCTGGTCCACAGCCACGATCCTTGTGCTTTTACGGGCTCAATAGGGAAGAGCGGATAGACATCGAAGAGTTTCACGCGTGTCGTTTTTTTTTCTACTTAATCTTATTTATTTTTTCAAACGAAGTAATGATTCCTTTGATCAGGGCTGAACTCAGCCCCTGATGCTCCATTTCGTTAAGTCCCGAAATGGTGCAGCCTTCAGGAGTAGTCACTTTATCAATTTCTATTTCGGGGTGCGATTCGCTGGCCAGCAGGAGCGAAGCAGCACCTTTGGCCGTTTGCGAGGCAATGAGTTGAGCCTCTTCGGCATCAAACCCCATTTGTATTCCGCCCTGGGTGGCGGCCCGTATGTAGCGCATGAAAAAGGCAATTCCGCTGGCGGCTAAAACCGTGGCAGCCTTCATTAATCTTTCTTCAATGACCAATGTTTGGCCTAACCCGTTAAAAAGCTTTTGCACTTCGGGTAATTTTTTTTCGTCTCCGGCTTTGGCACAAAGGCAGGTCATAGACTGGCCAATAGCAATAGCCGTATTGGGCATGGCCCGCACGATGCTGATTTTCTTTTTCAGGAGCGAAGCAATTTCTTCTGTAGAAACCCCGGTGATAGTGGAGATCAGCAAATGTTTTTCGGTAAGAACGTGCGCTACATTGGCCAGCACACCCGACAGTTGCTTGGGTTGTACACAAAGAAAAATGAGACGCGATTTTTTAATTGCTTCGCAGTTGTCGGTAGTTAATAAAAACCCTTCTTTTTTAAGGGGCTCAATCTTAGATAGATTTCTGCGGGTAATGATAATGGCAGAAGGCTTAATCAGTTTTGATTTTACCAGCCCCAGGGCGATGGCTGTGCCGAGGTTTCCGCCTCCAATGATTGCGATGGTTGCCATATCAATAGCCGATTGATTTTAATTTGAGGCCGACCGTTTCATCCAGCCCAAACATCAGATTCATATTTTGAACAGCCTGGCCGCTGGCTCCTTTCAGCAGGTTGTCGGTAGCGGAGTGAACCACTATTTTATTTTCAATTTTTTCTATATGAATGAGACACTTGTTGGTGTTAACCACTTGCTTCAGATCAATCATCGTTGCCGATACATGCGTGAAAGGATGGCCTTCATAGAATTTTTGGTACAACGAATTAATTTCATTCAGACTCAGAGCACATTCCATAACAGAAGAGATGTAAATGCCGCGGGCAAAATCTCCGCGCCAGGGTACGAAGTGGATGCCGCCATGGAACGAAGGTTGCAGTGCAAGAAGAGTTCGTTTCATTTCGTCCAGGTGTTGATGGGTTAGCGTTTTGTAGGCCGATATATTGTTGGTACGCCACGAGAAGTGCGAGGTGTTTTGTAGTTTTTGTCCCGCTCCGGTAGATCCGGTAATGCCGGTAGTGTGCACTTCTTGGAGCAGGCCGGCTTGTGCCAAAGGCAACAAACCCAGCTGAATGGAGGTAGCAAAGCATCCGGGGTTGGCAATGTTTTTAGCTTCTTTAATTATGTTGCGCTGAAATTCCGGAAGGCCATACACAAATTCTCTTTCTCCGGCCCGGTCGCCCAGCCTGAAATCGTTTCCTAAATCAATAATTCGTACAGACGATGTAATTTTATTTTCGGCCAGCCATTTTTTGCTTTCACCGTGGCTGAGGCACAGAAAAAGAACATCGGCTTCGGATGAAAAACCTTCAGAAAACTTAAGATTGGTTTCGCCCGCCAGATCGGTATGCGTTTCTGTAATGTATTTTCCGGCCTGACTTCTGCTTTGGGCGAAAATCAATTCAGCATGAGGATGGTTGAGAAGCAGGCGAATGGTTTCTCCGCCCGTGTAGCCTGCCGCCCCGATAATTCCCGCTTTAATTTTTTTCATACGCTGATTCATTTTTATCGGCTTCATTTTTTACCTGATAATGAATGGCCGTTTGGTTGCCAAAAATTTTGGTAAATCCTTTTACATCATCGCCTGTCCAGCCGAGGTTCATTTCGCCATATTTTCCAAATTTGGCCGACATTAAATCGTATTTTGATTCGATGCCGTTTAGCTGAAATCGGTAAGGAAAAAGAGTGGCCGAAACCTGGCCGGTTACGTTTTTCTGCGAGCTGCTTAAAAACGCTTCTATGTTCCGCATCACCGGATCAAGGTATTGCCCTTCGTGCAGCCAGTTGCCGTAAAACTGAGCCAGTTGGTCTTTCCAACTCAGTTGCCATTTGGTGAGCACATGTTTTTCCAGCGCATGGTGGGCTTTAATAATGAGCACCGGGGCGGCTGCTTCAAACCCCACTCTTCCTTTGATGCCGATAATGGTATCGCCCACGTGTATATCGCGACCGATGCCATACGGTGCAGCAATAGCGTGTAGGTATTGAATGGCTTCCGTAGGGTGAGAGAATGAGTTGTTGTTTATCCCGGTCAATTCGCCTTTATTAAAAGTGAGGGTTACAGTTTCGCTGCCGGTTTTAGTTACGGGGGTAGGCCAGGCTTCTTCCGGCAGCGTACCCATGGAGTTTAAGGTTTCCTTTCCGCCCACCGAGGTGCCCCATATTCCTTTGTTGATGGAGTACCTGGCTTTTTGTGCACTGAATTCAAACCCATGTTGCTTCAAATAAGCCACTTCTTCTTCGCGGCTTAATTTTTTATCGCGTATGGGGGTTTCGATTGTTAGCCCCGGGGCCAGTATTTGTAAGACCATATCAAAGCGGACTTGGTCATTGCCTGCCCCGGTACTTCCGTGGGCTACGGCATCGGCCTTCAGTTCATTGGCATAATTGGCTACGGCCAGCGCTTGGCTCATTCGTTCGGCACTGACACTGAGCGGGTAGGTGGCATTTTTTAAAACATTACCATAAATAAGATAGCGTATTACTTTATCATAATAAGGACGGGTTTCATCAACGGTTTTATGAGATTTTACGCCCAGCTGTAGGGCTCGTTTTTCAATTGCCTGAATCTCGGCTTGATCAAAACCGCCTGTATTTACGGTAAGGGTATGCACCTCGTAGCCCAAGTCTTTCGCCAGATGAATAGCACAATACGAAGTATCTAAACCTCCACTGAAAGCGAGTACAATTTTTTTCATTTTAAATATAAATTTAGTTCTGTTTTGTGTTAAGCAGGATTGAAATTACCAAAAGAAAAAGCCGAGCAAGGAGGATTTTTTTTCTCCGCCCGACTCATTTTTTTTGCGCCATCCTTTCAGCAAGACAAATTGTTTAAACTTTACCCAGCGTTCAAACACGCGGTTGTCGCCCCGCAGGCTACGCCCCCAAAAATTTTCGGGTTTGGCTTCGTGTGCTTTTTTTTCGGTTGTTTCCCGGGCTTTTTCTTCGGGGTCGTATAGCATGGCGGTGCACATACAGTTTTTCCGCTCCTTGCTTACCAGTATTTCGTAGTTCACACAACTTTGGCACCCTTTCCAGAAGTTATCGTCTGTGGTCAGTTGCGAGTAAGTTACCGGCTCATAGCCCAGGTCGGAGTTAATTTTCATTACCGCCAGCCCGGTGGTAAGCCCAAAAATTTTGGCGGCAGGGTATTTTTTGCGAGAAAGCTCGAATACTTTTCGCTTAATAAGAGTAGCTACTCCGGTTTTCCGGAATGCCGGAGAAACAATGAGCCCGCTGTTGGCTACAAATTTTTCGTGCTCCCAGGATTCGATGTAGCAAAAACCTACCCACTCGTTGGCCGTGGTAATGGCAATGACAGCCTTGCCTTCGCTCATTTTTTCTTGAATGTAATCGGGCGAGCGTTTGGCAATGCCGGTGCCCCGGGCTTTGGCGGACTCCGCCATTTCGTTGGTAATGATTTCGGCAAAATGGGCATCGGCTACGGTTGCCTCACGCACAATAATTGAATTATCCACGGTAGTAAAAAGAAAATTAAAAATTGAAAAACAGGTAACACATAAAAGCCAAGATGCCTGGCACCTTGCTTATTTCAAGAAATAAACTTGAAGAGTGGTTCAGATGCGTATGCCCCGGTGGGGTCGCCTGCCAACGGGTAATACCGACAGGATGAATTTCATTGCCTTTGGGCAACGGAGAAACCCAGCATAGAAGCTAAGGTTTAAGTGGGGTGTGAACTCTTTTTCCAATTCGCGTTAGTGGTTTTTTAGGCAAAAGGCATTCAGAACTGTTTTTGTTTTTCGCAAAATTAAACGAGAAAATTTTAAATAAGTCAATACCTTTGTAAAGTTTTTATTTTTTCTGCCTTGCAAACGTTAGGCAAGCAATACAGATGAACCGATAAAATTTATGTTATGAGCAAAAAAATAGTTCGTGTAGGTAATATCGAGTGTGGTTCGGATGACCTTTTTGTGATCTCCGGCCCATGCGTAATTGAAGACGAAAAAATTATGATGGCTACTGCCGAAAAACTGAAGGAAGTTTCGGAACGGATGAACATTAAAATTATTTATAAGTCTTCTTTCCAAAAAGATAACCGCAGCAGCCTGAAGTACTACAACGGCCCCGGGCTGGCCAAGGGCGTGCAAATATTAGCCAAAATAAAAGAGCAGTTTGGGTTTTCATTGCTTACCGATATTCATTATCCCGATCAGGCGGCTGCCGCTGCCGAGGTAGTAGATGTGTTGCAGATTCCGGCCTACTTATGTATGCAAACCGCTTTGATGGTGGCCGCAGCCAAAACAGGCCGCGTCATCAACATCAAACATGGTCAGTTTCTGGCACCCGACAATATGAAGCATCCCGTAACAAAATGTACCGAAGCCGGAAATGACCAAATCATTCTTACCGAACGGGGCTATACGTTTGGCTACAACGATTTAATAGTAGATCCTCGTAGTTTTTATCATCTGGGCAAATTGGGTTACCCGGTCGTGTTTGATATTACCCACTCCATACGGAAATACGGAATCCCCAGTGCTGATGCCAAAGGAGGTGCCCGCGAATTTTTGCCGGTGCTATCAAGGGCCGGTGTGGCATCGGGCGTAGACGGTGTGTTTATCGAAACTCACCCCGAGCCCGAAAAAGCTTTGTGCGATGCGGCCAGCCAATTGTGTGTGTACGATCTGGAAGAATTTTTGAAACCGCTGATTGAACTCCATGCCATTGAAGTAAAATATCGCCAGCAACAAGTTGTACTTAAATAAATATTCTACATAAAATCTAAAACCAGAAATCAATTTATGGAATTATACCTCGACTCAGCCGACCTGAAAGAAATTGAAGATGCTTTCCAGCTTGGCTTTCTTACCGGATTAACCACTACGCCTACTTTCATGCACCGCGGAGGCGTAACCGACATAGACGGGCTGATTGTAAAGCTCTCTAAAATTGTTCCTGTCTTACAAATCGAAGCATTAGGCGATACTGCACAAGATGTTCTGAAAGAAGCGAAGCGCCAGCTGGCTTTGGGGCTGGATCCTAAAAAAACAGTATTTAAAATTCCGGTTTCGTTAGAAGGTGTAAAGGCTTGTAACTTATTGCGTAAAGAAGGTCTGTTGGTAAACGTGCACTTGATCTACACTTTGCAGCAAGCCTATATGGCCATGCAGGCAGGTGCTACGTATGTGTGCCCGCTCGTGGGCCGCTTGCAAGATCAGGGGCATGATGCTCTGGATTTAGTTCAGCAGTGTGTGTTTGCCGTAGATCATTACGGATACGATACGAAAGTAATGTTTTCTTCCGTGCGCAATGCCGAGCATGTGCGCAACGCCATCAACTCCGGGGTGCACACCATTACCGTGCCGTGGAAGATTATGAAATCTCTTACAGAAAATAATTTTACTACACTGGGCACTCAGCAATTTATTGAGCACACCCGCCTAATGACAGTGAAAGTAAAAGATGCCATAAATAAAATAAACCCAGTGGTAGATGCCGGCACTACTTTAGCTGAGGCTATTGTAAAAATGACTGAATTTGGATTTGGGGCTATTACCGTTACCAACTCCGGTGGGCAAGTAACAGGCGTGTTTACCGATGGCGACCTGCGAAGAAAAATTCAGCAAGATGGACGTAATGTGCTGAGCCAAAAAATGGGCGACTTTAAATACAACACACCCATTTCAATAGATGCTAATTCCATATTAACTGATGCGGCCGAGATTTTCAAAAAATCGAAAGTAGATACCATTCTTGTAACCGAAGGTGGCAAGCCTGTAGGCATGCTCGACATTCAGGATTTGGAAGCAGATTAATATTTTTATTCTCCTAACCGGAGAAGGATAATTCATGGTTACCGAAACAATTTTTACCAAACTGGGCGGCACTTTTTGCCGCCCTTTTGCTGATTTTCAAAATCGAATGGAAGGCATAAGAGCCTATGTTTTTGATTGGGATGGTGTGTTTAATGATGGCGTGAAAGCAGGACAGGGCGGAAGCTCGTTTAGTGAAGTAGATGCCATGGGAACCAACATGCTGCGGTTTGGCCACTGGCTTCGGCATCATCATCTTCCTAAGGTAGCCATTATAACCGGTGAGGAAAACCCGGTTGCCCACCACTTGGCACAACGCGAAAAATTTGACGCCATTTACAGGAATTGTTCTAACAAGCTAACGGCATTTACTCATTTCCTTAAAACTTATTCACTAAAAGAAAATGAAGTAGCATTTATTTTTGATGACGTGCTGGATCTGGCCGTAGCCGAGCGATGCGGCTTACGGTTGCTGGTAAAACATGCGGCTGCACCGATGCTTCAAAATTATGTCGTAAAAAATAAAATGGCCGATTACATTACCTCCGGAAATGATTTTGCCGTGCGGGAAGTTTGCGAATTGATTTTGTCATCCACCGAAATGTATGATGAAGCCATACATTTGAGGAGTTCTTTCGATCCTGTTTATCAAAGCTACTTAAACGAAAGACAGTGTACCATTATGAAAAGCCTGGTGTTGAAAGAGGGGAAGGTTACGTTGGAATGATGGAAGGATTAATTAATGAATTTGGATACTTTGCACTGATGGTGGGCACTTTCTTTGAAGGAGAGATAGCCATTCTTACAGCCTCATCGTTAATACATCGTGGTTTCTTTGATTTCCCGTTTACGGTACTGGCTGCTTTTTTAGGTTCGTTTATCAGCGACTGGGTCTATTACCTTATTGGCCGGCTGAACGGAAAAAAATTTATAATTAACCACCCTAAACTTCAGGCAAGGGTAGCTCCGGTAACTGATTTTTTCCATCATCATAAATTTCAAATCCTTTTCAGCTACCGGTTTCTTTATGGTTTCCGGGTTATTATTCCGTTGGTAATCGGTATGAGCGGATTGCGCCCGAGCAGCTATCTTTTTTATTCTATTGTTACCGGGTTAATGTGGGCTACTGTAGTTAGTACCGTTGGTTACTGGACCGGCCGCCTGCTCGGCATCGAAGTAAAATCATTTGAAGAACATTTTATACTTATCGTAATAGGGTTTGCCACATTTGGATTGTTGATTGGGTACACTATCAAACGCATTACGGCACGGGGCATAAGCCACGAATCTCAAAAATAAACCGGGTGAAAAATCCATCCCCGTTCTAGGTTTAGTTCAATAGCGGGGGCGGGAAATTTTAAAAATAAAAAAGGGCTGAATAAGTATTTGAAAATTTTGTTTTTGCCCATCAAGGTTGTGGCAATAATATCAACTGAAATAAAAAATCGCTTTGTTCTGGCTATTTGCGAATAGCTAACCGGGATACCCGTAGCACTTTGCCACACATTGTCGTGCCCGCCCAGCAGGCCTTCGGCTCCATACCCAACTGAAAGTACGAGCCACTCCGGTAAAATTTTTTTATGAAAGATTTTATTTATATCCACGGCTACCCAGTAGGTTTGCCCGTTGTAGTCTTTTAATACTTGCTGCGGTAAACTATAACCGAGCAGAGCCGGCCGGATTAGATGAAATGCTGTAGTATGAAAAGAAAATTTAGGCAAGAGGCCGGAAGCCACCCGATAAGAAATGTGCAGGTAGCAAAATAAACTGCCCAGTCCATTGGCCAGCAAGTCAGCAGGCGAGGCTCCATAATTCGGAGAGAAGCCATCCAGTATTTCAATTGGCAATAACAGAAGGAAGCCAGACCAGCAAATCCATTTTTTAGATTGTGAGGGATCCAGGCTTTCGCTCTTCCCAAATTTTTGATAGAAATACAAACTCAGATGAAAGGACGAAAAAAAATGTCCGAGTTTATCGAGGTATAACCACTCAAAAAAATCATTAAAAAAATGAAAAGAAATGAAGGGAGAGTACCAAACCGAGGAAAGCCAACCCAATAAAACAACGTAGATAAATAGATAGATTAGCAGTTGTTGTTTTTTTAGCAGAGACATGAAGCAAAATTCAAGACTTATATTTCTTTTTGAAATAGAAATAAAATGGGACACCCAGCAACGTGAGCAGCAACCCGAATAGCGAATTGATTAAAGGAGAATTCCCTGCCCGATAATTTTGGATGTCGTTCACTAACGTGAGTACCAGAAAAGCCGAAGCGATGAGTATAAATAGAATAGGTACCACCGGGTAGCCCCAGGTTTTATAAGGGCGGTGTGCGTGCGGCATTTTCTTGCGCAGCACCAGCACCCCGGCCGCGCCCAACGCATAGTAGAGCCAGCTTACAAAAATGAGCATATCGGTAAGCATATCGAACGATCCGCTCAGTATCAATAACGAAGTCCACACGGCATGAAGTAACAAGGCGTTACCCGGAGTTTTAAAAGATGGTTGAATTTTTCCGATCGAATGAAAAAAACGTTTTTCGCGAGCCATGGCAAAGGTTACCCGGGCAGTAGCTAAAATATTTCCGTTGGTGCATCCAAAAGTGGAGATCATGACCAGGAGGGCCATCAATATACCTGCCCCAAAACCAAATGCCCGGCTGGCGGCATCCGATGCCACAAAAGCCGAGCCGGCCATTACCTCCAACGGCAAAGCATAAATGTAAGCCAGGTTCATCAACACATAGATGCCGATGGTTATCAGCAAACCTATCGATAACCCCAATGGAATGGTGCGCTGCGGATTTTTTATTTCGCCCGCCACAAAAGTAACGTTGTTCCATCCATCGTACCCCCAAAATGCCCCGGAGGTGGCAGCCACTACGGCCAAGGCTAACCCCCAGCCCGAGAGCGGAGAACTCTGACTGAAATGGGTGAACGATCCGTTGCCAAAAAGAAAAATTCCAGCTACTAAAAAAATAATGGCAGCCACTTTCAAAAAGGAAAATAGTATTTGCAGATGGTCGCCAGACCGGGTACTCCGGTAATTGATGAGCGTGAGGAACCACACCAGAATTATGGTAAGTCCTTTCAATCCGATTTTTTCCAGCGGATAGATGGTGCCAATGGCAGGCAAATGCCAGTAAACCAGGTGCTCTGTTTCGGGTGAAAAGCGGGGCAGGGGCACCAGGTATTCGGCATAAATAGAAAACACGTAAGCAATAGAGGCTACCCCGGCTGTATTAAATACGGCTAAGGCCGACCAGCCATATAAAAACGCCACAAAGTCGCCATACATGCGCTGGAAGAAAACATACTGCCCACCGGTTTCGGGTATCATGGCTGCAACTTCTGAGTTGGTAAGCGCTCCTAAAAATGTAATGCCCCCGGCCAGCGCCCAAACTCCCACCAGCAACCAAGGGGAGCCTAATTGCGAAGCCATTAATGCCGGTTTCATAAATATGGCAGAGCCGATAATTCCGCCCACCACCAGCGAGATAGTAGATTTTAGTCCGAGGGTACGAGCTAAGGTGTCTTTCATGTAGCCGGGGAAAGATAGACAACTTTGTTGGCCCGGCCAATGTTACCCCGGGCTGATTACTTGGAGTTGATATAATTCAGAAATTCGCGTTTGGTATTTTCGTTTTTAAATTTTCCCGAAAAGTAGGCTGTTCCGGTTTTGCTGCTGGTATCCACCACCCCGCGTGAAGCTACACACAGATGGTTGGCATCCATCACCACGGCTACATCGGGTGTGTTGAGTACACGCTCCAGTTCTTTTCCGATTTGTACCGTGAGCCTTTCCTGTACTTGTGGCCGTTTGGCAAAATACTGTACAATGCGGTTAATCTTGCTCAGGCCTATTACTTTGCCTGAAGAAAAATAGGCTACGTGTGCTTTGCCGTAAATAGGCACAAAGTGGTGTTCGCAGTGCGAGAAAAAGGTGATTTCTTTCTCCACCAGCATTTGGTCGTACTGGTATTTATTTTCAAATAAACGTGCTTTAGGTTGGTTGGCCGGGTTTAACCCGCTGAAGGCTTCCTGCACAAACATTTTGGCTACTCTGCGCGGGGTGCCGTTCAGGCTGTCGTCATTCAGGTCCAGGCCGAGTGTGAGCATGATCTCTCGAAAATGTACTTCAATTTTTTCGATTTTTTCCTGATCGGAAAGAGCAAAGGCATCCTCACGCAAAGGAGTTTCATAAGATGAGATGGGGTGGTCTTCTTCCTGATCCAACGCTGCGGAATCAATGGGCCGGATATTCAACGATATTTCTTTCCGTTTCATACAATTTTATTTTCAGTTCATATTTGTTGTCAATGTGTTGACGTAAAATCTGCCAGATTACAACGACTATATTTTCGGCCGTAGGATTCAGGTTTTTAAAATAGACTGTATCTAGGTTCAGGTTTTTATGATCGAATGCGTTGAGGATGTGCTCGCGTATGAGATCGCTTAATATTTTCAGGTCGAACAAATACCCGGTTTCAGGATCCGGCTCTCCGATCAGGCTCACTTCCATTTCATAGTTATGCCCGTGGTAGTGCGGGTTGCTGCACTTACCGAAAACTTCGGTATTTTTTTCATCTGTCCACATCGGATTAAAAAGCCGGTGTGCCGCATTGAAGTGTTCTTTTCGGGTTACTTTAACTTTCACAATGAATTGTAACTTATGAAATTACTTAAAAATAGATTCTTGTTTTAATACCCTGTTAATTTAAAATTTAGGAATTAAAAAAGCCTCGCCTGATGCAGAACGAGGCTTAGTCCTTTTAGTGGATTGAGTTTAACAAAACTCATCAAACACTTCCAGTAAATGCTGCCCGATCATTTGGGCATTACGCCCTTCTATGTGATGACGCTCTATAAAATGCACCAACTCTCCATCTTTAAATAATGCAATGGAAGGAGAGGAGGGCGGGTAGGGCAGGGTGTACTCACGTGCTTTGGCTACGGCCTCTTGGTCCACCCCGGCAAATACGGTAGTGAGGTTGCCCGGCTTTTTGGCGGTATGTTGAAGTGCCCACTTAATGCCTGGCCTGGCAGCCCCGGCAGCACATCCGCACACGGAATTAATGACTAACAAGTTTGTGCCTTGGGTATTTTTTAATGCGCCATCCACATCGGTGGCTGTTTTCAGCTCTTTAAATCCGGCTGAGGTAAGTTCATTACGCATCGGAGCTACTAATTGTTCAGGATACATAGTTTTATTTCAAATTTAAGATTTCAAATTTATAACCGTTAATATCAACATTCTCTAAATGTTAAAAGTTCTTATTTCATCATTCGTAATTCACAATTCATAATTTTCACATGAAACCAAGTTCCAACTTTGCTGTTTCGCTCATCCTATCTTGCGAGTAGGGCGGATCAAATGTAAGTTCTACTTTTACTTCGTTTATGCCTTCAATGGTTTTTATTTTTTGTTCTACTTCGCCCGGAATAACCCCGGCTGAGGGGCATGAGGGTGAAGTTAATGTCATCAAAACAAATACATTGTTTACCGGATACACATTAATTTCATAAATCAATCCCAGTTCATAAACATCTACAGGTATTTCCGGATCGTACACGGTTTTTAAGGCAGCCACTACTTTTTCTTTCAAATCTGTTGTTGCCGGTTGATTTTGTTGTTCGATATTTTTAGTCACTTCGTTCATGCTTTGGTCAATTGTGTTTGAAAAGCGAGTGCGTACAATTTCATTTGTTTAATCATAGCCGCAAAACCGTTGGATCGCTGGGTGCCGATAAACCGCTCCATTCTGATTTTGTGCATAAAATACAAATCTGAATTTAAGATAGCTTCCGGCTTTTGCCCCGAAAAAACCCGGATGAGTAGGCTCACCAATCCTTTGGTGATGGCCGTGTTGCTATCGCCATCAAAAAAAACTTTTCCATCGTCCAATTTTGCCGCGAGCCATACTTTCGATTGACATCCTTTTACAAGGTTGTTTTCGGTTTTATCGACTTCGTTCATCACGGCCAATTTCTGACCGAGTTCCATAATATAAAACACAGTCATCTCCATGTCGCCATCGAGCAGCGAAAATTCATTGATGATTTCGTCTTGGATTTCGTTGATGGTCATGGCTTTAAGAAGTTTACTATTCGTTTTACTCCTTCGGCCAGTTCATCAATTTCAGCTTTTGTGTTGTAAACCGAAAACGAAGCGCGCACCGTTCCTTCAACCCCTAAACGATCCATCAACGGTTGTGTGCAATGATGTCCTGTGCGCACGGCAATGCCCCGGGCATCGAGCATTTGGCCAATATCAAAAGGATGAATGCCTTCGATGATAAACGATTGAACCGCTACTTTTTCTTTGGCTGTGCCAATCAATTTTACAGCGGGAATCGCAGAAAGTTTTTCAGTTGCATAAGTGAGCAATTCGCTTTCATACTCTGCAATTTGTTCTTTACTGATCGTGTTAATAAAATTCACAGCTTCATTCAAAGCGATAACATCGGCAATGTTGGGTGTGCCTGCTTCAAATTTGTAAGGCAAATCATTATACGTTGTCTTCTCGAACGTAACATCTTTAATCATTTCGCCACCGCCCATGTAAGGCGGCATTTTTTCGAGTAGATTTTTTTTGCCGTATAAAATGCCCGCGCCTGTAGGGCCGTACATTTTGTGCGATGAGATGCAATAAAAATCACAATCAAAATCTTGTACGTCAATTTCTAAATGAGCAGCAGCTTGCGCGCCATCAATCAACACAACGGCACCAACTTCATGTGCCAATTTTATAATTTCTTTAATTGGATTGATTGTACCTAAACTGTTTGATGCGTGATTGATCGCAACGATTTTTGTTTTTGCATTTAACAACTTGCGATAGGCACTCATATCAATTTCGCCAACTTCGGTAATCGGAATTACTTTTAGTTTTGCTTTCTTCTCCTCGCAAACCATTTGCCACGGTACTATATTAGAGTGATGTTCCAATCCCGAAACAATGACCTCGTCACTCTCTTTCAAAAAGGTTCTGCCATACGTTGAAGCGACCAAGTTGATGCTCTCGGTTACGCCACGCGTAAAAATAATTTCTTCTACGTGTTTTGCATTGACAAACTTTTGCATCGAATGGCGCGTGGTTTCAAAAGCCTTCGTTGCTTTTTCTGCCAACGTGTGGATGCCTCGGTGAATGTTGGCATTATAACCTTGATAATAATTGACTACCGCATCAATGACTTGCTTCGGTTTTTGATTGGTGGCCGCGTTATCAAAATAAATTAACGGCTTGCCGTTGACTTGCTGATGAAGCACGGGAAACTGTAATCTTATTTTTTCAATATCGAGCGCAGTAGTTGCGGTCATTGCAATTGATTTAATCGTTGAGAGATTAAACTTTCTAAATGTTTTTTTAGTTCCGTATTTTTAATTGGCTCCAATGTTTCCAATGCAAATGCGTACAACAACATAGCCTTAGCTTGCTGTTGTGGAATGCCGCGCGAGCGCAAGTAAAACATCGCTTCTTCATCCAATTGCCCCGAAGTGCAACCGTGCGAACACTTTACATCATCTGCCCAAATTTCAAGCTGTGGTTTGGTGTTGATGGAACTCGAATCGGTTAATAAAATATTCCGATTCGATTGAAAAGCGTTTGTTTTTTGCGCCTGAGGACGCACATAAATTTTTCCGTTGAATACGCCTTTTGAATTTCCGTCCATCACACCTTTGTATAATTCGTTGCTATGCGAGTTAGGTTTGATGTGATCAACAACCGTGTGGTTATCGGCAAGGGTATTTCCGTTCAATAAATACAATCCATAAAAATGCGATTCGCAATGTTCACCATCAATAGCGATGTTGAAATTGTTTCTTATCAACGAGCCATTCAAAGTTAACGTAAACGTGTTGAGTTTGCTGCGGTTCGATTGATGAATCAATGTGTTGGCCACTTGATGAAGTTTGCCTTCATCATTCTGGATTTTTATGTAATCAAACGAAGCATTTTCTTTCACTACAATTTCTTCTGCGAATGTGTGGAAGATATTATTCGTTCCATTCGATACTGATTTTTCAATCAACGTCAATTCACTTTCTTCTTCTAATACAGCAAGTAATCTTGTATGGCTGATTGATTGATTTTGCCCGGCTTCATTTACATGAAGGATGAAAACCGGTTTTTCAACTTTTGTTTTTGTAGGAACGTGAATAAAAATTCCATCGCTCCACAATGTTGAATTTAAAGCCGTGAAAGCATCAGCCGAATTCAATAAATATTTTTGGAAGTAAGGGATTGCTTCCCCGCTATCAATTGCTGATTGAAGGCTTTTTATTTCTAATTCCTTTGAAATGATTTTTGAAAACGTTGAAGAGAAAATACCATTGATAAACACAATTAAATTGGCATCTACATTCGGAATAAAAAATGGTTCAATCGAATTGATGGATGAAGAATTTCCAATTGAATTAAAATCAAAATTCTTTTCTAATACACGAGTAATAGGAGTGAAGCGATATTCTTCACTTTTATTTGCGGGCAATCCAATTTTTTGAAAGGCTGCAAACGCTTCTTTACGTTGCTGATTGGTGATGCCCGATTGCTCAAAAAGGTTGGCAATCTTTCCGTTTAGATATAAAGTTGTTGTGGTTGACATTACACGGTAGCTATTTCGTTTTTAATCCAATCGTAACCTTTGGCTTCTAATTCTTTGGCCAATTCTTTCCCTCCTGATTTTACAATGCGACCTTTGTAGAGCACATGCACAAAATCAGGCACAATATAATCGAGCAAACGTTGATAGTGCGTTACCACAATGGTGGCGTTGTTTTTATTGCGGAGTTTGTTTACACCGTTGGCAACAATTCTAAGCGCATCAATGTCAAGGCCCGAATCGGTTTCATCTAAGATGGCAAGTTTAGGTTCGAGCATGGCCATTTGAAAAATCTCGTTGCGTTTTTTCTCTCCGCCCGAAAATCCTTCATTCAACGAACGGCTCAACAAGGATTGGTCAATTTCAACCAACTTCATTTTTTCTTTCATCAGTTGCAGAAAAGCAACCGCATCAAGCGTGGGCTCGCCTCTGTATTCGCGCACTTTGTTCAGGGCGGTTTTCATAAAATTTATCGTGCTTACTCCGGGAATTTCTACCGGGTACTGAAAAGCAAGAAAAATTCCCTCGGCTGCACGTTCATCAGGTTCAAACTCCAACAGGTTTTTTCCATTGAATGTAACTTCACCACCTGTTACTTCATACTCTTCGCGTCCTGCTAAAACCGATGCAAGCGTGCTTTTGCCGGAGCCGTTTGGCCCCATAATGGCATGCACTTCGCCTGCGTTTACCCTAAGATTGATTCCGTTTAAGATCGGCTTTTCTTCAATCTTAGCCTGTAGGTTTTTTATGGATAACATATATTCTTATTTTTTTATTTAGTTAATGTTCTAAAATTTATTTTTTGATGATGATATGTTGGCGCACCACTATATCTTGATAAAACAAGTTTAAATAATAAATACCCGGAGGGATTCCGTCCAGCGGGATGTGAACCAGACAGTCCGATGACCGGATTGAGTAAACGCTTTGCGAAAAATCATTAATCAGATTTAGCTGGTAAGGTTCATCGGACATTGGGGTATAGATCGAGCTATCGCCTGTAATTTGCACGGTGAGCATTTGTGAAGCCGGGTTGGGGTATGTGATAACCATGGGCCCCGCTCCGTTTGAAAAATACAAACATTGCTGCGTTGTACCACAACTGTTGGAGGCGGAAATGGTAATGTTAAAATTTGTATTGCTGGATTTGGCTCGGAAATCGTACGAGGTGGATGAAAGCGTGCTACCCGAAACCGCCCCGGGCGTACCCGTCAGAGCATAGGCTACCGGAGCCGGCTGCCCACTTGCATTGGCGCTGGCATTTGTAACTATAATGTGATCGGTATTGGCGGAGAAAGAAATATTTCCATACCCGCATAGCGGATAAGGACTCACGGTGCCATCAATGGAAATAGCATTGAAAATCGGATTGCCTACCCAAACAGTTGCAGGTTGTACGTTCACAGTTCCACAACTGCCATTGACCAAGGCAGAAATATATACTTGACCATTAAAATTGTTTTGTACAGTAGCAACGCCAGTGTTTGAATTGATTGACAACCCACTGGGGTTGCTTGAAGTCCATGAAGTTACAGTTGCGCCTGCGGGCAAATTGGGGATGGAAAGATTACTGGTGGAACATATCGGGTTAGATGAGCTAACAATAGGTGAAGCACTTCCTGTATATGCCGCCCCAACACCTGCTGCGTACCAAGCGTTGGTAACTTGGGCTACTTCATTTGAAGTTGCTCCGTACAAATCTGTAGCCGCACTAATCATGGCTGTACGTGCTGCTGCATAGTTTGCAGAAGATGTTAGATAATTTGACTCCGCCCTATAAACTATACTTGCAGCTTTGTCCATTGTTATGCCATATACGGTGTACGCTCCCTTATTGGCATTATCATCTATATGCCCGCAACCGCCAACTGAAAGGAGGTAAAACCAATGGCTGATGACTGTTGAGTTGGTATGAGGTTCTCCATTAGCATCCCAAAATTGACCTTGATAAGTATTAGGATAACCTCCTGTACCACCTGTGATAATAGGATTCCCATCACCTCCGGTTTTTGGATTTGACAGTGACCTCAAGCAAGGCACACCATTAAGCATTATATCTTCTCCAATTTCCCACGTTTGTTTATTGGGTGCAGCCCAATGCTCAATCACGGCTCCCCATATATCACTCAATCCTTCATTTAATGCCAGCGCTTCCCTACTTCCATTTCCTAAGTTTGCAGTAAATTGGCATACACCATGGCCTGTTTCATGAGCGCATACATCCAAAGCAACAACAGCATTAAATTTTGTGCCGCCATCTCCATAAAACATTGATGTATTGCTTGGACTCCAAAAAGCATTATCATAATTTGAATAAAAATGAACATAATTATTTAACGCTAACCCATTGTTGTTAAGACTGTTTCTGTTTCGAACTATTCGCCAATAATTTAATATCTGCTCTGAAGCCCAATGGGCATCAAGCGCAGCGTTATCCCTGTTTGCATCATTGTACTCTGCTGCTGTCCAATTATTATCATTGTCTGTAAAGTCAATGGCTGTGGATGTATTGGTATAATCGTTTGAATGTTGAAAATTAAACGTATTAATATTGACGTTGTTCAACACTTCTCTTAGCCGAAAAGCACCATTATATGAATCAGTGGTAATGGCTTGTGTTCCACTGTACCTCGTTGCTGCTGTGCCTGCGGAATTTACGTTACAAATAAGCGATATTCTTTTGATAACCTTACCTGTTTGAGCATCCACATAAACATTCTCAGATAGGATAGGGTCAATGGCTGAAATGGCAAACTTCCAGCACAACACATAGTTAATGTTATCATCTTTACTAGCAAATAAAAGTTCCACTTTAGGGTAATACAAATCCTTTGAAGTTTGCCAAGAATATTTATTGGCATTAATTACTTTTAATGAATTGGAGAGTGCTTGAATGGAATCAATTTGTGGCGAAGTGTTATTGGCTTTAATTTGTGCAAATGAACCGTTTATGGTTTCAATGTTATCGCTTTTAGAATGAACTAAATATTCTGATCCCTCAACTTTTAGTCCTTTGAAATAATGTTGCATCAATTGATGAGTAAAACCAAGCTCATCTTTTTCTGTTTTCAATACCTTAAAGCTATCGTCCTGTTGGGTCTTTAATAACTGCTTCAACAAAGTTGTAGAATTTGAAAGGGCACGATGGCTACCACTATTTCGAAAGCGAACAAAAATAATTTTAGAATTTTTGTCTTTTTGAACTTCCAAAGTATCACTTTGAGCATTCAAAGATACTTGTATTAATATCATGACAAATGCAGGGAAGATTTTAGTTAGAATAAAATGCCTCATAATGTGGAGTTTAGGTTTATTGTTTAATACGAGACAAATAATATGAATAGCAATCAGAACAAGGTTCAGTCAGTATCAAATCCCAGTCTTTTATCGCACTGGCATAAAAATCAAGTTGGATTGGATTAAGTGGCCAAGTCATTACAACATTGGGAGAACCGTTTGCAGAGGGATATGAATTGTCCCAAGTGATAGGTGTATTTATCGTCACTTTCCCCGTATCTATCCTGATGAAAATATCCCTAGTTTGAAACTGAAATTCAAAATAAGTGCTGTCATAATCGGTTCGGTCATGACCTGATAATCCACCAGTTCTATAATTCAATTTCCATTTGCCTGCTATGTAATGTTTAATCGTACTTACCGATTTGTCATAGAGAGTTATGTTTTGAACCTTACTAGGGTCAGGTAACAAATCGTGATGAGAGCAACCTGGCATCAAACAAATTAATGCCACTACAAAAAACAATAATATGTATTTCATACAAATAAATTTTTTAAAAGATAGGTTGAACTTCCTTTCAGCCATTTTTCCTCTTCTGGCACTTCCCATTTATAAATCAACACTGGTTCAATGCGTTCAACTTGGTCATTAAAGCGTTGTGCAACCGATGCTTTACGTCTTACAAAATCACGAACGTCTTTTGTCATTGTAACTACCGCTGTTGTTTCTGATAGCTTTGTAAATTTTAAGGCATTATGTTGAATAGCGTCTTTGTTTTCCTTTTTAAATGTGACGAAATACTGATTTGGTGATACGGAGAACTCAACAGGTTCGGCTTTACCTTGATAACGAACTATTTCTTGGGATTTTGAAGAAAAAGCCATAATAAAGAAAAAAGAGAATAATAATCTTTTCATTGTTTTTCCGCTTTACTTAAAATAATATGTTGAAACGTTTCATCAGCAAGATGGAAGTTTTCTATACAGACATTTTTCAAATACCCCGAAAATTTTATAGATGCAGTTGTGTATGTTGAATCTTTTAAGTATTGAAAATCGCTAAGTACCTCATCATTGTAAACTATCATATGGTGAATACAATTTCCGCAATTAGGCTCAGTGTATCCTATCCAAAATTCATTATTATAGTAATTGTCGTTGGGGTCAAGCTGATGTTTATAACTTATCTGTCCCACAAGATTTGCCGAATCAGGAATAGTTGCGACTATCTTTGAATCACACCCGCAATCTTTTTTCACATCTTTATGGCAGCAATCCAAAAATGGCAAGCAAAGTAATAAGATTGTTGTCAATGATTTATTCATAACCTTTCATCACCTTAAGCAGGCAAAATTTTTTGCATCATATTGCCTATTATCTTGATTGCTATCGGGATTGCCCACTGCCTACTTTACCCAACACTCCCCTCTAAAGTCAACGCCAAAAGTTTTTGTGCTTCCACGGCAAATTCCATGGGAAGTTTGTTCAATACTTCTTTGGCATACCCATTTACAATCAAGGCTACGGCTGCTTCTTCATCAATTCCTCTTTGTAAACAATAAAAAATTTGATCTTCGCCTATTTTGGAAGTGGTAGCTTCGTGTTCAATTTTTGAAGAATTGTTTTCTACATCAATGTAAGGGAACGTATGCGCCCCACATTGGTCGCCCATCAATAAAGAATCACACTGTGAAAAGTTTCTCGCATTAGTAGCACGCTTCATAATCTGCACTTGCCCGCGATAACTGTTTTGCGATTTGCCGGCCGAAATTCCTTTGGATACAATTCGCGACCGTGTATTTTTCCCGATGTGGATCATCTTCGTGCCGGTGTCGGCTTGCTGGTAGTGATTCGTTACCGCTACCGAATAAAACTCACCCATTGAATAATCACCTTTCAATATGCACGAAGGATATTTCCAGGTAATAGCCGAACCGGTTTCTACTTGTGTCCAAGAAATTTTTGAATGGTCGCCAAAGCAGAGCCCGCGCTTGGTTACAAAATTGTAAATGCCGCCTTTTCCATCTTTATCGCCCGGATACCAGTTTTGTACCGTACTGTATTTTATCTCGGCATCTTTCATCGCGTAAAGTTCAACTACGGCTGCGTGCAGTTGATTTTCATCGCGCATCGGTGCTGTGCAGCCTTCCAGATAACTCACATACGAACCTTCATCGGCAATAATCAGCGTGCGCTCAAATTGCCCGGTGTTCGCAGCATTGATACGGAAGTAAGTGGACAACTCCATGGGACATCGCACGCCTTTGGGAATGTAACAGAACGAACCATCGCTGAACACGGCCGAGTTGAGCGCAGCAAAATAATTATCGTTCATCGGCACCACACTGCCCAAATATTTTTTCACTAACTCCGAATGTTCGCGCACGGCTTCACTAAATGAACAGAAAATAATTCCAAGTTCTTTGAGTTTATCCTTGAATGTAGTGGCCACCGATACGCTGTCGATCACGGCATCTACGGCAATACCGGTCAGGCGTTTTTGTTCAGTCAATGAAATGCCCAGCTTTTCAAAAGTTTTGATAAGTTCAGGGTCAATTTCTTCCAAACTGTTTGGCTTTACTTTTTGCTTAGGCGCAGAGTAATAAATAATGTCTTGATAATTGATTTTTGGGAACGTAACGTTTGCCCATTTTGGTTCAATCATTTTTTGCCAAGCGCGAAACGCTTTCAAGCGCCACTCTAACAGCCACTCGGGCTCTTGCTTTTTGGCGGAGATAAAGCGAATGATTTCTTCGTTTAACCCCTTGGGGGCTTCATCGGCTTCGAGGTTTACGACCCAGCCGTGTTCATATTCTTTGGAGGTGATTTCCTCTAAAATTTGCGTGTCTTTGGCCATTGGTAGAGCCTATTTAGACTAATTTTAAACAAAGATATAACAAAGTTTGGGTGTAATGGTTTGGTGTAATGGAATTTTTATTTGAGTGAATAAGCAAGGCTTAAAAATAGCAGTGCTGCACAGGCCATCAGTCGGTAATAACCGCGAGTGAAAAAATATGAGCACGGCTGGGGCAACTAGTTAGTTTAATAAATACGGGAAATTTCTCGTTGACCATCTTGTTCAACTTTTGTAAATTTCGTAGTTAAACACAGCAAATGTTATGAAAAGATTAATGTTTATATCAATTATTTTGTATTGCTGCTCAAAAGATAGCGCTCCTCAAAGCCAAAATGATCAGTTTCAAGTAGGGGATACTAAACAATGGAAGGTAAATGAGGGTTTCAATTTGTTGGTTAAATTTGATCATGTTATCGAGCAAAGGCCTACCTCGCAAACTTGTTCATTATATTATGGTCAGCCACTTTATGTGTATGCCTATTTTGTTTTTCAGAAATCAGGTTCCCAGACTTTTGATACCTTAAAACTTCATCGTGTTGGTTGTATACCTGCAGGCGATTTGAAAGCGGGGAACCCAGCAATGGACGCTGAAAGTATCTATGGAATAAAAATTGGTCTTATTAATATTACTGAACGTGATGCAAATGTAAAACTCACCAGTTACTTAGCTAAAATCTCCTTCATTTCAAATTAAGTTAAAGGGGATGGATCATGAGCCTATATAAAAAATTATTTTTATTAGTTGTTGAACTTGTCATTGTGCTAATAAGTGAGGTGAATGCCTAGAACTTTTGTGGCACTCCAATAGGCGCAGATCCGTTACAGAATGTTTCACAAGCCAAAGCAAGAATTTCAGCAAGTCAATGTTATGCGGTCAATATTTATTTCCATCTCGTTAATAAAAGCGATGGTTCTGGAGGACAGGCTCTGAGTGTAATTAATACAGTAATGAATAATTTAGCCTCGGGGTATAATGCTCAGAACATAAGTTTTTTGAATTTGGGGTACGACAACATTAACAACGACATTTATTATTCAACTAATTTTAGTTTTTCAAGCACCTCATACCAGAACCTTTACAATCAGTTGATAGGTATAAATTTAAAAAGCAATGCCATTAATATATTTAAAAGTTTTCTGGAGAATCCGGAGAAATTGACCACTTCAATCCGGATGAAACTGACCAGTCGATCCGGAGCAAATTGACCACCCATATCCGGACGAAACTGACCACCCTTATCCGGGCAAATTGCCCCCCTGAT
>JAFDZA010000005.1 GCA_018267135.1 Bacteroidota bacterium
TGACCCAGTTGTTTATAATTTGTCATCGCAACACAAGTTTAATTAACTTCGGTCAATTGAAGGGAGGAGAAATCTTCCCTTCTTTCAACCCCTTGTGTTGCACTTATTAGTTGAACTTAGAAATTTGATTCCGTTGTTTTTGTTCAGTTATCTATTCAAAAATAAAAAATTTAGTGTTAGTCGGCTCTATGAAGCCGCAAGTGTGTTGTTCATTCACTTCCTCATCTACATTGTCTTTTTGGGCAAGCAGAAAATATCATTAATAAATTTCTTAGTACTTTGGCAGCCTAATTTTTTCGCCTATGTCGAAACGCCCGGCTATCGGATTCATCTTTGCTACTGTTTTAATTGACGTTACCGGTTTGGGCATTATTATCCCGGTAATGCCGGCCCTGATTCAAAGCCTTCAGGGTGGCACCTTAAGCGATGCCGCCCAAATGGGGGGTGTTCTTTACGGGTCGTATGCCGTAATGCAGTTTTTTTGTGCGCCTATCGTGGGCGGTATGAGTGATCAGTTTGGCCGCAGGCCGGTATTGTTAGCCTCTCTTTTTGGTTTTGGTTTAGATTATCTTTTTTTGGCCTTTGCCCCTACGCTGGGTTGGCTGTTTGTAGGCCGCCTTCTGGCCGGAGTGATGGGAGCCAGTTTCTCTAGTGCCAATGCTTACATTGCCGACATCAGCACGCCCGAAAACCGGGCTCAAAATTTTGGGTTGATGGGCGCTGCCTTCGGTCTTGGGTTTATTATCGGCCCGATGCTGGGCGGGCTTTTGGGGAGCTACGGCCCGCGGGTGCCCTTTCTGGCAGCGGCTTGTCTTTCTTTAATCAATTGGCTGTACGGATTTTTTATTTTACCCGAATCGCTCAAGCCCGAAAACCACCGTGTTTTTACGTGGAAACGGGCCAATCCTCTGGGCACACTACAAAGTTTATTTAAGTACCCGGTAGTTCGCGGTTTGTTTATAGCGTTGGCGTTTATCTACATTGCTTCGCATGCCGCACAAACCAACTGGGCTTATTACACAGCCGAAAAATTTAATTGGGGGCCGAAAGAAATTGGTATCTCGCTGGCCGTAGTAGGAATTGTTTTTGCTATCGTGATGGGTGGATTAACACGTATCATCATTCCCGCCCTGGGGCAGCAGCGAAGCATCTATGTGGGATTAAGTCTTTACTCGATTGGGTTTCTGTTGTATGCTTTTGCCACACAAGGGTGGATGATGTATGCCATCACCATTATTTATTGTCTGGGAGGTATAGCGGGTCCGGCTTTGCAGGGAATCATGGCTGGCATTGTGGCTCCAAACCAACAAGGAGAATTGCAGGGGGGCTTCACCAGCATGATGAGCGCCACTTCTATTATCGGGCCTTTATTGATGAGTACTATCTTTTCATATTTCACCCGTTCGCACGATGAATTTTATTTTCCGGGTGCCGCCATGTTGTTGGCAGCCGTACTGACGGTACTCAGCGCTCTTTTGGCGAGAATGACATTGAAGAAAAATTTGAAAGCAAAAGAGGTAAACTCCTAAGGAGGAAGCACTGATTACGCGTAAAGTAATTCCTTTTGCTCCATCACCTTCTCACTCGAAGTATATTCATCGTAAGTCATCAGCTTATCAACAAACCCATTGGGGCCTATTTCAATAATTCGGTTGGCCACTGTTTCGGTAAACTCATGATCGTGTGATGTAAACAGCACGGAACCCGGAAAATCTTTCAATCCATTGTTAAATGCCTGAATGGATTCCAGATCGAGGTAATTCGTGGGTTCGTCCAACATCAGCAAGTTGGCTCCGGCCAGCATACAGCGCGAAATCATACAGCGCACTTTTTCGCCTCCGGAAAGCACCGTGCATTTTTTAAAAACTTCTTCGCCCGAGAAAAGCATTTTGCCGAGAAACCCCCGGATGTACATTTCGTCTTTCTCTTCCGAAAATTGCCGCAACCAATCGACTAAGTTATCGTCCGACTTAAAGTATTCGCTGTTTTCGTTAGGCAAATAAGCCGGGGTAATAGTTTGCCCAAACTTAAATTCGCCTGTATTGGGGCTCAACTCACCGGCTAAGATTTTAAAAAGCGATGTAATGGCCAAACTGTCTTTGCTCAGCACGGCAATCTTATCGCCTTTGTTTACATAAAAATCTAAATTTTTAAATAGCGTAGTTCCATTCAGCGAGTAGCTCAGATTTTCGGCCTGAAGGATCTGATCTCCGGCTTCGCGTTTTTGTTGGAAGATGATAGCAGGGTATTTTCTGGATGAGGGTTGGATGTCATCCAGTGAAATTTTTTCGAGCAACTTTCTTCGGCTGGTAGCCTGCCGCGATTTCGATACGTTGGCGCTGAAGCGCAAAATAAATTCAGTCAGTTCTTTTCGTTTTTCTTCTGCCTTTTTATTAGCAGCCGACCGTTGGCTTAATGCCAATTGGCTGGATTGGTACCAGAAAGAATAGTTTCCGGTAAATAATTTGATCGCTTTAAAATCAATATCAACAATGTGTGTGCAAACCGTATCGAGAAAGTGGCGGTCGTGCGATACTACAATGACCAGATTCTTAAAATCGAGTAAAAAATCTTCCAGCCATGTTACCGTGTGGATGTCAAGATCGTTGGTAGGTTCATCCAGTACCAAAATATCAGGATTGCCAAAGATAGCTTGTGCCAGCAGCACACGCACTTTTTGGCTGCCGTTCAATTCCTTCAATAGCGCATAATGCAACTCTTCTTTAATCCCCAGATTACTGAGCAACGCGGCTGCATCCGACTGTGCATTCCAGCCATTCATTTCACTAAACTCGTGTTCTAGTTCAGAAGCTTTTACCCCGTCTTCTTCCGAAAAATCGGGTTTGGCATAGAGCGCATCTTTTTCCTGCATAATCTGCCACAACGTGCCATGCCCCATAATGACGGTATCGAGCACGGGTACCTCATCAAACTCAAAATGGTTTTGTTTAAGTACGGCCATGCGTTTGCCCGGCTCTATCAGTACCTGCCCGGTGGTGGGGTCAATCTCACCCGTCAGTATTTTTAAAAAAGTAGATTTGCCGGCTCCGTTGGCTCCGATTACGCCATAGCAATTGCCATTAGCAAATTTGAGGCTGACCTCGTCAAACAGTACGCGTTTGCCAAACTGCAGCGAAAGGTTATTAACTGAAAGCATGATAAAAAAAATGAGGCGCAAAGGTAAAAAAATAAAGCTATGCGATGACCAGTATTTTGAAGATTGTACCTTTGCAAAACCAATTCTTCATTTCAATCGAGTTAAATGTACAAACTCCTCATTCGCCCGGTTTTTTTCTTATTCGATCCTGAAAAAATACATCATTTCATTTTTAGGGCATTGAAGTTTTTTTGCCAAATCCCATTTGTTAATAAGCTCCTTCCTCTGTTTTTTGTCCACACTTCTGCTTTGCTTGAGCGCGAATTGTTCGGCCTTCGTTTTAAAAACCCGGTAGGGTTGGCGGCCGGTTTTGACAAAGATGCCAAATTGATTGATGAGCTGGCTTGTTTAGGTTTTGGGTTTATTGAAATCGGAACGCTCACTCCAAAAGCCCAGCCGGGGAATGATAAGCCGAGGTTATTTCGTCTGCCCGAAGATCAGGCTTTGATTAACCGAATGGGGTTTAACAACGAAGGCGTGCTGGCAGCCGTAGCCCAATTGAAGAAAAGAAAATCAAAAATTATTATCGGGGGAAACATCGGAAAAAATAAAATAACGCCTAACGAAAAAGCCGTGGACGATTACACGTATTGCTTTGAGGCGCTGCATCCGCACGTAGATTATTTTGTAGTTAATGTAAGCTCGCCCAACACACCCGGCCTGCGCGCATTACAGGAAAAAGAGCCGCTCAAAAAATTAATGCAGCACATTAAGCAACTTTCCTTAGCGAAAGAAAAACCCAAGCCGGTGTTGCTTAAAATTGCACCCGACTTAACCCCGTCTCAATTAGATGATGTTGTTGAGATTTTACTCGAAACCAAAACCGATGGTGTTATTGCCACCAATACTACTATCTCAAGAGAGGGACTTGTTACCCGCCAGGAATCTGTTTTAGAAATAGGAAACGGAGGGTTGAGCGGAAAACCCTTGACCGAAAAATCAACTGAAGTAATTTCGTATCTGCGATCGCGATTGGGAAAAAGCTATCCGATCATTGGGGTGGGCGGCATTCTGCGTCCGGAGGATGCACTCGAGAAAATAAAAGCCGGAGCGGATTTAGTACAAGTGTACACGGGCTTTATCTACGAAGGGCCGGGCTTGGCCAAAAAGATTTGTGCGTCTTTATTATCTCGGCCATAACATTTTTAAGCCGAGAATCATTAAGATGATGCCAAAGATTTTCTGAAGCGTTTCGCTGGAGAATTGGTTGGCCAGTTTGGCTCCATAATACCCCCCCACAAAAAAACCTAAAGCAATTAAGCCGGCTGCCTTCATATCTACATGGCCTTGCCGGTAATAAACCCAGGCTGCCAGCAACCCAATGGGTGGAATCATGGCCGCCAACGTGGTACCCTCGGCCGTGTGCTGCGAGTAGCCCAGTATAAAAATTAAGGAAGGGATAAGAATAACGCCTCCACCAATGCCGATCAACCCACTAATGATACCAGCCGCACAACCTAACCCAAGAAGAATGAGATACGTTTTCATGTGTCTGTAATTTGTTTAAACCCAAATTTATATATGCCCCGGCTAATTAATGGTTCAGTTCATCCTGATCTACTACAACTATTTTTATTTTATCTTTTTTTCGCAATTCTTCAGAGGCCTTGTAAACAAGTGTATCGCCTATGATCAGTTTGCCAAAAATCTCTATCTCATCTTCTTTTACATCGCCTTTGTTTACCGGCACATGCTCTACTACACCGTTTTTTACTCTCACAATAAATTGTTCTTCCATGCTTGTTACTACCGCAGAAGCTGGCACTACAAACGATTCGGTCGGGCGGCTAATCGGCAAAATAGCAGTAGCATACATTCCCGGCAGCAGATGTCCATTGGTATTTTGTATTTCTATTTCTACGGTTTCTGAGCGGGTTTGTATATTCAGGTTTTTAGACATGCGGGTAATCCGTCCTTCAAAAATTTCACCGGGGAAACTTTTTACGGAAAACTTTACTCCGGCCCCTTCTTTCACTTCAGCCAAATATTTTTCGGGCACAGCCACATGCAGCCTCAGGCGGGTTTCTTGCTTAATCCGATATAAAGCAATCCCGTTTCGGTCGTTAGGCCCAACAAAAGCACCGGGCGCCAATGCCCGCTCGGTAACCAATCCGTCAAATGGCGATGTAATTTTTAAATAGCTCACGAGTTGTTTCACCGATTCATATTTTGCTTTTGTGGCGATGTAGGCCAGGCTATCAGAAAGATATTGTGTTTTGGCCACATCCATATCGTAGGGCGACACGGCACCGGGTGTTTTATTGGTTTGCTGAAGGCGGATGTATTTATTTTTTTGATTTACAAACTCGGCATTCTTTGCCTGGTAGTCTGCATAGGCACTGGCCAGTTGGCTTTCCAACTCGGGAGCTTCCAGCTCTGCCACCAACTGGTTTTTCGAAACACGGTCGCCAATATCTACTTTCATCGTTTTAATGTAGCCGTTCACTTTGGCCATGATGCCGGTTTCGTAATAGCCTTCTAACTCGCCCGGCAACTTAATGTTCATCACAAATTTTTCTTTTTTCAGTAAGAAGGTTTCATACACAGGCGGGTCGGTGGTTTTCTCTTCTGTTGTTTTGGTAGAGCAAGATGCCGCCAGTATTCCTGCGGCTGCAAAAAGTAGGGAGTTGTAAAACCCGTTTAAAGAACACGTCAAGTGTTTCATGCGATTTTGTTTTTTTATTGGGAATATCATTTCTCTGCGGTCAGTTTTCATTTGGGGATGCGTTTTGAAGATCATAATAAGGGCTTTGGCGATCGTCCGGATCTAACGATACAGACGTTATCGGTGCATTGGCTTGCACCCCACTAAATACGGCCGGCAATATTAGTAAGGCCGCAAAAGTTGAGGCGATCAATCCGCCAATTACGGCACGCCCAAGCGGAGCGGCCTGCTCACCACTTTCGCTCAGGCCGCTGGCCATGGGCAGCATCCCTACCACCATGGCAATAGAGGTCATTAATATGGGCCGCAGCCGGGCAGCCCCGGCCGCTAATGCTGCCGCCTGTGCATCGTTCATTTCAAGACGAACTTTTTCAGCATGGGTTACCAGCAGCACTGCATTGGCAATGGACACCCCTACCGACATAATGATACCCATGTACGACTGAAGGTTTAGTGTGCCCCCGGTAATAAGTAACAACACCATGGATCCGGCTAATACGGCCGGCACAGTTACCAGCACTACAAACGATACTTTAAACGATTGGTAATTGGCCGAGAGCAATAAGAAAATAACCACAATGGCCAACAGTAATCCGGATTGTAAACTGCTTAGTGTTTCTTCCAGCAGCCGCACCAGCCCACGCACTTCCACCACCATCCCTTTGGGTTGCTCGCCCATGTTCTTGATGGTTTTGCGCACCACATCGGCCGCACTGCCCAAATCTTTTTTAAACACATTGGCCGATACAGTTACAATTCTTCGCGGGCCTATACGATCGTACTGAGCCGGAATGTGGGCCGGTGTAATCGTGGCAATGTCGCCCAGCGTAGGATGTAACTGGCCTTTTACCAACGGAATATTTTCTATGTCTTTGGCCGATGCCATTTCAAACTCGGGCACCTGCACCTGCACCTGATAGGCAAACCCTTTCTCTTTATCAAGCCATAAATTTTTGGCTGTAAACCGGCTGCTGGAGGTGGCTGCCACCAAAGATTTGGCCACATCGGCTGCCGACAAACTAAACTGGGCGGCCTTCTCCCGATTAACTTCGATGATCAGAGAAGGATAATTCAACGGCTGGTTAATTCGCACATCGCGAAGAAAATCAACCTTCTTCAGGCCGGCTTCAACGCGCGTGGCAAACATTTTAGCTTCTTCTAAATTTTTTGAGGCCACGAGTACTTCGATGGGTGTATTAGCCCCCTGACTCATAATTTTATCAGTCAGTTCGATCGGCTCAAATGAAATAGTAATGTCTTTTAATTTTGATTTTACCTGACTTCGGATTTCATCTTTGAGTTTATCGAGTGATTCTACTTTATAATATTCGGATAGATTTACCTGAAGGATGGCTTCCTGCGGCCCGCTATTAAAAATATATAAGGTATTCGTGCCATAGCTGGAAGGAGTCATTCCTACAAAGGCCGAAGTAATATCCACATTCTCTTTGCCCACTACATTTTCAATCAATTTAATAGTCGCCTGCACCGCTTCTTCGGTGCGCTCAATACGCAAGCCTTCCGGGCCAATCAGGCGCAGCTGAAATTGACGAGAGTGCTCAATCTTTGGCATCAGGTCTTTTCCGATCATCAGAAAACAAGCGGCAATCAATCCAAAACTGATGATAAGATAAATTACAATAGCCGTGCGTTTTTTCGATATAATCATTTCCAGTGTAGCCAGATACCAATGCTTAAATTTTTCAAAACCGGTTACAGTTTCTGCTGTATGGGCATGCGGCATCTTATCGTGCAACCACCAGTTAGAAACCACGGGAACAAATGTTTGCGATAAGATGTAGGAAGCAACCATCGAAAACCCTACGGATAAAGACAATGGCAGGAACATGCCTTTGGGAACGCCCGTCATTAAAAAGGCCGGAGCAAAAACCGCTAGGATACAAAACGTAATGAGCAGGAGAGGAAATGAAACCTCGCGGGAGGCATCAAAAACAGCGCGCGATTTTGTTTTGCCCATCTCCAAATGCTGGTGAATGTTTTCAATAGCTACCGTTGCCTGGTCAACCAAAATACCAATGGCCAGCGCAAGCCCCGACAAAGTCATGATGTTAATGGTTTGTCCAAATAAATTCAGCAACATAACGGCTGCCATGATTGAAATGGGGATGGTACAAATTACTACCAGCGAGCTGCGCAAATCGCGCAAAAAGAGAAACACCATTAAGCCGGTAAGCAGCGCACCTAATACTCCTTCGGTGGCCAGGCTTTTTACTGCCTCTACTACATAAACCGATTGATCGAATTCATAACGAAGATTAATGTAATCCGGTAACAGCGATTGCATCTCAGGCAATTTTTTTTTCAGCGCATTCACCACATCCATGGTAGAGGCATCGGCCGTTTTAGTTACCGGGATATAGACCGAGCGTTTTCCATTCACTAACGCATAGCCTACCGTTACATCAGCCGCATCTTCTACGCTCGCCACATCGCGAAGAAACACGGTAGGGCCTGCTCCTTTTTTTAATGGGATGTTTAAAAAATCTTCCGCTTTTTCTACCACCGTATTGTTTGGCGTCATCACATTAAAATTTCCGATCCGCACATTGCCGGCAGGCGAAATCTGGTTATTATCCACTACCGCTTTCACAATATCATCGGGTGTAAGTTCGTATCCTGTCATCAGTTCAGGATTTACTTTTACCACAATGGTACGCTCATTTCCACCAAATGGTGGAGGTGCCGATGCCCCGGGTATTTGTGAAAACATTGGGCGGATGCGCGTGCTGGCCAGATCCTGCATTTCATTTAATCCGGCTTGCTTGCTGCTGAACACCAACTCGCCTACGGGCAAACTCGAGGCATCAAATCGCACTACCGTAGGCGGAACCGTGCCCGGGGGCATATAGCTCATTACCCGACTTACCTGGTTGGCCACCTCTCCGGAAACCTGTGCCATATTCACATTTTCATAAAACGTACACTTTACCAAACATAGGCCTTGCACATTTTTTACTTCAATGTCTTTAATGCCGGTAACATAAAGCAACTGATTCTGATACCGCGTGGCAATGAAGCCTTCCATCTGATCGGGCGCCATGCCGCCATAAGGCTGGGCTATATAAATGGTGGGCAGGTTTAATTGCGGAAAAATATCTACAGGAATTTTGAGCAGGGCCAGAACAGAGAACACCACCACTCCCAAAATAACCACGATAACGGAGATAGGCTTACGAAGTGCTGCGGAAATCATTCAACTGTTATTTAAAAGTGATTTAATAATCTAAAGTCGTTTGGCCATCATAAAACCGGCTTTCCTTATCTTCCGGATCAATGGAAACAGATTGTAGCGAAGTTTTTTTCTGCACCACAGCAAACACCACCGGCAGAATAAGCAATGCGGCAAATGTGGAGGCAATTAATCCGCCAATAACAGCACGGCCCAGCGGAGATGCCTGCTCGCCACTTTCGCTCAGCCCACTGGCCATGGGCACCATGCCGGCCACCATGGCCAGCGATGTCATCAGAATCGGACGAAGACGTACGGAGCCCGAAGTGCGAGCCGCTTTCGTAGCATCGCCCAGCTTCAGGCGCAACTGCTCGGCATTTGTTACCAGCAACACTGCATTCGCCACCGACACCCCCACCGACATAATAATGCCCATATACGATTGAAGATTTAATGTGCCGCCCGTTAGTAACAACATCACAAGCGAGCCGGCAAGCACGGCCGGTACCGTTACTAATACTACAAAGGCTACTTTAAATGATTGATAATTGGCCGACAACAAAAGAAAGATGACCACAATGGCCAACAGTAATCCGGATTGCAAACTACTGAGTGTATCTTCCAGCAACTTGGCCAACCCGCGCAATTCTATTACCGTTCCTTTGGGGGCTTCCCCTGCTTTGGCCAGCGCTCCATTTACGGCTTGGGTAGCCGTACCCAAATCTTTTTTATATAAATTGGCCGATACGGTTACAATACGTCTGGGGCCTACCCTATCAAACTGAGCCGGAATTTTTTGAGTTTGTATATCGGCCACATCGCCCAGCGTGGGGCGCATTTGCCCTTGGGTAAGCGGAATATTTTCAATGTCCCGGTTCGAAGTCATTTGATATTCCGGAATCTGCACTTGCACCTGATACGCAAATCCTTTTTTGGTATCGAGCCATAAATTTTTTGCCGTAAACCGGCTGCTGGAGGTAGCCGCCACGAGCGATTTTGAAATTTCGTTTGCCGTGAGCGAGAATTGGGCCGCCTTTTCTCGGTCTATCGTAATAACCGAAGCGGGATATAACAAAGGCTGGTTGATGCGTACATCGCGCAAAAAAGAAATTTTTTCTAACTCCGTTTTTATTTTCCTGGCATGAAGATGGGCTTCTTCCAGATTTTTTGAAGCCACCATAATTTCAATAGGCGTATTCGCCCCCTGGCTCATAATTTTATCGGTAAGCTCAATGGGTTCAAATGAAATTTGTATGTTGGGTAAATGCTTTTTTAATCGGGTTCGAATTTCGTCTTTCAGTTTATCTAACGAGCGAACCGCATAGTCTTCGCTGAGGTTAACCTGAAGTATGGCTTCGTGGGGGCCGCTGTTAAAAACATACAATGTGTTCGTGCCATAGCTGGAAGGTGTCATCCCTACAAAAGCAGAAGTGATGGAAACATTTTCTTCGCCTACGGTTTCTTTAATTTGCTGAATCGTTTCCTGAACTGCTTCTTCGGTACGTTCGATGCGCAACCCTTCCGGCCCAATGAGCCTTGCCTGAAACTGACGGGAGCGCTCAATCTTAGGCATAATGTCTTTCCCTATAAAAATAAACCCAACAATGATGATGGTAAAACATACCACTAAATAAATGGCAATAGATCTCGTTTTGTAGTACATGATCTGGTCGAGCAAACGCAAGTAGCGAAGTTTGAATTTTTCAAAGCCGGTTTCTTTTTGTTGATGATGACCTTCATTCATTTGGCGAGACTCCGTCATTTCAGCGTGGGGTTTATGTGCCGGGTGTAACTTCATCCACCAATTGGCCATTACCGGAACAAAAGTTTGGGATTGCAAAAACGAGGCAATCATGGAAAACCCTACCGCCAGCGACAACGGTAGAAACATTCCTTTGGGAATCCCATTCATTAAAAAGGCCGGAGCAAAAACGGAAAGAATGCAAACCAAAATCAATAGTTTGGCAAATGAAATTTCTTGTGAGGCATCTATAATAGCCCGGGCTTTTGATTTGCCCATCTCCAGGTGTTGATGAATATTTTCGATGGAAACGGTAGCCTCGTCCACTAAAATACCTACGGCCAATGCCAGGCCGCTCAACGTCATAATGTTGATGGTTTGCCCGGTTAGGTTAAGCAATAATACGGCAGCCAAAATAGCAATGGGAATATTGAGTACCACGATGGCCGATCCGCGGATGTCTTTTAAAAAAAGAAAAATCATTAAACCGGTAAGCAGCGCTCCTAAAATCCCTTCCGTGGCTAAACTCTTAACGGCTTGCACCACATACACCGATTGATCAAATTCATATTTCAACTGTACGTAATCGGGGAGCAGGGCCTGCATCTCGGGTAGTTTTTTTTTCAGTGCATTGACCACATCCATGGTAGAAGCATCGGCTGTTTTGGTAACCGGAATGTAAACCGACCGCTTTCCGTTTACCAGCGCAAAACCAACGGTAACATCGGCCGCATCTTCTACGGTGGCCACATCGCGCAAAAAAATGGTAGGCCCGGATTTTTTAAGGAGAGGGATATTCAAAAACTCTTCCGGGTCTTTTATCACCGTGTTGTTGGGAGTCATTACGTTGAGATTGCCTATGCGCACATTGCCGGCCGGGCTGATTTGGTTATTATCTACTACAGCCTGAACTATATCATCGGGTGTAAGTTGGTAGCCGGCCATGGATTCGGGATCTACCTTCACTACAATGGTTCGTTCATTGCCCCCAAAAGGAGGTGGAGCCGATGCTCCGGGTATCTGCGAAAACATAGGACGGATAAGCGTTGAAGCCAGGTCCTGCATTTCATTGAGTCCGGCTGTTTTAGAACTGAACACCAACTCGCCTACGGGCAAACTGCTGGCATCAAAGCGCACCACCGTAGGTGGCACCGTGCCGGGCGGCATATAGCTCATTACCCGGTTTACCTGATTCGCCACCTCCCCCGACACCTGTGCCATGTTTACATTTTCGTAAAACGTACATTTCACCAGGCATAACCCCTGCACATTTTTTACATCAATATCTTTAATGCCGGTAACATACAGTAACTGGTTTTGGTAACGGGTGGCGATAAATCCTTCCATCTGGTCGGGGGCCATGCCACCATAAGGTTGGGCAATGTAGATGGTGGGCAGATTTAGTTTCGGAAAAATATCTACCGGTATAGAAACCAAAGAAATGACGGAAAAAACAATAATCCCTAAAATGATAACAATAACTGTAATGGGATGACGTAACGCTGCGGGGATCATGGGTTACTTCAGATTGCTGATAAAAATATCGAGGTTGCCGGTGGCGGCCGCATACAGGTTTACGGCACGCCATACATTGCCTTGCGCAATCGCCAAATCAACTTCGGCTCGATTGAGCAGGGCAAACGTTTGGGTCAGTTCCAAAATCGTAGTAAGGCCTGCGTTATAGCGGGCCAGTGCTTGCTGGTAAGCATCTTGCGCAGCATCTCTTTGCACGGGTGCCTGCCGGGCTACTTCCAGTGCAGCTGTGTACCGCAAGCGGGCACGCTCTACTTCACTTTCTATCTTCAGGGTTTCTTCATTATACCGCTCTTGGGCCATGGTCGTAAGCTGGCGCTGGGCTTTGGCTTCGCGAGTGTTGCGGTAGCTGTTAGTAATATTCCAAATTGTGCTGACACCAAAAAACCAGTCGAGATAAGGGCGAAATCCCACACCATTGCTAAACGATTTGTTGTAAATAAAATCGCCATTGGAAGCTACTCCGTCTTGTATGCCCGAGCCGCGCGCCCAGGTGGCTCCCAGCAGCGATATGGCGGGTAGTTCGCGCTTGCTGATGGCCCTTACTTTGGCATCGTTAAAATCAACTATACTTTTATAGTACAGCAGCCGTGGATTTTTAGAAAATTCTGAATTGGGTTGAATCAGATTCGGTTGCCGGGTGCTGTAGTTAATCGTATCGAGCAGAATGGGTTGATCCACTTTTATTCCCATCTGCTCTTTTAAATAGACTTCCTGTTCGGTAGCGCTTCGTTTGGCATCCAGGTACAACAAAAGCGCTTTGGAGTATTCGGCTTTCACCAACGAGCTATCGACTCCGGCTTTCAATCCCGATTTTACGTAGGCGGTAATCACATCCCTCAGCTCCCGCACACGGTATAAGTTTACACGCTGGCTGGTTTCAATACTTCGGGTGGTGAGGGCCATTAAATAGGCATCGCCTACTTTGATCTGTTGTTGAAAAACTTCATTGGCATAATCGGCCTGTGCACTCACACTCTCCGCCTTGGCCGCATCTACTCCGGCTTTTACTTTTCCGAAATTATACACATTCCAACGAACAAAGCCGGTGGCATAACTACCCCAGGTAGAAGTAGCAGTGTAGCCATTGGGTTTAATCCCTCCCGATACGGGTATGGCCATCCCTTCATTGGGAAAGAAAACACCTCTTACCTGATTAGAGGTTCCGTTTACCACCTGGCTTTGTACCACAAAACTCGGTAAGTAGTTCGTAGCCGAGGCGCTAACCGCATATTTAGCGGCTTCGGCTTCGGCTAACTTTATGCGAATAGACGGATAGTTTTCGCGCGCTATGGAGAGTGCCTGTTTTAAGTCAATCAACTGCTCTTCGCGGTTCGACTGGCTGAAGCACCAGGTTGTGTTACAAACACAAATAACTAAAAATGCAAAATGAGGTTTCATTGATTTTTATACAATACAAGTAAACGCACAATGGATTAGAACCAGATTAGCACGGCATTAAAAGATATTAATTGATCACTTCAGCACGGGTAGCAGCACATTAGCCGTAACTCCCGAATGTTGATTGCGCTCTAAAAAAATATGACCACCATGCAATACAAAAATTTTTTTTGTTAATGCCAGCCCGAGGCCAAAGCCGCTGATAGCCTGAGCATTTTGAGCGCGGTAAAATGGTTCGAACACTTTTAGCTCTACTTCCCGGGGCAAGCCTATCCCCTGATCAATAATCTGTATTTTTATCTGTTGGCCAACTACTTCCAGACAAATAGCAATTTTCTGATGATGCGAATATTTAGACGCATTGTCTATCAAATTTTCAAATGCTGTTTTTAACAGTTGCTCGTGGCCGGTAATTTCAATGCTCGTTTCATGATCCTGCCCCAGTATATCAAATGAAAATTGTTGTTCGGGGTTTTTAATTTTAAAAAGACTGATCGCATCCAGCAATACATCCACAATATTAACCTGTGCTGTTTTGGTGAGCGGTTCGGATGATTCTATTTTCGCCAACTGTAAAAGATTGTTCACCAGACTGGTGGCTTTGACAATTTCTTTTTTGGCCGCCATCAAACTTTGACGCACCGCCTCGGGGTCGTTATCATAGTTGAGGGATGTGTCTATAATTCCGTGCAGGGCAGCCAACGGTGTGCGCAGTTCGTGCGAGGCATACGAAATAAAAGATTTTTGCGATTCCACCAGCGTTTGGATCCGCCCGAGTGCCTTATTAAACGAAGATGCCACAATGCCTATTTCATCTTTGGGGTTGGCATACGAAAGGCGAAAACTTAAATCGTGACCTTGCACCGACTCGGCCTGTGAAACCAGATCATTTACCGGCCTAAACAACCGAACAGAAAAGGCGTAAGCCACCAGCCCCACCGCCAGTAAAAAAATAAAGTTTCCAATAACCAGATTAAAGGCCAAACGATTAACCGTTTCAATACCTACTTTGTCGTAAGCGGTGATAACAATCGTTCTTTTCAGATCTCCTTTATAAATGACTAATGCATAGCCGTCTTTTTCTTTGGCTGTTGTTTTTATAGTATAACCAAAGTTGATTTCATTTCCTTTTTCTACGGCAGCAAAAAAAGAAGAGCTAAAATTAAAATCGGGGATATCGTTAATGGAAAAAATGAGTTGATTGTTTTCATCAAAAACATACTCCGACTGCTCGGGGATGCTGGTAATTATTTTTTCTGCAATCTTGTCGTGCAGCTCATATATTTCTTTGGTAGCCGCTGCTTTATTCTTTATGCGCTCGATAAATGAAATTTTTCGGGTGGTGGCCGATGCCACATAAATATATACCGAGAAGAGCGTTAGCAGAATGCCTGAAAAAAGAATGAAAACTAAAATTATTTTATGTTTAATCAGCATGGGTTATTCTTCGCGTAAGGTATAGCCCATGCCTACCACCGTGTGTAAGAGTTTCGACTCAAAACCTTTGTCTATTTTTTTTCTGAGGTAATTGATATACACGTCTATTACATTAGTAGAAGTGTCAAAATCAAGATCCCATACACGCTGGGCAATATCGATCCGGCTTACCACCCGGCCGTGGTTGATCATCAGGTACTCTAAGAGAGCAAACTCGCGGGCGGTAAGGTTAATCCGTTTTCCGGCTCGGGTTACTATTTTGCCTTGTGTTTCCAATTCAAGATCGGCCAGCTTTATTTTTTTATCGGTCAGCACCTTCGATCCCGATCTGCGGATAAGCGCTTTCGCGCGAAGCAATAACTCCTGAAACTCGAAAGGTTTTACAAGGTAATCGTCTGCCCCCGATTCAAATCCGCTGATCTTATCGTCCAGCGCATCTAAAGCCGTTAGAAAAATGATGGGTGTAATCGGGCGTTCTTTTTTAAACCGGGCGCATAACTCAAATCCGTTAATACCCGGTAAATTCACATCCAAAATAATTAAATCGTATTCTTTTTTTGAAAAGAAATTATGGCCGATGATGCCATCATACGCCACATCAGTAGGGTATCCTTCGCTTTCAAATCCTTTTTTAATGAAATTTGAAACGCTCACCTCGTCTTCAATCAACAAGAAATTCATAGGGCTAAAATTTATTCAATGTCGTACGCATCCGTTAGCCGCTTGTTAGAATAAAATTAGAAATAAATTAGGGTGTACGAATCACCATGACAATCTATTTCTTGTTTTTTTACACTGATGATACATTAGAGATGCACCATCCCCTGAAAACATTGACGAATGTTAATGAAAATTACAATTTTGATTTTCATTGGTCAATCAGGCTACACGCTTCATATCACCCGATTGGGCGTTAAATCTCTTACCTGAAAGAATGTAGCCTTCTCGTGATAGATACTACCTTCTTATTTCAATCCAGATAGAAGGCCATTGACTTCCGTTATGAAGAAATTAATTTCCGGGCGTATTTCGGTATGTTAAAAATGAAATGATATCGCGTTCGTTTCGCAGGTTGTTCTTTTGTTTTTTAAGCCATGCTTCATCCTGGCTTCTCTGTGCAATCACCGAAAAGAGATGCTTTTTGTTCAGGCTTTTCAGTTCGTGTAAGATACCTTTATCTTCTATAAAATGAATTTCTTTAGGTTCAAATACCCAGTCGGTGGTTTTCAGCATCGGGTCGGCTTCTCTTTTCACAAGTTTAACTTGTGTTACTTTTAAAAAACGGACGATGCCATCGGCCAAAACTTGAGCAAAATATTCCCTGCCTTCCGTTGCAGATCCGCTGAGCAGTTTAAAAACACCTACACGGGAGGTATCAGCAGGAGAATAAAACACAACGGCTTTAATTCCACCCTGGGCTGCTAATTCTTTCCCATTATCATTTAAGTAGTGAACGCTGTTGGCATAGAAATTTAATTTTGCTTTGGGCAGTTTAACGGCCGTTCCATTACTCATAAAAATTTTTACGGGCAGCCATTCGTTATTCCAAAAACAATTGCCTTTTACTTCGCTGTAGCTGATATTCTCGTTTACTAAACTGGTGGGTACGTTATTCCATCCTACTACGTTGTTATTGTTTAAGCCGGCTCCGTTACCCTGAGCATATAAACCGGTTGTAATTAAAATACCTAAGCCGCCTATAAGAGATAAAATAATTTTATGTCGCATACGAATGTGTTTGTGTTGATTGTGTTATATGGATAATCAAAGTTTACAAAAAAATTGAAATAAGTATCACTAACCTGCGTAAGTGTAGAAAAAAAAAGAGGCTGTTCCGAAAAACAGCCTCTTTAGTATTAAACCAAAAATATCAACTATTATCTGGGGCCTGTAAACGTATAGGTCTCATCAAATACAGTTCTGGGAGTCCACCCAACCTGGTTAAGCCAGTATTTAATTTTTAACGTTTTTGTAACAGGATCAAATTTATTAACCCCTGACGGATCTAACTGAAACTGCCTGTTTCTGGAAGGCACGTCAACATAAATATTAGCTACGCTCACCACATTGTCATTCGAATCAAATGTAATTGACAATCCTGCGTTACCATAATACGAAAGGCTACCGCCCGAACATATAGTGTGGTAATACCCCGGTATAGCCTTATCGTACAACCAAACGGTAGTAGCGTTTTGGGTAACCAGGTTTACATCCATCGGGTAAGAACAGGCACCGTTAATGCCTGGGCTTGCGTTATCTACCAACGTACCCGTAACGCTATATTCTGCATCGTACTTGTTTTTGGTAACAAAAGGCGTAACAGCATATCCGTTTTTAGCACTAATAATGTAGCCTGTTTCTTGCACGCTGGCTATTCTATAGGCAAACGCATACGGAGTAGAGCCAAAGTAGTCGTTAGGCGTGGTCTGTATTTGCAGGTACCCATAGGTTTTTCCTTTCGGGATCGTTACCACTCCGTTGTTTACCAGTGTAAAGGCAGGTGTACCGGGGCCGCCCGGCATTACATAACTATTTCCGGTAGCGGTATTAAAACTTGCCAAGCTATCGGCAGCCGGCACCATGGTAACATGTATATCCTGAGGGGCACCCCCGGCCGGTGTGCTCAGCACCACCAATACAATGGGATAAGTGCCCGATGTAGAAGAGGCATCTACTGCCGTGGGAGTGGGCTGCCAGGTACCTAACGAGTTAATAGCCACGCTCACCACGTTGCCGGTTGCTCCGGGCGGTGTATTCATTTGGTTGCCTTGACAGGCCGCCAGCAGCAACAGCGCAACTAAGGCTGTGTTAGCAAAAAATTTACTATTCAATTTCATAATTTCTATCGTTTATTGAGCCCAAAAAATGAGAGAAGTAAAAGGAGAGATATTTTGAGGCACATTGGCCGGGTTATACAGAGCCTCTGTTTGCGGATACAATAACCGGGTCGGGAGTTTATCCGGCCGGGTGCTTTGCGACTTAATTGATGCAAACGAGTTTCTTGCCGTTAGACCGGAAGTAGCCACGTGAGGATACTGTGTTCTGCGGTATTCATTCCATCCTTCATGCGAATGGATAAAATTAAGCGCTATGTATTTTTGGGTGATAATAGCTTCTAACTTTTGAGCCGTTGTTCCAGCGGCTGTATAGTCTGCCAAATAGTTACCGGCATTATTGGTTATATACGCGGCAGCATCGGCAGCATAATTCAAACCGGGTGCTTGCGTGCCGTTAGGCAAGCTGTACAAATACTGAAAAGAAGCTACAATGCCATTACCAAAACTGGTGGCATCGGAAGGGCTACCGGGAATGGTAATACCTACCAAGGCAGCTTCGGCCTGTAGGAAATAACATTCAGCAGCAGTGAAAAGCGGATATCCTGCATCCGGTCCTTTTAAAGTACCGGGCGAGTTTCCGGCCGAAGCTGGTGTTCTATTAGTACCCGAATACCAAAAAGTTCCTTCCGGGCAAGAGGGTACGGTAGAGTTTTCATACCCTAACTGGTTGGTAATTTTAGCTGTACCGGTAGAAAACTGATAGTACACTACCGAGCCTCTGGCGGCATCGGCCAGTTTGTTTCCATCATAGAAACCCAGCACATAAGGAGTGGGCATCCAAGCTTTGTTAATAGCGTTTCCGGCATAATCCCATGCCCAGCTACCCCATTTAGGGTTTTGCCGTCCGTTATCATTTTTAAAACCCGGGTTCACCAGCACATCGGTTGTTATAAACCCTGACGGGTCGAAACTAGTGCTGGTAAAGGTTGCTTTCGTGTTAGCCCGTACCATGAGTTTTAGTTTCAAGGTATTCGCCAATTTCAACCAGTTAACCATGCTGCCGCCAAAAACAATATCTTCGGCTGTCAGTGCAACGGGGGCTGGTGTGGCCGACATGCCTTGGTTAATTTTTGCTATGGCATCATCCAGCAAAGCGGCTATCTGCACATATACGGTCTGGCCGTTATCATAGCTGGGGGTTAAATTACTAACTCCTGCTAATGCTTTGGTGTAAGGAACGTTATTGTATTCATCCACCAGTAATTGATAGTTGTGCGCCATCATGATCTCGGCAATAGCCTGATAATAAACATACAGCGCATTGCCCTGCGAGAGGTTAATAATCTGCTGATAGTTTATCAGGTTAGCGTAGGTATTAATCCAGAGGTTATTGTTAGTGGCATTGGTATATTGATAGGTTACATATTCATTAAACCCACCATACCCTCCGGCATTGGCACCGTAGCCTCCGGTTTGCATACCATAGGCATTAAAACCTTCCAGCGTTCTGGCTGTTCCCACCAGGGCTGACGAAATCAGCAAACTGGGTGTGGACGAAATAGCTGCGTTAGGGTTCGTGTTAATGTCCAGATACGAACTACAGGACACTAACGAAATCCCAACCAGCGCTACAAACAATATTTTAATAGTAGTCTTCATTTTAATTCTGGTTAATCGTTAATTAAAATTTAAGATTGAGGGTAGCTCCATAGTAACGAACCGGAGGTGTATTGCTCAACCCGTTAAGGCCCGTTCCGTTGCGGGCATTGCCCGAAGCCAAACTGTATTCAGGGTCGGTATAGTAATTATCCTTCGCCATCCATAAAAACAGGTTGCGGCCTTGTACGCTGATGTTTCCACCTTTTATAAACTTGCCTCCCAGGCTGGTTAAGAATGAGGTCAGGTCATATCCAAGAGAAAGCTCGCGAAGCTTCAAGAAATTTCCTGAAGTAACATAGTTTGAGGTAACATTGCGGTTGATCCCGTCCGACCAGAATCCGTTATTTCCGTTTCCGTTAATGATGGCCACATTTTTGTTGGGGCTAAACGAGCCATCCGGATTTTGGATAACTGAATTCGGGAATACGAAACTCTGGCGGTTATAAAGACCGGAGCGGTAAGAGGTGCCCGACCAATCCATTTCTGTACCTATCCCGTTGAAAACAGAGTAGCCACCGCGGTATTCAAACAAAAAGCTGAATGTAAAGTTCTTGTACGATGCAGCGGCATTCATACCCAAAATATGTTTTGGGGTGGCGTTGCCTAAGATACTGATATTGGAAGATTGTGTGGGAAGACCTGTTGTGCCATCCACGATTACATGGCCTTTCGGATCGCGAACATAATCGTATCCGGTAATTACCGGGAACGCTTTCCCCGCAAAAACCTGCGAAGCAGCCGTACCTGACGTAGCCAAAGTAATAGCCGGCACCAAAGGTGTAATTGAAATAACGCTGTTATCCAAGTAAGTATAATTACCACCTACTGTAACATTCCAATCCTGATTTTTAAATGCCGTTACTTTCAAGTTGGTCTCTACCCCCTCGCTTTGTGTAACCCCTACGTTGGTCAGCAACGAGCTAAACCCACTGGCCCAAGAGGTACCGGTAGCAATAGTTTGGTTGCTGGTTTGCGAGTGGAAATAGGTTACACTAGCTGTAACACGGTCTTTCCAAAGATTAAAATCTACACCGGCCTCATATTGTTTAGTGAGTTCGGGTTTAAGTCCTTTGGCCACTAACCGGCTGCCTATCGAATATCCCGCCAACGATCCGTATGGGAATCCTTGCGCGTTGGGGTTATAAGTAGTATTTAATGCATACGCTCCATAATCGCTAAACTGCACGTTACCTAAAGTAAAGGTATTTGCTAAGTTTACCTGACCCGTCTGCGATACACCGCCCCGGATTTTTAAGTAGTTAAAAAATCCTTCTTTGAGGGAGGGGAAAACGTCTGATAACACGGCAGAAACTTCAGCCGAAGGATAGAAGAATGAACGATTGGTTACATCCAAACGAGAATCCCAGTCATTTCTTCCGGTGGCTGTTAAGAACAACCAGTCGTTATAGCTAATAGTTGCTTTAGCATACCCACCCACTAAACGGGTTTTAATGTTTGCCTGGCCTACGGTGGGTGTACCTAAGCCTGTGCTGATATTAAACAAGCCGGGCACTTGTAACCCGCTTACCGACATAATATAATATTTCGCCTGATTTTCAATTAACTGCATGCCACCGGTAAGTTGAACATGGAAGTTAGAAATAGACTTATTGTACTGGGCAATAAAGTCAGTGATGGATTGCAATGTCCACATCGAGATTTCGCTGTCGGAAGCAGGAATATCTGTTTTTGAACTCAGGGGCGTATGCTTAGCGTAATTAGAGTACTTAAATGCGCCAACGGTACTTTTTTGATAGTATTCACGGTTGGCTATCCCTTGCCGGGCAATTATATCCAACCCTGCAATTGGAGTAAATTTAAGCTCAACGTTTCCTGTTAAGAAGTTATTCTTATCAAGTTCTCTCCAGTTTCCGGCAGAGAAATAAGGATTGAGGTACCAAGGGTTATAGAAGTTATTAGGATTTCCTATCGAGGCAGCTCCGGGTGTGGTGTTCTGCCAATTTTTATATTTGGTAACCTCCACGTTCAGCGGCATATTTAACATGTTTTGGTAAATAGTGGCCGTGGCACTGGATATATCATACAAATTAGGTGCATACCCCATCGAATAAGATACATTTACCTTATCGGTTACTTTACGGGTACCGTTTACACGCAAGTTGCCTCTTGTAAACTTATCACCCGGAGTGGTTCCGGTTACGGTTACAAACTGACCTGATACATAAAGAGACGATTTTTCATCGCCCGATGAAATGGAGATATCAGTTTGGTTGGTTTGTCCTACGTTCCAAAACTGGTTATGACCATCCTTATAGCTGAAAGTAGTTTGATCTTGATAGCCGGTTTCCTGAGGTGCGCCCAATGGTTTGATTGATCCGTCAAAAACAGGACCATACGATTGGTTTTCGTACTGACTGAAAAAGCCTGTACCGTCAGGGTTTACACCGTATCCGGAGCCACCAGAACCCCAGCGGGTTTGGAATTTAGGAAAAAACGCTACCTGTTGGAACTGAACGTTTTGAGATGCCATTATATCCAGTTTCCCTTTTTTACCTTTTTTGGTTGTGATAATCAAGGCCCCGTTAGAGGCTTGAGAACCATAAAGAGCGGCCGCGCCTGCACCCCGAAGAACGTTGATCGACTCAACATCATTCATATTCATGTTAGCCATTACGTCACTCGGTACAATCACACCATCCAAAACGATAAGGGCTTCGTTGTTACCGGTCATGGAGCGCATCCCGCGCAACACAATACGGTAGTTGGGATTAACCCCGCTGGATACCGCACTGATATTAAGTCCGGGAACTTTACCTTGCAGTCCGGCCATCATATTTACTGCCTTACCAGCCGATAAAATCTCTTGAGAAACAACGGTATTCGCTGTACCCAATTCGCGTTCGCGGGCTTGCAAACCACCTGCGCCCACTACCACTACTTCACTCAACTGTTTGGCATCATTCTCCAATTGCACGTCTATAACAGTACGTGCGCCAACCAGCACTTCCTGGGTAGCATAACCAATAAAAGAGAACACCAACGTTACATCTCCGGAAGGAACAGAAATCTTAAAAACACCATCTGCATCCGTAGCTGTTCCGGTCGTGGTTCCCTTTACAAGTATGTTCACACCGGGTAAAGCTGTTCCATCGTCTTTTGAGGTCAACTTCCCCGTCACCACCCGGTCTTGCGCCCATACACTGATTGCAAAACCGAATGAGAAGCACAGTAGTAAAAACTTCTTCATCATAGGTTATAGGTTTAGGTTAATAAATTAAGGGCGGAAATTTAGGCCTCATTAATCTAAAATCAAATGATATTTTACATTTTTTTAATCTTGTTAATGCAATATGAAGTTTGTATTGCCATAAACTCATAAAATTTTTAACGATTTTTATCATATTTCGTAATTAACATATATGATTTGCCCCCATTCTGAGCTCAAACTTTTCATGCTTTTGCTGGGCTCTAAAGCCCCAACCCGCCATGTAGAGCAACACGATTTCTTTTTTGGCATTGCCCATTCCCTAAAAGAACTAGTTCCTCTCATAAAAAATTTTTGGCCCGAAGCGGGTGAAAAAATACATATAGACGGCTGGCGCGAAGTAAATGCTGTAGAGGGATACCGGGTTTCTGTTCAACTTCGCAAAGAGCCTATTGCGCCCTCTACTATGAAACTTTTTTTTATTAATCTGGGCGGCTACCAGAAAAATAAATTTGAAGAACAACACTATGTGCTTCTTACTGTAAAACCCAATCGCGCGGAGGCCTTTAGTGAAGCCAAGGACACCCTGTTTTTTAAAACCAACCATTTTGCCGGTGCCAACAGCCACCTGGACGATAAATATGGAGTAGATGTGGACGAACTCTATGAAATTGATGACGTGCTGATGCCCGCGCAAAAAGAAAAATACCAAATTGTTCTCACGCCCGATACTTCGTTGGAAGAAGATCTCATCAACCTCGGGTATCTTAAATTAGCTGCCCTTTAGGGAGGGCATAAAAAAACACTTACCCAAGCTCACGGCTTTTCGGTAAGTGTTTTTTATTAAAGTGGTTTATTGCTGTCCGTTTACTTTTGTTCCTTCCGAAGTCCATCTGTTATTGGCAAAATTGATATCCGGAAGATTTTTATCCGGATCAATTGTTACCGACTGAATTTTTTCGGTTGAGTGGAAAAGGAACTTCCAGGTGCCTCCGTGCTGCCACACTTCTACAGGCAGTTGTATGCGCTCTGTTTTTCCGGTTACATCTGTAACTTCTACCACGGCCGGCATGGGCAATTTTTCCAAAGTACTAATGCTGATAATGGCCCCGTTGGCCGGATCATTTTTTATATATGAAACTCCGTTTACCGCCTGATCTATTTTCCATTGGTTTAAAAACCAACCGCGCCAAAACCAATCGAGCGTTTCTCCGGTGTGATTTTCCATGCAGTGGAAAAAATCCCACGGAGAAGGGTGTTTGAAAGCCCACTTGTGCACATAATACCGGAAGGCGCTATCGAAGCGTGCTGTACCGACTACTTGCTCGCGCAGCAATTGCAACCCCAACCCGGGTTTGTAATAAGCCGCGGCCCCCAGATTCCGGGGCTTCAACACATCGGGAATGTTGAGGATGCTCTCGGCACTATCGTTAAAAAAGTACCGTACCAAAAAATTTACCGGCATCCGGTTCTTGGAATGGTATTCGCCATGGTTAAAATCTTTTTCGGCCAAACTGTTGATGAACGTGTTGAAGCCTTCGTCCATCCAAGGAAATTTTCTTTCATTCGAACCGACAATCATGGGGAACCAGGTGTGCCCAAACTCGTGTGAGGTAACACCCCACAATCCACCTTTCTTTGCTTTGGCGGAGCAAAACACAATGCCGGGGTACTCCATACCGCCCACTATGCCTGCAACATTTATAGCTTGCGGATAAGGAAAAGGGTACAAGTATTTTGAATAAAATTCAATGGCGCCTTTTACATATTCTGTAGAGCGAGCCCAAGCACTATCCTGCGCGGATTCAACCGGATATACCGACATGGCCAGTGCGTTTTTTCCGTTTGGCAGATTAATTTTGGCGGCATCCCATACAAAGGCGGCCGAAGAAGCCCAGGCCACATCGCGTGTGTTGTTGCACTTAAATTTCCAGATCAGTCTTTTGCTGGCCGCAGGGCGCGAGTCGGGATTCGTAACTTCGGCTATCGAACGAAGCACTACTGTTTTGTCGCTGCCTTTCGCCTGATTCCATCTCTTTACCTGTTCGGCTGTCATTACCTGTTGTGGATTTAGCAACTCGCCCGAGCCCACCACGATGTGGTTAGCCGGGGCATCTATGCTGTACGTCATGTCGCCATACTCCAGATAAAACTCTCCCTGCCCTAAGTAGGGCAGCGTATTCCATCCCTGAATATTATCATACACACACATTCTCGGGTACCATTGGGCAATTTCATAAATCCATCCATTTTGTGTTTTGAGCCGGCCCATACGATCGGTACCGTACTCCGGAATATCAAATTCAAAATTGATTTTAAATTGAACCACCCCGCCTTGTGCTTTGAGAAGGGTTGGTAACATTATCTGCATTCGGGTATCGCTAATGAGGGGGCTGACCCCCATTTCTTTTCCGGCCTGAATAACCTTCACTTCTTTCAGGGTGTATCCTCCATTGAATGCATTGCGGTTGGCCCATCGCCCGCCTGCTATGGCGGTGGCGGCTACCCCTCTCGATTTTACATTATAAATATTTTGGTCTAACTGCAACCACACATACGAAAGAGCCTGCGGGCTGTTGTTGGTATAGGTAATCACTACATTGCCCGATACATGATTGTTGATATCATCTATCGAGGCTTCAATTTTATAATCGGCCCGGTTCTGCCAGTATTTAGGACCGGGCGTACCCTCTGCCGTGCGAACTTCATCTCCATACGCAGGATAATAAAACGGGGCGAATGCTTCGTGCTGATCATACCCGGAGGGCGTTTGGCCCAACAAAGCGAGTGGCATTAAAACCATTCCTATAAAAATTATCTTTTTCCATTTCATCATAACCATGGGTTTAGTGTGGGCGTAATGATAACGCTTTCGATGAAATATTATAACTGATTTGTTTCATCAGGTTTAAAAAATACATAGCTGAATAAAAAGTGGGGGATGTGCCTCTTTCGATTGTTAAGATCAGTCCTTCTTCGTAAAATACTGCCTATCTCTGAAGTTTATAAACATACCCCTACCTTTGGGTGTAAAAAGAAAGAGCCAACCGTCTTTTGAATAAATCCTTCATCAAAAAAACAGACAGAATGAAAACCGGAATTTTATTGGCGTTATTGGCTGGAAGTTCGTTTCTATCATTCGGGCAACACGATGATTCTAAAAAAAGAAAATCGAAAACCGATACTACTCTATGCGAACCGGGTACACGGGCTATGCCTTCGCCTTTACCTTCCGGGCCATTTCCCGGGGCCGAGTGGGTAGGTTCGTACAAGATTGGAGCTCCCAACGACCCGGCCGACTGGGCCCTGCAAAAAGCGTTGGGGTTAGCTAAAAACAAAAGTCGTATCAAAATTTACGGATGGGTAGATCCTTCGTACAACATAAGTTCGTCCAGCTATACCAACATTCCGGTATCGTATTCTATTCAGCCCAATGCCCCGCATCTCAGCCAGCTTGTACTGCGATTGGAGCGTCAACCCAACACCATCCAAACCGATCATGTTGATTGGGGCTTTCGCCTGAGCAATGTCTATGGCCTCGACTATCGCTACACGGTAGCCAGAGGGTGGCTGAGCGATCGTTATTTTAAAGACAATAACTTATATGGATATGATCCGGTGGAAGCCTACGCCTTAATATATATACCCAAAGTGGCACAAGGTATGCTCTTGCGTATGGGGCGGTTTATTTCTCCGGCCGATGTGGAAGCCCAACTTTCGCCCGATAATTATTTATATACCCACTCCGTTATGTTCTCGTACGATCCCTATACCGAAACAGGCGTGCAGGCTACGGTTATGCTTACCCCCCAATGGACGGTGGAGTTTGCCTTGCATGGCGGAAACGATTTGGCACCGTGGGATAAATCGGCTGCTTTGTGTGGCCAGGCTTATGCACGGTATGTTTCGCGCAACAACAATAATTCGTTATGGGTAGGCGTCAATGCGCTGGGCAAAGGCAAGTACAGCTATGGTCATGATAACCTGAATCATACCTCGGCCGTTTGGGGTCACCGCTTCAACCGCACTTTTCACATGATGACGGAAATGTATTATGAATGGGAAAAAGAAGCGGCTCTGGGTGGATCGGCCTCGTATGGGCCGGTGCGATATGGAGCGGGAGGCGGCCCGGGATCCATTCTGCCCGGCACTTCTTCGGCCCTTGGGCTGGTCAACTATTTTCAAATTTTAGTTTCCAAAAAAAATTATTTCAGTATCCGTACTGATTACTTAAACGATGCCAACGGCTGGAGAACCGGATATGCCACCGCCTACACCAGTTACACGCTTGGGTTTATTCACCAGGTTACCGATTACCTGATGTTGCGCCCGGAAATCCGTTTCGACCAAAACCTGAGCAGCACTATTAAGCCGTACGATCTGGGAACAAAGTCTAATCAGCTTACCGCTACCGCAGATATGATCTTGCGGTTTTAAATGAACAATCTTTTTACTCTCAATTAAATCTTTCTCACCACTTTAGCGGGCACTCCGGCTACAATCGTATTGGCATCCACATTTTGTTTTACAACCGCCCCGGCCGCAACAATAGCGTTTTCTCCAACCGTTACGCCCGGCAAAATAGTGGCTGCCGCTCCTATCCACACATTTCTTTTCAGGAGTATGGATTTTAAGTCGAGGGATTTGCGATGGGTAGGATCGATCGGATGATTTTCGGTAATCAGATTAACCTTAGGGCCGATTTGTACATCATCTTCAATAGTAATTCCGCCTAAGTCTAAAAAAGAACAAGCGTGATTAATGAATACATTTTTTCCTAACCAGATATGCCGGCCAAAATTGGTATAAAACGGAACAAATACGATTGTGCTTTTATCAATTTCTCTTCCGATAATTTCGCTGAGGCGTTGCCGGATTTGGTCTATGTCGGTGGACGAATTGAGAGCCGGAGATAATTTTATTGTGTTTGAAACCACTTTCCACATTTCGGGCAGCCTTGGGTCATCCTGCCGAAGGAGGCCTCCGGCCCGCATTGATTCAAAAATATCCATCGTTTTTTTGTTCTATTCCTTCAGCAAAAATTCAGTGCCTCTTCTTTCATTCCATTCTGTTTATTCTGTTTAAAAAAAGTGTTATCCTTTTTCTCCGGCAGCCGCTATCATTTGGCAAGGGCCTTCAAACCCCTCCGCTGATTCAAATTTTAAAAATTCTTTTTCAATTTCTCGCCAAACAGACTCTTTCTCCGCCTCGGCTAAACTGCTCATCATCTGATGTAACGCTCCAAATGATTCTCTTTCAAATTTCAGACACTCTTTTACAGATGGAAGTTGCAAAGGAGAATCAACATACTCTGTTCTGATGTTTTTAAAACCTGCTTGAGAAAAGGCTTTTTCCATTGCTCCTTCCGCCCCTAAACTAAAAGGTCCGGGTTGGTTTGGCAAAGGAGGCGGTAGGTTTGCCCGGTTTCGAATAATTGAAATAGGGATAGAGAAGAATTGATTTTTTTCGGGGGTAGAATAAACCAGAGTTGCTATTTTCCCTCCCGGCTTAAGTACACGCAGCATTTCCTTCAATGCTTTTTGCTGGTTTGGAAAATAAATAAGCCCGACTCTTGAAATAACGGCATCAAAACTGTTTTCTTCCAGTGTAAGGTTTTCGCCATCCATTACTTTCGTTTCTATGTTATCTATCCCTGCTTGATGTGCTGCTTGTTGAGCGTACTCCAAAATAGTAGAAGAAATGTCGGTAGCTAAAACATATCCGTTAATCCCTACCTTTTTAGCTGTTGTAATAGATTGATCACCGGCTCCGGCAGCAATATCTAAAACACGGTGTCCATGGGTAATGCCGGCCATCTCTAACATTCGGTCGGTGGCCTTGCCAAGCCATTGATTTAATGTTGGCCCCCAACGATACCATGCTTCGGCTGTTTCCTGCCACTGAGCATGAGTGGTCGCTTTGTATTTGGCAGAGTCAAATTGAGAAACGGGTTCCATCCGATTGAGTTTAATTAAAGGTCGGTGGTTTAATTTTAAAAACAGCTACTTCATAGCATAATAAAATTAAGTAAAACAGAGTGCTTATTATCTATCTGACTTAAGGGCTACTCTACACTGACCCAATTCTACTCTCATCTTTCGTTTTCAAGCAGATTTGCTGTTAGCAAAAAAAATTGTATCATCTAAGAATCTCTTGCCAAGTGCCCATGCCCCAAACACTTCCATCAGTTGTTTTTTTTGCTTGCCTCCTGTTAACTCCTGCGCTACTCATAATTATCCGGCTCGATATGAATAAGCACATGCCCTAATTGAGGAATATTTTGCCGAAGAGTATTTTTAAGATTGTGGGCAATATCATGTCCCTGCTTTACCGAGATATTGGCATTCACGATGGCATGCAAATCTACGTGATAAGTCATCCCTGCCTTACGAATAAAACATTTTTCGGTTCCGGCTACGCCTTCTACGGTAAGAGAAACTTTACGGATTTCTTCAATCAGGTCTTCGTACAGGTTTTCGTCCATGATTTCTCCGAGTGCCGGGCGGAATATTCGGTAGCTGTTATAGAGGATAAAGGCCGAAGCAAACAAAGCAGCCCAGTCGTCAGCCGACTCGTAGCCATTACCAAAAATTAAAGAAATAGAAATTCCTATAAAAGCGGCCATCGAAGTAATAGCATCGCTGCGATGATGCCACGCATCTGCCTTCAGCGAGGTGCTGTGGGTTTGTTTTGCTTTTCGTAAAACCAGCTGAAAAGAAATTTCTTTCCAGAGGATTAAGGGAATCAGAATATAGAGTGTAAACTTTTTAGGTGGTTCGTGAGGCGTACCTATGTTATGAATACTTTCATAGGCAATAATAGTGGCCGAGGTAACAAGAAAAGCAACTACCATAAATGTAACTAAAGGTTCAAGCCGCCCATGGCCATAGGGATGATTCTTATCGGCCGGCCGATTGGTATATTTTAATCCCAGTAATACCAGCAGGGAAGAAAATATATCGGTAGTAGATTCAATGGCATCGGCAATGAGGGCGTAGGAATTTCCGAAATACCCTGCCAGCCACTTAATTATTGCCAGCACACTATTGCCTATAATACTAAAGCAGGTTGTACGGATAGCTGTTTTCTGATTGGATGTAGGGTTGGCTGCCATGTATGCGACAGTTAAAGCTAAGAATATCCTGCTTCACTTTGGCAATAGATATTTATTAGGCGATCCCTTTTTTGTTAGTAACAAAAGATCTCAATTGGTTATTGATCCTATTGGTAACCTGATGAAGAGCATCATCTAAAGTTTTTTTTACGCTCTCCCAAAATTTGAAAAAACATCTCTGCCGTCTCTTGTCAAATTGTTTGTTCCCCGCAGGCTTTCAATTACCAATCAAAACTGCTGGTTCAAGTTATAATATTCAATTTTAGCCATGTATGGAAAATAGGGCAATGTTTCAATAAGTTTCTTTATTTCGTCTTCTTCCCTATTTTGAAATATTAAAACTGCGTCCTTTTTAGATACTGAAATATAGAAACGCTCTAATATTCCTTCTGCTTTCCAGCGGCTAACAAATTCCGTTTCCTTCTTGGGCAAATCCGGGGTTGATTTTATGGTTGTTATGCCCTCGTCTGAGAGCGTAATTAATACTAAAATCCGATTCATTTTCTATACTGTTAAAAAAGTGGTTGGTATGATTTATTAAATTTTGAGTAGAAAGATTTTGAAAAATTCAGTTTGTTTAGGTCTTCTACTACTGGTCAAAACCTGCCATGGCAAGAGCAAAGTTAAAATAAGGCTTATTTTAAAAATTGTATCAAATCACTTTTTTTCCGGAGTTTCAATGGGGCGATTCCAAACATCTGATACATATATTTATTCATTTGCGAGGAGTCGTAAAAGCCACTTTCAAGTGCAATCTGGGTTAGTGTTTTATCGGGGTTCGACAGCATATTAAAAATAGCATACCTTAATCTTGTCCATAAAAGATATTTAGAAATACTGCTGCCTACTTGCTGTTTAAACAAAAATGACAACCTGGAAGGCGATAAATAAACCTGCTTTGAAATATTGTTTATCGAAAATTTTTCAGACCGAAAGTGATTCTCAATAAATTCTATTGATTTTATAATTCTGTCGTCCTTTATTTCTTCATCTTCTTTTAATTCGCCTAAGACCCTAAGATTGTTAATTGAGAAACTTCTTTTAAAAAAATTAAAATAGTTTTTAACGGCTGGCTTGTTTTTAAAGATTTTAAAATTTGAATTTCGTAATTTTTTCGAGATGCGTATTCCTAAAGACGAATAAGGTTCGATGTTAATAATCGTTAGCGTGCTGTTGCTGCCTACACAAGCGTGTGCCACTTGCGGTTTAATGACAAAGCCATATATATTTTGATGTTTCTTCTTTTCGATCGTTGTATGAAAGGGGTTATCGTCTGTCAGTACAATTTGATAGGCCGAATGTTTATGTATTTCAACATCTGATTGATGTGCCCTTAGCGATAGTATCAGTTTGTTGGTCTTGTCATTCATTCAGCTTATGGGAAACGTTTTCGGCTATTTGATCGAACCGGTTTTTAGCACAAACATTGAATGGAAATATTTCACTCTGTCGTCAATTTGTTCGTTTTACTTTGTGCCTTTTAATTTTCTTGATGGAGCTAAACAACTAATGAACCTCTAAAACCTCTCGATTCATAATACGATTCAGCTCCGTTATGATAGGTAAATACTTTACCAAAACGGAAATCGCAGAAGATGGCACCGCCTAAACTTCTTATGTCGTCTGGTGTCAATATCCAGCTTGACGTTTTCCCGTCAAACTTTACTAACTTATGATAGCTTCTATATTGCTCTTCCGTAAGAATTGTAATGCCGATTTCTTTGGCAACGTCAAGCGCATTATTGCTTGGTTTGTTTGCTTTTCGTGAGTCCAGTGCTTTTTGGTCGTAGCAAAAACTCCTGCGACCCGAAGGGCTTTCTTTTGAGCAGTCAATAAAAATATATTCGTTTGTTCGTTTGTTAAAATCAACAACATCGGGCTCGCCTCCCGTAAGCTCCATTTCGTTCAGTATCCTTAATTTTTCAGGATTCGCCTCCAGTTTCTTTTGTAATATGGCCCAATCAATGTCTTTATGTCGGGGTATGTATTTTTCAAACCGGTCTTTAAGTGTTTTGATCAGTTTAAGTTTATCCCGCTTATTTAATTGCCTTCTCATTGTTCGTCTTTTTACTTTTTGTTGCCGGTATCGGGCATCACACCCCAATATAGATATTAAAGGATATAGAGATGAGGCCGGATAATCGACATCCGCACGGGAACAGTGTAATTTAATTACAGCTTTTGGGATTTGATAAAATCCATCAACCCAAGAGAAGAGTTGATGGATTTTATTTAATGGGGTTACTTTCTTGGAACTAAACCATCGCGGTTGGCGGCCTGCCAGGCAAACGAAGCGGTGATTACTGCATTGTGTTTCAGGTCGTCTTCTATGGCTTTGTCGTACACATCCATACTGGTGTGATGGGTGCGGTTGCCGTACTCAATCGGATCTTGGATAAACTGAAATCCGGGCAAGCCGATGGCATCGAACGATTGGTGGTCGGTGCCTCCGGTATTTTCTAAGGTAATGGTAGAAGCCCCCATTTTGTTGAACGGCTTAAACCAGTTGCGAAAAATAGGCCCTGCCGCTTCGTTGCCCTGCAGGTATATGCCGCGGTATTTGCCCGTGCCATTGTCCATATTAAAGTACACCGAAAATTTTTCGGCTGCCGGTTTTAACCGGATCGAATCATACGGGCGCATTTTGTCGAGCCGTTCGCCAAATGTCCGCTTCACATAATTTCTCGAGCCGATCAGCCCTTGTTCTTCACCGCCCCACAAGCCTATGCGAATGGTTCTGCGCGGGCTTACGCCTACTGACTTCAGCAGTCGCATGGCTTCCATCATCACGGCCGATCCGGCTGCATTATCGGTCGCTCCGGTGCCGCTGTGCCAGGAGTCTAAGTGGGCTCCGATCATTACCACTTCGTCTTTTAAATCGGTGCCGGGAATTTCGGCAATTACATTAAAGCCATTGGCGGCCGTGGTAAATTCTGTCTCCAAAGTTAATTCCATTTTAACCGGAATCCCTTTTTGGATAAGCCTCACCAACCGGTTATAGTGCTCATCTGCCACTACGATCTGTGGTAATATTTTGGGGGCATCGGCCGACTGTGCCCGCTTTCTTTTGTCAAAGGGCACATCGGGCGGGTACGGAATGGTGGCCGCACTTACCATGATGGTACCGTCTTCCAGGCGGGAGCCGGGGCTGGCTTCTAATACAGCCACTACTCCTTCTTTTTCACACAACTGCCATTTGGCATAACTCAATTTCATTTGTTGCAGCATGTTGGCATTCGGTCGTCTGAAGAAGAAGCCGCCATCGCTGTTGTTATCAAGTGTGGCGTTAGCCATTTTTAGCAGGAGAGAATCGTTAAGGCGTGTGGCATCGGGTTTAAAGCCCGGCTTTACCGTTACCGGGGCACTGAGCAATACCAACTTGCCTTTTAGTTTGCCTTTGTATTTTTCTAAATCGGCTTCGGTTTTTGCTTCGAGGTAAACCACCTCGCTGACCACGGTTCCTTTTATGCCGGGCGACCATGCTTTAGGGTGCGATATAAGTTGCAGTACCGAAGGCTCTTGTGTTTGCAAATTAAATTTTTTCAGTTGCCATCCTCTCCCAAATTGTTCATCCCACAAATCAATGGCGGCATTCTGTAATCCCCACGATTCCAATGTTGACTTGGCATAATCGGCTGCTTTTTTATGGCCGGGCGAGTTGGTCAGGCGCGGGCCATATACATCGGTAAGCATGCTCAGTATTTCCATTACTTTAGAATTGCTCATGCCTTCTTTCTTGATTTTAGAAAAAGTGGCGGTGTCAATTTTTTCGGTATGCTGAGCGCTCGCAGCAGCGGAAATCAGAATAGCGAAAAGAAATATCCATAATTTGTTTTTCATATTGGTAGGGGTATGTCGGTCAAAATTAAATGACGGCTTAGAGAAGTCTATACCGTTGGTGTAAATGATGAATGGGTTATTGAAGCAGCTTACTAACCGCTTCATCCGATTCGAGATTATCCATCTGCTCCAGTATTTGCGGGTAGCGTTGGCTGACGTAATTGGACGGGGGTTGCACTCGTATTTTTCGGGGGCTGGGCAAACAGGCGGCAATCATGGCAGCTTCGGTTCGCGATAGTTTTTTAGCCGGTTTATGAAAATAGCTTTGTGCGGCTGCTTCAATTCCAAAAATGCCGTTGCCCATTTCGCTTACGTTGAGGTACATCTCTAAAATACGTTTTTTACCCCACGTCCATTCAATCATAAAAGTAAAATACGCCTCCAGCCCTTTTCTAAGCCAGCTCCTACCCTGCCATAAAAAAACATTTTTGGCTACCTGCTGGCTGATAGTCGAAGCTCCCCGCATTTGTTTTCTCCGTTTGTCTTTTTCTTTCAGGGCGAGTTTTATGCTTTCCACATCAAACCCGTTGTGCTGCGGAAACAACTGATCTTCCGATGCCATAACGGCCAGCCGGATGTGGGGCGACATGGCTGCATACGAAACATAGTGGCGGGTAAGCCCCGGCCCCTGCAGCCAACTTAAAAATTGCGTGGCGGTAATGGGCGGATTTACCCAGCGCAGTATGACGATATAAAACAACTGTGCGACAAAAAGTATTAGAAATAATTTCCAGAGCTTGTTAAGCCAACTGAAAAATTTCTTACGCATACCTCCGGAAAGAGAAATTATTTTTTACCAAGTACATAATAAAGTACGGGGCCGAGAAGTGGCAGAAAAATAACAACAATGATCCATAAAATTTTTTTCTCACTGTCTTTAATGTTTTTTAAAACATCCATAATCGTAACGATGTCTAAAGCGAGTATGGCTAAGTAGATTAACAGGCTCATAGTAAGTGTTGGTTAGTTTGAATCCAGAATTTTAAAAATTTCGTCTAGGTTGGGGGTAATGATAATTTCGGTGCGTCTATTCTTCTGTTTATTAGGAGCGGTGTCGTTGGGGGCTACGGGCGAAAATTCGCCCCGGCCGGCAGACGTAATCTGGTTGGGCGACACCCCTGCCTTGGTTAATATTTTGGTAATGGAGGTAGCGCGCAGCACACTTAAATCCCAGTTATCCTCCATGTATTTGGTTTTGGCCGATATCGGCACATTGTCGGTGTGTCCTTCTATCATCATGTGTATATCTTTCTGGTCTTTGATGGCTTTGGCCAATTGCTGCAGGGCTCCCACGCCTTTTTTATCTACCGTTATGCTGCCCGACCCAAAGAGTAATTGTTCGGCCAGTGAAACATATACTTTTCCATTTTTCACTTTTACCGTCAGATCGTTCTCTTTAAAGTTGAGCAGGGCATTGCTGATTTTGTTTTTTAAATCTTGCACGGCTTTATCTTTTTTGGCTAACACTTGCTCCAGTTCTTTTACTTTCTTTTCGCGCTCGGCCAGGCTGGTGCTGAGCGAATCGTTTTGCAGGCGGGTTTTTTCCAGATTCGATTGAATGGCCAGCAACTGATCGCGCTGCTGGGCTAAATCCTGATTTAATTTTCCGCTCTTCGTAAGCGAAAGTTTATAGTTGTTGTTCAGCTTTTCGTAATCTTTGTTAAGCTCGTTTAATTTTTTGTTGTTCGCCTTCAGGCTTTCGCTCAGCGAGTCGCTGTCGTGTTTGGTTTTCTTCAGCTCATCGGTCAGTTGACTGATGGAGGCATTGGCCTGTTCCAGTTTTTTGGTTTTATCAGCCAGCTCACCTTCGGCTTTTACTTTTTGCGCCAGCATGTCGTCAAACTTTTTCTTGGAAACAATGCAAGAACCCAGTATGGCAGAAAGGAAAATGGCAGTAGTGATCCGGTAAATCATCGTTGAAAAATTAATGAGCAAATATCTAAAATTAAATACTACTTTACAGAACAAATAAAATCGCAGATTATGGAAGGCATGCTGAAACCAAATTCATTTAACGGGAAAACCATTCTCATCACCGGGGGAGGCACCGGCCTTGGAAAATCAATGGGAAAATATTTGCTGGAATTAGGAGCCAACCTCGTCATCACCAGTCGCAAAAAAGAAGTACTCGATAAAACCGCAGCCGAACTGGAACAACAAACCGGGGGAAAGGTATTGGCGGTAGCCTGCGATGTACGGAAGTACGAAGAAATTGAAAATGTGCTGAAAGAAACCGAAACCCGTTTTGGCAAAATAGATGGCGTGCTAAACAACGCAGCCGGGAACTTCATCAGCCCTACCGAACGACTTTCGCACCGTGCCTTCGATATTGTGGTAGATATTATATTGAAAGGAACTTACTACACTACCTTGGCAGCCGGAAAAAACTGGATCAGCAAAAAACAGCCAGGCGTTTTTCTTAACATTGTAACCACCTATGCCTGGACAGGCTCCGGTTACGTGGTGCCTTCGGCTTGCGGAAAAGCCGGAGTGTTAGCGCTGACCCGGTCGCTAGCCGTGGAGTGGGCTAAGTACAACATCCGCAGCAATGCTATCGCTCCGGGGCCGTTTCCTACAGAAGGCGCCTGGAGCCGCCTGCTGCCGGGCGAGCTGGTAAAAAAATTTGATCCGGCCCTGCGTATCCCGCTCAAACGCGTAGGCGACCATCAGGAGTTGGCCAACCTGGCCGCTTACCTGCTTTCCGATTATTCGGCTTATGTAAATGGCGAAGTAATTACCATAGACGGAGGCGAATGGCTGAAGAGCGGAGGTGAGTTTAGCCATTTGGAAATGGTGCCCAACGAGATGTGGGATATGCTTGAAAAAATGAGAGGGAAGTGAAATCCGGATGGATTCACTTTTTTTTCTTTACCGGGTTGGCTTTCTTGCCCACAAAAAATGTTGCCCAAACCGATTGCCGGTTGCGCAAAGAGCAAGACAGCATTAAAGTTTATACCTGCTTTACCGATACGTCCCGGTTTAAGTTGATCAAAGCCGAATTTAAAATCCATACCTCGTTAGAGAAACTGGAAAAATTTCTTCTCAACTTCTCTAATTACACCACCTGGCAGTATAACACAGTTGAAGCGAAGGTGATAAAAAAAATATCCGGCACCGAATACATTTACTATGCTATAATAAATGCACCCTGGCCGGTAACCGACCGGGATATGGTAGTGCGGCTGGCTACCCGGCTCGAAGGCAAGCACCTGTATGTATCGGCTCACAGCACCGTGGGCGTGCCAGTTAAGAAAGAGTTGGTACGGGTGCCCTCTTCTCATTCCGAATGGATCGTAACTGAAACAAGTCAAAACATACTATCGGTAAAATACGTCATACAAATAGACCCCGGTGGAAATGTACCGGCATGGATTGTAAACTGGGTTAGCGCCATTGCGCCCTACCAATCATTTAGAGAACTGAAGAAGCAAATAAGCCGATCCCCCTAAAGCACTTGCTTTTCGATGAGCAACATTAAAATGTGAATGATCTTAATATGTACTTCCTGGATGCGGTCGGCAAAGCCGTGATGCGGCACCCTAATTTCAATATCGGCCAGTGGGGCCAGTTTGCCTCCGTCTTTGCCGGAAAGGATGATCACTTTCATTCCTTTCAGCTTGGCCGTTTCGGCCGCCCGGATAATATTGGCAGAATTGCCGCTGGTACTGAGCCCCACCAGTACATCGCCTGCGTTGCCGAGGGCTTCCAGATAGCGGGAAAAAATAAATTCATATCCGTAGTCATTGCTTACACAAGATATGTGGCTGGGGTCTGAAATACAGATGGCCGGAATGGCCTTTCGGTTTTCGCGGTAGCGGCCGGTAAGTTCTTCAGCAAAATGCATGGCATCGCAATGAGAGCCTCCATTTCCGCACGAAATAATTTTTCCGCCTTGTTTAATGGAGTGGGCCATAGCTTTGGCGGCTTCCTCTATTAGAAGGAGATTGTGCTCGTTCGCTACAAATTTAGTAAGCACTTGAGAAGCCTGTGCAAACTCCTCCTGAATGGTTTGTTTGAAGTTCATAAACTTAAAGACCGGGTTTCTTTTTTGATTCGGCCCGGGTCCAGAAAAAATCAAAAATTAAAAAAAGCACCCCCACTAATGCTCCGTATTTAAAATAGGATATATAGTTAAAGGTGGTAAACAAAAAATTAAGATCATCTTTTTTTGACTCCATAAAGATGGTAAACACGAGTGTACCCACCTGGTAAAGCGCAAAAAGAAAATAAAAGCCAACCCGTAATCTGCTCATGAACGCTACAATTAGTTTGCAAACTTATGCCCTTGAAGATAGACAAAAAATGCAATTCCAAGCAAAATCTTGCATCTCGCAGCCTGCCGGGTTAAGCCGTTTTTTGTATATCTACCAGCTTTTTATATAATCCATTCTGGTTATTTAGTGCTTCGTGGGTGCCGCGTTCCACAATTTCCCCATTCTGTACAACAATGATTTCATCGGCATATTGGATAGTGCTTAACCGGTGGGCAATAACAATGGAAGTGCGGTTTTTCATCAGGTTGTACAAGGCTTCTTGTACTAATTTTTCCGATTCGGAATCTAAAGCCGAGGTAGCCTCATCTAAAATAAGAATAGGCGGGTTTTTTAATACGGCACGGGCTATGCTCAGCCGCTGCCGCTGGCCGCCCGAAAGCTTAGAGCCCCGTTCGCCTATCAGGGTTTGATATCCGTTTTCAGTTTGTTCAATAAACTGATGGGCATTGGCAATTTGGGCTGCCTGTATAACGGCTTGCTCGCTGATGTGGGGATTGCCAAATGCGATATTGTTAAATATGGTATCGTTAAATAAAATGGATTCTTGGGTAACTACCCCCATTTGTTGGCGTAGCGATTCTATTTCATACTCTTTCAGCGATTTTCCGTCTATACACACCTCGCCCTGAGTGGGGTCGTAAAAGCGGGGCACCAGATCAGCCAAGGTTGATTTTCCCCCGCCCGATGGCCCCACCAATGCGATGGTTTTTCCTTTTTCAATTTTGATATTAATATTTTTTAGTACGAAGTCGGTTTCATAAGCAAACGATACGTTTTTAAATTCAATATTTTTTTCAAATACTTTCAGCGCAACCGCATTCGGTTTATTTTGAATGGCCGGTTGGCTGTCTATCATTTCAAAAATACGTTTGGCCGAGGCCGTTCCTTTTTGCAAGGCAGTGATTCCATTCGAAAAATTTTTGGCCGGCTGAATGATCTGCGCAAACACCGCTATAAATCCTAAAAACACGGCCGCATCTAACGTAGAGTTTTCGCTCAGCACCATATTGCCTCCAAAAAAAATAATTCCGGCAATAATCAGTACACCTAAAATTTCCGAAACCGGAGAAGCCAGTTCGTTTTTGTACGACATAGATTTGTTTACCTTCCGGTAAAAATCGCTTTCCTTTTCAATTTTTTCGATAATAAAATTTCGGGCATTAAAGGCTTTTACCACGCGCATGCCGCTGAATGTTTCGTCCAAAATATTGACAATCCGGCCTAACGATTCCTGACTGGCGGTGGCTTGCTTTTTTAATCGTTTAATAATTTCGGCCAATACTCCGCCCGTCAGTGGAAGCACCAGCAACGTAAACAGGGTAAGCTGGGGCGAAATGGTAAACAGCACAAAGAAATAAACGACAATAGTAACTGGTTCTTTCAGCACAGCCTTCAGGCTGTTCATTACCGCATTTTCTACTTCCATTACATCATTGGTAAAACGCGAAATCAAATCGCCTTTGCGTTCATTATTAAAGTAGCCGATGTGCAGCAGCGATACTTTTTTAAAAATTTCCATCCGGATATTTTTTACCAGATCTACCCGTATTTTGGTAGCCATTACCCGTTCTAAATACCGAAACAGGTTAGCTAACACCACGGTTACTACAATCAGCCCGATCACAAACAACAGCGAATTAAGGCGGCCGTAATTTTGGATGATGGTGAGGTAGTAATGATTAAACACTCCCACCGGGTAGTCGGTAGAAAAACTAAAATGAGGAAGAGGTGGTACCGTCCAGGTTTTTTGCTGCTCAAACAATGATTTAAGCATGGGAATAACCAACACAATGTTGAAGGCTCCAAAAATGATCCCTAACACCGAGTACATAAAAAAGAACGCTAACCTTCGCCCGATGGCGTTGGCATACGATAAAATGCGAAGAAAAATTTTCATCAGGTGTGTTTAATGCAAAAAGGCTGGCCGAAAGAATGGACGATCGGTACAAAAAAGATTGTTTTCATTCGATCAAAATCATATTTATGCAAAATTCAGCCATTTTAGGCCGACAAAAAAATTTAAAGCACCTTTATTGCCATACCGTCTCAAATCCCTACTTTTGCAATCCTTTTAAAGAAAAATATGAAAAAGAATATCCATCCCAGCTATCAGGAAGTGGTTTTTTGGGATACTTCCAGCGATTTTAAGTTTCTGAGCCGTTCTACCAATGTGCCCAAAGAGAAAATCAAATGGACAGACGGCAAAGAATACCCTGTTATTAAAGTAGAGGTTAGCTCTGCTTCGCATCCTTATTTTACCGGCAAAAAGATGTTGGTCGATACGGCTGGCCGGGTGGAGAAATTCCAAAAGAAATACGGCAAAAAATAATAGTACGCTTAGCGTTTTTTACCAAAAAGAATCCCGCCTCTGCGGGATTCTTTTTTTGCCTTATTTTGCAAGACCAACTTCGTATGAACCCGATTTTATTTGACGACCTGCCCATTCGCACCAACCTGTTGCCGTTAACTTTTACACGGCCGGTGGCAGCCATACGCATCGGTATTTTAACCATTGCCGAAAAGTGGGAGCAGGTTTTAGGTCAGCCTGTCTCTTTCGCCACCACCGGATTCCTTTCAAAAAAATACAAGAAGACAACCTCCTCCGATAATCTCTGGATAAACGGAGCCTTGTGCCCGGACGAAAATATTGTGGCTGCTATTAAAGATCTGAAACCAAACTCTTTGCTTCTGAAAGATTCTGTTATTCTAGCAGGGCGCAATTCAAAAGCTGAACCCCCGGAGGCCATCCTTGGAAACACAACAGAGTACGCTCAGAATATTGTACTCATCGATCAACCCTGGAAAATTTTTCAGCAAAACGGAAATCAGATTCGGTCTGACTTTAAAAGAATTACCGCCACCCGGCAATCCAGCCCGATTACAGATCCTCACACCCGAGTGTATAAACCTGAAAATATTTTTTTGGAAGAAGGTGTAATACTTCATGCGGCTATCCTGAATGCCGATAACGGCCCAATCTACCTCGGAAAAAAAGCACACGTGCAAGAGGGTGCTATGGTGCGCGGCCCTTTTGCTTTGGGTGAAGAATCCGTCATCAACATGGGCGGCAAGATGCGGGCCGACACCACCATAGGTCCGTTTTGCAAAATCGGAGGTGAGGTAAGCAACTCCGTATTGTTTGGAAATTCCAACAAAGCACACGATGGATTCTTAGGAAACTCAGTATTAGGCGAATGGTGCAATCTGGGTGCCGACACCAATACTTCTAATCTGAAAAACACGTATCAAAATGTAAAAGTATGGAGCTATGCACAAAATGATTTTATTGACATTGGAAGTCCCAATTGCGGATTGATTATGGGCGACCACAGTAAGAGCGGCATCAACACCATGTTCAACACCGGAACAGTAGCCGGTGTCAGTTGCAATATTTTCGGAGCGGGCTTAGTACCTAAGCACATCCCTTCCTTTAGCTGGGGTGGAGCCGATGGGTTTGACGAGTACCCATTGAAAAAAGCTTTGGCAACGGCCGAGCGAGTACTGGCCAGAAAAAATTTGAAGCTGAGTGAAGCCGACCATCATATTTTAAGTTTTCTTTTTAACGAACACACCCGGTAGCCGCTACTTTCTTCGCCATGATGTTTTCTTCTATTCCCGGTCTGCACGAAGTAAAAGAAAAACTGATTGCCTCTGTGCAAACCGGTCATCTTGCTCATGCTTTATTATTTGCCGGAAAAAGTGGTTCGCTGTCGCTGCCTGTAGCTTTGGCTTTTTCTCAGTACGTACATTGTCAAAATAAAAACCAAACTGATGCGTGCGGTACTTGCCCGGCCTGCAGCAAAAGTTCAAAATATATTCATCCCGATACCCATTTCGTTTTTCCGCTTGCCAATACTAAAAACGAGAAAGACGAAGAATACTTCCGTTCAGAAATGTTAAAAAAATGGCGCAGTTTTTTGCTTAGCCAACCGTTTGGCAATCTGGCCGAATGGATCAGCTCGTATGGGGGTGAAGACAAACAGGCACTGATTGCCCGCGAAGAAAGTCGTGAAATTATACGAGCCCTTTCGCTTAAGCCATTTGAAAGTCGCAGCAAAATCATGATTATCTGGCTGCCCGAATTTATGCACCCCTCTGCCGCCAACGGCATTTTAAAAATCCTGGAAGAGCCGCCTGCCCAAACATTTTTTCTGCTGGTAACCAATGCGGCCGAGCAATTGTTGCCCACCATTTTGTCGCGCACACAAACTGTGCACATTCCCTTGCTTGGCGATGAAGACATCAACGGATATTTGCAACAGCACCACCCGATGGAAGAAAGCAAACGCCAAGAAATAGTACAGATAGCCGAGGGCGATTTGAATTTTGCCCTCCAGCTTACCGAAAGCGAAGAAGAGCCGCACCAAACACGGTTTGCCGACTGGATGCGCACTTGTTTTAAAAAAGATTTTGCCAAACTGATTACGGCCTCGGAAGCGTTTCATGAACTGGATAAGCTGGCGCAGCGAAACCTGCTCACCTACGGGCTCAGTATGATGCGTGAGTCGCTCTTGCAAGTTTCCGGGGCTGGTAAAATAAGCCGGGTAAAAGGAGCCGAAGAAAAATTCGTTCATGATTTCAGTAAAATTATTTCCTTATCAAAAATTGAATTAATTGCCCGGCAGATGAACGAGGCTGTATATCATCTGGAACGAAACGGCAGTGCCAAAATGATTTTTATGAATCTGTCGTTGCAGATCAGTAAAGCCATCCATCCCTAAATCAAATACCTTGAAAAAATATACGCTGGCCCTAACCTGGTTTCTTTGCTTTTCTGCCTTCGCACAGAAAAAAGAAAAAATATTTACCCTGCATACTCCGTATGGCGACATGGTAGCTGTTTTATATAACGAAACACCTAAACACAAAGCCAACTTTACCAAGTTAGTAGCCGAGCATTTTTACGACAGCTTATTGTTCCACCGCGTAATTGCCGGGTTTATGATTCAGGGGGGCGACCCGGATTCTAAGCGGGCCAAAGCCGGCCAGGCTTTAGGTAGTGGCGGCCCCGGCTACACCGTAGAAGCGGAGTTCGTTCCTACCCGCTTTCATAAAAAAGGAGCATTGGCCGCGGCTCGTTTAAGCGATGCGCAAAACCCAACTAAGGCTTCGAGTGGAAGTCAGTTTTATATTGTACAGGGAAAGCAACTCACGGCCGATGAAGCCGATGAGCTAAAGTACGATCAGAGCAAGTTAAACCAAGCTTTACAGCAGTACCTGGCAAAGCCCGAACACGCATTGCTGCGCGATTCATTAACCCAACTATACAGCACAGGCGACTTGCTGCGTTTTAAAAAGAAAGTTTTTGCGCTGGCTCCCGCGCTGGAAAAAGAAACCGGTTTTATCATTATAAAAGAAATTCCGGAAGAGAGGATAAAAGCCTACACCACATTGGGCGGCACGCCCCGGCTGGATGGCAACTACACGGTGTTTGGCGAACTCATTGCCGGCCAGGAAGTGCTTGATAAAATTGCGGCCGTAAAAAAAGATGGCAACGACCGGCCTGCCGAAAATGTGCGCATGTTCATTTCCATGAAAGAACTTTCTAAAAAGAAGATTGCTAAACTCTACGGGTACCATTTTCCTTCCTTACAAAAATGAAAATACTGATAACAGGCAGCAACGGTTTGCTGGGGCAAAAGCTGGTCGAACTCATCTCCTCTAAACCTGCACACCACTTGATTGCTACCGCTAAAGCGAAGTCCGTTTTTTCGCACGGGGTAGATTTTTACCCGATGGATGTTACCTCTTCTGCCGAAATTGAAAATGTCCTTATCGCCACCCGGCCCGAAGTGGTGATCCATACGGCCGCGCTAACACAGGTTGATCAATGTGAAAGCGAAAAAGAAAAATGTTGGCTCAACAACGTTACGGCCGTTGAGTATTTGGTAAAGGCCTGTCAAAAAATAAATGCCCACCTCATCCATCTTTCTACCGATTTTATTTTTGACGGAACTCATGGCCCGCTCGATGAAAACGAAAAACCAAACCCATTGAGCTATTATGGTGAAAGCAAGTTAGCTGCTGAAAAAATTGTACAAACAAGCCCCATCCGTTGGTCGATCGTGCGCACCGTTTTGGTATATGGAGTAACCCAAGACATGAGCCGCAGCAATATTGTGTTGTGGGTGAAAAAAAATTTAGAAGATGAAACCGCAATTAATGTGGTGAACGACCAATGGCGCACACCCACGTTGGCCGAAGATTTAGCAACCGGTTGTTACCTCGCGGCCATAAAAAAAGCAAAAGGCATTTTTAATATTTCGGGCGAAGAGATGATGACCCCCTACGACATCGCGATTGCCACGGCCGAATTTTTTAAACTAAATAAATCCTTGATTCGGCAAACTGATTCAACCAAGTTTACTCAACCCGCCAAGCGCCCGGCAAAAACGGGTTTTATCATTGATAAAGCGAAGCGAGAGTTGGGTTATCAACCGCATTCATTTAAGGAAGGCCTTTCCATCCTGGCCGGGCAGTTGCGTTAACAACCGGATAGAAATTTTCGACATTAAATCCCTAACACACTTTTCAATTTAGCATAACCCGGTTGGCTCAGAGGAATTCGGGTGCCGTTTTTAAGCAACGCCAAGTGGTTATCTTTTTCAGCCGGCTCTATGCGTGTGAGTTCTTGCAGATTTAGTAAGTACGAGCGATGGACACGCACAAACTGATGAGCATCTAATGTCTTCTCAAAAAACGACATTGTTTTTTTCTTTAAATAAAAACCTTCGGCTGTAAAAATTTTAACATAGTCGTCAAACGCTTCGAGGTAGAATATTTTATGAAGCGGCAACACAATAATATTCTGGCCTTTTTTTACCACTACCCGATTTTGGCTTTCGGGCGAAGCTATTTCTTCTGAAAAAGATGGGGGCAACAAAATATTTTTTCGATTTAAAAATTTATTCACCGCCACCTCAAACCGGTCTCTCCCAAATGGTTTTAATAAATAATCCAGGGCGTGTGCCTCAAATGCTTTCAGGGCATATTCATCGAAAGCCGTGGTGAAGATTACTGCAGGCGGATTGTCAACCAATTCCAACATTTCAAACCCGTTGATCTTCGGCATCTGAATATCCAGAAAAATTAAATCGGGTTGATATTGCGCGATGGCTTTTACGCCTTCAAAACCATCGCCACATTCGGCCACTATCGTTAGTTGGGTAAAAGAACGAAGGTATTCTTTTACCAAACTGCGCGCGAGCGGCTCATCATCAATAAGAATAATTTTTAGCGGTGAAGAAAAAGTGCTCATAGTTAGTCAGCGCAAAAATAACTCCAAATTTTACAATGGAATAATAAGCGGCACATCCCAGCAGGGCACCACGCTGCTGGGGTTAATGCTCATCGAATTGCGCTTCACCTCTTCGGGCTTAGATCCATTTTGAATGCGCCTTATCAGGTGGATATGATTCGGCATGATCACCCGCGCACACTTTCACTTGGCCAGCCTTAACCCGATACTTCAGCCCTTCAATGACAATTCGCTTCGCTTGTCTCAAGCAACTTCAGTCAGTCATAACATACTGCCGCAAAAAATCGAACGTCATGTTGTTCTACAACCATGCACGCAAAGCTATTGAATAAAAGATCGTTAGTCAGGCGACCAACAATAACATTTTTTTACTAACGACAACTCAGGGATGCAGTGGGTTTATTCATAGGCAATGGTCACAAAAATAAATTCCAATTTTTAAAATCTCTTTTTCGGAGCGATCAATGCTGTTGCGGAATTTTAATTGACGTACTAAACCAATTTTCCTCTTGTCGGGTAGTGAGCAGATCGTTTCGGTAGTAGAGCAAAGAAAGCCTTCGCTTAACCGAACGGAGGCCAAAGCCCGTTCCCTTTTTGGGGGAAGCTGTTGTTTGTGCATCAAACGGGTTTTTAATTTCAATACACAATTCTGTTTTTTCAGCCCAGGCTTTAATATAAATCTCCACGTTGCCGGTGGTATCGTACAATCCAAACTTAATGGCATTTTCTAAAATCGGTTGCAGCAGAAGAGACGGGAGTTTCAGTTGCCGCGTTGGTTCATCCGCTTCAAAAATGGTATGCAACCGGTGGCCAAAGCGCACTTTTTCTATTTCAAGATATAATTGGAGATGATGAAGTTCTTCGCTGAGGGGAATCAGTTGGTTGGCTTCTTTCTTTACTGTTCCTCGCAGGAAATCAGAAAGATGTTCAATCATTTTACGCGCTTGCTCGGGCTGCGAAAGCGTGAGAGCGCTAATGGAGTTTAAACTGTTAAATAAAAAATGGGGCTGCAGTTGCTGGCGCAAGTTAGAAAGCTCAGCTTCGCGCATCAGCCGGTCCGATTCTTTGGCGCGCAGCTCACTTTGTTGTTGCTCCTGAATAAAAAAGAAAAGCCAGCCATCCATGGCGGCCATCATCAACATCAGCTTGATAAAAATAAACCGGATCAGGAGGGTTGAATTAATCCATCTTACATAGTAATCGCTCTGCGAAAGAAACTGTAGGGAAGAAAAAATAATAAAACTACTGACTATCGAAAGTGCCAGCGCACTAACCATAACGGTAACGGCATTTTTTATGGAGGGGCGAAAATATTTTACAATCGTAATCATAACATAGCTTGCCATCACCAAAACAGTGCTGGTTACGGCTGCATCCAGGCACGATTCCCGAAGCGAAACCCCGTACTGCATCAATACCCATGTTTGGAAGCAGCCCAGTCCCAGCCAGAAACCGATAAAAAATTTTTGCATGGTATGTTTCATGCTAAAAAACAGAGTACGTTGTTTCCCGCATACGCACGGCCCGATGATGGATGTAGTTGATATAATTGGCCGCTTCTTCTACTTCGCGCACTTGCGAGTGTAACTCCGTTCCGTTTTTAAGTTCTTTCACCGGTTGAATATCGGCCACATTTACAAACTCCCAGCACACCGAACCATGCGCCTGATTGATGACCGAATCTTCTGAATTGATTCCAAGCATACGCGCCTGAAGAAACGCCTCTTCAAAGGCAGGAGCTTCAATTAGACGAAGGTGTTCATCAAATTGAGGTTTTTGCATTCCCTCGCCTTTAATTTGAAAAATGAGTTTAGCGATATACCACATAACTTATGAGATACGGATTAATAACTTTTGATTTCAATCCCTCCAAAAACTACGGTGCCTTTCAAGATCAATGTTTTGTCTGAAACTTCGGAGGTGTCGCGTCTCTTGTCTTCTACCGATGCAAATACACAGTCCACATACGATTGGATTTTCCAGTGAGCCGGAACAATTAATTTCGCTCCGCCAAACACTACGTTTACTTCCAGCGTAGCCGAGCCGTTGATGTCGGCCTGAGAAAAATCAATGTCGTTTCCACCAAATACGGTGTTAATTTCGCCTCCTTTAAAATCGTGTGTCATTATTTTTTTTTTCGAACCGCCAAATACGGAATTAACATCTAGCTGGTCGTCTGTGGCCGGGGTGTTTTCATAACGCCATTCTCTCCAGTGCTTTCGGGGTTTAAACATCATCCAAAACCCGACCAGAATAATGGCCATCGGCCAGATGTAATGGCGAATATTGATTTCGGTATATTCTTCCAGTAAAAAAGCTCCGCCTATCAGCAATAAAATCATCCAGCCACCGGGGCGAAACATCCTGCGGGCACCCAAGAAAACGCCTAGCCCGATAAGGAACACTTGCCAGGTTAAAATCCATTCGGGAATTTCCAACCCCATCTGGCGGCCCAGCAGCACACCTCCAATAATAATTAATATCATTCCGGCAAAAACCTTACCGGATCTGGGTTCAGTAGAACGATCTTTTGTTTCCATTGTTTTTTTGAATTGATACTCAAAAGAACGAAGATTTGGCCGGTCGGGCTATTGCCAATAGGTCGCCTCCCGGAAAAAGTAGGCGAATGCAGGGTTGGTGTAGGTAAAGACAGTATGTTATCTTTCGTCTCAACCATTCATTATGAAAATCTTAAAAATTACAGGTACTGTTTTGGGGGTTCTCCTGTTAGTAATTATTGTCCTGCTAACGTATGTTAAAACGGCCCTGCCAAATGTGGATGCAGCTCCGGCATTAACAATAGAATACACACCGGAACGAATAGCCCAGGGTGAATATCTGGCAACCCATGTAACGGTGTGTATGGATTGTCATTCCAAACGAGATTGGTCTAAATTTTCCGGCCCCTTGGTGGCCGGCACAACAGGCCAGGGGGGCGAACGGTTCGATCAGACGGTAGGCATGCCCGGTATCTATTTTTCTAAAAACATTACGCCCGAAGGCATCAGCCGATATACCGATGGGGAGTTGTTTCGGATCATTACCACAGGAGTAACCAAAGAAGGCAAAGCGCTCTTTCCGTTAATGCCATTCACCTATTATGGCCGCATGGATCCCGAAGATATCTATTCCATTATTGCTTACGTTCGCTCTTTGAAGTCAATCAAAAATGAAGTGCCTGAGTCGGCATCCGATTTTCCCATGAATTTTATCATCAATACACTTCCCCAAAAAGCCGACCCGCACAAACGCCCGGATACTACCGACCTGATAACTTACGGAGCCTATATGACCAACGCTTCGGGTTGCCGCGAATGCCACACACGCATAGAGAAAGGACAAATCATTGAAGAATTTGCGTTTAGTGGCGGGCGCGAATTTCAAATGCCCGATGGTTCGATCATCCGTTCCTCTAATTTAACGAAGGACATCAAGACGGGCATTGGCCAATGGACGGAAGAGCAATTCATTCAACGATTTAAAGTCTATACCGATTCTTCCGGAAAAAATATATCGGTTAGGCCGGGCGAGTTTAATTCGGTTATGCCCTGGACCATGTATGCCGGTATGAATCGCCAAGACTTAAGAGCGATCTTCGCTTATCTTAAAACGATAAAAGCCATTCCCAACAAAGTAGAAAAATTTACATCCACTGTAAACTAACTACTCGGCACTGCCGCTCCGGTCGTGTATTTTTATTTTAGAGAGGTCTATGTCTGCATCTTCCTGCTCGGTATAAAAGCCGGGGTCAAATTCATCTATAAGCAGTTTCTCTTTGTTTTTCCGCGCCTTATCAAACGTCATAATTAATGCCGGCAACAGAAATAAGTTAGTAAACATCGAGATGACCAGCGTGGTAGAGGTAAGGATACCCAAAGCAATGGTGCCGCCAAACGAAGAAAAGGCAAAAATGATGAAGCCTGCAAAAAGCACAATGGATGTATAGACTATGCTCTTGCCGGTTTCTAAAATACTTTCGCTTACCGAAAGTGGCACAAAAAAATTATTTACGAGTTGTTCTTGCCGGTATTTAGCCAAAAAGCGGATGGAATTATCTACCGATATGCCGAATGTAATGCTGAAAATAAGCGCGGTGCTGGCTTTAAGCGGAATACCGAAATACCCCATCAGCCCGGCCGTAATCATCAGGGCCAGCAGGTTTGGGATCAGCGAAATAATAATCATGCGCACATTGGCAAAGAGCAAGGCCATAGAAAAAGTGATCAGAATAAATGCCAGCAATAAACTTTCGCGCAGGTTATCAATTAGGAATTTATTGCCTTTAATAAAAAGTTTGGTGGTGCCGGTAATGCTGGCGGTAATAGGGCTTCCCTCAAAAATTTGCTTCATCCGCGGCTCAATAATCTGGTGTACCAGAGAATCCATTTTTATTGAACCTATATCGGCAATCTGGCAAGAAATGCGCATGCGGGTGTAGGTAGAATCTACAAACGAACGAAGCAGCCCCGAGTTATCGTTTTGCCCTTTCATATAGCGCAAAATATAAATGCTCTCGGGCTTGGTGGGCAGGTCGTATTTAGAAGGATTGTTTCCATAAAATGCCTGACGCGATGCCTTCACTAAACTGATAATGGAAATAGGCCGCGAAACCTCGGGCAGCGAATCGAGAAAGTGTTCAAACTCATTTACCTTTTGCAAATTGGTAATGTTGAGTACGCCCCTGCGTTTTCCGGTATTGATCTCCGCCTCCAGCGGCATAATGCCTCCGAAGTTGGCTTCAATAAATTTCATGTCTTTCTTTATATCCGTATTATCAGGCACATCGTCCACCATAAAAGTGACGGATTTTAATTTGGTCATTCCGATTATAGAAAAGAAGGCAAGCACGCCCGAAACGAGGTAGATCAACGGCCTGCGCCTATGCACCGTAATGTCGTTCAAATGCAGAAAGCCCCCTAATATTTTAAACTCCAGATGACGCAAATGCTTGGGCTTGGGTTCGGGCATCCACGAAAAAATAGCCGGCACCATAATAAGGCTCACCATAAACAAGACCAGAATATTAAGGCCGGCCACAATGCCAAACTCGCGTAACAGCAAAATATCGGTAGAGAGAAGCGTGAGAAAACCGATGGCCACTGTAAGATTGGTAAGGAACATCGCTAAGCCCATTTTCTTAACCACCACAGAGATCGCCTCGGGCTTGCTTTTACATTTAAAAAATTCAATATGGTATTTGTTGAGCAGGTAGATGCAATTAGTAATGCCTAAGGTTACAATGACCGGGGGTATCAGTCCGCTCAGCAGCGTAATTTTATATCCAAACAAGGTAAGGGTACCCATTACCCACACTACTACAATACCGATGATAACCATGGAAAACAATACCGCACGTACCGAGCGGAAAAAGAAAAACATGATCAGCCCCGTAATAATTGCCGACAGGTAAAGGAAGAACTGCATCTCCTGCCGCACCTTGGTAGCCATAATAGTGCGGATGTAAGGAAGGCCGGCATAATGCAACTTGATTTGGGTAGTAGCCGTAAATTTTTCTCCGGCCTTTTCCAGTTCTTTCATTAGCTCCACACGCTTAGCCGAGTTCATCACCTCTTTCTGCACAGAGATTAACATCAGCGTAGCTCCGTTATGCTCATTTACCAGTTGCCCCATATACACCCGCTGGTTTCGCAGCGCCCCTAACAGGCTATCTAATTCCGGCTGGCTATTCACGCCACTTTTAGGAAAAAGCGGGGTGAGTTTAAATTTTTTGTTAGCGGTATCTTTAAAAATAATTTTTACTTCGGGCAGACTCAGCACATTGTTTACGCCCGGTATTTTTTTAATAGCCTCGCTCAGTTCGCGAAACCGGTTAAAATTAGAAAGCGAGAAAAGAGCACTGTCTTTCACCGCAATCCCTATGATATTGGCATCTTCGCCAAACTGCTTTTTAAAGTTGATTAAGAAAACCTGCTCGGGGTCATCTAGCGGCACGGTGCGTGCCAAGTCGTAGCTCATTTCCACTTTCGAGGCATAGTACCCCATTAAAATCGTAACCAAACCAATGGCGATAATAAACCACAACCTGAACCGAATAATTAAAAACGCTACTTTATCCCACATGGAGGCTTCACATTAAGCAGTAAAACTAAGGGAATTTTACCCAGATTGCGTATCGGCAGTGCACAATCTGCGTCCGGGAAGTCTGAATATAAATTGAGAAAATAAAAAGAGGTCATAAAAAAAGCACAGACGATGAAATCTGTGCCTCTGTTTTATATTTCCTTTTGGAATTTAGGCCTCGGCCACGACTGATACAAAAGAACGGCTTTCTCTTCCTTTTTTAAATTGAACGATACCGTTGGTTAAGGCAAACAAGGTGTGGTCTTTGCCAATGCCTACATTTTTTCCGGGATGGTGTTTGGTGCCACGCTGGCGAACAATGATATTGCCGGCTATTACCTTTTGGCCACCATATATTTTAACGCCCAACCGTTTGCTTTCCGATTCGCGGCCGTTCTTTACTTTACCTTCCCCTTTTTTGTGTGCCATAATTTTCTAATTTGAAAATTTAAGAATTTAGTTTATTCAAGAGTTAATAAGCCAATTTGTCTTCAAATTGGCTCATTCTAAAATTACCCGATGGTTTCGATCTGGATTTTAGTGAACTGCTGGCGATGACCGTTTTTCTTGGCGTACCCTTTGCGTCTTTTCTTTTTAAAAACGATCACCTTATCGCCTTTTACGTGCTCCAGTATCTTTCCCGACACCTTTACACCAGCCAATGCAGGCGTACCTACCTGTACAGCGGTTCCGTTATCTAACAAAAGAACCTTATCAAAACTAACCGCCTTACCGGCCTCGCCTTCCATTTTGGGGGCATATATATATTGGTCTTTAGCAACCTTTACCTGCTGACCGGCAATATCCACAATAGCGTACATGACTTTTCTTTTTAAAATGGGAGCGCAAAGATAAGGCAAAGACCATGAAATACAAGTGTTCGACAACAAAATATGCCACTAAAATGACCAAAAAACTTTATTCTGGTGGTTTTTAAAAACAAGACAATACTTTGTGAGGTTTTTTGTGTTAAGGTTTATTCATTGTGAATTTATAGCCTCATAGGTACTGTCGGGTCAAAAAAGTACCGTTCCGGCTGTTTCATTGAAAGTCTTTTGCAAAAGGCTTTCAGGCAAATACTCTTTCCCACTTATCCAAAATTTTACCCTGAAAAATCTTTAAAATATTTTTCATTGAAAAGCTACTTAACTATTCAACGCTAAGTGAATGAAAATGAATTGCTTTAATTTCTTCCGGCTATGTTGACAGGTTGCCGACCATCGTCTGCACTCGTTTTCGCGTTTTGAAAATCTTCGTGGGTTTAGAATATTTGTTCACCCTATTTTGGGTTCGTATCCTCTTTAAAAAAATCAATAAAAAATATTTACTCAAGTTGATCTCCATTCCCATTCACAAACATTAATCTCTTTTACCATGAGTTCCTCCTTTCAAGAACCAATTCTGGCCGAAAACAAAGATCGCTTTGTTCTGTTCCCCATCCGCCACCACGACATCTGGAAATTCTACAAACAGGCCGAAGCCAGCTTCTGGACAGCCGAAGAAATCGACCTGAGCCACGATCTGAAAGACTGGGCCAACCTCAACGATGGCGAACGGCACTTCATTACTCATGTGCTCGCCTTCTTTGCCGCCAGCGATGGGATCGTCAACGAAAACCTGGCCGAGCATTTTGTGAGCGAAGTGCAATACACCGAAGCCAAGTTCTTTTACGGCTTCCAAATCGCCATTGAAAACATCCACTCCGAAACCTATTCGCTGCTCATCGACACCTATGTAAAAGATGCAGCCGAAAAAGACAAACTCTTCCATGCCATTGAAACCATGCCCTGCGTGAAGAAAAAAGCCGACTGGGCGCTGCGCTGGATCGACCAGGGAAATTTTCAGGAACGGCTCGTGGCCTTCGCAGCCGTAGAAGGTATTTTCTTCTCCGGCTCCTTCTGCTCCATCTTCTGGCTTAAAAAACGGGGGCTCATGCCGGGCCTGAGCTTCTCCAATGAGCTCATCTCGCGCGATGAAGGCCTGCATTGCGATTTTGCCTGCCATCTCTACACCCAACACGTCATTCAAAAACTGCCCGAACAGCGGGTCATTGAAATCATCCGCGATGCCGTGGCCATCGAAAAAGAATTTGTAACCGATGCGCTGCCCGTCAATCTGATCGGCATGAACGCGGCCCACATGTGCCAATACATCGAGTTTGTGGCCGACCGCCTGCTGCATGAACTGACCGGCCAAAAAATCTATGGCGCCACCAACCCGTTTGACTTTATGGAGATGATCAGCCTGCGCGGAAAAACCAACTTCTTTGAAAAAAGAGTGGCCGAATACCAAAAGGCAGGCGTGCTGAAAAGCACGGAAAAAGAAAGTGCACCAAAGTTTTCGCTCAATGAAGATTTTTAATATATTCGTTTACAATTTTTTAAACTTCACCTAACAACCCAACAAGCAATGCTCGTACTTAAGCGTGACGGACACAGGGAGTCCGTTAAGTTCGATAAAATTACCGCCCGTATTGAAAAACTCTGCTACGGTTTAGATCCCAAGTTTGTCAACCCGGTAGAGGTGGCGATGAAAGTGATCAATGGTTTGTACGATGGTGTATCCACGCAGGAGCTGGATAACCTCGCTGCAGAAATTGCCGCAACGATGACTACCCGTCATCCTGATTTTGCAAAACTGGCGGCCCGAATTGCCATCAGTAACCTACACAAGGTTACCAGCAAATCGTTCAGCACTACCATGAAGCGGCTATACACGTACATTGATCCCAAGACCGGTCAAAATGCACCCCTCATTTCCAAAGATACCTGGAAAGTAATTCACGAGCACGCGGCCGAATTAGATGAAGCCATTATCTACGACCGTGATTTCAGTTACGACTATTTCGGTTTTAAAACACTGGAAAAATCCTATCTGATGAAGATCGATGGCAAAGTAGTAGAGCGCCCCCAGCACCTGCTTATGCGCGTGGCCGTGGGCATTCACGGAGAAGATATCCCCGCAGCGATCGAAACCTATACTCTTTTGTCGGAAAAATGGTTTACTCATGCCACGCCTACTTTATTTAATGCCGGCACCCCTAAACCGCAACTTTCATCCTGCTTTTTGCTGACCATGAAAGACGACAGCATTGACGGGATTTATGACACCCTGAAACAAACCGCCAAAATTTCTCAGTCGGCCGGAGGAATCGGATTAAGCATACACAACGTGCGGGCGAAGGGCTCTTACATTAAAGGAACCGGTGGCACTTCTAACGGCATTGTGCCGATGCTCCGCAATTTTGATATGACCGCCCGCTACGTTGATCAGGGCGGGGGCAAACGCAAAGGCAGCTTTGCTATTTATCTTGAACCGTGGCATGCCGATGTTTTCGATTTTCTTGACCTGAAAAAAAATCATGGAAAAGAAGAATTGCGCGCCCGCGATTTATTTTATGCCATGTGGATTCCGGACTTGTTCATGAAGCGCATTGAAAACAATGAAATGTGGTCGCTTTTCTGCCCCAACGAAGCCCCCGGCCTGGCGGATTGCTGGGGCGAAGAATTTGAACGTCTTTACGAAAAATACGAGAAGGAAGGAAAAGCCCGCAGACAGGTAAAAGCACAAGACCTTTGGTTTGAAATTCTGGAAGCCCAGATTGAAACCGGAACCCCCTACATGCTTTACAAAGATGCCGCCAACCGTAAATCGAACCAAAAGCATTTAGGCACCATCAAATCGAGCAACCTGTGTACCGAAATTATCGAATACACCTCGCCCGATGAAGTGGCTGTATGTAACCTGGCCTCTATAGCACTGCCCAAATTTGTTACAGAAGAAGGCACCTTCGATCATCAAAAACTATACGAGATTACCAAAGTAGTAACCCGCAACCTCAATAAAGTAATTGACATTAATTACTACCCGGTAGAAGAAGCCCGCAAGAGCAATATGCGCCACCGCCCCATTGGTATTGGTGTGCAGGGGTTGGCCGATGCCTTCATTCTGCTTCGCATGCCGTTTGATTCGGAAGAAGCACGCGGCCTCAATAAAGACATTCACGAAACGATCTACTTTGCAGCCATGGAAGCCTCCATGGAATTGGCTAAACAATTAGGCTCCTACGAAACCTTTAAAGGCTCGCCTGTATCGAAAGGAATTTTTCAATTTGATATGTGGGGCGTAACTCCCGAGAGCGGCCGGTGGAATTGGGAAAACCTAAAACGCGAAGTGAAACAACATGGTGTGCGCAATTCACTGCTGCTGGCTCCTATGCCCACGGCATCGACTTCCCAAATTTTGGGCAACAATGAGTGCTTTGAACCCTACACCTCTAACATCTATACCCGCAGAACACTATCTGGCGAATTTATTGTAGCCAATAAATACCTGATGAAAGACCTGATCGGCCTGGGATTGTGGAGCGAGCCCATGCGCCAAAAACTAATTGCCGCCAACGGATCAGTGCAGTCTGTACCTGAAATACCTCAACACCTCAAAGATATTTACAAAACCGTTTGGGAGATTTCTCAAAAGGCAATCATTGACATGAGTGCCGACCGGGGCGCCTACATTTGCCAATCGCAAAGCTTAAACATACACCTCACCAATCCTAACTTTGGCAAGTTAACCTCCATGCATTTTTATGCCTGGAAAAAAGGATTGAAGACTGGTATGTACTACTTGCGCACAACGGCAGCAGCCGATGCCATTAAGTTTACGTTGGATAAATCAGCCATTCAGCAACCGGCTGTTGAGCCCCCGGTAACCGAATCGGTGGTTTCTACTCCAACAGAAGCGCAGCATATTCTTCCGTACGAACAACGCACCGTAGCCGGGTATGACCAAAAAATAGCTGACATGACTTGCTCGCTCGATAATCCGGATGCCTGTGAGGCCTGCGGATCGTAAATCGAATTTTTAAATTCAGTTTATAAAACCGGCCATAAGCCGGTTTTATTTTTTTATGAAACGCAGAGGCAATCTTTCATTTTAGCACTCCTAACTCTTTCCCTACTTCAGTAAATGCAGCGATGGCTTTATCAAGATGGTGCGGCTCATGGCCGGCCGAGATTTGCACCCGAATCCGTGCTTTGCCCTTGGCCACTACCGGAAAGAAAAAACCAATTACGTAAATTCCTTTTTCCAAAAGCCGTTCGGCAAATTTTTGAGCCAGTGGCGCTTCGTACAACATAATCGGAACGATAGGGTGCACACCCGGCTTAATATCAAATCCGGCTTCCGTCATTTTATGACGGAAATACTGGGTATTGTTTTCCAACTTATCGCGAAGATGGGTTGTTTCCGAAAGCATATTAAATACTTCGATGGATGCCCCCACAATGGAAGGGGCTACGGTGTTAGAAAAGAGATAAGGACGAGAACGCTGGCGAAGAAGCTCTATTATTTCTTTCCGGCCGGAAGTGAACCCACCCGAAGCACCGCCCAAAGCTTTCCCTAAAGTGCCGGTAATGATATCTACCCGGTCCATTACTCCGCAATGTTCGGGCACCCCACGGCCCGTTTTTCCCAGGAAGCCCGTTGAGTGACATTCGTCTGTCATTACCAACGCTTCGTACCGATCGGCCAGGTCACAGATTTTATCCAGCTGGGCAATGGTTCCATCCATTGAAAAGGCGCCATCGGTTACAATCATAATCTGAGTAGCTCCGGCTTTTTTGGCTTCCTCTAATTGGGTTTTTAAATCGGCCATATCGTTGTGCTTATACCGGTAGCGCATGGCCTTGCACAAACGCACGCCATCAATAATGGAAGCGTGGTTTAGTTCATCCGAAATAATGGCATCTTTCTCGCCCAGCAGGGGCTCAAATACTCCGCCATTGGCATCAAAAGCGGCTGCATACAAAATGGTATCTTCGGTATGCAGAAATGCAGAAATTTTATTCTCAAGTTCTTTGTGTATGTCTTGCGTACCACAAATAAACCGTACAGACGACAGACCAAAGCCGTGCGAGTCAATCGCTTTTTTGGCAGCTGCTGTTACCCGCGGATGAGACGACAACCCCAAATAATTATTAGCACAAAAATTAATTACTGTTTTTCCATCCGCTGTTTTAATATCGGCTGCCTGAGGGGTAATAATGATCCGCTCCTTTTTAAACAATCCCGCTTCGCGGATCGTGTCGAGTTCTTTTTGTAAAACAGGTTTCAATTTTTGATACATAACTGATGCGTTTTTCTTGTGCAAAACTACAAATCGGCCGCCACAATTCATGCATCGGAAATTTTAATAACTTCGCCCAGCATTCAGCAGCTAATGAAAAAAACAAAGATTCTGTTAATCGGGGCAGGCGGCCAGCTCGGGGCCGAACTCACGCAAGGGTTGTGGAAAATTTACGGACAGCAAAATGTAATTGCTTCCGACATTAAAGACGCACAAGGCATCCTGAAAGAAGGGCCCTACGAAAAATTTGATGTGATGCAGCGCGATAAACTTTTTGAACTTCTCAAACGAAATGAAATAACACAGGTCTATCATTTGGCTGCTTTGCTCTCTGCTACAGGCGAAAAAGATCCGCGGTGGGCCTGGAAGCTGAATATGGAGAGTTTACTTTTTGTGTTGGAGGCCGCCCACGAATTAAAACTGCACAAAGTGTATTGGCCAAGTTCCATTGCCGCTTTTGGTCCCACTACCCCCAAGCAAAATACTCCTCAAGACACCATCATGGACCCTGCCACGGTGTATGGCATTACCAAACTGGCAGGCGAGCTGTGGTGCGAATATTATTTCAGGCGGTACGGGGTAGATGTGCGCAGCCTTCGCTACCCGGGGCTGATCGGGTGGAAAACCCCACCCGGTGGAGGCACTACCGACTATGCCGTAGATATTTACTTTAAAGCCTTGAAAGAAAAAAAATACGAATGTTTTCTCTCGCCCGATACCTACTTGCCCATGATGTATATGGACGATGCCGTAAAAGCTACCATTGATCTGATGGAAGCCCCGGCCGAGAAAGTGAAAGTGCGCACCAGCTACAACATCAGCGCCATGAGTTTTTGCCCGGCCCAGATTGCAGCCACTATTAAAAAGCACCTCCCCGATTTTACCATTACTTACCAGCCCGATTTTCGCCAAAGCATTGCCGACTCCTGGCCTAAATCTATTGATGATACGGCCGCCCGCAAAGACTGGGGCTGGCAACATCAGTTTGGGTTAGAAGAAATGACCACTGATATTTTAAAAAATTTAAATAGTGTGTAGCTATGTGTTGGTGGTAATAGCATTTATGACGAGTAGAAATAAATACAAAGGACTGGCGATTTTCATTTTAGCTTCGACCCTGATTTTTATCACTTTGACAATCAAGCCGGACTTATTTGGTTGTCGATTTGAAAATCAAGGGCTATTATTCGCGGGGCTTTTTGCAACTCCGTTACTAGTTTGGGTCTACGATAGAATAAAAAAATGGGACGGGGACAGAGAATATTCTTTCCTCGCTGACAGGTTTGAAAGGACATTGATCAAGGAATTGAAAAACGGACAATATGTTGACCTAAATGACGGACTTCGAGAACAAATCGAGTTAATTCAGAAAGGAAGAAAGTTTGAGGGAGCAATTAAATATCCAGAAGGAGTTGTTACAGTGACGTTAGAAATAGACGCAGAGAATAAATACCTAGGAAAGGGCATTTATAAGTATAAGGACAAATTAGACTTCGGCTTTTACGAGATTTTGATTGACAGAGAGACAGAGGACACTATTTATATAAAGTATAAGAACCGAATTTCCTCAAACCCTGCAGACAGCGAGAAAGTAGAGGGCATTGAAATTTGGACACGAAAAAAGAATTAACCCAATGCTACTGCTGCCAACAATGTGCATGTGCCATAGCGGGGATTCGGTGTTGCTTTATAGTTTCAGTTTCTTAATTTCGTTTTGGTGTGTGGGACAAGGCGCAGCAGGTCGGCCTTTTAGCATTCTTATCGTCATTGCTAAGGCCTCCTAAACCCCGCTACATCAGATACACAGGCCGTTGGTAGCAATAGTATCAGCTCCCTGCAACCTTGACATTTTAGTGCTTTGAATGAATATTTTTCGAATAACACGGACAACAACCGACACCGCTTTGAACAGACAGCCAACGCAGAAAAAAGGGTTTTCGCTACCATCCCTAATGCAAACAACCGTCTCACTTTAAATTTACCGCTATGAAAAATATTAAACTTGGTGGCTTTGAAATTTATCTTCTTCAAGAATCTTTGAAGCATTACAAAACTTTGGTTGAGAAAGAAGAGTTTCCAAAAAATTCTTTTGTAACAAAGGAGCATGTTATGAATACGATTGCTCAATTGGAAGAAACCTTGAGTGAAGAAACTGTAAAAGAAAAAGTAAAAAGATTGAATGAAAATTCCTGAATCAAATGGATTACCAGTCAATCTTCTTGCAGCATGTTTCAATAATACTTCTGCGACTTACAAGTATTATTGGCTGCTTTCAATTTTGCAAGAAGTTGAAAATGGAAACTTGAAAGTTTCCAAACGAAATCTGTTTGCAAGAATGATTTCCAATGCTTGGTTCACTGTAAACTACTTTCATGTTTCATTCGGCAAGCAAGATTTGATTCAAGATGCAACAAGAGCAGTGAAGGAAATTGAAAATATTTCCATTGAAGAAAAACAGAGTTTAATTTTTCAAAAACTTTCTTCCACCACAAATAGAAAAACAGAAAAGCAACTTTGGCATTTCAATAAAAATGTTCCACATTGGTTTTTGACACCTTGGTTTCCGAAAATTAAAAACGAAACAGATTCACTTCAAGAGAAAAGAATCTATGCTCAATCAAAATCATTCAGCGAAAATTGTTTGTATGCTTTGAATGAAGATGAAATTGAAATCAATCCCAATTGGAAATACTATCTGACTTCAAACGCAAGAGTGCTGAAAGATTTTTGTTATTGGAATCTTGCTTTATTTCTGCAATCAAAGAATCCAAATGTTCCAGACATTCCAAACAAATTGATTAAACCAGCTGAAAGAAATAGTTTGACAAAGCAGCGAACACAGTTTTGGGATTTAGTTGTTGCGGAACTTGGTTCTGTAAAATGTATTTACACAGGGCAGAAACTTACAATAGGAAATTATGCAGTTGAACATTTTATTCCATACAACTTTGTTTCTCACGATTTGATTTGGAATTTAATTCCAGCTGATAAATCATTCAACAGTTCAAAGAGTGATAAACTTCCTCCACTTGAAAAATATTTTAATCCTTTTTTTGCTTTGCAAAAAGCAGCAGTTGAAATCGTGAGCGAGAAATCACCAAAAAATAAATTGCTTGAAGATTACTTGACAATCTTCCCCGACTTGGAAAAGAATTTTTCAAAGGAAAAATTCAGAGAAAGAATTCAACCTTTAATCACAATCGCATCAAACAACGGCTTTGAATTTTTAAAGTGATACAAACGAATCAATACAATCATTTAACAGCGAAGGAAAGAGAAACACTTTCTTTTCCAGCAAAACTTTTGTTGAACAAAAATTTGTTGGTTGGTGATGTGTTGGACTTCGGTTGCGGCTTTGGAAAAGATGTTGAGTTGCTGAAAGCAAAAGGGAAAAATATTGTCGGCTACGACAAACATTATTTTCCAAAGTATCCAACAAAAAAGTTTGACACAATCATTTGCTTTTATGTGTTGAATGTTTTGATGCAGGAAGAACAAGCAAGTGTTCTTATGGAAATTTCTCAACTCTTGAAGCCAACAGGCAAAGCATATATTGCAGTGAGAAGAGATTTGCAATACGAAGGTTTCAGAACTCACAAGGTTCATCAGAAACCAACTTACCAATGCAATGTGGTTTTGAATTACAAATCAATTTTCAAAAATGAAAATTGTGAAGTGTATGAATACAAACACTTCAATCAACTCAAGCGAAAAGAAAATTCAACTTGTCCGTTTTGCAATCCCGAATCAGAAAGAGAATTGCTTTTAGAATCTGCAACTGCTTACGCAATGTTTGATAAATTTCCAGTGAGCAACGGACACACTTTAATCATTCCGAAAAAGCATTGTGCCGATTACTTTGAACTTTCATTCAAAGAACAATCGGCTTGTTGGTTCATGCTGAACAAAGCAAAAGATATTTTGAAAAAGAAATTGAATCCTGACGGATTCAATGTTGGCATCAACATCAGCGAATCAGCAGGACAAACTGTTCCTCATGTTCACATACATTTGATTCCACGATTCAAAGGCGATGTGAAAGAACCAAGAGGAGGAGTGAGGGAAGTAATTCCAGAAAAGGAAAAGAAAACTGATTTCAGCCATCACATTCAACATTGGGGAAGCAAGTCAACCACCTTGGCACGAAATGATTTTACACATCGGCAAGAGAATATGTTCCTTACTGTTGTTGCCAAAACAGATGTTGACCTGATTGCACTTGAAAAGGGAGAGGTAAAAGAAGATGAAGTTGTAAAGGCGTTGATTCATACACTTGAATCATACACAAACGGAGGACTAACGCTTATCAGAGAAAAGATTGACGAAAACCCCAACTACTTTTTACAACCACCTTCATTTCTAAATATGATTTTAGATAGCAAGTTGGGACAGAAGAAAAGAAAAAGGAAATCAGAAAATGATGATGACGAATAAAATCCACCCACAAAAAAATACACTCTTAAAAAACGCACAAGCCAACGTTTCTTTAAAAAAGAGATTTATTTTTTCCCACCGCACAGGCTGACAGCGTAATGAACCGAAAGTGCTTCTAATGTAAATCGCTTTTAATTACCTTCGTGCAAGAATGGAAACGACTCCTCTTTGGACAGACAGCCGAGTAGCCGCTAACATAAGGTTAAATGAAATAAAGACAGAAGTAAAACTTGAAAGCAAAATAAATCAACTGCAAAGCAAGATTGATTATTGCGAAGACAGAATAAATCAAATCGTTTATCAACTCTACGAGTTGACACAAGCGGAAATAAAAATTGTTGAAGGAAAATGAATCCTATAATGGAATTAGCGCATAAGGTTCGTGACCATGTGAATCATCCATGGAAGCGGGAACTTATTTTTAGCGACAGAGTGAGGTGGGATAAAGTTTGTTCGTGCATGGATGTTTTAGAAGATACACAACTTGCTATTGACCACTTCTTCAAACTTCCAGCGTTTTCAGGCAATGATGGAGGTTATTTGTATTTGTATGGATTGCTACAAGCATACTTCCTGCAACAAGATGCTACTAATAATTTATCACAAGCACTTTTCGGAAAGTCGGTTGATTGGGAAAATGAATCGGAGAAAATATATTAGAATTGAGTTGAAGAAAGAATACTTTGATGAAGCAACTAAAAATGTGAATGATGTTAAGGCAGTGATGAAACCCAAAAAGAAACAACGAAAAGTGTATGAAACTATCAAAGAACAAATACAACGAACTACTTGACAACATCGGTTCAACCTTGCAGAAAGCTAGAGAGAACGCCATTAAGGCAATCAATACGGAGTTAGTGAAAGCTAATTGGGAAATCGGCAGGCACATTGTTGAATATGAGCAGCAGGGAAAAGAAAAAGCTGATTACGGAAGTTCGCTGTTACAAAAATTAGTGAAAGACCTCAAAGTAAAATATGGCAAAGAATTCAGCAAAAGTAATGTTTACTTGTGTCGGCAGTTTTATATCAAATACCAAAAATTCCAGACAGTGTCTGGAAAATTGAGTTGGTGCCATTACGCTGAATTACTAACGGTTCCTGATGGTTTGGCGAGAAGTTTCTACGAGAAGCAAGCCATCAAAGAAAATTGGAGTTTTAGAGAAATGAAGCGTCAAATTGATTCAGCTATATTTCAACGATTGGCATTAAGCACCGACAAGAAAGGAGTGTTAGTATTGGCAGAGAAAGGACACGAACTTATTTTAGCAAAGGATGCAGTGAAAGATCCGTATGTTTTTGAATTTCTTGAATTACCTAAAGACGGCATCATTAAAGAGAGAGGGCTTGAAAAGAAACTCATTGACAACTTGCAGAAATTTCTTTTGGAACTTGGCAAAGGTTTTTCTTTTGTAGCACGACAGTTTAAAATCACTGTTGACAACGAACACAATTTTATTGACCTTGTTTTCTATCACCGCATTTTGAGGTGCTTTGTTCTTATTGACTGAAAACAAAAAAGGTAACGCATAAGAACATTGGGCAAATGAATTTGTATCTGAATTATTTCAAAGAAGAAGAAAACACCGAAGGCGACAACGAACCAATAGGAATTATTATAGCAGCAGACAAACATGAGTTCACAGTAAAATATGCTACTGGTGGATTGACCAATAAGATTTTCGTTTCAAAATATCAGTTGTATTTACCTGATCAAAAAATGTTAGAGGAAAAAGTAAAAGAAATACTTGACAACGATTAGTCACCCGCAAAAAATACACTCTTAAAAAACGCACAAGCCAACGCTTCTTTAAAAAAGAAATTTATTTTTCCACCGCACAGGCTGACAGCGTAATTGAACCGAAAGTGCTTCTAATGTAAATCGCTTTTAATTACCTTCGTGCAAGAATGGAAACGACTCCTCTTTGGACAGACAGCCGAGCAGCCGCTAACATAATATTAAACGAAAATAAAAAAAGAAGGGCTTTGTTCGGTAAACGAAAAGTTGTGCTTCGAATCCCTCCTTTTTTTACTTCGTTAATCCTTTCTTCGCTGGTGGCTATTTTAGGACGACAGCCAAACCAACAACACATTGACACTATAAAAAAATGACGACAATGAAAACTTACAAAGTTGACAACTCCAAAATTTCGGAATACACAAAACGAAATGACAATATAGTATTTAAAACTTTAGCAATTGCTTTGTTAGCTATGCCATTCCTTATGTTTTTCATTACAAAACGAATGGATGCGCCAGCAGATTTTTTTTACATCATGCTTTTTTCACTGTTGTTTGTAGCGTTAATTTTTGGGCTCACCTACCTAAACAATAAAAAGTTGACACGACTGACGGCAGAAAATCTTCAAATCGTAATTGACGACAATTCTATAACAAGGGTAATTGACTTAGACAACGAACCACGACTTAACTTTTTTCACAAATTGACTTACTCCCGAGCAAAAAATATTTCTGGTGTTTATTATGCAAAAGTTGACTTCAACAACATTAAATCCATTGAAAGAAAGGATGGCGACTTGTGGGTTAAGGCGACAAACTCAAATGTTTTTAACGATAAAAATATTGTTATTATTCCAAGAGAGCTGTCAAATTTTGACGACTTGGAAAAGGAACTAAACAACAGGCGTAAATAAGAAGACCAGCCGCTAACATCGTATTGGCAATAGTGGGGCTGGCAGTTATAAACTTAATATTTGTGCTTACGTCTGACGATTTTCAAAAAAAAATCTGCCCTCACCAAACTTGAACTCAATGAAAATATCAGACAGACAATACCGATCTCACTAACTCAACAAGTATAGATTATCATAAAAATTAGTTTTGTTGAAGCAGGAAGAGTTGTTTGCTTCATTAAAGACTTATAACTAAGTCCATCTGATTTTGAAACTTCTTTGAGCCCTAACAAAACACATTGCCCTTTGCTTAAGGCTCGTGTTAGCAAAAATTTTAATTATCGGAAAACTGTACCGTTATATTAGTAGCTATGCCGATACGAAACCCGTTGCTTATATACGTTCCGTTTTGAAAAGAGGTGGCAAACTCTAAGCGAAACAACCGCAAGATTCCATTCAGGCCATACCCCAACTCGGTATAGTGGTTGGAGTGAGGGGTGGCTAAATAATTGACAAAGAAATTTTCTGATATTCCCAGCAGGCGTGCTCGGGGGATGCGTGTAACCAAAAACTTGCGAAAGTGGTAGTGCACATTGGCTGAAAAATACTGGTCGTGTGTGCTGTAGGTATAATACGGGAGCAGCCGAAAGCTTCCGGCCGGATCGGAGGTAATAAACGGAGTTTGATTGCCGGCAAAATGTTTAAAGTCCATAAAATACATAGAGCGGGTGTTCAGAAATTTTCCGGCTTTCAAATTCAAATCCAGCTGGCCGGTAATGCCGGTACGCATGCTTTCTTTGAAGCCTACTTCCAGTAAATCGTAATCTACATCGCTGCCAAAGAGTTGCGAAAATCCTTTTTTGTAATCGAATGTAAACGTGGGCGATGGCCGGTTAGCATTGTATTTATTGCCGTTCCAGATTCTAAACTTTTGCCACGGGCGGGCTTCCAAACCTACCGAACCAATCAAGGCTGTGTGGGGCTGAAAACTGGTATTGGGCAGCTCAACATTGACGGGTGCATTGGCCGTAAATTGTGTATGGCTACGTTCGTTAAATGAATAATTGTTGTTGTTAAAGAGTTCGTGCCTGCGTGCCAGCGACCATTGCGTGCGGAAAAAATATTTCCCGTTAAACTGCTTTCTGAAATTAACATCAACAAAATCGCGTTCGTACAACTTCATCCAGTTTTGCCCTTGAAAAAGTGTAGTGAAGGTATTGATAAACGGATGGATGGGTTCGTCACTATTAAACTGCTGAATGTACCTTCCGCCACTCAGCGTAATTCTTGCCGTGCGGGTACGGTAATCGGCACGTAGAAAGCCGGTTAGCTTTTCGCGGGCAAAGGCATACCTAAAGGTGGGGCTGATTTCCAAGCGCCTGGTATCCGGCCTTTTTTCAGGATGCAGCGAATCTTTCTTTACCCAACGTTTGTAGTAACTTACCCGGTAAATGGCATTTACTCCTTCTACTGTGTTATACCCGCCCCAGGGAAAATGGATTTGAAAGCTGGCACTTTTGCCAACTGAATAATAATTGCCGGTTACTATATCAAAAGGGCTGAATCCTTTGTGGTGCTTTTTCGAGTGCAATGTATCGCCTTCATCGCGTTTTCGTTGTACTTCATTCAGGCTATCGGTTTTTTTATAGCCTCTAATTTCTTCTTTATCAAGCGGAGCCGGGCGTATGTTCGCCCAAAATGACGAATCTTTTTTGTAAGCGGTGGAATCTACCTTGTAGCGCGACTCGGATACCACATCGGGCTCCTTTTGTTCTTTCTGTTCGGCTTTTTCATACGCTTTTGTCAGTTGTTTTAGTTCTTTCGCTGTTATTTCTTTTCCATTCTCCAGCCGTTGTTTAATCTGTTGGTTTTTCTGGCTAAACTGTTTTTTTATTTTTTTAGCTTCTTCTTTTTCCAGTTTCTCATCAATCACATCCATGGCCACTACCAGTGCGGGGTTGAGTTTAATTTTATATTCCTTTACGGTGGCGTGGTATGAACCAATAAAATCAAACCCAAATACTTTGCCGGTTACAATGGCTTCTTGCGAAACAGGCATCCACACCTGCCGGGTGGGGTCGTTAGGGTGGTCTTTTTCTTCTATCGGGTGATAGATTTGTTTTACTTTAAAATGGATACCTAATTTGGTAGCCATCAGTTCCAGGCTGTGGATGCTCCACTCATTCTCTACAATAAAAATGGTTCCTTCAAATACACTATCGCCTTTGCTGCGGGGTGTCACTTTTATTTTACTGATGTCGTACCCGGCATCTTTAAAGGTACCCAGGTATTCAAATTTATAATGCGTAAATGCTTTGGGGGAGAGAGGAGATACCGTTTCGGCAATTTCGGGTTCGTAAAAGCTGCCAAAGAAATATTGGTTGGGCGATCCGTTTTGATCTTTGCCTTGTGTATAAATGGCAACTACTTTCTGTTCGTATTTATGCGGGCGGGTGTATTTTATTTCATTGACTGATTCGGTAATAAACAGGCGGTCTTTGGTAATCCCTTCTTTTTCCAGCATTTTTTTAGCCAGCCAGGGGTAGTCGCGCAATTTTCCTTTTCCTTTAATGTAAACCTTGGCCGAATAAGTATCTAACTGCTGGGTATGAAATTTTGCTTTGGCAATAGCCTTCCGCATAATGGTGTAGGCAGGATCTTCTTTGGCTGCGGTAACGGTTATTCCCTGCAGCAAAATATTTTGTTCTTTTAAAACAATATTGAGTTCAATAAAATCTTTGGCTACCTCTACTATACGGGTAGCGGCTTCGTAGCCCAGATATTTGTATATGATTTCATAGTGGCCCGGCTCTAATGGCAATTCATAGTACCCGTTTTGATCGGTGGTGGCTCCGGTGCCGGTTTGTTTTACATAAATAGAAGCATACGGAAGGGCAGTGCCGTCAGCGGCTTTTACCAACCCTTTTACGCCTCCGCCAAAAAGCGAACCGGAAATGAAACTGAAAAAGAGGAATAGGGTTGGTTTCATAAATACGTGAAGACGAGAAAAAGGATAAAAAAGTTGTGCTTACCGGTAAAAGCCTTTCGATCGGATCATTTGCTCTACCGCCTCCGGAACGAGGTAACGTATGGATTGGTTGTTTCGGATACACTCGCGAATATAGGTTGCCGAAATATCGAGCAGAGGAGCTTCTACCAGTTTTACATGAGCATGACTCTTCAGTGGTGAATTTGTTACATGAGGCCGGGGGTACACATATAATCCATATTGTTCTATTATCTGCTCGTAGTTTTTCCATCGGGGAAAATTCTCCAGGTTATCTTCTCCAAGAATCAGCTTAAATTCTTTATCAGGATATTTTTCTTGTAGATGGGCTAGCGTATGAATGGTGTAACTAGGTTTGGGTAAGTGAAATTCTACATCGCTCACTTCAAATTTATAGTTGTCGGCTATGGCGGCTTTTACCATATCGTAGCGATCGAACTCGTGCAGCAACCCTTTGCTGGGCTTCAGCGGGTTTTGCGGAGAAACAATAAACCATACTTTTTTTAAATCGGTATTTTCTGCCATGACATTGGCAATCGCTAAATGCCCGATGTGGACGGGGTTAAACGAACCAAAGAACAAACCGATTTTCATTTATAATAGGTTACCCGTTCTAAGAATTTGTTGGGAGTAATCATTTCCGTATCGGAATTTTTACATTTTATTTTTGAATGCATCGTATAGCTGCTGTGCTTCGGCTAACGATTTTTCCAGGTTTTCATTGAGCAGCACGGCATCAAAATCTTTTTGAAAAGACATTTCAAAACTTGCTTTAAACAGCCTGCGTGATAATGCTTCTTCGGTTTCCGTGCCCCGGTCGTTAAGCCGTTGCTTCAGCACTTCCATAGAAGGAACTTTTACAAAAACAGCCAATGCTTTATCGCCAAAATATTTTTTCAGGTTAAGCCCTCCTTTTACGTCTACATCAAAGATTACGTTTTTGCCTTCATTCCAAATCCGCTGAATTTCTGATTTGAGTGTTCCGTAAAAATTTCCGGCATACACTTCTTCCCATTCTACAAATTCATCCTGATCAATTTTTTTTTTAAATTCTTCGGGGGGCAGGAAATAATAGTCTTTCCCGTTTTGTTCGGTTCGTCCGCGTTTATCGCGGGTAGCAGCCGATATAGAAAAACCTAAGTCGGAATTATTCTTGAGCAGATGATGTACAATGGTAGTTTTTCCTGAACCGGATGGGGCCGAAAAAATAATGGCTTTTCCTCCGGGGGGGCGGATTTCAGATGAGCCTGCCATTCAGGCTGTCATTGAATTGATCTTCAACTTAATTTCGGCTACAATATCGTCCGGGCAATTTCCTCCACAACATTTGCTCTGCAATAATTCTTTAATAGCCATATCCACATTATACTTTTTGTAGCAGGGCAGGCAATGGCCCATGTGCTGGGAAAAATACAAGCGTTGTTCTTCGGTAACCTGATTATCAATAATTAGTTGAAGCATTTCCATGCACGTGGGTTTTTTGCCATCGGGCTGGATAAACGGATTAGTGGGGGTTGCCATAACTTATGCGTTGTTGTAGCCCATGGTTTTGGCGTACGATTTTAATTTTTCTTTCAGCAGGTTTCGTGCACGGTGCAAGCGGCTGCGTACGGTGCCAATGGGTATATCTAAAATTTTTGCCATCTCTTCGTACTTAAAATCTTCTAAATCGCACAAAATAATTACGGTTCTAAAATCCACATCCAGCGAGTTAAGGGCATTACTAATTTCATCGCCCATCATATCTTTAAGCGACTCTACCCGCAAGTCGGGCGTAATGAGCCGATCCACTTCTTCCGAATTATAATAGGTCTCTACTTCCTGGTAATCTACTTTATTGGGTTCTTTGCTTTTTTTACGGTAATCGTTAATGAAGCTGTTTTTCAAGATGCGGAACAGCCACGCCTTGGCATTAGTTCCTTTCTGGAATGATTCTATAAACCGGTATGCCTTGAGGTAGGTATCTTGCACCAAGTCTTTGGCATCATCGCGGTCGAGGGTAAGCCGGTAGCCAAAATTGTACATGGAATGAATATGAGGCATAAACTCGTTGTTGAAAATGAGTTGTTTTTCATTTTCCGTATAATGTTGTCGCGGAGCTTCTTCCCATTCCATGAAGAACAAAAGTAACTTAATGATTTGAGATTTCGATGGGGTGATCGGCTCGGTTGGTGAACTAAAAAATTTTGAGGCTCATATCTAGACTCTTGACCGAATGGGTAAGGGCTCCCATTGAAATATAATCTATTCCACATCCGGCTATGGCCTGTAAAGAAGATTCGGCAATGCCTCCGCTTGCTTCGGTTTTACATTTTCCGTTAATCAGAGTAACGGCTTCTTTCATATCGGCCAGGCTCATATTGTCGAGCATGATTACATCAACTGCATTGGTGGCAAGGGCTTCTTTTACTTCGTTCAGGGTGCGGGTTTCTACTTCTATTGGGAGTTTAATCTTTTTTCGTTTTTGGTATTCCACGGCTTGGTGCACGGCCAGCGTAATTCCTCCGGCCACATCAATGTGGTTATCTTTCAGCATCATCATATCATCTAAAGCAAACCGGTGATTTTTGCCTCCGCCAATCGTTACGGCCCATTTTTCCATGAGCCGGAAATTGGGTGTGGTTTTGCGCGTGTCCATAAGTTGAACCGGTGTTCCTTCTATTTGTTTGCGCAAGCGGTAGGTAAGCGTAGCAATGCCGCTCATCCGCTGCATGCAATTCAACACCAATCGTTCGGTTGATAAAATGGATTGTGCTTTTCCGTGTACTTCAAAGGCAATATCTCCCGGGGTAATCTTCTCGCCATCTTTTTTAAACAGGATTACCTTTAAGGTAGGATCAACCTCTTTAAAAATCAGACGGGCCATTTCTATCCCGGCCAGAATTCCGTTGTCTTTGATGAGCAACTTTGCTTTAGAAATTTTATCGGAAGGAATGGTGGCCAATGTAGAGTGGTCGCCTTCGCCTAAGTCTTCTGCTAATGCGGATTGAATAAAATGCCGGATGGCGTGGTCTGTTAGGTAAGCCGGGCGGTTCATTATTTGGTAAAGCTCATCTCATGGATGAGGTACACTTTATCTACTTCGCGCACGCGCATGAGCACATCGTAGTTGTCGTTTCCGCTTTTGTATTTACCAATGGCAAATTGCAGGCCGGCTTTAGAAGTGCCCGAGTGTACAATTGTAAAATCGGAAGGGGCATGTTTTTTAAAAAAATCGCGGAGAACAAATTCTGCTTGTGCTTTGCTGTAGGTGTTTACTTCTCCTTCCAGGTTTAGGTCAATTGAGGTATTAAGATATTTTGCCAAATCTCCTGCTTTTCCATTTTTAATGGCTTCCCGCATAGGACTAAAAACAGTTTGTGCATTGATCTCTGCCGAGAAAGCCATCAGCCCGATTAATAAGAATTTTTTCATTGCATACATCCTCTACGCCAAAATTATGCCATTATCTGCAGATGGAAAAGGGGTAAGTAAATCTAGTGTACTTAGTTTTCGTTGTCTTTTTCTTTAAAGTATTTGTCCTCATCAAATTCATCTGTTTTCTTAACGGCTGGGCCGATTTCTAAAATCCTGAATTCGGTACGCCTGTTTTTTTGGCGGCCGGCCGGGTTATCCGTTCCATCGGGGTTGGAGTTGCGTGCAATGGGCACCCGTTCTCCATAGCCTTTAGCCGTTAGCCGCTTGGGGTCTATGCCGCGCCTGATTAAATAGTTTACTGTGCTTTGGGCTCTGCGCTGCGAGAGTTCGAGGTTATAGGAATCCGAGGCCACGCTGTCGGTGTGGGAGCCCATTTCAATTTTTATTTCCGGGTTATCTTCCAGCAACTGTGCCAGTTTGTTCAGTTCGCGAGCGGCTGCCGGGCGGATGTCGGCACTATCGTAGCCGAAGTAAATATTATTGAGCACAAAGGAAACATTCTTTGCCTTTCGGTCTAAAACCATGAGGGTATCAAATGTGATATTGGTAACTAATTCCTTCAGCGATTCAAGCGAAACAGACTTGCCTACGGTGGTAAACAACTGCCGCTTGGTGAGGTAGCCATCGCGTTCGCCCAGTAAAGCATATCGTTCGTTTTCATAAACCCGAAAAAGGAATTTGCCATCGTTGCCGGTGGTAAAATCCTGCATTACGTCTCCCTCCGGGCCGAGCAGGGAAACTTTTGTGTCGGGCAATATTTCTCGGGTGCTATCCTTTCGGACGGAGTAGGTAATTCCTTGCAAATAGTAATTTACTACTCTTAAATTTGGATCGTCATTTACAAAAGTGTAGATGTCGTCATCACCCTTGCCTCCTTCGCGGTTAGAAGTAAAAAATCCACGGTCGGGTTTAAATAGAAAAATACCAAAATCATCTCCGGTAGAGTTCATGGTGGGCCCCAGGTTTTCAATAACGGTTTTGCCGTTGGCCCGGTTTACCACAAACAGATCGAGCATTCCATACCCGGGGTGGCCGTCTGATGCAAAGTAAAGTTTTCCGTTATCGGCCATATATGGAAATAACTCATCGCCTGCGGTGTTTATGTCGGGCCCCAGATTTCTCACTTTACCAAAACGTCCCCGGCTGTCCATCTGGGCAGAATAGATATCGAGCCCGCCATATCCTCCTTTGCGGTTAGATGAAAAATAGAGTGTTCGTCCGTCAGGGCTTAGGGCCGGGGTTGATTCCCAAAAATCGGGCGTATTGATATTGATGGGAACAGCTGCCGACCAGGTGCCGTTTCTAAATCGCGACAAAAACAGGTCCACATCTTTCGCTCCTTTTTTTTTACCGGTGTTGCCCCGGGCAAAAATCATTAGTTTTCCATCGGCCGAGAAAGTGATAGACCCGGTGTTTACATCGGGTTGATTAATAATGCCCTCGGGCAGGGCTTTAAGTGTACCAATGTCAACATTGGCACCTTTGGTATCAACCTGATACAGATCGGTAAACGGGGTGCCGGAGGCCTCGTATATTTTGGTATTAGCCCGTGAAGAAGCAAAATACAAAATGTTGTTAGAGTGGGCCGGGCCATAGTCGGCAAATGAAGTATTGAGTGCTTCCAAGTTTTTTGCCCGGTAGTAATCTTTCTTACGAAGCAAGGAAAGATTTTGCAAGCCTTTTAATTCTTTCTGAGCCCGGTCTTTTAGTTCTTCATTTTCGGTGCCGGTAATCACTTCTTCTAATTCTTTTTGAGCTTCTTCATATTTACCATTGGCTTGAAGAGCTTTGGCATAGTACAGCCCGATAGAATCTTTTTTCAGATTTCGTCCGCGCGCTTTGGCATAATAAGGCTCAGCTTCTTTAATGCGGTTAGACAGGCGGTATGATTCGGCTACGGAATAATTTGCCTTAAAGTTATTTGGCTGTTTGGCTAACACGCTTTTATAAAAAGCAATGGCTTTCTCGTATTTGCCTAACTGGAAAGATTTTTCTGCTTTTTTTTCGGGGCTGCATGCTCCCCACACGATGGCCGCAAGTGCCGCAACCAGACTCCATAAAAAAAATCGTACCCTCATCATTGGCTTTACCGGTATAGCTACACAAATACCCATCAAGGTTAAAATTACAAAAGTTCGTGGTTAATTCTATTGTCTAAGTGCCTCTCTTTGTTGGTTGCCTTTATTGTTTTGTTGCGATGATTACTGTTAGTGGAGGGAATGTAGTAAGGAAATAAGTTCCTGCTTTCCGAACATTCATGCCGAGTTGCTCGAAGGTGGTTTGGTATTCATCCATATTTTTAAAATCGGATAGGATGACGGTTCCATTCATTTTCAGAATTCTAACTATTTCCCGGCAGGCCTGCGCCCGCCCGGTAGAATCGTAAATATTGTGCAGGCATAAATTAGAAACTACCACATCAAAGGAGTTATCTTCAAAAGAAGTTTTAAGAATATTTTCGTTCAGAATATGTACTTTCTGTAAAACATTTTCCAGTTCGGCATTTATTTTAGTTTGCTCAATGGCGTTATCCGACAAGTCGTAGGCATTGAATATATCGATTCCATAGCATGTGCCGGTAGTTAGTCGTTTGGCTACTCCAATCATTAATAATCCTAAGCCGGTGCCTACATCCAGTACTTTTTCATTTCCTTTCCAGGCATATAAATTCAGCAGGCGATCGCGGTGTTTTGATTTGCCCCACCGGGCATACCCGTACATAAGCCCTCCGGCTGCTATCAGGCTGAGGCCCGGCATTAAAAAGGTGTATCGAATGAAGGCCGAAACAGGTGGGGATAAGTCGGGTGGAAAAAATGAAAATACTAACGCAATAAATCCTATGATTAGCAAATTTCTGATTACCTGAGGGGCATCAATACCATAATTAATTTTTTTCATGGTTGTTATGAGCTTTTCATTTAAGCCTGTGCGGGCAGCCACTTAGAGAGCCACGATTTTTCTACCGGCACTAGCCAGGCCGTTTCCAATTCGTCTTTAGTCGCCACCAGTGTATTGTACAGAATGGTTTGTGGAGCCAGCGCGCCATTGGCCAGCGCTTCTTTAGCTGCTTTTAATGAATAGGTGCTTATCTTGTCCTCGATGCGGAATACAACCTGTGTCCGGTCGAAAAAATTAATGTTCAATCGCTGTTGTAGTTCTTTCATTACGCGGGTAGCGCTGTCTATACTGCAACCGCTGGCTGGCAGACGGGTTTCATCCACTAACAAAATAGCAAACCGGTTTTCGCGAATTTCGAAATAGGGGGTCAGCAATTCACCATGGGCATTCCACTGTTCGCAAAAAGAGGTAAGGGTTTCTTCAATTATTCGGGTTTCATCGGCCGAAAGCATCCGGTGCGCCTGAAAAATCCAGCACCGCGAGGAAGCGGAAAGGTTTTTATAATCTACTAACATAAAGCAAAGGTAGTGTGTTTGAAAAATACTTGTATCCATCTTTTAATTCGCTACAGTATCTATTTTATAGTTTTTTATTAATCGGAACGCGTTAAATTCATTTTTCGTATTCATCTATTCACAATCCATGAATAGTATTCTTAATTTTACAGGTATTTATTTATACTCGATTAAAATTCTACTTTTATGATCCGCGAATACATCCACACGCACCAGCAACGTTTTCTCGATGAACTGTTTGAGTTGCTCCGCATCCCTTCGGTAAGTGCCGACAGCCGCTACCAAAAAGAGGTAAGGCAGGCAGCCGAGTATGTGGCCGCTCAACTGAAAAAGGCAGGTGCCGATTCGGTAGAGCTCTGCGAAACAAAGGGGCATCCGATCGTATTTGGAGAAAAAAAAATAAATTCTTCGCTGCCCACGGTGTTGGTGTATGGACATTATGATGTGCAGCCGCCTGATCCGCTCAATTTGTGGACTTCGCCCCCGTTTGAGCCGGTTATAAAAGACGGAAAGATTTTTGCACGCGGGGCGTGCGATGACAAGGGGCAGGTATATATGCACCTCAAAGCTTTTGAAACCATGATGAAGCTAAATCAACTTCCCTGCAACATTAAATTTATGATTGAAGGCGAAGAGGAAGTAGGCTCTGATAATTTAGGCACATTTGTAAAAGAAAATAAAAATAAACTGAAAGCCGATGTCATTCTGATTTCAGACACTTCGCTTATTTCGTTGGATTGCCCCTCTATTACGGCCGGGCTTCGCGGGCTGAGTTATTTAGAAGTAGAAGTAACCGGGCCTAACCGCGATTTACACTCGGGAGTATATGGCGGAGCCGTAGCCAACCCCATCAATGTGCTTGCTAAAATGATTGCCTCCCTCCACGATGAAAACGGACGTGTAACTATTCCCGGATTTTATGATCGGGTAGAGAATTTGTCTGATGCTGACCGGAAAAAACTAAACAGTGCTCCTTTTGATCTGAACCACTACCAAAAAGATTTGGCTATTGATGAAGTGCAAGGCGAAAAAGGCTACACCACCATGGAGCGCACGGGCATCCGGCCTACGCTGGATGTAAACGGCATTTGGGGCGGCTATACCGGGGAAGGGGCTAAAACGGTTTTGCCATCTAAAGCGTATGCCAAAATTTCTATGCGATTAGTGCCCCACCAAAGCAGCCAGGAAATAATGACACTATTTACCAACCATTTTTTGGCACTCGCCCCTAAGTCGGTAAAAGTAAAGGTAATACCCCACCACGGAGGCGAGCCGGCTGTTACGCCCACCCACTCTAAAGCATTTCATGCCGCGAGCAAAGCCTTTGAAGAGGTGTGGGGCAAAACGCCCATCCCCACGCGCGATGGCGGCAGCATTCCCATTGTTTCATTGTTTAAAAAAGAATTGGAACTGGATACAGTACTCATGGGGTTCGGCCTCGACAGTGATGCCATCCACTCGCCCAATGAACATTATGGGGTAAAGAATTTTTTGATCGGGATCGAAACGATCGTGGCCTTCTACCAGCATTTCAGCCGCTCTTAACTACTCGATTCGCAGAAATTTTTGCTCCGTTTTAAATCCGTTTTCCTGAAGTAATTTTTTAAACTGCTTACGGGTAGGCCTGAACCGGTAAACCGTATCGCTGTATGTTTCCGTAACGGCTCGCAATTCGTTCAGTTCTTGTTTGGTAGAAATCGTTCCAACGGTTATTCCTTCTTTTACTTTTTCAATTTTGTAAACTTCCCAACTGCCGGGAGCAATTTGTTTGTTTAAAAAATAATAGCCTTTAAATCTTCTTACCTTGAATTTTTCGGATTGAAAATATAATGTGTCGCTTGTGGTGGTATGATAGAATATGCTGTCGCCATCAATTTTGAAATCGGTTATAGAGTGGCCGAAGCCGGCTTCTCCCCGTCCTTGTTTTAACGTCCTCATTTTCATTAGGTCGGCCGAGTCTATTTTGGAAAGCGCTTCTTTCGTATTAGATGAAGTAATTTTAATAATCATTTCCTGAGTAACCAAAAGCAACGTTGAATCGGTAAGGTTGAGGTATTTTCCTATCCATTTTTTTGAAATAGATTTTTCATCTTTTACACCCTCGGGTTGTGGCACCTCAAAGCGAGCCACATCTACGCACGAGGCGAGGATCAGTAAGAACGCCCCGGGTAAGTACTTCATCGGATAAATCCGTCAAAGTTTTTATGATCGCGATGGTACAGAACTTCGCGGGGCAGCGACTTAAAATAGTCGTAGGTTATTTTCAATCCTTGCGCACGGGCGATACGTGGTTCCCATTTTAAAATTTTCTGAGCCTTGGTTATATCGGGTCTTCGTTGCTTGGGGTCGTCTTTCGGGAGAGGCTGGTACACTATTTTTTGTTGTGTGCCCGTAAGTTTTATAATCTCTTCGGCAAATTCTTTAATGGTAATTTCGCTTGGGTTACCAATGTTCACAGGGTTTACGTAATCGCTCATCAGCAGCCGGTAGATACCCTCTACCAAATCATCCACATAACAAAATGAACGGGTTTGCGAGCCATCGCCAAAAATGGTGAGGTCCTCTCCACGCAAAGCCTGCCCTATAAATGCCGGCAACACGCGGCCATCGTTAAGCCTCATGCGTGGGCCGTACGTATTAAATATCCGTACGATGCGGGTATCCAGTTTGTGGTAGGTGTGGTATGCCATGGTCATAGCTTCCTGAAATCGTTTGGCTTCGTCATACACCCCGCGCGGGCCTACTGGGTTTACATTTCCATAGTATTCTTCGGGCTGCGGGTGCACGGTGGGGTCGCCATATACTTCAGACGTAGAGGCAATCATGATTCGCGATTTCTTTTGTCTGGCCAAGCCTAACAAATTATGAATGCCCAACGATCCTACTTTTAATGTTTGGATCGGAATTTTTAAATAATCAATCGGGCTGGCGGGCGAAGCAAAGTGCAAGATGTAGTGCAACTCGCCCGGCACGTGTACAAATTTGGAAACATCATGATTGTAAAATTCAAATTCCTTCAACTTAAAGAGATGCTCGATGTTACGCAAATCACCTGTGATGAGGTTATCCATCGCCACTACCTCCAAGCCTTCGCGAATGAATCGGTCGCACAGATGCGAGCCCAAAAAACCGGCTCCTCCGGTAATTAAGATGCGTTGTTTAGCCATAAATAATTTGTCTGCCAATACTGTAATAAGTAAAGCCCAGGTCTTTCATTTGATTGAGGTCGTACAAATTGCGGCCATCAAAAATTACTTTGGTTTTGAGTAATGAAGAAATCCGCTCAAAGTCCGGGGTACGAAATTCCGGCCATTCAGTAGCGATGAGGATGGCATCGGCACCGGCTACGGCATCGTAGGGGTTTTCAAAATATTGAATTTTATTTTTCAATAGTTTCTTCACGTTGGCCATGGCTTCGGGATCGTGGGTTTTTATAATCGCTCCGGCTTCCAGCAGGGCTTCAATGTTTTCTATGGCAGGGGCTTCGCGAATATCATCGGTATAGGGCTTGAACGACAACCCCCATACGGCTATGGTTTTCCCTTTTAAATCATGGTTGAAAAATTCTTTTATAAGGGGAATCATCTTGGTTTTTTGTTCTCGGTTTACATCCATTACGGCATGCAAAATTTTAAAATTGTAACGGGCATCATCTGATGATTTAACCAAAGCTTGCACGTCTTTAGGGAAGCAACTGCCTCCATACCCAATCCCCGAAAAGAGAAAGCGTTTCCCTATCCGGCTGTCGGTACCAATCCCTCTCCGCACAGCATCTACATCGGCTCCTACTTTTTCGCATAGGTTAGCCACTTCATTCATAAAAGAAATTTTGGTGGCCAAAAAAGAGTTGGCCGCATACTTAGTCAGTTCGGCCGAGCGTTCATCCATAAAAATAACGGGGTTGCCTTGCCTAACAAACGGGGCATACAGCACTTCCATCATCTTTTTGGCGCGCTCAGATGAAGTACCCACTACCACGCGTTCGGGTTTCATAAAATCTTCTACCGCTACCCCTTCGCGCAAAAATTCGGGATTAGAAACGACATCAAAATCTACTTTAGCACCCGCGGCTATTTTTTCTTTTACTTTTTCGGCTGTGCCTACCGGCACGGTACTCTTATCAACAATAACTGTATAGTCTTTTAGTAGCGGTCCTATTTTTTCGGCCACCCCCAATACATATTTTAGATCGGCTGATCCATCTTCTCCGGGCGGAGTGGGTAAAGCAAGAAAAATAATTTTGGCATCGGCTATACCTTCGTCAAGCCGGGTGGTAAAGAAAAGTCTTTCCTGACGGATATTGCGTTCAAATAAAATATCTAACCCTGGCTCGTAGATCGTGATTTTCCCGGCTTTGAGTTTTTCAATTTTGTGCTCGTCAATATCAATGCAGGTAACTTTATTTCCGGTTTCGGCAAAACATGTACCTGTAACCAAGCCAACATAACCGGTTCCTACAACGGCAATATTCATAAATCATTAAATATAGGCCGCAAATTAATCTTTTTCCTTTTCTTCAAATATTGGCAAATTACAACCGAACATTCGTTTGGTATTTAATTCTGGCTGGATTACTTTTGAGCCCTCTAAAAAATACAAAGATGAGTGAGATAGAAACCGCAGACATCAGTTTCGATGTTTCAGAAAATGAAAAAATGATTGCCCAAATGGTGCGCGATTTTGGTGCGAAAGAAATCAGACCTAAAATGATGGAGTGGGACGAGGCTCAACATTTTCCGGTAGAACTCTTTAAAAAAATGGGAACACTGGGATTAATGGGGGTGCTCGTTCCAGAAGAGTATGGAGGTGCCGGGTTTGGGTATCATGAATATGCCACGGCTATTGCCGAGCTTTCAAAAATAGATGGGTCTATCGGCCTCTCTATGGCTGCTCATAATTCGCTCTGCACAGGCCACATTCTTCAATTTGCCAGCGAGCTACAAAAGAAAAAATATCTGCCTAAGCTTGCATCGGGCGAGTGGATTGGCGCCTGGGGGCTTACCGAGCCTAACACCGGATCAGATGCCGGCAATATGCGCACGGTAGCTAAACCGGAAGGCGATTACTATGTAATTAATGGGGCAAAAAATTTCATTACCCACGGCAAATCGGGTAATGTAGCAGTTGTTATCGCCCGCACCGGCAATATTGGAGACTCGCATGGAATGACTGCTTTTATAATTGAACGTGGCACTCCCGGTTTCACGGCTGGAAAAAAAGAAAACAAGTTGGGCATGCGTGCCAGCGAAACGGCCGAAATGATTTTTACAGATTGTAAAGTGCACAAGAGCCAGATTATTGGCGATGTGGGAGAAGGATTTGTACAAGCCCTGAAAGTGCTGGATGGCGGAAGAATTTCCATTGCTTCGCTTGCCTTAGGAATTGCCCAGGGTGCTTACGAGACCGCGTTAAACTACTCTAAGGAGCGGCACCAATTCAATAAACCGATCTCGGCTTTTCAAGGGATTTCCTTTAAACTGGCCGATATGGCTACTAAAATTGAAGCGGCTCGGCTTTTAATACATCAAGCAGCCGCTTTGAAAAACCACCATAAGCCGGTTTCAAAAGAATCGGCCATGGCCAAGCTCTATGCCTCTGAAATTGCTGTGGAAGTGGCCAACGATGCTGTACAGATTTTTGGAGGTTATGGATACATTAAAGATTTCCCGGCCGAGAAGTTTTACCGCGATGCTAAACTCTGCACCATTGGCGAAGGCACATCAGAAATTCAAAAATTAGTCATTTCCAGAGCCATTTTAAAGTAAGTGTTGGCATTTGCACACAAACCGTTATATTTGCAGCCCTAATTGATTAAATATGCTTATTATCAACATCAAGGAGAATGAATCTATTGACAAAGCGCTGAAACGTTTCAAAAAGAAGTTTGAAAAGACCGGTGTTTTGAAAGAATTGCGCGCCAGAACCTCTTTTACCAAGCCTTCGGTAAAAAGAAGAGAAGAGATCATTCATGCGGCCTATATCCAAAAGCAATACGCTCAGGAAAACTACTAACATTCGATAGACATTTTGTCAACAATATCCCTCGCTTTTAAAAATGGTGAGGGATTTTTTTTGTAAATTGTCCTGAAAGTTGGTAGCCACGTAATGGGTGATTCTTTTTTAAAATATATCCGATTCCAAAAAAGGTACAGCCCCCAAACCATACTTTCATACCAAACCGATCTCACCCAATTTCAGCAATACTTAAATTCTGAATTTGATAATACCCCAAGTCAGGAAGCCAACCATGGTTTAATCCGATCTTGGATTGTAAGCCTCGTAGAATCTGGCCTTGATCCTGTTTCCATCAATCGGAAAATTGCCTGCCTGCGATCGTACTATAAATTTTTGCTGAAACAAGAACTGATCAGCAAAAATCCGACAGACAAAATCAAAATTCTGAAAACAAAAAAGAAGTTGCCTCACTTTGTTCATGAGAAAGAAATGAATACGCCCTTTGAGCAACCTCAAAAAGAAAGAAGTGCTTTTGAGCGGCATCGCAATGAAGTAGTCATTGAATTGCTGTATGGCACCGGCATGCGTCTCTCCGAGTTAATCGGACTGAAAGATACCAGCCTGAATCTGCACGACCACACCCTGAAAGTGCTTGGCAAAAGAAATAAAGAACGCATTATTCCTTTTACAGCCGAGTTAGCACGCTTACTGAAAGATTACATTAAAGTCCGTAATCTGGACATAGAGAAAAAATCTGACTACCTGTTGGTAACCTCTGCCAGCAAGCCGCTTTACCCCATGCTAGTAAACCGGATTGTAAAAGAATATTTAAAAGAAGCAAACGTAGAAAAGAAAAGTCCACACGTATTGCGTCATACGTACGCTACTCATTTGCTCAACCACGGAGCCGAGATAAATGCCGTAAAAGACCTGTTGGGCCACAGCAGTTTGGCGGCCACACAGGTTTATACGCACAACTCCATGGAGAAATTAAAAAAAGTTTTTGATCAGGCTCATCCGAAAGCATAAGTTTATAAATATATGTTCCACTAAAAATCAATACACCATGAAACTGCAAGTTCACTCCATTCATTTCAATGCTGACGTAAAGTTGATTGATTTCATTCAAAAAAAAGTTGATAAACTGGAGACCTTTTACGACCGGCTGATGGACGGAGAAGTATTTTTAAAACTGAACAATGAAGGAGTGGAAAATAAAACCGTAGAAATAAAACTGAATATGCCGGGCAGCCAGCTTTTTGCCAAAGAGCAAGCCCGCTCGTTTGAAGAAGCTACCGATTTAGCTACTGAAGCTCTGCGGGCACAGCTAAAAAAATTTAAGGCGAAAGTAAAAGCGGGAAGAAGTTAGTACACTTAAAATTAACCTATAGATCTCAAAAAAAGAGGCTCCTAAATTCGGAGCCTCTTTTTTATTTATACTTTAAAAACTTTTTTTAGTTCGTTTACATAATCCAATTTTTCCCAAGGAAAGAGTTCTACTTTTAGTTTCTTTTCGTTTCGCAAGCCTTTATTAAATATTTTTTCTACGGTTTTGGGCTCGCGGCCCATGTGGCCATAGGCTGCCGTTTCAGAATAGATGGGGGTACGCAGGTTAAAACGTTGTTCAATAAAATACGGGCGCATATCAAACACCTTTTCAATTTTTTTGGCAATCTCGCCATCGGCCATTTTTACTTTAGCCGTACCGTAGGTGTTAACATATAACCCCACCGGTTTAGCTACTCCGATGGCATACGCTACTTGCACTAACACTTCATCGCAAAGGCCTGCCGCTACCATATTTTTTGCAATGTGGCGGGTGGCATACGCAGCCGAGCGGTCTACTTTGCTGGGGTCTTTGCCGGAGAAGGCACCTCCGCCATGGGCTCCTTTCCCACCATAGGTATCAACAATAATTTTTCTTCCGGTTAGCCCGGTGTCGCCATGAGGTCCGCCAATTACAAATTTGCCGGTGGGGTTTACAAAGTATTTTATCTCACTGTTAAATAATTTTTGTACGCGCTTGGGTAGTTTTTTCATAACACGCGGCACCACAATGTTGATTACATCCTCTTTAATTTTCTTTAACATAATGGTGTCTTTATCAAAGTCATCATGCTGGGTGGAAATAACGATGGCATCAATGCGCTGGGGTTTGTTGTCGTCACTGTATTCAATCGTTACCTGCGATTTGGCATCGGGGCGGAGGTACGTCATGGTTTTGCCTTCGCGCCTGATGAGAGACATTTCGCGCAACAGCAGATGTGCCAAATCTAGAGGCAAGGGCATGTAGTTATCGGTTTCGTTGGTGGCATAGCCAAACATCATTCCCTGATCGCCCGCGCCTTGATCTTCTTTTTTTCTGCGCTCTACACCTTGGTTAATATCGGACGATTGCTCGTGGATAGCCGAAAAAATACCGCAACTGTGGGCTTCAAACATATATTCGCTTTTGGTATATCCGATTTTGCGGATTACCTCGCGGGCAATGTCTTGCACATCTAAATAGGCTTCTGATTTTACTTCACCTGCCAACACTACCTGGCCGGTAGTAACCAATGTTTCGCAGGCTACTTTTGAATTCGGGTCGTACGCTAAAAAATAATCTATGAGGGCATCAGATATTTGGTCGGCTACTTTATCGGGGTGGCCTTCAGAAACCGATTCGGAAGTGAATAAGTACGGCATGGTGTATTGTAAATTTTTTTAGAGCGCAAAAATACGTGAATAGTTCGATTAGTCAACGTCTGCCTGAAACAGAAAAATGGCCGGCTCTTTGCCCAACACAGGTGTGTTTTCTTTCCATGCTGAAATGCATTTCGTTTTAATAAATTCGGTTTGGCCGGTAAGGTTAAAGGCTATGCATAGCCGGGTTTTTGGCTGTAGGTTTTGCACCAAATTTTTCATTAACTGGTTATTGCGGTAGGGTGTTTCTATAAACAGCTGAGTTTGATTTTTTAAAATAGATTCCTTTTCCAGTTCTTTAATTTTTTTAGCCTGTTTGTGCGCCTCTATAGGCAGGTAACCGTGAAAAGCAAACTGTTGACCATTTAACCCGGAAGCCATCAACGCCAATAAAATAGATGAGGGGCCTACTAATGGGATTACACTCATGTTATTTTCATGAGCCCATTTTACAGCCATCGCTCCTGGGTCGGCAATGCCCGGGCAGCCGGACTCTGAAAGAATTCCAATATTTTTTCCCTGATCAAGAGGTTCGAGCAAAAATGCCAGTTCTTCATTTGTGGTGTCTTTATTCAAGAGTAAAATAGTCAGCGGCTCTATACTATTATATAGTTGAAGGCTGCTTAAATACCTTCGTGCGGTGCGAATGTTTTCGGCCAGAAAATGATCAATGGTTTTCAATGCAGTTAAAACTGAAGGCGGAATAGTAGCCTCTGCATTTTCGGCTATAACTGTGGGAATCAGGTATAGTTTACCTTTATTTTCCATGCAAAAAAGACAAAACAGTTTGAGCAAACATTTGCGGTTTTTCGGCCTGTACCCAGTGGCCCGTATCTAAAAAGGCAAATTCGGATTTCGGAAAAATTTTCTTAATGTTTGTTTCGTCTCCCTCGGCAAAGTAGTTTGATTTTTTGCCGAAAATAAAAAGCGTGGGCTTATCAAATATTCCGGTGTACGGCAAGCCTTCGCCCACTTCTTGCAGATGTTCATCAATCGCTTTTAAATTGGGGCGCCAAAAAAAACGATTGTTTTCATCGCGGGCTAAATTCTTTAATAAAAACTGTCTTACAGCCGGTTCGGGTTCATATCCGGCCAATACAACTTCTGCCTCCGCCCGGGTTGTAATTTCGGGTAGTGGAATGGCCTTCATTCCTTCTACCAAACGATCGTGCTTTACCACATAAAATTTTGGCACCATATCTACCACTACTAATTGGTTTACTTTCGAGGGATTCTTTACGGCAAAATTCATTACTGTTTTTCCACCCATGGAGTGGCCAATCAGGTTGGCGTTGTTAATTTCATGCTCTTCAAAAAAACCTTCGAGATCTTCCGTTAGAACTTTATAATTTAACTCATCGCTGTGAGGCGATTGCCCGTGGTTGCGCTGGTCTATGGTATAAACAGAAAAATAGTCGGCAAAGAATTTGGCCAGCGTATGCCAATTATCAGACGAGCCCAACAGCCCATGCAAGATGATGAGCGGCTTCCCCTGCCCTTGTTTACGAAAGAAAAGTTTCATTCTACACAAAGTAAACTAAAAATGAAGAATGAAAGACTCAACCAATACTAATTTATACCATCTTTGCGGTCAATTTTTAAGCATGGAACTAATTGACGGAAAATATTCAGTACAAGGAATAGAACTGACTTCGATTGCCCAAACTTTTGGCACACCGGTGTATGTTTATGACGGCCACAAAATAGTGAGCCAATTACAAAATTTAAAAAACGCCTTTTCTGAAAATCCGTTAAAAGTAAAATTTGCCATGAAGGCCTTGAGCAATGTTTCGATTGTGAGGCTGCTTCACCAGCATGGTGCGGGGGTGGATGCTGTTTCCATTAACGAAGCTAAGCTGGCGCTGGGTATTGGCGTAAAAAACACCGATATCAATTTCACTCCCAATTGTGTTGATTTTTCTGAAATTGAAGAAGGGGTTGAACTCGGGCTGTGCGTAAATCTCGATAACCTTTCGATGCTAGAAAAATTTGGAAAAAAATATGGGAGTAGTTATCCGTGCGGCCTTCGTCTGAATCCGCACATTATGGCGGGTGGAAATTATAAAATTTCTACCGGTCATAGCAATTCCAAGTTTGGCATTTCCATTTATCAGATTCCCGATGTTATGCGGCTGATCCATCAGTATAAAATAGTAGTTAATGGGCTGCACATTCACACCGGTTCTGAAATTACCGAAACCGATGTGTTTCTAAAAATGGCCGAAATTCTGTTTGGTATTGCGTCTGATTTCCCCTCGTTAAAATTCATTGACTTTGGCAGTGGGTTTAAAGTAGCTTATAAGGAAAGCGATCATGTTACCAATATGTACGACCTCGGCCTGAAGCTGGGAAAAAGTTTTAAAGAATTTTATCATCGCTATGGCAAGCAATTAGAACTTTGGGTGGAGCCCGGAAAATACCTGGTGAGTGAGGCCGGTTATCTTTTGGTAAATGTAAACGTGGTGAAGCCCACTCCGTCTGTTACTTTTGCAGGAGTCGATAGCGGCCTGAATCACCTCATCCGGCCCATGATGTACGATGCCTACCATGAAATTGTAAACATCTCTAACCCTTCAGGCAGTCAAAAAATATACACGGTGGTAGGAACTATTTGCGAAACGGATACTCTGGGGGCCGACCGTAAGCTAAACGAAGTGCGCGAAGGCGACTTATTGGCTATTAAAAATGCCGGTGCGTATGGGTACAGTATGGCCTCTAATTACAATTCGCGTTTTCGTCCGCCCGAAGTATTGATCTGGAAAGGGCAAACACATCTTATTCGCAAACGCGAAACATTAGACGACTTGTTGCGAAATCAGGTCGTAGCCGAAATCTAAAAAAAGTTTTTGCCCGGGTTTATTTCAGGCGTTCTCTAAAGAATGTAATCGTGTGCTTATACGCATCGGCCGTAAATTCCTTTTTATGGCCGGGGTTACTGGGGTTGGCAAATGCATGATCGGCATCGTAGGGTTTTACAATAAGTTTTTTGCCTGCCGTAATCATGTTTCGCTCAAACTTTTCAGTTACCTCTTTGTTGATCCATTTATCTTGCATTGGCCAAATATCGAGCACATCGCAGTTTAATGTTTTCAGTCGGTCTATATTTTCTTCAGGCATACCGTAATAGATAACACTGGCGGCTGCTTGCCGGCCCGATGTTAAAGCCGCTTGCATAGACTGGCCACCGCCAAAGCACCAGCCGATTGTTCCGATCCGGGCTTCTGTACCTACATACGCCAAAGCTCCTTTTACAATGGCATTGCCGCGGTCTTGTTTAAATTCCTGCATATACTTGCCGGCTTCTTCGCGGGTAGTACCTACTTTGCCATCGTACATATCGATGGCCAGTACATTTACATTGCCCAAGTCGTTGTACAAATTTTCTGCTTCCCGTTTAATGTGATCATTCAACCCCCACCATTCCTGAAAAACAAAAATCCAATTGGCCGTTTTACTTTTGGCCGTCAACAAATACGCATATGCATCGGGGCCTTCTGTTTTGAAGGTAATCATCTTCCCGCCCGCCTCGCTAATGTGAACATAAGGCAACGGTGATTTGTGCATTCTGTTAAAACTTTTATTGGAAGCAAACAGCGCAAATTTTTCTGTAGCCGATGTATGGCAAAGGGTGGGGTCGGTTTGGGCCCATGCCGCTTGGGATGCTCCCACTAAGAAAAGAAAGAATACTTTTTTCATAGAAATGATGTTTAATGGTGAACGATTATTTAATTTTTTAACTGACCAAGCCTGATTCGATCGAAAGTAATAAAATCGGTATTCACCGGTTCCAACCCGTTTTGCCTGAGCAAGAGTGCTACTTGCGCCCGATGGTAGGTGGCATGGTTGGCGGTATGGATGATGATGTTTTCAATGGTATTAACAAACGGATCGCCTGTGTAGTTGGTGTACCTCAACTCGCGTGAAAAGTCTTCATTCGTGTTAACGTAGTCAATCCATTCCTGATCTGTGTTGGAGAACATTTCTGTAACTTCATCCAGCGTATAGCTTGCCCATAATTTTAAATCCGGTTTAGGTAAATTTTTAATCCGGTAAAGCCACAGCCGCTCCGCCACGGCTACATGCCCCAGCAATGACAGTATTTTTTCATGGGTTACCGCTTGTTTTTTCAATGCTCCCAATACACGCTGGTTAGCCCATTGATTGTATTGGTACAATTTCAGAAAATAATTTTTCATGAGAAAAGAGTTACGAAGGTATAAACCCACCGGTAAAAAAGAAAAATAGTAACAGGTTAAACTAATGATCCTTTCAGGCTTTCTATAAACAATTCAGAAAGTTTTTTACGGGCGTAATTGGTTTCTGCCAATTTTCGCGCATTCATTTGATATGTTTTCAGGAGGGATGCGTTGCCGATAAAAGGTTTTATTTTATTTACAAAATCGGTAGGGTGTTTAGGGTCTGCATAAAAACCACATTGGTGTGTTTCGATTTCATTTTTTATCCAGCCGCCAAAGTTGGTTACTACCAGCTTGCCCGAAGCCAGCGCATCAAAATATTTATTGGGCGAACCGGTTTCCAGAATTGGTGCGTTTTTATAACACACCATCGCTACATCTGTAATGTTCAAAATCTTTTTAACGGTATCGCGATTAACCAATCCGGTAAAAGTAATGTTGGAAAGCTGCAATTTTTCAGCTGCTGCTTTTACTTGCGAAAGACGGGCTCCTTCTCCGGCCAGAATAAAATGAATGGGTAGGTTGCTTTTTCTTGACTGGTTGGCGCACTCAATAAAATAATCTAACCCATTGGCTATTCCGGCCGCCCCCAGATAGGAAACTACCCATTTTTCTTTCACTTTAAATTGGTGCTCCAGCATGGGATCCTTTTCTTCCGGGTGGTAAAATTCACAATCGGAAAAATTGGGGATGATCTGAATACGCTGGCCGGATATTTTCTTTTGTATCGCTTTTTGAATGGGCTCAGAAAGCGCTACAATAGCACTGGCTTCGCGGTATATTTTTTTTTCTAAAGCGAACAAACTTTGTTGCAAAAAATAATTTTTTATAAACCCTAATTGAATCGGGGCATCCGGCCACAAATCGCCTACTTCAAAAACAAAAGGGATTTTTAATTTTTTTTTAAGACGTATGACGGCCAGCCCAATGGTTAACGGAGTAGAAATAGCATAGCACAAGGTAACAGAGCCAATCTGCCGGGCAATAGAAATACTTTTTAGAGCAAAATGGGCAAACGATTTTCCGCGGCTTAAAAAACCAAACGAATTATCGTACGGTACGGGCAAATAATGTACCTCTATTCCTTCTACATTCTTTACGTTATATTTTTTTTCATTGGAGGCGGTAATCACAATCGTTTTTATCCCGTGCTCTACTAATGCTTTGGCCAAGTAGTACGAGCGGATAGCACCACCTTTTTCGGGTGTATTAAAGTGCTGGTGCAGAATTAAAATTTTCACGGTGCAAAGAAAAGGAACTTTCCAACAGTTTTTTTGATTAAACGAGAGTTGTTGTTTTTATTTGGGTAACAAAATTTTTAATGCCTGTCTTGGTTTGTTCTAACCTGTATGAAAAAGAGATTATTTATTTTTTTAGTTGGCACGTATCTGAACACATTGGTTCTCTTTAGCTCGCGCAAAGCGGGAAAAGAAGGCTTCCTGCTTTTTTGCAGGCCACGCAGAAGAGCCGTAAAACCGCATCACCTGGAATTTCTGAACACAGCCGAACGGTTTATCGTAAATTTTGATGGGAAAAAAGTACAGGCCTACCGGTGGGGAAATGGCCCTAAAAAATTATTGCTGTTGCACGGTTGGGAAAGTCACAGCTATTGGTGGAAATCGATTGTAACCCACTTATCAAAAGAAAAATTTACGCTGTATTCAGTCGATGCTCCGGCTCATGGGCTGAGCGAAGGCCATTACATAAATATGCCTTACTACAGCGAGCTGATCGAAAAAATGATTTCCGAATACGGAAGGTTTGATGCCCTGCTCGGCCATTCGTTTGGTGCTTTTTCAATGATTTACACCTTTCATCGCACTCCTAAGTTGGGCACTCCTAAGCTGGTCATCATGGCCTCGCCTGGCGAAGTAACCGAGTTTGTGGTGTACTATCAAAGAACGTTGGGGCTTTCCAGGCAGACAATGGATGCCGTGCGTGCTTATTTTGAAGAAGCCGTTGGCCAATCGCCCTCTTTTTTTTCCTTAAAAGAATTTGTAAAGACTCTTCATAATGAGGGCCTCATCATTCACGATAAAAATGATTATGAAGCCCCTTTTCTTCATGCGTTAGAAGCTCACCACAACTGGCATAATTCTAAAATGATTACCACTTCCGGGCTGGGGCATAATTTAAAATCTACCGAGTTGATTAGTGAAGTTGAGAAATTTCTTGATGCTTAGTGCCCTATGGGCGGAGTCATTTTTATTCCGAAATAGATACTTCGTGCCGCGGCTGCGTTAAAATAAAGTCCACTGGCGGCATTCAAATCGTTTCCTAAACTATAACGCTGGTTCAGTGCATTGTCTATGCCAACAAAAAAATCAACCGGCAGGTTTTTAGCCATTTGGTTTTTATACCCCACTCTTCCGCCAGTCAGAAAATAATCAGATGAATAGACTGTATTGGCATTATTTAAAGGAATGCGACTACCATACGTAGATGTTAGGTTAGCATAAAATTTATTGGTTGAAACATCTATTCCCACCACAACCGTAGAGGCGGGCGACCCCGTAAGCTGATTGCCCGAATAGGTAATATGGTTATACACATAATTGATGAATTTGTAATCGGTCAATGTGCCGGCAATCCAGCACTTTAAATAATGAACGAGGGTATGATCTGTATTTTTTTGCCAGGCTAAAAAAGCTTCAATGCCTTTTTGCGAAGTGTTCCCGGCATTGATAAAGTAATCGGCCCCGCTATTGTTTTTCTGATCTACGATAGCCTGGGTCAATTCAAAATCATACCCTACAACATCAAATAAAAAACGCTTAAATGCTTTTCCGCGAATTCCAATTTCATAGTTAATCCCTTGCTCGGGCGAAAGGCTGTTATTGTATATGCGCGAGGAGGGCAACACCTCGGCCAGCGAAGGGGCAGAAAAACCTTTGCTTACCGAAGTGAAGAGGGAGAAATTTTCATTTATTTTTTTTAGCAAAGCCAACCTTGGAGACAGTACCGGCTCAAAATGGCGTTGTTGTTGGCCCGGCAAGTTTCCGGCCAGTCGGTTAAAGCGGTAGGTTAAAAAATTGGTACTCCACCCCAGCGTAAAAAAATAATGGCGTGGCAGTTCTGTATCTATCTGTGCAAAAGCGATAGCTGAGTGGGAAGAAAGTTGGTCGTTCGTTTGTAGCGCTCCTCTTACTCCGCCCAGGTTTGCATAGTTGGTAATGGGCGAATAAATAGATTGATACTCCATCCCAAAATTTACTTTGCCTTTCCAATGTGCTTCAGAAAATTCGTATTGGCCGGTAAGCCGGCCCCCTAAATTCTGATCGCTTTCTCTTTTATAATTGGAAATAGCCGGATTCGTAAAATCGGTGTAAGAGCCATATACGCCTATGCGGGTTGTCCACTTTGCCGACCACTGATTTTCAAAGCTGGAAGAAGCATATATCGTTTTATTATAAACGGCTGCCTGTTGTGTTACGGCATTTCCAAGGGTGGTAGAAGCTTTTCTTGGGTCGGCATTGTATTGTGCCAGCGAAAGGCCGCCCGGAGTTTGATAGTATAGGTCGGTATAAAAAAAAGACGTTTGCAAAAAACTTTTAGGGCTGAGTGAAAATTTTCCTTCGCCATTAAAGGCCTCTCTTCGCAGAGCCGATTGTTGGCGATAGCCATCGGCTTGCTGGTGTGCATAATTAACAAAGATTTTTGCTTTCTGATTTCCTACTTGCGTGCTCGCCTGATACCGTTGAAGGCCAAACCCCCCTCCTACAGCCGAAACTTGAATTTGGTTTTGAGCAAATGACGGAGGGTTGATCAGCACTACCCCGCTGGTGCCGGCTCCATACAAACTGGCTCCGGGCCCTTTCAAAATTTCCATTCGGCCGAAGGCATCAAAATCAAGAAGATTAAGATACGTGTTGCCACCTCCATCGGTTAGCGGCAATCCGTTCCAATAAAATTTTACATTGCGCACTCCAAAGGGAGATCGTAGCGAGCTGCCCCGAACAGAAAAGCGATAGCTGCCGGGCGAGCGCTCTTCCATCCGCACACCCGGAATGGTATTGACGGATGCCACGACCGATGTATTGGCAAACCGGTTTAGTTCAGTTTGAGCAACCACCCCCAGTGCCACCGGGCTTTCTTTTAACGGACGATGATATTGAAAAGACTGAACAACCACTTCATCCAGCGTTTGGGTGGTATCTTTTTTTGAGTGGGTTTGCCCAACGGCCGGAATGCTACCCGCAACTAATAAAATGAAAGCAGAATGTTTCATTTTACAATTAAAAATCCTGAAGTACTTTTTCTAACGGCAGGCTGCCGGGGAAATAAGAAAGCAGTTTAAGCATCACCCGATCTACCAGCGTATCAGGACAAGAAGCACCACTGGTCAGCACGATTTTCGTAGGCTGGCGGTGTGGCAAATAAGCGGTTGTTCTTTTTCTCGTTTTACCGGATAAATTAAAATGTTGGATTTCTTCGGAAGAAAGAATTTCATTTTCAGAATTGATAAAGTAGGTGGGAAAATGGCGTTCGCAAAGCTCTACTATATGCGAAGTGTTTGAGCTATTATACCCGCCCACTACAATTGCCAGATCAGCCTGTGTTTTAAGCAATTCGTACGTAGCTTCCTGATTGTCGTTCGTGGCATAGCATAAGGTATCGCGCGTATCGGCAAAATGATTTCGGATATTCCCGTTTCCGAATTGTTTAATCATAGTTTGCTTTAAAAAATCGGCTATGGCCTGTGTTTCAGAAGCCAGCATGGTAGTTTGGTTTACTACGCCAATGCGGTGAAGATCTTTTTTTACATCAAATCCATCGGAGTATTTTTTTTCAAATTCGGTATAAAAATCATCGCTTCGTTTTTCTCCGGTAATATAGGCTGCCAGTTGCTGGGCCTCCTTCATGTCTTGCACAATAACCGAGTGGCCATGGTGTTCGCTATGCGAAAAGGTAGCCCTCGTTTCTTCATGCTTGGGCTTGCCGTGGATAACGATGGTATATTTTTCTTTGCCGAGTTTCTCGGCCCGTGTCCATACTTTTTCTACAAACGGGCAGGTCGTGTTATATTTCTGAACCTCTACCTGTTTGTCTAACAGCAAGTGTTCGATTTCGAGGGTGGTGCCAAAGGCCGGAATAATAACGACATCTTCTTTTTTTATCTCGCCCCAAGAGATAAACTGAGTTCCGTCTGTGTCGGTAATGAATTTTATTCCGCGGCTTTGCAAGTCGGCATTCACTTCCTGGTTGTGTATCATCTGGCTGAGCAGATATACATTTTTATCAGGGTTTTCCTCCAGCGCCCGGTAGCTGATCTCAATCGCATTTTCTACTCCATAACAAAATCCAAAATGACGGGCCAGGAAAAATTGTACTGAGCCAAAATCCATCATGGTCGGGCTGAAGTCTTGCTTGCGGTGATCCTTTATTTTGCGCGATTCTTTTACCCGTCCGGTAATAGACGAGCGATAATACGCAGGGATTTCAAATTTTTTGATAAGCTAATTATTTACTGAGACCAAAGATAAAATGACCATAACAAAAAACCCCGGGTTTCCGGGGCTTTTGTTTTAGGCGGCCTTAGAGAGGTTGTTTTCTTTTATTTTATTGGTTCGTACTTCCTTTGATGTCAAATCGAACCACCTTACCTCCACCATTTTATTTTTGATGTACTTCAGCACTTCCATCACTTTGCCATCGCGTTTGCTGCGTACCCGCTCTCCTTTTTTAAATAATCGTTTCATATTCTCTTGGTATTAAAATCTGAAAGCGTACATATACACCCGGGGGAAATCGGGATACACCCCTTCAAACGTAACCTGGTCGCCCGGCCTTTTGTTTTTCAAAATGTCATTCAGTTCTTTAGCTGATTTTACCGGCATATTATTAAGGTGTGTGATGATAAACCCTTCGCGCATATCGGTGTATTTCTGAATCTTTCCGTTGCTGATTGATTTTACCTGAACACCCGATGTAAGGTCTAGCGCTTTTAGTTTCTTGGCGTCCATGTCTTGCAATTCCATGCCCAACGAACTCATCGCATCTTTTTCTTCCCGTTTCACGGTTCCGGTTTTCCCTTCTTTGTTTTTCAGCGTTACGAGGTAGGTCAGCGTTTTTCCTTTACGGTCAACGGTGATGTTCAATTTATCGCCCGGTCGTTTGCGCCCCACATACTCAATCAATGCCGAGCTTGATTTAATGGGCATGTCGTCTATCTTCACAATTACATCCCCTTTCATAATTCCGGCTTCTTTCGCTGCGCTGGCACCATTCTCTGCAAAATCGCCTACATAAGCCCCTTCTGTTACATCTAAATCTTCCTGCTTGGCCAAGTCGGCATTGACACTTAATATAGAAACTCCCAGCCAGCCTCTTTGCACGGTACCGAAAGCAATCAGGTCTTCCACTACCTTACTAACAATGTCAGAGGGGATGGCAAATCCATACCCGGAATACGAGCCGGTAGGGCTGGCAATAGCTGTATTAATTCCAAGCAAGCCGCCATCTAAATTTACCAACGCCCCTCCGCTGTTGCCGGGGTTAATAGCCGCATCCGTTTGAATAAAGGATTCAATAGCCGTGCTGCCTTGTTGGTTATTCCGGTTAGCGGGATTGTTAGAATTAATAATGTTGATGTTTCGGCCTTTGGCGCTGATGATACCGGCCGTTACCGTAGAAGTAAGGTTGTACGGGTTGCCCACGGCCAACACCCACTGGCCTACCTTGGCATCGTCAGAATTTACAAACGGAAGGAACGGCAGTTCTTTTTGGTTGATTTTAATTAATGCCAGATCCGTGTCGGGGTCGGTGCCAATTACTTCTGCCTTAAACGAGCGGTTATCGTTTAGCATAACATCTACCACATCGGCATCTTGCACTACGTGGTTGTTGGTAACAATGTACCCATCGGCATTAACAATTACGCCTGAACCGCTGCTCACACTGGGGCCTTGTTGTTGCGGGCCATTCGGGCCAAAAAAGAATTGCTGTATCGGATCGTTCGATTCGCGATTGCGGGAAGCATTGCCTGTTTGTGTGGAACGGATATGCACCACTGCTTTCGTTACTTTTTCGGCTGTTCCCGTAAAATCTAATGCTACGGCTTCGCCTTTTTCATTAATACGATACGCCACTTGCGAGGCAGGGGCGCCATTTACATGCTCAATCTTTACTCCTCCATTTCCATTTTTACCCAGCCATTGGTATGCGGCCAAGGTCAGCACACTGCCTATAATAGCCGCCAGCACAAGAGATCCAAAGTTCTTCATAGTCATCTGATTTTGTTTTTTTTCTGTTTGAATAAGATGTTGCGTAAACTTAAAAAGTTTAACCGGTTCTTTATCCGGTTCTCCGGTAAGCAAGATTAGTTTACGAAAAATATGCCAGACAGGTTTTTAATTAAGCCACTCTGACATTTTTTCTTACAAAAAAAGAAAATTATGTACAAAATCGCTGTTCTAACTCCCGGCAGCAAATTGATTAGATTTGCCCATGGAAATAACGGGAACCATTTATTTAAAGGCAGGCCGGGAGGCCTCTGCCAAGCGTTTTCATCCCTGGATTTTTTCGGGAGCGATCCAATCTATCGAAAACAATCCGGCAGAGGGCGACTGGGTAGAAGTAAAAGATTCTAAAAAACAACCGGTGGGGCTGGGCCACTATCAAAAAGGAACCATCTCCGTCAGGCTTCTTTCGTTTTCGTCCCTCCCCAACAAAAACATTTATACTGAAAAAATAGAGACCGCCTTTACTCTCCGGTCTGCATCAAAAGTGATTACTGAACAGACTAATGGCTACAGGCTGGTACATGGCGAAGGCGATGGATTGCCCGGGTTGATCGTAGATATTTATAATGGAGCGGCCGTTATACAAGCTCACAGTATGGGGATGCACCGCGACCGCCACCGGATTGCTGAGGCCATTCAAGAAAAATTAGCCGGCTCGGTTCATACTATTTATTATAAAAGCCAAAATACGCTGGGCGCCCCAATTGTGAATGAGTATTTATTTGGCCTGGGAGCCGTACCTCACATCATTACGGAGCACGGTAACAAATTTTTTGTAGACTGGGAAGAGGGGCAGAAGACAGGCTTTTTTTTAGATCAGCGCGAGAACCGAAAACGATTAGGTGAGATGACAAAAGGCGCTACGGTATTAAACACGTTTTGCTATACGGGCGGGTTTTCGGTATATGCCCTTGCTGCCGGGGCTGCGCTCGTGCACTCGGTAGATGCTTCCGAAAAAGCCGTAGAACTGACCAAAAAAAATATCGAGCTCAATGGGTTCGATCCGCAACAACACACGTGTACCGTGGCTGATACATTTGATTTCTTAAAAAATAAAAAAGATAAATATGATCTGATTATCCTTGATCCTCCGGCTTTTGCCAAGCATAAAGATGCGCGGCACCAGGCGATGAAAGGCTACCAACGACTGAATACCGAAGCCTTGCGGGCCGTAAAACCGAACGGAATTATTTTTACGTTTTCATGCTCGCAGGTAATTGATAAGCAGTTGTTTTACGACACCGTAGTGTCATCTGCCATTCAGGCGGGGCGAGAGGTAAAAGTATTGCAGCATCTCGGCCAGCCGGCCGATCATCCGGTGTCTATTTTTCATCCGGAAGGAGAGTATTTGAAAGGGCTGATTCTTTATGTAGCGTAACTTACTCTTCTTTTACACAACCCTCCATAAACACTACTTTTTCCGTTCATGAAAGGCTCCTTGGTAAGCGGGGTCTTCTCTTCTTTTTTGCCGGTCTATTTCCCGGGCCATTTCCTGTGCTTCTTCAAAAGAGGTTTCTTCTACCCGTATTTCTTGAGGTAATTTTTTTACCGGAATTTTACTGCGAATAAGTTTTTCAATTTTGCCGATGTGGTACATTTCAGCTTTTGTAGCAAACGTAATGGCGTTTCCCTCCTGAAAAGCACGGCCGGTACGCCCGATGCGGTGCACATAATCTTCGTACAAGACCGGTACATCAAAATTGATTACATGCGAAACCTTCTCCACATCTATGCCGCGGGCGGCTACATCGGTGGCTACCAACAAGCGAAGTTTGCCTTCACGAAATTCATTCATGGCATGGATACGGCTGTTTTGCCCTTTGTTAGAGTGAATGACACGAGCCGGTCCTAATTTTTTTCGTTCGATGAATTTAAAAACATTGTCGGCCGATTCTTTTGTTCTCGCAAAAATGATGACCCGGCTCAGTTCGGCCGTATGAGTTAATAAATATTCTAAAAAATTGATTTTTGTGCGCAGGTTAGGCACTGCGTATAGTGCTTGCTCTACCTGTGAGGCCGTGGTGGCCTGTGGTGTAATTTCTACCTTTATAGGAAACTCTAAAAATTCGTGCGAAAGTCTTTCCACCTTTTCGGGAAAGGTGGCAGAAAAAAGCAGGTTCTGCCGTTTCGGTGGCAGCACTTCAAAAAGTTTGCGTATCTGCGGCATAAAGCCCATATCCATCATGCGGTCGGCCTCATCTATTACTAATGTTTTAATTTGTTTGGCCGGAATCTCTCCACGCAAATAAATTTCCATAAACCGGCCCGGTGTAGAAATGATTATATCTACACCTTTTTGTATCTCTTCCATCTGTATTTTGGGCCCCACGCCTCCATACAAAACGGTTATTCGTAAATCGGTAAATTTAGCCAGCTGCTGGGTGTGCGCATGAATTTGTACTGCCAGCTCTTTAGTGGGAACTAATATTAAGGCACGCGGGTCGCTGCCTTGGGCGTATTTAATTTTCATGAGCAACGGAAGAACATAGGCGGCTGTTTTGCCGGTACCGGTTTGGGCTATCCCAATTACCTGCTGACCTCCCAAAATCAGCGGAATACACTTTTGCTGAATGTTTGTTGGCTCGGCAAACCCGGCTTCCTCAATGGCTTGAAAAAGTTGTTTATTCAATTTAAAATCTGACCACTGCATTTCTTCAAGTATCTTTGCAAAGTAATGAAATCAACTCTTATCCTAAACGCAAAAATAGTAAATGAAGGCAAGGTCATAACAGGCGATGTGCTGATCAAGGGCCCGCGTATCGAGCGCATCGACAAAAATCTTCAACACATAAAAGCAGATGAAACGGTGGATGCGCAGGGTGATCTGCTATTTCCGGGAGTGATTGATGATCAGGTTCATTTTCGCGAGCCGGGGCTAACACACAAAGGCAATATCTTTTCCGAATCGCGAGCGGCAGTAGCCGGTGGGGTAACCAGTTTTATGGAGATGCCCAACACCGTGCCACCTGTGTTTACTCAAGAGCTACTCGAACAAAAATATCAGATCGCTTCAAAAAGCTCGCTGGCAAATTATTCCTTTTTTATGGGTGCCTCGAACGATAATCTGGAAGAGGTCTTAAAAACCGATGTGACCAACGTATGCGGGCTTAAAATTTTTATGGGTTCATCTACTGGCAACTTATTAGTAGATGATGAAAAAACGCTTGAGGGTTTTTTCTCCCAATTTCCCGCCCTGATAGCCGCCCACTGCGAGCATGAGCCTACCATTAAGAAAAATACGGAAGCATGGAAAATTAAGTTTGGAGAAAATATTTCCATACACGAGCACCTGAACATCCGAAGCGAAGAGGCTTGTTATCGTTCTTCCGCTTTTGCTGTTGATCTGGCCCGCAAGCACGGAACCAAACTGCACATCCTTCATATTTCTACAGCTAAAGAAATTTCATTGTTCGACAACTCCCTTCCGCTGGGAAAAAAGAAGATCACGGCCGAAGCCTGCATTCATCATTTGTGGTTTAATGAAAAAGATTACGACCGGCTGGGCACTCAGATAAAATGGAATCCGGCCATTAAAACAGAAAAAGACCAACAGGCTCTTTTTCAGGCCGTACTTAATAATCAGATTGACGTGATTGCCACCGACCATGCCCCCCACACACAGGAAGAAAAAAATAACACCTATTTTAAGGCTCCCTCGGGCGGGCCGCTGGTGCAGCATAGTTTAGTGGCAATGCTGGAGTTCTATCATCGTAAAAAAATTTCGTTAGAGCGAATTGCAGAAAAAATGTGCCATAATCCTTCTATTCTTTTCCAGACAGAAGACAGAGGCTTTATCCGTGAAGGTTATTTTGCTGATTTGGTATTGGTAAACCCAAACCAACCCTGGACGGTAAGCCGCGAAAATATTTTAGCCAAGTGCGGGTGGTCGCCTTTTGAAGGCCAACGGTTCAGTTCTTCCATACAAAAAACATGGGTATCGGGAGCCCTCGTCTATTCTGATAGAAATATAATTGAAGGCATCCCGGGTATGCGGCTTCGTTTTTCACGATAGCTTTTTGCATTTTCATCAGCCCCTGTTACCTTTGCAATCCTTTGCCGTGAGGGTAAAGGAAAATGGCGGGTGTAGCTCAGTTGGTTAGAGCATCAGATTGTGATTCTGAGGGTCGTGGGTTCGAGCCCCATCACTCGCCCGGTAAAAGCCTCTCTTGCGAGGCTTTTTTATTGACTATCTTTTTTTAGATGGCAACTTTTTACCCAAGTTAGCGGGTGTTTGGAAGCTATGTGAAAATGACTTTGCTATCTTTCCTAAAATATTTTTTTGCAGAGTCCCCAAAGTGGATAACTATGCGAAAAAAATGAACTGACAGAAACAAGCCTGTCCTCATCGAGGTTACCGTTTAGGTTGTGGAAAGTAACTAAAAAATCAGCCGATTTTTTGGGGCCTTCCTGTTTTTAGAAACCTCCTCTTCCTACCTTTACTTTCGTCTTATACTAAAGAGTTCTGTTATGAAAAAAATCATTTTTATATTTCTCTTTTCCTCTTTTCGTTTTTTGCCGGCCCAGCCGCTGAGCAGCCATCAAATAGATGACCTGGCAGCCCGGTCTATGAAAGCATTTAATGTGCCCGGCATAGCGGTAGCAGTTATTAAAGACGGCAAGGTAATCCACGCAAAAGGATACGGGGTACGGTCGCTCAACACTCTACAGAAAGTAGATGAGCACACGCTCTTTGGTATCGCTTCTAACAGCAAAGCCTTTACCGCAGCCGCTTTAGGTATGCTGGTGGATGAAGGAAAATTGAAGTGGGATGATAAAGTGCGCGATTACATTCCGGAGTTCAAACTATACAGCCCTTTTGTAACCGAAGAATTTACCATTCGCGATCTGCTCACCCACCGCAGCGGGCTGGGGCTGGGCGCGGGCGATCTGATGTTTTTTCCTGACTCCAGCGACTTTACCATCAAAGATGTGATTTACAATCTCCGTTTTCTGAAAGCGGTTTCCAGTTTTCGCAGCAAGTACGATTACGATAATAATTTGTACATCATCGCAGGCGAAGTGGTGGCGCGCGTTAGCGGCAAAAGTTGGGATGAGTTTGTGGAGCAACACATCATGGCTCCTTTGGGCATGAAAAATTCGGCCGCATCGTTCGATCGTTTAAAAGACCCGTCAAACGTAATAGACGGGCACGCCCCGGTAAATGGAAAGGTGCAGGTTATTGCACGCAGCACGATTAAGGTGGGCCACGCGGCCGGTGGCATTAACTCCAGCATTGCCGATCTCAGTAAGTGGGTGCTGCTCCACCTCAACCACGGAAAATATGGCGACAACCTTTCTAAAAAATTATTTTCGGAAAATGTACACGAAGAAATGTGGACACCTCAAACCATTATTCCGGTGCGCAATCCCGGCCCGTATAATACTCACTTTGCCAGCTACGGGTTGGGGTTTGGGCTGGCCGATGTAAAAGGGTATAAACAAGTAAGCCACACCGGTGGGCTGGAGGGGATGGTCACACAAATAACCATGCTGCCCGAATTAAACCTCGGCATTATCGTGCTCACCAACCAGCAGGAAGGCGGAGCCTTTGCTTCCATTACCAACCAGATCAAAGACGGATATTTTAGCATTACCGGCACCGACCGCGTGGCGGAATATTCGGCCGGCAGAAACAAATCATTAGCTTATGCCAAACACCTTACCGATTCCATTTGGAATGAAATTGAAACGGAAAAGAAAAAAGGAAATTCAAAATTAGAATGGGATAAAATAACGGGAACCTACACCGACTCATGGCTGGGCGAGGTAACCATTGCCAATAAAAACGGTAGGCTTTGGTTCGACTCGAAACGATCGCCCAAACTTACCGGTGAGTTATTTTATTTTCGAGGCAACACGTTTGTGGTAAAGTGGAAAGACCGCAGCATGGATGCCGATGCGTTTGTTACTTTCTCATTGGATGAAAGCGGAAAAGGGGCGGGCATTACCATGAAAGCCATTTCACCTTTAACCGATTTCAGTTATGATTTTCATGATTTGAATTTTCATCGCACCCAGTAGCCACCGTAAATCAATGCTATGGTGCCCACTCTAATTAGCCGATTAATGTGCCTCCAGCCAGTTCTTACCAATTCCCACTTCCACCTCCATGGGTACATCTAAGATCACGGCTGTTTTCATCAGTTCAATTACCTTGGGCTTCACTATTTCCTGTTCGGCTTGGTGAAGATCAAAAACCAATTCATCGTGTACCTGCAAAATCATTTTTGTTTTCAGTTTTTCTTTCTGCAGCCACCGGTAAATGCTGATCATCGCAACTTTAATAATATCTGCCGCACTTCCCTGAATGGGGGCATTAATGGCATTGCGTTCGGCAAACTGGCGGGTGGCCATGTTGCGCGAATTAATGTCGCGCAAATATCTTCTTCTTCCTAAAATAGTTTCCACGTATTCTTTTTCCCGGGCCAGATTAATGGAGTCGTCCATGTATTTTTTGATAGCCGAAAATTCCTGGAAATAAGAATCAATCATTTCAGAAGCTTCCGCACGGGAAATGTTCAGGTTTTGCGATAGACCAAAGGCCGTGCTTCCGTACAAAATGCCAAAGTTTACCTCTTTGGCTTTGCGCCTCATATCGGGGGTTACTTTCTCTAAAGCTACTTTAAATACCCGGGCAGCCGTGGTGGTGTGTATATCGCGTCCTAGACGAAAAGCCTCTACCATCGTTTCATCTTTTGCAAAAGAAGCGGCTATGCGCAACTCAATCTGCGAATAGTCGGCCGACATAAAAAGAAAATCTTTTGCGCGCGGCACGAATGCTTTTCGTATCTGTCTTCCTTTTTCCGTGCGGATCGGAATGTTCTGCAGGTTGGGGTTGTTGGAACTTAGCCTTCCGGTAGCGGCCACCGCCTGGCGATAGTCTGTATGAATGCGGTGATCGAACCGGCTCAGCATTTTGGGCAAGGCATCTACATAGGTAGAGCGAAGTTTTTCGGCCTCACGGAAGTCGAGAATTTTTTGGGCAATCGCATGCTCTCCGGCCAGCTTCAGCAGCACTTCCTCGCCAGTGGCATATTGACCGGTTTTGGTTTTCTTGGCTTTATCGAGAAGCTTGAGTTTATCAAATAAAATTTCACCCAACTGTTTGGGCGACCCGATATTAAATTCCACACCGGCCAGTTTAAAAATTTCGGCTTGTGTTTTTTCGCTGTCTTTTTTTAATGAACCCGACATCGCCTGCAAGGCCGGTTCATCGAGTGCTACGCCTTCAAACTCCATAGCTGCCAACACATAGATGAGCGGCATTTCTACTTCGCGGCTCAGGCGCCAGTGCCCGCGTTGGTGCAGCTCGTTTTCCAATCGGGCTTTGAGTTGCAACGTCAGATCAACCCGCTCGCCATAATTTTTTACTTCATCGGTATCGCTGGCAATCAGTTGCCGGTTTAAATATTGGTTGCAAAGAATACTTAAGTCGTGCGAAGACTCGGGCTCAATCAGGTAATGCGCCAGCAGGGCATCGAACAATTGCCCCTTTACGGTAATCCCGTTTTTCTTCAGGGCTTGCAAGCCGGGTTTTATATTATAACCGATTTTAGTGATGGCTTCGTTCGAAAAAATTTCTTCCCAGCGGGGTATTTCTTTGTCTTTAACCGGCACAAAAAAGGCTTCGCCCGGGGTAAACGAAAAAGCGATGGCCTGAAGGTTGAAATTAAAATTTTCGGCCTCGTCTGTTACTACGGCAAATGAAATTTCTTTTTGCTGTTTTATTTTTTCAATTAATGAAAGCACTTCGTTTTCTGTTTCTACTTTTTGGTACGAACCAGCCGAAATCTCTGCCGGCATGGCTTCCGGGGTATAAGCCCCTTGATTGGTTTGACCAAACATAGCGAGTTGTTCCTGCTTCGGCTCCATCACAGTCAGGGCTGGCCCACTCGCTGTACCCGAAAAAATACGGGGCAGCATCGTTTTAAATTCCAGCTCTTCTAAAACCGGGCGAAGCATTTTTTCATCAGGCCCTTTGTAGCGCAGGTTTTCTTCATGAAATTCGATGGGCACATCGGTAATAATGGTAGCCAGTTTTTTAGAGAGGAGTGCTTGCTCGCCAAATTCTTCGACACGCTCTTTTTGTTTGCCTTTCAGTTTACCTGCGTTGGCTACGACCCCTTCCACCGTTTTGTATTGTTTCAACAATTCGGCTGCTGTTTTGGGGCCGATGCCCGGAATCCCCGGGATATTATCAGACGTATCGCCTTGCAGCCCGAGTATGTCGATCACCTGGTTTACATTTTCAATGTCCCACTTTTCGCATACTTCTTTCGGGCCTAGCACATCTACCGCATTGCCCATGTAAGCCGGCTTGTAGAGAAAAACATTTTCTTTTACCAACTGCCCAAAATCTTTATCGGGGGTCATCATAAAAACCTGAAAGCCGTTGGCGGCCGCCTGCGTAGCCATCGTGCCAATGATGTCATCGGCTTCGTAGCCATCCTTTTCAAAAATAGGAATGTTAAACCCCTGAATAATTTTTTTCACGGTAGGAATGCCGTGCCGTATATCTTCGGGGGTTTCCTGGCGGGTAGCTTTGTATTCTTTAAAAATTTCATCGCGAAAAGTTTTGGCAGCTGTATCAAATGCTACGGCCAGGTGGGTGGGTTTTTGCTTTTGAATTACCTCCAGCAGCGTATTGGTAAACCCAAACGGAACCGAGGTGTTGTGCCCCTTCGAGTTGATGCGCGGGTTTTTGGTAAATGCAAAATGAGCGCGGTAAATAAGTGCGTAGGCATCGAGAAGGAAAAGTTTTTTTATTTCAGTCATCAGGAAGGATTTTAAAAACGAAAATCGGTAATTTTTTTGTTACCTGCTTCTTTCCTCAGAATCTTCATGGCAATGTTTGATCGTTTATGGGTTTATCGCTAAATAGAAACATAATCCTAATTCATTTATGGGCTTTAATCCAATTCTCAATTCTTTTTTACGTTGGGAGAAAGAAACTCCGGGTTTTATTTTTCTGCGGCAGCCTGTAAACGGAACATGGCAGGAATGGACTTACCGGCAGGCGGGAGATGAAATCCGCAAAATGGCCGCGGGGTTGCAGGCTATGTCGTTGCCTGCCCACAGCAACGTGGCCATCCTCTCTAAAAACTGTGCGCACTGGCTTATGGCAGACTTAGCCATTATGATGGCGGGCTTCGTATCCGTTCCGCTGTATGCCAACATCAGCGCGGGTTCGATCAACCAAATTTTAGAGCACAGCGAATCGAAAGCCATTTTCATCGGCAAGCTTGATGAGTATGAAAAACAAAAAGAGGGAATTCCTCTCTTCACTCAAAAGATCAGCCTGGATTTCTATGGCATCCAAGAAGGTGAACGGGTAAGCGAGTGGATCACCACAAAAAAACCAATTGAAAAAATATACCCCTGGCAACCGGATGAACTGCTCACCATTATGTACACCTCCGGCACTACCGGCAAACCCAAGGGCGTGATGTTTACCTCTTCGGCCTTCTCGCACGTGTCGCAAATTATGATGGATTACCTGCAGCGGGTAAGCCCCTTGCCCCCCCATCCGCGTTTGTTTTCTTACCTGCCGCTTTGCCACATAGCCGAGCGCGACATTACTGAAGTACTGGGTTGCCTTACCGGTGCTTCTATTTCGTTTGTAGAATCGCTGGATACCTTTGCCCGCGATCTGGCTTCCGTGCAGCCGCAGCTTTTCTTTGGGGTTCCCCGGATCTGGGCACGCTTCCGCGAAAAAATTTTAGAAAAAATTCCTCAAAAGAAATTATCGCGCCTGCTGAAGATACCCGGGGTTCGTTCGTTGGTCAGGCTTGTGCTGAAAAAAAAGCTGGGGTTAGCCAAGGCGTTATTAACTATTTCGGGGGCAGCTCCTATGCCGATGTCTCTTTTGCTTTGGTTTGATGACCTTGGCATACGGGTTCGCGAAATTTACGGCATGACCGAAAATTGTGCCGTTTCGCATGGCAACCAAATGCGCCTAAAGTATGGCACCGCAGGCGAAATAATGCCGCATACAGAATACCGGTTTACAGCCGATCATGAAATCCTTACCCGGCATCCGGCTTTAATGATGGGCTACTACAAAGAACCTGAAATGACTACGAGCGTATTTACCGAAGATGGTTTTTTAAAAACGGGCGATTGTGGAACAACCGACCCGGATGGGTTTCTTACCATTACCGGCCGGGTAAAAGATATCTTTAAAACCGACAAAGGAAAATATGTGTCGCCTTCACCCATTGAAATGAGGTTGGTTAAAAATACCGACATCGGGCAGGTGTGTGTGGTGGGCATGGGTCTACCGCAGCCAATTGCTTTGGTTGTATTGTCGGAAACCGGAAGGCAAAAAACAAAAGACGAAATTCGCCATAGTCTTTTGCAAGCGCGCGATGAAACCAACCATCTGGTGGAAGATTACGAAAAACTAAAAAAAGTTATTATCCTCGTTTATGACTGGACCGTAGAAAATGGACTGATGACTCCCACACTGAAGGTTAAACGAAATGAAGTAGAGAAAGTATTTTCACCCTCCTACCACGTGTGGTATGCCCATGAAGAAACCGTAATCTGGGGTGATTAGATAAGAAATTTATCTACGCCAGCGACAATATAGCTTTGCGCATCAATGCTTTTTCGTCTGCACTGAATTCTGTTTTTTCTTCTTCCCGGGGGGTAAATTCTTCCAGGTTAAAATAAAAACGAAGGCGGTATTTCCAGATCAGGTCGGCTCCGATGGCTTTTTTAAATTCCTTTAACCCTTCGCGGCTGTGTATCCAAAATAACTGAACTTCTTTTCCGGGGATATGAACCGAAACATGCCCGCGCAAAAATTTAGAGTTATCATCCAAATGCTTGCGATGCAACTCTAAAAACCCGGGGTTTCCTACGACATAAATTGTTTTCATAGCTTAAAAAATCTTTCTTCTCCTTAAAACCAACGACACGTTTATGTTTTTCTGTACGGTAAAGGTAACACGAAGGTTTAACACACATTCGCCATAACTCGCTCCGGGCACAAAACAAAATATGGCACGATCTTTACTGGAAAGGAATATGCCGCCTGATAAACCGGGAACCCAATTAATATTTTTCAGGAAGGCATTTTAAACCTATTTTATTTTATTTTCGTAAAAATCTTTTTGCAACCGTATCCGAAAAAACAATTTTATATGAAGACCCTCATTTTGAATCTTTTGGTAGCCCTTACCCTCCTGTCGTGTGCCAGCCCCTTTGGCCAAAAGGTAAGAGAGCCTTTTCACGGCAGCGCTTATGAATCGAACAACCGGTTTTTTCGAGGCACCGGCAAAGGCGAAAGCAGTGCCGATAACATTGCCCGCAGCAAAGCCGACATCGAAGCCAAGGCCATCCTAGCCGGCCAGGTAAACACCACCATGAAACAAGTAAGCGATCAGTATTTAGGCCAAACCCAAAACGACCGCGCGGCCGATGTAGCCGATAAATTTCAAAGTTTAGTGCGCGAGGTAATGAATACCAATATTGCCGACTTGCGAAAAATTGGCGAAGAAAAATACTTCGATAAAAAACAAAATAAATATACCGTGTTCATCGCCTATGAAATTAAAAAGAATGCGATGTTCCGGTTTATGAAAAAACAAGCTAAAACCAACCAGCAAATAGACGAACGGCAGCAGGCCGTCATTCAAAAAATCCTGGACGAAGAATTAAAAAAGACGGGCGATGAAAATTAAACCCTGGTTATCCGTTTATTCTTCATAGTACACTACGTTTAATAACGTATTGCCTACGGCTGCCAGCGTTTCTTTGCTAATGATCGACAAATTATCTTTTCGGTTGTGGTGATACTCCCCAAAGAAACCGACCCCGGCCTGGTAATGCACAATATCAATCATGGGAATCCTGGCCAGTTGGTTTACAAATACGTGGTCGTCTGTAATGGCGCCTACATTGGTCTTTACAAAATAATCGGTGTAGCCCAACCGGGCGGCTGTGTTCCACACTTTTTCTACAATGGCGGGGGCATATTCCAGCGAAGATCCTTCCCGAAAAAACTGGGCGTGCTTAGAGCCTACCATATCGAGTAAAATACCGAAGTAGGCCGAATAGTTTTTTTGATGTTTGTGCTTCGCCCAATATTGTGAGCCCAGACACCACCAACTTTGGTCGTCCGGCAGGTTAACACGGCTTCGTTCGTTTTCTTTTTCGCCCCAGTCTTCGCCATCAAACAAAATTAAATCTACCCCTACTTCGGGCGGTTTGTTCTGTCCCAACACACGTGCTACTTCCAGTAAAATGCCCACCCCGCTGGCTCCGTCATTGGCCCCATCAAACGGGGCATCTTTTTTTTCTTCATCCTTGTCGGCATAGGGGCGGGTGTCCCAATGGGCTGCCAATAAAATCCGTTTCGGTGCGGAGGGATTGTAGCTGGCGATGATGTTTTTTAATTTCAGTTGCTGGTTGTCCCAGGTAGTGGCCTCAAAATCTTGTTCGGTTACTGTGGCTCCAAATTTTTTAAACCGATTGATGAAATAGTGTGAAGCCTGCCGGTGAGCGGGCGAATTGGGCACACGCGGGCCAAACGCTACCTGCCGAGCCACAAAGGCATAAGCTGAGTCGGCATTAAATGCCGGCACGTTTACGGTCCGTACTGTTTTGGCAGCCTCATCAGGTTTGCTTTTTCGATCGCACGACTGTACCAGCAGGAGAGCCAGCACAGAAAAAAGAATTATTTTTTTATTCATACCCTAATGGAAATCGATTGCAAAATAGAAATAAAAAAATTGAGACGAACCGAACGAGTGTTAACGAATTTCATTTCCTACTTTTAAAATCAATCAACCGAACCTGATCAGAAAATGGGAAAACCAACCGGCTTTTTAGACTATGAACGTGAGCTCCCCCAAAAACGGGAAGTGAAAGAACGCATTCATGATTACCACGAAGTAGAAGGTACCATTAACGAGAGCCTCACCAAAAAACAGGCGGCCCGCTGTATGGATTGCGGCACTCCGTTTTGCCACCACGGCTGCCCGCTGGGCAACATCATCCCTGAGTTTAACGATGCCGTTTACCACGGAAACTGGAAGCTGGCCTACGAAATTTTAACCAGCACCAATAATTTCCCGGAGTTTACCGGGCGGATTTGCCCGGCTCCTTGCGAGGCCTCCTGTGTGCTGGGCATTAACAAACCTCCGGTAACCATCGAGTATATCGAAAAAGCCATCGCTGAGAAAGCTTTTGAGGATGGGTTGGCAGTTCCCCGAAAACCCGCTAACCGAACGGGGAAAAAAGTAGCCATTGTTGGCTCGGGGCCATCTGGCCTGGCGGCAGCCGCCCAACTAAACCAAGCCGGGCATGAGGTAACCATCTATGAACGGGCCGATGAAGCAGGCGGATTGTTGCGGTATGGCATTCCCGATTTTAAGCTCGATAAACAAGTAGTGGAGCGAAGAATTCATTTAATGAAAGAAGAGGGCGTGAAATTTCAGATGAATGCCGAAGTAGGCGTTACCGTTCCGGTGAGTTTGCTGCGCGATGAATTTGATGCCATTTTGCTCTGTGGCGGCTCCACTGTTCCGCGCGATTTGCCAGTACCCGGAAGAGATTTAAAAGGCATTTCCTTCGCGATGGATTTTCTAACGCAACAAAACAAACGTGTAGCCGGCAAAGAAATAAACACGGCCGAAATAATGGCCACTCAGAAAAATGTAATCGTAATAGGCGGAGGCGATACCGGCTCGGATTGTGTGGGCACCTCCATTCGGCATCAAGCCCAATCAGTTACTCAAATCGAAATTCTTCCCAAACCTCCGCAAGAAAGAACAGCTGCTATGCCCTGGCCAAATTGGCCGGTTATCTTACGCACCTCCTCTTCGCATGAAGAAGGCTGCACCCGTGCGTGGAGTCTGGCCACTTTGGAATTTTTGGGTAACGACCATAACGGGTTGCGTGCTTTGAAAATAGCCGAAGTAGAGTGGAATGGTAAATCGTATACCGAAAAAGCCGAAACCACCCGCGAGTTGCCTTGCGAACTGGCTTTGCTGGCATTGGGGTTTTTACACCCGCAGCAACAAGGGCTGCTTCACGAGCTGGGAGTGGAATATGATGAGCGTGGTAATGTAAAGTGTACGCAGTTTCATACTTCCGTAGAGGGCGTTTTTGCAGCCGGAGATATGCGCAGAGGGCAGAGTTTGGTGGTGTGGGCCATCAGCGAAGGCCGGGAAGCAGCACGAGCCGTAGATCTATACCTGGCCGGAGTATCGTCATTAGAAGCAAAAGAAAAGGGAATCTTAAGCCTCAGTTGATTTTGCCAACCGGCTTCCGACAGTAGAAGGCTCCCCTTTTTTCATATAACTTTCGAAGTGAAGGATTGAAGTTAAATACGTCTTCCATCAGGTTTTGTTCGTCTATAACAACCTCCGGTTTTTCGTGTTCAAACGATTCGTTGATCAACACCACATGCTGAAAAATGTTGGGCTCACGAAAAAAATCTTCCGATAACGGCCAATCTAAAAAATACGTAGCGGCCCGGTTGTTTTGATACACACTCCAACCATTTCCCAACACCATTACTTTTTTTTGTTGAAGTTGATTGTACGATGATTCCGGAACCAACATCGCAGAATAATTAACTGACGAAAGCTTATTTAGCCGGGCCGCTGTACTTATTCCTATAACCGAAAGCAATAAAATCCACAACATGGTTTCGGCTATCCACTTCCTGCGAATCAGCAAAAAATAGTGGCTGATTAAAAATGCCAATGGTGGAATGAATGGAATCAGGCTGTGAGGTGTAAAATTCCGAGTGAGCCCCACTTCTGCCAGAGCCAATACCATCCAGATAAACATGGCCTGCAACAATTGCGACTGATACCGGGTAAACCGGGCCTCGCGGTTGAGCATGACAAGCGAGGCTACTAAGAAAAATAAAATGGCGGCCGTCAGCACCCATACTGATTTTGCTGAAATAAAACTCGTGCTTATCCCGAAGAGATTTTGTGCGTAGTAGTACTGAAACAATTGTGATATCCCGTCATAAAAATAATAATAAACCAAAAGCGCCAGGTGCGGAAAAAGAAACCCAACTATAAGAAGCAGTGCCCTACGAAATGCCAGCCGGGCATAAATGAGCAGCAGCAGCACGGCTCCGGGTAAAAAAATAAAATAACTCAATACAAAAAGCGAAGCTATCCCAAGGTATAGCCCCAGGTTAAAAATGGTTTCTTCGCGTTGTACTTTAAAGGCGATCTCTTTAAATAAATTATTCAGCGCAAACAGTAAGAACACAGAAGCAAATAACTCCTGCGAAAGCGAAAGCAGATCGAATGAAAAAAAGGTAAGGAGTGCGTAAACTAAAGCCGGCAGGTAAGTACCTTCATTATACACCCGGTTGCGGATGAGCACCACCGCAAAATAAGAAGCCTGAAAAAAAAGAAGCAGTAGTGCCACAATGTGCCGGGCTGTAAGCGAACGTCCTAAAAAAAAGCTGATCCATTTATCGAACCAGGCCGCCAGCCAAGGGGTGGTATCAATAAGGTGCAGGTACATCATTTTCCCCGATCGGAGCGATTCGCCCACTACAATATCTTTCAATTCCAACGGGGTAATATGCCAGGATCCGATTAAAACAGGAATGCTCAGACCGGCCATGATCAGCAGCACCGCCAACAGCCGGTAGGGATCGTTTAGTTTAAAAAATCGGAGCACAGTATTTTTTAACAAATAAATCAAAAATCAGGCACAATCTTTTGCTGGTGGTACTTTTGTATCTTTGTGGCATGACATTGCGGCAACAAAAATACGGACGGCTCATTCAAAAAGAATTGAGCGACATCTTTTTTCGGCACAAAGACGATTTTTTAGGGAATGTGTTTATTACCCTGGCCGAGGTGCGTATGAGTCCTGACCTGAGCGTTGCCAAAGTATATATCAGCATGATGCTGGCTAAAGACAAAAAAGTAGTATTAGCGAACCTCAATTTGCACAAGAGCGAAATTCGAAAAGAATTGGGGATTCGTATCCGCCATCAGGCACGCATCATTCCCGAGTTAGTATTTGTGATTGACGAAGTGGAAGAAAATGCACAACGCATGGAAGACCTGCTTAAAAGCTTGAATATCCCCAAAGAATAAACGGGGCGTTGGCATGAACCTTTCTCTTTTCATTGCCAGGCGGTATTTCCTTTCCAAACGAAAAAGGAACTTCATTAATATCATCTCCGCCTTGTCGGTAGTGGGTATTGCGTTTTCTACTGCTGCCCTAGTTATCGTGCTTTCCGTTTTTAATGGGTTAGAGGGGTTGCTCCGTTCGCTCAACCATGCCTTTGATCCGGAAATTAAAATGGAAGCCGTGATGGGAAAAACATTTGAGGTAAATGAAAAAATCCTTTCGAAAATAAAATCGGTTGAGGGCGTGGCCATCGTAACCGAGGTATTGGAAGACTATGGCTATCTCCGCTACCGCGATGCCGATATGGTGGTAACCATGAAGGGCGTAAGTGATAATTTTATTGATCAGCACCGCATCGATCAAAGCATTGTGGATGGAAAACTGAAACTGAAAGACTCGCTGGGGCATTATGCTATTGTAGGAAAAGGAATACAGTACCAACTTTCTATTCCGGTAGATGGGTCGATATACCCGCTTCAGTTTTTTTATATTAAAAACACAAAAACCACTTTAGATCCTTCCAAGCTATACAGCGTTAGCGCTCTGCAGCCCGGGGCAGTTTTTTCCATTGAAAAGAATTTTGATGAAAACTATGTGTTGTTGCCAATTGATTTTGTGCGCAGCCTTACAGGCTATGATAACCGGTGCACCTCGCTGGAGATAAAAACCCAAAAAGGAAGTTCTGCACAAAATGTAAAAAAAGCTTTACAGCAGGTACTGGGAAAAGATTTTGTCGTACACACCAACGATGAGCAACACCAGGAACTTTACAAGCTGGTAAAAATTGAAAAACTTTTTACGTTTATTTCTATGGCGTTGCTGATGGCCGTTGCCTCCATCAATATCTTCTTTTCGTTGATGATGCTGGCCATTGAAAAAAAGAAAGACATTTCCATTTTTTTTGCTTTGGGCGCGCAAAAAAATATGATTCAGAAAATTTTTTTAAATGAAGGAGCGTTGATTGCTTTGGCCGGTGCGGCTTCGGGGTTGCTGCTGGGAGCCCTTGTTTGCTGGGCGCAAGATCAGTTTGGGTTAGTGGGCATGGGCATGGAGAGTGCCATCGTTAACGCCTACCCGGTAACAATGAAAGCGTTCGATTTTATTTCGATCGGATCCGTTATTACGGTTATTACTTTCCTTACTTCCTTTTACCCGGCTATGCTAGCGGCCCGGTCGTACTCCTCGGCCCAACTTTAGTTTTGGGGTTTATTCGTTTCTACACGCAACCCTACGGCCACTATACCGGGCAAGCTATCTGCCCGCATAAACTGTTCTACCTTTAGACGATACATTCCGGTTTTATTGAATGAATAATTTTGAAGCAGTGGAAACCGGTGGTCGTACACATCGCCCAGGCTGCTGGTGCCAAAGGGTTGGCCGGTTTTTTGATCGAATAAAAATTCAGCTACCAGATTTTTAGAAAGGGATTTAGAGTCGGGGGAAGTTAATTCGTAATTAAAAAATAAACGGGCATACGGATACTCAAGCGAATTGCGCACGTTCAGCAACAGGTTGTATTTTTTTACGGTGTCTGTAATCTGAAATTCAAATTCGGCCGGTTCATTTATTTTCCAGGTTCGTTCTTTAAACTCTGTATTTTTTTCAAACAGGCGTTGGGAGTCGCAAGCTGTCAGCAGCCCGCTAACGGCTGCTGCAAAAAATAAAAACTTCATCCTTTGCGCGGGTTAGAGGGGCGATTGTTTTGAGGAGGCGAGCCTGCGTTTCGGTTACCCCGATTGTGGGGGTTGCCTTTCTTGGAGCGTTGTTTATTTCTGTTTTGATTTTTAAATTTCCTGTCGAGGCTGGCTAAATCGCTGTTCAGTTTGGCTATCGGTATCTTCGCTTCTTCTTCATTCATCTCTAACGTGGCCGGCTTCTTCCCTTGTTTGTTTAATTCCAAAATTTCGTTTACGCGTGTTACATTCAAAGCATACCAGTTGTTTTCTTCTTTGTAGGCAAACCACATAATCTGGCGGAAGATATCCGTTTTTTGAAGTTTCGCTTCGCCCTTTTCGGTGAGCAAAGGAGTTTCCACATCGGGAATAAATTTCAGTGCCTCCATGTAGCTTTCCAGTTCATAATTAAGGCAGCATTTAAGGCGCCCACACTGCCCGCTTAGTTTGCTGGGATTGAGTGACAAGTTTTGATAACGCGCTGCGCTGGTGGCCACGTTTTTAAAATCGCCCAGCCAGGTAGAACAGCAAAGTTCGCGGCCGCACACTCCAATTCCGCCCAGGCGGCCAGCTTCCTGGCGCAAACTGATCTGCCGCATCTCTACCCGCACTTTAAATTCAGTAGCCAATACTTTTATTAGTTCGCGAAAGTCCACCCGTTCATCGGCCGAATAATAAAATACCGCTTTGGTGTTATCGGCTTGAAATTCTACATCCGACAGCTTCATGGCCAGTTTTTGCTCGCGTATAATTTCGCGCGAGCGGTAGAGCGAAGCCAATTCCCGGTTTCTTGCCTCTTCCATTTTTTCTAAGTCTTTGGTGTGGGCCAGCCGGTATATTTTCTTGATGGTTTCATCGTTGGCTACTTTCTTTTTTTGCATTTGCAGGCGCACCAATTCTCCCTGCAAAGAAACATGGCCGATGTGGTGGCCGGTTTGGGTTTCAATGACTACGGCATCTCCGGTATGCAAAAGTATTTTTTCGGTATTGCGATAAAAATCTTTACGTCCGTTTTTAAATCGCACCTCGGCTACATCAAAGCGGTCGTTGGCGGGCATATCCATATTGCTGAGCCAATCAAACACATTCATTTTATTGCAGCCACCGGTTCCGCAGGCCCCGTTGTTGTTACAACCTGCTACTTTACCGTCTTTATTTTTAGTACCGCATGCGCAGCCCATGGATTAATTGTCTAAGAGTATAAGATTTAAGTTGTGAATTTTCTGAAAATCAGAATCAAAGGTAAGCAAAGGCATTTCTAAGTAAAGAGATGATGTTGCAATTATAGCATCCGGCAATTTTAATTTATTCTTCTGTTTTAACAAAATGGCTAAAGATTTTACTTCAGCCAAAAGTTCCACCACAAGACAATCTGAAAGCAAGGATAAAAAAAACTTTTTTTCTCGCTCACTAATTTTATACCAGCCCAGTAATTCAATTTCTGTAATTGCCGATACAAATATGCCCTGCAAGTAATCATTCAATCTTTTTTTTCCTTCGGATAAATTGATTAGCACGTTTGTATCAACAAGGATATCAATTCCACTCACTTCGTACTTCTTTTTGATACTTTAAACCATCGAAACCTCTGACCAATTGACCAAAATACTTCGCTGCAGGAAAGCCTACCGGTTTCTTTTTCTTTTGAAACTTCGATAAAGCTTTTTTTATTTCTGCTTTAGTTGCCCCTTTTGAAACCTTTATCAACATATCATTTTCGTTTGTATCAAATTTAATACATCCTTTCCGATATCTTTTCTAAAATAGACGTGAGGCCAATGAATGGCATTAGCGGCCTGATAAGCCCGTTGTTGAGCCTCGGGCAGGGAAGCCCCTGTAGCCGTAATGGCCAGCACGCGCCCGCCATCGCTAACGATCGTGTCATTTACTTTTTTAGTGCCGGCATGAAATACCTGTGCCGTAGCTACTGCCTCCAGCCCCGAAATAATTTTTCCTTTTTCATACTGATCCGGATAGCCGCCTGCCGCCATTACTACTGTCAGGGCAAAATTTTTAGCGATCTCAAGCTGGTGGTTTTTCAACTCGCCCTTGGCACACGAGGTAAGTAGTTCTACAAAATCGCTTTTGATACGCACCATTACCGATTGGGTTTCCGGGTCGCCCATGCGGGCATTGTATTCAATTACGTATGGCTCTCCCTTCACGTTCATCAACCCGATAAAAATAAATCCTTTATAGTTGATGCCTTCTTTTTGCAAGCCATTGATGGTAGGCTTGATAATCTTTTCTTCCACTCTTTTCATAAAAGCCTCATCGGCAAAAGGCACGGGTGAAACCGAGCCCATGCCGCCCGTGTTGGGGCCGGTGTCGCCCTCGCCAATGCGTTTATAGTCTTTGGCTTCCGGAAGAATAACATAGTCTTTTCCATCGGTGAGTACAAATACAGAAAGTTCGATGCCGTCTAAAAATTCTTCTACCAATACTTTGGAGCTCGCATCGCCAAATTTTTTTTCTTCCAGCATCTCACGAATAGCGGCTTTTGCTTCGGCCAGCGAAGTTGAAATCACAACCCCTTTTCCTGCCGCCAAACCATCGGCTTTTAAAACAAAAGGAGATGGAAGCGACTCCAAATACTTTTCTGCTTCGTTCGATTGGTTGGAGAAAAAAGTTTTGGCTCTTGCCGTGGGCACCCGATGCCGCTCCATAAATTGCTTGGAGAAATCTTTGCTCCCTTCCAACTGTGCGCCTGCTTTTCCGGGGCCTATCATTAAAATACTTTTCAGTCTTTCATCCGTTTCAAAATAATCGCGGATGCCTTTCACCAAAGGCACTTCGGGGCCAACCAATACCAAATCGATCTTTTGCGTCACGCAAAAGGAACCGAGTTGCGCAAAATCATCAACGGCAATTGGCACATTGGTGGCAATAACCGATGTGCCGGCATTGCCGGGGGCAACAAAAAGTTTACCGCACTTCGCACTTTGTTTCATTTTCCAAGCGAAAGCATGTTCGCGCCCGCCATTGCCAATGAGTAAAATATTCATAGCTGCAAAGATAATTGTACCGCTGACATGAGCCGGATAAAAAAAGCCCTTGCTGACGCAAAGGCTAAAATAGAATTGATGCTTTTTACTTGACTATGAATTTGTAGTGTACGCCCCCTACCGTTAAAATATAAACTCCCGGCACCAAGCCACCGGAAGCAACGGCCGTTTTAAGCGAACCTGTTTCGTCTGTGTTTACTACTGCCTGAACTAAACTCGTGCCCTGCATATTCATTACCTGCAGAAGAGCCGGCACATTAGCCGTAAGGCCGCTTAGCTCTACATTCAAATCCTGGCTTTGGGCTACCGGGTTAGGATAAATTTTAACCGGGTTTAAATCGCCTGTAACGATTACGGCAATTACCTCAAAGGTGGAAACCTTCCCGTCAAAATCGGTTTGCTGAAGTTGGTAATAATTGAGGCCCGAGGCCGGATGGTAATCCGTCAGGCTGTAGGTGTGGGGCGCATTGGTGGTGCCACTGCCCGGCACTTTGCTGATCGGAACAAAATTACTTCCGGTAGAAGAGTGTAATACCGTAAAGTAATCATTGTTCAGTTCCGACTGGGTGTTCCATTGAAGATCTACTCCATAACTTTTGGCCGTGCCGGTAAATGAAATAAGCTGAATGGGCAAGGGGGTACGAGTCCAGTTAACAGAACCGATATAAAAATTATTGCTCAGATTAGCCGTAGTCAACCCTGTTCGTTGTACGAGCGGACTGGTTAGTGTGCCGCTGTTTGTTCCGGCTGTGCCTACCACTGAGGCGGCCAAACAAAGTCTCAGGTCATTTACATCACCCACTGTTCCAAAACCTGTACCGCCTGCATTGAGGTTAAAATTACCACCTGACACAATTCCAGCCGAACTGCAAGTCCAGTATGAATCACTTCGCAAAAGAATAGTAGATCCGCCATCTGTTATACTCGAATTGCTGGTAGTTGCTACTCCGGTGTGCGTTAAAGAAATGGAGCCACCAGTTGAAATTCCGGTAGCAGGATTTGAAACATAAAAGGGGCGAAAATCAGTTGAACTACCCATAGGGAAGAAACCTGTAACCGATCCATCGGCAATGGTTCCAGTATTAAAATACCGGGTAAATGTACCCCCGTAAGCCCAACCATTAGAGGATGAGCCCGTATGGGATAGTGTGCCGGGTGTAGCCGCTGCCGTACCAATAGTCAGAATTTTAGCATTGAGGTTAATGTTCCCCTGTGTCATGGTGAGTGTGCCGCTGCCACCTACCACTACATTGCCGGCCAACGTTAGTTGAGGAGAGGTACCGAAAGTATTGTTTATTACTACATTGTTAAATACGGTTCCGTTGGCGTTGCCGGTGTTGGTAATAGTTTGTGCGGCTGTGCCATTGAAAGTAACCGTTTGTGTGCCCTCCACAAATGGATCGGCATTGGTACTAGAGTTGCTCCAGTTACCAGCTACCGAAAGTGAAAAAGTATTAACACTAAAGATGGCTGTATTTAATATAGATAAATTACCAGAAACAATAGTGTTAGCCAATAATGTTTTGATTTGATTTCCTGCCCCTGATAACGTTAAATGATAATACGTTGACGCAGATGGATTAAAAATTGACTGGGGTGTTGCTGTTGAAAAATAATTTACAGTGTTACCTAAGTTGGAAGCGTTAAAGGTGCTGATGGCTATGTTAGAGCCATAGTAGATTAACGTACTGTTTGCTCCTTGCGTCCAAGTGCCTGTGCCTTGAAGCGTTCCGGCTGCGGAATTAGACATAGTTACAGAAGTAGTGTTAGAATTGGTGACTGTAATCCCGGGCACAACAATTACCGTATTAAAAAAACTTGCATTGGTAGTGCCCGTAATGGATTGTGAACCCGTATTAAAAGTAGCTCCCCCGGCTGTGAATGAAGCGCCACTACTGGTAATCCCTCCCTGAAAAACTATGTTAGAAGAAGTTGTTACCGCAGAAGTTGTAAACGCACCCGTAAGATTAACATTTCCGGTAAAGGTATCTATGCCTGAGTTATTGCTGTCTGTAAAACTGCCCGACCCGGTTGTAGTGCCCGTTATAGACAAGTTTCCGGTATTGGCCATGGTTAGTGTAATACCGGTAATGACCACATTGTTTGCAAAAGAAAGATTTGATGTGCCTGTGATGGACTGGGCGGCACTATTAAAAGTGGCCCCGCCTGCGGTAAAAACTCCGGCATTGGCAATGCCTCCACGAAATATAAGATTTGCCGGGGTGGCAACAGCAGTAGTAATAAACGAAGTGGATGCGCCTACACTTACATTTCCGATAAAAGTGGTAACGCCACTGTTGTTGGAGTCCGTAAAACCTCCGCTCGTAGTAAGGGTAGTTGTACCGGTAACACTAAAATTAGCCGTATTAGTAAGAGTAAGCGTAATCCCGGTTATGGCTACGTTATTGGCAAACGACACGTTACCGCTACCCGAAATGATTTGGTTGCTTGTGTTGAAGGTAGCCCCACCTCCAGAAAATGTGCCGGTATTAGCAATACCCCCATTAAAAACAAGATTGGGAGTAGCCGAAATTGATGTGCTGATAAAGGTGCCCGTTACCGTGGCCAGCCCGGTAAAGGTAGTAGTGCCAGACCCATTATTCCCGGTATAGGTTCCACTAATTTGTGAAGTGCCTAAAACCGTAAAATTTCCGGTGCCTGCATAGATGAAGAAATCTAAAGTTCCAAGGTTAAATGCCGTGTTAATGGTAAGGTTTACATTCCCTGACGTATTGAAGATTCCTATAAAACCATTGGTGGTAAATGTGCCTATGTTTTTAGGCGGAGAAACATCTAACGTTAAGGTCCCAACTGCCTCACTGAATGTAACTACGTTAGGCACAGAAAATTGCCCTGGGTAACCTTGCGCACCCGTGGGGGTAACCCATGCAGATCCATTATACCGTTGCCAAGTGGCTAGCGTTGACCAATTTCCTGTATTACCGAAACCAATGTTGGATTGGTAATCGCCAACAGACTGCCCCAAGCCCACCAAGGCATTCAGCATTAAAACAACGGTAAGCAGAGTTCTGAAACCCTTAAAATTAGCCGCTAAATCCATCATAACATGGTTTTTAAAAAATTTAATAATAAACCTAACCAACAAAGATATGTTATTATCGGCTAAATAATAAAATTGAGAAAAAGGTAAACCCATGGGCTTACTTCCGGCTATAGTTTGGTGCTTCGTGGGTAATGGAAATATCGTGCGGGTGGCTTTCGGTTACGCCTGCCGTGGTGATCTTCACAAATTTGGCATTTTTTAATTTCTCCAGATTCTTTGCTCCGCAGTAGCCCATGCCCGTTTAAAAAACTACATTTGTAACGTGCAAAGCAAAGAATACAAGACGTTAATAACGATCGATCCAGGAAAACGTGGAGGAAGGCCGTGCATCAGAAATATGCGCATAACGGTTTATGATATTCTCAATTGGTTTGCCTCGGGCATGACCCGCGAAGATATACTGGAAGATTTTCCTGAGCTTTCTAACGATGACCTTACCGCAGCACTGCTTTTCGCAGCTGACCGTGAAGCAAAAGCGACAGTGATTGCTCAATGAATCTTTTATTTGATCAGAATCTATCCTACAAATTGGTAAATCGATTAGCCGATGTGTTCCCAAATGCAAGCCATATCAAGGACTTTAGTTTGTCGAACGAAGGAGATATCAAAGTTTGGGATTTTGCCCAAAAAAATGACTTCACAATTGTAACACAAGATTCAGATTTTTATGATTTGGCACTGGTCAATGGAACACCCCCAAAAATAGTGTGGATTAGGGCAGGAAATTCTTCCACAAAATTTATCGAAGATCTGATGCGTACAAATGCGCTGAACATTCTCAATTTGAATTCTTCTCATAAAATTTGTTTAGAGCTTATCTAAATCGAAAAGAAGCTTTGTTCTTACTTCCGGCTATAGTTTGGCGCTTCGCGGGTAATGGAAATATCGTGCGGGTGGCTTTCGGTTACGCCTGCCGTGGTGATCTTTACAAACTTGGCATTTTTTAATTTCTCCAGATTCTTTGCTCCGCAGTAGCCCATGCCCGCCCGCAGGCCGCCCACTAACTGATATAAAACTTCCCCCACCAATCCTTTGTAAGGAACCCGCCCCGAAATTCCCTCCGGCACTAATTTTTTGATGTCGTCTTCCACATCCTGAAAATAGCGGTCTTTGCTTCCGTCTTCCATGGCTTCCAGCGAACCCATGCCGCGATACGATTTAAATCTTCTTCCTTCGTAAATGATTACTTCGCCCGGGGCTTCTTCTGTGCCGGCCAGCAATGAGCCCACCATTACGCTATCGGCACCTGCCGCCAATGCTTTTACCACATCTCCTGAGAACCGGATGCCGCCATCGGCAATCGTTTTTACGCCTGATCCTTTCAATGCTTTCGCGGCTTCGTAAACGGCCGAAAGCTGTGGCAATCCTACCCCCGCCACCACGCGCGTAGTGCAGATACTTCCCGGGCCAACACCTACCTTCACCGCATCGGCCCCGATTTTTGCCAATGCTTTGGCGGCTTCGCCCGTGGCTATATTGCCCACCACCAATTCTATTTCAGGAAATTTTTTCTTCACTTTCTTCGCGGCATCCATCACAAATACGGAATGGCCGTGTGCGGTATCAATACTGATCACATCCACGCCCGCATTTTTCAAAGCTTCGATGCGATCCGTAATATCATTCGTCACCCCCACTGCTGCACCCACGCGCAACCTTCCGAATTCGTCTTTGCAGGCATTGGGTTTGTTTTTCTTTTTCAGGATGTCTTTGTAGGTAACCAGCCCCGTAAGCTTTCCTTTTTTATTGACAATAGGAAGTTTCTCAATTTTATAACTCTGCAATAAAATTTCGGCTTTCTCTAATGTAATTCCCTCCGGAGCCGTGATGAGATTTTCTTTCGTCATGATTTTCTCGATTGCCAGCGACATATCTTTTTGAAAACGCAGATCGCGGTTGGTGATAATGCCCACCAGCTTTCTGTTTCCATCCACGACCGGGATGCCGCCAATTTTATTTTCGCGCATAATCTTCTCGGCATCGCGCACGGTGGAATTGACCAGTAGCGTAACCGGGTCGAGGATCATGCCGCTTTGCGAGCGCTTCACTTTGCGCACATGTTCGGCCTGCGCCTCGATGCTCATGTTTTTATGAATAAACCCCAGTCCGCCTTCCAGCGCCATGCCTATCGCCAGATTAGATTCCGTAACGGTATCCATCGCAGCCGAAATGATCGGAATGTTAAGTTTGATTTTCTTGGTTAAGAAGCCGGAAGTATCGGTCGTGCGGGGTAGCACTTCGCTATACGCGGGCACCAGCAAAACATCATCATACGTAAGGGCTTCAAAAAGGAATTTGGAGGAATCGAGTGGCATGGCAAATAAGATTAGGATTCGTTATTTGCCGGGCAAAGTTAAAACAATTCGTTGATTAGTTAATTCGATAATTCGTTAATTTGAAAAAAAGTGAATTAAGACTTTATCGAATCAACGAATTAGAATGCGTTACTTTTTCGAAATCAGCTATAACGGCTCGAAATACCACGGCTGGCAAAATCAAACCAATGCGGTAGGCGTGCAGCAGGTGGTGGAAGATACGCTTTCCAAACTGATGCGCGAAAAAATTGAAATCGTGGGCAGTGGCCGAACGGATGCAGGCGTTCATTGCCAGCAACAATTTTTTCATGCCGATTTCAAAAAAGAATTGAAACCAGACGATTTGATTCACCGGCTCAATGCTTTTCTCCCGCGCGACATTGCCATCCGGTCTATACAAAAAGTAAAGCCTGATGCCCATGCCCGTTATGATGCACGTGTGCGCAGCTACCAATATTGCATCACTATAAAAAAAGACCCGCTGCTGATAGGCCGGGCGTTTTACTTTTTTAAACCGGTAAATGTAGCCCGGATGAATGAAGCAGCTTCATTCCTTGTAGGCCGGCACGATTTTACCAGTTTCAGCAAAGTAAAAACAGATGTAAACCATTTCGTCTGCCAGGTGACGAAAGCTACCTGGAAAAAGAAAAAAGAATTATTGGTTTTTGAAATCACCGCCAACCGTTTTTTGCGGGGCATGGTGCGGGCTATTGTGGGCACCTTGCTGGATGTGGGCACCGGAAAAATTTCCGTAGCTGAGTTTCAAAAAATTATGGAAAGCCAAAACCGAAAAGCAGCCGGTATGAATGTGCCAGCCGAAGGTCTTTACCTGACGAGGGTAAAATACAAAAAGGGAATATTTCTCTGATGAGAGGATAATTAAAAAAAGAAAATCCAGACTTACTTATCGTCCGGATTTTTTTCTACGTGGATGGCGGCCCCAGTAGAGGCGGCCCAATCCATAATAGCTTTCGATTGCTCCGGGCTAAGCTTGGCATCGGAGTGCATAAAAGTATAACTGCTCAGCGGCATGCCGCCTTCTTTTATTTCATCTCCGATTTCCTCCATCTTGTGCTTGGCACGCTTGTCTGAGTAGGTGGCGAACTCAGAAAAATTCAGTTCGCCCTTACCTTCGTTTACATGCGAGTATTGGATCCACCACCCGATGGGTTGAATGCTGGCATACCACGGGTAATGGGTACGGTTGCTGTGGCAATCATAGCACGATTGTTTTAAGATGGAATGAACATCGGCCGGCACGGTATATTTAGTGGCTATAAAATTTTGCCCTTCGGCCTCACCGGAGTTGCGGGTGGGTCGAATAAACTGTATCACCACAAATACGGTGGCAATGGCATATCCAATTTTTTTAGTGAGTGTCATGCGCTCTGAGGGTTAAAATTTAGTTAAGGGTAAATAAAAATTTCAACATCGTTTTTCCTGCTTTCTTAGACAAGGCCTGTTGCCGGTTTCATCCCAAACTTACTAATTAATCTTTTCCACAAAAATTCTCACACTCGGACAACCCCTACATCCATTCAGCCATGGCGCAGGTCAACACCAATTCCTTACCTTTGTTTTTTATGCTTACCCTTCAAGCCTTTACATTCAATGCCTTTGCCGAAAACACCTATGTGGTCTTTGATGAAACCCGCGAGGCGGTAATAATAGATCCGGGGTGTTTTACGCGCGAAGAACAAAAAGAACTGGTTTCGTTTATTGCAAGAAATAATCTGCAGATAAAATATATCCTCAATACGCATTGTCACATTGATCATGTGTTGGGCAATGACTTTGTAAAAGATCAGTATCACGTTCCGTTGTTGATCCATCCGGTGGAGGAGCCGGTATTGCGTTCGGTAAAAAATTATGCTCCGGTATATGGGTATGACGGGTACCGGGAAGCGCTGCCGGATCAATATCTGAGCGAAGAGGAGCCGGTTCGTTTTGGAAACACCTCGTGGAAAGTTTTATTTCTGCCGGGCCACTCCGTAGGCCATGTGGGTTTTTATGATGCCTCCGAAAAAATAGTGCTGGCAGGCGATGTGCTTTTTGCCGGAAGTATTGGCCGCACCGATTTGCCCGGTGGAAATTTTGATACCCTCATTAATAGCATCCATCAAAAATTATTTCACTTGCCTGATGAGACGGTAGTGTACCCCGGCCACGGCCCTACCACCACTGTAGGCAAAGAAAAAATTGATAATCCTTTCTGTGCTCTAAGTTTGATAAAATGAAATGGTTGAAGCATCTGCCTAATGCACTCACTTGTGGCAATTTATTGTCCGGTTGCGTGGGAATAGTTTTCTGCCTTGAAAACCGCGATGTGCCGGTAGCCTATTTTGTATGGGTGGCCGGTATTTTTGATTTCTTCGATGGCTTTGCCGCCCGGTGGCTAAAGGTAACTTCGCCCATCGGCAAAGAACTTGATTCGCTGGCCGATGTTGTGAGTTTCGGTGTGCTGCCCTCGCTGGCCATGTATAAAATGATGGGGGCTGCATCTGCCAATGCTTATTTGCCATTTCTGGCATTTTTAATAGCCGTTGGCTCAGCTTTGCGTTTGGCCATTTTCAATGTAGATGAAACCCAGCACGATTCTTTTAAAGGATTAAACACCCCGGCTAATTCTTTTTTTATTACATCATTAGTCTTCATTCCCAACCCGGCCGGATCTTTTATTCAACAAGCGTGGGTGCTCGTATTAATTACTGTCGTTTTTTCTCTTCTGTTGGTATCGCGTATCGATATACTGGCTTTTAAATTCAAAGATTTTTCGTGGCAACACAATAAGCTGCGGTTTACTTTTCTGGCTATGGCTGTATTATTATTGCTGCTCATGCAATTACCTGCTGTGCCGCTGATTATACTATTGTACATCGCTTTTTCGTTAGTCGGAAAAGCATTAAACCTGAAAGGATAAAAACCAAAAAGCCGGGTGTTTAAATCGTTTGTCTTTTTATTTTTTTTAATTGTGCTGAACGGGGCCGCTCAAAATTCGGTATTGAGCTCGGGTACGTGGTACAAATTTTCGGTCGCTACCGATGGCGTTTATCGGATTGATTATGCCACCTTGCAGAAAGCCGGAATTAATCCTGCGCAAATCAATCCTAAGAATATTCGGTTGTATGCCGGGCAACCGGGGATGCTGCCTCAGCCTAACAGCACTCTGCGAATCAGTGATCCGGTGGAATTGGCCATTGCTGTCGTAGGCGAAGAAGATGGAAAATTTGACGGAGGCGATTATATTCTTTTTTATGGACAAGGGCCTGACCTCAGTTCGTACGACACCAAGACTCATTTTTTCAGCTATACCAAAAATAGTTTCAGCGACAAAAGCTATTACTTTCTCACTGTTTCAGCGAGTGCCGGCCGAAGATTGCAAACAAGCGCCAGCCAGGCCGGCCTTTTTCCGGTTGTTACTCAGTTCGATGATTTTGCTTTTTATGAAAATGACCTGTACAACATTCTGCACTCGGGGCGGCAATGGTTTGGCGAACAGTTCGATCAATCGTTGCAGCTTTCCATTCAGTTTTCGGTGCCGGGTATTGTTCCTAATTCTACCATCAAACTCACCAGCCATGTTATGGCGCAGTCCACCATCAATAGTTCATTCAACGTAAGTATGAACGGTGCTTCGGTTTTAACTCAGCCGGTAGCAGCCTGGCCTAACACCGCGTATGGCGCTAAAGGGGTGATTCAAATCGATACTATTCAGTTGAATGAACAGACGGTGCAGGCCGCACAAAAAAACACTCAACTTATTTCTTATCAGTTTAACAAAGCATCGTCCGGGTTATCTATCGGGTATTTAAATTATGTGTTGTTTTCCATGCAGCGCACGCTCCAGCTTTATGGAGCACAAACTGGTTTTGTGTCGGCTGCCAGCACCGCCAACCCGGTTTCTTCTTTTCAAGTAGGGGCTGCCTCTTCATCTGTTTTAGTGTGGGATGTAACCAATCCGTTTTCGGTAAAAAATCAGCTCGTTGCGTTTAGCAACTCCGTCATCTCCTTCTCCACCAACACCGATACATTAAAAAGATTTAGAGTGTTTAATCCCACTCAGATATCGCTGCCTGTTTTTGAAACTACATTGGTTAATCAAAATCTACATGCTATAACTCAGGCCGATGCTCTTATTATTACCAATGCGGCCTGGCGGGCCGAAGCCAACCGGCTGGCGATGTTTCGCCAAACACAAAATCAGTTGAATGTAGTTGTGGCCACTACGGATGCCATCTATAATGAATATGGCGGAGGCAAACCCGACTTCAGCGCCTTGCGCGATTTCATCCGCGATGTGTACAAAAAATCGGGCGGGCAATTAAAATACGTTACGCTTTTTGGGCGAGGTTCGTACGATTACAAAAACCGGGTGTATGGCAATACCAACTTTGTTCCCATTTACGAATCGTACAACTCGCTCGATCCGCTGGGTTCCTATTCTTCCGATGATTACTTCGGTTTCCTGGAAGACAGTGAAGGAGCCTGGCCCGAAAACCCGGCCGTAAATTATTCGCTCGATGTGGGGATTGGTCGGCTTCCGGTAAAATCATTGGCCGAAGCTAAATTAGTAGTAGATAAAATTATTGATTATGAAACAAACCCGAAACGCTTGGGTGCGTGGAGCACACAAATGTTATTTATAGGCGACAGTGGCGATGCCAACCTTCACCAAAGTTCGGCCGATCAATTGGCTACCTCCATTGACCAAAACCACAGTGAGTTTACGGCCAAACGATTTTTTGCAGACTCTTACCCGGCTGTTACCGAGCCGGTAGGGCAACGAAACCCGGGAGCTGTTAAGGCTCTTGATCTGGCCTTGCGCAAAGGGTATGCTGTTGTAAACTACACCGGGCATGGTTCAGAACAACTTTGGTCGAACGAACAAATTCTAACACCCGATCTGGTTCAGGGGTTGAATAACGCTCCCTACTACCCGCTGTTTGTTACGGCTACGTGCGATTTCGGGAGGAATGATGACCCCTCGGTGATTTCATCCGGAGAGCTTTTGCTGTTACAAAAAGACGGAGGGGGAATCGGGTTAATTACTACATCCCGGCTGGTAAATGCCAGCACCAACTTCCCGCTGAATCAGGCATTCTACCAATCGTTGTTTACCAAAAACAATAACACCTTCAGACCAATCGGTTCAATCTTTAAAGACACCAAAAACAACAGCCTGGCCGGTATAAACAACCGAAATTTTTCTTTGCTTGGCGATGCCTGCATGAAATTAATTTTGCCCGACAACCAGCTAACGGTTAGCCAAATAATAACCCTCTCGGGCGTAGATACGGTAAAGGCTCTTTCGCATGTTACCGTTATGGGGCAGGTGCAAAGTGGCGGCACGCAACTTACTCATTTTACCGGCACCGGCACGGCCGCCCTTTACGACAAGCCTCAGAGTTTAGCAACGCTGGGTAATCCCAACAATGTTATCAACCCGCCTTCTCCGGTCTATCATTATCAAGAACGTGACAATAAATTATTTAACGGAACCTTTTCGGTAAGCCAGGGTGCATTTCAATTCGACTTCATCGCTCCGCAAGAAATTGTAGCTGCTTATGGCAATGGTCAATTGAGCCTCTATGCCTACTCTTCGGCTGGCCTTACCGCGGCTGGTGGAGTTACCAGTTTTATAACCGGAGGCACTGAGCCTGCTCCCACTCCGGATACCACCCCGCCCGTTATAAATCTTTTTCTGAGTGACAGCACATTTGTGAGTGGCGGCACGGTAAGCGCCAACACACAGTTATTTGCCCGGTTGTTTGATGCCAGCGGCATTAACACCGCTTCGCTCAACCCGCAAAAAAATATTATTGCCACGTTAGACAACAAATGGAGTTATATACTAAACGACTACTACCTGGCCGACAAGGATAATTTTCAAAAAGGCACGGTAACGTATCCGTTGGATACCTTAAAATCGGGCCGGCACCATTTGGCACTTACCGCGTCCGATACCTATGGCAATACCTCCACGGTTTCAGTAGATTTTATTGTGGCGCAAGGATCGGGTATTACCATTACCAATTTCATTAATTACCCCAATCCATTTCAGCGTGGCCAGCCAACCTCTTTTCAGTTTAACCAAACCCGGGCCGGAGAAGATCTGGAGGCCACGCTCATGATTTTTGATTTATATGGAAATTCGGTGGCCACCATCAGTTACTCTATTCCGGCCAGCACGTATGAAGTACAACTCGGCACATGGAGCGGAGAAAATACCGATGGCACAAAATATAGTGCCGGCTTATACGTTGCCCGTATCGCTGTTCGTTCATTGGCTGACGGATCAGAAAATAAACAGTCAACCAAGCTAATTATGTTGAATTGATTACCTTTAACCCCTGTTTTTGCCTATGCGGAAGTATCTAATAGTTTGGCCTTTAGTGGGATGGATGTCTTTATCGGTAAGCGGTCAAGGCACTACCGGAAGTGTGGTGGGACAGGATTCCTCCAACCACGTTATTACCACAGCCGTTCCATTTTTAGGAATTACCCCCGATTCGCGGGCTGCGGGAATGGGCGATGCAGGCGTGGCTACCTCAGCCGATGCCAACGCCAGTTATTGGAATCCGGGCAAATTAGTATTTATTGAAAAAGGAGGGTATGGATTTTCCACCTCCTATACTCCGTGGCTCGCCAAGATCGTGAATGATATGAAGTTGCTCTATCTTACGGGCTTTTACCGGATAGACCGCAACCAGGTTGTTTCGGGCTCACTCAAGTATTTTGATATGGGTGCCATTCAGCTAAACCATGGCCCCGATCCTTCTCAGCAAGACGGCCGCTATAATCCGCGTGAGTTTGCTTTTGATGTAACCTATTCCCGGCTGCTGACCGACCACTTTGGCTTGGGCGGATCGTTGCGCTATGTGCGATCGAACCTAACCGGTGCTATCCCCACCAATCCCGATGCCCGTGCCGGCAACTCGGTAGCGGTTGATATCGGAGCTTTCTACACCAAGCAATTTGAGCGGCACAACTCTACCCTGTCGTTGGGCGGGTCGATCACCAACTTTGGTTCTAAAATGACTTACACCAGTGCCGCTAACAAAGATTTTATTCCTACCAATTTGCGATTGGGCGGTGCCTATAAAACCGAACTCGACCATCTAAACAGCCTGACCTTTGCCTTAGACTTTAACAAGTTGATGGTGCCCAGTAAGAATACCGCACAGAACACCAACCGCAGCACCCCTTTGTTTAGCGGAGTGTTAGGTTCGTTTACAGACGCTTCGTTGGCACGCGAGTTGGCCGAAATCAAAATCTCGACCGGGATGGAATACTGGTATAACAATTTTTTTGCGGCACGTGTCGGGTATTTTTATGAAACCAAAGACCAAGGCAATCGCAAATACCTGACGGCCGGCCTGGGTGTACGTTATGAAATGGCCAACCGCGATATGTTTGGTCTCGATATGGCCTACCTCATCCCCACGGTGCTCGGTAATTATGCGTTGGCTGAAACCATCCGCTTTTCGCTTTTCTATGTTCTTCCGATAAAGGAAGCCAAACAAAACGACACGCCTAACGATTGATTCGTTTTTTGGAATGATAAACCGTGCTGTAGCTCCGCCCTTTTCAGAGGATTTTTCTTTTCGCCTGCCGGTTGTGGAGAAACTTCCGCTTCCAAATGGTGTTGATTTTATTTTCCTGCCCGTACAGCAAGACGTGGTAAAGCTGGAAGTCGTGTTTCGGGCAGGCAAATGGTTTGAACCTAAAAACGGAGTTTCACACTTTACATCTATTCTTCTGGACAAGGGCACTAAAACCAAGCCGGCTAAAGAAATTGCCGAGTATTTTGATTACTACGGAGCCTCGGTAGAGATTGTGCCCGGCTACGATTTTGTGTCGGTTTCCTTGTATACTTTAAGCAAAAACCTGAGCTCTGTATTTCCCTTGTTTGGCGAGATTCTCAGCGTTCCGTCATTTCCGGAAAATGAATTGGCGCTGAGCCAGGAAATCGTTACGCAAGAATTGAAAATTAATAACCGGAAAAATAGCTTTGTGGCATCCCGGCTTATTCGTAAAAATATTTTTGGAGACCATCATCCTTATGGCATCAGCTTGAGTGAAATTGATGTAGCCTCTCTTTCCGTTAACGACCTGCAAATTTTTTACCATACCTTTTTTTCTCCTTTTCAGGTTTATTTGATCGGCCGCGTTTCTACTGAAAATTTACATTACCTCACCGATTATTTTTCTATGCCGCAGGCGGGGACATACTCTGAGAACCCGGCTGAGCCACACCCCTTAGATTTACATTTTCATCAGCCCGTTTCGGACAGCCTTCAAACCTCCATCCGGATGGGGAAAATAACTCTTAACCGATCTGCTGCCGAATACCCTCAGTTGCTTTTGCTAAACCATGTGCTGGGTGGGTATTTCGGTTCGCGCTTAATGAAAAACATCCGCGAAGAAAAAGGGCTAACATACGGAATACACTCGGGTGTTCATTCTTTTAAAAACAGTAGTCTGTTTTCAATCGGTGCCGATGTAAATGCCACCAACTTGTCCGTAGCTACCCGCGAAATACAGAAGGAGATAGATCGGTTAAAAGAAGAGCCTCTCTCTCGGGCTGAACTTACCGTGTGCAAAAATCATTTTCTCGGCAGCCTGCAACTGGAGGCCGCCAACCCGTTTTCCGTAATGGAAAAAATTAAAACCATCTACCTCAACCAACTAAACCCTTCTTTTTACGATACCCTTTTTCAGGCTGTTCAGCACGCTTCGGCAAACGATCTGCAACTCTGTGCCGAAAAACAGTTGCACTCGTTTCATTTGGTGTCGGTGGGGTAATAGTAATTTCCGCTGTTCGTGCTAATTTTGCTTTTCATTTTTTTCCATGTCTAAAATTGTTTTTGTAACAGGCTCGGCCGGCTTCATCGGGTTTCATTTTTCAAAAAAATTACTTTCGCTGAATTATCAGGTAGTAGGTTTTGATAATGTAAACGATTACTACGATGTGTCTATTAAAGAAGCCCGTTTGGCGGAATTAAACCAATCTCCCCATTTCCGATTCATAAAAGGCGATTTAAAAGACTTGCCTCTTTTACAAAAAATATTTTCAGAAAAAAAAATTGATTACGTAGTAAATCTGGCGGCCCAGGCCGGTGTGCGCTATTCTATTACCCATCCGCAGGCTTACCTTGATAGTAACATACAGGGGTTTTTAAATATTTTGGAAGTATGCCGCCACCATCAGGTAGCTCATTTGGTTTATGCCTCTTCCAGTTCCGTTTACGGAGCTAATAAATCTATGCCGTTTTCAGTTCGACAAAATGTAGATCATCCGCTCTCGCTGTATGCCGCCTTTAAGAAAGCCAATGAACTGATGGCTCATTCCTATTCCGTTTTATATAAATTGCCCACTACCGGGCTGCGCTTTTTTAATGTTTACGGGCCTTTCGGAAGACCGGATATGGCCTTATTTCATTTTACCAAATCTATTTTAGAAGGCCTGCCAATTGATGTTTATAATTTTGGTAAGATGAAACGCGATTTTACTTATGTGGATGATATTGTAGAGGGAATAGCGCGGGTCATGCCTGTTCTGGCTGCGCCTGATCCGGCCTGGAACGGAAACAGCCCTAACCCTGCCACCAGTTTTGCTCCCTACAAATTATACAACATCGGCAACCACAGCCCGGTAGAATTACTTTATTTTATTGAGCTCATTGAGAATAAACTTAACCGCAAGGCTATTCTTAATTTAATGCCCTTACAAGAAGGCGATGTACCCAACTCCTTTGCAGATGTGGCTGAGCTAACCGATGCGGTAAACTTTGCTCCTTCCACTCCTATTGAAAAAGGTGTTTCTAATTTTGTGGATTGGTACTTGGATTTTTATCATGTTAAATAGTTTGTTATGGAAAAAATAGGAATCATCGGGCTGGGATATGTAGGATTGCCATTGGCCGTAGAGTTTGGAAAAGTAATGGAAACCATTGGGTTCGATATCAATCCATTGCGCATTGACGAACTAAAAAAGGGAATCGACCGCACCCGGGAAGTGGAAGAGAGTGAATTGAAAAGCGTAAAATATCTCACCTTTTCAGCAGAGGCGCATACCCTTAAATCGGCAACTTGTTTTATTGTTACCGTGCCTACTCCGGTAGATGAGTTTCATGTTCCCGATCTACGACCATTACAATCGGCCAGCCAAACAGTGGGGGCGGCTTTAAAAAAAGGAGACGTGGTCATCTACGAATCAACTGTCTATCCGGGCTGCACAGAAGAAGTTTGCGTTCCCATTCTGGAGAAAGTAAGCGGGCTAACTTTTAATATTGATTTTTTTGCCGGGTATTCGCCCGAGCGCATCAACCCGGGCGATAAGCAACATCGTTTGCCCAACATAAAAAAGATCACCAGCGGCAGCACACCCGAAGTAGCCGAAAAGGTAGATCAGTTATACCGAAAAATTATTAAAGCCGGCACCCACAAAGCCTCGTCTTTAAAAGTAGCCGAAGCCGCCAAGGTAATTGAAAACTCGCAACGCGATTTAAATATTGCCTTTGTAAACGAACTGGCTCTGATCTTTCAGAAAATAGGTATCGACACTCACGAAGTATTGGAAGCAGCCGCCACTAAATGGAATTTTTTACCCTTTAAACCGGGTCTGGTAGGCGGACATTGCATCGGAGTAGATCCCTATTACCTTACCTACAAAGCCGAAAGTCTGGGCTACCACCCCGAAGTCATTTTATCGGGCAGACGCATTAACGACAACATGCCGGTGTACATTGCCAACGAAGTAATTAAGCTGATGGCTAAAAACCAATTGCCAATTCATGGTGGGAAAATTTTAGTGTTAGGCCTGACCTTCAAAGAAAACTGTCCGGATATACGCAACAGCAAAGTAGTAAATGTGGTACGAGAACTTTTAGGTTTTGGCACCCACGTAGAAGTGTATGACCCCCATGCCGATGCCGAAGAAGTAATGCATGAGTATAATCTTACCCTGATTAAAACCCTCACAAAAAAATACCACGGCATTGTGCTGGCAGTAAGTCACAAAGAGTTTTCTTCATTGAATTGGGAAAATTTAAAAGAACCCAACGCCATTATTTATGATGTGAAAGGATTTTTAGATCGCACCCTTATAACCACCCGATTGTGATGACAGCAAAAAAGAAAATACTTCTTACCGGAGCAGCCGGCTATATCGGAGCACACACAGCCGTAGAGCTGATTGAACAAGGTTTTGAAACCGTCCTGATTGACAATTTTTCGAACAGCGATCGTTCACTCTTGCAAGGGATCGAGCAAATTGTAAAACAAAAAATCAACTTCCGCGAAGGCGACTGCCGCGATGCTGCCTTCTTAGATTCTGTTTTTTCCAAAACTAAATTCGATAGCGTTATTCATTTTGCCGCCTTTAAGTCGGTAAAAGAATCGGTTCTTCATCCGCTGAAGTATTATGAAAATAATATTGAATCGCTTACGGCTTTACTTCGTGCCATGCACCAACATCATGTTCATGAGATGATTTTTTCGTCTTCGTGCACGGTATATGGCCAGCCCGATTCTATTCCGGTAGATGAAAAGGCTCCTCTGAAAAAAGCGGAATCTCCCTATGGAGCGACCAAACAGATGTGTGAGCAAATTCTGGAGGATACAGTAAAGGCACATCCATCTCTGAAAGTAGTGTCGCTGCGCTACTTTAACCCGATTGGCGCACACCCCTCGGCACACATTGGTGAAATGCCCACCGATGTGCCCGATAACCTGGTGCCATACGTTACCCAAACGGCAGCCGGCTTGCGTTCTAAACTGATAGTGTTTGGAAACGACTACCCCACCCCCGATGGAAGCTGCCTGCGCGATTTTATTCACGTGGTGGACTTGGCACAGGCCCACGTTAAAGCCGTAGAAAAAATAAACGACCTGCCTCTCCGCATGGAGTATCTCAACCTGGGCACAGGCGAAGGGGTTTCGGTTTTGCAGCTGATTAAAAAATTTATAGAGGTAACCGGTGTAAAATTAAATTATGAAATAGGCCCGCGCAGGCCGGGCGATGTGGTAAAAACGTATGCGGATGCCCGTCAGGCGCTGGCCCTTTTAAACTGGAAAACAAAACGTAGTTTAGATGAAGCCTTGCAAGATGCGTGGCGATGGCAACAAAAAATTTCAACCCGATGAACGGAATAAAAATGGTTGACCTGAAAGGCCAATACCTGCGCATCAAAAACGAAATCGATGCGGCTATACAAAATGTATTGCTGGACACAGACTTTATTCAAGGCGCGCAAGTTAAATTGTTTGCCGAGCATCTCTCGGCCTATCATCAAGGGGCGCACGTCATCCCCTGTGGCAACGGAACCGATGCTTTGCAGATAACCATGATGGCCTTAGAACTAAAGCCGGGCGATGAAGTTATTCTGCCGGTTCATACGTATGTAGCTACCGCAGAAGTCATAGCGTTGCTCGGGCTCACTCCTGTTTTTACCGAAGTAGATGAAGAAACCTTCAACATCAATCCTCATCAGATCAAAGAAAAAATTACCGCCAAAACAAAAGCCATTGTTCCGGTGCATCTATATGGGCAGTGTGCCGAGATGACTCCCATTTTAAAAATCGTCAAAGAGTATAATTTATTGGTTATCGAAGATCTGGCACAAGCCATCGGAGCACAATACAAATTCCCTACCGGAGAAAGTAAGAAAGCCGGCACCATTGGCCACGTAGGCTGCACTTCATTTTTTCCTTCTAAAAATTTAGGTGCTTATGGCGATGGGGGAGCCATCCTCACAACCGACAAAACATGGGCCGACAAAATGCAGATGATTTGTAATCATGGCCAGCGAATAAAATACCACCACGATATGATCGGGGTAAACAGCCGCCTCGATACAATACAGGCCGCCATACTGAATGTAAAATTGAAGTACTTAGATGATTACACAAAACGAAGAAATAAAGTAGCCGATTTTTATGATGCCCATCTAAAGGATGTTTCATTCATCAAAACACCGGTTCGGGTCTCCTATTCTACGCACGCCTTTCATCAATACACATTGCGAACCGTTGGCATAGACCGCAATCATTTCAAAAAATACCTGGAAGAAAAAGGCGTGCCCACAATGATTTATTACCCGGTGCCGTTGCATTTGCAAAAGGCTTATCAAAGACCCGGGGTAGGCGAAGGTTCTTTTCCGGTAACCGAAAAATTATCTAAAACAGTAATCTCACTGCCCATCCATACGGAAATGACCGAGGATGAATTATTGTACATTTGCCACGCCATCAAAAATTATCATGGTTGAAAAATCTTATTCGGCCCACCCCACCGCTATCATTGATGACGGCTGCGAAATAGGAGCCGGCACTAAAATTTGGCATTTCACACACATCATGCCCGGTTGTAAAATTGGCAACAACTGTAATATCGGCCAAAACGTAGTCGTGCTGCCGGGCGTAGTGCTGGGTCGGAATGTAAAAGTGCAAAACAACGTTTCAATCTATACCGGAGTAATTTGTGAAGACGATGTTTTTCTCGGGCCCTCCATGGTGTTTACCAACGTGGTCAATCCCCGCAGTGCTATTATTCGTAAAAACGAATACAAAAAAACGATTGTAAAAAAAGGAGCCAGCATCGGTGCCAATGCCACGATTGTGTGCGGCCATGACATCGGCCGGTATGCCTTTATCGGAGCCGGTGCCGTGGTAACGAAAAACGTGCCCGACTATGCGCTGGTAGTAGGCAACCCGGCCCGGCAAACCGGCTGGATGAGCGAATACGGACACAAGTTAGTATTCAACAAAAAAGGAGAGGCCGTTTGCCCGGAGAGTGGCGAAAAATATTGGTTAAAAAATAACAGTGTTACCAAAGCGGAATGAAAAATTTTGCGTTGATAGGAGCTGCCGGCTACATCGCTCCCCGGCATTTGCAAGCCATTAAAGAAACCGGAAACAATCTGGTGGCGGCCCTCGACAAATTTGATAGTGTCGGCATTATGGATTCGTATTTTCCTAAAGCCGATTTCTTTACGGAGTTTGAACGGTTTGATCGCCACCTGGAAAAACTCAGACGCAACGGGCAAAAAATTGATTACGTCAGCATCTGCTCGCCCAACTACTTGCACGATTCGCACATCCGCTTTGCCTTGCGCCAGCAGGCCGATGCCATCTGCGAAAAACCGTTGGTACTGAACCCCTGGAATGTAGAGGCGCTGGAAGAAATAGAAAAAGAAACCGGCAAAAAGGTATCTACCATCTTGCAATTGCGCCTGCACCCCAACATTATTCAACTGAAAAAAGAAGTAGAGGCCGCTACCCACAAACTATTTGATGTAAACCTAACGTATATCACTTCGCGCGGAAAATGGTATCACCACAGTTGGAAGGGGGAGGAAACTAAATCAGGCGGAATTGCCACCAATATTGGAATTCACTTTTTTGATATGCTCCTCTGGGTTTTTGGTAAAGTAAAATCTTCGCATATTGAAAAATATGAAGACGACCGCGCCATCGGATTTTTAGAATTGGAAAAAGCACGTGTGAACTGGATGCTGAGCATCAATGAAGAACATTTGCCCCATGAAGTAAAGCTAAAAGGAAAGCGTACCTACCGGTCTTTAAAAATGGATGGCAAAGAAATTGAATTCAGCGATGGGTTTACCGATCTTCATACAAAAAGCTATGCCGAGATTTTGGCAGGAAGAGGATTTGGGCTAAGCGATGCCCGTCCTTCCATTGAACTGGCGCACGACATACGAGTAAAAAGAAATTAAAAAGATTGGCTTTGGTTTTCATCCTAAAATGTAATTTGTGTTCCGTAAATCCATAAAACAGAAATGAAAGGAATCGTTTTGGCTGGAGGATCCGGCACGCGGCTTTACCCGCTTACCAAAGCCGTGTCAAAACAGTTGTTGCCCATTTACGACAAGCCGATGATCTACTATCCTTTGTCGGTACTGATGCTAGCCAACATCCGCGATATTCTCATTATCACCACCCCGCACGAACAAGTCCTTTTTAAAAACCTGCTGGGCGATGGATCGCAATTCGGGTTGCACTTTGAATACCGCATACAGCCTACGCCCGATGGATTGGCACAGGCCTTTATCATAGGCGAATCATTTATCGGGCAAGACTCTTCGTGCCTGGTTTTAGGCGACAATATTTTTTATGGGTATAACTTTTCTCAACAATTAGAGGAAGCTGGCAACCTAAAGAAAGGAGCCACCGTTTTCGGATATTATGTAAACGACCCCCAACGTTATGGAGTGGTAGAGTTTGATCAACAAAGAAATGTGGTTTCGATAGAAGAAAAACCCCAAGACCCGAAATCTAATTATGCCGTAACTGGTCTTTATTTTTACGATTCTACCGCTGCCCGCAGAGCTAAAGAAATTAAACCTTCCGACCGGGGCGAGTTGGAGATTACCGACCTGAACAAAAGTTATTTAAACGATGGCCAATTGCAAGTAAACCTGCTCGGCCGCGGAATGGCCTGGCTTGATACCGGCACACACGAGTCGTTGGTTCGGGCTTCTACTTTTGTAGAGTCTATCGAAGAACGCCAGGGTTTAAAAATTGCCTGCCTGGAAGAAATCGCTTTTCGCAAAGGATATATTTCGCGCGATCAACTGTTGGCGTTAGCCAAGCCGCTCAGCAAAAATCAATACGGGCAATATTTGATGAAAATAGCCAACGAAAAAAATATCGCGTGAGCAAAATAAAAATAATCGAAACCGGTTTTGATGATCTGAAAATTATAGCCTGCACCAAGCTGGGTGACGAGCGGGGCTACTTTATGGAATCGTACAACTACCGCGATATGAAGCAGGCCGGCATCGACATACGCTTTGTGCAAGACAACCAGTCGCGCTCAAAAAAAGGAGTGCTGCGCGGCTTGCACTACCAAAACGCACCGTATGCCCAAACAAAAATGGTGCGCGTACTCTCCGGCCATATTGTAGATGTGGTGCTGGATTTGCGAATAGAAAAGCCCACCTTTGGAAAAGTATTTCAATTAGAAATGACGGCCGAGTCTGCCCAGCAACTATTAGTACCCAAAGGGTTTGCCCACGGGTTTATTGTGTTGAGCGACTCAGCCGACCTGTTGTATAAAAGCGATGAATTTCATTACCCGGAATATGAAGGCGGAATTATTTACAATGATCCTTCACTGGCTATTGATTGGAAAATAGCCGAGCCTGAACGGATCATTTCCGACCGAGATAAAAAACATCCGTTGCTAAAAAACGCCCAATTTAGTTTTTAAAATATGCAGGCCTTGCTAATAACCGGAGGAGCAGGATTTATCGGCTCCAATTTTATTATCCATTTTTTACAGACTAACGAAAATTACCGTCTTCTGAATTTTGATGCCCTTACTTATGCAGGCGATTTGGAAAATGTAAAAGAAGTAAGTACCCACCCACGGTATCTATTTATAAAAGGCGATATAACAGACCGCTCGCAAGTAGAAAAAATATTTAACACACATGATGTAGCCGGTGTAATCCATTTTGCGGCCGAGTCGCACGTAGATAATTCTATTTCAGGACCGGAAGCATTTATTAAGACCAACATTAATGGCACCTTTCATTTGTTGGATGTTGCCCGCCAGCACTGGATGGATGCCCCCTTTCGTGTAAAAACTGGAAAAGAAAAAAACCGATTTCTGCATATTTCTACCGATGAGGTTTTTGGCAGTCTGGGGCCTACCGGTCTTTTTTCAGAAACGTCACCCTACGCCCCCAACAGTCCTTATTCGGCCTCCAAAGCCGGCAGCGATTTTTTGGTGCGCAGTTATTTTCACACTTATGGATTAAATGTGGTAACCACCAACTGTTCTAACAACTACGGGCCGCACCAGCACCGCGAAAAATTAATTCCCACCATTATCCGCACGGCCTTGGCCGAAAAACCAATTCCGATTTATGGCGATGGAAAAAATGTGCGCGACTGGCTGTATGTACTGGATCATGTAAAGGGAATCGAACTATCTTTTAAAAATGGAAAGGCCGGTGAAACTTATAACATTGGCGGAAAAAACGAACGAACCAACAACCAAATTGTACAAACCGTCTGCAGCCTGCTGAATCAACTACATCCCCGAAAAAACGGAAAGCCGTATCAGGAATTGATTACCTACGTGCAAGACCGGGCCGGCCACGATAAACGATATGCCATTGATGCTTCTAAAATAGAACAAGCGTTGCACTGGCGGGCCGAAGAAACATTTGAGAGTGGCATCGAAAAAACAGTAAAATGGTATTTGAAAAAATTTAACTGACTCGCATTATGAAAAAACTACTTTTGGTTCTGTGCATGGCCGTGGCGGTTTCTTGTTCCCAAAATAAATCAGCCCAGTCTATAACCTATCCGGTTTCGCAAAAAGGAAATGTGGTTGACACTCTATTCGGTACCCCCGTGGCCGACCCCTACCGGTGGATGGAAAACGATACCTCTCAACAGACGGCCGACTGGGTGGCGGCTCAAAATGAAATTACGTTTGGTTACCTGAAACAAATCCCTTTCCGCGAAAAAATACGCGCACGTCTTGAAAAAGTTTTTAACTACGAACGGCCATCGGCTCCTTTTAAAGAAGGCGATTTCTATTATTTTTATAAAAATGACGGCCTGCAAAACCACAGTGTGCTCTACCGCAAAAAAGGAGAAACCGGAACACCCGAAATCTTTTTAGACCCCAACACCTTTTCCAAAGATGGCACTACCCGCCTGGCCGGTGTTGCTTTTTCAAAAGACGGATCGCAGGCGGGGTTTCAGATCTCGCGCGGAGGGGCCGACTGGACGGATGCCATTATTATCCGCACAGCCGATAAAAAATTACTGGAAGATACTTTGCGCAACATTAAATTCAGCGGCATCGCCTGGAAAGGAAACGAAGGGTTTTATTTCAGCACGTACGATAAACCCAAAGGCAGCCAACTCTCAGCCCAAACACAAAATCATAAACTATATTATCACCGGGTGGGCACGCCCCGGGGGCAAGACCAACTTATTTTTGGCGATGACAAAAACCCAAGACGCTATGTGGGTGGCTACCTTACCGAAGATGAGCGCTTCTTGGTTATCTCCGCTGCCAACAGCACCACCGGAAACGAATTGTATATTCAGGATTTAAAAAACCCGGCCGGGAAACGGATTACAGTCGTAAATAATTTTAATAATAACCACAATGTCATAGCTAACGAAGGCAACCGTTTAATCATAGAAACCAACCTGAAGGCTCCCAATACCCGCATAGTGGAAGTAGATTTTAAAAATCCAACTCCCGAAAACTGGAAAGACATTATACCCGAAACTGAAAACGTGCTTAATGCGAGCACGGGTGGAGGAAAAATATTTGCCAGCTACTTAGTAGATGTAAAGACTCAGGTAAAACAATTTAACATGACCGGAAAACTGGAGCGGATCATTGAACTGCCCGGCATCGGCACTGCCTCCGGCTTTGGCGGAAAACAAGATGAAAAAGAAACTTATTATTCCTTCACTTCCTTTACCTATCCCTCCACTATTTTCAAATACAATCTTGCTTCAGGCAAATCATCCCTTTATGAAAAACCAAAAATTGATTTTAATCCGGATGATTACGATACCAAACAGGTTTTTTACAACAGCAAAGACGGCACGCGCATTCCCATGTTTATCACCTATAAAAAAGGCATTGAGTTGAACGGAAAAAACCCAACCTTACTCTATGCCTACGGTGGATTTAATATCAGCCTTACCCCCGGCTTTAACACCTCGCGCATTGTGTGGCTTGAAAATGGAGGTATCTATGCCCAGCCTAACTTACGAGGAGGTGGCGAGTATGGAGAAAAATGGCATTTGGCCGGAACCAAGCTGAATAAACAAAATGTGTTTGACGATTTTATTGCCGCAGGCGAATATCTCATTAAAGAAAAATATACTTCGAGCGAATACCTTGCCGTGCAGGGCGGATCGAACGGAGGGTTGCTGATTGGGGCTACCCTGACCCAACGACCCGACCTGATGAAGGTGGCACTACCGGCTGTGGGCGTAATGGATATGCTGCGCTATCATAAGTTTACAGCCGGTGCCGGCTGGGCATACGATTATGGCACTGCCGATGACTCAAAAGAAATGTTTGACTATCTCAAAAAATATTCGCCTGTGCATGCTTTAAAACCCGGCACGGCTTACCCGGCCACACTCATTACCACAGCCGATCATGACGATCGCGTAGTGCCGGCACACTCGTTTAAATTTGCTGCTACCTTACAGGAAGACAACATTAGCCCAAACCCGATGCTGATACGTATTGATACTAAGTCGGGGCATGGTTCTTCTAATCTTTCTAAGGCGCTGGATGTAACGGCCGATCAATACGCCTTTACCTGGTACAACATGGGCATCATCCCCCCTCTGTTTAAGAAAGGTATGTGAGATGGGTATTCAAATCAGAGAAGGGAAAAAATCAGACCTGCCCCGTGCGCTGGAACTGATTCGTGAACTGGCTGAATTTGAAAAAGCCCCGCACGAGGTAACCAACACCGTGCAGCAAATGGAACAAGATGGATTTGGCCCCAACCCGATTTATGGATTCTTCGTGGCCGAAAATGAAAAAGAAATAGTTGGCCTTTCGTTATTCTATTGGCGTTACTCCACCTGGAAAGGAAAACGGCTTTACCTGGAAGATATCATTGTAACAGAAAAAGAACGAGGGCTGGGCATAGGAAAATTATTATTTAACCGCACCGTGCAGCACGCCCTCCACTCAGCCTGCTCAGGTATGATGTGGCAGGTACTGGCATGGAACGAACCTGCTATTCGTTTTTACAAAAAATACGGAGCTAAATTAGATGACGGGTGGATCAACTGCCGTTTAGAGAAAGAGCAGATGGAAGAATGAGCAATGCTTTAAATTGTATGATGTTAATTTTTGTTTAGTCCTTTCTTAATCTTTTCCGCATTTTTCTTTCCTACCAACTCAATCAGGTCTTCCCAGCTGGCTTCTTTTATTTTCTTTGCCGACTTAAAATGAGCTAACAAGGCATCAGTCGTTTTCTTGCCAATGCTTCTTTTGTTCGTTGAGAAATATGGTTGCGTTCTATTTCGGCTGATAGACCAAAAGCAAATGCCAACACCTTTGAATTGATATCGCTGCCCAAACGGTAATTGTCTTTTATTGTCCAAACCAGAATAGCACGGTTCATACACTCGTAGAGGATACCCATAATCATCAATAGGTTTCTGCCCAAGCGCGAAAGTTCGGAGCAAATGAGAATATCATCCTTTTTCATTTTTTTTAGCAGCGTGCCGAGTTTTTCTCGGTAACCGGGGAAGTGTAAAATATGCAGTCGTTATTTTATACCGATTGTAAATATGTAGTAGGCCAACTTAGCTTCCGGCTGAATTGGTCTAACATCTTTATCATCGGCATTTACCACTGTAACACTTGAAATATCCTTCGGACTATTTCTCGTTAACATTGGTATTAATGGCTCATTTCAGTTTTTTATTTTCTTTTTTAGGGGGTAAAAAATTCTCACCTGTAATTACACTTTTACCTGTTTTGGCTTCTAATTCTTTTCTTGCATTTTTGGCTACTGCTCCTCCTTTTTTACTGGCTGCTGCATTTTGGTGTAAGCCTTTGGCTTTTTCAGTTTCGGCAATTTGCCTTGTAGATAGTTCTGCAAGGGCAGTAAAAATGAGTTCAGCTTCACTCATGTGGTCTCTAAGGTTTTGAGATTTTAATCCTTTCAGGTCTTTGTGTTTTTTTACGGTTAAGCCTGTCCATTCCTGATGAATGATATTGGTTAGTACTGCAAACTCTTCCCCTTTTTTTACGCCACTTTCTTGCCAATAATCGGTAAGTTTATTACGCGTTTCCTGCCCGGTCATTCGTTGTTGTATCCATTTTTCGCTACGCCCCATTTTTTGCCAGTTTTCTCTGGCTCTGTCCATACTTAATGATGGGTCTTGTATTTCTTGCATACGTTCGTAACCTACCTTTGCCAGCCATTGCTTAAATGGTTCTGCTTTAGGGCTGGGTATGGATTGGATGAGGCGGAATATTTGTTGGGCATTGCCAGCCAATGTTTTACGATTTTTTCCATTGGTAAGCATAGCTACCTGGGGACAATTTGTCCCTATGTAGGAATTTAGGTCAGCATCTCGTTTTCGCAGTTTTTTCAGATAATCGGTAGGATTGCTGCTATCGGTTAATGCCTCCACAATATCTACCAATGAAAAGTACCACTCTTCTGCCTTTTCATCATAGTGTCTTCTTATCTGTTTGTTTTCAAATACTGTTATTTCTTTATTCATTATTATAATTATTAATAGTTAGTTGTAAATTGTAAATGTTTACTGCGTTGCCAAATTTATTTTTGATAAAATATTGGGGCTTTTAATATTTACCATATTTATGCGTTGCCTTGCTGCTTTATCAGGGAAGGTGCAACCATAGGAAAAATGTTTAATGACTTTTTAAATTGTGTGACCTTAATTTTTGTTTAGTGTATTTTTAATCTTTTCCGCATTCTTCTTTCCTACCAACTCAATCAGGTCTTCCCAGCTGGCTTCTTTTATTTTCTTTGCCGACTTAAAATGAGCTAACAAGGCATCAGCTGTTTTTTTGCCAATGCCGGGAATTTTTTCTATTTCGGTTTGAAAAGTGTTTTTACTTCGCTTGAGCCGGTGAAACGTAATAGCAAAGCGGTGTGCCTCATCGCGAATTTGTTGAATGAGCAAAAGTCCGGGCGATTTTTTGTTGATGAGCAAAGGCAGCGGATCATCCGGGTAATAAATCTCTTCTAGTTTTTTGGCAATGCCCACAATCGGAATTTTTCCGTACAGGCCTAATTCTTTCAGAGCTTCGCAAGCATGGCTCAGCTGGCCTTTTCCTCCGTCTACAATAATTAAGCTGGGGTATTCGCTTTGCTCTTCCCTAATACGCTTATACCTGCGGCTCACTACTTCTTTCATCGAGGCAAAATCGTCCGGGCCCACTACCGTTTTAATGTTAAAGTGGCGATAGCCCTTTTTGTCGGGCTTGCCATCAACAAAGCGCACCATGCTGGCCACGGGCGATGTCCCTTGAAAATTTGAATTATCAAAGCACTCAATAATTTTAGGAAGTTGCAGCAGCCGCAGGTTTTGCTGAAGGATGGAAAGTACTTCGTTCTTCTTTGATTTCCGGGCTTCTTTTTCTATTTCTTTTCCGCGCTTCTGGTACAGCGCATTCTTAAGAGAAAGATCAACCAGTTTTTTCTTGTCGCCAATCTGCGGCACAATGTTTTCAAAATCGTTTGATTTCAATGTCATTGCCAGATTGGTATATACTTCCGGGTTTGTGCTGCGGTAAGTTTCGCGCAAGCCGGCTACGGTAAGGTCTAGTATTTCCTGATCGCTCTCCTCCAGTTTTTTCTTTACTTCAATGTTCTTTGAAAAAATAATGGCTCCTTCTTTTATCTGGAGGTAGTTTAAAAATGCACCCGTTTCCGAACTGGTAATCGTAATTACATCTATGTTGGTAAGTTTAGGGTTGACCACTAATGATTTTACCTGAAATTTTTCAAGAAGGCTCAGCTTATGTTTGTATAAATCTGCTTTTTCAAATTCCATTTTGTTGGCGGTCTCTTCCATTCGCTGAGTCAATATTTTTTTTACCGTATTTAGATCGCCTTTCAGCACATTACGTACTTGCGCAATATCTTCCAGATAATCCGGTTCGCTTTGAAGTCCCTCGCAAGGGCCTTTGCAATTGCCGATATGGTACTCTAAACACACCTTAAATTTTTTGGCGCGGATGTTCTCTTCCGACAAGAGCAGCGAGCAGGTGCGTATGGAATATAACTGCCGCACCAGTTCCAGTACATTTTTCATAGCGCCTACACTGCTGTAAGGGCCAAAGTATTCGCCTTGCTTTGAAATGTATTTGCGCGTGTAGATAATCCGGGGAAATCGCTCTTTTAAAATACAGACATACGGAAACGTTTTGTCATCTTTTAAAAGGATGTTGTACTTAGGTTGATTTTGCTTGATGAGATTGTTCTCCAGCAGCAAGGCATCAAACTCCGTATTGGCCAGGGTAAACTCAATCCGGGCAATTTCAGAAACCAGTTTTTCGGTTTTTCGGTTGTAGGGCGATTGCCGGTTAAAATAACTGCTTACTCTTTTTTTTAAACTCTTGGCTTTGCCTACGTAAATCAAAACATCTTCTTTATTATAATAGCGGTAAACACCGGGCGAATCGGGCAATAATGTCAATGAGTTTTCTATTTGATCAGATTTTGCCATGGGCGCAAGTTCGGTATAAATCCGAATTAGTACGGGCTAAAATAATTCTATTCCGGCCTTACACGTTTAGGGTTTTTCAGATACTTTTAGGGAAGCATTTCGTAGAATGAAAAAAGTTTTTGCCGTTTGTCTCTTCGGGTTGATCTCCGGAGTTTTGCATTGCCAGTCGGCTGGCGATGCGGGCTCTACCGTTACTTTTTACTACAACTCAAAGTACGAATTAACTACTCCGGAAAAATCATTTTTTAAACGAATAGCCCAGTTCAATCTGTATGATATGGTGTTTGAAGGAGTCTATAAAGATTACGATCTGGCCGGCCGCCTGATAGGAGACGGATATTATGATCACGGCAAGCTAACGGGATTTCAAAGCGAGTATGATGAAACGGGGGCTACTAAATCGTCTGTGGAATACAACGGAAAAGATTTTACGATATGGCAGTTGGCCGATGGTGAGAAGGGGTTGAGTGTAGCCCGGGGCACAGGCATGTTTACCATTCCGTACTACTATTTTTTTGATTGGAAACTGAAACATGGCACCCTGACCGGTGAATTTCGTAATGGCGAGCGATCTGGCACCTGGGTTTATTCAGATGCCACCAACCAGATAACGGACAAAGAAGTTTACGCACGAGGCCGGTTATTATCACACGTCTATTTTAAAGGTGAGGACTCCATAGCCGTACCGCATAAAAAAGAAATTATTTTATCGGTTCGGACTTTTTTAGCTGAACTTTTGTCTTTCGACCGCAGTTCGTTTGGCGGGCTAAATCAGTGTATCGAGAGTCAGGTTCAATACCCGGCTGATTTTCAGCGACCGGTAACTTATGCTGGCGGGTTAAAAAAATTGTTGCTACTGTTGGGGCAACAAGCTACTATACCCGACAAAAATTTAGTTTTGATTAAACTGAAAATAAATGAACATGGCATGATACTAAAAAGTACCATTGTACGGTCAGTAAATGATGAAACTGACGTGCGTGTACTCAATGCCATTGAAAACCATCGCCCATATTTCCTTCCGGCCATTAAAGGAGGGAAGCCGTATGCCACCACTGTTTATTTGCCCGTGGCTGGAGGCGATGAGTGGACCGACATGATTAGCCACATGCCCACCGAATGGTTTTTAGATCCCAACAATTTTTATTAACCGGGTTAAAATCAGTTTCGGAAATCTTCCGGTTCTTGCTCTTTTGTTTTAAGGGAATCCGATTTTACTTTGTAGGAATCCAGCGAAAGATCGACTCCCGACAAAGGCCGTTTAAACGGTCCTTTCACTATGCCGGTGGCCTGATCGGCATACGCTTTCTTCATATACTTAGCCCAGATGGGCCGTGCTGTTCTGCCGCCCTGCCCAAAACTCCATGAGGGAAAATGGATAGCCCGCTCATCTCCGCCTACCCAAATGCCGGTAACCAAATCATGCGTAACTCCCACATACCAACCGTCTGAGGCATCGTTGGTCGTTCCTGTCTTACCTCCAATCTCATTGTCTTTGCGTAAATCCAAATCAAGTCCTTGCGATGTGCCACCCTGTTCTTCCACGCCTCCACGCAACATAAATATCATTTTATAAGCTGTTTGTTCGCTAATGGCCTCTTTGGTTTTGGGAACAAAGTTTTCAATTACGTTTCCATTTTTATCTTCTATTCTCGTAATAAAAAATGGTTTGGTATTGATCCCTCCGTTTACAAATGTGCAGTAGGCACCCACCAACTCAAACAACGATACATCGCTGGTGCCCAGGCAAAGCGAAGGCACGGCATCCAGCTTGCTTTCTATTCCTGCGCGGTGAGCAAACTCCACCACATTATCCTCGCCCAGCGCCTGCATCATCTGTGCGGTAATGGAATTAACCGATTGCGCCATGGCCTGGCGGATGGTCATCTTCTGGCCCGTGCCTTTAGGTGGCCCCGCGGCATTAGCCGGATACCAGGCCGGTTGTCCTTTTATTTTAAACTGTGGAGAAATATCGCGCAACGTGTAAAAAGGAGAGTATCCTGTTTCCATGGCAAGCCCGTAGATAAATGGTTTAAAGGTAGAGCCCGGCTGCCGCTTACTTTGGCGCACATGGTCGAACTTAAAATATTTGTGGTCCACTCCGCCTACCCATGCTTTGATGTGCCCGCTGATCGGGTCCATCGACATCACACCGGTTTGCAAAAACCGTTCGTAGTAATTAAGCGAATCAAAACTGCTGAACAGCGTATCGCGCTCGCCTTTGTACGAAAAAACCGTCATTGGCTTTTTCAATTTCAACATAATTTTAAGTGAGTCCGAATTTTCTCCATACTTTTCTGCGTAAGCTTTGTAGGCATCCGTTTTTTTAATACGCTTGGCCAGGAAATCTTTAATCTCTTTGCCGTCTTCATCTACCCATGGGTTGCGGTTGCGGGTTTTCCATTCGGAGTAAAATTCCTTTTGCAATACTTTCATCTGCTCGTACATGGCTTCCTCTGCATATTTTTGAAGACGGCTGTCGAGCGTGGTATATATTTTCAGACCGTCATTATATAAATCAAGACCTTTTTCTTTGCAATAATTCAATAAATAATTTTGCAGTACCGTACGAAAATAAGTTGCCAGCCCTTGATTTTGGTTTTGTACGCTATACTTCAGGGTAATCGGAAGCGCTTTAATGGAATCAAATTGTTTTTGCGTTTTGATTTTATAACCATGACGAAAAACTTTTAACAGCACTTCGTTTCTTTTTTTCAGTGCATTGTTGGGATTGCGTTTGGGGTTGTAGAACGAAGGCGCTTGTAGCATGCCCACCAAAATAGCCGACTCTTGCAAATTCAGGCTATCCGGTTTTTTATTAAAATACGTCTCAGCCGCTACCTTAACCCCAAAGGCATTGCTGCTGAAATCGCATGTGTTGAGGTATAACGCGATAATCTCTTCTTTAGTAAAATTTTCTTCCAGGTTAACTGAGATAATCCATTCTTTTGTTTTTTGGATAAACCGCCTGGGGTATTTGCCCAGCCGGGCCAGCGGGCCATCTAATTTTTTATCGGTGTTTTGGGTAAATAAATTTTTGGCACATTGTTGGGTGAGGGTGCTGCCGCCCCCGGCCGAACTGAAGGTAACAAGTCCTTTTATTACCCGGAGGTAAGCCGGCAAGTCTAACCCGGAGTGTTGGTAAAAACGGTGATCTTCCGAGATGAGCAGGGTATTGACCAACTCGGGCGAAAGCTGTGCATAGCGCACCTGGCTGCGGTTGTAGCGAAAGTATCTGCCCAGCGATACACCATCGGCCGAAATAATCTCAGACGATAAATCGTTTTCGGGGTTTTCAATTTCGCGTAAACTGGGCATGCCTCCATACAGGCCAAACACATCTATGCTAACGGTAAATACATAGAGCGGCAACCCTAAAAAAATGACGAGAAAAAAAACCCACAAGTATTTTACTGCCTTGGGTATCCATGGCAGGCGGATTTTCAGTAGGGATTGGATCTTACTTTTGATAGTTTTTGTCGAAGAAGGTGAGGTACTCATCCAACGCTTTGTTTCGGTATAAAATCTGGAAATTGTCTTTGCTGATGACAAAATTATAGAATTTGTAATTAGAAAAAGGTTTGCTTTTTTGCTGTTGGGTTATAAACTTATAATAATAGCTCAGTGCCGTTTCTTTATTCGGAAATTCCGAACACAGGGTAAGGGTATTATCATTCAGCCCTACGTTGCTGGTGGTTAGTTTTAGTTTAGTGTATTCATCGGCATTAAATTTTTCCAGCGCATCTACCACCGGGCCGGTTATCCGCTCGGCTGAGCTATACACCACCACAAAGAGATGAGGCGCCTTGGCATCGGCTATAAATTTTATGCCTTTGGCTTTCTCCATTTTTACCACAAAATCTTTTGAGGCACTCGCCAACTGCTCGGCATATTTCTTTAACGGGTCTTTAGGGTATTTTTTAATAAACTCGCTCAGCTCATATTGATAGCGGCTTACATCTTCCGTGCGGGCCATAATCAATACCCGTAACAAATCGAGTTGTGAAGTAAACGAACTTTCGCCTGCCTCGAGAGCCTCGGTTACACCCTCCATGGCCGGCTTTAAGTTATTATCCTGATAAAGCTTGTAGGCTTCTTTATACATCAGCTTTTGTTTTTCGGCCAGTGCCGTGGTTTCTTTAATGTAATCGGGGTTAACTAAAATCCGGGCAAAGGTTGAGGTGGAAAATTCTTTTTGCAGGCGGGCGGCATACCCCTCGGCCAGTCCGTCATTTTTTTCTTTATGGATAAGGTAAAGTTTATACAATACTTCGGCCATGCGCTCGGAGGCCGGAAACCGGGCAACCAGTTTTTCGTACGACTGGGAGGCATTGTCTTTTTCGTTCAGATTAAAGTAGTATAAGTCGCCCAGATGGTAGTAGGCATCTTCTATTTTGGCCAATGCCTCATTGCGTTGTGCTTCCGTTTTAGGGAGCTGTGCTATTAGTATTTTTACAGGATCAGCTTGGGCTTCTTTTTTTTCCGGCTTTACAGCCTCTGGTACTTTATCGAGCTGTTGTGCCGCCACGGCCGTGGGGTCTGATACTGCAGCCGAGCGGCTCGATCTGCGCCAATTATCTTCTAACACGATGGATCCCCACACGCGATGAAATTCATTTTGGCCGGTGGCTACCAGATCGGAACTACCAAAATACCAACCGCTTGAGCTCTGGTCGCTTGAGGCCGTGGTACTGCTAAAGGCAGAGCCTCCACCGGAGTCGGTATCTTCGGTTATTCTTTTCTTCTTTTTCTTTTTGGTCACTACTTCTTTTTTATTCATTGCCCAAATCGAATCTAACCGGTGGCGTATTTGGGCGGTATCCAGCGAAGCATAAAACAACAGACTGTCGTTTACGATAATCGTTTCCGTATATTTTACAAACTCACCCAGCACACTCTGACGTTTTTTTATGGAAGCCAGATTTTCAAAATCGGGAGGCAGAGAGGCCACGGCACTGTCGTAATATAGTTTGGCCGGTTTGTACTGCTTTAACGAGTCGAAATTAATTTGCCCAATGCGTAAAAAAGCCATGCCTTTGATGCGCTTATTTTTGCCGGCATGAGCTGCCAACTTATATTCTTGCACGGCTTCTTTCAGGTTACTCTGTTTTCTTTCAAACTCGCCTAACTCAAAATAGATTTTGTCTTTAAAGTCGGCATTCTTCGTGTCTTTTAGCATTTTAGAAAACTGCTTGCGTACCTGCCTAATATCGCGTTGGTTATCGAGCTGGGTTACTTGCGCCATATTGAGGTGGGCGTAAAAATCAATTTCATAATCAGGGTTGGTAGCCAGGCATTTCTTATAGAAATTATACGCTTCTGAGTTAAAGCCCAGTTTCTGATAAACCTGTCCGAGAATAAAATAGATACGCCCTTTGCGGTCTTGGCGGGTAAGCAGTGTATCCGCTTTCGACAGGTTTTGCACCATGTTATTATAGTCTTCGCGTATCTGGTAGTAGTTGGCTTTTTCGAGATATAATTTTTTTTGATTAGCACGGTTCAACTTTTCTTTTTCCAAAAAACGAAAAGTTTCTTCGGCCCGGTCGAAGTCTTTCATTTCGGTAAAAGTGCGGGCAAGGTTGAGCAGCGCGGTGTGGCGCAGGTGGATATCATGGCTTTTTGTATTGACATACTTAAAGGTAAGGATGGCATTTTGCCAGTCGCAGGCATAGAGCCGAGCCAGCCCCACCATCAGGTAATCATCATCTACCCACCGGCTATTGGGGTGACGCTGGATGGAGATGCTGGCCATCTTTATAATCTCGTCTGTATTTTTTTTATACGTTTTGGCCAGTACGGTATCCCATCGTGGGTAAATTAATAAGATTTTATTGTGGTCGTCATCCAGGCTTTTCAGAATCATTTTCTCTACCTCGCGGGCCCCCTCTTTGGCATAGAAGTAGCCATTGAAGCGGGCTGTCATATTATGGAAAATAGTGCTGGTAATGGTATTCTGCTCGATGGAGCATCCTACCATTAGTAGGGGCAGAAAACAAAAAATGAAACGATACTTCACAGGTCAAATATCAGGTAATTATTTGGAACGGAGAGGCGTGGCTGCTATTGTGCCTTCTCATCGCTTTATCAAAAATAAACGGCAAGGTGTCGATTCATTTATATAACCATTCACTGGGGAAAGTGGCCTTTCATCCTCCACATTGTCAGTTGGCCGAAAAAAGAATTTCCCTCAATTACTTTGTTGCACCAAATCGTACTCATAGGCGTTATCAAAGCATGAAATCATTTCTTCTTTTTTTTCTTCTGGTTCTGGTCGGGTGCGATTGCGAAAAATCTTCTTACTATCAAATTAAATCGGTTGTGCCGGATGCCTCTCTCTCCTGGAAATGTCATTATATGGCCCAAGGCATGAGTACTTGTGCTACGTGGCAAAAAAGTCCTCAAATCGTTTTCGCTGATTCGTGCGGAAAATTTGTGCTGAGCGAAGTAGTGAGCCAGACGCGATTGAGCAAATACCGGTAATCTCTCAGGTAATTAAATCTTGAATAATCAGCCGGGCGTGGTCGCGCGAGTTTTCTATAAACCATTTATTGGTTTTCAGTCCTCCACATACAACCCCCGCTAAATAAAGGCCTGATACATTTGTTTCCATCGTCTTATCATTGTAAACGGGCGTATGAAACGCATCGTCTTGAAAATGAATGCCCATGGATTTCATCAAGGCAAACGGGGGTTCGTAGCCCGTCATGGCCAGTACAAAATCGTTTTGAATTTTGAGGGTTCCTTCCGGTGTTTTTATTTCGAGATGGGTTTCGGTAATGTGGGTAACTGCTGAATTAAAAAATGCTTTGATGGAGCCTTCTTTTATTCGGTTTTCAATGTCGGGTTTTACCCAATATTTTACGCTTTCGCTCAAGGCCGGCTCGCGCACCACCAGCGTAACTTCGGCTCCTTTGCGCCACGTTTCTAAAGCCGCATCTACCGCTGAGTTGGCGGCCCCGATAATGGCTACTTTTTGTTTAAAGTAAGGATGAGGTTCATCGTAATAGTGTTTTACTTTGGGCAGTTCTTCGCCCGGTACATGCAGCAGAAATGGGCGGTCGTAAAACCCCAAGGCCAGCACCATGGCACGTGCCGAGTATTTTCCTTTGGTGGTGGTAACCGAAAAACTACCCATGGTAGAAAGTTTGGCCTGCTTTACTTCTTCATATAATTGCACATTTAAGCCCCAGCTTACACAAACCCTCCGGTAGTATTCCAGTGCCTCGATACGGACAGGCTTGGCGTTATTCGATACAAACGGAACGTCTCCTATTTCCAGCCGTTCGGAGGTAGAGAAAAAGGTCATGTTCATTGGGTAGTTGTAGAGCGAGTTTACCAAACACCCTTTTTCAATAATCACATAATTTAGGTTGGCTTTCTTTGCTTCAATGCCGCATGCGAGCCCAATCGGACCGGCCCCAATGATGATCAGATCATATCCTTCCATAGTAATCAAAGGTAACCTAAATAAAAATTACCCCTCATCTATAAAATACGATTAAATTACATAGGTTGTTTGTATGTTGAAAAGAGCAATCAATTTCTGTTTGTAATGAAAAAAAAACCTCCGGAAGGTATCGAAAAATATTTTTTGGCAATTATCCCTCCTCCTCCCGTGGTTGACGAGATACAAACCATTAAAGAATATATAGGAAATAAATTTAACTGCCGGGCCGCTCTTCGTTCTCCACCACACATTACCTTACACATGCCGTTTTGGTGGAAAGAAAAAAAGGAAGACACCCTCTGCCAGTCGATTGATAAATTTTGTAAAAATCAACAGCCATTTGCCCTGACTCTTTCTGCGTTTGGTGCTTTTGAGCCTCGCGTCATTTTTATAGATGTGGCCCAAAACGAGCCGCTTAAAAAATTACAATATCAGTTACACTGGTTTTGTAAAATAGAATTGAATTTGTTTAACGCGCACTATCGTGAATTACCTTTTCGCCCACACCTGACGGTGGCCTTTCGTGATTTGAAAAAAGAAATGTTTTATCTGGCCTGGCAGGAATTTCAAACAACTTCATTTCACCATTCGTTTGAGGTGCCCGGTATCCATATTTTAAAACACAACGGTAAAGTATGGCTGCCGTTTCAATTCTTTTCATTCGGAAATAATACCTAATTTAACATAAAATCAACAGCTATGAAATGGGGTCTTTCTATTCTTCTTTCCTTTAGTGTGCTCTCCGGAATAGCCCAGGCCGGATCAGAAATTATTTTATTTGATCTACGGGTAAGTGTTCATAAAATTTCAATTTCTAATCCCCGAAATATTACCCGCCACAAAGGTTATGACAACCAACCCTTTTTTCATACTGATCTACCGCTGGTTTATTACACCTCCTTTAACGACAGCAGCCGGGCCGAAATTAAATCATATCATTTTATAAATGCTGAAACCAAATTCCTTACCCAAACACACGAACGCGAATATTCGCCCACCCTCACCCCCGATCACCAATACATTTCGTGCATCATTCAGCGCGACAACGGAGCACAAGATTTAGGCAAGTACCCGGTGGAGGGCGGCAGCCCGGTAGTTATTGTTAGCAACCTCACGGTAGGCTACCATGCCTGGGCCGACAACAGCCACGTAGCTCTTTTTGTGCTAGGCAAAGACAACCTCCCTAATACATTACACTTTCTGCAATTGCCCACCCGGCACGATACCATCGTGGCCGAAAACATCGGGAGGTCATTACACCGGGTACCGCATGAAACAGAAATCAGTTTTGTGCAAAAAACTTCAGACTTAAATTGGATCATCAAAAAATTTAATACGTCATCAAAAAGAATAACAGAGCTGACAAAAACGCTGCCCGGCCGTGAAGACCTGTGCTGGACTCCGGACGGAAAAATAGTAATGAGTGACGGTACCAAGCTTTTTTGGATCAACCCGGCCAAAGACAACCGCTGGGGCGAGGTAGAGGTAAAATCGGGGCAGGAGTTTCTTAAGGGAATTACTCGCTTAGCAATAAATGCATCAGGCGATAAATTAGCCGTAGTGGTTACTGAATAAATCCTACTTCTCACCAAAAGCACCTTGGGCTGTGCTCCACTTTTTTATTTCAAATTCCAAAAGGCCGGCCCGCACTGCCGGATCCGATTCAATTACCGCCTGATCAAGGTCGCCTTTCATAATGAGCACCCCGCCATCTGTATCATTGAAGATGCCCTCGGCTACCACGTTGCCCGATTTTTTTAGTAAGCTCAGGTATTCATCATGCTGCTGCATCAGTTGGGGAAGATCATTTACATTAAATTTGGCGATGTATGAAGTAAATCGCACCAGTTGATACGATACCACCTCATACGGAGGGGGAGGTGCCTGCGGTTTCCCGTACCGGTATTGGTACGGAAGTATTTCTATTCTCCATTGATTCGAGCGAATAGCCGGGTCTGTTTTTAGCCATTTATCTACTTCAGCAGCCGAATTAGAATTAAAAATAAGAATACCCCCACCGCCATCAAACGAACCATTTACCAGAAGCCTGCCTTCGTTAGTCAGTTTTTGAATATTGGCCCGGTGTCCTTTCATCAGTTGATTGAGTTGTTCTTTAGGCATCTCTGGGGTATTGCCCCGAGCATACAAAAAGACCATCACAACTGGCTGAGCCGATAATGTTCTGGTCAAAAATAAAATCCAAATGAAAAATCGCATTACTTTTCTTTTGAAAGTAAGTAAATATGCAAACTTTAAAGGCGAAGCATTGTACCTTGCCAAAAAATAATTTTTACATGATCATTATTGCAGACAGTGGTGGCTCTAAAATAGACTGGCGGTTTTTAACCAAAGACGGAAAAATCAATCAGGCCAATAGCGTTGGGTTTAATCCCTATTACCAGCCGCTGGGTCATTTGCAAAACATCATTCACGAAACGCTGCTTCCGCTAGCCACTGAAGATGTAACTAAAATATTTTATTATGGCACGGGGGTATCTTCCGAGAAAAACGTAAAGAGCATCCACGGGGTATTTATTAAGTATTTTCCACAAGCCTCTATCGAAGTAGGCTGGGATTTGCTGGCGGCTGCCCGAGCCTTGTGCGGCCATGAGCCCGGTATTGCCTGCATCTTAGGAACGGGCTCAAACTCCTGCCTTTATGATGGCGAAAAGATTACCGGAAATGTAGCCAACCTCGGATGGATTTTAGCTGATGAAGGATCGGGCACATACATGGGTAAACGCCTGATCTTTGATTACTTCCGCGAGCAAATGCCTCAGGAATTGGCGGCTCAGTTTAAAGCACGCTTTCCATTTACGCGCGAAGAGGTGTTGGAAAAAGTATATCAACAAGAAAAACCCGGTGCCTTTCTGGCCAGTTTTGCCAAATTTATCTTTCAACACTTAAAAGATCCGTACTGCTACCGTTTAGCCTACCAAAGTTTTTCCGATTTTTTCGAAAATAATGTAATGAAATACGAAGGACATCAAAATCTGAAAGTACATTTTGTAGGCTCTATCGGTTTTTATTTTAGCGATGTAGTAAGGCAAGTAGCCAACGATAAAGGCATTACGGTTAAAAACATTCTCGAAGGGCCTATTGCCGGGCTTACGCTGTTTCATCAACGCGATCTATGAAGCTGCCGAAAGGAAGCTATACTGAATCGCCATCGCATTACAATAACCTGGAGGCGATGACGGTGCGCCAGTTGTTAGTTAATATTAACCGCGAAGATGCTTCTGTTCCTCTTATCATAAAAAAATCAATTCCTCAGATTGAAGTTTTGGTGAAATCCATTGTGGCCAAAATGAAAAAAGGCGGACGCATATTTTACATTGGAGCCGGCACAAGCGGGCGACTCGGCATATTAGATGCCTCAGAAATTCCTCCTACTTATGGAGTGTCTCACACCCAAGTAATCGGGTTAATAGCCGGAGGCGATAAAGCCATCCGCAAAGCGATAGAAAATGCCGAGGATAGTCATACCCAAGCCTGGAAAGATTTACTAAAATATAAAATCAATAAAACCGATGTGGTGGTTGGCATTGCTGCCTCGGGGCGAACTCCTTATGTAATAGGTGGCGTAAAAAGGGCACGCCAAAAGGGAATTATCACAGGCTGCATCACGTGCAATAAAAATTCGGAATTGGCAGCGGCTGTTAACTATCCTATAGAGATTATTGTAGGCCCTGAGTTTGTAACCGGCAGCACACGAATGAAAGCCGGCACCGCACAAAAACTTGTACTAAATATGATCTCTACATCCGTTATGGTGCAACTGGGCCGCGTGAAAGGAAATAAAATGGTAGATATGAAATTAACCAATACCAAATTAGTTAACCGGGGTGTCCGGATGATTATGGATGAACTCGGAGTGGCCGAATCTAAGGCAATCCTTCTGCTGGAAAAATGGGGCAGTGTGCGTAAGGCCATTAATACATCGGCCTGATTTTATTCCCAATTCTTGTTTAGTCTATAGCAATGACAGTTGCGCACTGCCAATCTCCATATCGGCCGGCACTAAGTATTGTCGGCTCGATTTTAGCTCACGACACAAAACACGCGTTCTGCGCAGCTTTCCTTTGGTAAACCATTTCCCCTGCAACTGGAATATACTTCCCTCCGGCACATGAGAAAGCAGCGTAGTCGATTGTTTATTTTTATCTAATGCACGAAATAGATGCGTAAGTTCAGAATCAGAAAAACTGGAGGCTAGAGGATTTTGCATGTGTGCTATCAAGCCACTTAACAAAGGCTCTGGAAAATGGGTGAGATTGAGTAAAGGCAGTAGTAAGCGTTGAAAGGTTTGTTTCCATTCGGCTCCATGGGCTTCAGCTTTATACCCCTGTTGGATGTACACCCGCAAGTGGGCCACCTCATGCACGTACGTCATCAGAAACAAATGGGGGGCTAAGTTGTCATTTACCGTAATGCGCGGTCGTTTGTTCATACCGCAGGTAAAATCGCCCACCTTGGATACGCGATTTTTTCTGAGCTTAAAAATAAACTCAGATTCTTGCCATAGATGCAGGCAGTAATCTACTGCCAAGGGCGGCACATGGCGGGTAAGGATTTGTCTTATTTCTTCTATCTGCATAAAAAGAAAAAGGCTTTAGTTTTTCTAAAGCCTTCCCGGGAAAATCTCTTTTTATTAGAGATTACTTCTTCTTTTTTGCTGAAGCGGCTTTAGCTACTGAATCTGCTTTAGCAACAGAATCAGCTTTAGCTTTTGCCTTAGCGGCAGCAGCCTCTTCAACTTTCTTAATGGAGTCAGCTTTAGCAGCAGCAGCAACAGAATCAGCCTTTGCTTTAGCAGCAGCTTCTTCTTTAGCCTTATTGCCACAAGCAGTAAATGCTACAGCAAAAGCGGCAACCATCATCATTGCGAACAATTTTTTCATAGTTGTTTACAGGTTATAAATTTGCCCGCAAATATAAGTGTTGGGTTTGATTTTAAATCAAGAAACCTAAAAAAATATGAGTTTTCTTGCCAAATGGCATTAAAAAGAGCTCCTTAGAACGGGTGCAACCGTTGCCAGTTATTTTTTTCTGAAAAACAATCGAATCGGAGTGCCTTCAAAATCAAATTTTTCCCTCAGCCGGTTTTCCAAAAAACGTTGGTACGACTCCTGAATATACTGGGGCAGATTACAAAAAAATGCAAATGACGGGGTCTTAGCCGACACCTGTGTAATGTATTTTATCTGAATCAGCTTACCCTTCGTAGCCGGGGGCGGATAATGGCTAATCTCGGGGAGAAGTGCTTCATTCAGGGCTGACGTGGGGATTTTTTTAGTTTTATTTTGATACGCCTCCACGGCCTTCTCAATCACTTGAAAAATACGTTGTTTGGTTAGGACGGAGGCAAAAACAAAAGGAATGTAGCTAATGGGGGCTATTTTGCTGAGCATTTCTTTTTTCAGTTTATCTGCTGTTTTACTGTCTTTCTCAATCAAATCCCACTTGTTTACCATAATTACCATACCCTTACCTTGCTTTTGTGCCAGGCTGATGATGTTTACGTCCTGCGATTCCAACCCCCGCTCGGCATCAATAACAATAATACAGATATCGCTCTCTTCCAAGGCCCGGAGCGAACGAAGCACCGAATAAAACTCTACATCTTCCACCACTTTACTCTTTTTTCGGATACCGGCCGTATCGATCAAAATGAAATCCTTTCCGTACATTTTATAGTGCGAGTGGATGGCATCGCGCGTGGTGCCGGCTTCATCGGTAACAATACTGCGCTCCGAGCCAAGAAGAACATTAAGCAATGAAGACTTACCTACGTTGGGCCTACCCAGAATAGCAATTTTAGGGATACCCGCATAGGGGTCTTTTATTCCTTCGGATGGAAATGTTTTAACCAGCGCATCGAGCAGTTCGCCTGTGCCCGATCCGTTCTCGGCCGACAGAGGATATATTTCGCCCATGCCAAGCTCATAAAATTCCGAGGCTTCGGCTGTTTTGTTGGGCGTATCTACTTTGTTGGCGGCAATGAACACCGGCTTTTTTGATCTGCGAATGAGATTGGCAAATTCTTTGTCGTAGCCGGTAAGGCCTTGCTGGCAATCAACCATGAAAATAACGGCAGCGCATTCATCTAAAGCCAGCTCTACTTGCTTTCGTATCTGCGATTCAAACTTGTCGTCTGAGCCGGTAACATAGCCTCCGGTATCAATTACCGTAAAAAACTTTCCAGTCCACTCGGCATAGCCATAGTGCCGATCGCGCGTTACCCCGGGCATATCGTCCATAATAGCCTGGCGTTGCTCTACCAGCCGGTTAAAGAGGGTGGATTTACCTACGTTGGGCCTGCCAACAATTGCTACGATGTTTGCCATTTCTATTTAGCCGGTGGAACTTATTTTTTACGGGTGCAAAGGTAACGCAACACCGGGTAATCGGCTAAAGCTAATTTTAGTAGCCGAATTGTTTTAATCTTAGCTTCTGTTTGCGCCAGTTGGCTGATACCTTTACATGAGTTTCTAAAAATATTTTCTTTCCAAAAAATGATTCTAAATCAAGCCTTGCTGCAGTGCCCACTTTTTTTAATGAGCTTCCGCCTTTGCCAATCAAAATGCCTTTCTGTGAATCGCGTTCCACAAAGATGGTAGCCCGGATGCGGATGATGGCCTCTTCTTCTTTAAACGATTCAATAGCTACTTCGCAACTATAAGGGATTTCTTGTTCGTATTGGAGAAATATTTTTTCGCGGATGATCTCCGAAGCAAAAAAGCGTTCGCTGCGGTCGGTCAGTTCATCTTTGGAGTAGAAGCCCGGATGTTCTGGCAAATAATTTTTGATGGCAGTTAATACCTGATTTAAGTTTTCGCCCGTCTTGGCCGAAACCGGAATGATTTCTTTGGCTTGAATAAGGTTTTTCCAGTACTCGGTTTTGTCTTGCACCTGCGAGCCTTTGGCCAAATCTATTTTATTGATGAGCAGGATAATCGGGGTTTGAATTTTCTGAAACCGGGCAAACAGATTTTCATCCCATTTTTCACTCAACTCTACAATCAGCAAGATTACATCAGCATCTTCGAGCGATACTTTTACATAGTTCATCATGGCCTCGTGCAGTTCGTATTTGGGTTCGAGCAGCCCGGGCGTATCTGAATATACAATTTGAAAATCCTCCCCATTTAAAATACCCATAATGCGGTGGCGGGTAGTTTGGGCCTTGGCCGTAATAATAGATAGACTTTCGCCTACCAGTTTGTTCATTAAACTACTCTTGCCCACATTGGGTTTACCAATAATGCTAACAAAACCGGAACGGTGCATGGGGCAGGCTTTTTACAAAAATAAAAAACACCCGGAGTTCTCGGGTGTTTTTTATTTCAACTTATCGTTAATTAAAATTTTACTTCGGGGGCTTTATCGGCTCCGGCTTGTGCCTGAAAAAATCCTTTTTCCTTAAACCCACCAATCATGGCTATCAAATTGCCGGGAAACCCAACAATGGTGGTATTGTAATCGCTCACGGCATCGTTAAACCGTTGGCGCGAAACATTAATGCGATTCTCGGTTCCTTCAAGTTGCGCCTGCAGGTCTAGAAAATTTTGGTTGGCTTTTAAATCAGGATATTTTTCGGCCACCACCATCAGCCTGCCCAAAGCCTGACTCAACCCGCCCTGTGCTTGCTGAAACTCGGCCAATTTTTCGGGCGTGAGGTTGGTAGGATCTATTTTTACCTGTGTGGCACTGGCCCGGGCCTCAATTACTTTGGTAAGTGTTTCTTTTTCAAAGTTGGCATAGCCCTTTACGGTATTTACCAGATTGGGGATCAGGTCTGTTCTACGTTGGTAATCCGACTCCACGTTTCCCCAGGTTTTTTTTACAGTCTGGTCTTTTCCGACAATGCCGTTGTATTTGCTGATCGCCCAGAGAACAACCAGAGCAATGACAATCCACGGGATATATTTTCTAAAATTCATACGTATTGTTTGTTTAGTGAGGCGAAGATAATCCTTTTAATGGCGAGTATGAAAATTAGCTAGTCACCAAGCTTTTTTCCATCAAAAACTCAGCAATCTGCACGGCATTGGTGGCGGCTCCTTTGCGCAGGTTGTCGCTCACAATCCACATATTAAGTGTTTTCGGTTGCGATTCATCGCGCCTCAGCCTGCCCACAAAAACTTCATCTTTTCCGTGCGAGTGTATGGGCATAGGATAGACGTTGTTTTTTACATCATCTTGTACCACCACACCGGGGGTTTGTTCGAGCCACTCGCGCACCTCTTTCAAATCAAACTCTTTATGAAACTCTACATTCACTGCTTCCGAGTGGCCGCCAATGGCAGGGATGCGCACGGTGGTAGAGGTTACTCCAATGGTATCGTCTTCCAAAATTTTCCGGGTTTCGTTCACCATCTTCATTTCTTCTTTGGTGTAGCCGTTATCTAAAAACGAATCGATGTGGGGCAGCGCATTCATATCAATGCGGTGCGGATATACTTTTATTCCGTTAGCTACTCCTTGCCTTTCTTCCATCATCTGCTGCACCGCATCTTTCCCGGTGCCCGTTACCGACTGGTAGGTGGAAACCACGATGCGTTTAATCTTGTACTTTACATGAAGTGGAGCCAGTGCCATTACCATTTGTATGGTAGAGCAATTGGGGTTGGCTATGATGCGGTCGTCAATTTTCAATACGTGACCATTTATTTCGGGTACAACCAGTTTTTTGGTGGGATCCATCCGCCAAGCCGAGGAGTTGTCAATCACAATTGTTCCTTTCTCGGCATATTTGGGAGCCCACTCCAGCGAAGTGCCACCCCCGGCCGAAAAAATGGCCACATCAGGTGCCAGTGCGCATCCTTCTTCTATGCTTTTGATGGTATATTCCTTCCCCTTAAATTTTATCTTTTGTCCTACTGATTTGGCCGAAGCCACCAGGTATAACTCGTCAAACTCAATGTTGCGTTCTTCTATTACTTTCAGAACTTCATGGCCTACCAAGCCGGTAGCACCTACAATAGCCAGTTTCATTTTTAGTATTGAATTAGTGAGCGGCAAAAATAGTATTTTTGATAAGACTCTATGAAGAAAACAAACTTCCTTTTTTTGTTCTTGGCATTAACAACCGTTTGTTACGGGCAGGCTTCCGAAATTTTTTCTGCCGGTGAGTACATCAACAACCCGGTATGGGCTGGCTCGTCTTCACAGTTTACTGTTAACTCTTCCGGCCAATTGCAACTAAATAGTTCCGGCTTTGGTGCTTCGTATTTATCTACCGCGTTTGTGGCTTCTTCTTTGAGCAACTACGAATGGCAGGCTTATGTTAAGCAAAGTTTTTCACCCTCCGAAAGTAATTACGGCCGTCTTTATTTGGCGACCGACCAAAGCGATCTGACACAACCCCTGAACGGATACTTTCTTCAGTTTGGCGAGAAACTGAACAACGATGCCATTGAATTGTTTCGGCAGAATGGATCTTCTCTTCCCGTTTCGGTGTGCCGGGGCACTAACGGAAAAATTGCCAACTCTTTTGCTGTGCGGGTAAAAGTTACACACGACAGCACCGGCTTATGGAAATTGTTTGTGGACTATGCGGGCGGCACCAACTTTATTCTTGATGCCAGCGCAACCGATACGGGCATTACCTCTTCCTCCTACTTTGGTGTACGCTGTACATACACGGCCAGCAACGCCACAAAATTTTATTATAATGATTTTTATGCCGGCCCCTTGCTGGTAGATCGTACCCCGCCTGCTGTTAGCAGCGTACTGGTAACTTCTGCCAACTCCTTGTCGGTGGTTTTTTCCGAAGCCATCGATAAACTCTCGGCCGAAACAATTGGCAACTATTCGGCCAATCAATCTCTGGGGTCTCCAGGTTCGGCAAGCCTTCAGCCAGACGGAAAAACAGTATTGCTTTCTTTCTCAACTAATTTTCAAAACGGCATCCAAACCCAACTAACAGTTTCTCATGTAAAAGACTTGGCCGGCAATGAAATGGTTCCGGCTACTTTTCCTTTTGTCTTTTTTGTAGCGGTGCCGCCCCACGGCAAAGACATTATCTTTTCCGAAATTTTTGCCGACCCCAGCCCGCAAGTAGGATTGCCCGCGCAAGAATACGTGGAGATTTACAACCGGAGTAATAGCCCCTTTAATCTAAGTGGGTGGAAATTTTCGGACGGAGTTTCTACGGCCACTTTTCCAAGTCAGGTTATTTTGCCGAATCAGTATTGGGTAGTATGTGCCTCTACCAATAAAAATCTGTTTGTTTCGTATGGAAATGTGCTGGGCGTTTCTAATTTTCCAACCCTCAACGACACCGGAGATAATCTGACTCTACGAACACCCGGCAACCAAACCATCGATTCAGTAAACTATACGCTCGAATGGTATCACGACACCGACAAGCAGCAAGGTGGGTGGTCGCTCGAAATTATTGATGTTAACAACCCCTGCAGCGGTTTAGACAACTGGACGGCCTCTGAAGATGCCACGGGTGGAACGCCCGGAAGGCAAAATTCGGTGTATGCCAACAAGCCTGATTTAACCGGACCTTTGTTGGTTTCGGTAGCCGCCATCAGCGCTACCCAAATCAATTTAACTTTTAACGAAACGCTGGAAAAAGATTTGTCGCAAGTATCGATTTCTCTTTCGCCTGCTGTGGGTATTCAAAAGATAGGGTTTGGCAACCCAGCACGCACACAACTTTCTGTTCAGCTCAGTGCTGCCTTATTGCCACGGCAACTATACATTGTCAGCGTTTCGAACCTGACTGATTGCAGTGGCAATTGGGTGCAGCCAGAGTTCAGCCGGTGGACGTTTGCCTTACCCGAGCCGGCCGATAGCTTGGATATAGTTATTAATGAAGTGCTGTTCAACCCCCGGCCAGACGGAGTTGATTTCGTTGAAATCTATAATCAATCGCCCAAGTATTTAAACTTGAAAAACTGGGCACTAGCCAATTATGAGTCTGGGGCCGCTGTGAAGTTTAAAGTGATCACCGGTTCTGATTTTATCTTGCCTCCGGCCGGGTATCTGGCTCTCACTTCCGGTGTGGCTACTTTAGCCTCGCATTACCCTAATGCCAATCAGAAATTTTTGTTTACTACCTCCTTGCCCAGTTTGCCCGATCAGGCCGGAACGGTAGCGGTGGTATCTAATCAAGGATTGGTGGTAGATCATTTTGCCTACACCGAAAAAATGCACTCGTCCTTTCTTAAAAACAAAGAAGGCGTTTCGCTCGAACGCATTTCATTTACCGAAAAAACAAACGAAGCAAGCAATTGGAAATCGGCTGCTTCTTCATCTGGCTTTGCCACCCCGGGGTATGTTAACTCCAACGCCCGGCTCGACTCTAAATTCAACGACCATGCCGTAACCGTAGAGCCTGAAATTTTTTCTCCTGCTGCGCCCGGTCTGGATTTTTCTAAAATCAATTATAAGTTTGACCAAAGCGGCCTGGCCGCCAACATAAAAATTTTAGATGTGGATGGCCGGTTAATAAAAACCCTGGCTAACAACGAAACGTTGAACTATGAAGGATTTTTTCGATGGGATGGCGACCAGGATGACGGCTCGCGGGCACGTACCGGGTATTATGTAGTTTGGTTTGAAGTATATGATGCAGGGGGCGGGTTAACGCTTTTTCGAAAGCGCGTAGTTGTGGGGAACAGATGGTAGCCCGCTGTTTTTATTTTGATAATTAAATGCAAAAAAGCCATCAGTAGAAATGCCAATCTCCACGAAATGAAAACTGAAAAAATTATGCCATTTTTTTTATTTCTGTTTGTCCTGCTTTCGTGCACCCGCCAAACTCAATTTAATTATATGAATCAAGATAGTAAACTGCATCGATCGCCCGTAACTGTAGGATTAGGAACTCTCAGTGCCTCGTTTGCTCAACCCATTCCGTTGTACTCTACAGCAAACGACAAGCTCCCATTTGATACCTTGTCCTTTGAAAAAAAACCAAATGGAGTTCTGCTTTACAAAACAACCCTTCTTAAATCGTTCAGCCCTTACCGCCTATCGGGCGGAGAATCAGATAAAGAAGCTTCTGCCCATATCCAAATGGGACTTGTGCGTTCTCCAGCCACACTTGTATTTCGGGTAGTGGCCGAAACCGATCTCTTTTATCAGGTTGTGATGAATGAAAAAACTTTTGAGACCGTAGCTCTCAAAAAAAATACAGAGAATCTGATCTATGAAAGCTGGGAGCATCTATTATTGCGGGCAGAGTATGTAAATTTTAATATCCCTTATGAAGTGTACGATAGACCGGAAGAGAAAATTATTTTCAAAAAAACCGGTCGTGAATTTTTTCCATATAAAGCAGAAGAAATTAAAAACGAATGGATGAGAGTAAAGAAAGGGCCGGGCCGTGAGTTTAATTTTGAGGGGTATGAAAATGCCGAGGGCTGGGTAAAATGGAAAAACGAAAAAGAAATACTCATCCGCATTACCGAATACACCATCGAGTAAAAAGCGGCTAATCTCATCTTTCTCCGAAGTGTTTTCTTCTGCGTTTTATATTCCATTATTTTTGTCCTTCCATGAGCGAAATTTTTACCGATTCATACTTAGACGATCTCGATCCGAAAGAATACATCATCATCAAGCGGGCGCGTGTCAATAACTTAAAAAACCTGAGCGTGGCCATCCCGCGCAATAAGCTGGTGGTCGTTACCGGCCTCTCCGGTTCAGGAAAATCTTCTCTCGCATTTGATACTTTGTTTGCCGAAGGCCAGCGCATGTACGTGGAAAGTTTGAGTTCCTATGCCCGCCAGTTTTTAGGGCGCATGGAAAAACCCGAAGTAGATTACATTCGCGGAGTTTCGCCCGCCATTGCCATCGAACAAAAAGTAAATACGCGAAACCCTCGCAGCACCGTAGGCACCTCTACCGAAATTTACGATTACCTCAAATTGCTTTTTGCCCGCATCGGCAAAACCCTGTCGCCCGTTAGCGGCCAGGAAGTAAAAAGACACACCGTTACCGATGTGGTTGATTTTATAAATCAACATAAAGAAGGAACCCGGGTTATGATCTCCTGCCCACTCAAAATTCAAAAAGGAAGAAAAACAACCGATGAGCTAAACCTGCTGCTAAGTAAAGGATTTGCCCGGGTGCTGGTAAACGGTGAAACAAAATTTATTGAAGAATTAGTGGCCCCCGCTTCCGAGCCCGGAAAAAAGAAACCCAAGAAAAAAGCGGTGTTGCCCGAAGAAATAGAAGTACTTATAGACCGGGCTGCAGTAAACCCATCCGATGAAGACCTTACCTTTCGTTTATCCGACTCTGTGCAAACCGCCTTTTTTGAAGGCCATGGCGACTGTCTGGTTTATATGGAAGGGCAGGACAAGAAACTCTTTTCGGACCGGTTCGAATTAGATGGCATCACGTTTACCGAACCCTCTGTTAATTTTTTCAGTTTCAATAACCCGTATGGTGCCTGCCAAACTTGCGAAGGTTTTGGCAAAATTTTAGGAATAGATGAGGAGTTGGTCATCCCCGATAAGTCGCTGTCGGTTTACGAAGGTGCCATCGCTCCCTGGCGGGGAGAGGTAATGAGCAACTGGGCCAAGCCTTTATTGAAAAACGGAATAAAGTTCGATTTCCCCATTCACCGACCGTATGGCGAACTAACTCAAAAACAACGCGACATACTCTGGCATGGCAACGAGTATTTTGAAGGTATCCATTCCTTTTTTAAATACCTGGAAAGCAAAACTCACAAAATTCAATACCGGGTTATGCTCTCGCGCTACCGTGGCCGCACTATCTGCCCCGATTGCCGCGGCACCAAATTGCGAAAAGATGCTTCGTATGTAAAAATAGCAGACACATCAATAACCGATTTGGTTTTAATGCCGATTGAAGATGCACTTGTTTTTTTTGAAAATCTAAAGATCCCTGCGTACGAACAAAAAGTTTCTGAACGGATTCTTACGGAAATAAAATCGCGGCTGGGTTATCTGGCAAAAGTAGGGCTGGGCTATCTTACCTTAAACCGCGTTACTTCAACTTTATCAGGGGGCGAGTTTCAGCGCATCAAGCTGGCCACCTCGCTGGGCAGCGCACTGGTAGGCTCTATGTACATTCTGGATGAACCCAGCATTGGGCTGCACCCGCGCGATACGGCCCGGATGATAGAAGTACTGAAAGAACTTCGCGACTTGGGCAATACTGTAATTGTGGTAGAACACGAAGAAGAAATTATGCGTGCTGCTGATCAGATCATTGATATTGGTCCCGATGCCGGACAACATGGCGGGCAGTTGGTGTTTCAGGGAACACTAAACGAACTGAACGGGGAAATAAAATCACACACCATCGATTATTTAACCGGCCAAGAAAAAATAGAAATTCCTGCTCGCAGAAGAAAATGGAAAGACGCTATTACCATTACCGGAGCACGTGAAAACAATCTGAAAAATTTAAAAGTTACTTTTCCCTTGGGCATCTTTACCGTAGTAACCGGGGTAAGCGGATCAGGCAAATCTACTTTGGTAAAAAAAATAGTATATCCCGCTACCGGGCGAGCCAAGGGCGAAGTGGCCGAAACTCCCGGCAAGTACGATCAGTTTACCGGTGATATTGGCAAAATTGACCACGTAGAATTTATTGACCAGAACCCGATTGGCAAATCATCGCGCTCAAACCCGGTTAGCTATGTAAAAGCGTACGATGCCATCCGCACGCTCTTTGCAGATTTGCCCTTGTCTAAGCAGCGCGGCTACAAACCTTCTCATTTTTCTTTTAATGTAGAAGGCGGCCGTTGCGAAACCTGCGAAGGTGAGGGCGAAATAAAAGTAGAGATGCAGTTTATGGCCGATATTTTTCTTACCTGCGAAAGTTGCCACGGCAAACGCTTTAAACAAGAGGTATTGGAAGTAGAACACAAAGGCAAAAACATAGCCGATGTGCTGGCCATGACGGTGGAAGAAGCCCTTGTTTTTTTTGAAGATAAAAAACCGATATACGAAAAAATATTTCAGCTCAATGAAGTAGGCCTGGGGTATGTACAACTCGGCCAATCGTCTAACTCGCTCAGCGGGGGCGAAGCACAGCGGGTAAAACTCGCTTCCTTTTTAGGAAAAAACGCAGACGTGCTGGGCAATATTCTTTTTATTTTTGATGAGCCCACCACCGGCCTTCATTTTCACGACATTTCTAAATTATTAAAAGCCCTCCAGGCTCTCGTCAATATCGGCCACACCGTAGTTATAATTGAACACAACCTGGAAATTATTAAATGTGCCGATTGGATTATAGACCTCGGCCCCGAAGGTGGAGAAAAAAACGGAGGCCATCTGCTCTTTGCCGGCACCCCCGAAGAAATGGTGGAAAAAGGAAACAGCTACACGGCAGCGTTTTTAAAAACTAAAATTAGCCTGCCTTAAAAAAAGCCGATCGTAGTGATCGGCTTTTTTAGTTTCATGTTATTATTGTTTAGGTTTTTTTTACTACCAGCGTTTTGGCGATCATATCGTGCAGGGCTTGTTTTTTTTCTGTAAAGCCTGCCATGATAAACCCGATATATAAAATCATATGTGAGATGATTTTGCCTAAATTTCTGATCAGCGCTTTGGTAAAATCTATTTTGTTGCCGGCTTCATCGGTTACAATGAGGCCAAGTGCCATTTTACCAAAACTACCCTGGTATTTAGAACTCTCCATCAGGGCATGATATAAGGTTTGTATAACATACGCCAACAGCGCATAAACAAATACCGCTCCCATAATAGCCCCCACTATACCCACTGCTGCCGTGGCATCATCGAGTCCCTCACCGGTAGCCTGGCTGGCAATACCAATGCCCAGCGGTACAAAAATAAAAACAGCAACTACAGACAGAATCATACCGATAATCATTCCGTCAATAATAGCAGCCACAAAACGCAGCCAAAATCCGGCATAGTTGGCATTCATCCGTATCTTAATCTTTTAATGGACCAACATATTTATAATCGCCAAACGCCAGCATCGGGAAGCCAATAATGCCAAGTATAATAAGTAGTACGGTAAACCCTACACCCTGGCCAAACGATAATGACAAGCGGTGAATAAGAATAATGACAATGATAAAGTTGACAATAGGAATAAGTAAAAGGATGATCCACCAAATCGGTTTATTCACTACTTCTAATAACACAATAATGTTGTAGATAGGAACAATAGCTGCCCAGCCCGGCTTGCCGGCCTTTTCAAAAATTTTCCACATACTAACAATCATCAGTATGAGAATCAGTAAATAAATAACAGCAAAAATGCCCAGTGCTGCGAAGAGACCACCTCCGCCTGAATAATCTGTCGTTTCCATAGGTTTAGTTTTTTGGTTTGTGATGAGTTTAAGGTAACTCTAAAATTAGAGAAACTTTTTCGGATTCAAAATTTATTTATCAGTAGAAATACAAATCCAATCATACAAAAAAAGGTTGGCGCATCCATAAAAATTGAGCACCTTTAGCCACTCACTTTTTAATTCTTATTATGAAGAAACTATCCTTCCTCTGCCTGCTGGCCGTACAAGTAGCCTTCGGTCAATCCAAACTTCAGTCGCCCGAAGAATTTTTAGGCTACGATCTGGGCGACCGGTTTACGCGGCACCATCGCATGGTAGATTATTTTTACCAAGTGGCGCAGGCCGTTCCCACGCAGGTATCTGTAAAGCAATATGGCGAAACGTACGAGCACCGCCCGCTTATCTATGCCATTGTGGCTTCGCCCGAAAATTTTAAAACCCTCGAGCCAATCCGGCTGGATAATTTGAAGCGTGCCGGGCTGGCCGAAGGATCACCCGCTACCAAAGTGGCCGTGGTGTGGCTGAGCTACAACGTACATGGCAACGAGGCCAACTCCATGGAGGCTTCGATGAAAACCATTTATGAATTAGTAAACCCCGCCAACGCAAAAACCAAAGAGTGGTTGAAAAATACGGTCGTCATTATTGATCCCTGCATCAATCCCGATGGGCGCGACCGCTATGCCAATTTTTATAGCCAATATGGAAATACTCCTGCCAATAGCGACCCGCAAGCACGCGAGCACCGCGAACCCTGGCCGGGCGGGCGGGCTAACCATTATTTGTTTGACCTGAACCGCGACTGGGCCTGGGAAACCCAAACCGAATCGCAAGCCCGTATAAAAATATATAATCAATGGATGCCCCACGTGCATGTAGATTTTCATGAGCAAGGATACAACTCTCCTTATTATTTTGCCCCTGCGGCCGAACCTTTTCATGAAGTAATCAGCCCCTGGCAACGCGAGTTTCAGACAGCCATCGGAAAAAACAACGCTAAATATTTTGACGAACAGGGGTGGCTGTATTTTACCAAAGAACAATTTGATCTGTACTACCCCAGCTATGGTGATACGTACCCGCTCTATAGCGGAGCCATCGGCATGACTTACGAGCAAGCTGGCATTGGTGCAGGGCTTTCTGTTACCACTACCGAAGGCGACCCGCTTACACTAAAAGACCGGCTCACCCACCACTTCACCAATAGTTTAAGCACTATCGAAGTTTCTTCACAGAATGCCACACGTCTGGTAGATGAGTTTGAAAAATACTTCCGCGAAAACGCTACCAACCCGGCCGCCCCGTATAAAACCTACGTAATCAAAGCCGATAACAACCCGGATAAAATAAAAAAGATTACCGATTGGATGGCCACCCACCACATTGCCTTTGGCCATGCAGCCGTAGCCAAAGCTACCCGCGGATATGATTTTAATTCGCAATCTGTTGCCAACGTTAATGTTTCAACAGACGATATCATCTTCAATATCTACCAACCCAAGAGCCGCTTCATCACTACGGTATTTGAGCCGGTAAGCAAACTGACCGATTCACTTACCTACGATATTACCGCGTGGAATTTATTTTACAGCTACGGTCTCAGCGCCTATGCCCTGAACGAAAAAATAGCAGTGGCCAAACCTTACGAGGCTAAACCTATTGTTTTTCAAACGCTCAGCACGAAGCCTTATGCCTACCTCTTCTATTACCAAAGTCTGAATGATGTAGAGTTTCTGGCCGCGCTAATCAAAAAAGGAATTAAGGTGCGCACTGCAGGCAAACCCTTTACGTTGCAGGCGCAACCATTCGACCGCGGCACGCTCATTGTTACCCGCAGAAATAATGAAAAAATTACCGACTTTGATAATACGGTGCAGGCCTTGGCCAAACAGTATAGCCGGAAGTTTTTTGCGGCCCCTACCGGCTTTGCCGATAAGGGAGTTGATATAGGCTCGGGCAACATCAATTACCTGAAAGAACCGAAAGTAGCATTGCTCGGAGGCGAGCAGGTTTCGTCATTAGATTTTGGTGAAGTGTGGCATTTATTTGAGCAACAAATTCATTACCCGGTTAGCGTAATCGGTACGGATTACGCCAAACGAATAGATTGGTGGAAATACAATGTGCTGGTAGTGCCCGATGGCAACTACCGGTTGTTTGATGAAGACATGATTAGCACGCTGGATCGCTGGGTAAATGATGGCGGGCGCCTGATTGTAATGGCCGGAGCCACCGCGGAGTTGGCCGATAAAAAAGAATTTGCACTGAAAGTATTTACCGATGACGAGGCCAAAAAGAAAGCCGAGAAAGATGAAAAAGATACCAAAACCAAAGAAGGCCCTATGAAGTATGCCGATGCCGAACGAAAACAACTGAGCGAAAATATTTTTGGTGCGATCTACAAAGTATCATTAGACAACACCCACCCGCTCGCCTTTGGGTTAGGCAATTATTACTATTCTTTGCGCACGAACGATCTGCACTACGTCTATCTGGAAAACGGATGGAACGTGGGCACTTTAAAAGGGAAACAAAAACCCGTGATGGGGTTTGCCGGGAATAAAGTAAACAAGAAATTAGAAAACTCGTTGGTGTTTGGGGTAGAGAATAAAGGCAAAGGCCAGGTAGTGTATCTGGTAGATAACCCCACCTTCCGTTGTTTTTGGGAGAATGGCAAAATGATTTTTGCCAACGCGGTATTTATGGTAGGGCAATAGCTACCCGAAAAGGCTGTTTAGCTCCAGGTCTATTTTGCCGACAATCGAAGAAAAATCTTCGGTGTTGTTAACAAAATCGATCCGGTTCATATCTACCACCAGCAATTTGCCCAGAGTATATTCGCTGATCCACTTTTCGTAGTGCTCGTTTAGCGAGCGCAGGTATTCTAATTTAATGTTGAATTCAAAATCGCGGTTGCGTTTTTGAATCTGGTCAACCAGTTTGGGGATGTCGGCTTTCAGGTAAATGAGCAAGTCGGGCGGCTGCACAAAGTTGATCATGGAGTGGAACAGGTCTAAGTAGCTCTGGTAATCGCGGCTGTTGATGTGCCCGGCCGTGTGCAGATTGCGCGCGAAGATGTAGGCATCTTCGTAGATCGTGCGATCTTGAATAATCGTTTTTTTGCTTTCGCGTATGTTTCTGATTTGCGTAAACCGGCTATTGAGAAAATAAATCTGCAGGTGAAATGCCCAGCGGGCCATGTCTTCATAAAAATCACGTAAGTATGGGTTGTGGTCAACCGATTCATACAATGGAGTCCAGCCATAGTGGCGCGAAAGTTTTTCGGCCAGCGTGGTTTTACCCGAGCCGATGTTTCCAGAAACAGCGATATGTTTAATTTTAGTCACCGAAAAAAATAATTTTTCAAAAATCGACATTCACATCAGTAAATAAAATTTCGGCAAGCATATTTCTGTTAATATTGAAGATTAATTATGATTGCATGAAGCAGATCCTACTCGTTTGGGTAGCCTTGGCTGCGGGGCTTTTATCTTGCAGCCGCGAACCGGAAACACCGTGTGTCTATTCGCCCGACAAACCGGTTAATTTTACATACGAGGCGCTGCACGATTCTTTTCCATCCGTTCGCAACAAAAAAGAATTGGTGCATCTTTTTACACGTCATCTGGCCGTAGCCGATATTTTTTTTCACCGAAAAAATTATCCTAACGACTCAGCCTTTGTTAACCACTACTACCGGTGGTTTTCGCATCCGTCTATGGATACTCTTTTGATGGAAACAAAAAAAGTTTTTGGCGATGGAACGGAATTAAAAAATGAATTTCAAGCTGCCTTTTCTAACCTCAAACATTTCTATCCCGATTTTAAACCGCCCCACGTGGTAACCGTGCTCACCGGCCTGGAAAGTGATCTCTTTGTGAGCGACTCGCTTATTATTGTAGGGCTGGATTATTATTTGGGAAAGAAAGCCAAATATCGGCCCGACATGCACCAATATATGCTGCAGCGATATGAAAAAAACTACATCGTGCCCTCCTGTCTTTTATTGCTGGGCATCGACACCCGCTATAACCAAACCCATTTAGAAGACCGAACCGTGCTGGCCGATATGATAGCCTATGGCAAAGCCTATTATTTTGCCAAGCAAATGTTACCCTGCGCGCCCGACAGTATTTTTATAGGATACACCGGCCGCGAAATAGCCGGTGCCGAAGCCAACCAGGATGTAATCTGGAAAAAACTGATAGAAGAGGAAGCCTTGTTTTCTACCAACCAGCAGATAAAACAACGCTACCTGAACGAGCGACCTAAAACATACGAAATCGGCAACGACTGCCCCGGCCGCATCGCCACCTGGGTAGGCTGGAAAATAGTAAAGGCTTACATGAAAGAAAACCCCTCGGTGTCGCTCCTCCAGTTAATGGAAACCGGAGATGCCCAAAAAATATTTAAAGGTTCGAGGTACCGGCCCGAAAACCGGTAAGGTTCAATGGCAACCTTTCTTTCATTGGCATTGATGGAGTGGAAATTATTTTCTACGTTCACAAAAAAATAATAGTATGATGAAGTCTGCTGTCTTTGCCAAGCTTTCGCTGATGATGCTGCTCCAGTATTTTATTTGGGGCGCCTGGTATGTTACCATGGGTACCTACATGAGCGAATTTCTTCACGCATCGGGTTTGCAGATCGGGGCTGCCTACAGCGCATTGGCTATTGCCACTATGATTTCTCCATTTTTTGTAGGAATGGTAGCCGATCGTTTTTTTGCAGCCCAGCACATTATGGGTGTCTTACATATTTTAGGGGGAGTGTTGCTTTATTCGGCTACACAAATTTCGAACAACACGTATTTTTATTGGATAATCGTGGCCTATTCGTTGCTGTACATGCCCACCATAGCATTGAGCAATAGCATTGCTTTTCAGCAGATGACAGACCCCGGCCGGCAGTTTCCATGGATACGGGTTTTTGGCACCGTGGGCTGGATCATTGCCGGGAGTTTAATCACCTTACTGGGCATCGAAAAAACTCCCTACACATTTTATATGGCCGCTATCGCTTCTACCGGGTTAGGATTGATTTCTTTTGTGCTGCCTAATACACCACCCAAAGGAAAATCTGCCGGCAGTGCCATTGGCACGGAAGCCTTTGTGTTGTTTAAAGACAAATCATACTTGGTCTTTTTTATAGCTGCCATTTTGGTGTGCATTCCGTTGTCGTTTTATTATGGGTTTGCCAACGTATTTCTTAATGAAATCGGGCTGGAGGGTACGGCCTTTAAAATGACATTCGGTCAGTTTTCAGAGGCGTTGTTTATTTTGGCCATACCGTTTTTGTTTAACCGGATCGGGGTAAAAAATATTTTAATTGTGGGTATTTCAGCCTGGATCTTGCGCTACCTCTGTTTCGCTTTCGGCAACCTGGATGCGAACGTATGGATGCTATACGCGGGAATTATCCTTCACGGTGTTTGTTATGATTTCTTTTTTGTAACCGGCTACATGTACACCGAAAAGAGAGCGGGAGAAAAGATTAAAAGTGCCGCACAAGGGCTCTTCACATTTGCCACGTACGGATTGGGTATGTTTATCGGCACCTGGTTTTCGGGGCTCACCGCAGACAATTATATGGTGGACGGAAAACATTCTTGGCAACATATCTGGTTAGTACCGGCCTACATCGCCCTGGTCGTATTGGTATATTTTATATTATTCTTCAAAGAAAAAAGAGAAGCCTAGAGGGAGGCCGGGTCAGAGTGATTCGGCAATTAGTTCGGCCAGGTCTTTCACTTTTACCTCGGCTTCTTTCTCTTTGTTTTTTACACCATCGGTCATCATGGTCATGCAGAAAGGGCAGGCTACGGCTATGGTGGTTGCCCCTGTGCCCAGCGCTTCTTCTGCACGCTCTACATTGATATCTTTTTTTCCTTTTTCGGGTTCTTTAAACATTTGTGCTCCGCCTGCTCCGCAGCATAAGCCGGTGGTGCGGCAGCGTTTCATTTCTACCAAATCGGCATCCAGTGCCTGAAGTACTTCGCGCGGAGCTTCATAAATATTATTGGCACGACCGAGATAACACGAATCATGATAGGTAATTTTTTTGCCCTTAAAGGCGCCTCCTTCTTTCAGTTTAATTTTTCCGTTATTTATCAGTTGTTGCAAAAAAGTGGCATGATGAATGACCTCGTAGTTACCACCCAAATCGGGGTATTCATTTTTTATTGTATTGAAACAATGCGGGCAGGCTGTAACAATTTTTTTTATGTTATACCCATTCAGCACCTGAATATTGTTCATGGCTTGCATCTGAAACAAAAATTCGTTGCCGGCCCTTCGGGCCGGGTCTCCGGTGCAGGCTTCTTCCGTGCCTAGTACGGCAAACTTTATCCCTACGGCATTCAGTATTTTAACAAAGGCAACAGTTACGCGTTTGGCGCGGTCGTCAAACGAGCCGGCACACCCTACCCAAAACAACACATCGGGGGTTTCTCCTTTGGCGGCTAAATCGGCTACGGTTGGTGCATTCATTTCATTCTTGTTTAGACCAGTTAAATCGGTCGGCAGGAGAGAATTTCCAGGGCGCAAAACTGGTTTCTATATTTTGAAACATGGAGTTCCACGAAGCGGGCGAGCCGCTTTCTTCCATGGCTACATATCGTCTCAATTCTAAAATAATTTCTAATGGGTTAATCATGACCGGGCAAGCCTCCACACAAGCATTACAACTGGTACAGGCATTAATCTCTTCCTTGGAAATATAATCGCCCAATAAAAATTTTCCATCGTTTGCCCCCTTCCCTTTTTTATCCAGGCTTCTGCCAATTTCTTCCAGCCGGTCGCGGGTATCCATCATAATTTTGCGTGGCGAAAGTTTTTTTCCGGTCAGGTTGGCCGGGCATTCGCTAGTGCATCGTCCACACTCGGTACATGAATAGGCCGCCATTAAATTATTCCAACTTAAATCAATCACATCTTTGGCACCAAATCTTCCGGGCTCGACCGGGGCTGCAGCCGGAGCGAGGCCAAGCATTGTTTTGACTTCATTCGTTACTACCGGCATATTGTTAATGTGTCCTTTCGCTTCCAGCTTGGCGTAATACGTATTGAGGAAAGCCATAAAAATATGCAAGTGCTTGGAGTAGGTAACATAGATTGTAAACCCAAGAATACCTACTATATGGAACCACCAGCAAAAACGCTCCAAAAATTCAAGGGTTGAGGTGCTGAGAGGTTGAAGTATTGAGATTATGTGTGAACTGAGAAAAAGCGTACCCGTTGAAATATAGTGTTCGGGGTTTCGGGTTTGTAAAATCTGGTCGCTGGCATTCATGGTAAAGATGGCGCACATCAAAACAATTTCGGTGGTCAGGATCAGGTTAGCATCTAGCCGGGGCCAGGAAGTCATCTCGGCCGACCAAAATCGGGGAATCTTCAATATATTTCTCCGGATAAGAAAAATGACACATGCTGTTAAAACAGCTAATGCCAAAAACTCAAACACGTTCATGGCGATAGGGTAAACACCACCCAAATAGGGAGCTAAGATGCGGTGTGTTCCAAAAATGCCATCGATAATAAACTCAAGCACCTCCAGATTGATAACTAAAAAGCCGGTATAAATAAAAAAATGGAGAATGGCGGGCAATGGGCGTTTAAACATTTTTTTTTGCCCAAACGCCATCAGCAGCATATTTTTTAAACGTTCATTTCTACGATCGTGAATTGATTTTTTTTTACCTAAAAAAATATTATCACGAATACGCAGCACGCGCTTTCGGATGAAAAACCCGGCCGCAACCAAAGTGGCAATAAAAATAATTTGCTGAAGAAGAGCCATGCATCAAAAATAAGAATTTCAGGCTGCAATTTGTGTGCGTATAATTCAGTTTAGGCTTGTATTAAAAAATTTTCTATTTAAGTGAATTGTTTTACTTTTGTGCCCCGCAATATTTAAAAAGCGGCCTTTTCCGGTGACGTAGCTCAGTTGGTAGAGCAAAGGACTGAAAATCCTTGTGTCGGGGGTTCAATTCCCTCCGTCACCACAAGCCCTGACAGGTAAAAGCTTGTCAGGGTTTTTTATGCTTCATTATGTGTATATCCTGCAAAGTCAAATTAACTTCTCTTTCTACAAAGGGGCTACTCAGGATTTGGCTAAACGGATGACCGAACACAACTTAGGTCAATCTCCTTTTACCAAAAAGTTTAAACCGTGGAACTTGGTTTGGTTTACATTAAAAAACTCAAAGACCGAAGCCGCTCAACTCGAAATCAAACTCAAAAATCTCTCGGTGCAGAGAACCATCGCCTTTATAAAAAAATACCCACCTCCCAATAGCAATTTTCAGGTCATGCCTTGGGTTCAACGCTGACGAGGCTCTGCCTGTCAGCGTGCTGACCGAAGCGTCAGCATTCCCTCCGTCACCACAAGCCCTGACAGGTAAAAGCTTGTCAGGGTTTTTTATGCTTCATTATGTGTATATCCTGCAAAGTCAAATTAACTTCTCTTTCTACAAAGGGGCTACCCAGGATTTGGCTAAACGGATGACCGAACACAACTTAGGTCAATCTCCTTTTACCAAAAAGTTTAATTTGCAATCTTCTGTTCAGGCAAGGCGAAGAAATCTCTACTCCTATAAGCTGCTGATCATTTCCACCTCTTCTTCTTCTGTTTCTTTCAGCGTAGGTCTTTTAATTTTCACTTTTCTTCCCAGCCCATAAACGGTTAGCGCCAGCAAAGGACAGCACGCCATTATCCCGGCCATAGGCAAGGCTGTATCATTTTGCAAAACACTAACCAGCGCTGAGGCCCCCGCCCCTATACCCAACTGCACTGCTCCGAGCATGGCCGAGGCATTTCCGGCACTGTGGCCAAAGGCGGCTAACGACAATGCCGATGTATTCGGAAAAATAAAACCCTGGCAACTCACAAAAAGAAAAATCAGGATGATGACAGAATAGAGATTAAAAATTCCTGTTACCACCGTAGCAACCAACGTAATTCCCACCCCTGTCTGGCACACCAGTGCCCACAGCACCAATTGCTCACTGGTATATTTTTTCAGTGCTACCGTGTTGAGTTGACTGAAACTGATAATACCAATCGCTATAATGGCAAATATCCAGCCGTACTCCTTCTCGCTCACCTGAAAAATAGTGATGAAAACCTGGGGCGATCCACTGATGTAAACATACAATCCGGAAGAGGCAATGGCTCCCGTCAGCGCATACACATAAAACTGGGGGTGGGTAAGAATGGAAAAGAAATTCTGAGTGATAGCTTTGGGTCGCAGCGAATATTCGGCATCGGGCAATTTACTTTCCGGTAACAAAAAATAAACTCCGGCTATAATGAGCAGGTTTACAATAATTAATAAGCCAAAAATAATTCGCCAGCTAAATGTGGCTGTAACATAGCCCCCGGCTGTGGGTGCAATAATTGGCGATAAGGCCACCACCAGCATAAGTGTAGAGAATATTTTGGCATTTTCTTTTACCTCAAAAAGATCGCGCACCATGGCACGTGCTGCCACCATGCCGGCACATCCGCCAAGCGCCTGAAAAAAGCGACACAAAATCAGGGCTTCAATAGAAGTAGCCAGCGCACAGCCCACCGAGGCCAGAAGATAAAGCGAGAGGCCAAAATACAATGGCCTCTTTCGGCCGTATCACTCTAACAATGGGCCATAGAGTAATTGCCCGGCCGACACACCAATAAAAAAACTCGATAACGACAGCATTACCTGTGCCACGGTAGTGTTCAATTCTCTGGCAATAGCCGGGAAAGCCGGCAGGTACATATCAATTGAAAACGGGCCAATGGCTGTAAGCAGCCCAAGTATAAAAACAATTTGTAATCTTTTCTTGCCGCTCTTCTCCATCATAAAAGCAGCAAAGATACCATCTGAATAACAACGCGTAATTACCTTACTCTCTAAAAAATAAAGAGCCTGTATTATTTTTCACTCTTTAATACCTACTAAATCCAGCATAAATGCCTGGCGCATGGCTTCTTCTTTAATGGCCCGGAAGCGACCGGAGGCACCTCCATGGCCCGCATCCATATTGGTATAGAGCAAAAGCACATTGTGGTCGGTCTTCATGGCGCGGAGTTTAGCTACCCATTTGGCCGGCTCCCAATACTGCACCTGGCTATCGTGCAGGCCGGTCGTTACCAACAGATTGGGGTAATTTTTCTTTTCTACCTGATCCTATGGCGAGTAGGAAAGCATATACTCATATTGTTCTTTAATGTTTGGGTTGCCCCACTCGCGCCACTCAAACGTAGTAAGAGGAATCGATTCGTCCATCATCGTGGTAATAACATCTACAAACGGCACGGCTGCTACTACGCCTTTATATAAATCGGGCCGCATGTTGGTAATGGCGCCCATTAACAAACCACCGGCACTACCGCCAAGTGCAAACAGCTTATCATTGGCTGTGTACTTGTTTTTAATCAGATATTCCGAACAATCTATAAAATCGGTAAAGGTGTTTTTCTTTTTCATCATCTTCCCATCTTCATACCACTGGCCTCCCATTTCCTGGCCTCCGCGAATATGAGCCAAAGCATATACAAACCCACGGTTGAGCAGGCTCAGTCGGTTGGAACTGAAAGAGGCATACGAGGTGGCTCCATACGAACCGTATGCATATTGTAAACAAGGATTGGTGCCCTCTTTTTTGAAAAGATCTTTGCGATACACCATAGAAATCGGCACCATAGCTCCATCACGGGCTTGTGCCATGACTCGTTCTGTAACATAATCTTCCCGCTTAAATCCGCCCAGTACTTCGCGTTGTTTCAGCAATTTTTTTTCTTTTGTAATGATATTATAGTCAAGCGTAGAGGGAGGCGTGGTCATAGATTGATAGCTGTAGCGAATCACCTGAGTTTCCAACTCGGGGTTGTTGCCAATGCCGGCAACATAGGCCGGCTCTCCAAAATCAATGGATGATTCTGATCGGTCTGCCCATTTAATTAATTTTATTTTGGTGAGCCCTTCACTTTCTTCTTCCACGGCTAAGTAGTCTTTAAAAAGTTCAAAACCACGCACAAAAACATGATCGCGATGAGCTATTAAATCTTTCCAGTTTTCTTTTCCGGGTTTTGTTACAGGTGTTTCAACCAATCGGTAGTTTATGGCCTGAAGGTTGGTTCGGATATAAAATTTATCGCCCAAATGATCCACACTGTACTCTACATCGTTTTGTATCGGCTCTACCAGCACAGGGGCACTGTTTATATTATCGGCATCGAGGTATTGAGTGTAATTGGCATCGGTTCTCCCGGAGGAAATAAAAATATATTTTTTAGATTTTGATTTATTGATATAACAAGAAAGGGTGGGATCGTTCTCTTCATAAATCAGTTTATCTTTTTCTTTAGATCCCAACGTGTGCCGGTACACCTTGTCGGATCGCAGCGTGTTCGGATCTTGCGTAGTGTAAAATATGGTTTTATTGTCGTTGGCCCAAACCAGGTCTCCGGTGGTGCCTCCGATTTTATCGGGCAGCATGTGGCCGGTGTTCATGTCTTTAAATTTAATAGTGTAAAACCTTCTGCCTACCGTGTCCAGGCACAGAGCTGCTAAATCGTATCGGTAACTATTTGTTATAAAAAGGTTAAAATATTTTTGGTTTTTGCCCAGGTCATTTCCATTGGCAATAATTTCTTCGGCTGCATCGAGTGATCCCTTCTTACGGCAATAGATAGGGTAATCGTAGCCTTCTTCAAATCGGGTATAGTAAAAATAGGAACCTTCTTTGTATGGTACCGATTCATCTTTTTCTTTGATACGCCCCTTCATTTCTTCATATAGTTTTTCGCGGAAAATCCGGGTGTGGGCTGTCATGGTATCCAGGTATTTGTTTTCGGCTTTCAAATAATTGATTACGGCAGAGTCTTCACGATTTTTCAGCCAGTAATAATTATCGGTACGCTTATGCCCATGTTTAGATATAATTTCATATGGTTTGATGGCGGCCACAGGCGGTTTTACGTTGGGCCATTCTACCGGTTCTTTTTTTGAAGAAGTGCATGAAAAAAATAAAGCCGCAGCACAAACGCAGAGGATGAAACGGTTCATAAGAATTATTTAGTGGAAACGAATGTACCGGAAAGGCTTCATCCAAAAACTACCATAGGCATAAATCTTATTATAGTTTTTACGTAGTTTTACGTTATTTTTTAAACTGCAATGGCCGAAAACACTTTTAAAACAAATTCATTTAAGAAACCCGAAAAAGAAAAGAAGCCAAAGGCCGGCAAATCCAAGTCGAGATTTAGTTTCGGTTTTTTTAAAGACCCGAAATTTATTTTAGCATTGGGATTCTTTCTCATCATTGCTTCGTTGTTTTTGTTTACCTGCTTCCTCTCTTATCTGTTTACCGGCAAAGCTGATCAAAGTGTAATTGAGGCCATGGGCAATACGGCTCTGGCCGAATCGGGCAAGGAGACGAGCAACTGGCTGGGGTTGTACGGGGCGCTTACCTCGCACTTTATCATTTTCAGGTGGCTGGGTATTTCGGCTTTTTTTATTCCGCCACTTATTTTTTTATTGGGCTATCGGCTGGTTTACAAGCGCGATCTGATCAATCTGTTTCCGGCATTTGTCTTTTCCGTTTTTGCGGGACTCTGGTTGAGTTTGCTGCTGGGCTACATTACCCACAGCCTGGCCGGGGTTACAGAAATAGGCTTTCTCAGCGGAGGGTTAGGCTATGAACTGGCCAAAATTTCGGATGGGCTTTTTGGCTGGGGCACTTTCCTAATCCTCATTCTCAGCCTTTTTATTTTTATCATCTACTACTTCAACGTAACTACGGTACCTTCTTTCACCCGCAACCCCAAACCTATGGGCAACGATGCGCTCATCCCTCAAGAAGAGAGCATAACATCGGCCTATACAGACGAGCGCGACAACTGGCCGCAATCTGAAGAAGTTTCAGAGCCGGAATTGTTAACGGACGATCCGGTGGAAGAAAAATCGAAGCCGGAAATAAAGCTGGAAGTAGAGCCGGTAAAAACCGATGAAAAAAAACCGCTCGATTTAATCGTGAATGAACCCCCCTCTGACACCGATGTGCTGGCCGGAAAACTGGTAGAAGAAAAAGGTGAATATGACCCCACGCTAACGCTGAGCAGCTACCGTTTCCCTCCGCTTGAGTTACTGAATGAATACGAAACCGGCAAAGTACAGGTAACACAGGAAGAACTTAACGCCAACAAAGACAAAATTGTAGCCACCCTTACTAATTTTAAAATAGGGATCAGCAGCATCAAAGCCACCATTGGCCCTACCGTAACCTTGTACGAAATAGTGCCCGAAGCAGGAATAAAAATTTCGCGCATTAAAAATCTGGAAGATGATATTGCACTGAGCCTTGCCGCCTTGGGCATACGCATCATTGCACCTATCCCCGGAAAGGGAACCATCGGTATTGAGGTGCCCAATAAAAACCGCGAGATGGTCAGCATCCGGTCGGTGCTTTCCAGCCAATCGTTTGTAAAAACAGACAAAGAATTACCGGTGGCATTGGGCAAAACTATTTCCAACGAATTGTATGTAATTGATCTTACCAAGATGCCCCACTTGCTCGTAGCCGGAGCCACCGGGCAGGGGAAATCTGTAGGCCTCAATGTAATCCTTACTTCGCTGCTCTATAAACGCCACCCCAGCCAACTGAAGTTTGTACTGGTCGATCCGAAAAAAGTGGAAATGAGTTTGTTCAGCAAAATAGAACGGCACTACCTGGCTAAGTTACCCAATAGCGAAGAAGCTATCATTACCGACACCAAAAAAGTGGTATACACCCTTAACTCGCTTTGCATTGAAATGGAAAACCGGTACGAAATGCTGAAAGATGCCGGAGCCAAAAACTTAAAAGAATACAATGCCAAATTTGTAGGACGAAAACTAAATCCGAAAGAAGGCCACCGGTTTTTGCCTTACATCGTTTTGGTAATTGACGAACTGGCCGACCTGATGATGACAGCCGGCAAAGAAGTGGAAACGCCCATTGCCCGGTTAGCCCAATTAGCGCGTGCCATCGGCATTCATTTAGTGGTAGCCACACAGCGCCCGTCTGTAAATGTGATTACCGGGGTAATCAAAGCCAACTTCCCCGCCCGCTTGTCGTTTCGGGTTACCTCTAAAATAGATTCGCGCACCATTCTTGATACGGGCGGAGCAGACCAACTGGTAGGCCAAGGCGATATGTTGCTCTCGGCCGGCTCAGAAATCATTCGCTTGCAATGCCCCTTTGTAGATACGCCCGAATTAGATAAAATCGTTGACTTCATAGGCTCGCAGCGCGGAAATGATTCGGCTTATTTGCTGCCCGAATTTGAGGGCGAAGACGAGGGCGGGGCTGCTGCTGTAGATCTGTCGGACCGCGATGCTATGTTTGAAGAAGCCGCCCGCCTGATCGTGGCCCACCAGCAGGGCAGTACTTCGCTCATCCAGCGCAAATTAAAATTGGGCTACAACCGGGCCGGCCGCCTGATAGACCAACTGGAAGCCGCAGGCATTGTAGGATCATTTGAAGGCAGCAAAGCACGTGAAGTGCTGATTCGCGATGAAATAAGTTTGGAACAATTATTGAATACCTTGAAAGAGAAACATAGTCCGTCTTAATTTTGCATTTTTTTAAACCATGAAAAGAACCGTATTACTCCTGATCGTCATTTTGTCATCTTCTTTTTCTTTTGCCCAGTACGACCCCAAAGCGTTAGAAGTACTGGAAGCCATGAGCAAAAGATACAAAGCCATTACTTCCTTTGAGGCCTTGCTCTCTTCTACACTTACCAATGAATCGGCCGGAATAAAAGACGAGTTTAAAGGAAAAATCACCGTCAAGGGCGACAAATATGTATTAGCCTTGCCTGAACAAGAAGTGTATAACAATGGTAAAACCGTATGGACCTACCTGCCCGAACAAAAAGAAGTGAACATTGATGACTTCGATCCTAAATCGGACGACCTCAACCCTTCCAAAATTTTTGAGATGTACAAAAAAGGATTTAAGTACCTCTTGCTGGGGCAACACACCGAGGGCGGAATTCCCTGCGATGAAGTTGACCTCGTACCCGAAAAAAAAGAAGCACAATATTTCAAAGTAAAAATGATGATTTCAAAAAAGGACAAAACCGTGCAAAGCTGGACTATGTTCGATCGGGGTGGAAACCGCTACAAATACACCATTACCAAGTTTACGCCCAATATTAAAGTGGACGATTCCTTTTTTACTTTCGATTTAAAAAAACATCCGGGTATTACCTCTAATGACCTCCGGTAAAATATTTATCTCGTATTTGAAAGCCGCATCCTGCGGCTTTTTTATTTTTACTCTATGAACCGCTTGCAGCTATTCGAACAGATTAAAAAAAAACAGTCGTACCTCTGCGTAGGGCTGGATCCCGATCTGGAAAAAATCCCACCCCACTTGCTCATGTGCGAGGATCCCCTTTTTGAATTTAATAAACAGATTATTGATGCCACCAAAGATTTTGCCATTGCCTATAAACCTAACGTGGCTTTCTACGAGTGTCTGGGAGCCCGCGGATGGGAGAGCCTGAAAAAAACACTTAACTACTTGCCCAAAGAATGTTTTAGCATTGCCGATGCCAAGCGCGGTGATATCGGGAATACCTCTGCCCTTTATGCCCGGGCTTTTTTTCAAAATATGAATTTCGATGCCATTACTGTAGCCCCTTACATGGGCGAAGATTCAGTAAAGCCGTTTTTAAATTTTGAAGGAAAATGGGTAATCCTACTGGCTCATACTTCTAATCCGGGCAGCGAAGATTTTCAGCTTTTGGAAACACGTCAGGGGAAATTTCTTTATGAAGAAGTAATCTTTGCAGGCCAGCGCTGGGCCACCGCAGACCAAATGATGTTTGTGGTGGGCGCCACCCACGAAGAAAAAATTGATTCAATCCGCAGGCTGGCGCCCGATCATTTTTTGTTACTGCCGGGCGTAGGCGCACAAGGTGCTAACCTGGAAATAATCTCTAAAGAAGGCATGAACCAGCAATGCGGTATGATCATTAACTCGGCCCGATCTATTATTTATGCTTCGGCCAAAGAAAACTTTGCCGAAGCAGCCCGCACCGAAGCACAAAAGTTGCAACAAAACATGAGCCGGCTGCTATCCGAATATTGCAAATAACCTTGTGGCTTGGACTGAGTTATTGGTTGCTTTCATTTTAAATCCGATTCGTTTTCCGGTTGGGCTTCTGCGGTTGTGGTTAATGAAGGAGAACCGAAAGAAGTCATTCGGGCAACTGCTGAGCGAATATGAAGTGAGAGAGATCTGCCTGCACGGCACCAATTCGTTTTTGCAATTAATTGCCGCCATCGGCATCTTGCTCATGCTCGGCCTGATAGTAGCCACCTTCATTTCTATTTTCAGATTCGGTTTTACTCATTAATTTTATTGACATGCAACCACCCATGAGTGAATCTTTTCTGCATTATGTTTGGCAATTTCAATATTTTAAAAAAGAGAATTTAACCACTACCGATGGCGAGCCGCTTGCCATATTAAAAACCGGAAATGCCAATACCCATTCGGGGCCCGATTTTTTTAATGCTAAAATAAAAATTGGCGAAATGGAATGGGTTGGAAATGTAGAGGTGCATATAAAAAGTACCGATTGGTATGCTCACCGCCATCAGCAAGACGGGGCATACGAAAATGTTGTGCTTCACGTAGTATGGCAAGACGATCAGCCGGTATTTCGCGGCAAAGAAAGAATGGCTACGCTGGAACTGAAAGACCGGGTAAGTCAATCGCTACTAACCAACTATCAAAAGCTGATTAACAACCCGGCCTCCATAGCGTGCGAAAAATCTTTTCATCAGGTAGATCGGCTGATCAAACTTTCTATGCTCGATAAAACATTATCGCAACGTTTGGAAGCCAAGGCGCGGGAGGTAGAGCGGATACTGAAAACAACTCAAGGCGATTGGGAAGAAACAGCTTATCAAGTCTTGGCACGAAACTTTGGGTTTAATGTAAATGCCGATCCATTTCAGCAACTGAGCAAAAGTGTGCCGTATAAAATAATTCGTAAGCAAAACAGTCTTACACAGGTAGAGGCCTTATTATTTGGTCAGGCCGGTATGCTTCCTGCAAAAAATAAAGACGAATATATTTCTTTGTTGTTTCGGGAATATCAACTGCTAGCTCAAAAATTTTCATTAGCTTCAACACAACTCAATATTTCACAATGGAAATTTTTGCGGTTGCGGCCCGCTAATTTTCCTACGTTGCGCATCGCTCAGTTTGCCGCATTTCTATTTTCCGTTAAAAATATTTTTTCAGCCTTCATCGAATCTGAGTCTTACGCAGCCTGTATCAATTTTTTTTCTTTTGCCGCCTCCGGCTATTGGCAAACCCATTATCGGTTTGGGGTGGCATCAAAAAAAGGTGTGCACGGGTTGGGTAAGGCAACTGCACAAAATATAATCATCAACTCCATCGCTCCTCTATTGGTAGCGTATGGCAAACATAAAGATGAACAACGGTATATAGACCGCGCCATTGATCTGTTACAAAATCTGCCGGCCGAAAATAATTCGATTACACGAAAATGGCTTGTGCTGGGGTTGACAGCCGCCCATGCTGCCGACTCGCAAGCCATGATAGAACTCTATAAACAGGGTTGCCTAAAAAGGTTGTGTTTAAATTGCAGCATTGGCACCTCCATTTTAAAACCAAGTGTGTGATTTTCGTTACTTATTTTTTACACAGTATTATTTTATTTTTTTTGTCGCGTTGGCTGGCAACACGGTGTCATGCTAAAAAAAATATTTTTTTTTGGGCTTCCCTATTAGCCCATATAGGGGGCGGGCTGGCCGTGGGTGCGATTTATATTTTTTATTATTCCGCGAACGACACCTGGCAATTTTTTAGCGATGCCAAAGTGCTTTCAAACATAGCCAAAAATGATTTTTTAGGTTATATAAAAATCTTAGTTGACTTCAGCGATAATCTGTTCGTGTCGGGAATAGTTACAGATGATTTCCGGTCGCTGATTTTTGTAAAACTGCTTAGTCTTTTTTGTTTAATAAGCCTCGATAGCTATTGGATTTCGGCTGTCTATTTTTCCTTTATTGCCTTTGCTTCCTCTTGGTTTTTATTCAGCCGGGTAACCTCTCTAATTTCAAACTCATCGGCTGCTGCTGCTCTGGCATTTTTATTTTTCCCTTCTGTAATTTTTTGGGGCAGTGGTATTGAAAAAGAAAGCCTGGCCTTGGCTTCTCTTTATTTTTTAGCTGGCTTTTTTATAGAATGGATGATGCAAAAGAAAATCAGGAGATGGTATGGGTTACCAGCCATTGTAGCTTGTTTTTTACTTTGGGCTTTAAAATATTACTGGGCCGGTGTTTTTTTTATCAGTTTAGGAGCCACGTGGATTGTTGTATCTCTTACCGGGCGGTATTATATCACTAAAATAAAGATGGGCATTATCTATTTGGCTGTATTTACTGGGGCGGCTGTGGTCGTTAGTTTTCTTCATCCTAATTTTTATTTATACCGGTTATTAGATGTATTGATATTAAACCACAATGCCTTCGTTCGCATTTCCAACCCCGACAACCTGATTCATTTTTACAACCTAAATCCTTCGGTTACCAGTTTGGTTATTAATTCTCCTTGGGCATTGGTCTCGGGTTTTTTTCGTCCGTTTATCGGAGAAGGGCACGGCTGGACAGGGGTATTTGCTTCTGTTGAAAACAGTTTTATTTTTTTGTTATTTGTCTTTTTTGTGGTCGCCTCCATAAAAAAGAAACCGGTTGTTTCCATTTTATTTTGGGCTGTATCCAGCTATGTAGTGGTACTTTGTATTTTCCTTGCACTCTCCACCCCTAATCTGGGTACGCTTTCCCGTTATCGGGTTGGGTTCTTACCTTTCTTTGTTTTTATTCTGGCTTATCAAAACCCGATACTAAACCGGGTAGAGAAGAGATGGAGTTTGCTGAAAAAATAAATGTTGTTTCTATGTAAACAGTCCCCTCTATTCCTTAGCCAAGGTTTGCGCCTTTATCAACCTAAGATTTCTTTTATGGTAAGTTCATGAAACGTGAACTCGGGTACCTGAAAGTTGTTGCTGTCGCCCGTAAGCGTTGTAGAACCATCGGCTAACAACAACTAAGTTTTCTGCTCTTCCACCTTTTTACCTCGCGTTCTCTTTTGTAGGCAAGTGGCTTGGAAGGAAATTTTTCAAGATAGACCAATATCCAGTCCGAATACAATCCGGTAAAACCCGCATGATTAGAATTGTGTTTCCGCACCCGCTCTATAACAGGTTCGGTGGTGTGGCCAACATAATATTTATTAGCCGTGCGAGAAAACAAAATATAAA
>JAFDZA010000006.1 GCA_018267135.1 Bacteroidota bacterium
AACATAGAAGTCAATAGCCAAAGGACAAGGAATTGAAAGAGAAGAGGCCAACTATTTTTTCTCAAGTGTTTATATGTTTTTAGGTTGAAAGAAAATAGTGCCTTTGCCTTTGTTGGTGTTGCGGGTAGGCAAAGATAATGGCCACACCAACAAACACCCTTCCCACTCTTTATATTGTGTTAAAAATATTCCGTCTTTTTCATTCCTCTTGTAAAGCCGCACACACGAATATCTATAGCCCTCCGGAAAAGTACATCGCCCAGCATCTACCGGGTTGTTATGGATGTAATCCAACTTTTACTCAAAAGTTTTGCGTACTCATGAAATTAATAAAACAATTTATTACCGTGGTTTGTTTTGTTGGTCTTCCTCAACGCAACATCAACAAAGGAGAGAATGTCAAACTCCGGATGCTGTTTTGAAATCATTTACTTCAAATATAATACGGCCGACCAATTGTGGTAATCTCGCTTGGCTTGTTGGTGAAGAACACTAACAAGGGCGGAAGTTCTGCTCACTTGTTTTAAAAATTCTTTCGCCAAAGTATTAGACTCCAACTCCACTCTCTGCCAATCTTCCAAGTGCATGGAATTATCTTTGGCGAGCGATGGTTTGATCTTTCCATTTTCGTGATATCTGTTTTCGGTTGCTGCCATCGCCTCCTCTTGTTCATACAATAGAACTCCATTCTATAAAACCTCTCTCCTATAAAAATTCCTTGCGCTGTCGTAGCAATACTTTTTCTGTAAACCCTGCTTTAACCGGCTTATTTTACGGGGATGATTTTTCGATTACCTTTTTTTAGAGACTGACTGATAATCGCGCACAAGCAAGACACTTGCGATAGGTTAAGGTCTTGAGTTATCGCGGCAACCCTAAATTCAAAACTATTTCCTTGGGTTAGCCTGAATAGGCGTACGTTGCTGGGGTCGCTCTTTTTGAAAAAATGACAACCGGAATACGATAAAATTTAAGCTGTACTCGTACCTATTCATAAGCTGCACTCACATCCCACTATGGGTAATTCTCTCCATATCTAACGATCTAAGGCATAATCCTCACCCCTCATAACCTGGTTTCACCCCTTTTTGCCGGTTTGCCGCCTAAGTGTAGGTGGGCAGTTTTATGTTTGCGTGGGGTTATGTACTTATGCTGCTAAAGAAAACCGTACAGATAGTTGTTTTGGCCTGGGGGGGGTATGCCTGTCATCAAAAGAATGAAAGCAGGAAGCCTGACCTTAAGCAGGGCGGAAAAGCATATACCGAGCATTGTACCAGTTGCCACGGCAAAACAGGCGTAGGCGTTGTTCAGTTTAAGGCTCCTGCCTTGGCCGGGTTAGAGGCCACCTATGTTTATCGCCAGATGATGAATTTTAAAAATGGCGTAAGAGGGTATGCCCCGCAAGATACGGCCGGTATGCAAATGGCCGTAATCGCAAAAAATTGGAGTGATACGGCAATGCTTTATCATGTGGCAGCCTATATTGATTCCCTGCCTCCCGTTACGCACCCGCTTCGGGTAACGGCCGATGCCCAAAACGGAAAAGAGATTTACCAATCTATTTGTGGTTCATGCCATGGCTCTTCGGGCCAGGGCAACACCAAATTAAATGCACCTTCTCTGTTGGGAAGCCAACCGTGGTACATCGCGAGTCAGTTTCAAAAATTTAAAAATGGATGGCGGGGCAGCCACCCGTCTGATCAGTTCGGAGCCCAGATGGCGGCTATCACTTCGCTGGTAAATGACCAATCGGTAAACGACATCATCGCTTACCTGCAAGCACTGAACCCATCAACGAAATGAAAAAATTTATTTTCATAGCGTTCATCTTAGTTCTTACAGCCGGGGGGTGGCGATACTATACCGGTGAAACCAAAACAAAGGTTGTTACACTGTGCAATACTTGCCCACCGGGGTTTGAACGAACCGATGATAACCGCTGCCGGTTTCGGTCGTTGTACCAGATGTATGAAACGAAAGATGGCAACAACCCGGGCGTAGGCGGATTAAAAACGGCCCTGCCTGCGGTGCGCGATGGATTTACCCCGCAGCAAATTGATTTAGGTCGTTATTTGTTTTTTGATCCGGCTCTTTCCGCAGATGGAACCATTTCGTGTGCCAGCTGCCACCAGCCCGATAAAGGCTTTAGCGATGGGCTGCCCACCAGCGTAGGAATTAAACACACGTCTTTAAAAAGGGCCGCCCCCAGTTTGTGGAATGTAGCATTTAACAAACGTTTTTTTTGGGATGCCCGCGCCTCTACACTGGAAGAGCAAATGACGGGCCCGCTGTATTCGCCCGAAGAAATGGGCACCACTCCGGAGCAACTTCATAACACACTTAACAATTTACCTGCTTACCGCGATTTATTCCGACAGGCGTTTCCTCAGAAAAATAACGACCGGATCGAACTAAGCGAAGTGTACACTTGCATAGCCGCCTTTGAGGCCACCCTTATTTCGCTCAACAGCCGCTACGATCAGTATGCACACGGGTATGCCGAAGCGTTAACTAAAAATGAAATAGAAGGACTGAATATTTTTCGTTCGTTTGTAGCGCGCTGCACCGAGTGCCATACACCGCCTTTGTTTACCAACCAGCAAGTGGCCGTTATCGGTCTGGCCGAGCCCGACCATACATTTGATGTGGGCGCAGCCAAAACTTTTCACGACCCAACTTTAAAAGGCGCCTTTAAAGTGCCAAGCCTTCGCAATGCCGCCCTTACAGCACCGTACACTCATTCTGGCCGTTTTGAAAAACTGGAAGACATGATTGCCTTCTACACGAAAGGCCGCGGGCACGAAGTTCCGCCCACCGAAAAACTGCGCATTCACTGGCATATTTGGGAGCCGCATTTGCGCCACGATGAAATAGACCGCCTTGCCGATTTTATTCATACGCTCACCGATGAATCATTTAAGCCCCAAACACCGGAGTGGCTACCATCGGGAATAAAGATGGAAACAAAACAACCGGGCAACTCGCTTTCACTTAACCAACCTTAATACTACTGTTATGAAAATTGTTGTACGCATTTTTGTTTTGCTCATTACACTGGCCGGAGGTATTTACCTGGGCAAAGTTTTTTTTGGCCGGGGTTCTACCATTCCGGCTCCGGTGCCCACCTACTTTAATGCAGCCGGAGCAGCCGGAGATTCTTCCGCCATAGGGGCTGGTGTAGTTACCGGCCAAACGTATAATATTAAACCGGGTCAATCCATACAAGATGCCGTAGGCAAAGCCAAACCCGGTGATCTGATCCGCATTTTTCCCGGGGTATACCACGAAACAATCTACATAGACAAAGACAATATTTCGATTCAGGGCGTCATTGAAGAAGGCGAGTGGCCCGTGCTGGACGGAGAAAAAAAACTGAACGATGCCGTACTCTATTCAGGCAACGGAGTGCTGGTAGAGAACCTGAAAATTATGAACTACAAAGGCAACGGCATTATGGGGCAGGCCGGAAATAATTACATCATTCGAAACAATTGGATAGTGGGCTCCGGGGTGTACGGCATCTTTCCTCAGTTTGGAAAAAACGGATTGGTAGAGCGAAATATTTTAACAGGCATTGAAGATGCCGCCATTTACATAGGCATGTGCGACAACATAGATGTGCGCTTTAATGAAGTATATGGAAATGTGGCCGGCATTGAAATAGAAAACTCCCGCCATGCGTTGGTTGAATACAACTATGCCCACGACAACACCGGAGGCATTCTGGCATTTCTTACCCCCGGGCTTCCTATTAAAACATGTGCCGATGTTATCATCCGGAATAATTTTGTGTACCACAATAACACTAAAAATTTTGGAGCCGTAGGCTCAACGGTTTCTCATATCCCCAAAGGCACAGGTGTACTGGTCATGGCGGCTGATGATGTAACCATTGAAAACAACATTATCACCGGCAACTCCAACTCAGGCATCACCATTACCGACTATGCCTTTGCGGGAATCAATCATGCCAACGACCCTGAGTCGGAACCCAATCCCGACCGGCTTACGTTGCTGGATAATTTTATGGACAACAACGGCACCGATCCTATTGATGAAGTGAAGGCACTTAAAAAGGCAACCTTCAGCAAGCCCGGTCTCGATATTATTGCCGCAGGCGGAGGCACCGGCAATTGCATTATTAACCCCGACCGCTACATTACCATTGGGCTAAATAAATATGCCAACTGCTCCGCGCACGACACCCACCTAGTGAAATCGTATATGCTGGATAAACCCGTGCTGCCGCGAAATACGACCTCCATAGAAAAAGGGAAGATGACTTACTATGGCGTGTGCTCCGGATGCCACGCTTACAACACACGCCTGATCGGCCCCCCGGTAAGTGTTATACAGGCGATGTACAAAGGCAATGCAAAAGGGATAGTAGATTTTATAACCAAGCCGGTTCATAAAAGAGACGATTACCCCGAAATGCCACCTCAAAATTATTTGTCGGAAGAAACCCGCCAGGCCGTAGCCGAATATATTTTAACTGTACAGAAATAATCTTGTTTGAACGATACCCCTAAAACCTAAACCTAAAACCTATGATAAAATATCTACCAAAAATTATTGCCATGGGGGCAATGATTTTTTTTCCTGTCTTTTTATTCGCACAATCTAACTCTATTACCGGTACAGTAATAGACAAAGAAACCGGAGAGCCCGTTCCTGGAGTGAGTGTTTCGGTAAAAGGAAGCACCGAACTGGGCGATTACACTACATCAGCGGGTACGTTTAGTATTCGGCCTGCTTCGTATCCGGTAACATTGGTCTTTTCATTCATCGGATTTGCTACTACAGAAAAAGAAGTAACCGGTGCGCAGAGCATTCGTGTAGAAATGGAATCGTCACCCGTTTATTTGCAGGAAGTGGTAGTATCGGCCAGCCGCAGCGAACAGCGAAAGCTGGAATCGCCCGTAACCATTGAGCGCATCGGTGCCAAAGAAATAGTAAATGCCCCGCAGTATAATTACTACGACATGATTCAGGGCTTGCGCGGGGTAGATGTAACCGTTTCCAGCATCGGGTTTACTTCGGTAACTACCCGCGGCTTTAACACCAGCGGCAACACTAATTTTTTACAAATCGTAGATGGCATGGATAACCAGGCGCCCGGTCTTAACTTTCCTTTGGGCAACGTTATCGGGCTTACCCAATTAGATGTGGATAATGTGGAGTTGCTTTCCGGGGCATCTTCAGTATTGTATGGCTCGCGCGGGCTAAATGGAGCCATGGTAATGAAAGGAAAAAATCCGTTTCAATATCAGGGCTTAAGTGTATTGCTTACCCAGGGAATGAATCATTTTGGCAATGCCGGATATAAAGACCCGGTACCTACTTCACCGTTTTCTGATTTTACCATGCGCTATGCCAAGAAACTGAATGAGAAATTGGCTTTCAAAGTAAATTTTCAATACACCCGTGCGAACGACTGGGTAGCAAACAACACCACCAACAAAAACGGCTCAGGTACTGAACAAACAGATCCAAACTACAACGGCATCAATATGTATGGCAGTGCCACCTCGGTAGATATCACTCCGTTTCTTCAGGGTGCCTTGGCGCAAGATCCATCACTGGCTCCTATAATTAACCCGCTTTCACAACCTTATTATGTGTCGCGCACGGGATATCAAGAGTATGGGTATCTTAACAATAATATCCACCTGATGAAAGGCAATGCTGAGTTGCGTTACAAAATTTCGCCTAAAATAGAAGCCATTGCTTCGGGCACGGCTGGTACGGGAAGTATTGTGTACACCAATGACACACGCTATCAGATCCGCGATTACATTGTGAGCCAGTACCGTTTAGAGTTGGCCGCCCGAAATTGGTTTTTGCGTGCTTACACCACGCAAGAAAACTCAGGCAAGACACTGATTGCCGGCCCCACGGCTCAGTTGATCAACGAAGCCTGGAAGCCCAGCTACAACCCTAACACGGGCGATGGATGGTATCCGCAATATACCGGGGCGCTCCTTCAGGCATTGGCATCGGGTACCGATTTTACCACGGCCAATCAGCAAGCCCGCGCCTTTGCCGATCAGGGCAGACCCGCTTCAGGGTCGGCACGGTTCAATCATTTAAAAGACAGCATATCGCAACTACCCATTACGCAGGGAGGTACGTTGTTTTTAGATAAGAGCCGGCTTTACAATGCTTCCTTCCAGTATAATTTTTCAGATCAGATTAAGTTTGCCGAAGTGATTGCCGGTATCAACTGGCGCTTGTACAATCTTAATTCAAAAGGCACTTTGTTTCCCGACCAGGCCAAACCCATTCAGGTATATGAATACAGCGCCTATGCGCAAATCAGCAAAGCATTGTTTGAAAACCGCTGGAAATTAGCGGGCTCGGTACGGGTAGATAAAAATACTTTGTTTGGCGATCCGAAAGCAACTTCCCGCCTTTCTTCTGTATATGAAGTGGCCAGCGATAATTTTTTGCGCTTCTCCTATCAAAATGCCTACAGCTTTCCTTCTAACGTGCAGTCGCTGCAAAATACTTTGAACGGCTACAACTCGTATTCATCCGGGGGTTCATCTTACCTGCTCAACTCCATTTATCATTTTGATCAGTACCAGCCCTACACTTTGGTGAGCGTGCAAAAGTACCAGCAAACCGGAAACCCGGGCGATTTGCAACCCTACCAAGTGCACGACATCAAACCGCAGTCGGCTAATTCGTTTGAGTTGGGGTATGCAGCCGTGATCAGAAAAAAATTCTTATTTGATGTGTTGGGATACTATACCCAGTGGACGAACTTCATCGGCTACATCAACGTGGCCAATGCCTATGTGGTTTCAACCCAAACCGGCAGCACTAATGTTTCGGCTTTCAACAGTAACAACACCTACACCACGTACAACATAGCCTACAACGGGGGGCAGCGTGTGTACAGCTACGGATATGCCGCCAGCGTTAGCTACAACATGGAAAAGAATTTCATTTCTAAAATTAATTTCTATTCCGATCATCTGAAGAACGGCAACTCCGGCCAGATTTCGTATTTCAACACCCCGGCCTACCACATCAATGCCGAGTTTGGCAACACCGGCTTTGGCAAGACCAAGGCGTTTTCGTTCAGCACCACTTTGCGGTATAAACCGGGCTATCATTATGAAGTGATGGGCGGGCTGGGGGTGGGTACGGTACCGGCCTCGGCTGTAATAGATGCCCAGATTGGGTACCGGTTTACGAAGTCGCACACGTTGCTGAAACTGGGAGCTACAAACCTCACCAATCAGTATTATTCTACCGGTATTGCCAACCCCATGATCGGGGCGATGTATTACCTTTCGGTGGGATATAATGTGTTATAGAGCGAAAGAAGTTATTGATACACCTGTAACACATCATCATGATTTAATGACGGATAACAATAGGCCCGCTTCTGGTAGTACCGTTTTTTGTGAGGGTAAGGTAATAGATACCATCGGTAAACAGAATGGTGAGCTCCGCTTTCTGCACACAGGTTTAACCACTTTGCCTTTGTTGGTGTTGCGGGTAGGCAAAGATAATGGCCACACCAACAAATACCCTTTTCACTCTTTATGATGTGTTAAACCCATTCTATCCCCTCAACGTCACTCACCAGAGGGCGTTGAGATTTTTTGACAACAAAAATGTATGATGATTGCACACCACGGCAGAAAAAAGAAAGCCGGTATAAACTTACAGATTTTGATGAAACACATTGTAATTATGTTAGTACGCTGGATTTTGTGGTAATTAAGCAAATAGATGAGTGTGGATGGTCTCGTGTTGTATTTGATGTTGGCAAACTCAGTGGCGATTTCAAATATTATATGGATATTAGTGGGGACACCCGTTTTATAAAAGGCATATTAGAAGCGACTGTTATCAATGTAGGCGGCTCAATGAAAAAAGGCCCGATTCAAATTGGTGCTAATGTAAAAGCAGGCGTGGGCGTGGAGTTTACCAGCCGAGGTGTGGAAGATGTGTATGTAACCGGTGAAGCGTCAGTAAATGTAAAATCAAATATTATAGACTGTTTTGATGACCATATTTCTGAGGCAAATGGTGGCGATAAAAGTCAACCGGGAATGGGTGATGCGCAATTGAGCGATAAAGGAGTGGAGATAGGCGTGAAAGGAGAATGAGTTTGATTTCGGGGAATGCTTCTACCAATGTATTTGTAAATGCACCAAAATAAATTTTCGGCAATAAAAAAATTCATTCTCTTACACATAAGCATTGCGCTACTACTGACACAGCAAGTATTAGCACAGGATTGCAAATCGTCAAAAGACCTGGAAGAAATTCCCGGGAAGTTTATTGATGCCGCACATAATGAATGGCCTCAGCAAAAAGCACACTGGTTAGATAATCTGGGAACGGCCGCCAATAAAGCAACGGCTAATAGTGTGCTTACAAAAATTGAAACCCTGGAAAAACAAAGCCGGAACAATTATACACTTAAAGGCTGTGTACTCAAAACAAGTTTTTCGGGAAATTCAGAGGCAACCATTGCAGGCAAGTATGCATTAGCAAGTTATGGACTTGACATAGCATGCTATGAATATATCTGCGTTAAAAACAAACTGATGGTCAATAGTGAATATGAAAACGTTTTCAGGGCTTACGTCAATCGTTATACGGGAATTGAAAACGCTTACAGCTTTGAAGATGATAATTATGTTTTTGAAACACCGATGAAATACAACGGCCGGTTTATTGCCTTACACGATTTTATAAAATTGGACGACTCAAAATTTGTAAATAATGGCAAAGGATATTTTCAGGATGTGTCGGAGTCTTCTGTAAAACAAGGCAACCGCAGCACCTACATGACTAGGCATTGGTACATCACAAAACCGGGGGCATTGTTGTTCGTTCCAGTTACACGAAAAGAATATTTGGAAGCTTTACTGGTATATTATGACAGAGAAAAAATGATAATTGCCGACAAGATAAAAGACATTGAAAAAGAAAGCGCCAGTATGATGAAAAACCCACAACAATATCCGCAGCTATATGAAAACGGGAAAAGAAATCTTATTGTGAGGAAGGCAAAGTACCCTGATTGGGAAAAAAAGGTTGAAACAAAAAAAGCAATTGTACAAAAGGCTTTGAGAGAAAATACAGTAGCCTGGCTGGCACAACCGGCAGTAGTGAAACCAAAGCCGGAAACGTTTTCATGGCAAAACATTTTTGGGCCGGGCCCGAATGATAAAGTGAATATCAGCACCGCTTATGCTGATACCAAAGAAGATGCACAAAAAACCGGTTCATTTACTTTCAGTGGTTTTTGGGACGACAGGAACGGAGTAACACTTTATAAATACAATCCTGAATATTTCAAAGGCGCAGAAAAAAACCTGGCAAAGCCTTATATGATTGAACTTACTTACCGGTATGTAAAAACAACACTTGGTCAAAGCCTTGTTGAAAATTTTACCAACAACTTTGATTTTGATACGGTGAAGAAATTGCTTGAATAATTTTCGGGAACCTGGTCTGACCAGCATTTAAAAATTATCTTTTTTAATGATTGACCGGCATATAGCTCCCCGCTATTTTTACAGGGTAAATTTTTACGAATGAAAAAATTATGCGTCTTTGCATTAACCGTTGTGCTTATCACTTCCGCTTTTGCACAACAGAAAACTTTCGATGTGGTTACTTACACACCGCCAAAAGACTGGACGGAAAAACAAAGTGATGGAAATATTTCCTATTCACGCATTGATGGTGGCAACTGGGCACAGATAGCCCTTTATAATCACAGGAACAGCGAAGGTGATATACAAGCAGATTTTGATAAGGATTGGAACGAGCTTGTAACCCAGGGAAAAGACATTTCTGCACCGGAAAAAACAGCACCCACAACGTCCGGCGGCTGGACGGTAATAAGCGGTAGTGGCAGTTGGCAATATAACGGTGCCAATGTAGCCACCCTACTAACTGTTTATTCCAATAACAAAATCTGTGTATCGGTATTGTGCAATGCTACAGCAAAGCCTTATTTAAAAGATTACCAAACGCTGATTGGCTCCTTAAATTTAGATGCGAGCACTATTAAAGAAAGCGTCGGTGCAGAAAATAATGCTGTACTACCAGTTTCTGCTCCCACTACCGCTAACAGTTCTATTGTAGGGGCATGGATAAACTTTACCCGGGAAAGCAGGGGCTTTATCAACGGTTATAATATGTACACTGGCGGGTATATGAAAAAGGAATATCTTTTTAAAGGTGACGGCACATATATTTTCCGGCAAAAAGACTGGCTGGCTGTGAGGGATAACATATACTTCGTTTACGAAACCGGCAAATGGGCTGTGAATGGAAACAAACTTACGATTACCCCTGCCAAAGGCAAAGCAGAATGGTGGCTTAAAGATAACGTGGGTAACAACGTAGATAAATGGGGACCTTATCAAAAAGCCGAAAAATATGCATTAGAAACAGTTACCTATGCCATAGAATTTGAGACCGACAGCTATGGTAGAGTCCTGAAGGTTAGTTACGGCAAGCCAACCCAAAGAGATGGCGATCACCCTGCCGATAACGGACAGTACACTTCCTATGTATTTGACACAGGAAAATCAATAATTGATTACCCGCCGGGATTTAAAAAATAAAATAAGTAATGAAAAAAATATTTCCTTTTTTACTATGCGTGCTTTGTGGCATCAGCGTGTATGCACAAAAGCAAACTTTTGATGTAATTTCTTTTACTGTGCCCAAGGGCTGGCAACAAAAACAGAATGATGGCTCGGTTCAGTTATTGGCCACCGATAAAAAATCGGGTGGATACATCATGGCCATTATTACCAATGCTTCTGCTTCTACAGCTACGGCCATTGAAAACTTTAAGAGCAAATGGAAGGCGGCTATTGCAGACCAGATACAATTGGATGGCGAGCCGGTCATGCAGCCGTCTTCAGGCGGAAATGGCTGGGATATTGAAACGGGCAGCGCCGGCTATACAGACAATAGCGGAAAAGGCAATGTGGCTCTATTATCCGCCACCGGTGGTGGGCAAACCGTGAGCGTGGTAATCATGTTCAACACCAAACAATATGAAAAGGATTTATCCGCATTTCTTAATTCATTGGAACTGGCAGAAGTGAAACAAAATGAAAATGCAAATCCATCATCTGCCAATACAAAAAATGAAAGTAAATCTGCTATTGTGGGTTTATGGACCGATTATGTTTTAGAAACAACAGGGTACAACACCAACGGTATGCCTCAATATACCGCAGGGTATTTAAGAAAAGAATATACATTCTATCCCGATGGCACTTATTTGTTTCGTAATAAACAATGGCTCACAAAAACGAAAGATATTTTATTTATTTATGAAAGCGGAACCTATTCGGTGAACGGCAACCGAATCACCATTATTCCTAAACAGGGAAAAGGCGAATTCTGGAGTAAAACATCCAGCACAAAAGAATGGGGTAAGCTGGTGAAAGCCTCCGAATATAAATTGGAAAATGTAACCTATTCTTTCAAAATAGAAAATGATCCGGCCTACAAGATAACCAGGCTCATACTTAGTGCCGGCAAGCCTACTCAAAGAGATGGCGGAAAATTTAATGCGCCCAATGATCCCTATGAATTTCGTTATTCTATGCGTGAATTGGAATCATTAATAGATAACCCGCCGGGATTGAAAACCGGATTAGAAAATAAATTGTTCACTGCGGCTACAGAAGGAACAATACAAACATCCGGCACAAGCACTATTGATTTTGCCGGGACATGGATCAATCGCAGCAGTAGTAATAATCCCGGTACACCAGGTTATATAGAAAACGAATATATTTTTGCCAATGATGGCACTTACAGTTTCTATTCAAAAACCTTTAACCAATCTATTAGCAATATTATCCTGAAGAAAGAAAAAGGAACTTATACTGTCTCAGGCAAACAAATAACCATAAACCCAACATCAAATATAACCGAAGGATGGAGTAAGAAAAATGGCACTGATGAATTTGAAAAATTGATTTCATCCCAAAAAAATAGTTTGGAGAAAGCTACGTATCAATTTACCAAACATTATTTTGAAGGCATCAAAGAATGGAACTTAGTATTGCAGGCAGACAAGCCTACCAAAAGGGACGGACCTTTTAGTAGCAATACATTGTTCAGCAATGCCTGGTATTATTCAATGACCTCGGCATATAAACCGGCTATTGTATTGCCGGGGAAATGATGTGTTCCCAAACCGTTAAAACGTTTTTTGGAATGGTTTTAACTCCATAGCCCACGGTTTAAACCGTGGGCTATGGAGGAATACCCAATTATCTGAAAATGATTTTAACCATTTTTCTCTATTCATGCTCTTCGAAACCATACAATTTTAAAAATTCATTGTATTCATCATGGAATGATTTTTTGAAGGCCGACTGATAGTAGCGCACAAGCGAGACGCTTGCGCCAGGTTAAGAGTTTAAGGTATCGCGGTACCCCTAAATTCAAAATCGTTTTCGTTGATCAACTTAAATAGTTGCTAAATAGAAATAGTGAAGAAAGTTTTAGAAGTCTTATTTGTAGTTAAGACCTGCACTAAGGCACAATAATCAGCGGCACTTGCACCTCTTTCAAGAGCTCATCAAAAGACTCTTTGTTAGAGGTACTCATTTTTTGATCGACCACCAGGAAACGCATTCCCTTTTTGCTGGCATGATCTTTTACGCGATCGGTAATGAACCCTACTTCCGATTTGAATTCGTAGGCAATGCCCTTGTTGGCAAGCAATTCTTTCTCCAGTTTCAAAAAATTTCTTGAGGCATCGGCTTCAGCCTGTTTCTTAAATTCGATCGCCTGATCGAGTTGCGATTTTTGCAGACGGTAGGCATATAATATAGTGAGGGACAAGCCCATTTCTTTGGCAAACCCTACCGACCAACGCAGCACGTCAGCCGAAGAGGCAGAAAAATCAATCGCACATAAAATCCCTTTTTCCATGCTGATACTTTTTCAAACGTATTGAAATACAGGCTAAGCCGCTTCAAACATTTGTCAGTACATTAGATGATTTTCATCATGATAGGTAGATTGTTAAATTGAGACCTTAACCCAAATGAATATGGACATTACTGCCATGTTTACGAAAGCCTACCGCGAGATATTTCAAAATATGTCGGAAGGAATTATCATGGTGGATGAGCGTGGAACTATAGCCGTGGCAAACCCGGTGGCCGAACAATTTTTTGGGTATGAGCCCAACGAATTGAACGGCAGAAGTATAGAGGAACTACTGCCACAGCGCCTCCGCCAGGGCCACGAAAAAATGCGCTTTGGTTTTAATGCACATCCGCAGCCTAGGCGAATGGGTATGGGAAGAGATTTGCTGGGGTTGCGAAAAAATGGGTCGGAATTTCCGATTGAGATAAGCCTGAGTTATTTTAACATACAGGAAAAAATGATGGTGATGGCCTTCATCAGCGACATTTCGCAACGAAAAAAAACTGAAGAAGCGCTGAAGCGAAGCGAAGAGCAACTCATTGTCTATGCGGCCGAACTGGAAAACAAAGTGCACCTGCGCACGGAGGCGCTCAACCAGTCTATCACCAAACTTGAAAACGAAGTGAAGGAACGGAAAAAGGCGGAGGAAGAAGCCAAAAAATCGCTGGAAAAAGAACGTGAGCTGAATGACTTGAAAAGTAAATTTGTTTCCATTGCCTCGCATGAGTTTCGTACTCCGCTTAGTGCAGTGCTCAGTTCCACTTCATTAATTCAGCAATACAAAAACCGGGGCGATTTTGATAAAATGGATAAACACATCAACCGGGTTAAGTCGTCTGTAAACCATCTCACCAATATTTTAAATGATTTTCTGTCGCTGGGCAAACTGGAAGAAGGCCGGGTAGAGGTAAACCGGGAAAACATCCGGCTGCGTGAGTTTTTGGAAGAAATAGTGGAAGAGGTAAAAGCCTCGCTGAAGGAAAACCAAAAAGTAGAGATAGAATATACCTCCAGCGTAAACGAAGTGGTTACAGATCCGCGCATTTTACGAGGCATTATGTTCAACCTGCTTTCCAACGCCAGCAAATATTCCAACCCCGGAAAAAAAATCGGGATCTCATGCGAAAGCAAAAATTCATTTATTTATTTCCATATAAAAGACGAAGGCATTGGAATATCGGCCGAAGATCAGAAACATTTGTTTGAACGCTTTTACCGGGCCAGCAATGCCGGCAATGAGCAAGGCACGGGTCTGGGGCTGAATATTGTAAAACGCTATGTTGAATTAATTAACGGAGCCATCTCGTTTATGAGTGAATATGAAAAAGGAAGTACGTTTACCATTAGCATACCTTGCGAAAACTGTTAATAGAGAGAATAACCTTGTAAATATTGTACACACCATAAACATGACTTATTTTAGCCTCGCCAGTTGATCAAAAAAAATAAACCCATGAAAAAAATTTTATTGATTGAAGACAACACCGAAGTACGCGAAAACATTCAAGAAATTTTAGAACTGGCCAACTACCGGGTTACTTCCTCCAAAAATGGAAAGGAAGGCGTGGAGTCGGCTCAGCAGGAAAAACCGGATCTGATTATTTGCGATATTATGATGCCCGAATTAGACGGCTATGGCGTGTTACACATCTTGAGCAAGAACGTAGATACCGCTGGTATTCCTTTTATTTTCCTCACGGCAAAAACCGAAAAAGCTGACATACGGAAAGGCATGAACCTGGGCGCAGACGATTACCTGACCAAACCATTTGATGATACCGATCTGCTCAATGCCATTGAAGCACGCCTGCAAAAAGCCAGCATGCAACAAAAACTGTACGATAGCACCTCTGAAGGATTAGATGAATTCATACACGATGCCCGTAAAGCACTTAACATTAAGGATCTGTGTAAAGACAAAAAAATTAAATTGCTGAAAAAAAAGGCTGAATTATTTTCGGAAGGAGATACCCCCCTCAATGTGTATTTTGTAAAATCGGGAAGTATCAAAGTATTTAAGTCGCATCCCGATGGCAAAGAACTGATTACATCCATTTATTATGCGAATGATTTTTTTGGCTTTGAACCGATTTTAGAAGGAGCCCTGTATGGCGAGTCGGCTGTGGCATTACAAGATTCAGAAATTGTAACCATACCGAAATATGATTTTATGATTTTGCTGCAAAGCCATCCCGATGTTTCGCACGGCTTCATTTCGTTGTTATGTAAAAAGGTGGCCGAAAAAGAAAATCAGTTATTGCATTTGGCTTATAATTCCGTTCGCCAGCGCACGGCAGCAGCTCTGCTAAAGGTGCACCAGATGAAAGATGCCAGTGAAGTGATTCAGATTTCGCGCGATGATCTGGCCAAGATGGTCGGCACCGCTTCCGAATCGGTTATTCGGGTGCTTTCCGATTTTAAAAATGAAAAACTGATTGAGATAGACGGAGGCAAAATAAAAATTATGCAACCCGGTAAATTAGAAAAAGTGGTGCGCTGGGGGGTGGCCCGGTAATTTTACCGGCAGGTACCAATATTTACTAATGCCTCGCTAAACGAAGCGGCATGAGGAAGGTGAATCAGAAAAACGCGCACAATCAGTAAACAACCCGACAGTACGACAAACGCATTTGCTACACGGATAGAATTGAGTTGAAAGCGTGTAGCGACCCAGCGGAAAACAGCCGCAAAGCCGAGCATGGCCGGAAGGGTACCCAAGCCAAAGACCAACATAAACAAAAAACCCTCTTGAGGGCTGGGCAAAATAACACAATACGTTAAGGCTAAAAACGAAAGCCCGCACGGCAGCAGCCCGTTAATGACACCCATTAAAAACACAGATCCATTTTTTTTCTTTTGCAAAAAAACTGAAAAATATTTCTTTAATATAAAAGTGAGGCGACTCAACGATGAGTTGATAAACCTGATTCGGGTATAAATAGAATGGGTAAACCCCAAAACGATTAAAATCACACCCAATGCCAGCGACAATAAATTTTGATAGCCCGATAGCGGGAAGGAAAAACCGATAGCGGCTATCAGCGCACCCAGTAGTCCGTACGTAAGAATGCGCCCCGAGTTATACAATAATCGGTTCAGAATAATTTTAGAGGAAGAGTGAGTAACCGCCATGGCCAATGGGCTGCACATGCCAATGCAATGAAAACTTCCCGCTAAACCAATGATGAAAGCGGTGTAGACCATGTCAGATGATGATTTGATCTTCAAAATAATAGTCTTTCCCTCCGGTAGTCCAGAATAGTTGCACACGGTACATACCTTTTTTTGTGGTTATCTTGAATGTTTGAACAGGCGAAGACTGTAATTTAAAATGCTTGTCGAGTTGGGCGTTGGAAGGGCAAAATAATTTTAATTCGCCCGCATCAATCGATGTGTTTTCAGGAAGTTCAATTTTTAAACCGGTTTGATTGGTATAGGTAACGACCGGTTTTTGTGGGAGCGCCAGAACGTTCTTTTTCTGTTCAATTTTTTTCTGGTAAGCCAGTTCTTCTTCATAATAATCTTTTGAAACCAGGCTGATGTCTTCGCGCAGGCACAAGGTTATCAGGGTGCCGATGAAGAGCGCAAAAAAAACAAAAGACACTAAAATCCATTTTCCAAAATGCATTGCGTATTATTTTTTTTTGGCATCGGAAGCGTGGTGTACCGGGCCGATAAATTTAGCTTTTACTGTTTGTATGATATCTCCGTCTTGCACCACATTTAGTTTAATCTCCATTTTTGCCGTGGTAATAGCGCTTTCGGGTATTTCGATAAAGTACACCCGTTTTAGCAGACCTTCGGCCGGAATAACGATGTCTTTACCGTCTACATTTTTTAAACGAGCGGCCGCAGGCTCGGCTACTTGAAGTTCCAGTTTAATTTCTTTAAACGTTTTATTGATAAACTCTAAATTGTATAAGTTGGTAATCAGTTCGCCATTACGCTGGTAAAGTGTGCCGGGTACTTTTAAGGCGGTTACTTTTACATCGCTCCGATTGATGAGCGAAAAACTGAGCACCCCGATTAACGCCATCAACACAAAGGAGTAGCCGATTACCCTGGGGGTAATAATTTTTTGAACCCCCTCTTTAATAGAGTTGTACGAGGCAAAACGAATCAATCCTTTCGGCTTACCGATTTTTACCATCACATCATCGCAGGCATCAATGCAGGCCGTACAGTTTACGCACTCCAGTTGGGTGCCGTGGCGAATGTCTATGCCGGTGGGGCAAACGTGCACGCACAGTTTGCAGTCAATACAATCGCCTGTTTTTTCGGTTGACGAATTTTTTTTGATTTTTCCGCGTGGTTCGCCCCGCACCCAATCATAAGCTACAACAATAGATTCTTTAATAAGTAAAACACCTTGCAGCCGGCCATAAGGACAGACAGCAATGCAAGCTTGCTCGCGAAACTTTGCAAAGTTAAAATAGAATATCCCCGTAAATGCCACCAGCCCAATAAAGCCGGCCATATTTTCATCGGGAGGTTCGGTAACGATTTTGCCTACGGCTTCAACTCCGATCAGGTACGCCATCGCAGTATGAGAAATTAAAATGGAAATCAGAATAAACAGGGTGTGCTTAGCTGTTTTCTTCCAAAGCTTTTCCCAGTTTACCGGTTGGGTATTAAGCCTGCGTTGGGCAGGAGCATCGCCTTCAATCCAGTATTCTATTTTACGAAAGACCATTTCCATAAAAAGTGTCTGAGGGCACATCCACCCACACCACAACCGGCCAAAAACAACCGTAAACAAAATGATGAAAACAAAAAAAATAATTAGAGTAATGGCCAATAGAATAAAATCTTGTGGCCAAAAGGGATGCCCCATAATGACAAACCTCCGCTCGAAAACATTTAGCAACAATAATGGTTCGCCCCCGATTTTAATGAACGGACCTGCAAAGAGAAGCGAAAGCAATAAGATGCTTACCCCGATACGTCTGGCATGGTAGCGACCCGATGGTTTTTTTGGATAGACCCATACACGTTTGCCTTTCGCATCAACGGTGGCAATGGTGTCTCGAAACTGTTCATCATACGTATAAAACTCCTGCGAATCAGCCATAAACAATATTAAGGCACAAAGTTACTAGGCTGTCACTTTTTTTCTGCTTTTGTTTCAGATTTATACAATTCGCCTTGTGGGGCTTTGGGGTTGGCGGGCTTGGTACCCTCCAGGCTAAGTACAAAAAAGGCTACATCGCGCACATCGGTAATGCTCATGGCTTTTCCCCAGGCGGGCATTCCTTTTTCTACCACTCCGTCTTTTATAGTGTGGAAAACATTTTTAATTCCCCCGCCATGCAGCCAGTATGGGTCGGTAAGGTTAGGACCTATGCTGTTACCGCCACCATCATTGCCGTGGCAGGAGCCGCACGCATTTTTGGCAAAGACTTCTTTACCCCGGCCGATGATGATGGCATCGGGCGAATAAACTAAAGTGGATTCATCGAGGGCCGCGGCTGCCGGCTGCAAGGCAGCTAATTTTTGTTGAGCTGTTTTTGCCTGTGCTACTTCTGTGTCGTACTCTTGGTGCATTAGGGGTAAGGAATCGGTCAGGTGGTAAACCACCAGATAGATAGCGCCCCAGACGATGGTAATGTAAAAAAACCATTTCCACCAAGGCGGCAAGTGGTTGTCTAATTCGCGTATGCCGTCATAATCATGGCCCATTTCAATCGTACCTTCTTGTTCTACGGGCACCGCGTCATTTAATTGTTGGGTTAACTTGGCCCACCAGGAAAGCTGAGGCACATACGTTTTTCCGGCCGCTTCAGCCCGTTGTTTTTCCAACTGCCGCATCAGCAGGTTAAGTACGCGTGTTAAGGTAATCAGTACGACTATAAACAGAATGAAAACAACTGCGGCAAAACTGATCGTAACATAATATGATAGTGAGTGGCTGGCCGAAGGGGTGGCGGGTAGAGATTCTTTTGCCGCTGATTGAGCCAGACAACTCAACGAAATGAATGCCAGCAAGAAGGCTGAAAATAATTTTTTCATACAGAGGGATTTTTAGGGGTTGAATCTTTTAAGTCTTCCTGCAGAGGGAGTTCGCTCATTTCCTTAATAAATTTTTTATCTACGGTAAACACCCACCAAAGCAGACACAGGAAGAATAAAAAGAAAATGATAAAAGAAATAACCGGCCAGGTGGCAATATGGTCTATGTGTTGAAGAACGTTCTTTTCCATGTGTTTTGTTGATTAGGGTTGTTCAGCCACTTTCTCGGCTTTGATGTCTTTACCTAAGCGTTGGAGATAAGCAATAACGGCTACAATTTCAGCATCGCTGGGAGTTTCAATACCATCGGCCTTCAGGCTGCTGGTAATTTCGGTTGCTTGCTTTTTCAAATCTTCATTGGCCGTAGCTTCATAGTTTTCTGCATAGGGCACTCCAATTTTGCGCAGCGCATTTATTTTTCCGGCCGTGAGGTCAAGGTTAATAGTTTGCTCAAACAACCAAGGGTAAGAGGGCATAATAGATCCGGTCGAAACGGCATCGGGAGCGAGTAAGTGATTATAGTGCCATGAGTTGGAGTATTTGCCGCCTACACGTGCTAGATCGGGCCCGGTGCGCTTCGATCCCCATAAGAACGGATGATCGTAAACAAATTCTCCGGCTTTGGAATATTCTCCGTAGCGCTCCGTTTCCGAGCGGAATGGGCGCACCATCTGAGTGTGGCAACCTACACAGCCTTCGCGTATGTAGATATCGCGTCCGTGCAGTTCAAGAGGAGAGTAGGGCTTTACGCTGCTAATGGTTGGCACATTCGATTTGATGAGGAACGTAGGCACCATCTCTACGATGCCTCCTATTAAGATAGCCACCAGCGATAATACAGTGAATAGAATTGGTTTGTTTTCTAATACACGATAGTGCCAGCCGCCCGAAGTAGCTACATATTCTTTGGCCAGCGGGGCTGCCTGAGCTTCTTCGTTGGCAATGAACTTACCGGCATAGGCAGTTTTTATCAGGTTGTATGTCATCAGGATAAACCCGGTCAGGTAAAGGCTGCCTCCTATGGCGCGAAGCATGTGCAAGGGCAGAATAGCGACCGTTGTTTCCAAGAAATTTTTGTACACCAAAAACCCATCAGCATTAAATTCTTTCCACATCAAACTTTGGGTAAGCCCCGATACATACATGGGCAGGGCATAGAAGATGATACCCAGCGTACCTAACCAGAAGTGGGCATTGGCCATCTTTTTAGAATACAGGGTGGTGTTCCACATTCTGGGGATAGTCCAATAGAGTACGGCAAAAACCAGGAAGCCGTTCCAGCCTAATGCGCCCAGGTGTACGTGTGCCACAATCCAGTCTGTAAAGTGTGTAATGGCATTTACATTTTTTAAGGAAAGCAGTGGCCCTTCGAGCACGGCCATACTGTAAGCTGTGATGGCCACCACTATAAATTTTAAAACCGGATCTTCACGCACTCGGTCCCACGCCCCGCGCAGTGTCATTAACCCGTTTAGGGCACCCCCCCAGGAAGGAGCGATGAGCATGATTGAAAACACGGTGCCTAATGATTGAGCCCAGTCTGGCAGTGAAGTATATAATAAGTGGTGCGGGCCGGCCCAGATATAAATAAAAATGAGAGACCAGAAGTGAATAATGGAAAGCTTATAAGAGTAAACCGGGCGGTTAGCTGCTTTGGGCAGGTAGTAATACATCATGCCCAGAAAAGGGGTGGTGAGGAAAAACGCTACTGCATTGTGGCCATACCACCACTGCACCAGCGCATCTTGCACCCCGGCATACCACGAGTAGCTTTTAAAAAAGGTAACGGGTATTTCAAATGAATTAACAATATGCAGAACAGCTACAGTTACAAACGTGGCCAGGTAAAACCAGATGGCTACATACATGTGTCTTTCTCTGCGCCTGAGGATCGTGCCAATCATGTTGATTCCAAAAATTACCCACACAATGGTAATGGCAATATCAATGGGCCACTCCAACTCGGCATATTCTTTAGAGGTAGTAAACCCCAGCGGCAGGGTAATGGCCGCGGCCAAAATAATTAACTGCCAACCCCAAAAATGTACCCAGCTCAGCAGGTCGCTGAACATACGGGTCTTAAGCAGGCGCTGCAGCGAGTAATACACTGCCCCAAAGATGGCATTGCCCACAAAGGCAAAAATAATGGCATTAGTATGCAGTGGGCGTATGCGGCCAAACGTAGTGTATTGCAAATTAAAATTGAAAATAGGATAGAAAAGCTGAATGGCAGCAGTAAGCCCAACCAACATACCTACCAGCCCGAAAACAACCGTGGCAATGTAGAATGCTTTTACAATCTTATTATCATAGTAGAATTTTTGGAGTTCCATGATGTGGGGTTTTTTGAAACTTAATTTTGTGTTAAAAATAGAATTGACTGTTAAAGTACAGTACTGACAGAAGTTTTCAAAAAAAATGATTTTTGTCAGGCGAATTGTGGTCATCTTTACAGCCTGTAATCAAGGATTAATTTTACTCATGAAAACCTTTATCAGCGACATATCAAAAAAAGAATTTTCGGCTGGCGAAAAAATATCAGCGAAAACCATACGGCCATCAATTCTAACCTCTATTCAGAAAGAATACCCGGCCTTCGATCGGTCATGCTTCCTTGCGGTAAGCGAACTGAATAAGTTCCGCCAAAAGTACATTGGCGATTATCTGATGCGCGAGATTGGCGAATTAAATGAACTCGAAAAAACGGTTTTAGGCTCCCTGAAAAACCATAACATCATTACCGATAAAATTGAAGTAGCCACCGAGGAGTACACCCTGGGGCAAAAACTAACTGATAAAGTAGCCTCGTTTGGTGGTAGTTGGAAGTTCATCACTCTTTTTATCGGCTTTTTGTTTTTTTGGATTGCACTCAATTCTTACTTCCTCCTAAACAAACCATTTGATCCATACCCGTTTATTTTATTAAACCTGATTTTGTCTTGTGTAGCGGCATTGCAGGCACCGGTTATTATGATGAGCCAAAACCGGCAAGATGAAAAAGACCGCGAGCGTTCGCGCAAAGATTATATGATCAACCTGAAATCGGAACTGGAAATTCGTATGCTGCACGAAAAATTAGATCATCTTATTATTCATCAGCAACATGAATTGTTGGAAATACAAAAAGTGCAGGTAGAGATGATGAACGATATCATGACCCGGATGAAGTAATCCGGATACAGTTGCATTTCGTTTTACCGGTCGATTCGAGGAAGCGTTTAAAAATCAGTCTGTATTGGTAGCTTCGGTATCTTTCTTAATCTCATCATCAAAAAGCATGCGCACCGATGGGGTGTAAGTGTCTTCATATTGTCCGGTGCGGATGTTCCAGAAAAAGAGGAATAAAAAAACAAATGCAATGATAAGGCTGATCAGAATGAGGGCGGCAACGATAATCATGATAGTTTTCTTTTCGCTGTAAAGGTAACGGCCAAGGTTGAAAAACCTACTACGCTGATGCTGCTCAGCGGCATCAGTACCGCAGCCACTAAAGGGGTAAGGTGCCCGCTCATGGCAAACGTGAGCGCTACCGCGTTGTATAAAAACGAAATAACAAATGCGGTTTTTAAAATAGTAATAGATGATTTTGACAAGGCTATAAATTTATCGAGTTGGCCCAGTTGGCTACCGTCTAAAATTCCATCGCAGGCAGGCGAAAAAGTACCGGCCCGGTCAGTTACAGCTAAGCCTACATCACTTTGCTTGAGTGCCCCGGAGTCGTTTAATCCATCGCCCACCATCAATACTGTTTTTCCGTTTTGCTGCAGATTAAAAATATACTCCAACTTATCGTGCGGGCTTTGATTAAAAAAAAACAAGGTTGATGGAGGGAATAATTTTCGCAATTCATCTGATTGAGTTTGTTTGTCGCCCGAAAGCAAAGCATCCATTTTAGAGCCCAGCGCTTCAATCATTCGTTTTATGTTTTTCCGAATAACCGTGGCGATCAGAAAATAGCCGATCACCTCATTGTTAACCGCAACAAAAACAGAAGAGCCTTCGGCCTGCACCACGGGAGAAGCCCCCACAAACAAGGCCGAACCGATGCGGTAGGTTTGCCCATCAATTACTCCTTCTATTCCCTGGCCGGGTATTTCCTTAAAATTTGAAATGACTTTTAACGGATTGCTGAAAGTGATGGATGTTATCATCATACTCAACGGGTGAGAAGATGCTCCAGTTAGTGTATGGATGGCGGCCTGCTCTTCGTCTGTCAGTTTCCCGATAAATTCAATTTTCGGTTTTTCGCCATGTGTTATTGTGCCGGTTTTATCAAGCACTACGGAGTTTATGGCCGCCAGACGTTCAACCACATCGGCATTTTTAAGATAGAGTTTATGCCTGCCCAAAACCCGCAACGTATTTCCAAATGTAAAAGGAGCCGACAGAGCCAGCGCACAAGGGCAGGCTACCATTAGCACAGACGTAAGCACCAGCCACATCTGAGCGGGGGTCGTAATTTGCCAATAGATGGCCGTAGCAAATGCAAGGAAGAGCACAATCCAGGTAAACCTGCGGGCAGCCCGGTCAATCATTTTTTTGTAATGGCTTTCGTTTGTTTTGCCAAACGCGGGGTTGTTCCACAAACTGGTAAGATGGCTTTGCGAAACAGATTTTTCTACCACCATTTCCACGGGTTGCCCTATCAGCCGCCCTCCGGCATAAACTAAATCACCCGGGTTGGCTTTTACCGGCCTCGATTCGCCCGTTACAAAACTGTAATCAATAAAGGCAGGGGCACTAATCAGTTTACTATCGGCCGGCACAATCTCCATGTTGCGAAGCCGGATTGGGTCGCCCGGCAAAAGTTGATGCACAATAACCGACTTCCATCCGTCATTTTCCTTTCTCTGTACAGCCAGCGGAAAGTACGACTTAAAATCACGGTCGAATGCCAGGCTTTCATACGTTTTGTTTTGAAACCATCGGCCGGTTAATAAAAAGAAAACTAACCCGGTAAAAGAATCAAAATAACCCGGGCCGGTATGGCTGAGAATATCGTAGGCACTCCGGAAAAATAGCGCCATAAGGCCGGCCGCAATGGGTACATCAATGTTGATTTGCCGTTGGGTAAAACTTTTCCAGGCCGATTTCAGGTAGTCGGATGAACTGTATATAAAAACCGGAATGGAGAGCAACAGGTTGAGCCATGAAAAAATGCGTGTTAAAAAAGCATCGGCACGGGCTATGCCCAAGTACTCGGGAAAACTGAAGAGCATGACATTGCCAAAACAAAACCCGGCCAGCGCCAGTTTGAGCAGAAGTGCTTTGTTGTCAGTCTTTTTGTTTGATTGTGACTGGGTGCCGTCTAATGTGATAAGTGGGGCATACCCTAACGAATGGAGTGTTGCCGCAATATGACTAAGCTTAGTGTGAGACGGGTTAAAATCAATGGTAACACTTTTTTGAGTAAAGTTAGTTTCAGAGCGCAACACACCGCCATCTATTTTTGGCAGATTTTCCAGCAACCAAATACACGATACGCAATGAATAGCGGGGATCGAAAAAGTGACGCGGGCAAAATGATCGGAATCGAACGATAGTAATTTTTTTCGAATGAGTTTTTCATCCAGATACAAAAAATTCTCGTCAGCCCGTTCGCGCTGCGAAACACCGGGGTGCTGGTCCAGCTGATAGTACCGGCACAGATTATTGGCATTCAGGATTTCATACACCGTTTGGCATCCGTAGCAGCAAAAAACTTTTTCGTCAAGCCAAAGTTTTTCTTGGCAAAGTTGCCCGCAGTGGTAACAGAGCGTGTCGGTATGTGGTTCTTTAATGCTTACTTCAGGGTTCATTCAGATTCTAAAGATTCATTTTTTAAAGAGTAGGTCCAAACCAAACTATCGGTATGGTTTACTACATCTTCGGCCACACTGGAGGTAAGCAAGTGGGCAAGCCCGGTACGGCCATGTGTACCCAGCGCAATTAAATCGCCCTGCACCAAGTTAGTAAACTCAATAATGCCTTGCCGCTTAGAGTGGTGGTTAAAGATATTGAGGGTATAGTGGGTAAGCATAAAATGTGAAGCAAATGTTTCCAGTCTTTTTCGTGTATCGGTGTCATTTTGAAAATCGCCTGGTGTATTAACCCACACTACGTGCAATTTGGCTTGAAACTTATGCTGCAGGTCTTTTACTCTCGCTACTAAATTTTCCTGATGCTCGAAGCTAAGGTCGTTAGGAAAAACAATATTTTTTATTGGCCGCAGGGCATTTTTTTTCACCACCATTACCGGAACGGGCGACTGCCGCACAATGCGCTCGGCATTCGATCCGATGAAGTATTCTTTTACCCCGCTGGCCCCCGTAGAGCCCATTACTACCAAGTCTATTTTTTTGGCTGCTATTTGTTCTAAAATGACTGACGTTACCGTACCATATCGGATTTCGCTTACCACTGATACTTCTTCTCCTTTCTTTTTTTTCACTAATGCCTTAAATTCCTTTTCGGCCTTCTCCTTCATGTCGTGCATAAGTTCTTCTTCAAAATTCAAGGTAGGCATTAACATGGTATCTTGCATAAGCGGAGGCTCAATAACATGAATCAGGTAAATTGTTTCACCGGGCTTAGTTGCTAATTCTAATGCTTGTTGGTAAGCATCTATGGCAGCTTTCGAAAAATCGCAGGGAACTAATATGTTCTTCATATTTTCTAATTTTAAGCAGTTCAGTTACGTAGAACGCCTTGGTTGTTTATAAACAATGGAAGAAGGCTATTCCATTTTATCGGGCTCTTTTATAAAATAAATGATTATGCCCGGCAGGCCAAAGCTAACAACATTGCCTTTCTCGCAAGTTGATTCAAGTCAACAAACTGGATGACGAATATCAGGTTTAAGGATTAACTCAAATAATGAAAAAAAAATTCGATGGCATGAATGACGAATGATAACCAACAACTTACCGATGGAGATAAAAATTCGATAGATAATTTTTAAGATTTGGGTTAAACCCTGACAAGGCTGATAGTTATGTTAGCCTTGATAAACTCTTTGGGTAGATGATACATTTTAGTGCACCAGCCGGATTTGAGAAAATTATGAAACAAAAAATGAGTTGTTTTAATTTGAATTTAATGTTAAGGCAATGGATGTAAAAGTGAAATTTTTAGGAGCTACCGGCACCGTTACCGGTTCGCGCTATTTAGTAACCGTTGGAGACTTTCGTTTTCTATTTGATTGCGGATTGTTTCAGGGATTGAAAGAATTACGCCTGCGAAACTGGGATGAGTTTCCGGTGGAGGCGAAAAGTATTCAGGCTGTGGTCATCAGCCACGCCCACATAGACCATACCGGGTATTTGCCCCGTTTGGTGAGAGAAGGATTTCGGGGACCCATTTACTGCACACCGCCCACAGCAGATTTAATGGAACTGATGTTGCTGGATTCGGCCAAGCTGCAGGAAGAAGAAGCTGTCTTTGCAAAAAAGCAAGGATACTCTACGCATACCGACCCGCAGCCGCTATATAATGCAGACGATGTGCAGGAGGTTTTTCCGCTTTTACAGACCTATGACACCGACCAGCGCATTCAACTTCATAGCTCAGTAGAAATTGTTTTTCGCAAGGCAGGCCATTTGTTGGGAGCCGCTATTACCGAAGTATTTATAAAAGGAAAACAGCAGACCAAAAAAATTACATTTTCGGGCGACCTGGGGCGTTACCACGATGCTATGCTGAGCGAACCCGATGCCATTGAAGATACCGATGTGTTGTTCATTGAATCTACCTACGGAAACAAGGATAACCCGGTAGGCGAGCCCGGCAAAGAATTAGAACAGATTACCAATGAAACACTTCAACGGGGTGGAGTGTTGCTCATTCCGGCTTTTGCCGTAGGCCGTACCCAAACATTGTTATATTTTTTTCATCAACTAATAAAAGAAAAACGCATTCCCGATGTGCCGGTATATATAGATAGCCCCATGGCTATTTCGGCCACGTACTTATATTATAGACACCCTCAATACCATAAAGTAGATTTTAAGAATTCTGATTTTGCCCGCAGCATGGAAACTAATATGCTGGTATTTGTAAAAACAGCCGAACACTCCAAACAATTGAACAGTATCAAGAGTAACGCTATTATTATTTCATCGAGCGGGATGATGACGGGCGGGCGTATTTTGCACCACTTGTATCATCGCTTACGAAATAAAAAAGATACTGTGCTGGTTTCAGGCTACCAGGCGGCCGGCACCCGCGGAAGAAAACTGGTAGAAAGAGAAGCAACCATCCGCATTTTTGGCGAAGAGGTGCCTGTACTTTGCCACGTAGTAAATATGACATCCCTCTCCGGACATGCCGACCGCAGCGAGCTGTTTCAGTGGATGAAGAATTTTAAGTCGAAACCCAAAATGGTATTTACGGTGCATGGCGAAGACCCCGATTTGTCAATATATGCCGAAGCTATCCGAAAAGAAATGCGTTGGAATGTAATTGTTCCAAAATACCTTGAATCGGTAAGTTTGTTTGAAGGCATATAGAACAACCCGTTCGAAAAATACAGTTATGCTTTTTTAAGCAAAATAAAATTTAAGACGGCTCGCATCAGTATAATGCCAACCAGCGGAATTAAAAAAACATGGAGAGCCTGAGGTAATAAAAACCAAAACCCAAGTAATAAAGCACTTACGAGAGCGGTCATTAAAAAATAGTTTTTCAACCAAGCCGGCTTTTGTTTTTTAAACAAAAAGAAAAAAACAAAAAAATGAGTGGGCAAGGCCCATAACAAATTAAAGTTATTGGCCGCGGCCCGGTGGTCGGTAGCGATCCAGAGTAACAATAACAACAGGCCAAGACCTCCACAAATAAAAAATAAAATCATGTCGAGCCAGACCGAAGGCTTCTTACGCACCCGGTCGCGGTAAGTGATGTAGGTTACAACCACAAATAAAATTCCAAATACAACCCATGGATGAAACCACGGGAACGGAAATTTTTCAGCAGAAGGTTCGTACACTATTTTTTTTGATTTTACCAAGGGCAATCCCAAAGTTTGATTGGTAGCATGATCGAATGAAGATTCGATGTAGTCGGGCAGAAACATATACTCATAAGGCCGGGCCTTTTTATCCATTGGCAGGCCGAGGCAAATGTCAATACCCAAGTCGCCCCACGGTTGCTGATGCAGGTAGAGGTCGGTCAGTTGCCGGATGGTATAGTTCGTTTGAATGAATGAGGAGTCAAAAGCTACTTCGTTGCGCAGCACACGCTTAAATACATCGCGCACTTGAGTGGCACAATTATTATAAAAATAATCGTAGAGATAATCTTTGTTTTCGGGTTGCACATTCCAAACTAAAAACTTAAAAACGGATTGAACTTGTGCGGCCGTAAGGGAGAGAACCTGTTCGTGTATAAAACGTTGATGTTCAATATAATATTCCTGAAATGCCGGATAAGGGTATACATCCACCGAGTAGAGCAAATGCCCGCGGGTGAAATTCAGATAAAAATTTGGCTGGTCGAAATTAAACACACCATAATTAAAAAACAGATCGAGGTGGTTTAGCGAATCGCGCACGCGAATGCCACTGTGGCCGAAAGCAGAGTAGAGTTCCTCCTGAGAGGGGCCGAAGGTGATAATAGAAACATAACTTTGTGTAGATAACTGAACCGGCTGGGAAACCCCCTCGGCACTAGCCAGCAGAAGAAACCACCCAAAAAGAATTTTTTTCATTACTTTAAATCTTGCCCAAGATAAAACAATTCATTTTTGAAAAAGTAATTTTGATGCATGAACCACCTGATAGATGGATTTAATTTTTTAAGCAAACAGACACCAACCCGTCTGCAAAACCTGGCCCGGGTCTATTCAAGCTTTAAAATTTCTAAATTCCAAAAGAAAGTAAGCCATCGCGGAATGCCTATCAGTATATCTATTGAACCTACTACCTCTTGCAATTTGCGCTGCCCCGAGTGCCCCAGCGGTTTGCGGTCGTTTACCCGCCCCACGGGGATGATGAAACCCGAATTGTTCCATACTGTCATAGACCAACTTGCTCCTACCCTTTCTTACCTTATTTTTTATTTTCAGGGCGAACCGTTTTTACATCCGCAACTTTTAGAAATGGTAAAACAAGCTTCTCAAAAAAAAATTTATACAGCTACGTCCACCAACGCCCACTATCTGACAGACGAAGCCGCCCGAAAAACGGTAGAATCCGGTCTCGATCGTCTCATTATTTCAATAGACGGAACCACTCAGGAAACATACCAAAGCTATCGCATCGGGGGCAAACTCGATAAGGTAATGGAGGGCACCAAGAATATTATTCGATGGAAAAAAGAATTAAAATCTAAAACACCACATATTATTTTCCAGTTTTTGGTGGTGAAGCCTAATGAACACCAGCTAGAGGATATTAAAATCATGGCTAAAGAACTGGGCGTAGATGAACTGAAATTTAAAACAGCTCAGATTTACGATTATGAAAATGGGTCGGAATTGATTCCGACAATCGAAAAATATTCTCGTTATAAAAAACAAGCAGACGGATCGTATGCCATTAAAAACAAATGGGCAGACGAGTGTTGGAAGATGTGGCACAGCTGCGTGATTACGTGGGACGGGAAAATAGTGCCCTGCTGCTTCGATAAAGATGCGCGCTATGTTTTGGGCGATTTAAATCAAAAAAGATTTGCCGAAATCTGGCATGGCGAAAAGTATCATCAGTTTCGCCAGTCTTTATTTGAGGCACGCGCTTCGATCGATATGTGCCGAAACTGTACCGAAGGGGCAGCCGTTTTTACCTGAATTATTGCGGAGGCAGGTTGTTTATACCGGGCTGAAATTTTACCACGAGTGTAAAAAAAACACTAAAAAAAAGCACAACAGACAACAAGCAAAGATGAATCATATCCCACACATTTAGGATACAAAGGAAGCCATAAGCGAATTTATTTGGCTGGCGTTGAGGCCCCAATCAATGCAGATGTAATATTTTAGATTATCCCAATACAATTTTTTTACCGAAGCCCCGATTTTACATAAATCGGGCTACCTTAATAATTAAGAACGTATATTTGCGACTCATCATGGCTCTCAACCTTAAGCAATACGAGGCGGTCAGGCAGATTTTTACATCATACCTTGAACAAAAGGCGTTGCGTAAAACATCTGAACGATATATTATTTTGGAAGAGATATATTCACTTCAGGGCCATTTTGATGTGGAATCGTTGTACGTGCACCTGAAAAACAAAAATTATAGAGTAAGCCGGGCCACAGTCTATAACACATTGGATTTGCTGGTAGAGTGTGATTTGGTAAGCAAACACCAATTCGGAAAAAATATAGCGCAATACGAAAAATCGCATGGCAGTAAACAGCACGATCACCTTATTTGCACAGACTGCTCTAAAGTATTGGAGTTTTGCGACCCCCGCATTCAAAACATTCAAAATACAGTAGAAGAACTGCTCCATTTTAATGTCGTGCACCATTCACTAATTTTGTATGCCTCTTGTAAAAAGGAGAACTGCGAAAACAAACGAGTATGAATTTTGCCCAGGAAATAAAAAACAAAAAACTCATCTTACGTATCAGCGGTGATCTGATCGGGGAAGACAACGGAACACAAATGATTGCAGCTGTTAATGAAGCCATGAGCCACAACCTGCTCACCTGTATCATAGATATAGCAGGCCTTCGTTATATTAATAGTGCGGGCATCGGTGTGCTTATCACCATTTTAACTAAATTCAGAAATAAAGGCGGAGACGTGTATTTGATGAACCCTTCCGAAAGTGTGAACAAGTTATTAATCATTACAAAACTCAACTCAATCTTTCAGGTAATTAGCTCCGAAGAGGAAGCGGTAAAGAAATAATTGTATCAATCAAAAGTAAATTTAGCTTCAGTGAAAGTAGATGTTCTGCTTGGCCTTCAGTGGGGAGATGAAGGCAAAGGAAAAATTGTGGATGTATTGGCGCCCCACTATGATGTAGTAGCACGTTTTCAGGGTGGCCCCAATGCTGGCCATACCCTGGAGTTTGACGGCATCAAGCACGTATTACACCAAATTCCATCAGGTATTTTCAGACCTAAAACAAAAAATATTATTGGCAATGGCGTGGTGCTCGACCCCATCGTTTTTAAATCAGAAATTGAAAAACTATCCAGGTTTAATCTGGATGTAAAATCGAACCTGTTTATTTCAAAAAAGGCTACTCTAATTGTACCGACACACCGCTTGTTAGACGAGGCATATGAGTTGGCCAAAGGCGAAAATAAAATCGGATCCACATTAAAAGGAATTGGCCCCTCATACCAAGATAAAATAGGGCGCCAGGGATTACGCTGCGGAGATATCCTGTCGCCCACGTTTACAGAGAAATTTAAAAAGCTCACCCAGTCCCACTTTGAAATTCTCAATAAATACCAAATTAATTATGATTGGAATGAATTGGAGAAAAAATTTATGGATTCCATCTCGTTCCTTAAAGAATTTAATTTAGTCGACAGCGAATATTTCATCAATCATGAGATAAAAAAAGGCTCTACTATTTTGGCCGAAGGAGCTCAAGGCTCCTTACTCGATATAGATTTTGGCAGCTACCCGTTTGTTACCAGTTCAAACACAGTAACTGCCGGAGCTTGTACCGGGCTAGGGGTGGCACCTCGCCACATTGGCGAAGTGTACGGAATATTCAAAGCTTACAGCACCCGCGTAGGAAGCGGACCTTTCCCTACCGAATTACTCGATGAGGATGGAGAGCGACTCCGAAAAGCCGGAAATGAATTTGGCTCAACCACAGGCCGCCCTCGTAGATGCGGTTGGATTGACCTGCCCTCATTAAAGTATTCAATTATGATTAACGGAGTTACACAACTGCTGATGATGAAAGCCGATGTGTTAAATATTTTTAGGGAAATTAAAGTTTGCACCCACTACATACTAAGCAACGGAAAAATTTCTGAAGAACTGCCCTACGAATTGGTAAATGAAAAAATTACTCCGGTTTATACTACATTAAAAGGATGGGGAGTACCACTAACAAATATTTCCGAAAATCAAATGCCAAACGAATTGGCGTATTACATTTCTTTCTTGGAAAAAGAACTTTTAGTGCCGATTACAATCATTTCAACCGGTCCCGATCGAGTGCAAACGGTGTATAGAGTAAAACAACACCAGTAAAAAATATTTTTTCAAAGTATTGTGTTAAAATAAAGTTGTTGTACCTTTGCGCTCCCGTTTGGGGAAGGGTTTAAGATCTGAAGAGGTTTTAGGCTTTCGGAGTTTGGGGAACCAGGCTTAAAGTTCATTGAACAGATGAGGTTGATAGCGGGCCCGCGAGCACCTG
>JAFDZA010000007.1 GCA_018267135.1 Bacteroidota bacterium
TCAGGGGGGCAATTTGCCCGGATAAGGGTGGTCAGTTTCGTCCGGATATGGGTGGTCAATTTGCTCCGGATCGACTGGTCAGTTTCATCCGGATTGGGGTGGTCAATTTCTCCGGATTCTCCAGTATGGTGCTACTTGGTGCATTATTTCGCCTGACTTCCATCAAACTGATATGCTGGCAACAAAATAGCGATTTGGGCAACAACTGGGCAACAAAAATAGGTAAAAAAGTAGAGTTGGGCAACAAAAAAGAGAAAGAAACTTATCAACAAACTCAACAAATACAGGCACTTAACAAACAAAAGAAAGATAATTACTTTCCGATACAGAACTTTGAAAATATATTTTCTAGCAAATTATCGGTTGTAATCTCGCCAGTAATCTCGCCTAAATAATGGAGCGCATAGCGAATATCCATAGCCAGAAAATCAGTTGCTATTTTTTCTTCCATTCCTTTTACTACGCGGCTAAGCGCTTCGTTTGTTTGTTGCAAACATTGGTAATGACGAAGATTGGTAACAAGCACATCGCCCTGCTTTACGTTATGTATTTGAAACTGAGACAAAATTTTATCTTTCAGTACGGATATATTTTTTTTTACGGAGGCTGAAATAAAAATAAATTTTTCTGGGTTTATTTTTTCCAAAAGTGCCGGATCTGCCTTATCTATTTTGTTGCCTACATTGATATAAGGGATATTTAATTTTTTTATTTCATCCTCTTCTTTTTCAATTTCTTCGGGCGAGGTTGTGCTTAGGTCATAGACATACAGAATGAGGGAAGCTTTACGCAGGGTTTCTTTGGTTCGCCCTACGCCAATGGCTTCAATGGTATCGCTGGTTTCGCGCAAACCGGCCGTATCCATAAACCGGAAGATCATTCCACCGAGCATCATTTCATCTTCAATAACATCGCGTGTAGTGCCGGGAATATCAGACACAATAGCTTTTTCTTCGTTCAGCAAGGCATTCAACAAAGTAGATTTGCCCACGTTGGGTTTACCGGCTATAACTGTGGGCACTCCGTTTTTAATTACATTTCCCTGATCAAATGAAAGAATGAGTGCATGGATGACAGACTGTATTTTGCTGATTAATTTTTTAAGTTCATCACGTTTGGCAAACTCTACATCTTCTTCGGCAAAATCCAATTCTAATTCAATGAGAGAGGCAAAGTGTATCAGTTCTTCGCGTAAATTTTTTATCGTTCCCGAAAACCCGCCCCGCATTTGGTTTAGGGCTGCTTGCCGTCCGTTGTCAGTTTCTGCATTAATGATATCGGCCACGGCTTCGGCTTGGGCCAGATCGAACCGGCCGTTCAGAAAAGCGCGTTTGGTAAACTCGCCCGGTTCAGCTAAACGGGCTCCGTGCTTTAGCAAGGTCTTAATTATTTCTTTGGCAATCAGAGGCGACCCGTGGCAGGCTATTTCTACTGCATTTTCTTTGGTAAAAGAATGGGGTTCTCTAAAAACAGAAACCAAAACTTCATCAATCGGGATTCCATTATCATGCAGCAATCCAAAGTGAACGGTATGCGAGGGAACATCCTCCAGTTTTTTCCCTTTAAATATTTTTTGTACTAAAGAAATACTGTTTTTCCCTGCAAGGCGAACCACGGCTATGGCACTGATGCCCTGCGCGGTTGCTAAGGCTACGATTGTGTCGTCTGAATGGTTCAAACCTGATTTTTTTTGTAAAGGTAATTTATTATCAGCGTACGATGAGTACCGGAATCTTTACCCGATGCCGAACAATATCAACAGTAGTACCAAAAATTAAATCGTTCACCCAGTGGTGTCCATGTGCGCCCATTACCAATAAGTCAGCTTTAAAATTGTTTACTATTTCAGGTATCATTCTCCGGGGATTTCCGTACCCCACCTTTATTTCGCAAGTATAGCCCATAGTCGTTAGCTGGTCAGCATAATTTTTCAGAGCGTTGGCATCTTCACTGGCTTCGCGATCAGCAATTTCACTTCCATACCACATAGCTCCGGCTGTTTCTACTACGTGCAACAGAATATAGGATGCTTCTTTTCCTCCCTGTGCAATAGCGCTATGGATGGATTGGGTATCTACACTTGTGAAGTCGAGGGTTACGGCCACGCGTTTATAGGAAGTAGTTTGATGTGAGCCAATGTTCAGGGCGGCTCCGTGCGGAACGATTCGCTCCAGCTTACGCAAGTCCAGCAAGGGTTTAAATACAATATAAAGCAATAGAGCCGCTACGCCTATACAAAGTGGAATTACCAAACTCCAAATCAGCCATCGGTATTCTCCGCTGGTTTCCAGCCATGCCATTATTTCTTGAATAACCAACTTGGCATTGAGTAAGATAATGATGGCGGCAATTGCCCAGGCACAAATTTTTACCCAGCCTTTGTTGACAAAGACACCCATTTTTTCTTTATCGCTGGTAAAGTGAATGAGTGGGATCACAGCAAACCCAAGTTGTAAACTAAGCACCACTTGGCTCAGTACAAGTAAGGCACCCGTTCGCCCTTCGCCATACAAAATAATAACCATGTAGGCGGGTATGATAGCAATAAGCCGGGTAATGAGTCTCCGGAGCCAGGGAGCTATGCGCAGATTTAGATACCCTTCCATTACAATTTGTCCGGCCAGTGTGCCGGTAATGGTAGAACTCTGGCCCGCGGCCACCAAAGCTATACCAAACAAGATGGAAGCCCAATCGGTGCCTAACATGGGCGCAAGAAATTTATAAGCATCCTGAATGTCGGAAACTTCAAATAGTCCGGCCCTGAAAAAGGTAGAGGCAGCCAGAACCAGAATGGCTGCATTTACAAAGAAGGCCGCATTCAAAGCGATGCACGAGTCAATCAGATTGTATTTGATGGCCGACCAAATTCCTTTTTCGCTCCGATCAAACCGGCGGGTTTGCACCAAAGAGGAGTGTAAATATAGGTTGTGTGGCATTACCGTGGCTCCAATGATACCAATAGCGATATACAATGCTTCATCAGATGGAAGCGAAGGAATAAAACCTTTAGCGAGTTCGCCCAGATGCGGCTTGGCCCAGATCATTTCTAACAAAAATGAAAAGCCGATAATAAAGACCAGAGTAATAATGAAGGCCTCGATCTTGCGCATGCCATAACTTTGCAAAATCAACAGGAGAAGAGTATCGAGTACGGTAAGGGTAACGCCCCAAATTAAGGGGAGGCCAAAGAGTAGTTGTAACCCAATGGCCATGCCGAGTACTTCGGCCAGATCGCAAGCGGCAATGGCAATTTCAGCAAATATCCAAAGACAAAAATTTACGATGGGGTGATAGCTGGCGCGCGAGGCTTGTGCCAGATCCAGTTGCCGTACAATGCCCAGCTTGGCACTCAGGCTCTGAAGCAAAATGGCCATCAGGTTGCTCATTAATAAAACCCATATCAGCGAGTAGCCAAATTTGCTGCCACCGGCAATGTCGGTAGCCCAATTGCCGGGATCCATATAGCCTACACTGACCAGATAGGCCGGCCCCAGAAAAGCTAACAACTTGCGCCACCCCTTTCGGTGAATGACATCTACGGAAGCGTGAACTTCACTCAGCGATTTTCGGTGTGTGGTGGCTCCGTTCATTCAGTAACTAAAATATTTTTTGCAACTTCTCTCGAAAGAAAAACCTTATGCCCATCCAGCAAAGCCTCCAATGATTCATCGTACGTTTCGCGCGCAATAATTTTTATTTTTTTGCCCGGATAGGCTCCAATTTTATCGAGCAATTTGAGCAACGAAGAACTGGAATCTTTTACGGCTGTGATGGTGGCTTGTTGGCCTTCTCTTAGTTGGTCACATCCCAGCGTCTTTTGTATGGGAAGTTTCCCGTTGCCGTTGGGGATGGGATCTCCATGCGGATCGGTTTTAGGGAAGCCCAAAAAAGAATCTATTTTTTCAATCAATCTTTTGGAGTGGATGTGTTCGAGCTGCTCGGCTACTTCGTGCACCTCATCCCAGGCAAAGTCGAGTTTTTGTACTAGAAAGGTTTCCCACAATCGATGTTTACGAATTACCATTAAAGCTTCTGCCTGCCCTTTGGCTGTTAAGGTAGCGCCATAATATTTTTTATATGTAATCAGTTTCTTAGAAGCTAATTTCCGAATCATATCAGTTACGGAAGCAGCTTTGGTTTTTACCGCTTTAGCTAAATCAGTGGTTAGCACCGAGCCATCTTCTCCCTGAGAAAGGTGGTAGATGGCCTTTAGGTAATTTTCTTCAGTGAAGCTTAGCATAGTGTTAGTTCTGTAAAATTAATATTTTAGATTAATCTAAAATATTTTTTTTAAAATTAATGTAATGGATTGATCAACCGGATCAATGTTGCCTCTTCAAACTCCCATTTGGCTGTCGGTACAGACTCAAAATAAATTTGCCTTTTCAGGCGGGTCAGAATGGTAAGTGGATCGATGTCATCAAAATGAACAGCTACACAGGCATGATACGGATTACAAAATGATTCCCATAAACTGTGAGCCTGTAATAGGATTGGAAGCCCACCCGATAGATATTCATATAATTTGGTAGGCATTTTTTTTGCCGTATGGGGGGAGGGGAGATAGCTAATGATTCCGAAATGTGATTGTGCGATGTCGTTCATAATAGTCAGGTGTGGTACGAACTGATCGCCTCCCGATAATGAAATGAAAGGATAGGGGCTGATCTCTTTTACGATTCGCTGAAGGGTAGCGGGTTGCTGGCAATACCCTACAATTTTTAATCGAATAGCCGTATTGAAGGCAAATAGTTTTTTGGCGAGATCGATCGCCAAGAATACGCCTGTGCTTTCGGCCAATGTACCTGTAAACAGCAATTGAATGGTGTCGGGTGTCGGTTTCCGTAGATAATTTTTAGGCAGCCGGCATTTGTTTTCTATCACTATAGCTTTATTTTTTGAGAATCCGATTTCGTGAACGTAACATCTTTCGGCCAAGATAAACCTGGAAATGAAAAACGAAGCAGCTGTCTCCTTTAAACGAACAAAAAAAGCAATTGAATGCCTGATCGCTTTCGGAAATGCATTGGTGTAAAGAATATTTTTAAAATAATCTTCCTGCACATCATAAATTATTTTTTTGCCAGTCAACAACCGGTATAGGATCGCTGCACAAAGAAGCTCATGGGTGGTTACAATTAATATTTCTGGCCTTACCTTAAATATTTTTTTTAGGATTTTATAGCGCAATATAATTCTTTGAAAGCTCAGCCGCGAAGGCATTTGATGAGCCAGAAATTCGATACCGTTTGTTGCCCAATCGGAAGAAGGAGCAGAGCCTACAATAAAAACCTCATACCCGTGGCCGGCCAGCGACTGCCCCATGCGCTCATACATTCGAGGCTCATCGGCAGGTTTAAGCACCGAAGCGAGGACAATTCTCCTTTTTTTTATTTCTTGCATCCGGATTTAAATGTAAAACATAAAATGCAACTACAGGATAAAATTGAAAAAGCATGGCTCGACCGCGATCTATTGAAATCGCCTGAAACCCAATCGGCCATACGTGAGGTGATTGATTTATTAGATAAAGGAAAGTTGCGGGTGGCTCACCCTGCCTCTCACGCTTGGCAGGTAAATGAGTGGATCAAAAAAGCGGTGATTTTGTATTTCCCTATCCAAACGATGGAAACCATTGAAGTGGGACCTTTTGAGTTTCATGATAAGATACCGCTAAAAAAAAATTACAAGGAATTAGGTGTACGGGTAGTGCCTCATGCGCTTGCCCGTCATGGTTCATTTATAAATAAAGGTGTTATTCTGATGCCTTCGTATGTTAATATTGGAGCGTATGTAGATGAAGGCACCATGGTAGATACCTGGGCTACCGTAGGAAGTTGTGCGCAGATTGGCAAGAACGTACACCTGAGCGGAGGAGTAGGCATTGGCGGAGTGCTGGAGCCGGTGCAGGCCGCCCCGGTTATTATTGAAGACAATGCCTTTATCGGTTCGCGTTGTATTGTAGTAGAGGGGGTGCGTGTGGGGAGCGAGGCTGTGCTGGGTGCCAACGTAGTGCTGACGGGCAGTTCTAAAATAATAGACGTAACCGGAAGCGCTCCGGTAGAATACAAAGGATTTGTGCCCCCCCGCTCGGTGGTGATTCCCGGCACCTTACCAAAAAAATTTGCCTCGGGCGAGTATCAAGTTCCTTGTGCCTTAATTATCGGAACCCGAAAAGAAAGCACGGATAAAAAAACTTCGCTTAATGATGCCCTTCGCGATAACGGAGTATCGGTTTAAGCTTCTTTGAAATTCTCGTCAGTAGATTTTAATTTTGTGTATGCGATGGATTATTTTTTTAGGTGTCATTATTTTTCTAACCGGATTCAGGCAAACAGCTACGGTGCCGCCTTTGCGCAGCAAAACCATTAGCACCGGTGAGCGGCTCGATTACCGGATGTACCTTGGTTTTTTTACGGTAGGAAAAGGTGTAACCACGGTAGATAATAAGATTCATTTAAAAAACGAACATTCCTGCTTTAAGGTAGATGCGTTCATGCAAACCTTGGGCTTGGCCACCTGGATTTCGAAAGTAGATGATAACTGGGGCGCCTACATAGATACCGGAAAATTAGTAACCCACGAATCGTACCGCAAACTAAAAGAAGGCAACTATCGCCTGAACGAAGTAATCAGCTACGACCACGAACAGGCTCAGGCAACCGTAAATGTGGCCGATAAGCAAACCGGCAAGTTCGGCAAACCCAAAACATATCCTATCCCCAAAGAAGTAAGAGATATCGTGGCCGGGTTTATGTATTTGCGTATCATCGATTTTTCGAAATATAAACTAAAAGATACACTCACCGTATCCGGATTTTTTGAAGATAAATCCTATCACTTTAAGATTATTTATTTTGGAAAAGAAACAGTAGAGATGGATTTTGGCAAAGTACCGTGTTATAAACTGATTCCAATTATGCCCGACAATCAACTTTTTCGCGGAAAAAATTCAATCACAGCCTGGATATCGGCCGATGACAACCAAGTACCTGTTAAAGTAGATGCCAAAATGTTTATCGGCCATGCCGGCACGGAGCTAGTTAGTTTTCGAGGATTAAAAAACCAATTTAAAATTGTACCCAAATAGCCTCCTAGCTGGGCAGGTTGCTACCAAATTGTTACATTTAAAAAAAACTAAACCGTATATCTATGTTTAAAGAATTTAAAGCCTTTGCCATGCGGGGCAGCGTTATAGACCTGGCAGTAGGGGTGGTTATAGGAGCCGCTTTTAATAAAATTGTAGGGTCACTTATTGAAGACGTTATCACACCTTTGGTGCTAAAGCCGGCACTGGATGCAGCTAATCTTTCACGACTCAGCGAACTCACCATATTTGGCACCGTAAAATATGGCGTGTTCTTATCGGCCGTACTTAATTTTATTATTGTGGCATTTGTCTTGTTTTTAGTTATTAAAGGAATCAATACCGCCCAACGAAAAGAGAAAACCGAACCCGCTGCGCCCGCTGCACCACCCGCAGACATCCAACTGCTTACCGAGATACGCGATTTACTGAAAAAATAAATTATAGACACCGAACTCTATCAGGACATGGCTTGTTAAAAAGCATGTCCTTTTTTATGAAATTTATTTTTAAACCGGGCGACCAGAAAGAATATAAGAAAATAATCCGGGAAGAGGATTGTGCTATTTTTAATGATGAGTTGCTGCATCCGGTCTGTGCTACGTTTGCACTGGCCCGCGATTTTGAGTGGACCTCCCGCTTGTTTTTCCTGGAGATGAAAGAGCCCGATGAAGAGGGTGTGGGAACCTTGCTTTTAATAGAGCACCATGGCCCCGCCTTTGTAGGAGAAGAAATTATTTTTACGGCTACGGTAGAAAAAATAGAAAACCACGAATTAATCTGCACAATCTGCGCTACAGCCAACGAACGCCTCATCGCTTCCGGCAAAACGGGTCAGAAAATGTTGAAGAAAGAAAAACTAAATCGGTTGTTTAAGAAAAAAGAAGCATAATTTTTAAAATAAATTTTTCTTTTTTCAGACTACCCAGAATACAAGCCTAAACAGCAGAACCACGATGTCAAAAAATAAAATATCAATTGGCCAGGTATTTAAAACCATAGTATGGCCGCGCAGAAATCTTCTGTTTATTGGGTTGCTCCTTATTTTTATTCGCAGTGCAGCCGGTTTAGTGCCCCCGTGGGCCACCAAACCCTTTATGGACGATATACTGGTGAAGAAAGATCTGGATAAGTTACCTATGTTGCTAACATGGGTAGTCATCGCCATTTTAATCCAATCCATTACTTCGTTTATACTTACCAAATTACTGAGTGTAGAGGCTCAACTTTTAATCTCCGAGTTGCGTTCGAAGGTGCAAAAACATTTGCTGAGTTTGCCCATTCGCTTTTTCGATAATCAAAAAGCCGGGGCGTTGGTATCGCGGGTAATGAACGATGTAGAAGGTGTTAGAAATTTGGTAGGCACCGGGTTAGTGCAGTTAGTAGGGGGGATACTGACAGCCCTCGTTTCTATTATTTTTCTAATCAAGATCAGCCCGTGGATGACGTTGTTTGTGCTATTGCCCATGTCTGTTTTTGGATTGATTACGCTAAAAGCCTTTTCCATTATACGTCCGGTATTTAGAGAGCGCGGAAAAATTACGGCAGACGTAACCGGCCGTTTAACAGAAACACTCAATGGCATGCGGGTAATTAAAGGTTTTAATGCCGAACCGCAGGAGATCAAAGTTTTTGAAGAGGGTGTATATAAATTATTTCTGAATGTAAAGAAAAGCCTTACCTCTACCAGTTTTGTTACCAGCTCAGGTACATTTTTAGTTGGCTTGGCCAGCGTAGGTATTATGGCGTTGAGCGGCTACTTTAATTTAACGGCAGGTGATTTTCTACAGTTTACCATGTTCATGGTTTTTATGATTGCTCCGATCGTGCAGATGAGCAACATTGGCAGCCAACTAACAGAGGCTTTTGCCGGATTAGACCGCACCGAAGAAATTATGAATACTCCGATAGAAGATGACGGAACTATTCGTACCAACAAAATCGGTTTAATTAACGGAGATATTGTTTTTAAAAATGTTTCGTTTGCTTACGAAGAAGGAAAAATGGTTTTAAATAATGTGAGCTTCGAAGCCCGACCGGGAAGTGTAACAGCTTTGGTCGGAACTTCCGGTTCGGGCAAAACGACTATTGCCGGGATTGCTGCGTCCTTTTTAAACCCGGTAAGCGGCCAGGTTACAGTTGACGGCATTGACCTGGCCACTATTTCGCTGGGCAGTTACCGAAGCCAGCTGGGAGTGGTGCTGCAAGATGATTTTCTTTTTGAAGGTACTATCCGAGAAAATATTTTATTCCCCAAACCCACCGCTACCGAAGCCGAATTGATAGATGCGGTAAAAGCAGCCTATGTAGATGAGTTTACCTCCCGCTTTGAAGCCGGATTAGAAACGGTGATTGGCGAACGAGGCGTAAAACTTTCGGGCGGGCAACGGCAGCGTGTGGCGATAGCGCGGGCTATTCTGGCTAACCCCCGTGTATTAATCTTAGACGAAGCCACTTCTAACTTAGATACGGAAAGCGAGAGTTTCATTCAGGAAAGTTTGCGTACGTTAATGATGGGAAGAACCACCTTTGTTATTGCCCATCGCCTGAGCACCATCCGGCAGGCCGATCAAATTTTAGTAATAGAAAACGGACAGATTGCTGAATGTGGTAAACATGAAGACCTGATAGCCGCTAAAGGTCGCTACTTCAATTTATATACCTATCAGGCAAGAATTTAAGACTTTTTGTCTTTATTTATTAACAAATAAACCTTAGAATAAGCCATATTGTCTTTGTTTTTTTGATTTTTCTGCTTCGGCACACTTTTCATGATAGGTATGCTGAACACTAAAAAACATGTTTAACAAAAAATAAAAACACTATGAGTATCATCCGTTATAACCCTAATGATTTTGTGCCGGCTTCTTTTAGCAGCATGGTAGATCGCTTTTTCAACGAATCGTTAACCCGAAATGGCGGCAGCGTTTTCTCGCCCAAAGTAGATGTTATTGAAAACGAAAATTCGTATGAAGTACAACTGGCCGTGCCGGGCCTGGACAAAGAAGATTTTAAAATTGAAGTGAACGATAATTTTCTTACGGTAAGTGGCGAACGCAAATTTACCAATGAGAAAAAAGAAAAAAATTACCGTTCAATTGAAACCCAGTACGGTTCGTTTAGCCGCTCGTTTACACTCCCCGAAAATGTAGACAGTTCTAAGATTAATGCTAAGTACAACAACGGAATTTTGGAGTTGACGATTCCAAAAGATGAAAAGAAAGCGTTGAAGCAGGTAATTAAAGTAGCGTAAGGGTTGAGGCTTACCGGCCCGCATAACTTAGGTTGTGCGGGCTTTTTTTTTGAGAGTTTAGTACCGAGGCTTCAAGTGTTTGGCAAACAGAAACTGAAAGAAGGAGATAGCAACTGTTGACCCAATAAGCATACCCACAAAAATATCGAAAGGGTAGTGCACCCCTAAGTAAATTCTGGAAACAGCCACCAATACGGCCCACGAAAAAATGAGAAGAACAACCCACCACCTGGGTATAAGGAGAGCCAGTGCCATGGCCGATGCAAAGGCTTCCGTAGTGTGGCCTGACGGCATGGAGTAACCTCCGCCCACACTTAGTTGCATAATTCGGGTATCCACTTCGTAGGGCCGGGGTTCGGCCACAGTTTCTTTTATGATGCGCGACAGCAGCCCGGCTATGGCAATGCTCAAGACTACATACAAGAAAGAAAGACGGCTCTGCTTTTTATTTGCGCCTTGTTTAAATTCTCTTACCAGAGTGATAACGAGGGGCACGCCAAAACTGAAGAAGCTAACCGAATCGGAAAAAAATTGAAAGACGGCTACCGTTTTATGTGCGGAAGGATCTTGCCAGGCAGCAATCAAATCAAGCTGATTGGTAAAAGGAGCAATCCATGCAGCCATTAAAACAAGCATCATATAAACAGCCAGTATTTTAGAAGTTGCCGGAGCGAAATGGTTTTCCATGCGATCAAATAAAATCAATATCCATGTTCAGTGGGAAACGCATCAAAAACTCAAGTGCTTCTTCTATGTTGAGTCCTTCAAATAAAACCCGATACAGGCGGTCGGTAATGAGGGCTCGCACTTTATAGGTGTCGGCACATTTTTTAGCAATGCGCACCGTGTTAATGCCTTCGGCCACTTCTTTCATATCGGCAATGATATCGTTCAGTTTTTCGCCTTTTGCTAACCGGTAACCTACAGTAAAATTACGGCTTTTGGGGCTGTTGCAGGTAGTTACTAAATCGCCTATACCGGCTACACCAAGAAAAGCTTTTAAGTCGCCCCCTAAGGCACGGCCTAAGTAAACCATCTCTACCGCTCCGCGGCTGATGAGCAACCCTTTGGCATTATCGCCAAAACCCAATCCGCTTAATGCTCCCGAAGCAATGGCGATGATATTTTTTAGCACACCGGCAATTTCTACCCCCACGATGTCATTGTTTTCATACACCTGAAAGCGGTCGCTCTTCAAAAGTTTTTTCCCGGTTTGTATCACTTCCTGAAAATGGCTAGCCACTACGGTGGCGGCCGGTTGCCGCATGGCCAGCTCTTTGCTTAAATTAGGACCGGCTAAACAACCTATGCGCACGGCCACACTTTCTTCCTGTATTACTTCGCTCATCGTCTTTACCCGGCTGCGGTCTAATTTCTCTACTGACTCTACGGTTTCTCCTTCGGGCAGGGTAATATCAAACCCTTTGGTACCGTGGATGAGCATGTGGTAAGGGTGCAGGTAAGGTGCCAGTTGTTGCATCATCGCCCGAAAGTGGGAAGAGGGTACAATCGGAAAAATAACATCGCATTGATCGGCCAGTGTGGCCAGATCATTTAGCGCCTGTACGTTGGGGTGAATGGCATACCCGCGATTTTCCTTTTTTTCGTTGATGTGCTTGACCACATCAGCATTGCGGGCATATAGCAATACGCTGCGATTTTGGGCAATCATGTTGGCAATCACTGTACCAAAACTTCCGGCCCCAATTACCCCCACCGGTTTTTCGTCAGTTGAAAATGAGAAATTACGCTCGGACATATACGTTGTTGAAATCAGATAAACTGTTCCAGACTGTAGCCCGCCAACCTGTTGTGGTAATAATAGAGCAACGATAAATCTTTGGTTACGATATTGCCCTGTTTATTTTTTAGCAAAGGTCGGTTAAGATGAAAGACCCCTACATTATCTATACCGCTATTGATAACCAAGTCAGATTTTCCTTTTAAGTGTGAAGCAAAATTTATTTTGCCCTGCTCTTTCATTAGATAAACTTGCTTTCGAACACGTTTAAAGGTAGTTCTGAATTCCTGATAATCTAATTCCAGTTCTTCTTCGGGCAGACGCAGCAGGTTGAACAGGTCGAGCTGATGGTATTTTTTTTGCCACATTTCAAAAGCGATGAATGAAACCAGATGGCTGGCAAACACGCGGTTGATTTTATGATACTCCGCTACGATGCGCTGACTTAACATACGCGTGTATTCATCTTCGCGCTGGCGGTCAATGGTAAGCTCTCCGCTACTGATAAAATAATCTTTGGTGTTGATGATGCGGTTGTGGGCATCCAGACTATTGCCTTCTTCGTCCACATAGTTGCCCAACACATCTAATGCCGGACCAATGGAAACCGAGATATTAGAACGGTTGCCAAAAAATTTAATCATGAAGCGAATTAATTGAAAACTTCCATATTTGTCGTTTTCAGGAAAATACCGGTCTTGCCCTTTTATGCTCAGATAATCTTCAATTAATTCGGGTGCCTCTAAAACGAAATGATAGTTAAGTGTAACAGGTACAACAAAAATTTTGCGCTGTTCGCCTTCCGCGTTATAACAGGTTCGTTGTGCTTCTACGGCCGTACTAAGCAGCCCCAGTTTCAGTTGTTTTTCGATCATGCCGGAGCGTGAGCGCGTGCCCCCCGGAAAAAACAAACTGTGTGCTCCTTTTTGTATGGCCAGGTTGGAATACATTTTTAGTGTTTCCAGATAGGGAAGATTTTTTTTTCTGCGATCCACTTTATACGCTCCCAGGCTGTTCATAAAATAGGCCATGATTTTAATATTGAACAGGTTGAGGCCGGCACCATAAATGAAGGCGGGAAGCCCCATTTCATGAATTATCCATCCTACTAAAATAGAATCGAGGTTGCTGAAGTGAGTAGGCACCATTACTACGGTGCCCTTTCGGGCGAGCTTGCGCAAAAGTTTTACTTTGCCCACGATATGAATTTTATCGCGGAGGGTATAGCGGTTGCGGAAAAAGGCACCAAATTTTTTTACGCGGGCACCGTTGAGCAAACGGGCAAACCAGAATTTAACAGCTTCGCGTGCAAAGCGGTAGCTGGAAGGCTTAAAATTACCGGCTATTTCCGAGGCATAGCGGTGCACAATTTTTCCCAGCAATTGATTAATCGCTTCGGTTAGTTCGTCCGGGTTACGGGTGCTGAGCTCCACTAACTCATTTTTTATTTTCGACCAAAAAGCCGAATCGTCTTTGGGGTCAACGCGCCAGCGATTTCGCTTAATTCGGTTTTGCTCGCGGTAGGCTGTGGCCTGCAGGTCGTCAAGCAGTTGTTTGTTAGAGGGGCGCAGTTCGCGAATGCGCTCAATGGATTGATGTGTAACTTCCTCTATAAATTCTTTTCGGTTTTTGCTGAGCTGGTACACCGGCCAATTCGGAATCCCTTCCAAAATTGGTTTATACTTTTTGTTCTTATTCTTTTTTTCTTCGAGAATTTCCATCAACTATTCAGACAGGTGTGCAAGTTAACACGAAATGCGGTATTTGATACCCCCTTCGAGATGAGGAAAAATTTTATTACGTATTTTGAAGTGCGTGGTGCAGGCTGGCTGCCATCTCATGAAACCGGCCAATGGCCTGGTTGATAAATTCTTCGCTTACTATTTTTTTTACATCTTCTTCTGAGGCCACATCGTATTCATGGAGTTTAAATGTTTGTTCCATCAGGCCGGCTTCCAGTTTAATCAGATACCGGTTATTCCAGTTAAAAATGGTAATCTTTATTTCGGGGTGGGGTATTTCGCCTACAACACGCATTGGGCAAAGGTATTAAAGTATTTTTTTAGTGTAAGTTGCTAAACTTTGCAGGCCATGGCTCAATATCCTTTATCGGGTGCCGTTTTCTTTACACAAAAGATAGTTGTTTATTTACCATTGAATAAAATAGTCTATTAACGTGTAAATTTAAAGCCGTTTAGTTTTGAAAAAGATGCAAGGTGCTGTTCGGTTTCTTCTTTTTGTTTTGCTATGGGCAATGTCAGCAGCTCCATTATGGGCTACGCACTTACGAGCCGGAGATATAACCATAACCAGGCCGAGTTGTAACAGCCGGCAGATCACTATAACGATTAATGCCTATACGCGCGATTTTCCCGGTTCGGTAAAATTTGGTACCGGTGGTATAGATATCATTAACTGGGGAGATGGCACCACTACCGTGGTGGATCCGGTAAATAACCCACCCATTATTGCTTATGTAGATAACGGAGCCGTAGGTAAAATATCGGTAACCTACTCACATACCTACAGTTTTCCGGGCCGGTATATTATTTCTTACAATGAGGCCAACCGCAATTATGGAATATTAAACATTACCAACTCAGTGCAGGTGCCGTTTTATGTTCAAACCGAAATTACGATTGATGCCGGTGTGTATTGCGATAACAGCCCGATACTGAGTGTGGACCCGATAGACGAAGGCTGTACGGGCGTAAGATGGGAGCACAACCCCGGAGCGTACGACCCCGATGGCGATAGCTTATCGTTCTCGCTATTTGTTCCAAAATATTCAGCTCTCTATAATTCGGATGGGAGCTACCTTTCGGCACAAGATGTGCCCGGGTATAAGCTTCCCAACGATTGCAGTTATTATTCAGCTGTCGGAATAAGTTGTACACAGGCCAACCAAAACCATAATGGGCCGCCTACTTTTTCTATTGATCCGGTAAAAGGAACCTTAACCTGGGATGCACCCGGTGAGGCGGGCGAATACAACATTGCGTTCGTGGTTACTGAGTGGCGGAAACTATATGGAAAATATTATCCGATCGGCTATGTAGAGCGCGATATGCAGATCATCATTAAAAATTGCAATAACATTGCTCCGATGCTGTTTGTGCCGAAGGATACCTGCATTTTGGCCGGCACCACACTAAAGGCCTATGCCTATGCCACTGACCCCGATGGCAGCCCGAGCGGAGGGGCCAAGGGCTTGGGCGACAGCGTGCGGATTCAGGCCTTCTCACAATTATTTGGCATTAACCCCAACCCGGCTACCGACTCCATAGATGGCAAATGGCAACCTACGTTTACAGCCACCCAACAGGCTAAACTAAAATTTTCATGGAAGACCAGTTGCGACCATGTGCGCGAGCAGCCGTATCAGGTAGTATTTAAAGCAACCGATAATGGTGCCCCCCCGTTGGCCAGCTTTGCCGTATGGAATATAAAAGTAGTGGCACCGCCCCCCGTATGGGTAAGTGCTATATTAAACGCACCACAGCGATCAGCCGCATTAGCCTGGCAGGCGTATGCACTTCAATGTGCACAAGCCAACGCCCCCACACAAACCAATGCTGTTTCTATGCAAGTTTGGCGAAAGGTAGATACGGCTCCCTTTACCCCAAGTAATTGTATCACCGGGATGCCTGCTTTTTTGGGGTATTCTCTCATCGCTACCGTGCCCATCGGCAACCTTAGTTATATAGATAAAACGCTGGCGGCCGGGGCTAAGTATTGTTATCGGTTGGTGGCTGTTTTTCCCTCTTCCACGGGTACGGCAAACAGCCTGGTTTCTGCCGAGATGTGTATTCCTCCCTTACAGGTAACCTCTCCGGTTATTACCAACGTAACAGTAGATATTACCAGTCCGGCAAATGGGCAGGTTACCATAAAATGGAGATCGCCTTTTGGGGTTGATAAAACTAATTTCCCTCCTCCGTATTCATTTGTATTAAAAAGGGCGGATGGCGTAAGCGGCACGATTAACTTGGTTAAAGTAAACCCCGGCCAGCTAACGGATTCATCGTATGTGGATAGCCCGGTCAATACTTCGCAGAAGTTTTATAATTATCGTGTTTTTGCGTATGCCAATAATGGAGTATTTATAGACTCGTCTGCCACGGCCTCCACGGTAGGGCTTGTGCTAACCCCTACACTGAAACAAATCAGACTGAACTGGAATGCCGTTGTGCCCTGGTCTAACCGGGTCAATCTGTACCCCAACCACCTGATCTATCGAGGTACTTCAATAGCTACTAAAATCAGCGACCTTACTTTGATAGACAGTGTGAATGTAAACCAATTCGGTTTTACCTATCTCGACTCAGGGCAATACAACCACACCCCCTTGGTACAAACACAAACCTATTGGTATGCAGTTATGACAAAGGGCTCGTACGGAAATCCACTCATTCCTCCTCCGCTTAAAAATTTCTCTCAGATTACTTCCACCAGTCCCGATGATAAGAAAAAACCGTGTGCGCCCATCATTGTTTCAACCGGTATAGATTGCAGTAAGTTTGCTTTGTGCCAGACAGAACTAGGAACGGTAACCAATGTGGTAGTTTGGAAACGATCGGCTACCGACTCCTGCCGAAAGCAAATAAAATTTTACAATGTGTATGGTTCGCCATCCATGGGGCAGCCTTATACATTGATTGCCCAAACCACCGACACTACCTATAGCCACACCAACCTTCCATCGTATGCATATTGCTATAAAATTTCAGCGGTTGATTTAGCCGGAAATGAAAGCACCCTAAGTGCTGCTTTTTGTTTTGATAACTGTCCTTATTATGAATTACCCAATGTCTTTACGCCTAATGGAGATAAATGCAATGATGTGTTTAGCGCCTATAACATACGCAACCTGGGCGAACACAATACCATCCCCTGCAAACAGGTATATGGCGGGCACTTGTCGGATACGTTAGTTAGTGAGTTGCGCTCGAAGTGTGCACGATTTGTGCAGAGTGTTACCTTCACCGTCTTTAACCGGTGGGGAAGAGAAGTATACAGCTATCAATCGGGCAACGAAAACAGTATTTATATTGACTGGAATGGCCGCGACAATGCCGGAGCAGAGCTGGATGCCGGTATTTACTATTACGTAGCCAATGTTGTTTTTGATGTAGTGGATCCCAAAAAGAAAAACCGGAACATCAAAGGATGGGTACACCTGATCCGCTAAGTGAATCGTGCTGTTTTTACTATTTTGAAAAACGAACGGATTTAGTCCTTCAAGTGGTTATGCGAACCATCGCAATACGGAACCATTTTTGTTTGTTTGCACATACATAACCAAACTTTTCGGGGGGAAGAAACCGTAAACACTTTGGGTTCAATGCCCGTGCCGAGATGCGCTTTATCATCGCAATAAGGCTGGTTTGTAGATAAGCCACAGCGGCACCATTTATACGTTACGCCCGGCTGTAACTCTACCTGAACGGGTTGCCGACCGGCTATTTTACCTGTTTTCATGATGCAAATATAAATTAAGCGAATAAAAAAATGGCTATCGTTTTTTAAAAGTTGAAACCAATATTTTTTATTTGCCAAATAGGCACTGTATCCCTCTTGCATAAGTAAAGTTGATTATTGATTTTTGACTACATTATAATTTTAACAGATGAAAGCATTTATTTTTCCCGGACAGGGGGCCCAATTTACCGGTATGGGCAAAGATCTATATGCCTCGAACGACAAAGCAAAATCTCTTTTTGATTTGGCTAATAAAATTCTTGGGTTTGCCATTACCGATAGTATGTTTACCGGCTCGGCCGATGAACTAAAACAAACCAAAGTAACCCAGCCTGCTGTGTTTATCCATTCGGTGCTGGTAGCTTTAAGCCGCGAAGCAGATAAACCCAACATGGTGGCGGGCCACTCGTTGGGCGAGTTTTCATCGTTGGTGGTAAATGGAGCACTTTCGTTTGAAGATGGATTAAAATTAGTTTCTACCCGGGCACAAGCCATGCAGAAGGCCTGCGAAAAAAATCCGTCAACCATGGCAGCTATTTTAGGGTTGGACGATCAGTTAGTAGAAGAGATTTGTTCCGGCATAAAAGAGGAAATAGTGGTAGCGGCTAATTATAATTGTCCGGGCCAACTGGTAATATCGGGCTCTATAAAAGGAATTGATATAGCCTGCGAAAAAATGAAAGCGGCAGGAGCGAAGCGGGCATTGCCTTTACAGGTGGGAGGAGCCTTTCATTCTCCCCTGATGGAGCCAGCGCGTGAAGAGTTGGCCAAGGCGATAGACGTAACCTCTTTTCAGAAACCGTTTTGTCCGGTTTATCAAAATGTAAATGCACAACCCAGTGTGGAGATAGCTGTGATTAAGAAAAACCTGATCGCTCAACTTACCGCACCGGTTCGGTGGACGCAGTCGGTACAAAAAATAGTAGCCGATGGGGCTACTACTTTTGTGGAGTGTGGTCCGGGAAAAGTATTGCAAGGGTTGGTGAAAAAAATTGCCCCTTCCGTGGAAGCTTTTAGTCTGTAATTCTTTTTACGGCTGATGGATCGGAACACATACGCAGCAACTCTTCATTCTTTTTTTGAAATACCGGATGCACAAATTGCGAGCTGATCTCAACCAGCGGAATAAGCACAAACTTTCGCTCAGCCAGATAAGGATGCGGTAGGGTTAGTTCGGGGCTGTTAATTATCTGGTGGGCAAAATATAATATGTCAATATCTATTACCCGGGCTTCCCACTTCCGGCTTCGCGTACGGCCGAGTTGGTTTTCAATAGCGTGAAGAACTTGTAAAAATTGTACAGGTGATTGCGATACAGCTACTTCCACTACTTGATTTAAGTAATCGGGTTGGTTGGTTTTCCCCCAGGCAGCGGTTTCATAAACAGATGACTGATTTCTAATTGTGCAAACACGGGCTAACAGATCGAGGGCTTGCCGGAGAGTACCGGCCCGGTTGCCCAGGTTACTTCCCAGCGAAAGAAAAACCGGATAAGAAATCATTTTCAAAAATAACCGGTAGGTTCATTTTTACGAGAATAACCTTTCACTTTCTTTCCCGTATTGATTTAGTATTTTTGCCCTTTAATCTTTGAATCATCATGAATTTCTTTAAAACCTTTTTGGCTTCGTGCCTGGGCTCGCTCGTTGCCTTGGTCGTGTTAGTGGTCTTACTGGTTTCAGGTATGTCGGCTTTAGTGAGTAGTTTTAGTGACAGCGAACGGATGACCACGGTAAGCGAAAACTCTGTTTTACATTTAAAACTGAACGGAAATATTACCGAGGTGGAAACGGATAACCCGCTGGAAGGCTTGCCAATACCCGGTGCCGATGAGGTAAACACGGGTTTGCTGCCACTCAAGCAAACCATTGCCCATGCTAAAATGGATCAGGCCATTAAAGGAATTTACCTGGAGGTGTCTCAGTTTCAGGGGGGCTATGCCGTAGCCAAAGAAATCAGAGAGTCATTAATAGATTTCAAAAGTTCAGGCAAATGGATTATCGCCTATAGCGAAGCATATTCTGAGCCTTCGTATTACTTGGCTTCCACGGCCGACAAAGTGTACCTGCACCCCGAAGGCGAAATTGAATTTAATGGGCTGGCCGTAGAAATTTCTTTCTTTAAAAAGATGTTCGATAAACTGGAAATCAAGCCTGAGATTTTTCGCGTAGGAGAATTTAAAAGTGCCGTAGAACCCTTCTTTCTCGATAAAATGAGCGATGCTAACCGCTTACAAATGAAAGAGTGGATTAACAGCGTGCACCAAACTTCCCTACACGATGTGGCCGAGAGCCGTAAAATAAATGAGGTTGACCTGAAGAACATATCAGATAAAATGCTCATTACCGATGCCCGCGAAGCCGTGAAGTATCATTTGGTTGATTCACTTTTTTATATAGATCAAGTACAGGCGGAAATGCGATCCAAACTGGGGTTAGCTAAAAATGCTAAAATAAGTTTGGTGAAGTATAAAAAATATAAGCGCAGTTTTTCCAACGCCTCCACTTCAAAAAATGAAATAGCCGTGATTGTGGCCGATGGTGAAATTATGCCCGGCAGAGCAACCGAAGGCACGATTGGTTCTGATACGTTTGCCGAAGAACTGAGAAAGGCGCGCACGAACGAAAAAGTGAAAGCCATTGTATTGCGCATTAACTCACCGGGAGGCAGTGCGCTGGCTTCGGATGTGATGTGGCGCGAGGTTACACTGGCATCGAAAGCCAAACCTATCATTGCCTCCATGAGCAACTATGCCGCATCGGGCGGCTATTACATTGCTATGGGGTGCGACTCCATTGTGGCGGAGCCGAATACAGTAACCGGCTCCATCGGAGTGTTCAGCGTGTTGTTTGATTTAAGTAGTTTCCTCGATAAGAAAATTGGAATTACGTTCGATGAAGCGAAGACCGGAGAGGTGGGCAACATCACTTCGTTTACCCGACCGCTCACCGAACTGGAGAAAACAATTTGGCAAAAGAAAACCAATAAAATATATGAAGGGTTTACCGGCAAGGCAGCGAAGGGAAGAAGAATGCCCGTAGAAAAATTATTGAAGATAGCTTCCGGCAGGGTGTGGACGGGCGCGCAGGCTAAAGAAAATGGATTGGTAGATGTGCTGGGCGGTTTTAACGATGCCGTGGCCATCGCGGCCCGAAAAGCTGGAGTAGAGAAGGATTATAAACTCCGGTTCTATCCGCAACAAAAAACATTCTTTGCCCAGTGGCTGCAAGACATGGAGGACAACACACGCACCAAGTTTTTGCGGCAGGAGTTGGGCGACCATTATGACACTTATCTTCAGGTAAAAAAACTGAAAAATTACTCGGGCGTGCAGGCCCGTTTGCCATTCGAAGTACAGTGGAAATAAGCGTTATGAGCTACTAAAAGAACAGTCGTTTACAGGGTCTTTTTATGAAAAACACCCTGTAAATGATGTAAGTTTTTAACATAAAATATTAAAATCGCCTCCTGTTTTTACACATTTTTGATCCGTTAGGTATCTAGATACCCGCTCAGGGTTAATTTCTTTTTGCCTTGAATTGATACAATTGAGTCGGGGCGATGGCCGATTTAGATTAACCGATACCTTGACCGGACCGGTGTTGTTAGAGATGCATCACACGGGATCAGACGAATTAGATAAATAGCTCAATCGGGAAACAACTCTATTACATCGTACGGACAAACCCGGGAAATTTTTCCTATAAAAAAAGCAATCACCGGGCGATCTATTTTGAGATACCCGGTGATTGCTAAATCTGAAAAACCAATACAAGCTTTCGCTTACTTGTCTTCCGACAAGAGACCGCCCATAGGCTCGTTGGTGTTGGTGTTTTCTTTTTCTTTCACCACTTCCTTTTTAGCTGCTTTAGCAGAAGTTCTGGGTGCAAAAGCAAAAGAAAGAACGACTAACGCAGCGATTCCGATAATACCCAAAAGTTTAGTTTTCATATTGATTGGGTTTAAATGATGATAATTGAATATGATGTAGGTATGAAATTTTAGAATTAGGAACCTTTAGGGCATGATGCTTCACCGCCACCGTTATTTCCACTAAGAGGGTTTACTACTTCTTTGGTGCAGGCTGAGATGGAAAGCACAATAACAAATAAAAGGGCGAGGGAGTAGAATAATTTTTTCATAATTGTTTTGGTTAGTTGGTTGGTTGCATTTATTTTGATGACACAAATGTTATATCATTGCAACAGATTACGATGAAATAATTTTATTTAACCCTACCTGTGTACCCGGCAAGAATATCTTTTTTTCTCATTGCTTATACGCTCTTTTCATGGGCTGTGCAAGCGCAGAGCAGGCTTGATTCGCTAACCCGCCAATTGAAAACCGCACAAGGCGAGAAGCGGTTTGAGGTATTGTTTTCTCTGGCTTACGAAAACTCGGATGTGAATGATTCCCTTTCGCTGATCTATTCTAAAGAAGCCTATAATCTGGCCTTGCGCTTTGCCGACAGTGCCCGCATTATACGGGCCGGCCGTATTACCTCCGGAGAATTAAGGCGGACAGACCGGATTGATGAGGCGATTGAATTAGCCGAGTATGTTTTGAGAATAGCCAAGCGGCACAACATACAGGCAGAAGCCAAATTGTTGCTCAACTCATTGGCAGTTTCATATTCCTATAGAGCAGAGTATGATAAGGCATTGAAATTAAATTTAGAATCGCTGGTTATACGCGAGGCCGAAGGCAATAAAAAAGAAATAAGCATTGCGCTCAACAACATTGGGTACACCTATTATAAGCTCTACAACTGGGACAATGCCATTACCTACTACAAAAAATCTATTGATTTAAAAAACGAAGCAAAAGACACTTACGATCTGGACCGGGCCTATATAAATTTAGGGTTGGCTTATAATGCTCGCGGAGATTACGCAGAGGGTAGCACCTATATTAAAAAAGGACTGAAACAATGTGGTGGAAATTGCTCTGATCGTGTTGTTTTAGAGGGGGAATATGGCCTTGGAGCATCTCTTTTCGATTCCAAATTATTAAATGAGGCGGAGCCCCACTTTAAGAAAGCCTATGAGGTGGCTAAACGCACCAATAACATCCGCTTTCAGATTGAATGTTTGCTCTACTTCAGCAAGTTTGAGGCAGACCGCAAGCAGTTTGATAGTGCCATTAATTATTTACACGAAGCAGAATGGATTGCCGGTAGAAACAAATTTAAATCACTGCAAATTAAAACCTACGAATTGTATTACCAGTTGTATGGCCAATTGGGTGATTTTAAAAACAAATCATATTATCAGGAAAAATACATTAAGCTGCAAGACAGTGTTATAAACGCCAACTTTATTAACAACTTAGCCAAGATACAAACGGCTTATGCTGAGCGGGAAAATATAAAGACCATTGCCAAGAAAGACCAACTGGTGGCTTTGCAAAAAGAAATAATTAAGCAGCAGCAGCGGCAATACATTTTTATTTTTGCTATTACGTGCCTGGTGATGACCTTGGCTGCCATCTTGCTTTATTTTACCAAGCACCAACAAAAAATTAACCGCGAACTTTCGGCCGCTAAAAATAAAATTGAAGAATATAACCGCGCACTGGAAGAGAAAGTGGCCGAACGCACTCAGGAACTTAGCCGGGCCAATGAAGATCTCGATTATTTTATCTATAAAACTTCGCACGACATCCGCGGTCCGTTGCTAACCCTTAAAGGTCTGTGCAACGTAGCCATGATGGACATAGAAGACAAATTGGCCATCAGTTTTTTTTCAAAGTTTGATTTAACCATTGATAAACTCAATATCACACTTTCGCGGCTTCAGATTGTTAACCTCATCAATACCTCCGGGCTGACAGCCGGCCCCATCCATTTCCAGACTATAATAGATGATATTCTGGCTTTTGAACGCAAGAAAGGGATACCGCCCCGCCTTACCTTTATAAGTGAAGTACAACCCGACTGCCGGGTGGTGTCTGATTATTCGCTGGTAAAAATTATTTTAGAAAATTTAATAGACAACGCTATTAAGTTTTATAACAGTTCCGAACGTATAGACCCATTTGTAAAAGTATCTATTACCGGAGAAGGGGAGATGGTTAAAATTTTGGTAGAAGACAACGGAATAGGTATTGATGCCAATCTGACTAAAAGTATTTTTAAAATGTTTGTGCGGGCATCCGAGCGATCTGAAATTGGCGGGATAGGATTATACCTGTCTCGCTTGGCAGCAGAAAAAATGAAAGGAAAAATAAGCGTAGTACGCTCCGATAATAAAGGCACCCTCTTTTCGGTAGTATTGCCGGTGATGCCTGCCTATACGCCTGTTAATACCGTTTCCGGGTATGTACCCGATCCGAAAACCCCCGAATCAACCACCACGATAATGTGATTTTCATTTCACATCTTTGCGTTTCTTTTCTATTTAATGACTAAAGAATATAAACGATACATGGTTACGGCTGCCTTGCCGTATGCCAACGGACCCAAACACATTGGCCACCTGGCAGGCGCATACATTCCTGCCGATGTATATGTGCGCTACCTGCGGTTGAATGGCAAAGGGGTGGTGTTTGTGAGCGGAAGCGATGAACACGGCACAGCCATTCCTAACCAGGCATTGAAAGAAAACACAACGCCCAAAGCAATTATCGATAAATATGACGCATTGATTCGTAATTGCTTCCATAAACTCGGAATGTCATTTGACATTTATCACCGCACCAGCGAGCCGATTCATCACGAAACTTCACAGCAGTTTTTTAAAAAAATATATGATAAAGGATTGCTCACTGAAGAAACATCAGAGCAATATTATGATAACGAAGCCAAAGTTTTTTTGGCCGATAGATACATTGTTGGCACTTGCCCCAAGTGCGGACATCCCAATGCGTATGGCGACCAATGTGAAAAATGTGGTTCAACATTAAGCCCGAGCGAATTAATTAATCCACGCTCTACCTTATCGGGTAAAGCACCCGTACTTCGCCCCACGAAACATTGGTATTTGCCTTTGCAGAATTACGAAGGTTGGTTGAAAGAATGGATTCTGGATTCGCACAAAGAAGATTGGAAAGCGAATGTATATGGTCAATGCAAATCGTGGATTGATGCCGGCCTGCAACCACGCGCCATGACGCGCGATTTGGATTGGGGAATAAAAGTACCGTTGCCCAATGCTGAAGGAAAAGTATTATACGTTTGGTTTGATGCACCGATTGGTTATATCTCAGCCACACGCGCCTTGTTCAAAGAACTGAGCGAAGGCAAAAAAGAATTTGCAACACCGCAATCAACTTTTGCTAACCCAAAAATTGACGATTGGAAAAAGTATTGGCAAGATGATGAAACGAAATTGGTTCACTTCATCGGCAAAGACAACATTGTTTTTCATTGCATCATTTTTCCCATCATGCTCCATGCCGAAGGCGAATATATTTTGCCCGATAATGTTCCGGCCAATGAGTTTATGAATTTGGAAGGAGATAAGATGAGCACGAGCCGGGGCTGGTCGATTGAGATGCACGAGTATCTCGAAGATTTTCCGGACAAGCCCGATGTGTTGCGCTATGTGTTGCTCACTAATTTGCCCGAAACAAAAGACAGTGAGTTTACCTGGAAAGATTTTCAGGCGAAGAACAACAATGAGCTCGTTGCCATCTTCGGAAATTTTGTGAACCGTGCGTTGGTGCTTACGCAGAAATATTTTGACAATAAGATTTCTGCACTCGGTTCGTTAACTGATGTTGACCAAAAAGTGATTACTGATTTAAAAGAGTTTCCATCGCGCATAGCGGAGTCATTTGAGAATTATCGCTTCCGCGAAGCGACTGCGCAGTTGATTGACCTCGCTCGTTTGGGAAATAAATATTTGGCAGAAACCGAACCGTGGAAGTTAGCCAAAACGGATTTGCCAAGAGTGGGAACGATTTTGAATTTGGCTTTACAGATTGCCGCAAGTCTTTCCATTGTTTGTGAACCGTTCTTGCCTTTCACATCAAAGAAATTAAGTACAATGTTGAATTTCAATTCAAAGAATTGGAGCGATGCAGGAAGTTCTTCTTTGTTAAAAATTGGTCATCAACTCGGGGAAGCAAAATTGCTTTTTGAAAAAGTAGAAGACGAAGTAATTGAAGCGCAGATTAAAAAACTCAACGACAAAAAGAAAATGATGGAACAATCAGCTCAACCGGCCGAGCCAGCCAAACCGGAAATAGCTTTCGATGATTTTTCTAAAATGGATATTCGCATTGGCAAAATTTTGAAAGCAGAACGTGTAGAAAAATCTAAAAAACTTTTAAAGCTCCAAGTTGATACAGGCCTTGATACCCGCACGGTAATGAGCGGCATTGCTGAACATTTTTCTCCCGAAGAAGTGATTGGAAAGCAAGTAACTATTTTGGTCAATCTTGCACCACGAAAAATCATGGGCGTAGAATCGCAAGGAATGATTTTAATGGCATCGGATAAAGATGGCAAGCTGAGATTGTTGCAGCCGAGTGAAGTGGTAGCGCAGGGGTCTAAAGTATCGTAGCATTTGCTTTTTAGGCTTAGATTTATTTATTACTATACTTTTGTAAATTTGGATAACGATTAAATTTATCAAGATGAAAGTTGCAGGGATAAAAACAGAAAAATATGCCAATGGCAATATAAAGTCCATCACGTTTGATTATAAAAAACATCACGCAAAACTAAACCCCGTTTTAGAAGACATTGGTTTTTTGAAAGAAGACGATGAATTTGAGCGCTTGTGGAACAATCCGAACAATTTGACGGTAGAACAGGCAAAGGAACGGACTAAGAAAAGACTTAGGCAATTATAGAAAGCAACTACGAAGTAATCCTAAGTGAAGAAGCAGAAAATTATTTGTTTGAACTCGCGGCCATACTTTTGTTGAAAAAATACTTTTCGTTTCAAGGGCAAGCCGATAGGTTTGTTGATTACATCTACGATACAATTTATAAGGATATTCATAAACTCAAACATTATCCAGTACCGCGAAGTGTAACTTATGCTGATTACTACATTGTAATACGATTGCCAAAAAACAAACACACGGCATATCACACATACTTCAAAAGAAAATGGCAACAGATTTTTGATTACCAAAATTGCCAACAACCACGAACTATCTGCAAAATTTTTGAATGATTTTAATGAGAATTAGTTTATTGCTATCGCTTTGTTTTACAACTACGTTTATAATTAAAGCGGTGTTAGGTTTGTAACAAAATGTGATGTTTGTCTGTCTCGTTGGAAATATAAATCAAATGTTAGAAGATTACAAAGTGAATATCAGAGTACAGCTCTCAGCTTTATGGACATCTGTAATGTTCTGTTATATCTATGGCGACTATTTTGAATTATATGTGCCAAAAAAAGTTGAGGGTCTTTTGAACGGACAAAATATGTTGGGTAGTCCCGCCAAGTTATTTTCAGCAACCATTATACTAACAGTTCCGGCACTGATGATTTTTTTGTCGCTGGTGCTTAAACCAAAGCTGACTAAGTGGTTGAATATTAGCGTAGCATTGTTTTTTACATTGTTCACCTTATTGGTAGGCATTTCTTCGCTTTCAGAATGGAGAATGTTTTATGTTTTCCTTTCTTTTACCGAAAGCATTTTAACTTCAACCATCATAATCAAGGCTTGGAGTTGGGCGAAAAAGTAGAATCGTTGCCAACTGCCTATATTGACGATGAATGTCAGTATCCTGACCGAAAGCGTCAGGACTTCTTTTATATTTGCATTTCTAAAAATTTAACTAATGAATATTAAGATTACGTTGCCTGATGGAAGCGTTCGTGAGTTTCCACAGGGAGTGAAAGGAATTGAAATTGCGCAGCGCATCAGCGAGGGTTTGATGCGCAACGCGTTGGCTATTGAAGTGAACGGTGAGATTTGGGATTTGACCCGGCCGATTGACAAAGATGCATCTATCAAAATTTTTACATGGAACGACAAAGGGGGTAAGTATGCGTTTTGGCACTCGTCTGCTCACCTGTTTGCTGAAGCGTTGGAAGCACTTTATCCGGGTACAAAATTTGGCATTGGTCCGCCAATTGAAAATGGTTTTTATTATGATGTTGATTTAGAAGGAAGAACATTTGGAGACGAAGAACTCGCTGCGGTTGAGAAAAAAATGAGCGAGTTAGCCAAACAAAACAATGCATTCGTTCGCAAAGATGTTTCCAAAGCTGATGCGGTTGATTACTTCACGAAGAAGGGCGACCAATATAAATTGGAATTGATTGAGGGTTTACAAGATGGTTCAATCACTTTTTATCAGCAGGGAAATTTTGTTGATCTCTGCCGCGGACCGCACATTCCATCTACTGGCCCAATCAAAGCGATTAAACTTTTGAATGTGGCGGGTGCGTATTGGCGAGGTGATGAAAAAAACAAAATGCTCACACGCGTTTATGGGATTACTTTTCCTAAACAAAAAGAGCTGGACGAATATTTGCACCAGCTGGAAGAAGCCAAGAAACGCGATCACCGCAAACTGGGAAAGGAACTGGAGCTGTTTGCATTTTCTGATAAAGTGGGGCAAGGGCTTCCGCTTTGGTTGCCGAAGGGCACCATCTTGCGCGAACGTTTGGAGCAGTTTATGCGCAGAGCGCAAATCAAAGCGGGGTATGAACCCGTGGTAACTCCGCACATCGGCAGCAAACAACTTTATGTTACCTCCGGCCATTACGAAAAATATGGCAAAGACTCTTTTCAGCCGATTCATACCCCGGACGAAAACGAAGAGTTTTTTCTGAAGCCGATGAATTGCCCGCACCATTGCGAGATATACAAAATTAAGCCTCGTTCTTACAAAGAACTCCCCGTGAGGTTGGCCGAGTTTGGTACAGTATATCGGTATGAACAGAGTGGCGAACTTCACGGACTTACCCGTGTGCGCGGATTTACCCAAGACGATGCACACATCTTCTGCCGGCCCGATCAGGTAAAAGAAGAATTTGTAAAAGTGATAGATTTAGTTCTACATGTTTTCAAAGCATTGGGTTTTGAAAATTATACAGCTCAGGTATCACTCAGAAGCCCGGAAAATAAGGCGAAGTATGTTGGTGAAGATCACTTTTGGGAACGAGCCGAAAGAGAGATTCAAGAAGCAGCTGATGAGAGAGGGCTAAAAACCGTGTCGGTTCTTGGGGAAGCGGCCTTTTATGGACCTAAATTAGATTTTATGGTTCGGGATGCTTTGGGAAGGAGTTGGCAGTTAGGCACCATTCAGGTTGATTATCAATTGCCGCAGCGTTTTGAATTGGAATATGTTGGTTCCGATAATCAAAAACACCGCCCGGTCATGATTCATCGTGCGCCATTTGGTTCGCTGGAGCGATTTATTGCTGTGTTGATCGAACATTGTGCCGGCAATTTCCCGTTGTGGCTGGCACCTGAGCAATTTTCGGTATTGCCCATCTCCGAAAAGTTCAACGATTACGCCCAAAAAGTAGTTGATAAACTGAAAGAGAGCGACATCCGCGGATTTTTAGATGACCGCGATGAAAAAATAGGACGAAAAATACGCGACTCAGAAGTGAAGAAAGTTCCTTTTATGCTGATCGTAGGGGAGAAAGAAGCTACTGAAAGCAAAGTGGCCGTACGCAAACATGGCGAAGGGGATAAGGGCACAATGGACTTAACCGAATTTGTAGATCAGTTTAAAACTGATTTCAAAATGCCGGAATAAAAAAGCAGGTTCGTATAAGTTATGAACCGGCTCTTATTCTTCATCCGATTTTAAATACCGTGTTATCTTTTGCCCACGCACCAATAACTTTAATCCTTTCCGTTTGAGCGAAATGTGTGGACGATATTTATTTTGTTCTTCCAGGCTCAGTTTGTAGCTGGCTAAAATATTATGGTACGAGAGGATGCCCACAATTTGCTTGGTGTCGGCCGAGAGTACCGGAAGCACATCGGTATTCTCGGTTGAAATAATTTCGGCAGCCGTTCTTAAGCTGTGATGACTTTCGATAGCTACAGGTTTTTGCTTTATGAGGCTTTCCAGTTTTGTTTCAGGCGAGTGGGTACGATGATACAATTGAGACGAAAGGAGAATACCCTCATATTCCCCATCTGTATTGGAAACGATGTAGTAGTTTCTTTTATACTCGGGTTTGGTTTCCAGCCAATTTATAATTTCTTGAATCGTGTTGGAGTTGTGCAAGATCAGCCCGCTGTCGTCCATTACTTGTTCTACTTTAATTCCTTCCAAAATATCAGGCTCGTAGGAGTCTGGAGTTTTTACGCCCCGCCTCGCTATTTTTTCCGTCATGATGGTGTTTTCCATAATAAAGAATGAAACAAAGTAAGAAGCGCTGCACGAAGCCAGCAGCGGCAACAAGGCATTTGGCTGACCGGTTGTTTCTAAGGCGAAAATAATAGACGTAATGAAAGCCCGGGAGGCGCCCGTAAACATAGCAGCCATGCCCACCAAAGCAGCCAGCGGAAGATTTACGCCCGAAGAAGGAAATAGTTGAAGCGTTACGAAACCCAACATCATACCTGTAGCCCCACCAATCGTAAGCAAAGGTGCCAACGTACCCCCCGAGGTTCCACTGCCTAAAGCAACGGCCCAAGAAATAAATTTTAATAAGCAGAGCGAGCCTACCAATTGAATAGCCAGACTCCCGGAAAGAATATCCGTAATGTTGTTGTAGCCTACCCCCAGCGTACGAGGTTCAAAATAGCCTACCACCCCCACGGCAACTCCGCCCAAGGCCGGCCACCACATCCAATGCACCGGTAGTTTTTCAAAGCCATCTTCTATTACATAAACCAGCTTGGTAATGCCAACCGACAGCAACCCAATACCAATGCCCATAACACTGTAGGTAAACAAAGCAATGTTACTGGAACTGGCTATGGTAACTCCGGGGGTTTCAAAAACAGGATGATGCCCAAACAAAAAATGATGACCGGCTGCCCCGGTAATACAAGCCATTGTTACCGGGATAATAGAACGTGGAGAAAATTCAAATAGCAACAACTCGATGGCTAAAAATATAGCGGCAATAGGGCTGTAAAAAATAGCGGCCATGCCGGCCGTAGCGCCTGCCGCCAATAATATTTTACGTTCATTATCCGAGATTTTTAGCAACTGGCCTAACGTAGAGCCTAACGCCCCACCAGTAGCGATAATCGGACCCTCTGCCCCAAAGGGGCCGCCCGTACCGATAGATATGGCTGAAGAGATGGGCTTCAGGTAGGTGATCGTTGGTTTTATTTTGCTTTGATTTGTGAGGATCTGCTCCATCGCCTCCGGAATGCCATGCCCGCGAATGGCTTTTGATCCGAAGAAGGCCATGAGACCGACAACGACTCCGCCCAGAACCGGAATGAGGATAACAAAAAAACTCAATGTATTTCCTACCGGGCTGACTTCGGCAAAAGAAAAATGGCCGTAAAAAGAAAGGTTGGTAATTAAATAAATCAAGTGTACCAACAACTTGGCCACCCCGCTGATGACCATCGCTACCAACACAGCCAGAAACGAAATGTATAACAGCCTTTGTTTGCTGGTCGTATTTTTTTGTTTTATATCTTCTTCCTCTAAGGTATATTTTAAGGAAACCGATATCGGGATATTATCACTAATGGTTTTGCTCATGGATTAAAAATAGGTACAGATTTTTTTGAGTTTGTGCACTAAACCGCAGGTGCTTTTTTGATTCGGCAAAGGTAACGGATGCCTTCTTTTTTGTGTCATAATAAGAGCTGTCAAACACTTTTTTTAGACAGAAGTTAAAAAATTTCAGCGTCTGGCATTTTCTTTTATTTCCATTTCATAAAAAATTTAATCGCCATTTATCATTTGAGGCAATTGATAGCTGCACTATAAATAGTTTGTATCGGTCGATCGTAAAAAACGATAAAACGGAGTCAGCTAAACCGTTCCTTTTATTTAATTATTGTTGGGTTAATTTTTACCCATTAAATATAAATAATATACTTTTTTAAAAATTATATGTTTAAAAAATACCCTATGCAATCGAATTAGTTAATTTTTTATGAAATATATGATTGTTTTTTACCCATTAATTACATTTTTGTACTGTTTTTAACAAAAAAACCAAATACACTTCAACCTAACCCTATGCTTATGAAAAAATCAATCCTCTTACTAGTCTTGCTCATAGCAGTAAGTCTGTTTGCGGTTTTTCAACCTACTGTGCCGGGTCCTATTGTAACGCAAGGCATTAACTCAGGCGATGTAGCCTGGATGCTTTGTGCATCGGCTTTGGTATTGCTCATGACCCCCGGGCTGGCGTATTTCTACGGAGGCATGATCGATACCAAAAATATTATTTCTACCATGTTGCAAAGTTTTATTGCCATGGGGGTGGTAAGTGTGTTGTGGATTGTAGTCGGATTTAGTATGGCGTTTGGCGAATCGATGGGCGGTTTCATTGGCAACCCGGCTACCTTTTTTATGTTTCAGCATGTGCTCGATGGCAAACCGTGGTCTTTAGCGCCTACTATCCCGTTAGTGCTGTTTGCCTTTTTTCAGTTGAAGTTTGCCATTATTGCGCCAGCGCTTATTACCGGTACGTTTGCCGAACGCATCAAGTTTAAATCGTATATCATCTTTTTGGTGCTCTTCTCTTTGCTTATTTATGCACCGCTGGCACACTGGACCTGGCACCCCGATGGTTTTCTTTTTAAACTTGGTGTGCTTGATTTTGCCGGAGGTACGGTGGTACACATGTCGGCCGGGTTTGCCGCTTTAGCTGCGTCTATTTACTTACGAAATAAATCGGAAGAGAAGGCACCTATCGCTCCGGCCAATATTCCGTTTGTGTTGTTAGGCACGGGCTTGCTGTGGTTTGGCTGGTTTGGGTTTAATGCCGGCAGTGCCATGAGTGCCGGCACACTGGCGGCCTCTGCATTTGCCGTAACCAATACTGCTTCGGCTGCAGCCGGCTTGTGCTGGGTGTTGTTTGATATGGCCCGGAACAAAAAACCGTCAGCTCTCGGATTTTGCATTGGTGCCGTAGTGGGCTTGGTAGCCATTACCCCCGCTGCCGGTTATGTTACCATTCCTTCCAGCATTTTTATCGGAACCTTTTCAGCATTAGCCAGTAACCTGGTGGCACATTGGAAAACAACCCAGACTACATTGGAGGATACGCTGGATGTATTTCCCTGTCATGGCGTTGGCGGATTGATGGGGATGGTACTCACGGCTCTGCTGGCCAATACGGCCGTGAACAGCGCCAACACAACGGGCAACGGTTTATTGTTTGGAGAAGGCACTCTTTTTAAAGTACACCTGATTGCTCTTGCCATTGTAATCCCCTATACGTTTGCCGGATCCTATCTCATTCTTAAAATAACGGATCTGGTTTCTTCGCTTAAAGTATCGGCCGAAGAAAAGAAAGTAGGATCTGATTTAAGCCAGCACGGAGAAAATATATACCCGGTGGATTGGTCGGTAGTGAAAGAAAAAATAGCCTAACCAAAAATAATATGTAATGCGATGAATTGAATCAGGACGCTTTAAGTGAAGATCACTAAAGCGTCCTGCGGGGTGGTGAGATACCCCGACAGGACAACTTTAGTTTATTGTTTAATGAAAAACACACACAAAAATATGAAAAAGACAAGTCTATGCCTATGGGCACTTTTTCTGTCATCCCTTTCCGTCCGGGCAGGGTTTCAAAATTCAGAAGAGAAGAAAATAGAAAACCAATCAGGAGAAGAAAATAAAGAAAAGGGGAAGATGGAATTATCCGGCTATATAGATTCATACTACTTCACCAATTTCAATCGTCCGGCCTCGCGCGATAACATGGGGCAGTCGGGGGTAGGCCGAGGGTTCGACAGGCGCGTAGATCAGTTTTCGCTTGGTATGGTACAAACGGTTTTTAAATACACTCATAAAAATTCGGAGGCCGTGGCCGACTTAGCCTTTGGACCTAATGCGCAATATGGAAACTACGGCAATGTGCCGGTGCTGACGCCAGCGTATGGCTACCGCATCGGCAACGATAATTATTCGGCCATCATTATTAAGCAAGCATTTTTTAAATATAATGCTACGCGCAAGTTGTCTTTTGTAATGGGGCAATTCGGAACCCATTTAGGCTATGAATACATTGATGCTCCACTCAATTTTTTTTATTCCATTAATCATACTTTTAACAGCGGTATTCCATTTTATCATACGGGTTTAAAAAGTACCTATGCCTTCAACGATAAAATTTCTGTTATGCTGGGCATAACGAATGGCTTTGATTACATCTATGATAACAACCGGTCAAAGGGAATTATTGGCCAATTAGCTCTGACACCGGCCGAAGGCCTGAGTGTTTATCTTAACTACTTCAGCTCGAACGAAGCCAATGCCAATAAAAAAGGCGATACACCCCGCGGCAATTTTACCGTATATGATCTGAACGGAGGCTATCAGCTAACCGATCGGGTTTATATAGGATATTGGCTGATGTATGGTAGCCAGTATGGTGCGTTGCGCTCGCCCGGCACCTATATACCGGCCGATAATGATACCATCAGTACTAAACATTGGGGAGGTGCCAATATTTATCTGGTCGTTAAAGTATCTGACTTGATTAGTATTGGATTTAGAGGCGAACATTTTGACAACCGGTCGGGAGCCAGAGGATTAAGAAATTATGATCTTACCCAAATAGATGTAACACACAACCCAACCGGTGCAATAGGAGCCGCGGCAAACACCTTTACGTTTACCGGTACACTGACACTGGCCGATGGCCACTTGCTTTTAAAGCCGGAACTTCGCCTGGATATCTGGGATAAGGTAGCAGGAGTAGCCAATAAAAAATCGCAACAGTTTATGGATTCAAACGGAGATTACACGCTGAATAGTCAAACTACTTTTGGTACGGCTGTAATTTATAAATTCTGAAATCGAGTGGGTCGATGGCCAAGGGGTTATTCAGTTACCAAATGCTCAGGTAAATTTTTTATTTGCTCGCACCCGATTTGCTCCATCACTTGCTGGAGTTGAGTCTTCAGTATAGAAATGGCATGGTTGCCTCCTGCGTTACCTAATGCGGCCACGGCATACATAAACGACCGGCCTAAAAAGGTAAACTCGGCTCCGCTGGCCAGCGCACGGGCTATGTCGGGGCCGGAGCGCAGGCCGCTATCCATCATTATTTTTATTTTGCCCTGGCATTTTTTGTGAATAGCCTGTAATGAATGTATAGACGACTGCCCGACATCGATTTGCCGGCCTCCGTGGTTAGATATGATAAGGCCATCAAAACCGAGTTTAATAGCCAGCTCGGCATCTGCTTCGGTAGCCACGCCTTTCAATATCAGTTTGCCTTTCCATTTTTCGCGCATCAAGGCAATTTTACTTTCATCCAGCCTTCCGTTAAAGGTGCTGTTCATCATCGCGCCCAGTTGTTTCATGTTTATTTTTTTAGGCATGTAGGGTTTCAGGGTAGCGAACTGAGGCCGTCCATACTGCAAAGTGCGGATGGCCCAGGCTGGTTTCGATAAAATCTGCAGGATATTCCGAAGCGACATTTTAGGAGGCATCGTCAGCCCGTTGCGTATGTCGCGCGGACGAAAGCCGAGCGTGGGCACATCGCACAGCAAAACCAATACATCGTAACCGGATTGCTGAAGTCTTCTCATAATGTCATCGCGCAGACGGTCTTCGGCCGGATAGTATAATTGATACCAGGCTTTACCTTCGGTAATTTTGCTGATGTGTTCTAAACTGCTGGTGCTTACGGTGCTAAGAATAAACGGAATGTTGTGCTGAACGGCCGCCTTTGCTAATATTTCTGGTGCGTTGGGCCAAATTAACCCCTGCAACCCGATGGGGGCAACCCCAAAGGGAGCATCGTATGTATGGCCAAATAATTCTGTCTTTAGGTTGGCTCCCTGCCACGGAGTAAGGTACTTAGGCATCAATTCTACGTCACGAAGTTCGTGGGTATTTTTATTCAGGTTAACATCTTCATTGCACCCACCGTCTAAATAGTCGAACACAAAACGTGGAATACGTTTCATCGCTTTCTGGCGCAAGTCGTCTACGGAAGGGTAATGCGAATGGTAGGAGAGGGTTGCCATACTTTTTTGCAGGTAAAGCAAAGCTACTATTTATAAAACAATGTGGCCATCGCTCATTTGCACAATGCGGTCTGTTTTGGAGGCGAACTCGTCATCGTGGGTAACGGCTATAATGGTTTGCTTATACTCGTGGGTAAGTTGTTTAAAAATATCGAACACCAGGTGAGTGTTGTAGCTGTCCAGATTGCCGGTGGGCTCATCGCACATAATAATATCGGGGTCATTAATAAGCGCCCGGGCAATGGCTACCCGTTGTTGCTGCCCGCCCGATAGTTTGTTAGACGGTTTATGAGCGTGTTGCTCTACGCCTAATGTTTTTAATCTTTCCATGGCTTTGTGTTCTATTTCTTCGGGCGAAAATTTATTGCGCTTCAGGGCGGGGATCATGACGTTTTGCAACACGGTAAATTCGGGCAAGAGGTAATGAAACTGAAAAACAAAACCGATGTGTTCGTTTCGGAAAGCCGATAGTGTGTCTTGATTTTTGCCGGTAAGTTTTTGCCCGGCTATTTCCAACTCGCCTTCGTAATCGGTATCCATGGTAGAGAGCACGTACATCAAGGTAGATTTACCGCAACCCGATTTTCCTACCAGCGATAGAAACTCACCTCGGTTGATGGTGAGGGTAATGTCTTTCAGTACCTGAAACTTTTCTGGCTCATAAAAGTATTTGCTGATGTTTCGGGTGGCCAGCACTTCCATATTATTGCCCTCGTAAAATTTCGATCGGATCTATTCTGGATGCTTTGCGAGAGGGCATATAGCCGGCCACGGCTGTGGTAATGACGCCAAACACAACCCCGATGATGTAAAACTTGGGATCAAAATTTACAGGAAAGTGATCCAGGCTGATGATGTCGCCTCCGTTGAAGGGTGCTTTCGAAATCAGCACGGAGAGAATATATCCGATTACTAAGCCGGCCATGGCACCAATCAGCCCGATGATGAGCGACTGAATCATAAAAATGCTTCGCACATCTCCGCCCGCAAAACCCATCGCTTTGAGAATGGCAATGTCTTTCATTTTATTATAAATCGTCATGTTCAGAATATTGTAGATACCAAAGCCCGCCACAATGAGCAGTGTAACCGATACGGCATAGGTAATGATATTGCGAATAATGACACCGGTAAGAAAGGTAGCATTGGCAGTTTCCCAGTCTTCTGCTTTGGTATTATATTTTGCTTCCAGTTCAGCCGCATATTTTTTGGCCAGATGGCGGTCGTTTAATTTTATGTTGATGTCGGTAACGTAGCTGGGGTCTTGTTGCAGAATAGTTTGCACGGTGCCGATGTTGGCATAGCAGCGCACGTTATCTACTACACCAATACCCATCTGAAAAATACCCACTATTTTCAGTGTCATGGTGTGCCCTTCGGGGGTGGTAATAACAATGCGATTTCCCTTTTTTACATCCAGTTTTTTAGCTAACCCCTGGCCCATAATAATTCCTTCGCGGGTAGCCAGCAATTCTTCAATGCGGCCTTCCTTCATTTTCGATTTCAAGCCAAATAATTTGTCTTCTTCCAGAATATCTACTCCTAAAATGGATCCGTTCAGTTGGGCAGGGCCGTAGTTATAAAATACCTGCGAGGAAAGAGCAGGTGCCACTCCGCGCACCATTTCGTTTTTCCGGATCAACTCCATAATCCGGTAGGCATTGCGCACTTTAGTTAATTCGTTTTTTGGTTTTTGATGATGCACCCACGTCAGGCTGCCCGGGCTGGTTTGTTGCAGAATAGTGGGCCGGGGGCTGGTTACATCTTTGTAAATGTGAATGTCGGGCGAGGAAGTCATCGTGATTTCTTCGGTAAAATCGTTGAGGCCTGTCATCAAGCCTACCAAGGCAATGAACATGGCAATGCCAAACGTAACGCCCAGCATGGCAATAACGGTTTGTTTGGGTTTGCTCAGCAAATGCACTTTGGCAATTTCTAACGTCAGTTTAAACCGGCTGCCGAACATTTTATTTATTTTATCAAGGGTGTGGTGGCTTCTATTCCTTGTATAATTTCTACCTCATCCAGCGTTTCAATGCCACACACTACCTTTCTTTTTTTTCCATCGCTGGTACGTACCGAGTCGCCTGCCAATAAAAGAGACTTGGGTATGATCAGCGCATTTTCTTTTTCGCGTATAATAATGTTGGCTTCTACGGCCAGGCCCGAAAGCCCATCGGGTAAGGGAGTCGTAAAATCGGCATCTACCCGCACGGCCTGCTCGCGCTGGTTTACCATCGGATAAACTTGTGTAACGGTGGCCTCAAACACCCGGCTGCCATACGCATCTATCTGGGTTTTTATTTTTTGTCCTTTTTTTATTTTACGGATATCCAGCTCGTCAACACTTAATTGTAAATAAAATGCATCGTTGCGCCCGAAGGTGACTAAGGCCTCGGCCCGCCTAACCAACTCGCCTTGCACTTTGGTAATCTTATAAATGCGGCCATCGAAATTACTTTTTACTATATACCTTCCGGTTTCGTCAGAGGTAATTTTTAAGTTGTTTTGTGCGTTAGTCAGTTCATTGTTTAGCTGGTCTTTTACTTTCTGGTAGCGGTTTTGCTGAAGTTGATAGGTTAAACGGGAATTATCAAAATTCAATTTTGCCTGATCGTATTCGTTTTGCTTGATGGCATTACTTTTCCATAAATTGGTATAGCGGAGGTAATGAATAGAATCAAATTGTAATTTAACTTGCGCTGTTTCCATGGCGGCTTTAGCTTCCATTAATACGGGCGAATCGAGCCGGTTGTTTTTTATGGCTAACGCGTAATTGTCTTTGGCAATGCGGTAGCGGGCATGCTGTTGTTGTCCTTCAATGATCAGAATAGGCTCGTCTTTCTTTACCTGGTCTCCTTCATGGGCAATGATTTCTACAACGTATCCATCCACCTGCGAAAAAATCTGGTACTCATCTTTGGAAACCACAAAGCCAGATGCATACACTGCTTCCACCACCGGCTTTACATGAGGTAAGATGGAACCATTATGCCGGCAGCCAATGAACAGCAGAAACGTCAGGTATTTTATTTTCATGAGCAGGTTACTGGGTTACCATAAAAAACACATACAATGCTATGGAATGATTTTTATTTCCTAATGTATTTAGGATAGTTTGTTTTGTTTTTTTTGAATTTGAAAATGAAGTAAGCGCAAGGGAACGGCAAAATCAGTAATTCGTTCTTTCAAACTGGTAATTTTTAAATCGCTCAAACGCAGCTTTTTCTAATTCTTCGCGATGGTTAGGATGAGCTATTTCAATCAATGCTTTGGCCCGCTGCCGCATGTTTTTTCCATACAAATAAGCCGTGCCATATTCTGTAACAATATAATGTGCATGAGCCCGGGTGGTAACAACTCCGGCCCCGGGTTTTAGCAGGGCCGTAATTCTGGAGATACCTTTTGGAGTTACGGAAGGTAAAGCAATAATGGGTTTGCCTCCTTCCGACAAGGCCGCTCCGCGCATATAATCAATCTGGCCGCCCACCCCGGAGTATTGATACGTGCCTAGCGAATCTGCACACACCTGCCCGGTAATGTCTACTTCCAGAGCACTATTGATGGCTGTTGCTTTTGGGTTTTGGCGGATAATGCTTGGATCATTAACATAGTCTATGCCCAGCATTACCACCCCGGGGTTGTCGTTTACAAAATCATAAAGCTTTCGCGTACCCAGCATAAAGGCAGCTGCTATTTTTCCGCGATATTTCTTTTTATGCTGATTGGTTATGATGCCGACCTCTACCAGTGGCAGCACAGCATCGGTAAACATTTCAGTGTGGACGCCCAACTCTTTGTGGGCTGATAAGTTAGCGAGAACGGCATCGGGAATAGAACCAATACCGGCCTGAATAGTGGAACCATCTTCAATTAGCTGTGCACAGTGGTGTCCAATGCGCATAGCAATTTCAGACATCTGCTTGCCGGATGAAATTTCGGGAAGTGCTTCGTCATGATAAACCAGAGCATTGAAATGGTTGATATGCACCATACCATCGCCTAAAGTTCGCGGCATCTGGGGGTTTACCTGCGCAATGACATACTGGGCTGATTGCACGGCTGCCAAGGCAATATCTACCGAGGTGCCCAACGAACAATAGCCATGTTTATCGGGCGGAGATACATGAACCAAAGCCACCTCGAGCGGCAGTATTTTTTTTCTGAACATACCGGGGATCTCACTGAGAAAGGCCGGAATATAATCGCCCCGCCCCGCATTAACGGCCTCGCGAATATTGGCCGAAACAAAAAGTGAATTTATCTTAAAACTGTCTTTGTACAGGGCGTTAGCAAAAGACACTTCCCCTTGTAAACTGATACTCATCAACTCCACATCGTAAAGTTCAGAAGCCCGTTCGGTTAACTTTTTTAACAAAAAGCGAGGGGTAGCGGCTCCTCCGTGTATAAATACCCGGTCTTTTGGTTTAATTATTTTCAGCGCTTCTTCTGCTTGAATATACTTTTCCATCTTTATTTTTTTCTGAAAGGTAAAGGCTGCGTGTGGAGATGACCTTGACAAAAGTCAATTAAAAGATTGATATACATTAGTCTCAAAAAATGATAAAATCATCCTTAAGATTGATCTCTATCCGCAAGTCATTTCATTGTTTGAACATATTATCGTTTTCAGTAGTTTAACACCCAATCAGCAACCGAATAATGAACCGAAGAATTTTCTTACATACAGCCACCACGCTTGGTGCCGCATTCGTAGCCACTCCATCATTTTCATTTGAAAAGTGGCCCGATTTATCTTTTTCTACGTTAGGTTGCCCCGACTGGACATTAGACCAGATTGTGGAATTTGCCGCCAGTCGCAACTACAAAGGAATTGAAGTAAGGGGAATTCAGCGCGAACTGAACTTACCGGGCCGCAAGGAGTTTTCAAAAGGAAACCGACCCGCCACACTCCGGCTAATGAAAGATAACAACCTGAAATTTGCCTGTTTGGGTTCTTCTGCCGCCCTTCATTTTTCGGCACCGGCCGTGCGAACAAAAAATATAGATGAAGGCAAACGCTTTATAGATTTGGCGCATCAGCTTACTTGCCCTTATGTGCGGGTGTTTCCCAATCTATTTCCAAAAGAACAGGAAAAAATAAAAACCATTAATCTGATATCAGACGGGTTGCTTACACTGGGCCGCTATGCCAAGGGAAGCGGGGTAAAAGTATTAATTGAATCGCATGGCGATCTGGTAAAGAGTGAAGATATTTTATGGATATTGAAAAATGCTGAGCATGAAAACACCGGGTTAGTTTGGGATGTGGCCAATATGTGGACTCAAACCAAAGAACCACCGGCACAGGTTTATGAAAAATTAAAAAAATATATTAACCATACTCATCTTAAAGATGCCAGGTTAAATAACCGCGAACCTCACTATGTACTGCTCGGCACAGGCGAGGTTCCTATTATAGAGGCTGTAGATATTCTCTGGAAAGGCGGCTATCGGGGCTTCTACAGTTTTGAATGGGAAAAACTTTGGCACCCCGAAATTGAAGATCCCGAAGTAGCCCTCGCGCATTATGCCGAGGTAATGACCAAGCATTTCAGGTAAATGTAAAATATAATTATACCCTTCTCATGAAAATTGATTCACTTAACCTAAATCTTAAATCGAAAAAAGAGCATACGTTCGATGCCATCATCGTAGGGTCGGGTATCAGTGGCGGCTGGGCAGCAAAAGAATTGTGCGAGAAAGGCCTGCATGTATTGCTGTTGGAAAGAGGCGAAGAGGTAGTGCACCCCAATTACCCCACAGCCACTCAAGATCCGTGGCAATTTAAACACGGCTTTAACCTTACGGTTGAAGATAAGAAAACGCATCCTGTTCAAACTCGGCATTGGTCGTTCCGGGAAGACAATAAACACTACTACATCAGCGATCTCGATAATCCTTATGAAGAAACCAAACGCTTTGATTGGATTCGGGGCGATATTGTGGGCGGACGTTCGCTGTTGTGGTCGCGTGCCTGCTACCGGTGGAGCGATCTGGATTTTGAAGCCAATAAAAAAGAAGGCATTGGGGTAGATTGGCCTGTTCGCTACCAAGACATAGCTCCGTGGTACGACTATGTGGAAACGTATATCGGGGTAAGCGGCCACCGCGATGGTATTCCGCATCTTCCGGACGGAAATTTTTTACCGCCCTTCGAGATGAACTGTGTCGAGCGCCATTTCAAGGAAAAGATTGAAAAACAATTTTCTGATAAGCACGTCATTATGGGGCGCACTGCGAACCTTACCCGCTCAGTCGGAGGGAGCCGGGGCGCTTGCCAGGCACGTAACCTTTGCCACCGCGGCTGCCCGTACGGAGCTTATTTTAGTTCGAACTCGGCCACCCTGCCGGCTGCTTTCGCTACCGGCCATCTTACTTTACGCCCGCACACACTGGTAAACCGGGTATTGTATGACGAACACAAACAAGTGGCTACCGGTGTTGAAGTGATTGACACCCACACCAACGAAACCACCGAATTTTATGCACGATTAATTTTTCTTAATGCCTCAACGGTAGCTACGGCTGCTATCCTTCTTCATTCCGTTTCATCGCGTTTTCCTAATGGGCTGGGTAACGACAGCGACCAGGTAGGAAGAAATCTGATGGATCACCACAAAGGACTTTCCGCCTGGGCCGATGTAGATGGTTTTGAAGATTCGTACTACTCCGGCCGCAGACCTACCAGCATTTATGTGCCCCGTTTTAGGAATGTAAAGGAGAACGACAAAAAGTTAGGATTCTTAAGAGGCTATTATTTTGGAGGAGGCGCTTACCGCAAAAGGGGTGATACTTCTGATAAAATAGGGAGCACCATTAAAGAGGCAGTGGCCGCCCCGGGTGGCTGGCAAATGTCGTTGTATGCATTTGGCGAGTGCTTGCCTTATGCGGATAATCGCATTACACTAAATCACGACAAAAAAGATAAGTGGGGCCGATCTTTAATATCCGTTAATTGTGAATTTAAAGAGAATGAAAAAGCGATGAATAAAGACATCAGCATCATGGCCGAAGAGTTGCTCCGCGCAGGTGGCTTCCATCATATCCGGGTTAATAATGTGATGTCTTTTCCGGGAAATGCCAACCACGAAATGGGCTCGGTGCGTATGGGGCGCGAAGCTAAAACTTCGGTGCTTAATGCATTTAACCAGATGCACGCTGTAAAGAATGTGTTTGTTACGGATGGCTCGTGCATGACCTCCAGCTCGTGTGTAAACCCCTCGCTCACCTACATGGCACTAACCGCCCGGGCTTGCCATTATGCCGTAAGCGAGATGAGAAAACAAAATCTCTAAAACCCAGCCTCAAAAAATTACAGGTTTAACCAATAGGTAAGTTTAATTACCAGTGAGCGGTACTTGGGCTGGCCCAGGTATAAAAAATCTCCGTGCGAATTGGTTTCAGCAAAATAATTGTCGGTGTAAACAATGTATAAATCAGAAACCGGCCGGAAGCGCCATTGCAGGCGCGAGTTAATGTTTACGTTGTTAATCTGGTTGTTGTACTGAAAGTAGGTAGTCCAGAAAAGTTTGCGTGAAAAAGTGAGATCAAACTTAGGACTGATTAAAATTAAATCGGCACTGTTATAGGCGGAAGGCAGCGAGATATGATTAACAGAATAATCTACCGAGAGAACAGCATAAGGCTGCAACCGGTAACTGAAATTGCCATCTACATTTACCCGGTGCCCGTTGTAGTATTGTCCTAACCGGCTTTGAAAACTATAGAAGAATCGCTTTCGCGCGTTCGATTGATAACTGAGAATAACGGAATTCCAATAATAATGCGATTTAAAGGGGAGATTCTTGGCCAACGAAGAGTTGGCCGGAAAGGTAGGATCGAAGGGAAAGAAAACCAGCCCGTAATCCTGACGGACGCGCATAAAAAAAGTAGCCGTATTTTGAAAATTAATATTGTACCAGATGTTATAGTCGGCATCGGTTACACCAAATAAATCATTCCCTATAATATCGGTATCCATGCCGGGGCCGTGGTTGTTTATTATTTTCGATTTGGGATACCAGGCGTAAAAAAAATCGGGTGCGAAACGATTAAAACGTGCCCGGGGCAAGTATCCTACTTCCGGGTTGAAGTTAGCACCTACAGTCTGGGCCAGTATATCGAATGTGATTTTTGGTTTGCTGTACGTAAGGGATATAGTAGAGGCGAAGGCACTGTCTTTTTTTGTTTGATCGAACGAACGGTGGTAAAATGCTTTTCCGTTCCACTTATTGTCTTTACTTCCTAAGTTGAAGTCAATACCCACTAACCGGTTGTATTGGTTGGGTAATATTTTAAAATCTTTGGTGGTAGAATCATGAAAGGCTTGCTTGTTAATGAGCATCAAACCGATATTGGAACGGGTAAAAACTTTTCGCTGCACCGCAGCCACCGTATAGTTAATAGAAGGCAATTTAATGGCGTTATTTTCGGCTGCCTGCATGGTCATTAACCCAATGCGCCAGTTGTTGTCAATTTTGCCGCTTAAGCGAGCCCCCCCGTAAATCCGGTTTTCAATATTTTGACCAATGGTAGGATCGCGGGTTACACCAATGCGCCTTGAAAAAAACGGACGCATGTTGCCATAGCCGAAGCTTCCAAATAAATCGGCATTCTCTAAAAAAAATTGTCGCTTCTCCGGATAGAAAATTTCAAACCGGCTGAGGTTAGTTACTTGCTGATCTACTTCTACCTGCGAAAAGTCGGGGTTCACCGTCAGGTCTAAATTCAAGGCCGGCCCCATGGCCACCTTGGCATCGCCCCCAATGGAAGGAGCACGATCTACCGGCATATTATTTTGAAAATCATTGATGTTATGAGCGGCCATATACGGGATGAGCGAAACATTTCCGCCCGGGCTGCTCAGGGGTTTATCCCAGATTAATTCTCGGTTGAAAGCCAGAGCAGTAGGAGGGTACACCCTTGGTATGGGCGCCCAACTGCTCTGCTCGGTATGGTGGCTGTCGATGCGATAAAAATTAATGAACCAGGAAGAAAGATTTTGTTTGAAGCGCAAAGTCTTAAAAGGAATGGCCATTTCGCACACCCAGCGGTCGCCCAGCATTCGGGCTTCACTAAACCATTTGTTGTCCCAACTTAATGAGAGGTCATCGTTGCCCCCGTTGGTAAGCAGTGCTTCGCGTTGCACGCCAAAAGGATTGATGCCAAACAGAAATCCGTTGGTTTTATCTTTATAGGTATCGAGAACGAGTGTAAACCCATCATTAGAAGGACCGCGGTAGTCTCGCTTTAAAGAAGTCGTAACATACTTGCGCTGGCTTACCTTGTTATACATAATGGCAAATAAGTAGATGTAGCGGCTATCGTACGTCATGCGCACTTCGGTGGGAGCGATGGCAAAAGAAGAATCGAACGGAAATACTTGCTTAAAATGATCGGCCACATCGGCTGTTTGCCAATCGGGTTCATCCATGATGCCATCTATTTTAATAGGGCCGCTGGCTCTTTTTATTTGTAACCCGCGCAGTTGAGCTTGGGTTACCAAACCGGTAAGTGATAAAAAAATGGAAAACAGATATTTCATGTGCCTACCCAATATTTTAAAAAAATGATCTTAAATCCGAATTAATCAGAGTTAAAGATAGAATTCGTTAGTCAATTCTTGATAGGCTTGGGTTTTATTTCCATTTACCTCAAAGAGAACAATTTTGCCGGTGGTTACTTTTCCTGATGAGAGGGAGAATTCCAGCAGCCAGCGTTCTTGCGGTTTGCCGGGTTTGGTAAACACGGCTGTTTCTTTTGAAAGATACAGCTGGCTGTCTATTGCCAATTCTTTAAACGCAGTTCCTTCGGCTGTCGGTAAAATCAAGACCAACCTTCCGTTGTGCGTTAGCATTTTTTTGGAAAAAGTAATTAATTCTGTAAAGGATAAAGTGCCGGTATGGCGGGCTTGTTTTCGTTTTACTCCCGGAGGCAACAGGCTGTTTGTAAAATATGGCGGGTTGCAGACGATGAGGTCGTATTGGTGTACAGGTTTATATTCTTGAAGAGAAGAGAGATGAAATTGCAGACGGTGGCGCCAGGGCGTGCGTACTCCATTTTCATGAGCTTGCCGAAGACTGGGTTCATCTATGTCGAGGCCTTCAATCAACACATCGTTATGACTTCGCTGCGCCAGCATGAGGGCAATAATCCCACACCCGGTGCCTACATCTAAAATATGTTTGGCCTCTTTTAATTCGACCCAGACTCCCAATAACACGGCATCGGTGCCCACCTTCATCGAGGCCAGATCATGCCGTACAGAAAATTGTTTGAAGTGAAAAGGCTTACTGTTATACATAAGATAGGAGTGTTAAGACACAAGACTTAAGATGTTGTGAAAATTTGATCTTGTGTCTTACCACTTCATACTGATGTTTATGTTACAGCCTCCGGTAAAGTTTTTCAATGCTTTCTACCGTTACCTTTTCTTTCCAGTCGGGGCCGATGGCGTGCGCCCACATGTGCGGAAGGTTATAAGCTACTTTGGCCATGGCGGTAATTTGTTCATCGGTCCAGTCCTTGGCCAAGTTTTGTGGAAGGTCAATTTTGCGTTGGGCAATCATGGTCTTAAATTCTTTTACGCCTTCCGGGTAATAATCTTGCAGATGATTAAAAGCAATGCAATTGGCATAACAATGACGGGTGCCTAAAATTTTAGAGAGCCCGTAAGAGATGGCATGGCATACGCCCACTTCAGAGTATGTTAAACTCAGTCCGCCCATGAGTGAGGCCACCATCAGCTTATCATCGTTTTCCGGAGTTTGTCCGCTTTTAGGTCCCAGGTAAATTTCGCGGCAGAGTTTTAGCGCTTGCTCGGCATAGGCATGGCTGTAGGCATTGTTCAGCAATCCGTTTTCAGATTCAATGCAATGAATGTAGGTATCCATGCCGGCATAAAACCACCAGTTGCGTGGCACGCTGGCAATCAGTTCAGGGTCAAGCACCACTTGGTTAAAAACCGTCCACTCGCATTTCAGCCCCAGTTTTTTTTCGGGGCCGGTGAGTACCGCTGTCATAGAAACTTCCGCTCCCGTGCCGGAAACAGTAGGCACGCCCACATGGTAAATACCCGGTTTCTTAATCAGGTTCAGCCCTTGATACAGGGTAGAAGAACCCTCGTTGGTAAACATGAGCGAAACCGCTTTGGCAATATCCATTACCGAGCCGCCCCCAATGCCAACTACGGCAGCCGGAATGCCTTTTGATTTTTTTACCGAATCGCGCAGGTGGTCTATCTGCTCCGTGGTGGGTTCGTGTGTTTCTACATTGATAAATTGAACGATGTCTTCCGGGTGGGCAGGAATCCTTTTCTCCAGTTCTTTTCCTTTGAAGTAGGCATCTACCACGAAGAGCATAAACCGGCCATTGTCATTTCTCCGTTCATTCAGGATATCGCCAAGTTGGTTAAAACTTCCGCGACCATAAACGGTCTTTTCTATTCCCTTAAAATTTTTGTGCATAACTTAAATTATTTCATTTTTAGTAAATGGATAAGAGTATTTAATCTTCTTTATTGTTTTTGAAGCCGATTTTTTTTCTGTTCTTAAAATCAATTTGTTCTTTGTCTTGGTTTAATAAATAGGTAATGGCTTCATAAACATCTTTGAATTGTTTATTGTATTTATTTCGAGCTGGTGAAGCTTGGCAGTTAGTTCTTTGTGAGATAGGGCCAATTGCCGGAGGGCTATAAAAGCCCTTACGATGGAGATGCTGGTTAACCTTGCTTTCTTGCTTTTAAGCACATTGGCTAACATAACTACTCCATGTTCAGTAAAAACAAGAGGGATCGCTTTCTTCGGTCTTTTCAGAGGATATGTCATCACAATTTGTGATGACACGGTTTTCCATTCATTTGGGGTAAGCTGAAAAATAAAATCTTCAGGAAAAAGATCAAGATTTCTTTTAACAGCTTGATTCAATACTCTGGTTTCTACTTCATAAAGTTTAGCCAAATCAAAATCAAACATTACACGTTGACCTCGCACTTCAACTATTTTATTTTTAATAGACTGTAGCTGCACTTTTTACAAGTTACTATTTGTAATCACAGATTCGTTGCCCGGAATGATCGGATAAGCGTAAACGGTCTTTTCTATTCCTTTAAAATTTCTGTGCATACAATTTCTAATTTAATAAACTATTTCGGTAAAGCGTTTCGGATTTTTTTAGCAACGACTTCTAGTTCTTCCGGTGGTAAAGTATGGTGCTCATCCATACTCAATTTTTCATCTTTGAAACGTGGGATAACGTGAAGATGGCTATGAAAAACAGTTTGCCCGGCTGCTTCCCCGGAATTAATTCTAAAGTTGAAACCCTCACACTTTATATCAGTCTTTCTCATGGCGGTAGCAATTTTTCTTCCAACACTCATCATCTGGCGAGCGGTGGAGTCGGGCACTTCTGTTATCTCTTTGGCATGTACCACAGGCACTACGAGTATGTGGCCAGGGTTTGCCGGAGCATGATTCATAAAGGCAACGACCAAATGATCGCGATACACCACCTGATTTGCTTGCCGGGTTCCTTTGACAATTTCACAAAACACACAGGGTTTACCCTGCCCATGAGCTTGCAAGCCCATAAAAAGGATCGCTATACTGAGGGTAATGTTCTTCATGCCGGCCAACAACTATGCTTGCATTGCCTTTGTTACACATCCGGCAATTTTATTTGCTAATACTTTTACTTCCTCGCCAGTCCAGGTGCAACGGATGCCGAATGAAATTAGCCGCCCCACCACTTCTTGTGATTTTGGTAAATGAAGGTTCTTGTAATCTTGCGGGGCGCCCAAAAGATGGATGGGCAACTTTGCAGCTACTTTCAATTCTTTCAAGTGGTCCCATTGATTGATGAAATGATACATGTTCAAAAACCAATAGTTGAAACCCGCCACACCTGCTTTGTTAAATTCATCGATAACTCGTTGGGCCGATTCGGTGTCGGGCAAAAATATATTTAAAAAAGTAGCCGAGTCTCCGCTTGCATCAGGAAGTTTACTAAAACTTATGCCGGAAACTTTTGATAAGATGTCGGTCAATATTTTTTTGTGCTCGCGGTTTTTCTGTATGATATAAGGCACTTTGCGGGTTTGTGCCAGGCCTACAGCTGCACTTAACTCGCCTATGCGATAGTTAAAGCCCAGGATTGGGTGAGGCTCCATGCCGCGGTTGTTGCCTGCGTGGCTATGGCCGTGGTCGGAGTAGCAATCCACATTTTTGTAGGCTTGCTCATCGTTGGTTACCATTACTCCGCCCTCACCACAGGTAGCAATTTTAAAAAAGTCGAATGAATAACATCCGGTTTTTCCAAACAGACCTACGGAAGTTCCTTGGTAAGAAGCAGCAAAGGCCTGCCCGGCATCTTCTACTAAAGTTAAATTGTGTTCTTTGCACACGGCTACGATTTCATCCATCTGTGCCATCCCTCCACACATGTGTACGAGCAGCACGGCTTTTGTTTTAGGGGTGATGGCTGCTTTGATGCCCTTGGCACTGAGGCAAAGGGTTTCATCTATTTCGGCAAATACAGGTAGCGCACCCACAAACAACACAGCTTCTACCGAGGCAATGAATGTAAACGGAGGCACGATTACTTCATCTCCGGCACCAATGCCGGCACCGGCCAGCGCACAGGCCACGGCTGTAGAGCCACTGCTCACAGCATGAGCATATTTCGCACCTAATAATTTTTTTACTTCGTTTTCAAACTCGCGGGCCTTCCAGATGTTATTGCGTTGCGCATCGTGGTTGTAGCGAAACAAGATGCCTGTTTCAAGCACATCATTGATTTCCTTTTTTTCTTCTGCTCCAAATAGTTCGGTGCCGGGCATAGTATTTTTATTTACGGTGGATGTTTTTTTAGTTTAGCGATGGCAAAAATACAAAATTCAGAGAGGATGAAGGATGTTTGTTTCAGCCAGAAAAAGGCCGGTTATTTTTTGTAAAGCATAAAAAAACGCAACTATTTGTGTTGTATCATTGTTTTCGTAAGTACAACAAAATGGAAACAGGCAGGAGGCGATCAGACTTTAAAATCTGAACGAGCACCACGATTATTATAGATTATTTATAAACCTAAATTTGATACCAATGAAAACAGCATTTATTACCGGTGGGAGTAAAGGAATTGGTTTTGCCATTGCCAATACATTGATTCAAAACGGATGGAAAGTAGCTATTACCGGGCGACAGCCCAAAGCGGTTGATGAGGCGCTGGCAAAACTGAATGCGGTGCAAAAAGGAAGCGCCATTGGTTTTGCTGCCGATGTGCGAAACTTCGAACAACAGAAAGCAGCCGTTGATAAAACGGTGAATGTGTTTGGACAACTGGATGTACTGATTGCCAATGCCGGGGTAGGCTTTTTTGGTTCCATCGAAACCTTAGAGCCTAAACGCTGGCACGAAACCATAGATACCAACTTAACGGGCGTATTTTACAGCGTCAAGGCGTGTTACGAAGCATTGAAAAAATCGAAGGGGTACATTATAACCATGGGCAGTTTGGCCGGTGCCAATTTTTTTGCCGGAGGCAGCTCATACAATGCCAGTAAATTTGGATTGCTGGGATTTACTCAGGCTTTGATGCTCGATGCCCGTGCCCATCAAATTAAAGTGAGCACCATTATGCCCGGTTCGGTATCTACCTATTTTAATGACCATACGCCCAATGAGCAAGACACCTGGAAAATACAGCCTGAAGATATTGGCAAACTGGTACTCGATGTGCTGACGATGAACCCACGTACGCTGCCCAGCAAAATAGAAGTGAGGCCATCCTTGCCAAAATAGAACTATTTTATAAAAAAATCAGGTTAAGTGGATATGGTAAACATCTGTGTCGTTGCGGGCAATGTTGCGAACCAGAAACCCACCGGGCTGCGGAATATTTTCGATGAAATCGAAAAGGATGCAGGCCTTTGGCAAGGCAGAGAAAATTAATAAGAAATGGTAATCCTGGCTGTTGGGTACGACAGTCCAAACGGGGGCGAAGGAAATATTTTCGGCATGAACGAGCGAAGCCTGTGCTGCCGAGTGCTGATCGGCCAATAGGGTAGTGGACCAAATCCGGATTAATGAACCGGCCGGTGGGGAGGTGAGGTGGCAATGAACATAGACAAATGAATCTTGCAGGCAGTTGGTATCTTCAGATGGTAAGACAGCCACATCGGTCTGTATTTTTTTCTCCGGTGCGGTAAAAATTTTACCCATTGATTTTCTTCCAGGTTCTTTCCAATAATTTTTTAGTGGCACGAATGCCATCCGGTTCGCTCAGCCGGTTTCCTTCGTACTCAATTCCTATATATCCACGGAAGCCGGAATCTTTTACCAAGGTTAACATCCGAGTAAAATCAATGATGGTCTCTTCGCCTTGTTCATTAAAATGGTATGATTTGGCACTCACCCCTTTGGCAAAAGGCAGAAATTCTTTTACGCCCTGATAGCGATCATACACTTCCGTGCATTGGTTGTCTTGGGTGCTTCCCCATTTGGCATTGGTGCACCAGTTTCCAAAATCGGGCAGGGTGCCGCAGTTGGGCTGGTTTACTTTTTTCATAATGCCTTCCACCCATTTGCCATCGGCACTATACAGGCCATGGTTTTCGATGAGTACATTTATCTTTTCTTGCCCGGCATAGGCGCATAGAATAATCATCGATTCACTCATAGCTTGCTGCACGGCTTCTTTCGGGCCCTCGCCAAACGCATTAACCCGAATGGAGTGGCAACCCAGCAACTTAGCTGCGTTAATCCATTTAAAATGATTTTCTACTGCTTTTTTCCTTTCGGTTTTATTTATGTGGCCGAGATCCCCCTCATTGTCCACCATGATTAAAAGGTTTTTCACACCTAAATCTCCGGCTGTTTTTTTTAATTGAAGCCAGTATTTTTCTTCGGTAGCGTGCGTCTGGTAGAAACTGGCTACATACTCAACAGCCTCTATGCCGTAATTGTTTTTGGCGATGGAAGCAAAATTTTCAGCCTTTACTTCACCTTTTTGTATGGCCCGGTGCAGCGACCACTGGGCCAGCGAGAGGTTTAGTTCAGCAGATTCATTGGGTTTGAACATACTGATGGCCGACCCAATCGTAGGAAGTTGCAGGGCTGTAGCACCGGCTACTATTTTTTTTATAAACTCTCTGCGCTTATTCATATTTATTATTTTGTTGAGATAAGTTAGCGATTTCTATGATTGAACAAAAAATAGTTTAGCCGCTACGGAATGGCTGAGATTATTCCCGATACGAATTGATTCATATCAAAATCGTCTGTTTTGGTGAGCCCCAACCGCACGACTACTAATTTTTTGGAAGGAACCACAAAAATATATTGGCCTTCAAATCCTTCGGCTTGAAAACAATCGGCCGGCACATTGGGGTAGGTTCGGTTTGCCGGATTTGTTTTTTCGCCCGCGTTGGTCCACCACTGTGCGCCATATTCGCCTCGATGTGCGCCCGAGGTGGGCGTGGAAGAGTACTTTACCCACCCTTCCGGGAGGATCCGTTCACCGTTCCATACACCATCGTTTAGATACAATAAGCCAAACCGTACGAAATCGCGGGCGGTAGCAAATGAATACGAAGAGCCAACGAAAGTGCCACCGGCATCGGGTTCGAGCACGAGGCTGCGCATTCCGATTTTGGCAAACAGTTCGCGGTAGGGAAATTGATAATAATCTTCATCGCCCACCGTTTGGCGTAGGATACGCGAAATAATATTGGTAGTGCCGCTGGAGTATTCAAAAACCTCACCGGGTTTAGATTGAAGGGGATACCCGGCTGCATATTCGCCCATGTCTTTTTCTTTAAACAGCATATTGGTGGCTCCGCTGGGGCCGCTGTAGTTTTCTTCCCACTGCAGGCCGCTGCTCATGTGCAGCAGATCCGAAAGCGTAATGTTTTTACGATCGTCCTTTTTCCATTCGGCAATTGGGGCAGGCTCATCTAGTTTTAATTTTCCCTGCTTTACTAAAATGCCGACCAGGGCGTTGGTCAGGCTTTTCGTCATAGACCACGCAATGTGTTTAGAATTTTTATCAAATCCTTCGGCATATTTCTCGGCCACGATGTGCCCGCTAACAGCCACCACTACGGCCCGGGTTCGTTTCATTTTTATTTTTTCGGTTGTGGTTTCCTGAAAGGCCTTCTCTATCGCCACCTTCAGTTTTGATTGATTCAGGTTGGGCAAATCCTGTTGTTGAGGCCAGGCGGCCGTGTCGGGCAAAAGACCGGCTGGGTAGGTTTTCAATTTTTGGTTTCGAAGTTCATTTTCCGATAACCCCACTAACAAGGTACAGCCTAACCCTTTTCTGAAAATGGCTTTTCGCCTGGCCAGCCCAAAAACCGAAGAAGTAGCAGACGAATCGCTCCGGTTAACCTGCACCGAAGCCAGCGACAGGGGAAAATTACCCAACTCATTTTGTATAATACTTTCCGGATCGCGGCCTGCCACAAATACACACGAGCACATATCTTTTGCGCTGTAGCCGCTCATGATGGGGAAAGCCCGCCATCCATATTGAAAAATTAAACCGAAAGCCATTAAGCCTGCGATAAATAATGTCCGTTTAAAGGTTTTCACAAGATTCTATTTTAGTCTGTGAAAATTAGCAAACAAAAATTGGTTTTTATCATCCGTGGTTTCGATGCTTTGAAAAAACAGACTCCATAAACTAAATGTTCGAAGTAAGGTTGTTTAGCCTAAACTACAGCCCCCATTTATTTTTTGTACTTTTGCCCCCTATTTAATAATTACGAATGAAATCATTTGACGCCCTGGGCTTATCCGGGGAACTGGTGGAAACCATCCGCCAATTGGGCTTTGAAAATCCTACGCCCATACAAGAAAAAGCAATTCCGGTATTGTTACAAGGAAATACTGACTTAGTGGGGTTGGCTCAAACCGGCACCGGCAAAACGGCTGCCTTTGGGTTACCTTTACTGGAGCTGGTAGATGCCAACAACCGACAAACACAAGCGCTGGTGGTGGCTCCTACACGCGAACTGAGTGTGCAAATCACCAACGACTTCGAACGCTTTTCAAAAAACTTCAAACCACTGAATATTGTTACGGTTTACGGAGGCGCGAGCATTTCTGATCAGATTAAGAAAGTGAAAAGAGGGGCTCAGATTATTGTGGCTACCCCCGGCCGATTAATAGATTTGCTGTCGCGTAAAGTGGTGAATCTCTCACAAATTCAGTACGTAGTGTTAGACGAAGCCGATGAAATGCTGAACATGGGCTTTAAGGAAGACATAGACGAAATTTTATCAACCACACCCGAGTCAAAAAGAGTGTGGCTCTTTTCAGCCACGATGCCGCGCGAAGTGCGCGATATTGCCAGCAACTACATGAGCAATCCGCAGGAAATTGCTATGGAAGGGCAGAAGCAGGGGAACGAAAACATAGATCATCAGTATGCGTTGGTAGATGATCGCGACAAATACCTTGCCTTAAAACGTTTTGTGGATTATACACCCGGAATTTTCGGAGTTGTTTTCTGTCGTACTAAAATGGATACCCAGAAAATTGCCGAACATTTAATTAAAGACGGGTATAATGCAGACCCACTGCATGGCGATTTAACCCAAGCCCAGCGCGACCGGGTGATGAAGAGTTTTAAAAACAAAACCCTTCAACTTCTGGTAGCTACTGATGTGGCCGCCCGCGGCATTGATGTGAGCAACATTACGCATGTAATCCATATGAACATGCCCGATGAGATGGAATTTTATACGCACCGTTCGGGCCGCACCGCCCGCGCGGGAAAGAAAGGAATTTCGCTGGCCATTATTTCTAAAAAAGAATTAGGCCGCATACACCAGGTAGAGAAAAGCCTTAAGCGCAAGTTTACGCAAGTGGCCGTGCCTACCGGTGACGAAGTGTGCCAGCAAAAAATTATGGACCTAGTGCTGAAAGTGCGCTCGGTGGAAATTAACGAAGAAGAAATCGATTCTTTTTTACCCGAAGTCTATCACGAACTGAAAGATTTTTCCAAAGAAGATATTATCAAACGGTTTGCTTCAATCGAGTTCAATCGCTTTTTAGAATATTACCGCGATGCCCGCGATCTTAACAAATCTGATAAGTCTGACAGAAAAAGATTTTTTGAAGAAGGCGATGAGCCGGCCTACTCTACCGGTGACCGTATCTTTATTAACGTAGGCAAGATGGATGGCCTGGATAAAGGGAGCCTGCTCGGCCTTATTTGCGATTACGGAGAAACCGATAAGAGCAAGATTGGTAAGATTGATTTGAAAGGAGCCTATTCTTTTTTTGAAGTAGAAAAAGGAATGGCCGACCAGGTGATGCGCGGATTTGAAGGCGTGGAAGTGCGGGGCCGCAAGGTACGCCTAGAAATGAGCGGAGAGCGCCCAGAACGGAGCGACAGCGGCCGCGACCGGGGAGGCCGGAGTGGCCGGAGCGGCCGAAGCGGAGGTGGAAACAAACGCAACTTTTCAGAAAAAAAACGCGAAGGATTTTGGGGGGGCAAAAGAAAACCAAAACGCTATTGAGCGGTTGGTGTGAATCTGATTTATTATCCGATAAAAATGGCAGCTACCATTTACAGGCGATGAATCTGCCTGTAAATGATTTGATCAGCGACAGTGTACTTTCATAAAATCTGCGGCTTCAAGGTTGCCGAGTTGGGCGGAGCGGCTCCAGTCGGCACAGGCACCCTTTTTGCCGGTAGCTTGCCGCGCAATGCCGCGCCCGAAATAAGCTAAGGCATGGGCCGGATCTAACTGAATGGCTTTGTCGAAATCGGTTAATGCCGCAGCATAATTTTTTAGTTTGAGATAGGTTTGTCCCCGGCTGCTGTAGGCCTGCGCGTAAGCAGGGCTGATCCGGATAGCCTGCGAAAAATCGAGGAGGGCTTGGGGGTAATCGTGCGAGAGAAAGCGGGCTGTGCCACGATCCAGATAGGCAGCATCCAGGCTGGGGTTCAGTTCTAAAGCTTGTGTAAAATCAGCAATGGCGGCCGCATAGTTTTCCATTTTTTCCTGGGCATGGCCACGATAAGCAAAAGCCAGCACAAACTTTGGATCTAGTTGTATGGCTTTCGTAAAATCGGTAATGGCTCCGGCATACTCTTTTGCATCATATTTTATTTTTGCGTTGTAGAGGCTGTTGGTTGCGCTGATGGTGTTTATCTGTGTGTGGTATTTTTCTGCGATGGCGGCTTTGGTGTTCTCTTCTTTCTGCTGTTGAAGTTGCCGGCCAAGGTCGGCCAGTTTCTGGTTGGCACTTGTCAGCCGCTGTTTCAGTTCCTCTAATTCGCGCATTTTTTGATGGTCTTCGCTAATTCGTTTCAGCGATTCTTTCAGACTGGTGGTATCTACTTTAATGGAGGCCTTCATCCAGAAAGTCTGCCCATCCCATTTTTCGCCCAGCACATTGAGTTGTGTAATGCCGGCCGTGATGGTAGAAATGTTTTCTTTAAAATCCTGCGAAAATTTTCCCTTCTCGTCATGCGAAGTAAGCAAGTCATTGCTTTCTACATAGACGCCCAGCTCGTTGAGCAAGTCCGTTCGCAATTGGTTGGTGGCAATAGCCCGGCACGAAACCTTGCTATCGGCTTCGCTGGCTTGGTAGGTATATTCGCGCACAAATGTTTTTTCCTGGGCGTGCAAATGAAAACCGATAAGTAGGGTATAAAACAACAGTAGGTTTTTTGTTTTTTTAGGCAAGGCTACTAGAATTGGCATAAAGAGATGAGTGCTTACTTGGATGATGTGCGGACAAGAGGGTTTAATAGAAAACCTATTCCAACTAATCTAGCATACACATTTATCATAGCTTAGTGGTTATTGGGTTATTGATATCAGGGTGTTATAGAGCGCACTGGCTTGGGTGTCAATCTGAGTATTGCCAAACGACCAAACAATTCTATTGGTTTTTTCTTTCGTTTTAATTTCAATGAAAGAATACACATTATCCGGATGATTGAAAGTATAATTTCTCAATTCATTGGCTTTATTAAAATATTCTAAAGTTTGATTCAGGTTTATTTTTTTGAGTTCTTTACTTTCGTCAAGAAGCCTGCCATCAGCGGTGAGTGTATAGGTTTTTATGGTGCCTGTAAATCCGCCACCGCTGCCAAACTTAACTTGTTCAATTTCTGTTTGATTGATTTTTCCGGATAGACAGGAACTTACCAGTATGATGATTAAAAACGAGTATTTTTTCATAGTCTGCATATTTACATGGGGTATTCTACTCTTACACCGGTTTAAATTGTTGAAAAGCTTCCCGGCAGTCGTGGCAATAATAAATGGCACGGCACAAGGCGGGCCCAAACGGATTTCTTAACTCGGTGTGGTGACCATTGCACCGCGGGCAGGCAGCGGGTTCTAATATTTCCAAATCGGTAAACAGGTGCGCAGCTGTGGGCGGGGCAATGCCGAATTTTTTTAATGCCGCTTTTCCTTTTTCCGAAATCCGATCGGACGACCAGGGCTTTTTAAACGAAACCCGAACAACCGGCTGAGCTATACCTTTGGTTCGGAGAACTGCCTCCACTTCATTTTTCATATAATCTAATGCCGGGCAGCCTACAAAAGTAGGAGTCATCTCAATTTCTACTTGGTCATTTTTAATCACCACATCGGTAATCACCCCCAAATCAACCAATGAAAGAACGGGTATCTCCGGGTCTTTTACTTCCTCAAGCCATTTTAAGATTTCGTGTCGGTTCATGCCGGTTTGCTACCCGAAAGTTACAAATACAAACGGTCATCCTTTCTACCTTGCTAATGCCTTATTTTTTTTACTATTTGGCAGTTGATTTCTTAACCGATGAAAGATTTTCCGTGGTATAAAAATTATCCTGAAGGGATTCCGAACGAGATTGGCCCGCTGCCGTTCGATTCGCTGGTTGATTTGTTTGAGAATGCATCAAAAAAATATGCCGGGCTCACCGCTTATGAAAATCTGGGCGGAAAATTAACCTATCAGCAAGTAGATCAGCTATCTACGCAGTTTGCCGCGTACCTTCAAAAAAAATTGAAATTAAAAAAAGGCGACCGCATTGCCATTCAGATGCCCAACCTGTTACAGTTTCCGGTGGCGTTTATCGGAGCCCTGAAAGCGGGGCTGGTAGTGGTTAATACCAACCCGCTCTACACCGCCCGCGAGATGGAACATCAGTTTAAAGATGCGGGCATTTCGGCTTTGGTCATTGTAGCCAATTTTGCCCACAACGTAGAGGCTATCCTCGATAAAATCCCGGTTAAACATTTTATCGTAACCGAAATGGGCGATTTGGTGGGAGGCTTCCGGGGTTGGCTCGTAAATTTTGTAGTGAAGTATATTAAAAGACTGGTGCCCGGCTATCACTTGCCGCAGATTATCTCTTTTAAAAAAGTGCTAAGCGAAGGAGCAACCCTTACCTTAGATAAACCAAAAATAGAACGCGAAGATTTAGCCGTGCTTCAATATACCGGAGGCACCACGGGCGTGCCCAAGGGTGCCCAGCTTTCGCACCGCAATCTGGTGGCCCACAACGAAATGATTTCGTATTGGTTTGAGCCGCTGCTGAAAGAAACTGCCCAACAGGAAATTGTAGTAACGGCTTTGCCCTTGTATCATATTTTTGCTTTGTCGGTAAATCTTACCCTGATGTATCACCGGGGGCTTAACAATGTGCTGATTACCAATCCGCGCGACATGAAAGGTTTTTTAACCGAACTGAAAAAATACAGGCTATCAATACTTACAGGAGTCAATACATTATTCAACGGCATGATGAACCACCCGTTGTTTAATGAACTTGATTTTTCGCAACTGAAAGGAGCTGTAGGCGGAGGCATGGCCGTGCAGGATGCTGTGGCCATCCGGTGGGAAGAACTTACCAAAAGCCCGTTAGTAGAAGGCTATGGGTTAAGCGAAACCTCTCCGGTACTATGTTGTAACCCGTTGAACGGAAAACAAAAGCGCGGCACCATTGGCTTGCCCATGCCGAGCACCGAAGTAGCTGTTTTTGATGACTTGGGGAACCAACTGGCGCAGGGCGAAACAGGCGAAATTTGTGCGCGAGGCCCACAAGTTATGCGCGGCTACTGGGAAAAAGATAATACCGATGTTTTCTACCACAACGAATGGTTTAAAACAGGCGATGTAGGTTTTATGGATGCCGAAGGTTTCTTTAAAATCGTGGATCGGAAAAAAGACATGATTAAAGTAAGCGGCTTCAACGTATTCCCTAACGAAATTGAAAATGTAATTGCCCTCAACCCCAAAGTGCTGGAAGTAGCTGCCATCGGCATACCCGATGAACGATCGGGCGAAGTAATCAAAGCCTTTATTGTAAAGAAAGACCCTTCGCTAACCGAAGAAGAATTGAAAAAATATTGCCATGAAAACATGGTAAACTACAAAGTGCCTAAATTTTTTGTGTTTAAAACAGAATTACCTAAAACCAACGTAGGTAAAATATTACGCAGGGCACTGAAGGAAGCTGAAGCTAAATCATAATTTTTTTTCAATTAAACCCAGTTATGAGAAATATTACTCTTTTCATTCTTTTTGTTTCACTGGTATCCTTGTCGCTTACCAATCATAAAAATCCACATCCGGGAACAGAAGCTGATTCAGTTCATTATGCCCGCGAAAAACATTTTAAAAATATTCGTCAGTTAACATTTGGTGCCGATAATGCCGAAGCGTATTGGAGTTTTGATGGAAAAAAAATCAGTTTCCAGTCGAACAACAGCGCGTGGGGTCTGCACTGCGACCAGATTTTTTATATGCCGGTAAGCGGTATGGATTTAAGTCATGGCGAGAAGCCTTCCCTCATCAGCACGGGCGAAGGCAGAACAACGTGTGCCTACTTTATGCCGGATGGAAAATCGGTGCTGTATGCGTCCACACATTTAGGCAGCAAAGAATGCCCGAAAGATGTAGAGCGTAAACCGGGCGGAAAATACCTGTGGCCAATCTACGACTCGTACGATATTTTCGTGGCCGACCTAAAAGGTAAAATAACCGGGCGACTTACCGATACCCCGGGCTACGATGCTGAAGCAACGGTATCACCTAAAAAAGATAAAATCGTTTTCACTTCCATGCGCAACGGAGATCTGGATTTGTACACCATGGATATAGACGGAAGAAATGTAAAACAGATTACGCATGAACTGGGGTATGACGGAGGAGCTTTTTTTTCGCCCGATGGAAAGAAGATAGTATTTCGTGCCTCGCGCTTTAATTCAGATGAAGAAAAAAAAGAATATATAGACTACCTGAAACAGGGGCTGGTGGCGCCTACTTCTATGGAAATTTTTACCTGCAATGTAGATGGCTCCGATTTAAAACAAGTAACTCACTTAGGTAAAGCTAACTGGGCTCCATATTATCACCCTTCAGGTAAGAAAATAATTTTCAGCTCTAACCACAAAAGCAAACGAGGTTTTCAGTTTAATCTGTTTATGATTAATGAAGATGGCTCGGGCTTAGAGCAAATTTCGCACGACACGGTTTTTGATTCTTTCCCGATGTTTTCGCCCGATGGAAAAAAAATAATTTTCGCATCCAATCGCAATAACGGAGGCACTCATAATACCAACTTGTTTGTAGCCGACTGGCTTGATTAAAAATAACAGCTATGATGATTAACCTCGTACTGGCGGCAGCCGCCCCGAAAGAGCAGATAAAAAAATCGGTAGAAGAGTACTTATTGCAAATCGGGCTGCTAACAACAGCCGATGATTTTTCGCGCCCGTGGGGTGGATTTTTTGTGATAGACGAACAGCAAGCCGAGCGGTTTATTCAGTTGTTCTTTCCCCACTTGCAAAAAAAAGATTTATCTATTGCCGGTAAACTCAGCCCTAAAATTTTAATGGTGGCACCCGGCCAGCGGCTGTCGTGGCAATACCACCACCGGAGAGCCGAAATATGGAAGTTGGCAGCCGGGGTGGCGGGGGTGGTAACGAGCGATACCGACCAACCGGGCGAATTAAAAAAATTAGCGATTGGTGAAATTATCAAACTAAAACAAGGCGAACGCCACCGCTTGGTAGGTTTGCCCGAAGGCTGGGGTATGATTGCCGAGATATGGCAGCATACGGATACCGCTCATCCATCCGATGAAAATGATATTGTGCGCGTGCAAGATGATTTTGGAAGATGATCAGGCTACCGGAAGGCAAACGATAAATACAGAACCTTCTCCATATTTTGATTCGAACGAGATTTCACCTTTTATGCGGCTCAGAGTTTCTTTTACTATATATAACCCCAGCCCGGAGCCTTCCGATTTATCGGATGCGCGATAAAACATATTAAATATTTTGCTGTGGTGCTCCGGGCGAATACCAATACCGTTGTCTTCCACACGCAACTCTACAATATGTTTCTTTTGCAACACATGAATAGTAACGTGTGGATTTTTCTTGTTTTTATCACAATATTTAATGGCATTGCCCAAGAGGTTATTTAGAATTACCCGAAGCCTTTTTTTATCGGTGGTAATAAGAAAATGGGAGGGGCACACAATGCTGATTTTAAATTGATCGGGGGTTGGCATGTGAGCTAGCCCCTCTGCGGCCTCTTCCAATTCTTTTCTTAAATCAAATTCTTCGGTTTCTAATTCGAGCCGTGAATTTCGGCTGTAGTCAATAATTTCCTTAATGAAGGAATCGAGCTTATCTACTCGCCCCCGGATGAGGGTAAACAGCGTTCGCATTTCATTGAGGTCTGAAGTTTTCTCGGCAATATTGGTGAGGCCCAGAATTGAACTTAATGGAGAACGCAAATCGTGCGAGGTGCTATACACAAACCGGTCTAACTCGGCATTGGTTTTTACCAGCAAATCATTTTGTTCATGCAATTTTCTTTCGGCTTCTTTTCGCTCAGTAATGTCGGTGGCAGAACCCACCATTTGTATAGCATTCCCTTGTTCATCCCATACGGCCAGCCCGCTGTCCAGCACCCAAATTATCGAGTTGTCTTTTTTTAACATTCTAAATTCGATCAGGTAAGGTACCCGGTGGCGGAGGTGGCTTTGCACTGCAGCGGTTACCGTGGGCCGGTCGTCAGGGTAAACCACCTGCATAAATTGTTCGAAGTTGGCTAGTTCAAACTCGCCATCATTGTAGCCCAGCATGGTTCCCCACACAGGGCTGCAATACACTTTGTTGGCGGGGATGTCCCACTCCCAAATGCCGGCACGAAAACCTTTAATGGCCAGTTCGTAGCGTTTCTTGCTGCGGATCAATTGCTGTTCGTTGGCAAGCAATAATTTTTCGGCCAGCGTATTATTGTCTATCAGTAGGCGGATGAGCAGCAGGCAAGTAATAAAGGCTACTAAAAAATTGATGGTTTGATCGCTCTTATGCAAGGTTAATGGCAAATGAGAAACGGCCAGCACCTGCAGATGCGTAAAATGACTTAAGAGATACAGTCCCAACGGAATGATGATAAATAATCCGGTTAGAATTTTCTCTTTAGCATCAAATAAAACTAAACTGCCCATGCTTACCACTACATAAAAAAAACTAGTGCCGCTGTTGTTGTCGGCTATTACATCGCGTAAGTCAAAAATAAAGACAACCAGATTGACGATCGTCAGTAAAAATACAGTGGATAAAGTATAGAAGCCTTTCCGGTTCAGCCAGAGTGAGACAGTTGCCATTAACATCATTGCCACGTAGAGCGGGCCATACATAGGTAAACTCAGCAGGCTGTGGGTAATCAGAATAAGAGCTCCGGCTGCCATTACGAGCAGCGAAGCCTGCCCCCGTAAGATTGCATTTTTGTATTCTGCCCTTGAGTGGATATACTGCGTACCCACTAAAAAATTTCGGACATTCATCTTCATAATATTTTACAAGGTAAATATTAAATACAGACGATATGTTTTTCTTAGGCGAAACGTTTCACATCATTCTTTTTTGCTTTAATTTGTAGTATGAAGAACATCAAAGGTCCGGCTATTTTTTTGGCTCAGTTCTTAGGCGATGAACCTCCATTCAACAACCTGAAGTCTATCTGCAAGTGGGCAAAATCGTTGGGGTTTGTGGGGGTGCAAATACCCACGTGGGATGGGCGCGTGATTGATCTGAAAAAAGCAGCCGAAAGTAAAGACTATGCAAATGAACTGAGAGAAACGGTTGAGTCTTGCGGACTTCAAATCACGGAATTATCCACGCACTTGCAAGGTCAGTTAGTGGCGGTGCATCCGGCCTACGATACCATGTTTGATGGCTTTGCACCGAAGCAGGTACAACGAAAACCCAAAGAACGAACCGCGTGGGCGGTAGATCAATTAAAACTAGCTGCCCGAGCGAGTAAAAACCTGGGCTTGGAGGTGCACGCCACATTTTCGGGAGCTCTGATGTGGCATACTATGTACCCGTGGCCTCAGCGCCCGGCCGGGTTGGTAGAAGATGGCTTTAAAGAACTGGCTAAACGTTGGTTGCCCATCTTAAATGCTTTTGATAAAGCCGGGGTAGATGTTTGTTACGAAATACATCCGGGGGAAGATCTGCACGATGGGGTAACGTTTGAACGTTTCTTAGAAGCTACCGGTCATCACAGCCGGGTAAACATGTTGTACGACCCAAGCCATTTTGTACTGCAGCAATTAGACTACCTTCAGTTTATCGATATTTACCATCCGTTCATTAAAATGTTTCATGTAAAAGATGCCGAGTTTAACCCCACCGGTAAAAGCGGTGTGTATGGCGGCTATCAGGATTGGATAAACCGCCCCGGCCGGTTTCGTTCGGTGGGCGATGGGCAAGTGGATTTTAAATCTATCTTTTCTAAACTGGCTCAATACAATTACAGCGGGTGGGCTGTGCTGGAGTGGGAGTGTTGCATTAAACACCCCGAACAAGGTGCGCACGAAGGAGCCGAGCGCATTCGCGAATATATGATCCGGGTAACGGAAAAAGCCTTTGATGATTTTGCCTCGGCCGGCAAAAACCCTAAACTCAACAAACAAATTCTGGGTACTAACTAAACTTAATTCAATATGAAAAAAACAAATTATTTATGGATAGCATGGGTGGTTGTCTTGATAGGCACGATCATTTCATGCGGAGGCAAAAAGAGTGATGCCGAAGCCAAAGAAGATTATGGAGCACCCAAAGAAGAAGCAGCCACCCCCACGGCCAGTAATGCTATTGCCGAAGGTGAGTCTTTGGTGAAAGCCAACGACTGCAAAACATGCCACCACACCAATGATAAACTGATCGGGCCGGCTCATCTTGATGTAGCTAAAAAATATGATTTCACCGAAGCCAATGTAAAACTACTGGCACACAAAATTATTTCAGGCGGCACAGGCGTATGGGGCCAGATACCCATGACTCCCCATGCGAACGTATCGGAAACCGATGCCGAAAAAATGGCTCGGTATGTTCTGTCTCTCGATGGGGAGAAAGAACATTGATTTAATTTTATTGTTGAATAAAATCCAGCCCGCACCGCGTTGTTTAGATCGGCTGCCAGGAGTAATTATTCTCGCATAATATTTTAATAATGAGTGAAGAACTCCTCAAAGCGATTATTCAGTTTTTTGCCATCGTTGCTAAAGAGCGCATCACGGAAGATGAGCGAACGATCATCAAAGAATTTCTCGGGCTTCATCTAAACCAGGATGGGGTTCGCTATTATCTTTCTTTGTTTGACGAGTTTTGTAAAGTAAATAAACGCACCCATGCCCAGGTGGCCAGCCTGGACGAAGAAACACAGGAGTTTGTGGATGACTGGGCACAGATTATACAGATTGCCCGTAAAGTAAATCAGGCTCTTACCATGCAACAAAAAGTGGTACTGGTCATTAAAGTGATTGAGTTGGTATTTGCCGGAGAAGAGTTATCCGAACGCCAGAGCAATCTGATATTTTACATTGGCGAGGCGTTAAAGATTCAGGCTCGCGATTTTAAAGCCATGCGGGCTTTTGTGTTGGGGCACGATGCCGAAGAACTTGACTCAAAAAACATTCTGATTATTGATGAGAGCGACCGGGCCGAAGCCGGCCATCAGGGGCCGCATCTAACCGCCAAAAGTATTTCGGGGATGATCGCCATTCTGCGGCTGCCCAGCATAGAAACTTATTTTATTAAATATATGGGCATCACGCCTATTTATCTTAATAGTCTCCCGCTTAAATCAAGAAGAGTAGATGTTTTTCCTACGGGTAGTACCTTACGCGGTTCAAAAATTGATTCGATTTATTACAGTGATATTGTAGGGAAATTTTTGTCGCAGGAGAGTACCACGAAGATCAGCTTTGTGGCCGATCATGTGTTCTATCATTTTAAAAGCGGACGTGCCGGTTTGCAAAATGTGAGCATTGCCGAAACCGGAGGCAAGTTAGTAGGCATTATGGGCGGCAGCGGCTCGGGCAAATCTACGCTGCTGAATGTACTCAACGGAATCGAAAAGCCATCGAGTGGCCGTGTACTGATCAATGGCATTGATGTGCATGAGCAACCCCATGAAGTAGAGGGGGTGATTGGATTTATTCCGCAAGACGATTTGCTGATGGAAGATCTAAGTGTGTATGAAAATTTATACTACTCGGCACAACTTTGTTTCGGGCATTTCACACACCAGCAGATCGTAGAAAAAGTAGAAACCGTACTCACCAATCTGGGGTTGTCTGAAATAAAAAATTCTAAGGTAGGGTCGCCCTTGCAAAAAACCATTAGCGGAGGACAACGGAAAAGACTAAACATCGGGCTGGAATTGCTGCGCGAACCCACCATTCTTTTTGTAGATGAGCCCACCTCCGGCCTTTCTTCGCGCGATTCGGAAAACATCATGGATTTATTAAAAGAATTGACGCTGCGCGGCAAAATGATTTTTGTAGTGATCCACCAGCCTTCTTCCGATATTTTTAAAATGTTTGACACACTGCTGATTTTTGATTTGGGAGGGTTCCAGATTTATTATGGCAACCCGGTAGAGTCAGTCAACTATTTTCAGGAAATCATTAATGCGGCTAACCGTACACCCGGGGCATGCCCGGAGTGTGGAAATATTAACCCTGAGCAGGTTTTTAATATCATTGAAACGCGTGTGGTAAATGAATACGGACGCTTTACCCATACCCGCAAAGTTTCACCCGGACAGTGGTATCAGTATTTTAAAAAGAAAATAAAAATTCCCCGCATTGAAGAGTACAAAGAACCTCTTCCAGCCGTTCAGCAAATCCCCAACTGGGTTCAGCAACTTCGCACGTTTATTGTTCGCGATGTAAAATCGAAACTGGCCAACCAGCAATATGTTATCATTAATATACTGCTGGCACCATTGCTGGCATTGTTTATAGGCTATTTTGTAAAATACTACGACTATGTGGGGGTAGAGCACCCGCATTATTCATTTTACGACAATGCCAACATACCGATTTATTTTTTTATGAGTATTGTCGTAGCTCTTTTTGTTGGGCTGATAGTAAGTGCTGAAGAAATTTTTCGCGACCGTAAAATTTTAAAACGCGAACGCTTTCTGCATTTAAGCCGTAGCAGTTATTTTGTTTCTAAAGTGATTATTCTGTTTGTTATCTCGGCTATACAAACGGTATGTTTTGTTTTAATTGGCAATGCGCTGCTCGAAATTCCACTTACCGAAATGCGCTACTGGCTTGTTTTATTTTCCTGTTCTTGTTTTGCCAACCTGCTGGGGCTGAATATTTCTTCGGCATTTGATTCGGCCGTAACGATCTACGTTTTGATTCCGATTTTAATTATTCCGCAATTGCTGCTGAGCGGAGTGGTAGTTAGTTTTGATAAGTTTAATCCCAAAGTAGGCACCCCCGATGGTATTCCGATTTTGGGTGAGTTGATGGCTTCGCGCTGGGCATTTGAAGCCTATATGGTAACGCAGTTTAAAGACAACCCATTAGAAAAAATTTTTTACCCGATCGAACAGAAAAGAGCCAACGCAGAATATAAGCGGGGATATTATTTGCCTGAACTGGAATCGCGATTAGCATATGTAGTAAACCATCCGGGCGAATGGCGAAGTGCACCGGAGAATAGCAAAGTAAAAAAAATGCTGACGTTATTGCACACCGAACTAACACTGGAAGCGGGTGTGGTAGGCAAAGGTATTCCGGAAATTGAAAAACTGGCCATAGGTAAATTTGATTCGGCCACCTACCTGAAAGTAAACACCTACCTGAAGGTGCTGGAAAATTATTATTCCAACCGCATCCGTCAGGCGGTAATTGAAAAAGAAAAGTTAATGAGGCAGCTTAACGAGGCAGGTGGCCAGCAGGAAGCCTACGAAAAACGTAAGATGAAATACCAGAATGAAGCGATTACCCGCATGGTTGAAAATACGGAAAGTGCCACCCGTGTGGTGGAGTGGGAGGGTGAACTGATCCGGAAAATCTACCCGATCTATTTTAACGAACACCGCCCCGAACATTTTTTAGATTTCAGAGATAACTTTTACATCCCCACCAAATATTTTGCCGGCCATAAATTTGATACGCTGTATTTTAACTTAGCCGTGATTTGGGTGATGGTAATCGGTTTATATATTGCCTTATATTATGAATGGTTGAAAAAGGCCGTTCACGGATTTAATATGCACAGGCGATATGGTGGAAAGAAAATAAGACATACCTAACCAATGACTTTTAATAATTTTAATTTTGATCATAAACTGCAAGACGGGCTAAATGCAATGGGCTATGAAAGTCCCACGCCCATACAGCAGCAAGCTATTCCTTTTATTTTAGCCAAACGCGATCTGATTGCCTGCGCCCAAACGGGCACCGGCAAAACGGCCGCATACCTGCTCCCCATCCTAAACAATATTATTCATTCCGATCATCGCCACCTTAACACGCTCATCATTGCCCCTACACGTGAGCTGGTTCAGCAAATAGATCAGCAGGTAGAAGGATTTGCCTACTTTACGGGCGTGAGTTCGATACCCATATACGGGGGCGGTGATGGGGCCGTGTGGGATCAGCAAAAGAAAGCGTTGGAAGCCGGAGTTGATCTGATGATTGCCACCCCCGGGCGGCTGATCGCACAACTGGCTTCGGGTGCGATTGATCTAAAATACGTTCAACACCTGGTGCTCGATGAAGCCGACCGTATGCTCGATATGGGTTTTTACGATGACATTATGCGCATTGTCAGATATTTGCCACCCACCCGGCAAACGTTACTTTTCTCGGCCACCATGCCGCAGCGCATACGGGCCTTGGCCAATAAAATTCTGCAAGACCCGATAGAAATAAATATTGCCATCTCTAAACCAGCCGATGGTATTGTGCAGGAAGCTTATTTGGTAAATGATGATCAAAAAGAAAAACTGATCAGTCATTTATTGAAGAGTTCAGCTTTTGCCAGTGCGCTGATTTTTGCTTCTACGAAAGAAAAAGTAAAGCATCTGGGGCGGTTGCTCCCCAAACTCGGACTTCGTTCGAAAGCCATTCACTCTGATTTGGAGCAAAATGAACGCGAAGAAATTTTACGCGAGTTTAAAAATAAACAACTGAGTTTGCTGATTGGCACCGATGTATTATCGCGGGGAATTGATGTGGAAGGTATTGAACTGGTGCTGAACTATGATGTGCCCCCGGATCCGGAAGATTATATTCACCGCATTGGCCGAACAGCCAGGGCAGCCAGTACCGGTCACGCCATTACTTTTATAAATCAATTAGACCAACGCAGGTTTGGACAAATCGAAAGACTGATCGGAAAAGAGATTACGAAAGCTCCGCTGCCCGAAGGATTTCATTCCTCATTTGATTATAACCCGGAACAAAAACAATTCCACCCTAAACGCCATCTACAGTCTAAACCGAAAAAAATTTTTAGGAAAAAGAACTAACGAAGCTCTTCATTTATTGTGGAAAAAAAACCGGAATTATTTTTCCAGGATTTTTTGGATAACAGACGAGTAGTAATTTCCAAAATGAGGCCCTACCCAGTTTAAAGCCATCACTTCCTCCTGCTGCGAGTACCCGTAGTGCTTGTCGGCTGTAATGTATCCCACGTAGTGGCCGTTAAAACTGGTAATAAAAAGTTTTTCTCCTTTCTTTTCTGCTATTTGCCCGAGATGATCATCTGTAAAAATTTCGCCCGAAAAATCGCACGGCATACCCAGCATTAATAGATGCCCGAGTTTAAGGTAAGTAATGCCGCCCTCCAGTTTCTGAAAAAGCAGACGGAACACCCAATCGCGCACTTTCCATTTTTGCAGCAGATGTAATTGCGAAGGTCCGTAATAAAAGGGTACGTGGCCTGTCTGCATATCTGCCGGTAAGATATTGGTTGCCGTAGCAGATTCAATTTTTCGGTAAAGCCGTTGGCCCAACGAGTCGCAATACACAAATTCATGCTCGGAAGTAAATTTGGTGCGATGGCTGCCGATCATACCCGCGATGAACATAGCAAACTGATATTTATTTTTTTGTGCCTGTTGCATCAAGGCTCCGGGGTAATCACCCGATAGGGCACGGCTTAAATGACTGATGTTGGTGGGGTGGCCGCTGTAGGCAATCAATAAAGCTTGTGTTCCGTCATTGCGAGATATTTTAAATCCACGCAAGATGCCATCTACCGAGCCCTGCACCGGGTCTATCCGGTTTTCTACGTATTCTTTAGCATCGGCTTCGTAGTAAGATAAGACAGATGGTTGTAATTGGTGAGTAGCAGATTGTATCGCAGTAGTTATTTTCCCGGCTAATTGGTTTAGCCATTCATCGTTGTATTGGCCAAGAATTAAATTCCCGATTACGCTATCGTTCCAGGCACCGAGGCTGCTGTGAACATGCGTAGCCGTGAAGTAAAGAAAATGATGGGAGTAATTCAGGGCTTCAATTTTTTGGCGCAATGCCGGAGGGAAAATCAGTAGGTCGGCACTGATTATAATGGCAGTGGCTTTGCCGTTGCTCAAAGCCAGAAGCCTGACATACAAAGAGTCGTGCACGGACTCAAAATGATAGCGCGGAGCATACCCTGCCATGGGCATAGGCGAGGAGGGGGTAATATTGACAGATGCCCAGGCGGTTTTCCAGCCCTCTTTAGAGGGGAAATCAGCCGGACGAAAAGAGGCCAGTTCGCTCATGGTTTGCCGGTAAAAATCTTGGTTGGTTATAGGGCGGTCATCCACCGGGCCGATGAGGGAAAAAGTGAGAAGTGCCAACACCAAAATTGTAATCACTATTCTCTTGCCCCATTTTTTCATCGTGCGTAAAGATAGGTTTTGCTATCAATAAAAATGCCAATCATTACGTTATGCGAAAAACAGAAACGATTACCGGCAAGCTTCTGATTTTAGTTTTGGATCAATGTTTTCTTTTAGCTTTTCGGCTGCGGTTAAGTCGTTGCAGGCTTCGGCCGGATTTCCAGCCTTCAGCCAGGCTCGTGCCCGCTGAAGATAAGCCAAACCGAAATCCGGTCGGTGCACCAGAGCAATGGTATAGTCTTCAAGGGCTTCTTTGGTGCGATCCATTTTCATCATAAGGTTGCCGCGGCAAAGCCATACCTGCTCATGAGTTTCTTTTAATTTAATGCACTGTGTGAAATCGGCTAAGGAATTGTTTAGGTTGTTGAGTTGCATATTCAGTAACCCTCGCCTGAACCAAATTTCTGCATCGGTGTGGTTAAGCTGAATGGAGGTGGTGTAGTAGTCAAGTGCTTTTTGATAGTTATGCTGTGCGGTTTGGTTAACCGCCAAAGCCGTAAAATAGATGGGCTCCTGTGGGTTTTTCTCAACCGCTTCGGTCAGCCATCGTTCCATTTCTTTCAGGTTTCCTTTGGCAGCCGAAAGAACTGCCAGATTATATCTGGCAATGCTTCCTTCCGGGTTAATGGTTAGTGCCTTTTGGTAGTCTTGCAGAGCTTTCAAGGTGTCGTTCATTTCCTGCCTGGTCCACCCCCGGTTAACATAAAACGCTGCATTTTTGGGTTCTGTTTTAATAGCGGAGTCGAGATATACGATAGCCCGGACGTAGTTCTTCATGTGGGTATCAATCAGCCCCAGGTAGTTTAAGATGGAGGCGGCCATGTTACTTTGTGCGGTGGCAATACCTAAGCTGCCTTCTTTATCGGGGGCAAAAAAAATAGTTTTAGTTTCACCCGGAGGGGAGGTAAGAAGTAGAAGAAAATCTTCGCGTGCCATGGCCCACTGCCCAAAGTGGTAGCGCAACTGGGCGCGGGCAAAGAGCGCTTCGGTGTCTTTCGGTTTTGCTTCAATGTAGATATTGTAGTCGGTTAGTGCACCTTGCTTGTCGCCTAAATTTTCTCTTGCCTGCCCCCGGTAGTAGTAGGCCTCCATGTAGTAGGGGTTCAGGCGAAGGCATTCGTTTAGGTGGGCAAGAGCTGTTTGATATGATTGGGCATCGAGTGCTTCTTCTCCTTTTTGAAAATAATATTCTGCGTTTTTCTTTTGCGCATTAACTAAAAATGAGATAAGCATTATAAAAAAAAGGACAAACCCACGCACCATTTTGTATCATTTTGTTTGTTAAGTTACTTCAAAAAATGATAAGAAAGATAACTTTTAAATGGATGGAGCAACCTACACGCAGAAGGAAATAAAATAGTATATCCTTTGTTGAGGGTAACTTTTCTGGCTTTCTTTTTGCACTACCTTTGTATGTCTATGAAAAAAATTGACAAGCTGATTTTATCTTCTTTTATCGGGCCGCTCGTTCTAACGTTTTTTGTGGTGGTCTTTATTTTGTTGCTGGTCAATATGATCAAATATTTTGACGACATCATTGGCAAAGACCTGGGGTGGGATGTGCTCGGTACGTTGCTTTTTTATTTTGCTGTTTCGGTTACCCCGCAGGCATTGCCCTTAGGTATATTATTGTCGGCATTAATCACGTATGGAAACTTAGGCGAGCATTTTGAGTTGACAGCTGTAAAGAGTCTGGGGATATCGCTTACGCGTAGTCTATTGCCTATTTTTATTTTTACTCTGGGCATTACCTTTTTTGCCTATTTGTCCAACAATTATATGGTTCCTAAGGCGGCTTTGGAAACCTATAGTTTACTATACGACATTAAGCAAAAGAAACCGGCACTCGATTTAAAAGAAGGTGAGTTTTATGCCGGCATCCCCGATATCAGCATTAAGGTTGCCAAAAAATATAAAGATGGAATTACCCTGAAGGATGTGATTATTTATGACCACCGGGGCCGATCTGGAAACAAAGAAGTAACCATTGCCGACTCCGGAAAGATGTACACCATTTTTAATGATCAGTATCTAAAACTGGAACTTTTTCGTGGGTACAACTACAGCGAAGGATCCAGCCAGGACATGAGCGGACAATTTAATAACGCTGAAACATTCAGTAAAACCAAGTTTGATAAGACAGAGATTGTTTTTGATTTGTCTTCATTTGGGTTACAGCGAACCGAAAAAAAATGGTTTGCCAGCAACCGCATCATGCGCAACATGAGAGAACTGGTAATCGACATGGATTCGGTAACACGCGAAATAAAAGGACAGCACTTAAATATTTACAGCACCCAAAACAGTGCCTTTTTATTTCATTTTAAAAAAGATTCGATTCCACTCACCTCCGATCTAAAAAAATATAAAAAACTGCACGACTCTACGCTGGCTGCGCGTATTAAAAGAGATACATCAAAAAGCGGAAAAGGATTGCAGTACCCCTTTACTCCAAGTTCGGGTATGATGGCTCCGGTACCCCGGGTACACGTGCCTCAGCATATCGGCACTAAAACAGTAAGATTTTCCGACAGTTTGTACAAACTGCCACAAAATACATCCGAAATTACCTCTGCCTTAAACCGTGCCCGGATGATTAAGGGTCAACTTCAAAATTATAATACAAACGTAGAGAGTTACCGGTATGAGTATCGCGTTTTTGAAATACAGTGGCATAAAATTTTAGCTAATTCAGTGGCCTGTATTGCCATGTTTTTAATTGGTGCTCCTTTAGGAGCTATTATTAAGAAGGGAGGGTTAGGGGTGCCTGTTATTGCCTCCATTTTTTTCTTTATCGTATTTTATGTGCTCAGTCTGATGGGCGAAAAATGGGCCCGGGCAGAAACCACTTCTATGGTTTTTGGTATGTGGATGCCCAATGCCGTGTTATTTGCGGTTGGTTTTATTTTTTTAAGGCAGGCCCGTGCCGATGCCCGCTTGTTTGATGCCGACTTTTACAGTGTCGTGATAGATAAGGTGAAACAACGGCTTCCGGCTTGGGTAAGGCCAAAACCGAAAGTGGGGTGAGTTGGAATTTCTATCGATTGATGGGAATTTACAGCGACAGATGAGAATCGAATTCGAAATTAGACTAGAATCCGACTTTTTGTCAATCACAACAAATAATGCGAAATACTACGAAGGACAAACAAAGAACTGCAAGGGGCTGCGAAAGCCAATTCGTGTTCAACCTGCGCTCTGCTTCTGAAGCATTTGTATAATAAAAGGCATGGTGAAGCCCTTCGCCACTAAGATGGCAATAAGTGGTCGAAAAAACCTCGAAGCATACCCAGCGACTCGAGATACATTCTTGAAAAAAGAGTGGGATATCAGTAACTTAGTAATCTCGATTCGTGCTGAAAACGTTCATACCAAATGGACCCTATTAGCAGTATTATTGCTGGTATCATTTTCTACTTGGTCTTAATCGGCGGCGTGGTGTATACATTGAATCAATCACGGAAAATGGTTAACGAACATCACCGAAAACAACTGGTCCGTTCCGAGAGAAGTCGAGAAGGTTTAGACGTACACTTCCAAAGACAACAGCTCATAAAAATATTTGACAAGGAATTAGGTAACAATTCGGAGGGCCATACATTAAGGCAATCGTTTGGCGTGATTGCAGGCTTTGTTGAGTTACGGGAACTCGGTGCTAGGACCAGGAAAAATGAAGTTGTTTTTTTTCATTGGTAGTGATGGATGAGTCAAGTGTGATCGGACAAGCAAAGAAGCCGTCGCTGAAGTGCTGGTTGAATTTCTCAAAGTAGAAATTTCTAAGAATGAAATTGACAAAACGATTTGGTGACAACGGCGCAGAAAGAGGAATTCGACAATCCTTGTAGTTCCCGATTGTTAGATGTGACTTGGGGTGATTGACGTCAACATGAATGGCGTCATCGGCGTTGTAGTCAAATCTTAGGGGAGCACACAGAATTTTTTCATCAAGCATTTCGGTGAACAATGAATCGCTTCGGTAGATCTGCTCATCAAAATAAGCAGGGTCGTCTTGGTATCGGGCAAAATCGGGACAGGGATAAAACGCCAGCACGTGCTCGCTCACCGCGTCGTGACCAAACCGGTATTTCAGCTGCAGCATCGCCCCATCCAGGAACAGGATGTTGTAATCCTTATCTTTCAACAGATTTTCGTAGATGACGTTGTAGCTTTCATCCTTCAATGTGAAGCTCAGGTTCTTATAGCCATCCCATATCAGAGGGGTAGTTGAAAGAAATAGCAAAGCCTTCGCGGATCAAATGACCTGTAATTCGTGTGATCTGTTTGACGAAGGCCGTCTGCAACATCTTCTTATTTTGGCAGTAGTTGTCGGAGTATTTCTTGCACCTCTTCCGTGTAGTCTTCTAAGAATGTCTTTCCTTCCTTGATGCTTTCAAGAATGTTTTTGAGATCACTCACCGTGCTGGATGCTGTGTTTATGGTTCGCCGCTCACTCGCGGACATGTCCCGGTTGATCAAGTTCATTTTGTTGATCTGCTCTTCAGTTGGGTATTTAAAGGCCATAGAAAAATTATTTTCCTTTACCTTCTGAAATTCGTCGATTAACCCAGTCATTGAATCCCCAACCCCACAAACGCGCAGCCACGCTTTGCTTCGGGTCATTGCTGTGAATAGAATGTTCCTTTTCTTTTTCAGTTCGGGCCCTTCAAAGCAGTATTCTGCATTAATGATGTATACCATGGGGACCTCGTTCCCCTTCGCCCGGTTGATGCCGGTGAATCCGATGCTGTTGTCCTGAAAGAAGACGTCCTTATTGAAATTTCCTGCGATGTGGCTTGTGATGCCAAGCTTCTGGAGAAACACACGCGCTATGCCCACCTCGTCTTTGGTCGTTAGCGCCTCCGGATTAATGATGATGATATCTTTGTGAAGGAGTTCATCGTCATCCAGATTCTTTTTTATCTCGTGCGCGATGTACTTGGCCTGATCATTTTTTGTTTCAAACTGACGAAACTGAATGATGTCGTCGATATCGTTGTTGAGATTCCTTTCAAGGTAAGGGGGACTAGATTTTTCTGTGCGGGCCAGCGTGACATTTGATCCGGCCGTCATTGCACCCTCCTTGACTTCGTAGCCGACGTCCGACCACAGTTTGGGGTCATCAAAAAACTGAACCAGCCTGTCGTCTTCTGGTTTTTCCCTGTAGATGCCGAATCCCAGGCTATGGGCGGAAGTCAGTATCGATTTGGAATTTCGGTAGCACGTCTTAAGTATGACGTCGTCATATTCGTCGATTCCAAAAATATCTTTGGGGTTGGGGAGCGGTGAGCCCTCGTACAACTTTTGAAGTTCATCGTAGGCATAAATTAAGCGCTTCGGGTTAGGAAGTAGGCTGTAACACATTTTCAAAAAATGTTCCGACACATCCTGCGCTTCATCGACGAGTATCAAGTCATACTTGGGAAGAATTTTTGATGCGGGGACTTCCTGGATCGCCTTCCTGCAAATGACTTCAAATTCTGGAGAATTGGGTTCGCCAAGGAATTGCTTAAGTCTTCGTGCGCCCCTGAAGTCCAAGTATTCAATACCCTGGTCTTTACAGAAATTATAGTATATCCCTTCAGTGGACGGGTTGCCCCATGCGTGAAGGATTTTGATGTTTTCCCAATTAGGAAGCGAGCCTTTCTTTTCAACAACGAATCGCTCGATCAATTCCCTGAATTGATTTTTAAGCGAGCGTGTATTAAAAGTAACGGCTATCTTCCAGTTTTCTTCTTGGGCGTGCAGGTATGCAGCTTTCAACGCAAGGATTATTGTTTTCCCCGAGCCGGCCAGGCCACGGATGCGCTGGACTCCTTCAAAATATTCTATGATTGCCTTTTCCTGGTCGTTATCCAGGGAAGCAATAGTGCCTTCAAGTATCTTAAGCCGGCTACCTTTGGAGTCCGACTTTTTTACATAGGCGCGTTTGCTGTCACCTCTCAATCGCGTTACCGACTGTAACACGGAGAGCGTCTTCTCATAGAGTGCGACGTTCGACCACTTTGGAAGCGAGTCGATAAATGCCTTCAGGTCTTCGTTGTTAAAAAAACATTGTGCCTCGCCAGTAGCTGCTTTAGGGGAATTGGGACAATAGGAAACCACTCGGACGTCGACAAGCAGATCTTTTCTTTTTCTTAAGTCCTGATACTGACTCAGGAGATTCTTGATACGCAGTTCCAAATCATCCTGAGTTTCGATTAGGCCTGCTTCAGTAACGGGCCCGCCTTCCGATAGATCAAAGACAACAATGCCATGTTGCTGCGAGATCCACAGAGCGTCCACGGTTTTACTCTCCACGGTTGAGAAGAGAATTGGGTAGCCAGTATAAAAAATTCCCTCCAGGTCTGTCGAAGACTCGAAAAACTCAAGAAGCTTTCGACTCGATGCGAACTTTTTTGTAATACCTCTCCTGGTCTGTACCATCTTTATTGAAACACTTTTGAAATATCTGACAAACTAATTTGCGTTACTACTGGCACGTCGCTTGAGTGCCGGCACGGTACTTTCAACTTCACGATACTCGGCGAAATTGAACCGGGCATCTTAACCCGAATTTGTCCGTTAAGATAGCCCAAAACTGGTAATTTGACATGAATTTCGCGTATTTTCAGGCTGGGCTCGCGCCAACTTTCATTTTTTAGCAAAATACTAACTAAATGAGCAAATGCATCAAGAAGGGTGCACCATTGTCCAAACGCGAACTCCAAGTGTTAAAACTTATTTGCAAGGAGAGTACGCCTAAAACGGCTAGCGATAGACTGGGGATAAATGAAAAGACCTATTTCAATCATCGCTCAAACCTCCTTGTCAAGACTGGATCCCAAACCAATGTCGGCATATATCGGTTTGCGTTGAAAAATGGTATCATCAAACTGAAGTAGTGATTTAGCGCAGTCCCTTGTGAAGAAGTAAAATCACTTTGGAAGTTTCATTCTACGCACTTGGCCTTCAGCTTTCTTGATTTCGCGGTTCACAATCTCCAACCTCGCTTGTGCACCGGTCGGATAGGAAACTGGAATAACAGTTTTTCCCTGCTTATCCAAGGCACCGTACTTGTGATGTTGTGCCACGATGAAGAACAGCTTCTGACCGACTACCAGTTTCTTCACCTTCGAAAATTTCGCCGCCACCACCGTGTCGCCTTTCAGATTGACTATTCCAAATTTCTTTTTAGCTGAAACAATGTTGAACGAATCTTTCAGCGACAGCTGCTTCCCAAGATTTTTCGGTAACTGGTTGGCCGCCGTGGCCTTGTTCACTTTTTTGAGAGTGTATTCAAATCCAAACCGGAATACGACACGATCGCCATATATATTCTGCGAAGGCACTTGCGAAAAATGATAGAGTACTTCCGAGTACCCACTCAGGCTTTTGAACACCGGAAAACCTTTGCGCACGCCGGCGTATACACCGAAGATTGCTTTCTGTGTTTTTGTATCCACGTTACCGTCTACAGGCACGTAGGCCCACATCACTTCCGGGCTCGCCTGGAAAATGATGCCGTGCTGCCATTGGTAGGTAGCCGTAGATCGAAAACCAAAAACGCGATCGTACCGATGTGTGCCTAGCGATCCCTTGCTGATGCCAATGCGCTCATTCCAGCCAAGCGAAACGGTGAGGTGCGGATCGAATCGCCAGCCGATGTAGGGATTCAGGTCGACGAGCGTGTAGTGACGGCTTTGCACGAAGTAGTTCAGACCAGGCACGGTGCGTTCGTGCCACGGTTTATTTTTCAACGGATTGGGCGGCCGTTTGGGAAGCTGCGAGAGTGAGGAGACGTTGGAATATTTTTGCTTGAGCTTCGATACTTCGCCCATCGCCGACTGCAGTTCTTTTTCTTTGCCCAAAAAATGATTCACGGCCGGAGTTTGTTTGGCGGCCATCTGCTCAAGGCCTTTTACCGAGTTCATGTTTTGCGCTTGTTTTTCCAGCGCGGTGGCTTGGGTGCCTTCTTTGACTAATGAATTCACTTCGCTGTTTTGCGTGGCGATTTTCTGTGCAGTTTGCTCGATGGACTTTTCATCACCTGAAGCTACCTTCTGGCCCACAGAAATATCTTGCGACACCTGCCCCTCGATTTTGTTTACCTGCTGCATACCCGGAATAGATGAATTGACATTGGGCAGGTTGGTGCCAGGTATGGACGCGTTGGGGAGATTAGCACCCAGCGATGAGGGTGCATTCAGGTTGAGTGGTGAATTGAAAAAATTCTTGGGCACCGAAAACCCGTTGATGGTTTTGGTGAGTGCTGTGATTTCCTGTTGCGCCTGCGGCGGAAGGTGAAGAGAGTTAAGTTCGGAGACTGCTTTTTTCTTTACCTCGGAGATTTTCGCATTCATCTCGCGGAGTTTTTTGGTCTGCTCCTTTTCGAGCTGTTTGATCTCTTTGGAAACCGACGAAGTTGGGAGTTTTAATCTCGTCAGACTGTCCTTTTTATGGTTGAGCCTGGCAATCTTTGAATGCAATAGGTTGAGCGGTGCATGATAGGCTTTCTGGAGGCTGTCGGTTTTGTGGTTAAATTTTTTTTCGACGGCATTGACTTGGGTGTTGGAAGCTTTGAGGGTGCTGTCGGCTTTGGAGATATTCTGTTTGGAAACATTCTTCTGCGCGAGCGAATCTTGGGCATTGCCGTGCAGCGAGAGCAAGAAAATAACCAGCAATAGGGAAAGCGAGTATTTCACAGGAAAGAATTCACAAATATGGGATTAACGAAGTTGACTTTATGCGGGTAGAGTCGATAAATAAATTTGCCACTCTTAAAATACAGGAAATTTCCTGTTGTTTTTCGCGGACGGGATTGAATAGGTTTGAGAAATGAGACTTCTCTTAGCTTAAATTTCTGTTACTTATATAAATGTGGATTGTTTAGAAGCGAAAATTACTATGCTTGCATGGTTATAAATTGACCTTGTTCGGATGTTGAATCCATTCAAATTACCTATGAGTAAACTATTCTCTGGCCGGAAGGCTTTGCTGATGATCAGCTTGACGGTTTTTTTCTCGGCGCCTGCCTTAGCTCAAACATTTTCTGCTGACCCGCTGACAGGTAGTGCCACCGGCAGTATACCGCTGTGGACAATAGGATCAGGCGATGTGTCTGTACCAGTTTCTTTGGCCTATTACGGTCATGGAGTTAAGGTGAATGACAGTCAGCAAAGTGCTGGGATGGGATGGGCATTGGTTGCCGGAGGTGCAGTGACGCGCGAAGTGCGGGGACTGCCCGATGACCTAGTGGGAGCCATGACGGGAATTAGTGGTGACACTCGCAACGGGTGGCTCCATGGCAGCGTCGCCTCACAAGCGGGCGCATTTGTCCCGGGAAACTATGCCTCCTGTTACACTGAAGTACCTGACTACAACACGTTGAATGGCATGATCAATCAGGACACCGAACCAGACATTTATTCATTCTATGCACCGGGCCTGGGCGGACAGTTTGTGTTCTCCAACAATAAGGTAGTGCAAACCGTACCTTATCAAGATATAAAGATTCAGGTTACTCGAGAAAGTAGTGACAGCCTGATTAGCCAGATAGTTATAACCAATAACCAGGGGTATTCTTACACTTTCCAGACTGGCGACAAGACGTCTCGTAGGGTCATGACTAATTTTTCTGGATTGACAAGTACCAATTATTATAGCAGGTTATACGGACTCTATCAAAGTGGTGCTACGTACTACAGTTCATGGTATCTCACCCAGGTAACCTCTCCCTCAGGAGGTAAGGTAACGTTCACCTATGGTAATCAATCCACAACATCCAATCCGGTCTACCTGATGGTAATCGATCCAAGTTCCAATAAAATAGATTCTTTGTATCAGGATAATTATTCGGTGTCCACAAAATTCCTTCAAACTGTTACGGGCAGTAATAATGTAGCCACCATTGGATGGACTGGTGGACTAGTTACCTCGGTCACCGTGTCGGATTTGACCTACGGACTCCTCACTAAAAAATTTGATCTGAAGTACCATAATGTTTGGGGATCCAAACGAGTCGCCTCTAGTAAGCGGGTAAAGCGATCATTTCTATCCAGCGTGATGGAAGGACTCAATTGCAATGCTTTTCCGGGTTATCAGTTCACCTACTACGGCTTGAATTTTACAAAAGACACCACGTCCATGCCTTTCAACTCCTTTCTCGGACAAGATTTATTCGGGTACTACGATTCGACGGCCACTTCTGGAACCCCCGATATTTATTATAACAATAGTGTGGCTAATGGCGAACGGTACAGATTTGCATCAACCTCCGGCTACTCAGCGATGGGCGGTGGCAGTGGCGGGCGAACGGTGAATCCGGCCAAGGTTTGTTATGGCTCCCTGAAAACGGTTACACTTCCAAGTGGAGGTACCAGTACTTATACCTATGGAGCGGCTGACTACCTGGATGTTGTGACAAGTACTACAGTACTTGGCGGTGGTGCACGAGTGGCCAGCATCAAAACGAGTGCTAATGATCCCGGTTCCGATATGACAACTACGTATAAATATATCACATCTGGAAGTTCACCCACATCAAGCGGGCAGTGGACTTACCGGCCGATGTTTGTTACGTTCAGTATCATAGGAAACGCCATCCGCGTGCCGGTCAACCTGGCCCCTGAGGAAATCATTTACTATTCGCGAGTTGAAGTTTCAACAACAGGTCGAGGCAAGACGGTTTATCAATACAACAACGCGGGGATCTATCAAACTACCTCGGTGTCGGATTTCAATGCATCCTTTTCGAAAACGGCCCGTTCCTCGTGCGGGTCACTGGGCGATTTGCAATCGGGGTACTACACGTATCCATATGCACCTAATACCAACTATGATTTTGAGCGTGGGCTTCCCACCTACGTTACCGATTACAACCGAGCCGGTAAAGTGGTGCGAAGAAGTATTTACACCTATCAGCGAACTACTTTGCCCAAGGTGCCCGTCTCTGCCGTCCGGGTCGAGCCTTTGGCAGCCATGGTACAGTACAGCACCTATACCTTGTTGTCAAGTGTGACCAAGGTTTCGGCAACTGTGGCTGTGCGAACGTATGACCAAGGCTCCCAGGATACAACTTCACAATATGTCGAGAAAAGAACTTTCTACACTTACAATGGCAACCAGATGCTTTCGCAGGTGTCTACAACCAACAGCGATAACTCGACAATGGCCACAACTTACAAATACGCCAAGGACTACCCTACAAACGGCGTCGACTCAGCCTCGAAAGCCATCAACCGACTGGTGGCAGCCAATCGTCACGGTACACTGGTCGAATCGGTGGGCTACCAGGGTTCAAGTGTCGTCTCAGGCTCATTGACGTTGTTTGCTTCATTTACTCCTCAAAACTCATCGACAAGATTGGTTATGCCTTCTCAGGTTCTGACGCTCGGCGACCCGACCGGATTTACGGCATCAACAGTCACTACTGGTAATTCATTTTCTTACTCATCGAATTACTACCCAACTGGCTACGTTGACGCTTACGACGGCGTCGGGCATTCGACGATATTACGCGATCAAACCAGAGCGATAAAATCTGCCATATACGGGTACAACAATTCAGCTGTTGCTTTGGATATAAGCAATGCTCGGTATGACCAGATTGCATTCTGTGATTTTGAGCCGGGTAATATTACTGTCCTCGGTGGCACCAATGGAGCCACTGTCAACTCAGACAGTTGGTCCGGCCAGTATTCTACTTCCCTGGCCAGTGGCAACTATGTTTTTGAAAACGCGATCAGCAAGGGGCTCGGGCGATACTACCGGTTTTCGTGCTGGGCCAAGGCGACGGCTTCGGCAACGCTTACGATATATATTAACGGAACGGCTACATCGAGCACGGCACAGTACCCGGCCGCCGGAAAGACAGCCGGCACCTGGCAGTACATCGAGGCCACTGTTGATCTAGGATCCATTTTGCAGGGAACGTCTTTTAGCTTCCAGGCCATGGCTTCATCAGCGATCATGGTAGACAACTTTGCATTCTATCCACAGTCGGCCTCTGTCGTAGCGCACACTTACGATCCGCTTAACGGAAAGACTGCCGATCTAGACAGCCGCGGAACAAGCGCGTTTGTTGCCTACGATGCCTTGGGCCGCGTGAGGTATTTACAGAATACCGATAAGGATATTGTTCAAATCAAAGACTACCATTACCTGGCATCGAACGGGGTACTTCCTGTCAGCACGTTTACCGGGCCTAACACACCCAACATGGGAGCCTCTGTTACCTATACCGCCAATCCAAGTTGCGGTTCCGGCGTTACCTATGCCTGGTATGTGGACGGTATTCTTCAGACAGCCACTACTTCAACCTTCACTTACGCATTTTTGCTAAACAAGACGTACACGATTACACTGGTTGCCTCGGCTACCTATGGCAGCAGCTCTACGGACATGACAGTGAATCCTGTTCCCCAACTGAATGCAAGCATCAGTGTCAGTGGCCTACCGAACGGGCCGAATTATTGCGACAGTTATCCTACAATCACTCTTTCAATCGCATTTGGCGCTGGGGCCTGCTACCAAAGTAATAATGTTACCTATAATTGGTACTACAGTTATTCCGCCCCGACTTTCAGCGGCAGCGGAAGCATATTGTATACAGGGCCAACTTATCCATTAGGAACAACACAATCAGTTTCTTTTAACGCCGCGACCAGTACTGGGACATATGTTTATTGCCATATCACTTCCACTTGCGTCAATCAGACCAATGGCAGCAACACGCCATTAGACCAAATAGTTTATCAAGCCTTCAGTTGTGTAAACCGTGGCGGAGGCCAGTAAGATATGATTTGTGCATCCTTTGACTTAAACAAAATGAACAAACTTTTAATACTGTGTTTCTTGCTGGTTCCTTTTAGCAGGGCTTCGTTTGCACAGATTACCGGACCAACGGTTGTCTGCCCAAGTACATCGTACACTTATACAGGTGGTGACGGGATTCGGTCATCGTGGAGTTTTACCGGTAGCCCAACGGTGGTGAGCCGTAACGGTGGCGTTTGGACGACCACGAGTATGGTACTCAAGTTCACCGCGAATTGTGTCATAACAATTAACGAGTACGAACAGGATCAAAATGGAAACTGGTTTCTATCTCAGACCTCGACGCTAAATGTAAATGTGGTGACTACCGGTACTATAACCGGATCCTCGACCGTCTGTCCATCTACTTCATTTACGCTATCCGCTCCAGGTACGTCAGGAAATAGTTTCAATTGGCAAAGTAGTCCGTCAGGTCAGAATACGTGGACAACCTTTGCCAGTAACCAGAGCGCTTATGCTACACCGAGCACTACGATTACGGCAAGCACAGACTTCAGGTTAGTCTCCAATGATTGTTCGACAATCATCTCCGCCACAAAAACCATCACTGTCTACACCGGAGTTAGCTCCGCAGGAAGTATATCGGGAGCCCAGACAATTTGTTATGGTGCAACCCCGACGACACTGCAGGAGGTATCGACGCCCACAGCAAGTCCCAGTTACACCTATCAATGGCAGAGCCGCGTGAATTCCGGCGCGTGGTCCAATATCACTGGCGCAACATCAAATACCTATTCACCGGGGCCGCTCTATCAGACAACGGATTATCAGCGGCTGGCAGTCTGGTCGTGCAGCTCTTCCCAAAATATGGCCTCCAACATCGTCACCGTAACGGTCAACGCAACCTCGGTTGGAGGCACGGTTTCGTCCACCAATGGCACTTCGTTTTGTGGCACCAGTTCGGTCAATTTAAAACTTACCGGTTACACGGGTTCTATCGTTGCCTGGTACTATCAATACAATGATGGCAGCGGGTGGAGTTCGTGGACGAGTTTTGGAGGGGCAGGTTCATCGACGAACCAGTTGTCGCTGGCCAACAATGGAAGTGTCAACCGGTCTTATCAGTTTTATGCCACGGTACAAGATGGTGTCTGTAGCCCGGCCGGCTCACCTACCTACGGGACGATCACCGATGTCCCGACGACCACTGGTTCCATTGCACCTGCACTCGTGGAGGCATATACTTCTACTACGGCCAACTATACCCTCGGCGGCTATCCATCGTCGGCAACACTTTTGTGGCAACAATCGCCGGACGGGTTTACGTGGACTTGCGCCACGGGGTCTAATACGGTCGCCACTTATACCGGTAACACTGGCGGAATTACCATATTATCAACGACGAAGTATCGCGTTCAGGTAACTAACGGAACCTGTGTGAATTATTCACCAGTGTTGCCTGTGATTATCTCCCAAGTGCCTGTAATTTCCTCATCGCTCAACTATTTAGCCATGGGAAATTCAGTGACCTTGACAACCAACTTAAATAACGGAGCGTCCTATAATAGTTATCAATGGTATCGCTCAGGCACACTAATCACCGGCGCCATTTCCTCCAATTACTCAGCAAGCGAACCGGCATCCTATACGGTTGTCGTGACCTCGTCTACCACGTCGCCAGCAGCCACGTCCGCTGCATTCAATGTTTATGGTGTAGGTCTTCAACCCGATAACACTGTCAACTCTGTAGTCACTACAACTATTCGTCAAGCCGGTGTGAGCACCTCGACGGATATTTACACATTGCCATCCACTGGGTATGCACAGAGCATACAATACCTGGACATGCTTTCGCGACCAGTTCAAACTGTGGGGATTGGCCAGAGCCCGCTTATGCACGACGTGATTCAACCTTATGGCTATGATTCGCTCCAGCCTCCTTCTTATTTGCCTTACGTTGACTCGATCATGACTGGAACACGGAGGACGACCGCCATATTCAATGGCACTTACCAGAACAGCAAGCAGTATAAGTTTTATCAGAAGACGGGAACCAAGATCGCCACCAGTACAGCGCCACTCTCGCGAACCGTTTACGAAAGCAGCCCAATTGGGCGCGTGCTGGAGTCAGGAGCGCCCGATACAGACTGGCAAACTGGCACTGGCGGAACCTTAGGAGCCCACACCTTGCGACCGTTTTTTTATTGCTACAATTCTGGGTTCCCGGTACGGATGTGGACTACCTCTGGGCCGAGCGGCTACTATGCGACGGGCTCTTTGGCAGTAAGCAAAGTAACCGACGAAAACGGCCACCCGGTGATGACTTACGCCGACAAACTTGGGCGTACTGTACTCAAACGAGTTAAGACTAGTGGCATGCCCGATACCACTACTTGGCTGGAGACTTATTATGTATATGATGGCCGGGGAAATCTGGCGATGCAGATACCACCGAAAGTGTCCTCCATGCTCAATGCGGGGAGCTCTTGGAGCACAGGTTTAGCCAACGCATGGTGCTTTGTTTACACTTATGACGTACGCAACCGTTTGGTGCAGAGCCAAGCACCAGGCACCGCTGCGGCTTACTATGTGTATGATCCCTTGGGCCGAGTGGTGCTTACTCAAGATGCGCGGCTCCGCACCAACAACCAGTGGGCGTTTCTAAAATATGACGTAAGAGGGCGGACGATGATGACGGGCATTTATACCAACAACATCCAAACCAGCTTGTCGGCAGTGCAAGGCGTGGTGAGTGCTTTATACTCGGACATGTCGACGCCCTGGTATGAAGACCGTGGCACTACTCTGCACGGCTACACTAACCAGAGTTTTCCCACTACCAATGCCGACGGCTCAGCCTTGCAGATTTATTCGGTGGCGTACTACGACACGTATGACTTTGACTACAACGGCACAGACGACTATGGCTATACAAGTCAGGGACTGACCGGTGAAGGCAGCCCGGGAAACAGTTTTGGAATGTCGACCGGCAGCAAGAAGCTTATCCTTGGAAGCTCGAACTATCTATACACCTATACCTACTACGACCGATTTGGGCGAGTCATACAAAGCCGCACCAACAACCACTTGTCGCTGACGGTGGATAATCTGACAACCGTTGTTTATGATTTCGAGGGGAAGGTGCTCCAGACAAAAACCTATCATAATGCCGGTGGCAGCAACCAATACACTATTCTGCAAACGCCTGCCTATGACAACATAGGCCGCACACTGAATATCACTCATCAAATCAACGGAGGCACACCTCAGGTAGTGGCAGCCTACCAGTATAACGAGCTCGGGCAGGTAGTTACTAAGCAGCTTCACAATACGGGCGGCAGCAACTATTTGCAGAACGTAGACCTTCGTTACAACATCCGTGGCTGGCTTTCTTCCATCAACAATGCGCAGCTGACGAGCGATGGTGGTGTGACCAATAACGACACCAATGACTATTTCGGTATGGAACTGTTTTACAACAAACAGGAAAACTCCTCACTGAATAATACGCCCTCCTACAACGGAAACATTTCTGCCGTCAAATGGAAAAATGGAGGCGTGGCTTCCGGCGCCACCGACCAGCGTGGCTACGTATTTGCCTACGACGCTAGTGACAAACTCACTTCATCCTCCTTTAAAGCCTATGATGGGTCTTCATGGGGTAAGGAAAGCGGAACGCTCAATGAAACGATGACCTATGACCATAATGGAAATATTCTTTCGCTTTCACGAAACCAAAATCTGCGGGGGTTAAATACGACAAGTGGCTTCACCGTTACCTCCACTGCGCAAGCCGTCGATGCGTTGACGTATACGTATGCGAACGGCAGCGGCAACCGCCTTACCAAGGTGGAAGATGCCGCCACGGCCGCCGGTGGATTCCTCGATGGCGTGCACCTCGCCAAGGAATATTCCTACGATACTCTGGGTAGCCTTACCCAGGACCAGAACAAAGGCATCTCCGCGATCGCCTACAACTTGATTGGCAAACCACAGACCGTGACCTTTACCAACGGAACTTCGATGAGCTATACCTATGCGGCCGACGGAACTAAACTAAATGTGAGCACCACGGTAAGCGGCACCACCACTTCCTCCGACTATGTAAAAGGTTTTGTGTATTTGTCTGGTGCCCTTTCATTTTTCTCTTCGCCCGAGGGACGTGTTGTGAAAAACTCGTCCGGAGGATTTGAGTACCAATACGCCATTGCCGACCACCTGGGAAATACAAGGGTTTTATTTACCAGCGCCACGCAGACCACGCAGAGCGTCACGGCCGGATTTGAAACTGCCAACCAGACGACCGAGGCAGGGAATTTTTCCAATTATCAAACGGCGAAAATTAATACCCTTACGCCAACGAATCCGAACGCTACGGCGGGCAACAGCGCCTATTACCTGAATGGCGGATATGCAGGCCAGGTCGGTATTGCGAAAAGCTATCAAGTGTTCCCAGGCGATGTGGTCGCCATTCAGGCAAAGGCCAAATACAATACACCCTCCGGTACCGCATCAAGCTATACCAGCTTTGTCAGTTCACTGTTAACGGCCTTCAACCTATCAGCACCAGCACCCGGAGAGACGGGAACGCCTGCTGCTGGCGTAAACTCATTTGGGAGCTGGGAGATTGGCAGCTACGGCGACGAGAGCAAAAGCGACGCGATGAAGGTGTTTGTGACGATCATAGTATTTGACAAGAACTACAATCTCATTGACGTTGCCTACAGTGCGGCACCTTCCTCCGGAACATTGTTCAGCCGGAGTTATACGATTAAAGAGGCAGGCTATGCGTATCTTTATATCAGCAATGAGCACCCTTATTTAACGGACGTGTACTTCGATGAAGTAATGATGAGCTACACGCCTTCCTCCATACTACAAGCCAACGAATACTATCCTTTCGGGTACCAAACCACGAACTCCTGGACGAAAACAGGAACGGTGGCAAATAATTTTTTGGCAAACGGAGGCACGGAACTCAACACCACGTCTTCGCTCTACGATCTGGATTTCAGAAACTACGACCCCATCTTGGGACGGATGAATCAGGTGGATCCGATGGCTACTTCGGCAGCCGCTCATACCCCGTATAATTATTCATTTAATAATCCGATTTCGCTTAATGATGCTAGCGGCGCCTGGCCAGGCGACTGGTGGACCTATAATTACAATCCCAAACAGGTCATGGATGGGCCTGGTGGCGGTCCCTGCGCTGCACCCGATCCTGACCATCCTTTCGCCGGCTGGATGGGCGGAAACGGCAACCAAGATAATATTGATGGAGATATGTTCGGTGACTATACACAAGCTGGTAGCGAAAATAACAATAGTGAAGCCGAAGAAAGCTCGGTAACTGAAGTTCAGAATGAGAAGGGGGAGGTTATAGGATACTCTTTTAATGGTGCAATTGCAGGTTCAATTTTTAGTGCATTAACTAGCGGTGCAGGGGTTAATATTACGATTGAACCAGGCGCCGGGTCTGGTGGGGTAGATTTAGTGACGATAAATGTAGATGGCCTCCTGGTTAACCAAAGTTCAAAAAATTTGACGGATACTCAAATGAACAAATTGGCAGCGAAAATTGAGTCCCAAATCGAATCCTCTTTCTCAGGAAAGTCAAGTTCCTTGGAGTGGAAAACGAATGCAACTGTGTCTACAAATGCTTCAATTTTTGGCTGCGACGGGGATCACTTTTCGTTTATTTTAGTGGATGATGTTACTAAAATTGTCCAAGGCCTTGAAAACAATGCCGTAGGCTTTTCTAAGCCAGGGTTAAGCTATGCTTATATTAATGCATCAGGCAATGAAATAGCAAGGACTGCTGCACATGAGTTTGGGCACGCTTTGGGACTTGGACATATAGAGGATGAATATGTAACCGGAAGACCTGGCTTGAAATTTAGCAATGATGATTATTTCGGAAACTTAATGCATCAAATGAGAGCACGGGATTCAAACGGTATGCCGGTGGCTGGATATAAAATTGAAGCTTGGCAGATCTATGAACTCCTCATTAGAAATCTTGTTATTCCGTATCAAACAAATCCAATGAAGTAAATCATGAGTTCGAAACTTATTTTTGTCGTATTGTATGTGGTGGTCTCAATTATTATTCAATCGTGCAAACCTGTAGCTTCCTATAATGGCCCTAATCGTCAACTAATACTTAATACAAGGAAGTCCTTTCTTATTTATTTTGCAGGGTATGATGGCGAAAGGGTTACGCTTAGATTGAATGACAAGACTATTTTTTCAAATAGGAGATTGAAAAACCTGAAATTTCCGTTTAATGAGCCTGATTCAATACTTCGGAAAGATCAGAATTCATATGTAAAATTTGATAACGGATCATTGATTGTTCAAGTGCTTGGAAAAATTGAATCACCGAATACCCGTTTTGATTTTTCATCTAAATTGAGAATTGAGATAATTGTTGACGATCAAGCTGAATCCAAGACTATCTCACTGTCAAAGGGTAGAATCGTGTATTTGGATTATGGAAACGTTAAGCTTAGTGATACAAACTATGTTAAGAAAGTACGCTTTGTGCAGTATGCGAAACTGCCTGAATCAGAATAGTTTTAGGTTCATGCACATCAACCATTTTGGTCGCGGACTTGGTGGAAGGCCTGATGCACTTTTGTTCATAATAGCCAAACAAACTCATCCAGCTGAATTTTAGCAGGTCTTACTAAAAAAATTTTCTGGCAGAAAATTTTGAGTCAACAATCATAAATGATTAATGGTCTGATTTACTTCGATGTAAGTCGGATACTCGGTAGGAGTCTAAATATCATTGATAAATGACATCGCAGCTCAGAGACACAGTAGCCCGCCAGCATAAGAGCCTGGGACTAATTCGCATTTTACTAGCAGAATTTTATTTGCGCTTGATATTTTTCAAGAAAACTCATGTCAATTGAATCTCAAAAATCTGAGGCCCACAAATTATTTGACAAAATAATTAAGTCGGTTAATGTACTCTGTAACCAGGGTAGGCGTGAAAAATTCCGCACTTCCTTTGACCACGATCGCGATACTTTTGCTCAAAGAGTCATAGATTTATCTGGCAACCCCAAAGAACTTGCGACCTACCTTGACAGTACGCTATACGACCAAAAAATAGTCTTGGATTCGCTGAAGAAGATAATTGCGATTGAGAAAGAATACGACGCGGTGTGGAATGATGTAATCAATAAACTTAATGTCTTCGCCACTGATAAGATGCTTTCGAATCTTTCGCCCAACGACGCCACTCTGAAGGCGCAAGCGGATCAAAGCCACGCAGAGTGTATTGCTGCGCTAGCTAAATTCAAGTCGTTCGTGCCGAAAATTCCATAGCCACAGCGCGATGACTAAGTTCGATTCTTAGAAGCGAATCCCTTCTCTTTTCATTCGCATCACCATTACTTCAAAGGGGACGTTGAATTTTGGAGCAAGTCTGTCTGCGGCAACATTGAGGAGTAGTTGCTGGTAGTTATCGGTGTTAAACTGGAATTCATGCGCTCGTTTCACGTCGCCAAGAAAAGGTGCAATTAATACTAACTCTGACTGAAGATCCTGGAGTGGGATAAGTAGTCGGCCTGCGAATTCGTCGGCCTGATCTTCATAGGCAACTAAATTGGCACCATCGATCTGCGCAAGTAAAGCTTTCCAGTCATTAGCGCTGGTGATAGGATGCGCCTCGTAAAATTCCCTGTGTAGAAAATAGTGCCCGAGTTCATGGGCCATGGTGAAACGCAAAGCTGCTTCAAATTTCGGATCCTTGATCATGCCGCTGTCAACATATATGCTGGTCCGGTCGTTGGACAGAAACCCGTAGATGTCATGGGCGTTCCGCAAATTGGGCCAGGGAATAACAGCGAGCTCGAGACGAATCTCAATGATATCTTCGATGTCGACCGGAATAATTTTTGAGACCGAGTACTTCGCCCGGACTTCCTCTGCCATTTCGCAACACCTGGCAAAGGTTGTTTGCTGAAAAGAGGGTACCACCAGCTGCAGTTAGCTAGCCTTCTTGGTTTGCTTTTTGAATTGTCTGAAACAATTGTTTTAACTCATCTTCGGTAGGCTTTTCTCCGCGAACGGTTCGAAAGAAGATTGGCAATGACGCTACGATTTTTGCTTCGGGAAGCAGCCCGACGGGGATGGAATCAATCATCGCCAGGTCCTTCAGGGTTTCACGATCTGTTTGATCTAGATCGAGTACTTTGGAAATGCGGTCAAGTATTTCCGTGCTCTGGCCTTGCCTCACCAAGCCGCGCTCAACTTTGCTCCAGTTCGAGGCGTCCAGTGCTGCCAGTTTGCAGAACTGCCTGAGGGACAATTCCCTCTCCAGTCTCTTTTCCAGTACAAATTGATTGAAATGCTTCATATTATATGCGTGTTGTTATACTAATTACCAATGGGTCAATTTGTTACCGACCGGCTGTCGGTGTTGATAGAGCGGCTAGGGCCTAGGCCTAGGTGTGGCACAAAAATACCACACTGTTTTTGATATTCTCTCATGCGGATCGCTGTTTTTTAGGGCGTTGGGCGACTTTTTTGATAGATGGCGACCTTGCAAAAAAGGCCAAAGGATCTGACCCCAACCCCAAAAAAGGGCTTGCTGGGCGGTCCGCATTGTATTTTTACGTGTGATTTACAATTAGTTACATAATATTTGACCCAGCGTGGTGAAATTTTACCACGGGTGTGGTATATTTACACCACGACAGTTAAATAAATCAACAAAACCAAAAAACCTATTGTATGCGATTTGAAGACTTCATTAAAGAAAAACGCCAGGCGGCAGAACTGACGCTCCGAAAGTTCTGCGCGCTGGCGTCGGTGGATCCATCGAACTGGAGCAAAATTGAGCGTGGACTCGGCGAGGCACCGAGAAGCAACGAAATGTTGGACAGGATAGCGGACATTTTAAAACTAAGCCCAAGCGATAAGGACACGCTTCGTGACTTGGCGATCGTGGCGGCGTTTCCGAAGGAATTCAGGGACGACAAGGTGATCGAGAAGCTTCCGATTTTTTTTCGGACAGTGAGAGGGGAAAAGCCTACGGAGGCCGAACTGGAGAAATTATTTGAAGTAATTAAAAACAGCTAATAAACCCATGGGAACATTTCCGATTTACCGATTCGAGACTATCCGTCAGAAGGCCGATCAAGTACGAAAAGCGTACACGAAGAATAACAGTATCCCTGTTGACATTGACCACATAGTCGAATTTGGGTACCAGTTGGAAGTGCGGCCCCTAAAAAATCTAAAGTCCTCCCTGGACATGGAGGGAATGCTATCAAAGGACAGAACAACAATTTTTGTTGACAACGACACCTACATGGATGACAGGTTTTACACCCGGCATCGGTTTACGCTTGCCCACGAGATCGGGCATTATGAATTACATAAGGATTATTACCTGAAGGCGAAGTTCGAGACGCCGGAAGAATGGATGGCGCTTTTACAGAACATCGACCCTGACGAACTCGAGTGGTGCGAGCGCCACGCGGACGAGTTTGCAGGAAGGCTTCTGGTACCGGTGGAGTTTCTCTCCGCTGAGATCGATAAACTCCGGCCGGAACTAAAAAAACTTGAAAAAATGGCAGAGAATTTCGGCATCGACAACGACGAAGAAATTCAGAAAAGGAAGGGCGTGTACGTGGCCCGGATTATCGCGCCAAAATTTGAAGTCTCCTCCCAGGTAATTGAGATACGAATACGAACCGAACGAATAAACCTTTGAAAACGATGTAGCCGATAAATAAAAAAAACCAATCAGCATTGGCCTGCCGATTGGCTCTTGAAGGAAGTAAAGTCTGACCACTTTATGAGGCTTATCACCTCATGGGCTTGCCTTCGTTGCATAAACGTAAGAAACATTTTGCTGGTGTGCAATTTTTTTGGCCTGGGCGTCAACCTTCCGATGACCCGAAAAAAGTTGAAGGATTTTTTAACCAAAAAAAATTTCACACAATGAGCTTTACAATTGAAGACCTGATTATCGACATCGAGTGGGCCGCGTTAAACGGAATCCTGCCGCCAAAGGGAAGAAAATACCGCTATAAGGTGGATGGTGTCGAGTACATCACAGACAAAGAGCATCTCACCGGGCGTGAGATACTCACGAATGCCGGCAAGGTGCCGCCGGAGAAATTTATCCTTCGCGAACGTATCCACGGCAAGTGGCATACGGTCGAGTTAGACCAGACCGTTCATTTCACAAAGGACGCCGTTGAGAAATTCAAGACGCTGCCCAATGATCAAACGGATGGTGAGAGTAATGCAAAGTCCCCTCGCAGGGACTTTGCACTCCTCGAAGAAGATGAAGAATTTCTCGAGAGCCTTGGCATGGTTTGGGAGACTGTAAACGGAGACAATAAGTCGCAGTGGATTTTGATTCACGGATTTCCAGTCATGAAAGGCTACAATGTTGATGCAGCACTGATGGCAATCAATATGCTTCCTGGCTACCCCACCTCGCAACTGGACATGGTATATTTTCACCCTGCGCTCTCGCGCACGGACAATCAAGCTATCCCGAATCTTTCCCCAGTGAAGATCGATGAGAAAGATTTCCAGCAATGGTCGCGCCACCGTACAGCGGAGAACGCGTGGCGTCCGGGCATCGACAACTTAAGCACGCATTACCCACTGGCTGAGCAATGGTTACTGAACGAGTTCATAAAGCGCCCGTCCCATGCAACAGTTCCAGCTTAGACTCCTTGAAAGACACTACGAAGATCTGCGCAAACACTTACTTCCCGGAGACGGCAAAGAAGCGGTTGCCGTGATTCTTTGTGGCAGGCATGAAGATGCCGGGCGGTCAATCCTTTTGGGACACGAGTTGATGCTTATTCCCCATGCGGAATGCGAGCGGGATAGAAATTTCATCAAATGGAAAACAACGCGTGTGGTCCCATTTTTTGAACGAGTGGAGAAAGACAATTTCGCCATCGTCAAGATTCACAGTCACCCGGGTGGCTATTCAGAGTTTTCAGAAATTGATGATCAGTCGGACGCAGCGTTTTTCTCCGCTGCGTTCTCTTGGAGTGAAACGGATTCCGTCAATGCCTCGCTGATCATGTTGCCAGACGGAAAGATTTTCGGAAGAGTCTTCTCCCGTGATATGCAGTGCATGCCCATCGATCGGATATCGGTAGCGGGTAGCTTGGTCAAGATGTGGAACCACTCGGGTGAAGAAAGTTCGCATGCAGCAGGCGATGAATTTGCGCTGCGAACGATCCAGGCGTTCGGTGAGGGCACCTACCGGCAGCTGAAAAAACTTCGCATCGGTGTTGTTGGTTGCTCAGGAACCGGAAGCCCCGTTATCGAGCAATTAGTACGCCTCGGGGTTGGTGAGTTGGTCCTCGTTGATCCAGACCCCATTGAATTAAAAAACCTGAATCGAATTCTCAACAGCAGAAAGACTGATGTTGGAAAAGACAAGGTGGATGTTTTGGCGGCGGCCATGGAGGCAATCGACTTAGGTACGGTAATCACCGTGTATCCCAAAAGCCTGTTTGAATCAAGGAAAGCGTTGGAGGATCTGATCGGATGCGATCTGATTTTCGGATGCATGGACAGCGTCGATGGCCGCAACCTGCTTTCACGGCTGACAAACTTTTATCTCATTCCTTACTTTGATTTGGGAGTGAGATTGATCGCCGGCGAAGGTGGCTCAGTCAAGACGGTTGTCGGTTCGGTACACTACGTGCAACCAGCGAAATCAAACCTGCTCACCAGACGCGTGTACACACACGAAAGGTTGTCGGCGGAGAGTTTGCGGCGCGTGGATCCGGAACGTTACCAGGAGCTCGTCAAACAGAAATACATCGAAGGGGTTGAAGTTGATCGTCCAGCTGTGATCAGCATTAACATGATTATCGCAAGCGTGGGCGTTACTGAGTTTTTAAACCGTGTGCATCCTTTCAAGGATGATCCAGCCAGCGAATATGCGCGCGTGATGATTGATTGCTGTGGCAGTTGCATGGAAAATACAGCTGAGCACAAATTTGAACAGGACGCGGACGCTATCCGGTGGGCAGGCCGCGGGTTATGCCGGCCGTTCTTACGAATGCCTGAACTACAGTGATGGCGCGGTTGAAGAAACGCACAGGTGAAACATTTCGCAAGCTGGGGAAATTTTTGTTTGCCCCGCGCTACTATGCGCGCAACGTAAACGAGTTTCCTCAGCGTGTGAAAAAAGGCCTGGTCTATATTGTCAGCGAAGGTCCGGAGCCGGACACGCTGATCTTCAAATGTCCGTGCGGGTGTGGGGACACCGTCTATCTCAACCTCCTTAATGATACGCACCCATACTGGAGGTTTGATGTCAATTTTTTTGGACTCGTTTCGATTCGCCCGTCCGTTCGCCGAACCGTGAAATGTAAAAGTCATTTTCATATCACTAACGGTCGGGTCATTAGCTATAATTTTTTTTAGTCGCTATCGGCGAAGGTCGACTGGCACTATCTAGTCGTGCGACAAAAGCACGTCACAATTTTTTCTGCATTTCAAAAAAATTAATCCGCTATGAAGGATGAGATAAAGGATTATGTCTTTGCAGCCCTACCAGACGGTTCGGGCAAATGGATTGTCGTTGCCTGGGGCAAAATCATTAATGCACAAACGGGTTCCTATGAGCAGGAGATCGTACTCAAACGTTATTCGGAGAGGGACGATCCATCGACTATTTGGAACCTGAGAGATTTTCGAGAACTCGCTTTTTGTAAAATTGATCTCGGAAGCGTGCGCGTGTTGAGCCCGGGGACCATCGTTCAAAATCAGAAGATAATTATGTTCCCGCATGAGTACCTTATCAAACGCACAATAACAATTGATAACCCTAGTGCCTTATTGAAAAGACCTTTTCGGATTCTGTATGCACCCACATTTCCCGGTTGGGAGCGCCATGACCTAATTAGTTCGGTTGACAAAGTAGAAACTCGCCTGCTCACAGGTTCAGGCTTAAATGTACTTTTTCCCTGCGACGTCATCGCCGACTACTATTATTATGGAAAGACCTATATGGTCAAGGCTGTTATGGAGGGCAAGATCAGCCATCGATTTATTAACGGAAATGATCTATACAATCCGCGGACGCTGGTCCGCGAAGTGTCACCAAGCGGCCAGGTTCTTGTTCGCGTTGAGCTGCAGCGAAAGATGAGCTTCAAAGACGAGTTCAAAATTGCAAGACTGGCGTTTGATGATTATTTCCGATCAAAGTGTCTGGATATTCACACTGGCATCCTGAGAGGAAATGTACAAGAGAGTTACATTGATACTGACTTCCCGGTACAGGGACCAGTGACACTTTCTGTCTATGGTGTTGAAACGAACAATCTGCGAGAAAATTTTTTCCTGGTGCTCTCCATATCAAAATGCACAGCTAAGGCTCCGTTCGACCTGGCGGTGGTAGGAAAGAAGTTCAACGGTAAGACTTACTTTAAAAGCATTGGTGGTGGAAATGGAGATCAGGGTGACAGCGAAGATAAGTGGCTTGGCGTTGCGCTAAAAGGGCCGGGAGGCAAAAGGCGCTCCAAAACCATCTTAGACAAAGGAGGGCACAATATTATAGGTGGAGAAAAACCGTATTGGAATGCTGGTGCTAAAGAATTCGTATATGACCGGGATCAGGTAGACAACCTTTCTCAAGGCGCCATGATTAATGAGAAAGATTTTATCGATCCTGCTAAGAGAGCCGAGCTAGAAGAGACACTGCGACGGTTCGGGTTCGCCGCCGGCTTGTCGACAGATCCAAATAAAAGAGGTTCTGCCCTGGTTCTCCAACTTGGGCTGCTGGGCATCGGACCCACCAAACCTAAACCTGCACCACCCACAACCGCTTTCCAGATTATCGAAAATTTGACGCAACTGACTGAACAGTCCTTGATAGGTCGACTCCACCAGGTATCGTCGACCATACGGTGTCCTGTTGTTGAAGGGATTGATAAATACTCCGCTTTCCCAGTAAAGGAACTAACAGCTGAGCTCAAACAACAAAAAAATATAGAATGGACGCGGCATTGCATCAACTTCTGTTTTAAGAATATTCGCGAGCATCGCCACACACATCATCGGCGCGTGTACATCAATGAACTGATTGTAGATGGACGCGTTTTCTATATCATGGATGTAGAGCCAAAATACAAGGTGGAGAATGAAAAAAAGGAAGTCGAGAGATTGGTCGCTTCGCTCGGAGTAATTTTTCACGCCAAGTCCATGCTGGATGATACTCAACTCAAAGCTATTCTCAAACAAATTGTGTATACCAAACGGAATAGTGTGCTTGGGCGTTGGAGATTTTTGTCTGCGATGAAAGGTTTCGAGTTTTTGTGTATTCAGCATCGAGTTGACAGCCGTTCATTTAACGGGGTAGTAGAATTCATCCTACGCCGATGCGACAGAAAGTGATGACCTCTTGATCGGTGACTAGTCTCTGCCAGAAGGGTACATGATCCCACAGCGTTACGTCTAGTTGCGAAAAGGTTGGTAGAGCCGTCCATACAGAATCGTTCACATACTTTTCATTAAGTGCTTTAAGCACGTCGACAAATAATAGTTCACGATCATTCCCGTACCCATAAACATCCCTTCGCAAATCGCTAAGCGTAGATAACAAAGACTCCCTCGAGTTTCCAGTCGAGATAAAGTTGCGTAGTACTTCAGTGTATCCACGAATTTTATCTCCAAATGGATTTGCGCCCAGATCTTGCAACTCGCCATTTGGCCGCTTGGTGATTAGAGCTGTTATTAAAGTATCTAAATTGTTGCAATCAAGGTCACCGGACTGGATACCTCGTAAAATGACGTAAGAGCTCCCCGGAAAACCGCATAGATAGTAAGCAGCTGCACTAAGAATGCAAAGATATCTTTGGTGATCATTTTCTTTTCTAGAGGACAGAAGGTTGTCAAAGTATTTCGCACTAAACAAAAGATCATTTGTTTCAGCATTCACCGAGTAATTTGCGGTGAAGTCACCAAGAATCCCAATAGCTAAATCCAGAGGTACAGTTAGGTCTTCCGAAGGCTCGATATGATGCTCCTATGGAATATGATATTCAAACATTTTGGCCTTCGATCTCGTGATCGCTAAGGTTCTTATGGAGTCACGCTCAGGCTTCATTGCTTGCTAATTCATAAAGTTTGTTGACCAGAGCCATCAAATCATTTCCCTTTATCGCAATTAGGAGAAGACGTCTTTTATTAGGGTGACCATCTGCGGATATTTTTGTCACGACGTCGTTAGACCAAGAAGCATTAGAATGTACGGCTGCAGCACCGGATGTTTCAATATAAGGGTGGTCTCGCTCATTTTGAAAAACGATTCACGACTTGAGCCATTGCTACATCATTTCGCTGCATTAGTCTTTGCTTCATCGCATTTAGAGATTCAGCCTTCCTTATCCTAAAGTCTTTTTTTGAATCGTTAATTGCTCGGCTTAGAGTGGTGGTTGAATTACCTGACAAGGCACACTTAACTTCAAACGTGCATAGTCGATCGTTAGGCGATTCATTTCGGTTGCTATTCCTAAACTTAAATCCGATTACGTCGACTCCTTTGGAACTTTCATTTCTTATCGACTTAAATTCGTACCTGGTCCTCGGAACGATATAGCCCATAATGTATTCGAGGTAGTCTGCGACAAGAATCTCCCGAAATCTCCCGATCGGATGCTGGGACCCGGCGCGGAATCACCGTCAGGAAATTTAATTTCCTTTAAATAGTTAGCTCGGGAAAGCCCAGTTCCGTTTCGAAGAGCATCAATCTCAGAGTCTTTGCAATAATGTTCTCTGAAATGTTTGGCCCAATCAGAAAAAACACTTTGCTGTTCTTTGGGATTGAATTTTAAAATAGCAACAGTCTTTCCATCGAGGGTTTTTAAGGGAGTACCACTGTTAACTAGCCATTTAACGTGTGGAAGCATTGGGCAAATAGGTCAGTGATGATGAAGACTCGAGCCTTTTGAGCCATTGCACCAAATATCGTGATTTGTCCCCTTAGCAGGTTAGAACATAGGAGTTTCTTCTATAATTAGACTTTGCTAAACTGAAGCAAGCGCCTTGAGCCTTAAACTTAGAGCCTAGATTTTCACCGGCTGGTTTTTCCAAAATTTTGCTTCATGTCTTCATCTCGTGTCGCCATCAGACCGAAGTTACTAGTGAGTGTCACGACCGTGCCAGCTGATGCAGTGAGTTTCCAGCCGCATTGTTTAAATATTTTCTCCGCGTCTTTCGGAAACAGCCTGGACTCGATGTTCACAAGGAAGGAATATTCAATCCAGCACAGTCGTGCCAATTTCATGGCTTCCCCAAGTAGCTCCACTGAGTTCACCGATGAGTTGTTTACAAAGAGGACACATCGTAGTCCATACACCCTTGTTTTGACTCGCTGCTTTTCCCACACCAGGATTGCCTGGCCTGTAATGTGACGAAGAACCAGCCTCTTATTCTTACCATACATTGTTAGGTCAGTTTTCGCTCGCGTCAAATGGTGCTGAATCTTCAACCTTTTGAGTTCGTTAAGAATGAGTTTGTCATCGCTGAGTACTTCCGTCCAGTAAGAGCCCATCAACGGTTTAAAATTTGAATGCTTTGCCATGTGACTTTTTTCATCTCAGATGGCAATTCAAAACAAAAGCGAATTTGGCTTAACCCCAACCCCTAATGTTTTTGTTTTTTTGCTTGCATCCTCATGATGCTTTTTTCTGAAGCAGATGGCAGGTGAAGGTGATCATTCGCTACAGTAATAAACCAGGGAGGCAAGGACTGAGTGTCCTTCAAAACAATGGAAGTGGTCAGTTTTGATTCTTTGCATAGATTAATAAATCGGTGCGGCCACTCTTCTAAAATCCAACAAGCGATGCGAAGAGAAATTTCACGTTCGATAGTGTTGAACTTTTCGAATTCATGTTTCGTGGGAAGGCTACGAATTCTTAAGTTTTCATAGGACATAATCAGTTCAACAAAATGGCGATACCAGGGTGATGTGCTTCGTAGGAACTTCAATATCTGATAGAGCGCATCAAAGTATTCGTTAGATGGGCACCTATCCTGCCAATGCTTGGTCTTTATTATAGTGTTGATTTTGGTTTGATAGCCGATTGTCCCAATTACCGTGGGATATCGGAAGCTGTTTCGGATGTCGAAACCGCATTGCCAACAGGTAGCAATTGTATTTGCAGAGACCGTATATTTAAATCCTACGTCTGAGCGAAAGAAGGTAACGGGCGAATTGCAATTCGGGCAACAATCATGAAGTAGTGTATTGCATTTTGTACATGCTACTGAAAGCCCGAGCCGCCACGATTTTCTAAAGTAAGGCTCTTCGTCCTTGCTCAAACACACTGGGCAAAATTGGAGACCATTGTTTGTCCAGGTTCGATGATAGATACCGAGTGGCAGTACCCATTTTTGTTTGTTAGTGGTATTGGATTGTTCAAATATGGTTTTCTCGTAGCTGCGAAGAGTGAGCTCGTAAATTGTTTCGTAAGGTATTTCAGTAAGGAGTGAAAGCCGTTGAATCATCACATCGGGAATTAGTCTGTCGATGTCACGATTCCAAATGTTTTGCCTAGGAAGATGAAAGCGACAAAATGTGTGCGCCTTTGTGAGATTGTGCGTTGTCAACCGGAAAAGCCAACTCGAAAACAGTTCGCCTTCCTTCGGTCAAGTTATCCTAGGCAGGATCGTCAGTTGGTACGCCATTGTCTGATCGAGTTGACGGTGGCTGGAACTTAATCTTGTTTAGAATGTCGAGAGTTATCTTCTCCTCGCCCGATTTGATAGCCAGTACCGACGCTTTCTTTAAAACCGTGACGTACTCCCCAATCAGTCCTTCACCCAATTTCCAAATCTTGCCAGCAATTTCGCGCGTGGTTCCTAGATTCGACGCCTGCTTTAATGGAAGGCGCATTTCGTAGGCCTTTATAAAGGAGATGAATTCTTTTTGTTTGTTTTTCCAGGAAGCCAGTCGAATTGGTTCAAACCTGTTGGCAAGCTGCGGATCGTATGTAATCACTCGCTCTACTTCTGACGTTCCCGCCGCAATCACGGAAATCATCAGCTCATTACAGAGGACTTTAAGCGTGGTCAGGAATTCTCTTTGTCGATTGGCAGTGGCCGGAGCAATATTGTGGAGCTCGTCGATTAGCAGAATTTTCAGCCCTAGTGAATTGATGTGAAGCTTGACTTGTTTGAGCTTATTGGAGGCGATGTCGCTGCCATTATGGGCAACATTTAATCGTTCCAATATCGCAGAGTATAACCTGCTCTCATCTGCCTTGGACGGTGCTTGCATGTACAATACTTTTAAGGTCGGCCCGTTCGGCGGCTGATTGATAACAGGATACCGACTTTCAAATTCCAGGAGTATTGACGTCTTGCCATTATTTGTTTCTCCGACTAAGAGGTAGTTTGGCATCCGAGGTATTTTCGGATGGTCGACCAACTCGGTAAACCTTTCTAAAATTTCAAGCGCCTCTTCAACGGGTATGAACGTGGACCCGTTGATATAGTGGATGCGTTCCTTATCGGACTTCTCCATCATACCACTGGTGACCTTGTCTAAATGTGGATAGTCCATACTTAGTAAGGTTTTATTTCATCAAGGTTAATCCCTGCGAAAGGATCGTCGTCATCGACTTTAGGCTTTACAACCGTGACTGGATTTTCAGAATCTTGTTTTTTCGCTTTTTTCTGATCACGCTTTATGAGATCTTTTCTCGCAACTGCTTTCTCTTCTATCTCGTTGGCCAAAGCGATGGCACGAAAAATTCGATCCTGATCTACTTCTTTCAGCCCTTTAGCTCTCAGCGCCCTGGCCGTGGCCTTGTATTCCCAAATGCTCGGTTTTAAGTGACGATATTGAAGTCGGGCAAGGTCGATTTTCTCAAATTCTTTTTTTGTGGGATGAAAAAAGTAGATGTGGCTGACGTCGCGTGGGTCGTGTCTGAATTCGTACTCCTTCAACTTCTTTCCCCGCCCGCGTTCTGTTCGTTTTATGAATGGTTTAAATGTGTTCGAGTAGTAGGAGATGGTTTCGTGCGAAACGCCATCGCTTTGGATAGTTCGAGTGAACCAAGGAAGGAAGCTGATCTTTACATCCGCTTCATCGGGGATGGCTTGATATCCAATGGCTGGGATCGTGGAGCCGTTTCCTGTGATTTGTTCTTCCCAAACTGCGATAGGCGGACGCTTTAACTGAGAATGTACCCTAACATGATAATTGTGGACTATAAAATTGACAATATATCTTTCGAGCTCATCGAAAGTCAAGGCGGCCATTTTCTCAGAATCGTAATTGTCCCTTTGTTTAACATTATGGAATGTTGACCCAGGGAGATTATGGAGCTCAGCATTGAGCGTTTTCTGGAAGGACTCAATGTGCCCCGCAAACCTTGGATTTTTTCGCGGCCTCCATTCAGTGTGTATCCGAAACTTGTCACATGCTTTTGCCATTGAAAACCCTCGGAACTCTTTCGCATTGTCCATGTACAGGATCGCCATTTTTCCCCAGCACGGCCAACCACCTTCCAACTTGAGTCGCTCCAGGGTTTTGTCCTTGTTTAGAATTGCATGTGAGAGACACAATCCTGCGCTGATAAAACCTGGCTTAAGAAAAGAAAGATAGTATCCGACTATCATTCTCGTAACTACGTCTAGTGCCGTTGTTAAAACCGGACGGCCTTTGAGTGGAAGATTGTGCACCGGATCAACGAGGATTAAGTCTATCGGCGTGTGGTCAATTTGAACTACCTGCAAAGCGTGCACCGGATCTGGAAATTCCCCTGGTCGATCACCAAAAGCGTCTTTGGCCTTGTTCTTGCCCTTTCTCCTACCAATCACATCTCGTTGGTCAATATCATGGATTCGACTCCGAATTGTGTTGTTATGTGGTGGCTTAAGTTTTCTCTTTCTACACTGCACAGCAACTTCCTCAATAACTTTCGTGATGCTTTTTCGGTTGGGAGTCAAATATTTTTCTTCAATCGCGTCAGCGATTATTTTCTCCAAGGCATCCTCGATTAATTTTCTTCCGTCGAGTGATTTGCCTCTACCTTCTGCGAGGGACTCGATTGCTCCATCGCTCGTTCGAAATAAGTCAACCCATCGATATAGAGTTGTGACAGGGACTTTGTGATCTTGGGAAGCCTTCTTGACAATTGCTCCGTCTCCCGGCGACGCTACTATCGGTCGAATGATATTATAGCGTTTGTTTGCTAGCGCAAGATCTTTCTCAGACAGCGCGAAAATTTCGTTTGGATTCTTTGTAGCAGAGTCCTCAGGAATTTGAACTAGTTCTCTCCAATCGACTTCAAATGGCTTTTTGTTGCTGCCGGCGACTTGGACTTTATACAAGTCGATCAAGCGCACGATTCTTACAGGTGAACCTTGAAACAAAAACTTCTCGCCGGGTTTTATTGCAGCCATTAATTTTCTGAGGCTCTTATTTCCGATATCATATTCACGGGATTGTCGAAGTTCGCTATCAATTGACGTGAAGCGACCAAATGCCAGAGGTTCCAGAGTGCCTGGCCTTTTACAAGATCGGAACCTTCGATTCGATCTACCCAGTTTTGTGCAGTGAAAACCTTGAGCTCACGTGAAATCCGCATGAAATCAATTTTTAGCTTTGGCACTTCACTTGGATCTAAATATCGATGAAGAAAATGATAGCTTTTCAAGCGAGTGGTGCGAATGACACTCTCGTCGATTATCTCGAATTTTCCTCCTTTTGCTTTGCAATAGTTTTCCGCGGCTTTAATCTTAAGTGCAGATTCTTTTTTGAACTCCTCTAACTCGTTTAGGTATTTGATTTCAACCAAGGAGAATTTGGCACCCGTTTCAATGGCGCCTTTGTTTGTATAAGTTACTTTGACATCTGGAGTATATTTTGATTTCCTGCCTTTCTCATTGATGAAGGGGATGGTCAGTGGCTGCTCATCGAATGTTTTTACCAGCGGATCGAATTCCGGGTAATAGAAAAAATCAAATTCGAGTGTTGACTCGGATCGGTGTCGCCGTTTTGTCTTTACACTTGAAAAGTCACCGGTCACCGACCGCGAACTCATCCCAATCTTCCTTACTGGCATAAAAACGTCGGAGTTGATTTCTAGCCTAATTTAAGCATTTCCTTGAGATTTATTTCCATTCTTCATTGTCGTATGCAGAGTTTTTTCCATTCTTCGGTGGAATGAATGAATCTGCCGACCGCTTTTTCAAGTCAATTTTCAATAGTGATTTCCATCTACCGATGTTGTTATTTCAATGTATCGAAGGAAATACCATGAGTTTTGGTGGTTTAACCTTTTTATTCTACTTTTGCGCGATTAAAACGAAGAAAAAAGCTAAAAACAAAAGCAGATGTATTTAACCTCAGCCGTAAAACAAGAGTTGTTCAGCAAACATAGCTTTGCCAAGAAGAAGACAGATACGGGTTCTCCCGAATCGCAGATTGCTCTGTTCACGCACCGAATCAACCACTTAACCAGCCACTTACAAAAAAACAAAAAAGACTTTGCTACCCAGCAGGGATTGTTGAAACTAGTGGGGAAGCGTAAAAAACTACTAAATTACCTTCAGCATAATGACATTAGCCGCTACCGTGCTATGCTGACCGAGTTAGACCTAAGAAAATAAAAAAAACGATATCCGATCAGGGAACCTCTTTAGGTTCCCTTTTCGCATTTAATAACAGGCTATTCAGCCTCAACCATATCTTTATGAAACCTACTGTAATTTCTAAAACGTGCCACTTGCCCGATGGCAGACCAATAACAATTGAAACAGGGAAGCTAGCACGCCAGGCCGATGGCAGCGTAGTGCTGCGCATGGATAACACCATGATTTTAGCCTCGGTTGTCTCAAACAAAGAAGGCGTGGAAGGAGCCGATTTTTTACCGCTTTCTGTTGACTATCAAGAAAAATTTGCCTCCACCGGAAAAATACCCGGTGGCTTTTTAAAACGCGAAGGAAAACTTTCCGATTATGAAGTCTTGATCAGCCGTCTGGTAGATCGTGCCATTCGTCCGTTGTTTCCGGATGATTACCATGCCGAAACACAAGTTAATATTCAACTGATCTCGGGCGATGCCAAGGCACTGCCCGATTCATTAGCAGCTTTTGCCGCTTCAGCGGCTCTTTCGGTATCAGATATTCCTTTTCAAGGACCTATTTCGGAAGTGCGGGTGGTTCGGGTAGATGGCCAGTTCATTATCAATCCTACTTTAGAACAAAAAGAAAAATCAGATCTTGATTTTATTGTAGCTGCCTCTATAGAAAATATATTGATGGTGGAAGGAGAAGCAAAAGAAATTCAGGAAGCGGATATGTTAAAGGCATTAAAGCTCGCCCATGAGGCCATCAAAACACAATGCCAGTTGCAGATCGAATTAACCAAAGAAGTTGGTAAAGTTGAAAAACGTAAGTACGAACACGAAACAAAAGATGAAACGCTGCGCGAAGAACTTCATAATCAGTTGTACAACAAAGTATATGAAGTAGCGGCCAAACAATTAAAAAGTAAACACGACCGCTCCGAACTTTTTGGAAAAATTATTGAAGATTATCTGGCGGCTCTACCGCAAGAAACAACGATCAATAAAGACCTGGTAAAAAAGTACTACAAAGAGATTCAGAAGAAAGCATGCCGTAATTTGGTACTGAATGAAAAGGTAAGGTTAGATGGAAGGAAAACGACCGAAATTCGTCCGATCTGGACCGAAGTAGATTACCTGCCTTCAGCTCATGGCTCAGCTATATTTACGCGGGGCGAAACACAGTCGTTAACTACGGCCACTTTGGGTACCAAACTTGACGAGCAGCTGATCGATGGTGCCATGTTTGCCGGAACCAACAAATTTATTTTACACTACAACTTCCCGGGATTTTCTACCGGTGAGGTAAAACCCAACCGAGGCCCCGGCAGGCGCGAAGTGGGCCATGGAAATTTAGCCATGCGCTCATTAAAGCAAGTGCTTCCTAACCTAACGGAAAGCCCCTATACCATCCGGGTGGTATCTGATATTTTAGAATCGAACGGGTCATCGTCAATGGCTACTGTTTGTGCAGGTTCCTTGGCCTTAATGGATGCGGGTATTCAAATATCGGCCCCGGTTTCCGGAATTGCCATGGGCATGATTTCCGACAGCTCTACCGGAAAATATGCAATCCTTTCCGATATCCTGGGCGATGAAGACCATTTGGGCGATATGGATTTTAAAGTAACCGGTACGGAAAAAGGGATTACAGCCTGCCAAATGGATTTGAAAGTAGATGGCCTGACCTACGAAGTGCTGGCCGAAGCATTAAACCAGGCAAAAGACGGAAGGCATTTCATTTTGAATGAAATGAAAAAATCTTTGAGCGCACCCAGACCTGATTTTAAGCCTAACGCGCCTCGTGCCGTTACCATTACAATTGATAAAGATATGATTGGGGCCGTTATCGGACCGGGCGGCAAAGTGGTGCAGGATATCCAAAAAACAACCGGTGCCACCATCGTTATTGAAGAAGTAGCCAATAAAGGGCTGGTTAATATTTTTGCTACCGACCAAAATGTGATGGATGCTGCCGTGAAGCGGGTAAAAGCCATTGTGGCCATACCCGAAGTGGGCGAAGTGTACGATGGAAAAGTGAAATCGATCATGCCATTTGGTGCTTTTGTTGAGTTTATGCCGGGCAAAGACGGCTTACTCCACATTTCCGAAATAAAGTGGGAACGCCTTGAAAAAATGGACGGAGTGCTTGAGGTAGGCGAGGAGATTAAGGTGAAATTGATTGAGGTGGACAAGAAAACTGGCAAGTTCCGGTTATCCAGAAAGGTGTTGATTCCCAAACCTCCGGCTAAAGAGGGGGCTGCTGTTTCTTAATTAGTCTGGATTTTACTTGATTATTTACGGAACTTATTTCTAATTTTCACGTGTTTAAACGAAGGTAATACCAACATGAGACAGCTAAAAATCAGTAAACAGATTACTAACCGCGAAAGCCAATCGCTGGACAAATACCTTCAGGAAATAGGCAAGGTAGATTTGCTCACACCTGACGAAGAGGTAGAATTAGCCAAACGCATTAAAGAGAGCGATCAAATTGCCTTAGAAAAACTGACTAAGGCCAATTTACGCTTCGTGGTTTCGGTAGCTAAACAATACCAAAATCAGGGATTATCATTAGGCGATTTAATCAACGAAGGCAACCTGGGGTTAATCAAAGCCGCCCAACGGTTTGATGAAACGCGCGGTTTTAAATTTATCTCGTATGCCGTTTGGTGGATTCGCCAATCTATTTTACAAGCATTGGCCGAGCAATCGCGTATTGTGCGTCTGCCGTTAAATCGGGTCGGGTCACTCAATAAAATTTCCAAAACATTTTCTGAATTGGAACAAAAGTACGAGCGCGAACCATCACCCGAAGAATTGGCCGAAGTGCTGCAAGTAACAACGGCCGAAGTGGTAGATACCATGAAAATTTCCGGTCGTCATGTTTCAATGGATGCACCTTTTGTGCAGGGAGAGGAAAATAGCTTGTTGGATGTACTGGAAAACGATAGTGAAGAAACACCCGACTCCGGCCTGATTACCGATTCGCTGCGCAGAGAAGTGCAACGGGCGCTCTCAACCCTTACCCAACGCGAAGCCGATGTTATTACCCTCTACTTCGGGTTGAATGGGGAACACGCCATGACGTTAGAAGAAATTGGTGAAAAATTTAGTTTAACCCGCGAACGGGTAAGACAAATTAAAGAAAAAGCCATTCGCAGGCTACGTCACACCAGCCGCAGCAAGGCCTTGAAACCTTACCTGGGATAAAGGTGTTAAAACAATAAACATAAAATTAAAGGTCTCTTTCATCGAGACCTTTTTTATCTATAAGAAATTCGGTTATGAAAAATACAGATAAAGTAAAAATCTTAATTATTGGCTCAGGGCCGGCCGGTTATACAGCCGCCATCTATGCGGCACGAGCCGGGTTAAAGCCGGTTTTATATACGGGCGGGCAGCCGGGCGGCCAACTAACCACAACCAATGATGTAGAGAATTTCCCGGGATATCCGGAGGGTGTAAACGGCTCTCAAATGATGGTTGACCTACAGAAACAAGCAGAGCGGTTTGGTACTCAAATTCATTATGCCCAGGTTACGGCCGTAGATTTTTCATCGTATCCATTAAAAATTACCATTGACGATAAGCAGTTGTTGGAAGCTGAGGCTGTAATTGTGGCCACCGGAGCCTCTGCCAAATACCTTGGGTTGCCCTCCGAACAAGCCTTTTTAAACCGGGGTGTTTCGGCATGTGCCGTATGCGATGGGTTCTTCTACCGGGGAAAAGAAGTAGCCGTGGTAGGCGCGGGCGATTCGGCAGCCGAAGAGGCCACCTACTTGTCAAAACTTTGCACCCAGGTGCATCTCATCGTTCGCAGGAACGAAATGCGTGCTTCCAAAATTATGCAGGAGAGGGTAAAAAATACCCCGAACATTCAGATTCATTGGAATACACAAACCGAAGAAATTCTGGGCGATGACCAGGGAGTAACCGGCATACGGGTAAATGCCAATGGGGCGTCTAAAGTGATAGCGGTACAAGGGTTTTTTCTGGCTATTGGCCATCAACCCAACACCGCTATTTTCAGAGGGCAATTAGAAATGGATGAAGCCGGTTACATTAAAGTATCGTCTGGCTCTACCAAGACCGGAGTAGAAGGTGTTTTTGCAGCCGGAGATGTGGCCGACCGTGTTTATCGCCAGGCGGTTACCGCGGCCGGCACAGGTTGCATGAGTGCGCTCGATGCCGAAAAATTTCTGGCGGCCAAAGAAGCCGAACCCATTCACGCATAGATAAGATGAAATTGGATATTCTTGCGCTGTGTGCCCACCCCGATGATGCCGAGATTAGTTGCGCGGGCACGCTGGCTAAACATATTTCGCTAGGATATAAAGCGGGGGTTATAGATCTTACACAAGGCGAGTTAGGTACACGCGGTACGGTAGAAATTCGGGAAAAAGAAGCGGCCGAGGCTGCCCGTTTGATTGGGCTGTCAGTACGGAAGAACCTAAAACTGCGCGATGGTTTTTTTGGTTTTTCGGAAGAAGAGAAGTTGAAGATAATTTCTGTAATCCGTGCTTACCAACCTCAAATTGTTTTAACCAATGCCGTGCGCGACAGGCACCCCGATCATGGCAAGGCAGCTGCGTTGGTGCGCGAGTGTTGTTTCCTCTCAGGCTTATCTAAAGTAAAAACAGACTACGAGGGAGAAACTCAGAATGAATGGCGCCCCCGGCAGGTATTTCATTTCGTACAAAGCCAGTACATCAAGCCCGATTTTATTGTAGATGTATCTGATTTCTGGAATAAAAAAATGGAGGCGCTCCAGGCTTTTAAATCGCAGTTCTACAACCCTCAGAGCCATGAACCCGAAACGTTCATATCCAACCCGGGCTTCATGAAATTAATTGAAGCACGTGGCCATGAACTGGGCTATTCTATTGGGGCAAAATACGGAGAAGGTTTTACGGTTGACCACCACTTGGGGATAGATAATTTATTTCATCTGAAATAAACTAAGGCGCCAGCCGGTGAATTTGCCATTGGCTGTCAACCTTGGTAAATACAATCCGGTCGTGCAGGCGGTTGGGGCGGCCCTGCCAAAATTCAATACGCAAAGGATCGACTTCAAACCCGCCCCACTGGCTCGGTTTGGGAAGTTTATTTTGGCCGGCAAATTTTTCCTGAAGCTGATGCACGCGCGCTTCCAGAATTTCACGACTGGCTATAACCGAACTTTGAGGCGAAGCCCAGGCACCGATTTGGCTTTCGCGCGGGCGACTTTGAAAATAGGTTTCAGATGTTTGAAGGCTCGCCCGGGCAGCTATTCCCTCAATACGCACTTGCCGTTCTAATCCCGCCCAAAAAAAAGTGAGGGCACAGGCCGGGTTGGCTTCTAATTCTTTCCCTTTTTGACTTTGGTAGTTGGTATAGAAAACAAATTTGCCGTCATCAACCCCTTTCAGCAGCACAATCCGGGCCGAAGGCATACCATTGACCGATACCGTAGAAAGTGTCAGCGCATTCGGTTCGGGCAGGCCGGCTGCCAGCACTTCGTCAAACCATTTGCGGAATTGAACGATCGGGTCTTGGTCGACCGAAGCCAGATCAAGTGAAAACTTGGAATAATCTTTTCGGATGTCAGAAATTGGCTTCAATTGTACTTGTCTGTGATGCAAAAATAACTTTGATTTGGAAAATTAAAAGGTAAAATTGAATAGTAATTTAAGAAGAGGAGCGATGTTATGATGGATTTTTTTGACTATACCAATCACCTACAACCTCAGGCCGGCCGACTGTTGATTTCGGAGCCCTATTTGGCCGATCCTAATTTTGATCGCACCATTATTTTGCTTTGCGAACACAATGACGATGGCACCATTGGGTTTGTGCTAAATCGCCCGACTGAGTCCACCGTAGGCTCATTGGTAAGTGATTTAAGTCATGTAGAAAACAGCGCCTGCTTAGGCGGGCCGGTGCAGCAAGACACCCTTCATTATTTGCATCGCCACCCCGATGTGGCGGGTGCGGTAAAGGTGGCCGATGGTATCTTTTGGGGAGGTGATTTTGAGGACATCATTGATAAACTAAAAACCGGGCAAGCCAACCAAGACGATATTAAATTTTTCTTGGGCTACAGTGGCTGGTCGTACGGACAACTGGAAGAAGAAATTAAAACCAATTCATGGATAGTGAGCGATCGGGTATCAGAGGAATTGATTTTTGAAACCGAATTTGATTTAATGTGGCGAGCCACCTTAAAAGCCATGGGCGGGCGGTTTTCGATGTACTCTAACTACCCGGTGGACCCCACTTTGAACTAAAAAAATTAAATGATTCTGCGTATTTTTACATTTTGCATAACCTCATGGAAAACGGCAGCGAGTTGAAGGAAGAAAATGGAGCCTTGTTGGGTCAGGCAGCGATTCTGGATGGCATCCAAACGGATGAACTGAACGGGGGAGAACTACACCCGACCGATTGGCCGGAAGATAAGGCCATGGGGGAAGACGAACTCAGCTTACTTCAAAAACCGGTTGACTATTCAGCCTTTGGGAAGAAAGATTTTGTTAACCTTCTGAAAGAAGTGGCCGGAGCCAATGATTTTAAAAAAGCTGAAGAAATTATTCGAGAAATAAAGCCGATGTTCGATTCTATTCGTAACCACGAGCGGGCTGAAGCCTTAGCCCGCTTTAAACTGGACGGAGGCATCGAAGAAGATTTTGAATACAAAGGGGATGAGTGGGATAGTGCTTTTGATATTTACGTTAAATCGATACGCGAAAACAAGCAGCGTTATTTTCGTGAAATAGAGGAGCAAAAAAATACCAACCTGCAGGCCAAAAAAATGCTGCTGGAAAAACTGCGTGAACTGGCCGATGGAGAAGACACCGAACATTCTCTCCGAATATTTAAAGACATTCAAAAAGAATGGCGCACCCTTGGGCAGGTACCGCAAAATGAAGTTAAAACCTTGTGGGCCAATTACCATGCGCTGGTTGATCGGTATTACGACCAACGCAGCATCTATTTTGAACTGAAAGAACTCGATCGCAAGAAAAACCTGGAGTTAAAAAAAGAATTAGCGGCCAAAGCCAATCAATTGTTATCGGTTGAAAATATTGGGTTAGCCGTAAAAGAATTGAATGAATTGCACAATGAGTTTCGCCACATCGGCCCTGTTCCCATAGAAGAAAAAGAAGTGGTTTGGCAACAATTTAAAGCAGCCTCCGATGCCCTGTATGTAAAACGCGATGCATTGGTAGCCGAAGTATTGAAAGAACTTCAAAAGAACCTGGCCGAGAAAGAAAAAGTAAATATGGAGGTAGCTGTTTTTGCTGAGTTTACGACCGACCGTATTAAAGACTGGAACCAAAAGACCAAAGAAATTTTAGAAATACAAAAGCGGTGGGAGGCCATCGGAGGTGTGCCCCGTACTCATACACGCGAAATAAACCGCAAATTTTGGAGCGCTTTTAAAACTTTTTTTCACAACAAAAACATATTTTTTAAAAAACTGGATGCCGAACGCCAGGCCAACCTGCAACTGAAAACCGAGTTGCTCAATAAAGCCATTGCTTTAAAAGACAGCCAGGATTGGAATAAAGCATCGGCCGAGTTAAAATTACTGCAGCAACAGTGGAAAAATGTAGGGGCTGTGCCTGAAAAACAACGGGAGAAAATTTTTGAACAATTTAAAACTGCCTGCGATTTCTTTTTTGAGCAGCGCAGGTCGCAGATGACACAAGCCGAGCGCGAGAACTATGAAAATCTGGCCAAGAAAGAATCTATTATAACCGAACTTAACAAAATAGCCCTGGAAGGCACCGGCACAAGCCAGCAGATTAAAGAACTGCAAACCCAATTTATGAATTTGGGTTTTGTGCCTAAACAGGCTGTACATTTTATTAAACAGAAATACACCGAATCGTTAAACAAAGCCATTGCCTCTTTGCCTTTGTCTAAAAATGAAAAAGATGAAGTAACGTTAGATGTACAACTGGCCGGCATAAAACAAGGCCATCAGGGCGACAAAAAGATACACCAGAAGGAATTTCATCTGCGCAAACAGATTGCCAAAGCCGAAAACGACCTATCGGTATTGCGGAATAACCTTGAGTTTTTTGGCCGTTCTAAAAATGCCGAGAAAATGAAAGAAGAGTTTGGCCTGAAAATAAAAGAAGCCGATGAAGCACTGGCTCTTCTGAAAAAGCAATTGCAAATGGTGCGGGCTTCTTAAAAACTTGCAATACAATAATCTTCCATTATTTTTGCACCTCGTTTTAGCCTCCTTAGCTCAGCTGGTAGAGCAACTGACTTGTAATCAGTAGGTCGTTGGTTCGATTCCGACAGGGGGCTCAACAAAACCCTATTTTTATTCCAAAATCGGGTTTTTTGTTTTTACTTGGTGGCGGCATTTAATGCTTTTTGTGGCAATTCAACGGTACTTATGTAACCCTAATGTAACCCCATGATAACGATCCGCCTCTATCAAAACCGAAGCAAAGCCCGTAAGGATGGCACTGCCCCCGTTTATTACGTCCTTGCCAAAGGCACAGAGCGAAAGTATATAAGCACACAAAAGTATCTGCACGCAAAGCATTTTGACAACGAGTCTGGGACTGTTCTCAGGGGAGCTGACAACAGCATCAAACTCAACGCTTATTTTAAAAGACAGATGACCGTTCTTGATGACATTATCATTGATATAACCAATGGTGGTGACGAACCAACATTTGAAAAAATCGAAGCAAAATACCGAAATGATAACAGCGAGGATTTTATTTCATTCGCTTTAAGTGAATTGAGAGAACTGAAAGGCACTATTGCTTTCAAAACTTGGAAAGGTTATGAAAACAGGCTTGAAAATCTCAAGAAGTATAAGACGGCAATCCCGTTCAACACCATCAACCACACATTTCTCACCTCACTTAAACATTATCTCATAACAGTAAAAAAGAGGAAGGTCAATGGTTGCTATCAGGATTTTGCGTGTATCAAAAAATTTTATCGCATAGCTGTTCTGAAGGGCAAGGCAAAAGGAAACCCCTTTGAAAATTTTAAGTTGAGTACCGAAGAAACTGTTCGGGCTTGGTTGACCAAGGAAGAATTGTTGAGTTTGTACGAACTCCTCAAAGGCGAAGAAATATCGGAAGCAATAAAAAATACACTGCGCCATTTTTTGTTCAGTTGTTTCACTGGCCTACGTTTTGGTGATAAGGTTCAGTTTAATGATAGTAATATTGTTGACGGTCGGATACAACTGAAGACATCCAAAACAGGTAAACCCATTTTAGTGCCATTCAATGACCAAGCTAAGGAGCTACTCCTACCAGTCCTAAGTAGACAACTGAAGGTCGGAAACAACAGGGTCAATGATGAGCTTGAAATCTGTATGGATAAAGTGAAGATCAACAAGCACATTACCTATCATTGCAGTAGGCATACCTTCGCCATTAACTGCATAATGTCAGGCATAGATATTATAACAGTGCGCGATTGGCTGGGGCATACCAGTGTTACAACTACCGAGATCTATGCGAAGATAGCCGCACAGTATAAGGACGAGAGCATGAAAAAATTTGATTCTTTTTTTAAAAAAGATGTCAAAGAGGCGCAGCTCGAACAGATAACCTACAGTCATGGCTAAAGATGAATTTATGGACAAGCTTCCGTGACAGAAGATTCGCGCAAATTTGTTATCAAGTTCTTTTGCTGAAATTAAATATTATTTGTTGATCAGTTTTTTGATCGCTAGCGTCCTTTGAATAACAAAAACTAATAGTTTTTTCGTTCGCAAATTTGGAGTACAAGCTTGGCCTTAATATTCTAGTTTTATTGTCATTAAATAAAGTTCTAAATTCATTTTTAGGATTTCGCCTTACTTTAAAACAGTATTTTTTGTCGGGATCTTCACTATCATTTTTAGATAGTGAAATCAAAACAGGTTTTATTAAAAAATCAGGTTTTGTCAAGTTAAACTGTTTGGGTATAAAGCCAGAAAAATATTTATTAAACTGTTGAAAAATATCTCCAAGATTTTTTGAATATTCAATGCCGAAGAATTGCCTCAGAGTTTTAGCTTCAACTATAAAGCCGTTTACATTGGCTGGCATCTCTAAACTCACTTCAAAATTCTCCCCTTTTAAAAATTCAGTTTTTAATAAGGCATACTCTGGTTTGATTTCATTTTCTAAATAAAGTTTTATCAAAACCACATAGTCGATCATTTTATAGCTAAAAGAAAAAGCATCCACTACCCAACCTTGCTTTTGCATATCTTCTTTAAGAAGTCTGAAATTTTCGAAAACGCCCATTTTACTTTCGCAAATTTTTATTGTTTTAAAAATTTCGCTTGCCTGTACTTTTCAAAAACAAAATTAAGTAATCCTAAATTCCTAATAGACATTACCTTATTAATGAGTTAATTTTTAAACTTAGCCCAAAAATCTAACCACGCAGGGATGCAAGACTTACCAAGAGAGTAAACCCAATCCCGGCCATGACCATCCCCGAATTATCCTCCCTCGTTGAAATCACTTCAACCTTTGGAGTCAAGACTTCCTCCTTAACGTTAGCAGAAATTTTCTTTGCATACCCGCTCCCCTTGGGCAAAGTGAGTGGAAGTTGTTGTTTCTTGCTGTACCCAGAAGGAAAAAAAGCTGGAACAGCTTTTTTGACCTGCCTTTTATTGCGACAAGTTGGGCAACCACAATTTGGTTTGCCCAACCGATTTGAATTTTCCCCGCACATAGTTATTCTATAATTTTCTTTAAGCTGATGTTATAATGTATTCCAGTTTCACCGTAGCGGTTCTTTGAAGCAACCGCATAGTTGTTGACAAAGGTGTCGTCAACCTTTTTTACTTCGATGTTGATGCCCGCATCGAACAGAGGTTTCGTCCCGCCCCTGATCTTGTTTGCTGACGTGCGCTGGAACAGAACAATCCAGACAGTGTTGGGGAAATCATTCCGCAGGTTGTCAAACTCACTGCTTTCCACATCCAACTTTGTCCAACTGTCAACAATGATGACCTTGAATTTCCCAGCATACTTCCTCACGGTTTTGATACCATCAGGGGCTTCGCCCGCAATGTGGACACGACCGCGATTGGATGGCATAATGTACCTGTCGCGGTTGCGTTTGATGATGTTGCTGTTCGCCCCGATCTCCAGTTGGAACATGCCCACATCAAAACCGATTTCCGCAAACCCATCGGCCAGTTGGAATGCGAGCTGTGTCTTTCCAGCACCTTGATCTCCCTCGATGCTCATAGCCAATTTGTAAAGTTCAAGGTCACCGAGGAAGACACTGAGCGCGCCATTCAACCGAAACGAATCTTTCATGTGTTCATCAATGTGGTCGATGTTCTGAAAGAGGCCGTCCACCTTTGCTGATGATTTAAAAGGCAAACCTTCTACCCTTTGCACCGACACGTACGGGCTTTTTTTTTGAACCCTGCCTTCGTTGAAGACAGCTCGCCCAAAAATTCCAATTTCACTTTTGGCTTTGCTCCCTTGATGCTTTTCAACAATTTTTCCTTGAAGGGTTTTTCAAGGCTGACATTGATGTGCGTGACGTTGTTTGTCTCAGCTTTGCGCAATGTCTCTTTCAACCTTTTGGACATCTCACTTAACAAAGGCTTGCGGTCAGGATTACTCTTGAGCGTTTTTCCGAGCGACTTGTGGAAAGAACCCAACGCGCTCGTTGTCTTCTGTTTCCCGTCAAGGTTGACAAAACGTTTTATCAACTGAAGCTCCACGCTGAACCGTTTAACAGTGACGGGAAATTTCATTTCAGGTTTTGCAGCTTTTGTTTTCTTCACCGAAGCAGCTTTTTTGCTTTTTACTTTCTTCGCTTTTGCTTGCCTTACTTTTTTTTGCTCAGCACGTGCAGTTTTTTTCTCCGTTGGAATTTTCTTTGCTGCCTGCTTCTTCGGAGAGGGTGTTGCCTTTGGTTTCTTTTCCTTCGGAGGGGCTGAAGACGAAGCCATGCTTTCAAGAGCCTTGACGTGCAGTTCGTAGGTATCACATATGTCCGCATCCGCGAGCATTTCATTCCAGAGGTTGGCGTCGGTGAAGTTGGCCGAGCCTTCCTTCACGATGTTGTAGGTGTCCCTGTTGGCTTCATCGAGTTTCGAGAGGCCGACCTTTTCAATAAGGTTTTGGTAAGTTGATAACGTGGTCATTATGCTGCCATTTTTAATTTTACTTTCAGTGCTTTGGCTTTCAATGCGAGGCGCAGGCGCAACACATTGGCCGACCTCACCCCGTCCCTCTCCGAAGGAGAGGGTGACGGCTCAGGTTCAAGTTTTACGATTTCTGTCTTCCGTTCTTCGATTTTCTCTGCGACTTCCATCTTCACCTTGTCACTGATCTGCTCAAAGCCCCTGTCAGCTTCGACTTCATTGATGATCATGTCAAGTTGGTAAGGCAATACGCTCACGCTTGCATTATGCTTCTGTTGAAACAGTTGCACAACCTTTTCCAATCTCTTTGATGGGAATGTGGCGACCATGTAGTTGCTCGTTTTGTCGAAACGCCCGTTGTCCATGAGCGCGTTCAATTCTTGGTCGAGATAAACATCACCGCCACCACTTCGGCTTGCCGACACCATCAATTTGAAATTGTTGTCGTACGTCTTTGTCAGCGTTGCACCATCTTCGGTGGTGATGCTGTTCCCACCGACAAGCCCCGCTATTATCTTGAGGGCTTTGATGATGGGGACTTTGATCAAGTTCTCGCCCTGCTTTGTTTCGCTCGGTTCCCATCCATCGGGCATGAGCCTGCCTTTCATCGTCCGTCCATCGTGCGTGGTGTAACTGATGAGCCTACCTTTGTTGAAAGAATCATCGCCATAGCTCTGCAACAGGTTGCCCGTGACGATGTAAGCAACGCCACGATCCTTTGTCACCGACTTGATGGCCGATTGCCACTCATCTTTCAGTTGCTCAAAATTGATGTGTGGGAGACTTGCACTCACGCCCATGATAGCGTTGATGTCTTTTATTTTCGACAGCGGTATGTCGATGCGCTTTTTCCCCGAGGCGATGGCCACCTGCAATTTCATGTTCGACGGTAAAAAAGGTTTTTCATTGTTGGGGTCAACGCGGACACCTAAACAAACTGCAAGGCTTTTGGCACTGCTTTCGTTTTCCATGTCGAGCGGGTAAAACAGTTTGCGACCGATGGTAAAGAAACTGAAAATGTCGAGCATCGCCTGTGAACGGTTGTTCGACTTTGCGATCTCCTTGGTCAGTTTTTCTTCACGTGCCTTTTCAAGTTCTCGCCCTCGTATTTCCAAAAAAGATTTGCGCTCTGTTTCGCTGTGCAAAGCCTTGTAGCCTTTCTCATCGGCAATGTTTTCGATGCGTAGCTTGTAATCGTCTTTGATTTCCTTCAACAATGCGTTTAGGTTGGATTGGGTTGTCAGGCCAAACTTGTTGACGAGAGCTTCTTTTATTTGAGTTGGTGTTTTATTTTCCAGCGATTGCACATAAAGGTTCTCCAGTTCGTTCACCGAGTAAGGTTTTTTCAAAATATTCACTTCGCATTTTTCGATGTAGGTGTTGTCACCAAAGGCACTTTGACCGCCTTTCCCAACAATCTTGATCGACTTGTCCAGTGTGGCCGCTTTCAGGTCGAGTACATCAACTTCGAGGTCATATTCATCAATCTGCTTGAGGTATTCCACTTCCTCGCGGTACATTTTCAGGATGGCCGAATAGAATTTTTCCTGCGTGTCAGTCGGAAGCACAGCCACGCGCCCACTTACTCGGTGGGCTGCATCTTCCATCACGGTATTGTTCCCATTGTCTGCACTGGATTCACTCAACCCAAGCGGGTCGTCCAACAACGTGTTTATCGTTGGGTTATCTTTCAAATAGGTTGTCACCACGCGGTCACCGATCTTGTTGAGAAAATCGTCCACCGAAAGAACAGCTTCACTTTGCTTCTGGTTGGAAGTGGTGTTTGCATCGAGGCTTTTCAGTTTCTTCTGCAACATCATCATCAACCGTTTCTCCGCAGGGATGGCCGAGAACACATAGTCGTAGATGGGTTTGTAAATCTGACCTGTGCGGTTGATGCGCCCGCGTTTTTGTACTTCCGTGTTGATGTCGAGTTCCGCTTGTAGCAACAGCATCACCCGTTGCTTCACCTGTTCCCTTGGGACATTCTTTGTTGGCAGCGCATGTGCGCTTGCACCCGTGCTTCCGCTCTGGTTGATCATCAGGACATCGACTTCGTTGTTTTGGAATTTTCGGAACGCATCGTTGGCAAATTCGCGCTTGCGCGTTTTGATGAGTCCGATGTTTTTTTCTTTGCCGAGTTTCAGTTCCACTTCCAGTTTGCGGCCTGTGACTTCGGCCACGCGATACCCTGCATCGACAAGTTTTTTCTTCACAAGGTCAATGGGACTGATGACGATGCCAGAACTGACCGAACGGATTTTTGCAGCAATTTTTTTGTATTCTGTTTGGGCTTCCTCGCTCAAATCCGTTATCTCGAATTTTTTATGCACGCTTTTTCCCGTTTCATCGCGCTCGGTATAACGCAGCACACCGTCCAATCCTTTTTGTAACACGGTGGCGAAGTCTGCATTGATCTTTGTGCCGTCTTCGTTTTTGCTTTGCCCATCTACATCGGTGAGGCTTTCGATGAAACTTCCCATTGTGGAAGAAAAAGCGATGACAGGTTTCTTGCCTTCTTTCAACCGTTGGATCGCACGTTCGGCAACGGCATCCGCTTTGATGGCAAACAGCATTTGGTTCACAACTTGGAACACTTTGCTGAAGTAAGGGGTACTGTCTACGCCTGCGCCCTTTGTTCCCTTCCTCTTTTCAATATTGCTCCCCGTGTTCGTCTTGGCCGCAATCTTGTCGAGGGAATCTACTTCTATATCAATAAAATCTTTTTGGAAAGCGATGATGTCGCGGACGATCTGTGTGATGTTGTCGCTGATCGCCTTGTGTTCGGCTGCTTTTTCATCGAGCGTGATGTAGTTCACCTCGATGCCCTCGAAGCTGCGTTCCCTGCGTATCATCTGGCCGTGCTGTACAAGCTGGGCAGATAAAACTTCTTGCAATGCGACACCACCGCGTTCGATCCCTTCCACCAAAGCATTCTTGCTCATGTTGGCCTCGCTCATGGCCGTCTTCATCGCATAGATGGGCATGTTGTCGGGACGCTTGGCAAAAGTGGCCGAAAGGAAGGTAACGCCTTTGGTCTCGCGGATGATGTCCTGCAAGATTTTTCCTGTGTTGCTCTCGCCACTGGCGTTGTGCGCTTCGTCCATGACGATGATGTTCCCTTTCGCGATGTGCTGTACCCATGAACCTTTTGGTGACTTGCCTACAATCTCACCGCGCTTGTTGATTTCGCCACCCGAAATCTGGGAATAGGTTAGCATGACATAGTCAAATTCTTTTGGGAGGTTTCCGCTGTCGATGATTTTCTTTTGTGCGTCAGCGCCCAACGCTTCGTAGACCACATTGCCATCTTCATCCTTCACGTGCGTTTTGCTGTCGCGTGCATTGACGATGTACGGTTTGAGCGATTCGCTCCCGATGGCCTTCAGGTCGCGATAGAGGTCGCTGAACAAGTTCGGTTTTTCCGTGATAAAAATGGGGTGCATCCCTTGTTGTCTGCCATAGCGTACCATTGCCGCAGCGATGCGGCCTTTGCCGATGCCTGTCTGGTCGCCCACTATCAAGGCTTGCCCTCGCTGCTCAATATTATATATGGCGAGGGCAACAGCATCAGATTGTTCCGCGCTCAGCGACTTGCACAGCTCTGTCTGAGATGAAAAGCCCAATTTCTTTTGTACATACACTTCGACATTTCCGACAACAACTTTGAGCTTCTTCAACGCTTGGTGTATTTCGTAGCCCATGCTGTCGGGCGTATCCACGTCAAGGCTGTTGCAGACCTGTGAGGCAGGGATGTAGGGCATACCTAGGTCTGAACTATGATTGATTTGATTGTCTGAACTATGATTTTTTTGATTGGTATGATTCCTCTGATTGGAGAGGAGAAGCTTCGCTTTTAATGCTTTTGCTTTCAGCTTTAATTTTAGCTTCATCGAATTATGGGATTCAGAAATTGGTTGTTCACGGTGATCAGCAAACCGCATGACACGGTGGAATAATTCTTCGAAAGTGTTGACCACTACATCACGATCGGTCTTCAGCGGTGCAACACCTTCGGGTGTGGGCTTGCGGCCATCGATCAATATCAAACGTACATTGAACGAAGTCCCCTGCCTGCTGTAAAGTGCGTGGCCATCGATCTGTATAGTGTCAAGTACATGGTAATGCTTATGGAGGTAGTTGAAAAAAATCCTGTTCTTTCCCTGCGCGATGCGACCATGTACGTCCCATTGCGTGTGGTTGCCGATGATGATGGCCGCGCGGCCACTGTCATTCAAAGAGTCGAGTGCGCGGATGGCCATGAGGTGGTCGAGGTCTTTGATCGCATAACCTTCGATCTCAATGTCATTGCGCAACCTTCCGAACGGAGGGTTGGTCAGCACCGCATCAAACCGAAAACCTTCCAGCCGAGAGGTCGCATCGAAGTGGTGTACTTTTTTGAAGTTTTGCGTTTTAAGGTTTTCCCTTCTGACCGCATCGATTTCATTCACATAAAAATGCTGTGGATCTCCCGCGATGGTGAGCAGCCCGTTCCCAGCACTCGGTTCAAAGTAATCCCCAGCTTTATCTACCCCGCAAAAAATTCCCATCAGGTAACCGATGGGCGCTGGGGTGCTGTACTGTTGCAGCATGATCGACTGGCTCGTGCGGTGCGAAAGGTTCACCTGCGCCCTGTACAGTTCGACTATGTCTGCATACTTTTCAGCAATGGTTTTGTTGTGCTGATGCGCAAGCATCCGCGCTTGGCGGACGATGGCCAGTTCGGAAAATTCCTTGACAAGATTTTTATCATGGATACCGAATGACCTTGCCATCTTTTCAAGGAGGAGCTTGTTCTGCCTCCCTTTGGATTGCAGCAATCCTTCAACAGCTTTTACAAAACCTTCTTTGTTCACCGTGATTATTTTTTGTTCACCCGTATCAATTCCTGCGAGGTGATCTTCACAAACGGGTTGACACTGGTAATGTCGGAGTACCACTTTTTGCGACCGATGCGGAGTCCGAGTATTTTTTTCCGCTGCCAGTACACCACGCCTTGGAGCGGTACTTTGATTTCGATATGGGGCTGGATTTCTTTTCCCTGTATTGTCCCCTGAACAATATTGAGGCTGTCCTTGTACGAAAAAACTTTCGCTGGCAGCAACGTGCTGTCGATGTTCAACATCACCGTGTCGCGCAATGGCAATTTGAAATTCCTGAAAAACCTCAGATGGATCTGCGACATCTCGTCAAGGTTGTTCAGGCGTTGGTTAATGCCAGCGAACTGACCCAGATAAACCAAGCGTTCGTTGTCGCGGAGTTCCCGCGTGTTGCGCAATGTCAAATCGAGCAACTCCGTCTTGGCGGTTTCGCGGCCAAGTTTGTTTTTGTAAAATGTCGTGTTCGATGTTTCGGCATTGGCAAACGCCAATGCCTGCTCTCGTTCTTTGTGGAGCTGCGCTATTTTCTTTTCTTCCATCACCACCAGCCCACCGAGGACTGAGATGATAATGATTGCAACGGCTATTATTTTAAGTTCCATATTTTTTCTTTCACTTTAACATTTCACTTTTCACTTTTAACTGATCTTCGCGTTCCGCTCCACATCTTTCCTCAGTTCCTCGATGGCCAGCGTCAGCTTGGTCTGGCTGTCCACTGCCTTGCCATAGAGTTCCATGAGCTTATCTTGGTTGTGCATGATCTGCTCGTCTTTGTCTTTGATGACCTTGTTTTTTTCTTTGATGTACGACCACATGATGTAGCCGATGACGGCCATCACGATGATGATCGGTGATTGCTGCAACAGCGTGTTGATAAGTACTGGGTTGATTGTTTCCATTGAATAATTTTTATGCGGCCTGTTTCATTTTTGATTTCGTATTTCCAAATACCACGTACAGCAAAATGCCTGTGGCGATCACACCTGTGGCCACCAAGGCGATGTTGGTACTGTTCTCTTTCACTTTTGTTTTCACCGACTCGTACAATCGGTCAAGCCGCTTTGCCCACCCTTCGTAGTTGGCAGATTGGTTGGGCAAAGAGAGATACCATTGCTTTTTGAAACCTGAAAAACTTTTCACAAAATCCGCTTCGTTGGAAACCGAGTTGAGCCGTTGCAGTGTCAACGTGTCCATCCTCCCGTTGATCGGCAGTTGCATGAACTGTTGGAGCTTTCGGATGGCAGTGACAGAACCCGATGCCCAAGCCCAATCGACCAGCGTGTCGGCAACCGCTTGGCTTTTGATCTGGTCGCCTTTGACCGCATCCCAATAGCCGAACTTGAAGACCATTTCCCAAACCTGCTGAGGCATCGCATAGAAAATCGCGATGAGCTTCTCTTGGCTCACATTGAGCCGCGGTTGAAATTTCTTCAGCGTTGACCACGTGATGCCCTTGTTGGTGTGGAAACCTTTTCCGTCAGGCACAGGGTCAACACTGGCCTTGTCTGTTTTGGCCTTGCTCAAGCCGCCTTCTGCACGAAGGAGGAACGGTATGATCTCTCTGTAGTTTGCCATCACACTTTTACCACACCTCCTGGAGTTGGAACTGAAATACTCGAATCGCCCTTGATAAAGTTTTTGTAGGCGTATGCACCAACGAACAGTATCACACCACCGACCAAGACTGGCACGGCATACTTCGCAAGGTTCGTAAAGTTGCTGAGCGTCCCCGTTGCACCATCAATGATTTTTCCTGTGTTGTCAACGGTATTGACCAACGTGTTCGAAGCTGAGTCAACAATCTTTGAAGTCTTGTCGCCAGCCGCCACGGAAAAATCCTGAAGGCGGTTGAATATCGAGCTGAGGCCAACGCTGACGAAGTAGGTATGGAACTCACTTCCGTACCCACATTTAGATAATGTCCAGCTCGCGCGCGCCCAATGGCCAACAAAAACTTCGTTCGCTTTGGCGATGGCATCTTTTTCAGGATACCTGATCCTGCTCTTGAACCTTCCTTCTTTGAACCATTTCACAAGCCCCTTGTGGAAGATCATCCAATCATTGCATTCCCATTTCACTTCGCCTTTGTGGCGCAGTGAATAGTTGGGCTGCGCAATGTCGTTGGTGTGGACATCGAATATCACTGGCACTTCTGCAACACCAAGCGAACCGTTTTGATATGGCAAAGAGAACGTCATAGGAAGTGCTGGTACATTTTCAATTTTTCGTTCATGCCCTTTTTGCAACTCTTGTTCGCAAGGATGACAAGGCTGTCGCGCGTGGCATTGTTGGCAAGTATTTGCAAGGCTTGTTGGATGTCCGTTTTCTCCTTGTCGTTCTGTGGTTTTATGTTGATCGTTACTTCCATCGGCTAATTGATAATTGACTAATTGAAAAATCAGTTGTGTGTTCCCGTCATCGGGTTTCCTTTCAGCACGTTGATCAACCGCATGGAGGCAGCTTTCACATCGGATGAGTTTGTCAGATGGTACACCAATTGATAAAAAATTTCCTGAACATCTTCGGGCTGCTTGTAGAGCCATGCTCGGATGTTGACGAGGTACTGTTCCGTCTGCGGGTTGGTGAGTTCGGGCGAGCCATTGATCTGTGGCTGTCCCATCGTCTGATCCATCGGTATGCCCATCATGCGCGAGGCCATGCCCGCGAGCAGTGTCATCACTTGGGGACTTTCGGCTGCACGTTCCACAAAACCGTTGAGGCCAGATTTATTTTCCACCGATTGTGTGAGCTTCTCCACCTCGTGGTCTTTCTTGATCATCTCCTTTTCGAACTCGCGCACTTTGGTATCGAGTGTTTTGTTCTCTGCCAGCAACCTGCGGTTTTCATTTTCGAGCTTGCTTGTTTTTTCCTGCTCGGTCTTGAGCGCGTAATCTTTCCAACTGTCGAACGGTCTTTCCATTGGTTTTGAAATTTTTGATTGTGTGCGAAACGAAGGGGTTAGGTTTTCCCTCTCATCCGAATCAAAGAGCTTGGGCTGCACAACATTGCCCAATGTTGTGTTCGGTGCAGTGCCATTGTTTGGGATGGTGAACGTTTTGCAGATGACCTCTGCCGAACCGTTGGGGCGGTAGGCTTCCACTATGACCTCTTTCACACCTTGTGCCTTCACGTCATCAATGGCTTGCTGAATTGCGTCACGGTCATTGCCGTCTATTTTGCGATAGAGTCGCATTGTTTTTCCATCGGGCAATCGGTAGCCAACGGAAACACGCCTGCGGTTGGTGCTGGTGTAGGTGAAGATCTCGTTCATGGATTGCAAATAAAATTTTTACCAACTCGACAATGCTGCCCTTACCCAAGTGTTCGCAGCAACGCACACATATATATAGTTTGTTGTCCAGCGTACTTCCCCAACCATTCCTATATCATTTGAAGATGAAGGTGGACTTCCGAGTGAAATAGGTATTGATGAAAAAGAAGATGCGTTGCGGTACTTGACCTGACCGTTCAATGGGTCGCGCACCAACACCTGTGTGAGCGTATCGCTGTTGATGGGGATTGAGTTGATGTTCAGGTTCTCCACATAGGTTTGAAAATTTTCTCCTGCACGGGCGCTCAACCCGTTGCCGCCAAGGATAACATTGTCGGATGAATTGGTCGGTATGTGGTTGTTCACCCCGCCCAAGATCATCGAGCCTTTTCCCAATGCACCGCGCCCGTTCATTTGTGCTGAAGTATTCCTCCCGATATTCAACGAACCGTTGTTGTTAGCCCTCAGTGGCGGGGCTACCGTAACGCTGTCGGGATTTCCCGATGGTGGTGGTGGGGTGAATGAATAGACGAACGACCCCGATGCGTCTGTGCTGCCATTGTTCCATGCTGCGAGCGCGTTGTTGCCCCCGACAAAGGATTCGATGCCGAACGCGAAATTACCTTCACCGAACACAAGGCAAGCACTCCCACTGAAGGAATGGATGCCGTCCCCGACACTCTGTTTCCATCCCGTGACGAAGGTGTCTGTAATTCCACCTCCAATCATTTTGAAAGTATGTTCTTCCCCGCTGACAAAATTCTGGTGGAACATGGCGTTTGGAAAACTCCCGCCCAAGAACGTGAGCCGAGGGGCTGCGATAAAACTTTCGTTGTTGTCATCCCATTGCAGCTTGCCCGAATATTGAAAACCGTTGGCACCGTTGTTCATGAAAGGGATTTGCTGTGCCGTGCCATAGTGGGGAAGCAGATCAAACGTCTGCCCGTTCTGTGTTGCCCGCCACTTTTTGGACTGGCCATTATAATATAGTGTACCCCAGCCCGCAGGTTTTATGACTGTTGAACTGTCGGTCACGAGCGAATGGAACGCAGTGGCATCCTTCGACCCGCTCTGGGCGAACGACACACACGGTGTGACCGATAAAAGGAAATAAAGAATTTTCTTGATCATGACTTTTAACTTTTAACTATTCACTTTAACCCCATCGCCAATTCCATCCGCGATGTTGGTTTTGTAGTCGATGACAGAATTGATTTTTTTATCCGCAAAGCTGAACAGGCGGCTTGCCACATCGCTTCCCGTGTAGCCCACAAACCCGAAACCGATCTTTACAAAGTCCATGATTTTCCCGTTGAATTTGGCCACTTCATCAACGAACAGGAGAAACAGGACAATTGTGAGAAAGCACGAAACAATGATGAGCCAGTCGTCAATGAAATAATCCTTCATCCTGAAATCAAGGTTAGCTGCTTTCGATTTCACCTGAAGCGAACGCAGCTTCAATGACGTGTGCAATGCCCAGCCCGTGAAGGCCACCGCGAAGCATTGTAAGTACATTAAGGTTGACATAGTTTTGTTTTTTTTGATCCTTCAATTTTTTTCACCTTTCACTTTTGACTTTTCACCCTACCCATACGCCCCGTCAATGTCCATCCACCAACGCGACCCATCGAAAATCCCAGTCGCTTTGTAGAAGCCATCCTGATAGGCTGTCCATGACTTGTTGGCTTTGTCCCACCAAGGGTTGTCCATTATGAAATTTTCAGGGAATGTTTGCACGCAGGTATTGGGCGGAGCCAGTTCGATCGCGAACAGGACGGAAAATTTTCGGGCGTTGGTAGTGTTGACGAGTTGCCAGCTTTTGTTTGCACTGATCGATGCAAGCTCAATAAAAGTCACTTCGGCACTGCCGAAGAAATCCAATGAAATGTTGGGCAACGTTGTATTGAGTTTGACGATCCTGCTTTCTGTTGTAGCCTTGACCACAAGGCCTGCATCGGTCGTTGCATCTTTCCACCAGTATTCAATGCCCCCTATATTTATTGTAAGCCCGATGTGCCTTTCACCAGAGGCTACTGCTTCTAAAGCAGCTGTTACCGAGAGGTATGGCCCATACTTGTTATCAAGCGGCTCACTTGCCGCAACCCTGAACCCAAATGGAAAACCGAGTGCCACTGTGATTACTTTGATTTGTTTGATAATCTGTGATTGCTTTCCATTGTATTGATCTTGTTGATCCTGTCAATCATGGCCATCCTGATCAAGGGACTGTTACATTGTAAGTTGCTGTTGATGGATAGGGCGCACCTAGCGTTGCCACATAAAGTTTGTAGCTCCTCGTTGTGCCTCCAGCATCATTGACATTGAGAACAGTTTTCACAAACGTGTTGCCCACGTTCGCATTGAAACCTTCGACATACTTCACGCTGCTGTCGCTTATGTCGGGGCGCGTGGCCTCGTAAGCAAATGCGGCAACCAAACGGCCTTGCGGGATTGTGATGGAAAAATTATTTTCAAATGTGCTGTTCATCGCCCGCACACTCGCACTGTCGTTGGGTGGTGTAAGAGATGATCCAAAAAACCGATTGTACAATGCGATGACCACTAAGTAGCTGCTCACTAATTGGTCATGTATGTCCTGCAAGTAGATTCGGAACACCTGTTCTGCATTCCCTTCGTTAAGCTGGATCGGGTTTGGAAGATTGACAACCGCGTTGCCATCATTGTTGAGCCCAGATACCAGATCCGTTCCTGCCGAGTCATCCCTTATGATAATGGAGCCTGGCTTTACATTGTTGCTGTTGGTGGCGACCCACGTAAAATTTTTGTCGCCACCAAGTATGGAATCTCCCACTTCGATGAAGGGAGGTTGCCCAACAATTGCAAAGGCGGAGAAAGCGGGCTGAAGGTAGACAACAACAGCCTGTTCTATGATATTGGAAATAGTCCTGTTTGTCAGGTCAGTTCCCGCAGGTATCCCGCCCAGTGCAATTGTGGATGGGCTTGCTCCCGAATATCTCGCAGGGTCATTTCCACCGACACGTTTGAAAACACTTCCGTCCCATTTGTAATAGGCCGAAGCACCGAGCGTATCAACGGTGGGGTCGCCAAGACCTGATGATGGGAAATCTTTGTAAGCATTTTCAACGACCACGCCCTGACCTGCGTTGAAGACGTTCCAGTCCACAGCGATCTTGTTCCGAGAAGGAATATCGGGGACAACTTGGTCGGTCAACAATCGAAGGATACCACCGGGCATAAATTTATTTTTTGGTAATAAGTCAATAGTCCATAGTCGATGGACACACTCTACTTTTCACGTTTCACCTAAACAGTCTTCAGTATTAGGGCAACGCTTCCGTTCACACCGAACCTGACGAACACTTCGCCTTCCCATTCTTCATCGGGACAGTACAGCGGCCAAGTCGATTGTTCATTTGGGTTGAGTGGAATATCAGGCTCGGAGTTCTTGATGAACCCGAAATAAATCCGTTCGATGCCCACATTCTGGATGGTGAAGTCGATGCACCCATTGATCGAGGTGGATTTTATTTCATTCCTTCCCTGCAAACGGTTCGAGTCTGGCTTCCGCTTTGTCATTTTTTGCGCAACCTGAAAATGATCTGGTAGTTGATGTCAGAGACAAGCACGGCTGGGAACTCGGTCTTGATGTCGAGCTTCTCGCCACGGATGACAGGGATATAAATATCCTTGTATCGTTGGTTGATGGGCGTGTCGTTTCCGCTCATCCAGTCTTTTTTGTGCGTGATGTTGTGGTACGTTTGGGTTTTGTCCTCCAGCCCGATCGAGTAGTAGGGGATGCCGCCATCCGTGCCTTCGATCACCTGCACACCGTCACAATAATCCCAATCGCTGTCCAACTCTTGGCTGTCGGTATAACGTCCGAGCGGAGTGGCTGCGGGCTTGAGGATGGAGACAGTTTGGTATTTCGTTTTCATGTTGATTCATATTACAGGTTACAAGATTTCAGATTGTCATAGCCAAGGCTATCAATCTTAAATTTGTAATCTGAAATCTTAAATTATTTTGCTCCCCTCAACCTTGTGCGCGTACCCTTCAAGTGTACTTCCACGAAGTGGTCGACTACGCCAGCGGGCAATGCCTTGCCGATAGGGAACTTGATCGAAATCTGGAACGGCACATTTTGTTTTATCAAGCGAGGGTAAGTGACATTGTACGCTACATCGCCTTCAAATTCACGGCTCTTGTCTTGGTGCAACAACTGCTTGATGGGCTGTGTGAGGATGGGTGTATCGTTTTGCTTGACGATCAGGTTTGCGTGCTGTAGTTGGACGGGACAGTTTGCGATGAGTGAATCGTACACGATGTCTTCCGCCACTGCACCGTTGCCAGTGGGGGCAGAGCCGTAACCGAACTGGAGCGCGTTGATGATAAAGTTGACAAACTTTGGCAACGTGCGTTTGTCAATGTTGGTGATGCCGACACTTTCGTTCAGCGAAGAAGTCAATAGGTCGATTTCCCCACCGCCCGTTATTTTGGAGCGGACGTACAAAGGTTCATCTTCCAAGATGACGCGCTTCTCTTTTATCGCTTGAAGTGTTTCAACATCGAGTTCTTTTGAACCGTATGTTTCGAGGTAGGCAAGCTCCCTCGATTTAAGTGGTTTTCTCATAATGATTGTTGTGGATTGTTGTTTTAAAAAAAATTGTGTTTAGTTTTTCGTTGTTGGATTGTGTTGGCTCACATCAAGCTCCCGAATCCGTTCACCAAATCATCTTGACCGCGCAGGTCTTCGTCCAGACCCATCATCGGGTCGTCAATGCCGCGCATTTCTTCTTCGGGTGTTCCGAGCAACCGCTCGTTGATGTCTTCCACACCGTTGAAGCCGAGCATGGGTGCTGCACCCGCGTTGAGCTGTGGGATGATTTTGTTGATCGTGCCTTTGAAGCCCGTGATGGCTGGCACTCCATTTTCTTGTGCAAGTGAGTTGAGGGCTGCTACCGTACCCATCGAGGCGGCCACGACTGATGCGGTCTTCATCACCTTGCCACCGACCATCAGCCCGATAAGCCCTGCGCCCATCAGTACCCATCCCGAATATTTGGGCATCCTGCGGGCAACATGCAGGCTGACAACAGCCGCGCCCGTTCCGAGCAAGTAGTCCATGCCACTGCTCTTGAGGTTCTCTTTGATTTTTGAGATTTCCATTTTTTGTTGATTAAAATTTTACATTGTTATAGCCATCACCTTTTTGCGCGGCTTGGCCGCGATGTGGGTGCGTTGACTCGATCTGTGTTTTGCTTTCACGCCACTCATCGGCTGTGGCGGGGAAGGGCTTGGGGGGAGTGCCGTTTGTTCCGTTGGCTTTCCCTTGAACGCTGCACCCAACAGGGCAATGCCCGTAAGTGCCGCTGCACCGATGGCGATGTACTTCACCATGTTGTCGTTCTTCTCCACTTTGTTGCTTGTGTCGGTGGTCACCACTTGTGCATCTGACGAATCCTTTCTGTTGATCTTCGTTTCGACAACTTCGGCTTCGGTGTCCTGAACATCGTCAGCGTTCTGTGAATTAGAAGGCGACTCCCTGAACTGCTTGACCGCTTTCTTCACTTTGTTGATCGCCTTAGCAGCCCTCGGGTTTTTGTTTTCAAAATCCGAGACCAAGTCATCCACTATTTCTTTGTCGGATTCAATACTTGGAGCAGAAGGTGTTGCGGCAGGTTGCGCAACTTTGCCGTTGTTGCTGTTACTTGAGGCAGTTGCCTTCTTGCCCTTTACAATCTGCGCGGCTTTGTTTTTCAGTGCGCCCTTCAAGAGGGATTTATAATCGACCGATTTGAGGAGCGAAGCAATCTTGGCCAATGTTGCACCAGCAGGGGCAATGGCCGCAGGCAGAACACCGAGCGTATCTTTCTTGATGGCAACAAGTTTTCCAGACTGTACCGCATTGCGCAGTTGATCAGGTGTGCCACCTTTTGCAACGACCATCTGTTCAACAGTCCGCACACGGTCGAGCAATTTTTTGTATTCGCCTTTGTGGTATCCGTTTGCTTCCCCTGAAGGTTTGTAGGCAAGACCGAGTTTCGTGGCGATGCCATTTCGATTGGTTCTCACCGCTTGAAAAAATTCGTTCAATTCGTTGTTGTCGTTTTTCCGCGTGACCGTACTGAATGGGACATCTTTCAAATGTTCCTGTACCATTTGCAGCAACGGCATGGCCGCACCGATACGTGCTTTGGTGTAAAGGTTGTTTGATGTGTAACCAAGCCCACCCACGAGGTTGTGTTTCTTGACGCCTTTCTTCCAACCTTGCTTGATCGCGTTGTCCAACTTTTCGATTTTGCCGCCAATGGATTTGTGGATGTTGCGCACTTTCTCCAATGCCTTTTTGTTCTTGCGGAACTGGTCGATGTCCAGCCCTTTTGCTTTGGCCTGTTCTTCTGTCCAATAGCCGTAGCCCAACTTTTCCGCAAGGCGGAAAACGTTGAGCTTCATGGCGAGCAACAGCCCGTTGCGTATGGCTATCGTGGCAGGGTTGAACCGCACTACCGCCTTGGCAACTTTCTTTGCCACGTTGGCGATCCCCCGTCCGACTTTCTTTATGCCTTGACCGATTTTTTTGAAGAACCCTTTGCCCAGACCGACATTGCCGAGGCCGTTGATTTCTTCGCGCTGCTCCAGTGCAGCGAGTTCGCCAAGTACTTTGCTGCGCAGTTCACTATCGTCAAATGCTTCGATGAGCGCATCGAGGCGTTGTGCAAATTGTGTCGGGTTGTAAAGGCCAACTGTGAGAGCAGGATTGATTGTGAGAATACTTCTCGTATTTACGAGATGTTGTTTGAGGCCAAGCAAAAAAGTTCCAAGCACTTGTCGTTCGTTTGTGCCATCGAGACCTTCGAGAATGTTGAATTCATTTCCGAAAAGGCCGAGCAGTTCTTCAGTGGAGAATGGTATGATGTTGGCCATTGATGCAGTCTGTGCCGTGACGCCACCGTTTAAGGTTGACTCATCAAGACCGTTGAGATATTGTATTTTCATGACCTTGTCAAATTTTTTAAGTGTGGGTACTTCATGATCGAACTTGTCCACCACGCAGTCGAGGGTGTAGTATTTGTTGCGGGCTACGTTCTTTGAGCCGATGAAATCATTGAGGCTAACTCCCTTTTTCGGTACGATGACATACACGTGCTGCCATCCTGTTTCCTCGTTGTAGGTTGCCTTGCGGAATGCGTGCGGGATTTTTTGGTGATACAGCAAACTTGAAAGCACCACGCTCATGCAATCGCAGTCGATGCCGCGCCTGCGGTCTTCCCAACTGCGCGATGGCCTCCGTATCTGCTCTATGCCCGTTGCATCTTTTTCGTATTGGAAATGTCGGTACACATGGTTCCAATCATTGCGCAATGTTTCTTCGAGTGTGTTGCCTTTGAGTTTGGCCGCGACTTTTTCGGTGTCGGTCAATGTGTCGAGTACGATTTCGGACATGCGGTTGAGCGTATCGTAGGTATCGCTGTGGTCGCTCCCGATGATCGGGTTCGTTCCCAAAAGACTGCTTCGATCATAAAGTTTGTCGAACTCATATCCAGATTGGATGTTCCTCTTGCCAGATGCGACAAGCCCCAATCCGATCACACCCAATGTCATTGATCGGGTGGTCATTTGACGAAAATATTTTTGTCACCGACCCCGATTGATTTGAGCCACTGTGGTACAAAAAATGATGGGCAATCCTTTGGATAGAATTGATTGTGGCCTGCGCCCTTGATTTCGGGATGGTAGGTGATGATGTTGTGAATCCACGCTTCCATTGTTTTGAGCTGCGCAGGTGTTCTCGTGTCTTTAGGGTTCTTTCCAGATTTATCCAAACCTCCGACATACACGATGTGGCGGGCGATGGAATTTGTGCCGGGCTGGCCGTTGGTAATCTCCCAAGGTTCTACCTCGTCATCTTCATTGTAAGGTGTAAGGTTGACGAGCGTGCCATCAAGCATGATCATATCGGAGTAACCGACCTGCCGCCACCCGCGCCCACGAAGTTTTGAGATTGGGACTCCACCGATTGTTTCGTTCGGCAGTTCACCGATGCTCTTATAAATTTTGCTTTTGTAGACAACGCTGCCGTCAGCATTGACGAGTGGCCCTTGATGCCATTGATGGATTTCACCTGCGGTGACGTTGCGGCCTTCGGGCGTGGCCGTGCAATGGATGATGAACAGTTGCAGCTTCGGCATATCGCTGCAAGTATGTGAGGAAGAAAAAAATCAGAAGTTCGGTTTTTGTGAACCTGTAATGTTTGTTAGCAATAGTTGCGAAATGTTGGGAAGAATAATTGCGGATTGTTGCGTATTTTTACCGTAGGTCTTCGGGGGATCGGTTATTCTTGAAAGTGTAACTGATTTTATGACCATACTCAATTATCCAGTGAAGCGAAGTGCGCTTGCCAAAGTGTACAAAGTGAGTCCCAATACCTTCACAGCAAGGTTGCGGGAGATTGACATAAAGCACACGCGGACTTTGAGCCCTGCGGACTTGCGGAAAATAATTGCGAACTATGAGTTGCCGAGTGGGGTGGAAGTGAGGATTTAAATTTACTGTTGCCTATAAAACACAAGAGGCTGCCTTTTTGAAGCAGCCTCTTTTTCATTGCCAAGTTTCAACACTCCCATTGTAACTTAGCTCGCACCCTTAGATTTAAGCGTACTGGATTAGTTCCCACGTTACCGCTTTGCCTGCATACGGTGGCATAGTATTGCCCTGAGCTATGGGTGCGGTTGTAGTTGGCCATCCAACTACCTTCCACACACCGCTTTCAGGACAAGACTCACCTGTGCCGGCTTGGGTGCCAAGTGGTTTTCTACTGTGATTCATAAAATCAATGTTGAAAACTGTCCCCTTATTTGGATACCCGGTGGAGTACGACTCCGGTCAGGTGATTGCTTTTGTCAAACAGATAGGCTACTTTTGAGTTGTTAGGCATCTGGGGTAACCTAAGATTTTTGGAGGCCAGCATATCATCCCATACTGTTGGCCTTCTTTTTTTTCTGAAGCATTTTAAAATACCTTTTTCCGTTCTCCTTCACTTCGTCAATGTCGAAACTTATATTCTCGTTCTCATTTCGATAGTCTATTCCAAGCTGACTAAGTAATCTCTTTATCCGCAGGTAATAGTAATCGCCCGCTTTAAGTACCTTGAAAGTATAATCATCTTCTGCATCAACTGGAATAAGAAAAAGCACATCGGTTGAGTCCTTCTTCTTGCCGATTTTGAAGAATTTATTTTTTTCAAAGTCAATTAATTTAATAGCTCCAGTGCTAAAGCCAAGTTTACCACTCTTATGCACGGTAGCCTTTATTACCCCAAATTTGTCTTCTGGCTCAAAATATTCTATGTCTTCAATCCCTGTCATATCTGGTACGAAATAACAAATTTTTTGCTATATTTCAAAATCCAATCCATTTTTAAGTTCATTTCTATATACATTTTCTAAATATTTATTTATGTTGATAAGTATTTAAATATTTGGTAATCAAATTATTAAATATTTTAAATAGCTGCCAATCCAATACGAATATTTTTTATAAAAAATGCTAATGTTTTACTTGTTCGATTACCATGTAAATCCTATTCAGCATGGTTAATGATTGAATCGACTTTATATACTCTTAAAGACGATGGGAAGTATCGTGCCTATATCCATTAAAAAACTGCTCAATCTCAATGTTTGATGGCAATATTGTAAAACATCAACCAGCACCAACGCTTGCACACTATCTATTTTAATTTTCCCTTTGGTTTTCCCCAAGTCGAGTATCCTGTTTTCTTTGGTACGCAGCTTCATGTAAAGTTGGCGAAGAATATAAGTAGAGTAACATTGCTCTTTGGTGAGCTTTGAGTTGGCCGTTACTGAAACCGATACAATTGCGTTCAACAGTTCTCGCACTGTTTCCAAATCGATGCTGATAGACTTTGTGAGTAGCATAGGCTATAACACAATATATGTTTCGCTGAAAGGTGAATCCCGCTTGACCACTTCAAACCTCTTATGCCTGAACACTATGGCATAGTCCCGCATGAACTCGCATAGCGAGCAAGCGGCAAGCGCATCAACGTGAAGGTGGCCGTGCTTCGTTTCAAAATCTCGTATTGCCTGCAATGTATAGGCAACGCCTTCCGCAAAGTCTTTTGTCTGTTTCATCGTTTGGTGAAATATTTTTCTTTGTAACTGATATAGAAATGATTGATCTGCTCAGGCGTAAAGCGGCCATCATTCTGCAACTTGGACAGGTAGAAGTTCAAGTCCTCGATGCTCATGAAACGTGGACGTTCTATGGAAAGCGGATCGGTTTTCTCCGCCCGCGTGGTCACATAAAGGCTGTTCCTCACCGTAGTGGCTGTTGGGTTTTTGCGCACGAGCCAATAGAATTTTTTTAGAAACTCCACGAGCCTTTTGTCTTCAGCGTACATGGTTTTGTGCCATTCCATCGTGTCGTAGTACAGCGTGAACATCAATTCGTATTCAAGCGGGTTTTTGGTGATGCGTTTGTACCAGTCTGCGCATTTGAGCCGGGTGATTTTTGGGTTGACCGTGTTCTTGTCGAGATACCCAGCCTCGAAGTCGCGCACTATCCAATTGGTCAGCACATCGGTTTTGTCCTGTTTTTCTTCCATCCCGATTTTCTTTGAGTAGCCCACCAGCTCACGCCCATTCTCCATCACCAGCACACGGCAGTAAGTGCTGTTCTCTTTGTCCCATTTTCTGATTTTGTCGTTCATGGTTTTGGTTTTAAAAATTCTCCTAACTGTTCTTTGTTAACATGGATGTTAACTATTTGCTTAACATGGGTTGTCCTGACAAGTAAACCTCATACAGTGAACATTCTGAATAACTCCTTTTACAAAGAGTTTTATCCTAACTGTAAACTGATTATGGATCGGGCAAAAAAATTGCCCAGTTGGCAATAGTTTTCCTGTGTTGCCCATTTTTGAAATGGCTACAGTCAGGATTTGCATGGGCACACCTTAGCTGTCGGAATGCCAATGCCGATATGGTGGGGATGGGTTAGGGGCTGCGTGTGCGGTAGAAAGACTTCATGCGTTGTTAGCTAGTTTTCTTACTCTATGGTCATTGAAATGATTGGCAACGGATTGGTCTTTTATCAACTGCCTCATACGGGCAAGTTCGCTGGTCATTATTTTCCACTGGCCTCCATCGCCCGATGGCTGCATGGCTTTGAGTTTCCCCGTCTCGCACAGGTTTCGCACGTGACTTGTACTCCAGCCTATGGATTGGGCGAACTTCCTCACCGACAAATATTTTTTGTGTGGTATGGCGATGTCCTGCACTAACTCAACTAATTCTTTGAGACGTTGTTCTTGGCCTTTGATGAGTTCCATCAACAGTCGGGTATCTGGTGATATGGCTTCAGTGCTTTTCAATTCTAGTTGCCTATGTTGTGTTGACAAATTTTTTATCCAACAAGTCGGAAGTGCAGGGCAAAATGATTGCCCTGTCCATCCTTTCATCTGTTCCTTCGGGGGATCAGAATTGTTGTGGCACAAAGCAGGGGATTATGGCGAAATGAAAACAGTCCCTAAAGGGTTCCGGAACCCCCAGAAGTCTTTTAACTTATTGATTTACAGAGAGAAATATTTTGAAACTTCTTAAAATTAATTGCTTGAACTTTTGATGTGAGCCAACAATTTTAAAACGTCTGCTTGAACTGCTTCTTTGGCTGAAGCTTCTACGTTGTAAAATTTCGATCTAAAGCTGTCATGTGAAATCGTTTCGGTGCGGTTGGTACTCATGTTTTGAGCAAAGAAACGGATGACTTCGATGGTGTTCTTGTTTTTGATCAGTCCCGTTTCCATCAATATCCTGACGAAATACGCCACCTGTGAAACGGAGGACTCGGTGTAAATCTTGAAATCTTTTCGCATCTGGTTTTCTGTTGTCTTATCGAGTTTGAAGGAGAAGGAGAGTTGATGCTTCCTCTCAAGGAAAATCATTTCTTCGATGACCCACTCAGTGAGCTGGGTCTTTAACGACTTGAGCGATGGCTTATAAGCGAAACTGGGTTTTTCTTGCTGTTGATTTATCGATTTCAGATAATAAGCAAGTGCTTCAAGTTGCCCGGACAGAGTTGTTTTTGATTGATAGGTTTCTTTGATGATTTTGGCACAATACGTGAAAAATTTTGTCGAATTGAAGTTGATATAAATCATGGAAGTACATAGTTGTTTCTCCAATTCTTTGATGAGAATATCAGATAAAGAAAGTTCGTTGATTTCAGTAAATAATTCTTTCAAATAAATGAGCTTCCGAAATGAAATCTTGACTTCTGATTTGTGAATAAAATCGTAGAAAGGCTCTGTTGATATTTTGATAGCATCTGTGCGAATACTCTTGTCCTTCAAACGTTTTTGTAGTTTCGGTAGTCTCTCCAAAAAATCGGACGCAGTTATGCTTCTATAACTGTCGGGGATTTTAGAGGAAAGATCAAAATAGCGGGAGAAGTGCTTTTCTATAAAAGACAATAGCTCTTCCAGCTTCTGATGAACAAGGATATTGATATTCTCTACGGAATTCTCATGGTCTAAAATAGCTCGGTTCTGCTGCCAATTGGGAAAAAAATTGTTAAGGTGCTTATCTACCAGTTCGATCAAAAGGGTCTGATGGCGTTGGATATAAAGCTCTATCTTTTTATCACAATCCAAACTGAAAGCCTGACGGATAAAAGCTTTCTTTATGCGTTCTGTTTCATGTGAAATGTCGCTGAATAGTTTTTGTTGATTTTCATTTTTGATGTTTCCAATTAGAATTTCAAGGGTATCGAATTCGTATTTCATAAGTTTAGCGTTTATTCAGCAAATTATCCGCTTAAACGACCAATTCTGATATTCGTTAGAAATACTTTCAAAATTACTGATGAAATATTAGGATTCTAAAACTCAATCAGAAATTGCTTCCCTTTGGGTTGTTTTTTTGAATAACCTATTTTTCCTTTTATCAAAAAAAAGGAATGACTTAGAATCACCGATTTTTTTCAATGCCAGACTTAGCTCTAGCGATAAGTGACCTAAAATATTGAGCAATAACATCGTATATTACTAATTCATAGATGCGCTGCTTGGATCTCATAAATCTATTTATAAACATGTGAGAATAGCTTGCTAATAAATCAAAGCTGTGCAACTTAGAATCTCCCGATGCAATGACTATTTGTTCAGCACATTCTGTGATCTTTATTTTCCTTTTTTCAAATACTTGCCAAACTGGGTAGTACTCATGTTCTTGTGTAATTGTATTAAACATCATTTCAATATTTTCCCTTTCTGCTCGAAATTTATTACTCAATTGCTTTTTCACATCTGAATTCTCTGCCTCAAATTCACTTGCAAATCCTTGTGCTAATTTTTGCATGAGATCATGCTTTTGATTCAAATTTAGGCCAAATGAATCAAGCATATCATTAACACCCTTGATAGCAAATTGCCATCTAATTTTATCCCCATGATCTCCATCTAGCATTGACAGTATTTCAAGACTCGCCAAAGAGTCATGAAAGAACAAAGATTCTGAAACCTCTATATTATTCTCCCCATATCTTTCAATCTCTCTAACATAGGTGTCGGCTTGTATTTTCCATATTAGCCGGAGTTCTACCAGTGGTTGTAACTCATTATTGATAAATTTTGTTATTTCTTCAAGTAAAGCACTAGAGCCCAAAAATCTCAGCCTAAGGTGATGATCTGGGTCAGCATACCTAATGAAGAAAAACTTTTCCAAAATCTTTTTGGCCGTTAGCTGTTCGACAAATTTCTTCACATAATCTGTGAGTATAGTATCTGCGGATTTTACGCCACAATAAATTTTTATGTATTGCCACTTTTGCCCTGGTGTAAACACCCTTCCCGCAATTCCAGTTACGAGCGCAGATCCATTTGTGTCAGAAGATTTTGGTCTTGGTTTTATCCAAGGTACGATTATTTCGTTCGTCAACATGGAATCACCATTTTGAACTATAAGGTTCTCAGTATTAAAAAGGCACTCATGTAAAAAAATACTTTCTTGCTTAATTAATTCTTGGGCGAGTATCTTTTGACAGTGCTCTTGTCGAATGTTTATTGGCAATTGATTGTCGCCCTCAGAGATGGTGACAATATCGGGGATTTCATTTTCTATAAAATATGAGATAAGTTTTTTCTGTAAATCTGAAATTTGAATGTTTTTATCATTTGTGAGATTATGAATTTTTAATGACCACCTTGCTTTACTTAAGATGGTTTTGCCATACCTGACTCTTGGCAAGTAAGAAAATTGATTGAGGAAGCCCCAATCCCATGATAAAACTGCTTTAATATTTTGGAATTGTAAATCACATAAAAAATGGTAATGAGGTATTGGATTTAATGAGAAGTTATGTGCGGTGGTTAGCCTTGGGATTACTTCCTTCTCGAACTTCTTGGATCTAAGAACTACTTTGTTGTTCCTTACTGACACCATTAAATCATTTAAAGTTATTGTATGGTCTTCCTCAACAGAGGGTCTTGTCAAAAGCGAAATTTCATATTTTCGCATAGTAGGCCTGTTTAAAATATTGCCCAATCTAGCCTCAGGAATGTGCAAGATTTCAGCAAATATTTTGTCAGGCTCAATGGATTCTTCAGCACAAAGTGTAGTTTCAACAAATTCTTTGATTTTTTTATCTACAAAACAAAACCTGCCGAGAAGGTTTCCAGCCGATGGGCCGGATGTGATGGCATGAAATAGTAAAAAATTATCTCGATCTATCTCAAAGTTTGATTTGCTAAACACATTGCATAATGTGTAGGCTGAGTCCGGTAGCGACTTTTCGTCCGAAATCTTATTCCTGAAAATTTTTTCTAGTTCTATATCTTTTATTTCAACTTCGCGAGATTTTGTTTTTAATGATTCCTCGAGCTTTCCAAATAAATAACCTGTCCAATCTGGGTTCCATGCAGGTTGCTGAGGTAGCAAGGTTTGTCTAAAAAATAAGCCTTCAAGTAGTGGTGAATTATCCGAACCTCCTTGCTCGTTTGCTGGATACCCGATTCCTGTTTCTGGATCGAGGGCTTCTAAAAGTGATATTTCTTCAGATTCATATTTTTTTATAAACTCCTCCTTAAATTTTAATAAGTTGGTTGTAGTTGGTGTGGGGGTAATTTTGGCTAATAGATTGATGGCCTTGTTGAGTTCGTCAGTGACAACATCGCTAAGGAGGGCCTTTTCTGTTGGTTTGTAAAGGTCACATTGCAATAGTTTTCCTGCATCAAAGTTTAGTCCCCACTCCTTAATTCGGGATAGAATTGGTTTGTAAACTTCAATAGGAGAACCAATCCCGTGTTTATCCAGAATAGAAAGCTGATTGATTATATTTTCTAGTTCTCTATGAAATTCCGAGGCTTGTCGCAATTGTTGAATATTAGTCAGTACCTGTGTATGATATTCAGTACCTGTTACTCTCGGTTCAAGCTCTGTGATAAGCAGGCACTCTTCTATCATTTCGTTAATGAAATCGATAGCATCCTCCTTGCTAATGTCTTCGGTTACAATAGAGTCTATTAATTCAGCTACACTAGCACCAGATTTCGCAGCATCTATAATTTTATCAAGATAAATTGATTTTGAAGCGCTTGCCAAGACGTGAATTCGTGACTCAGTATTAAGTTGATATTTAACGAATCGATATTTGTCTCCGATACTGTATAAAGTGTTATTGGTTTGCCACTTAACCTCGTTCATTACACCCTGATTACTCAGGATACTTTTAACTAATGAACTCAGGAAATGAGAGTCGAGTCTTGTTTTCTTTTGAAAATTGGATTCAGAAGACAATTTGATTTCTGTTTTGTTCCCCCATTGACCTATTGAAACACCAGCGAAAGTTCCAAAAGGTGTGCACCTGTAACAAGCACGCAGCCAATAACGAAAGATGGCCAAGGATAATTTTTCTACATCCTTGCTATCAAATTGATTTGATTGCAATTTTTCTATTTCTTGAACTAATGAAGGAGAGGCAAGAAATAACGCCTCTTTAAAATTTTGGTTATCTAAGATAGACGATATGCCGTTGGAAAAGAGTTGTTCCAAACCAGCCAAAGGTGTCCTAAGAAAAAAGAAATCAAAAGGTTTATAAATCAATATGAAAAGTAATTTTTGAAATTAATAATTGCAATTTATAATAATAATGCCCTTTTCCATCCGCTCTGTGAATGGTCAAGTAAATAAAGAAAAGTTAGGCCAATACCAGTAAGCCCTTCAAGAAATCCTGTGTCGGAAATCCAAGCAGTTTCTGAAAACTGATTGATGGAAAAACTTTTAAAGTCACCTATTTCTTTTTCTTCAGACATAGAATCAAAAGATTTATTTATCCAAAAATTCATTCTGTCTGTTATAATTTGATTATTAAAATATCTATTCAGTTCTTCATATAGCAAAATAATGCCGCAACTGCCCTTGCAAATACCAGCGTTAATTTGACCATCCATAGGATTAACATGAATAAGACTATTCGGGACATCCCTATTTATCGTAATCATTAAGGTATCAAATGACTCCTCGAGAAATTGATTATCACCCAAGGACTTGAACCCGTTTAATAAAGCCAATGAGCTGCACAAGTCTCCATAAGCCCACGAAAGCCTCGTGATTTTTTCTGGCTCATTGTCTGCTATTAACGAAGGATAGTGGCTTATGTTTGCGAAATTTCTTTTTCTACTTATTAGCCATTTCAGACAACCTCTAAGCAAACTGGTCGAGCGAACTTTCTCGATACCAAGTTCAATCATTTTCGAAAGGAATATTGCTATGCCTGCGATTCCATGTGGTAAACCCAAATTATACATAATCTTTTTATCATGATAATCCAAAGAAGTGTAATCAATCCAAGTTATACCCTGATTCGTTTTAATGGCAGACCGCTCAAGGGCTAGGATAATTTTTCGAAGGCATAGACTTGCGTCAACCTTAGAGGGCTTACTACTATTGGTTTTAAAAGATTCAATAAAATATACTCCATGTCCAATCAAACCATACATTAATGAGTAATAATTATATTTATCGAAAAGATCTACAGTGTTTTCGATGTGAATATCAATGTCATCTAGAATATCAATAGATTCCGCCTCCAAAATTTGTTCGTTAACTAGGTTTCGAATTAGCCAAGCTATCCCGGTAAAACCTTGATATAAAGAAGGTTGTTGGATTTCACTAATATGATCCAAGCAAAAGTTTAATAATTCATTTGATTTTTCGAGATACTTTTGTTGCTGGAACTTCTTATAATAGTATCCATAAAATAGTACACATCCAGAAAGACCTGAAAGAAGCGTGAATGGTTCTTCACTTTTCTCAACGAACCCACGATAAGATTTTTCGATGGATCTTTCTATCGAAAACAACAACGATTCTGAACCAGCCTTAGTGTCTAAGGGTAAAGAAAGGCTCACTGTTCACTTAATTCTGAATGAACAAAATAAAAAAAGGCAATTTGTGAAATTGCCTTTTCTCAACCATAAAGGAAATTAATTTTGACCTCCGCCGCATGAACTAACGCCTGTTGTTGCGCAATCAGTTGGATTATTTCTGCTGTGGCAACAAGCTCCGATTGATAAAATTCCGCCTTTAATTTTAAGCATCTCTTTGCTTTGCAACTTTGAGATTGTCTCTGTATTTAGAGACAGCTTTTTTGTGACTTTTTTCATTTTTTTGTTTTTTTAGTTAATGATTTTACTCGTTGAGACAGATTTGTAACTCAACTTGGTATAAAGTTAAATTATCCTTTTGTAAGAAGCAACTACCAAAATATTAAATGTTGAAGGCCAAAA
>JAFDZA010000008.1 GCA_018267135.1 Bacteroidota bacterium
CTAACGCAAAACAGTTGGACACGCGATAACACCCGCAACAACTTCCTGTACAACGAAGGGAGTGAACTCAACACCACCACCGGTTTGTACGATCTCCCATTCCGCAATTATGATGCTGCGCTAAAATTGTTGGTGAAGAACACCAACAATGGCAGAGGATGCTGGGCGATGTACTTTTCCGGAGGGCTATAGCTATTCGTGTGTGCGGCTTTACGAGAGAAATGAAAAAGACTGGATATTTTTAACACACCATAAAGAGAGGGAAGGGTGTTTGTTGGTGTGGTCATTATCTTTGCCTGCCTGCAACACCAACAAAGGCAAAGTAATGACCAAACGTGTAAGCCAAGTAGAAAAAATGATCAACGAAAGACCTGTACGAAAATTCAACTATCTAACCCCAAATGCTGTATTTTTACGAAAACTAAAAGTTGAACTTATTACTTGAACTTATTACTTGAACACAGCATACGTTACTAATGTCTTCTCCCAATTTTATTGATTATATAAAATTTAACTCACGCTCCGGCCATGGCGGGGCAGGCTGTTTGCATTTTCACCGCGAAAAATTTATTGAAAAAGGCGGCCCTGATGGGGGCGATGGCGGGAAAGGCGGAAGTGTCATTTTGCGCGGCAATGCCCAACTGTGGACGTTGCTCCATTTAAAATACCGTAAGCACGTTATTGCCGAATCGGGTAAACCGGGCGAAGGCCAAAATTGCACCGGGGCGGCCGGCTCGGACGAGATTTTAGAAGTACCTCTTGGCACTATTGCCAAACGGTTTGAGACAGGCGAAATTTTAGGGGAAATAGCAGCCGATGGCCAAGAGATTATTCTTACACCGGGCGGCCGTGGTGGAAAAGGAAATGCCTTTTTTGCTACCTCCACCAACCAGGCGCCCCAGCATGCACAACCGGGCGAGCCGGGCATAGAAGAATGGGTGGTGCTCGAACTCCGTCTGCTGGCCGATGTGGGATTGGTGGGCTTTCCCAATGCGGGCAAGTCAACCTTGCTTTCGGTAGTGTCGGCCGCCAAACCTAAAATTGCCGACTACGCCTTTACCACCCTCACGCCCAATTTAGGGGTAGTGAAATACCGTGATGATAAAAGCTTTGTTGTGGCCGACATCCCCGGCATCATTGAAGGCGCAGCCGAAGGCAGAGGCCTGGGCATCCGTTTCTTAAAACACATTGAGCGCAATTCGCTGTTGTTGTTTCTGGTGCCGGCTGATTCGCCCGACATTAAAAAAGAATTTGATATTTTACTGAATGAACTGAAAAAGTATAACCCCGAATTGCTCGACAAAAGAAGGGTGCTAGCGATCTCTAAAAGCGATATGCTCGATGACGAACTGAAAACCGAAATGAAAAAAGAACTCCCGGAAAATATTCCGGCCATCTTTATTTCATCGGTTACTAATCAGGGCATTACGGAGTTAAAAGATTTGCTCTGGAAAGAATTGCACTAAGCCAACCTGTCACACCAACTATTCTTGGCAAAATTCTTGTCATGATGCAGTTGAATTTAACCTTGAAGTGATGGAAAATACTGTTCAGCCCGAACCTGAATTAGAAAAACACGAAGAATCTATGCCAGAGGGCACTCCCCTGCAAAGTTCTGAACCTACAGACGAAGAGAAGAAAGAAACTACGGCAGAGCCGCTGAAAAAAATGCAAGACGAATTGGCAGAAGCCAAAGACAAATATGTGCGCCTTTATGCCGAGTTTGACAATTTTCGCAGACGTAATGCCAAAGAGCGGCTGGAGTTGATAACATCGGCCAATGAGCAACTGTTGAAAGCATTATTGCCCGTAATAGATGATTTTGAACGGGCTGAAAAATCGTTTAAAGACAAGAATGATAAAGAAGTGGAAGGCTTCCTGCTGATCCAGAATAAATTCAAAAAAATAATGGATCAATTTAATGTAAAAGTAATGGAGATTAACCAAGGGTCTGATTTCAACCTCGATTTTCATGAAGCCATTACTCAAATCCCCGCACCCGATGAAAAGCTGAAGGGCAAAATTGTAGATGTGGTAGAGAAAGGCTACTTACTCGGAGAAAAAGTAATACGGTTTGCCAAAGTGGTAGTAGGGCAATAATCCATTTTAAAACAGACCGGACAGCCAATTATTTATAAAATACAAAACCCTGAATTCCATATTCTGATTTCAGTATGTCAACCAAAAGAGATTTTTACGAAATATTAGGGGTAGGCAAAAATGTTACTGCCGAGGAGTTGAAAAAGGCCTATCGCAAGCTGGCCATTCAATATCATCCGGATAAAAACCCCGGAAACAAAGAAGCAGAAGAAAAATTTAAAGAAGCAGCCGAAGCCTACGAAGTATTGAGCGATGCTAACAAGCGTGCCCAATACGATCGGTTTGGCCACGCACGGCCGGGGGGCGGTGGCGGTTATCAAAGCCATGAAATGAACATGGAAGACATCTTCAGCCAGTTTGGCGATATTTTTGGCGGAGGTGGCTTCGAGAGTTTTTTTGGCGGGGGCGGTGGTCGTACCCGCCAGCGTAAAGGCTCAAACCTGCGCATCAAACTGAAATTAACCTTAGACGAAATCTCGAATGGAGTTGAAAAGAAAATAAAAGTAAACCGGCTGGTGCAGGCCGAGGGGGTATCCTATAAAAATTGTACGACATGCCAGGGGCAGGGGCAAGTGCGCAAAGTAGTAAACACGATGCTGGGCCAAATGGTATCCGCCACCACGTGCCCAGCCTGTAACGGAGTAGGGCAACTCATAGACAAACGCCCGCCCGGAGTAGATAGCTCAGGTCTGGTATCAAAAGAAGATACCATCGCGGTAAAAATCCCGGCCGGTGTGGCAGACGGTATGCAGCTTTCCATGTCGGGCAAAGGAAATGATGCACCCGGAGGTGGTATTGCGGGCGACCTTATCATCCTGATTGAAGAAATTGAAAATGCCGACCTGAAACGCGATGGCAACAACGTAGTGTACGATCTGCACGTTAGTTTTATAGATGCGGCATTAGGTACTACCGTAGAAGTGCCAACCATTACCGGAAAAGTGCGCGTGAAAATAGATGCGGGTACACAGAGTGGCAAAATTTTACGCCTTCGCGGAAAAGGAATTAAAGACATCAATGGCTATGGGCACGGAGACCAGCTTATCTATATTAATGTTTGGACTCCCAAAAAACTGACATCCGAAGAGAAAACCAAACTTGAATCCTTACGCTCATCAGCTAACTTCCAGCCTCACCCCGATGCAGGAGAAAAGGGATTTTTTGAGCGAATGAAAGAGTATTTCGGATAGAAAAGCCCGAAACCTTTTTATCCTGCAACCGTATAATTCGCATTACGGGTCATTTTTTAACAAAAAATTAACCTTCCTTACATCCGGGCAACTTTGACCCTTGCACTGGCGTAAGAGCGGGTATGAACAAGTTTGTTTTACTTATTTTTTTAGTGAAGTGGGTAGGGGTGCCTTGCTCTGCACAGGTAAAGAAACAATTTACAGTGGAGAGAAATGAAAAATGCAATAAGGTAGAGCTTAGCCTCAAAGCTAAAACGGGCAATTGTTTTATTCGCCCGAGTCAAAATAGAGATATTCTTACTATCTACGGAAATCAAAACGCTGAAGAATGCACACAATCTTTTTCTAACGAGGTAAAAGAAAAAACCAGTATTATAAAATTGTCGCTCGAGCAAGAAAGCCAGCGTGGCGTAGGCCGAAAAATATCCACTCACGTTTTCGGTATGGACGAAAGACCCGGTGATAAATTCTGGAAAGTGTACTTGGCCGAAGATATGCCGTACTCACTCGATTTGGATTATGGATTAGGAAACGCCAATATTGATTTGGCCGGTTTAGCCATCAGTAAATTAAAAATTAATACAGGCAGTGCAGATGTAAATGTTTCGTACAGCAACGACATAGAAAATAAAACCGAGATGGACACTTTCTACATTAAAGTGGACATGGGAAAAGTAGCCGCCCGGCAGCTTAATCTTACCCGGTCAAAATATGTAATGGCAAATGTGGGCTTTGGTAATATGCTGCTTGATTTTAGCAGTAAACCCGTTATGGCTCATTATATAAAAGGCACGGTAGGAGCCGGCAATCTGATTATCCATTTACCTTCTCAGGAAACACCCGTTATCGTGCGGGTTTCTGATTCGTGGCTGTGCAGTGTAAGTTTATCGCGCAACCTGAAAAAAATTGCCGATAATACATTTGCCAATGCTTCCTACTCAAAAAACGCAAAAGATGTACTCACCTTCGACTTGGATGTATCGTTAGGAAAAATTATTTTCAAAGAAAATCCATAACAGACAACCTGTTTTCCGTAAACAATTTCTCATCGTAAGAAATTGTTAATTTTACAGTTCACACAAACCATCTACACTATTGGAAGCTTTACTTGCCACCAATGTATCGAAACGATACGCCCAACATACTGCACTCGATAAAGTCAGTATTACCATTCCCGAGAAAACTATTTTTGGGCTACTCGGCCCGAATGGGGCGGGAAAAACTACTCTCATCCGCATTATCAATCAAATCATCAACCGCGATGAAGGAGAAATCATCATCTTCGGTGAAAAACTGAAACCCGGCCATGTGGAGCAGATCGGCTACTTGCCGGAAGAACGCGGCCTCTACAAAAAAATGAAAGTGGGCGACCAGTTATTGTACCTGGCCCAACTTAAAGGACTAAGCCGTAAAGAGGCTCTGGCTCGCATTAAAGTTTGGCTCGAGAAATTTGAAATTAAAGATTGGTGGAACAAAAAAGTAGAAGATCTAAGTAAAGGGATGGCACAAAAGGTGCAGTTTATCAGCACCGTGTTGCACGAACCTAAATTGATCATTCTGGACGAACCTTTTTCCGGGTTTGATCCTGTTAATGCACAACTTGTTACCGAAAAAATTCTTGAACTGAAAGCCAACGGCAGCACCATTATTTTTTCTACCCACCGGATGGAAACGGTAGAATCGCTGTGCGACCACATTGCACTTATTAATAAATCTAAAAAAATTTTGGAAGGTGCTAAGAAACAAGTTAAAGAACAATATCGGTCTAATACGTTTATTGTGGAACATCGCGGAAATCAGTTTGCCCTCCCGGCTGAAAAATATGAATTGAAAAAGCAAGTTATAATAGAAGACGGGCTGCACGCATCCACTATACAAACGAAGGGTGGCATAAAAGGGAACCAACTGATTCGCGAACTGATTGATCTTACTGAAGTTTTCAGTTTTCAGGAACAACTGCCCAGCATGGCTGATATTTTTGTCAGCCTGGTAAAAAATGAAGGCAATGAGGTCATCAAGAAGCATTTACAGGAAGCATAATCTATCATCATCACACAAAAAGCTATTACAGATATGAATAAAGTTTGGTTGATTATCCAACGAGAGTTTTTAATCAGGGTTAAGAAAAAATCATTTCTAATTGCCACGATTGTTGTGCCGTTAATTATTCCGGCTGTTATTGGTGGCTTGATTTATATTATGATGAAAGAAGCCGAGTCGGCCAAAGCCGATACGGTCATGGTGGTAGATGAGAGCGGTCAGTTTAGCTTAGATAGCACGAAGAACACCAAGCGCTTTCATTTTGTAGCACTGCCTATGAAACTGGAGCAGGCCAAGAAAACATACAACGAAACTAAAGACTTCGCTTTGCTTTACGTGCCGGTGTTCGATCTTAATAGGCCGGAAGGGCTGGTAATCTACACGCAAGAAAACCCAAGCATTGAAAAGATCAGCGATTTGGAGTCTATATTAGAAGAGCGTGTACGCGATCTTAAACTGCAGGAGTTTAAGATTGACAAAGAAGTTTTAAAGAACTTAAAAACCAGTATCAATTTAAAACAGATTAATCTTACCGACACGGGCGAGGAAAAATCAAGTAACTCGGGCATTCTCTATGGAATGGGTTTTGCGCTGGGCATCATGATCTACATTTTTGTTTTGGTTTACGGTATTCAGATTATGCAAGGCGTAATAGATGAAAAAACATCTAAAGTGGTGGAGGTGATCGTTTCTTCGGTAAAACCTTTTCAGCTCATGCTAGGAAAAATTGTGGGCATTGCCGCAGTAGGTGTTTTACAATTTCTGATTTGGATTGTACTTATCTCTTTTCTTTCTACCGGAGTGCTCGGGTATTTCGGGCTGAAGATGCCACAGAAACAAATGATGGAAGAGGTTTCTAAAAAAATTAAAGACGAAGACGTAAAGCAGGTGGTACAACAGCAACAAGTTCAATCCAATGTTAAAATTAATGAGTTGTTGAAAAACGCCAGCGAAATTCCTTTTGCCAAAATTGCATTTGTATTTGTTTTCTATTTTTTGGGTGGCTACTTATTGTATGGTGCCTTGTTTGCGGCCGTAGGCTCGGCTGTAGAGTCTATGCAAGAGTCGCAGCAATTTCAGTTCCCGATTACACTCCCGCTGCTGATCGGGTATTTAGGATTATTTATGTTTATCCTTCGCGACCCGCACGGGTCGGTCAGTTTTTGGCTCTCCATTATTCCGTTTACGTCCCCGGTAGCCATGGTAGGCCGAATTGCCTTTGATGTGCCCGGCTGGCAGTTGGCCCTCTCTATGCTGATGCTGGTGGGGGGCTTTATTTTCACTACGTGGATAGCCGGACGGATATACCGGGTTGGCATTTTGATGACCGGCACAAAAGTAAATTGGAAAGTGATGGTGAAATGGTTTATGCTGCGCGAGTAATTCCGTAACCACCGCAGTAAGAATAGCCCAAGCAGGTTACTCAATACACCTGTTTGCAAATTGCCATTCCTAATTTGTAATTTGTGAAATGGATTTTTACCAAAATAATGCCAACCTGAAGTGGGGTATCCTGGCGGTGTCGGTACTTATCAGCATAGGGTCTGTTTATTTTACCGAAGTGTTGGTAAACCAGTTGGAGCAACGCGAGAAGGATCAGGTAAATTTATTTGCCCACGCACTGGAGTACACCATTAACGCCACGCAGAACGACATCCAGTTTATTCAGGAAGAGATTATCAATAAAAATAATTCTATTCCCACTATTCATACCAACGATCATGATTCTATCCTGTATTTTAATAACATCACTCTAAACCCTCAGTGGAATGAAGAGAAAAAGCAGGCGCATCTCCGTAGCGAATTAAAAGACATGAAGGAAACATACTCGCCCATCGAAATCATATTAAAAGACCCGGTTACGCACGAAGTATTTGGTAAACAGTATGTGTATTACAAAAATTCCTTTTTATTAACTCAACTTACAGTTTACCCTTACCTGCAAATTTTGGTATTGTCTATTTTTGGATTTATTTCTTACCTCGCTTTTAACTATTCGCGCACGGCCGAACAAAATCAGGTGTGGGTAGGTCTTACCAAAGAAACAGCACACCAATTAGGTACGCCACTTTCTTCTTTGATGGCATGGATTGAAGTGCTGCGCGATGACCCTCAAATCCGAAACAAGGGCGTGGTGGAAGAACTGGAAAAAGACATTCGCAAACTGCAGGTGGTTACCGAGCGGTTTTCGAGCATCGGCTCTACGCCTTCGCTGAAGAGCGAAAATATTTTCCAATTGGTTAACCGGGTGGTAAGCTACCTGCAGCCACGTGTTTCTTCTAAAATAAATATTGAAGTTTATACTTTGTCTGAAACCATTCAGGCTATGGTGCACCCTCCTCTGTTTGAGTGGGTGCTAGAAAACCTCTGCAAAAACGCAGTAGATGCCATGGGGAGTACGGGCACCATTGCCATAAAAATTTTGCGAGGTAATGAAAACAAAGTGCTGATAGATGTTTCAGACACCGGACGCGGTATTCCTAAAACCATGCTGGCCAATGTGTTTAAGCCCGGCTTTACAACCAAAAAAAGGGGCTGGGGCTTAGGGCTTACCTTAGCCAAACGAATTATTGAAATGTACCATGAAGGAAGAATCTTTGTAAAATCTTCGGAGGAGAACTCCGGAACGACTTTTCGTATTGAACTAAAAAGTGCGTAGCATCATTTTATAAGTTTTAACAATGCTTTGATTATGAGAAAAAATTTATTTCTGTCTTTTCTTTTTATTTTTTTAATAGGATGTTCAATCCGGGTGCGCACCGTGTACGATCATCAAACCGATTTTAAAAAGTATAAATCGTTTTGCTGGCTGGTAGGGTGCGAATTTAAAATGAAGGCACCTAAAAGTTTTGAAGATTCACTTGTAAAAAAATACATGCAGCGCGCGCTGATAGCCGAAATGAAATCCAAAGGAATAGAATATAACCCTCATACACCCGACTTGCTGATGGGGGTGCACATCACCATCAAAACAGACACCGCCATTCTGTATCACCGTACAGACGATCAGCCTTTTCTTATGTCGCCACAATTTGCCCAACCCGAGCAACTCATTATTAACAAAGGAACATTGGTGATAGATTTAATTGACCAGGCTAAAAGCAAGGTGGTGTGGCGCTCGGTGGCGGTTTCTTTTTTTGAAAGATACCCCGAACTGACGGAAGCTAACTTCCGAAAAGGAGTAGCAGCCGCCCTTAAAAATTTTCCTCCTAAGCCCTGATTCGGTACACACATGATGAAGCTATTGGCCATCGTATTAATTGCCGTAGGCGAAATACTGGCTATCTATGCCGAGTTGTATTCGGCCCACCAAATGCAGTATAAGAACACGCAGCTTGTATTTTGGATTGCTTTTCTGCTGATGACACTGGCCGGGGCTTCCCTGCTCGGAGGCTATATGATAGGCTATAAAGCATTTGATAACATTTGGGTGGTAGTGGCTATTTCGGTAGGTTCAATTTTAGTGGTTGAACCCATTGTGGCTTACATCCTGTTTAAAGAAATACCTACCCGGGGAGCTGTTATCGGGCTGATCCTTGGTATGGCAGGCACATTAACTTCTATTTTTATTAAGTAAAGCGGGTAAAAATACCGGTTGATTTTTTTTGGGTTGAAAGAAACGATTATTTTTGAGCGTTTTTTAGAAGCGCCCCGGCTGGGGGCAAAATGCCGAAGTGGTGAAATTGGTAGACACGCACGTTTCAGGGGCGTGTGGCGCAAGCTGTGCGGGTTCGAGTCCCGCCTTCGGCACTATTTTCCCTGTCAGGCAATGGCCTCGTTTAAAAAATCATTTAGCTTTTTAATGTTCTTACAAACCAGTGCTAAGTCCTTAGTCAGTTTAGGATTTTTTACGGCTGCATCGGTTAGCGGATAAGAAACCGTAAAACTCTTATTTTTTAATAGCTCTATGTGTGGATGATCTTTGGGATAGCCTTTGGGGGCTGTTTTCACCTTGTCCCAATTGGATAGCCCTTTAAAATATTTTTTAAATTGTTTATCGTTTAAAATTTTAAGCAGGGTGTCGGCATTGTAATCAATCTCTTGTCTGATCTTGGCCAGGTTTTCAGCATTAGGCATGTAGATGCCGCCTGCCACAAAACTTTTGTTTCCCGGTTCCAAATGAATGTAGTACCCCGGCTCTTGTTCCATTTTTCCTTTTGGGGAAAAGCCGGCTCCCATATTTATTTTGTAGGGACGCTTGTCTTTACTGAACCGCACATCGCGATAGATGCGAAACCCCATTTTGCGCGGGTTGAGGTTGGCCAAACGGTTGTCAAATTTCAACAACTCCCGGTGAAAAGACTCAAGAAAATCTTCCAAGACCACTTTAGCTTCGAGGTAGGTACTCTTGTTTTTTTCGAACCACGTCCGGTTATTATTTTTTGAAACATTTTTTAAAAACCTCAGAATTTTTTCCATACCGTATTCTTTATAATACCTCTACCACCGACTCCAGCCCGATGCCGCGCGATGCTTTTACTAATATTAAGGAACCGGATATCGGATTTTTTTTCAATTCCTCCGTCAACCTTTCTTTAGTTGGAAAATGCCGGGCTACCGGAATTTCTTTCTGGGCGGGCTGAAACAATTTTCCAACCAGATAAACATGCTGAAATCCTTTTTCAGAAATTAATTTACCGATGGCACGATGTTCTTTCTCCGATTCATTTTCCAATTCATACATATCCCCCAAAATCAGTACTTTGTTGGATGCGCGCATCAAAGCCAGGTTTTCAATAGCAGCCGCCATCGAAGCGGGGTTGGCATTGTAGGCATCTAAAATAATCTGGTTAGTTCCTTTCGTCAGAATCTGCGAACGCATATTCTGCGGCTTGTACCGGGCAATGGCCTGATTCGCAAGTTTGGCATCCACTCCAAAAAATTTTCCGATGCACAGGGCCGAAGCGATGTTTTCAAAATTATATGTGCCTAACAATTGCGTTTGCACGGTTTCTCCATTTTCCGACTGATAGGTTATAAAAGGATCAGCCGTGATCAGTTCGGCCGAAAAATAATCGCCTTTGGCCGGATAGAATAGGGGGGAGGTAAACCAATCTGCTTTGCTTTTTAGAAGCGGATCTTGTGAGTTAATAAAAACCTGGCCGCCCTCTTTAGCCAGATAGCGATATAACTGCAATTTTTCCCGGATGATGTTTTCAAATCCGCCAAAGGTGCCGATGTGGGCTTTGCCAATGTTGGTGATGAACCCGTGTGTGGGGCTGCAAAGGGTAAGTAACTCTTCTATATCGCCCACCCGGTTGGCCCCCATTTCAATGACGGCTATTTCTGCGGAAGAGCTAATAGATAAAACTGAAAGCGGCACACCAATATGGTTGTTCAGATTGCCCGGGGTGGCAAAAGTTTTAAAAGTAGTTTGTAAAACAGCCTGAAGTAATTCTTTGCTGGTGGTTTTTCCGTTCGACCCCGTCAGCCCGATAAAAGGGATTTTTAATTGATGCCGGTGATGCCGTGCCAATTGTTGTAACGTTTTCAGGCTATCTTCTACCAACAAGCATTTTTCTCCTTGGGCAAAAGAGGCATCATCTACTACGGCATACGCAGCACCTTTCTGCAAGGCTTCACCGGCAAATGTGTTGGCATTAAAATGAGGTCCTTTCAGGGCAAAGAAAATGGAACCCGGTATAATGTGGCGCGTGTCGGTACATACCGCTCCACACGTTTTGTATTTGGCATACAAATCTTCAATGGAAATCATCGGTCGGGCTTGTCAATCGGGGTGGCTGGTAGGGCTGGGGTTTTTTGAAATAGACATCAGTTCTTGCATGGTTCGTTTCATGCTGTCGGTTGAGCCATCTAAAAAGATCGTATTGCCTTTTCCGTTTTCGGCAAAGTGGCGGATGGATTCGGTCCACATCGAAAACAAAATAAAGGCAGCATCCAAATTGGCGGTTTGCATTTCTTTGGCTGCCTGCGACATGCCTTTGGCTACTTCTTCACGGAAAAGAGCTACCCCCTGGCCCCGAAGTTGGGCTGCTATTTTTTCGGCTTCGGCCGCGATTTTGATGGCGTTGCCATCGGCTTCGGCCGCTTTGGTTTTGGTAATGAGCAAAGCCTGGCCTTCGTTTTCGGCTGCGGCCCGTAGATTATTGGAGGCTACCACTTTGGCCATAGACTTCATAATCGTTTCATCAAAGGCAATATCATTCAATTGCAAGTCGATGAGGTGATACCCCCAGCCCTCGAGCGTGTGGTCTAATTGTTGTTTTACTTCATGTACAATTTCAGTTCGCAACGAAAGAATTTCAGATTGTTTTTTAGTGGCCACAAAACTGCGGATGGAGCCTTCGATCGTTCGTGTGAGGGCGGTCATTAAACTTTGATTATCCAAAAACTTAAACGCTACGTTTTTAATTGTTTCCTCATCCTGATTAAGCACGGCAAAAAGCAACATGGCTTTGAAATTAACATTGGCCTGATCTTGTGTGGTGGCCTGAAACTCCAGCTCGACCGATCGGTTTTGTATGGAAATACGCGTTTGTATTTTCTCAATGAAAGGGGTTTTCATATTTAACCCGGGCCGCAGAATGCGTTTATATTTTCCAAAAACCGTTGTTACGGCTATGGTTCCCTGCTTTACGGTAACAAATAGTGTGAGCAGGCTGATCAGCGCAATAAAAAAGATAATAAGGATAAGGATTTCCATGGTAGTTTGTGTTTATGGATTTAAAGTTAAAAAAAAATCAGGCTTTGTCTTTTGAGGGTGCCAGAAACTGATGGCACATGGCTTGCAGGTTGGGGAAGAACAAAAAAAATTCTTCTTCAAAATCGGTGTACTGATTTTTTAAGTCATCAACCGATTCTTCCATCTTAGAAATAAATTTTGTTCTGCGCGCCATGCCGTTCAGGGCTTGTTGTATGCCCTCTAGCCGTGCGTAGTTTACCAGCCAGTTTCCCTTCGTCATGTAGGGCATCATGAACTTTACTTCTTGCGGAAGAAGGCTATCGTGTGCTTCAATTTGCTCATAACATTCTTCGGCAAAATCGGGTAATAGCTGGTCGGAATAGCGATGCCAGTTTCGGGCCAGAAAATGATCGTAAAAAATATCTACAATAACACCTGCATAATGCCGGTACTTTGGGCGAAGACGGTCTTTGCTTTTTTTTACGATGAGGTGCCGGTCGGTAAACCAATCAATCTCCCGGTGCAGCACAATGCCCGTGGCTATTTCGTTTCCAAACTGTTGCTCCGGATAGCGGCCTTTCACAAAATCGCCAATAAAATTGCCTACCCGTATTTTAGGATCTGACCCCGATAAAAAGAGATGGGCTAAGAAATTCATTTAAGGCGTAAGGTACAAGACAAAAGATTTAAAATAATCAAACATATAATATTCTATTGATGTTGTTGGTATTTTAAATTACATTGAACAAAAAAAATGATGTTGCGATTCCTGTTTATTATTGGCCTGTCGGCACTCACATCTTCTTCTTGGGCGCAAGCTCAAAACCCGGCACCCGCCCCATTAAAGTATGGGGAATCAATCCGTTTAGACCAAGCTGAAAAAATAATGGTGGCGGCTCATCAGGAAGCTGCTAAAAATAACTGGATAATGGCAATTGCAATTGTTGATACAGGAGGTAAGTTGGTTTTGTTTAAAAAAATGGACAATGCCCCAATAGGTTCTATTGAGGTGGCAATTTCAAAAGCGATAACAGCAAATAATTTTAAACGTGCCACCAAAACCTTTGAGGATGGTGTGGCGGGTGGCGGGCAAGGCTTGCGAATACTTTCTGTGCCGGGGGCAATCGCTCTGGAGGGAGGAGAACTTATTTTATGGAACGGAAAAATTATAGGGGCCATCGGAGTTTCAGGAGCAAAATCTACGGAAGATGGGCAAGTAGCGAGGGCGGGGGCAAGTGTTATCAATTAGATTTAAAAAATAATTTATCAATAAATGAAAACTAAATTCACTCTTACTTTTTTGTGCCTGTTGTCAACTATTATTTTTTGTTACGCACAGCGCACACTCATTCACTGTGGCTCACTCATTGATGGAAAAAACAAAGATCTTCTTTCGCAGGTAACTATTGTGGTGGAAGGAAATAAAATTACCTCGGTTGACAAGGGATTTACCAAACCGGGTAAAGAAGATAAGTTGATTGACCTGAGCAAAAAAACAGTCATGCCCGGCCTGATTGATATGCACGTGCATTTGGAGGGCGAAACCAGCAAGGATGGCCAGGTAAAGAGGTTTACCCAAAATGAAGCAGACGTGGCCTTTCTTTCTACTATCTATGCCCGCAAAACACTTTTGGCCGGCTTTACCACCGTGCGCGATTGTGGCGGAAGCGGAGTAAACATTTCATTGCGCAATGCCATCAACGCAGGCACGGTAATTGGCCCGCGGGTATTTACGGCCGGGAAGGCCATCGCCTCTACCGGTGGCCATGGCGATCCTACCAACGGCTACCGCAGAGATTTAATGGGCGACCCGGGTGCCAAAGAAGGCGTTATCAACAGCCCGGAAGATGCACGCAAAGCTGTGCGCCAGCGCTACAAAGACGGAGCCGACTTTATTAAGATTACCGCTACCGGTGGAGTATTAAGTGTAGCTAAAGATGGTAGCGGCCCGCAGTTTACCCAGGAAGAAGTGAACGCCATTGTAGAAACCGCCAAAGATTACGGCATGATTACCGCAGCCCATGCCCATGGTGCGGAGGGTATGAAGCGGGCTGTGCTGGCCGGTATTACTACCATTGAGCACGGCACATTAATGACGGAAGAAGTGATGGACTTGATGAAACAAAAAGGAACTTACTACGTGCCCACCATTATTGCCGGGCGCTCATCCGCTGAGTACGCCAAAATTCCGGGCTACTACCATCCGCTGGTAGTACCTAAGGCGTTGGCTATCGGCCCGAAGATTCAGGAGAACTTCGGCAAAGCCTACAAGCGTGGAGTGAAGATTGCCTTTGGAACCGATGCCGGTGTGTATCCGCATGGCGATAATGCCAAAGAACTTGGCTACATGGTGGAGGCCGGCATGCCGGCCATTGAAGCGCTGCTCAGTGCGATGCAGGTAAATGCCAATCTGTTGGGCTGGGCCGATAAAGTAGGCTCCATCGAAAAAGGAAAACTGGCCGACCTGATTGCCGTAGATGAAGACCCCACCAAAAATATTGCTGCGATGCTGAAAGTAAGTTTTGTCATGAAAGACGGAGTGGTGTATAAGGAGTAAAGAGGGCTACGATTTTAATGCCTGCTGTTTATGAAACAGAGCGGGTTATCCCTAATTTTTAGTTATATCAGCTAACTATTTTAATATTGAACGCTCCATTTTGTGTTGCTCCCCAAATACGCAACCAAAGCGGCAGATACATTTCCGTTCCTCTAGCTGTAGTGATGTCGCCCAGGTCAAGTATATTTTTTTCACTCCATCCAAATGATTTTAAAATTCCCTTCACTTTATCTTTTGCTGAAGCTTCGTTACCGCTTATGAAAATACTGTGGTCGCCACCGTTAATCATTTGAGGGTTTACCATTAGTCCGCACCATATAGTATTTAGTGTTTTTACAACTTTTGTTTGTGGAAATGTTTTTTGAATTTCTTCACCCAGCGAATGGGTATTTGAAACAGAAAGAGATGGAGGCATCCCTTTTGAAAAATCAAGGGGATTGGCAATGTCTACGATAATTTTTTCATTGATGTTTTTCTCCCCTGCCATTTTCAACGCCTCGATAGAACCTCCTCCTGCGGTGCAGTTGAAAATAATTTCGCCAAATGCGGCCGCCTCGGCATACGTTCCTACGGTGGCTTTGCCTAGGTACTTGTTGGCAAATGCCTTTGCTTTTTCATTGTCCTTTGTTCTGGAGCCCATCATTACGGAGTGCCCTAACTCAATTAATTTTGAACCGATGGTATCTCCCACCATCCCTGTTCCGAATACGGCTATTTTACTCATGATTAAATCTTTTTGATTTGTGAACTGCAAAACAGTTGATTCATGTTCTTTTTAAAATGAATGATGCAAAGGTGCAATGAGCAAAGCATATCTGAATGGTCAAAAAGTTGGTTTAGATGGTAGATAAATTAAAAGCCCCATTTTACAACAGGGCTTTCATGCATTACGGAGACAACGCTCTAATTCACCACCAGTCCCATTTGCGGAGCGGCATAGCGTGTTCCGGCAAAGGTTCCTTCGGGAAATGTTTTGTTTAAAATATCGAGTTCATCAGCACTTAGTTTAATTTCTGCTGCCTGAATATTTTCTTTTAAACGATTCAGTTTTGTTGTACCGAAAAGCGGAAGAATATCATTGCCCTGATGAAGCACCCATGCTAAAGCGAGTTGTGAAGCAGTACGATTCTTTTGCTTTGCCATGTCTTGCAGTAAAGCAACTTTCTTTTTGTTGTTTTCAAAATTTTCTCCTGTAAAGCGAGGCGCATGCGCTCTGAAATCAGTAACCGGAAATTGCCCGGTAAGTGCCCCGGTCAATAATCCTCTGCTCAATACGCCATAGGCAACAACGCCAATTCCTAATTCACGGCAAACCTGCAAAAGTCCGGTTTCAATTACTCTGGAGGCCAATGAATACTCTACCTCTACTGCGGTAATTGGATGAATCTTGTGCGCCCGTCTTATTAACTCAGGGTTTGCTTCCGACAACCCTATATATTTTACCTTACCTTGTTTTATTAAATCTGCAATGGCTCCAACGGTATCTTCAATAGGAATAGCCGGATTAATTCTTCCCGGTTGGTAAATATCAATGGTCTCTACACCCAGTCGAATGAGGGAGTAAGCGGCAAAAGTTTTAACAGACTCCGGTCGGGTGTCAAAGCCAAGCCATTCGCCAACAGGCGAACGCAAGGCACCAAACTTTACACTGATAACTGGTTTGTCTTTTCTCCCTTTCAATGCTTCTCGAATGAGTAATTCATTGTGCCCCATTCCGTAATAATCACCTGTGTCTATAAAATTTATGCCCATGTCTAATGCGGCTTGTATGGTTTTGATGCTGTCGGTATCATGACGGCTTTCTTTTGTTCCATACATATCGCTCATGCCCATGGTTCCAAGCCCAAGTGTTGAAATTGTTGGTCCGATTTTACCTAATTGTATTTGTTTCATATTGAATTTTGATTTCAACAAAATTCGAAATTTACTTCTCCCTCAACATGGTGAGAAGTTCAGATTTTAACGATTGTCTTCTCTCTGAATTGTTTGGGAGTAATACCTTCAAAGTGTTTAAAGAATTTTGAAAAATTAGAAGGGTCAAAGGTTAATTGTCTCGCAATTTCGGCAATGGATAAATGGGTAGTCAGAATTAGTTCCCGTGCAATATCCATCAGTTTTTCTTCGTAAATATCGCAGGGCGATTTTTTGAGTTGTTCTTTAATAGTATTGCTTAAATGGGTAGGATGGACGTGCAACAACTGGGCAATGTCCTGCACCTCAAACGTGGTTTCGGCTTTCCCTGATTTAAGTTCTTGCAGGTGCTTGTCTAATTCAGCCAAGAACTGTTGTGTAATCTCTTCTGGTCTTTTCATTTTTCCTTGTATTGTTTTCTGAATTCCAGTGGTGTACGTTCGGTATGTTTCTTAAAAAATTTCCCAAAGTTAGCAGGGTCAGAAAAATTGAGCTGGTATGCAATTTCAGAAATATCGAAGTCTGTAAACTGAATGAGCGATTTTGCTTCGGACAAAATTCGTTCGCTGATAAATGACAATGCGTTTTTGCCCGATACTTCTTTTATGGATTGCGAAAGATGATTGGGCGTGATGAAAAGCAATTTGGCATACTCTTCAAGGGTCCTTTTTTCTATGTAGTAATTGTTCACGAGTTGAACGAACTTTTGCAACAGGATTTGTTGCGGGGTTTTAAACCCTTCTTCCCATTGTTTAAAAGCAATAGTAAAACCCTTGAGTTGATAGAGCAACGCCAGTAGCTTAACAGAAGCAACGATGTTTCGGCTATCAGTCGCGTTTTCGTAGGCCAAAAATACCTCTTCAAATTGCGGGGCAAATCCAGCAAACTTATTTTCGTTGAGTTTAAAAAAGTTTGTGTGTAGAATATTGAAAAAAGGAAACTCCTTCTCAAAGTCGGGTTTGAAAAATGAAAAACACTCTTTCTTGAAATAGAGTAAGTATCCATTGGCCGTGTTGTCGCGATAAAAACTGTAAAGCAGGCCGGGTGATTGAAAAACTAAAAATGAATTTAACCGGGTAACATTGGTGTGGTCGTAGGTAATTTTTGTATTGCCTGCATTGGTTACAAGTGCTATGAAGTAAAAACCTTTCCGGAATGGCGGTTTGTAATTGTTCATGGAGCCCTCGTTGACTTTTAGCCGAAGACAAAAGAGCAACCGATTTTTCGTTCTGTAATCAGCCGGAATGGAGGCGAGGAAATCGTTTATCTCTTTGTAATAAGGTATGCTATTGTTTTCTGAAATCACAGGAAGCAAAGATGCAATTATTACTTGAACACAGCGATTGCTAATAGCTAATTCTGCAAAATTAATATTATTGTACGTTTATTTTAGAAAATGTGATTAACTGTATCTACGCAGAATTACTACAGAGTTTTCGGTTTGTCCATTAAACAATTCGTTCAGATCATCCATACAGGACTGACATGAAGCCGTAATTAGGATGATAGGTCTTGCGTTAATATTTTTTCGGAGGGATTTAAGTACCGTTGTAATTATACTGATTGGCAGCGTGGATGACTTTCTGTTGCTGAAAATGCAGTAGGGCCCAATGTATTTTAAGGTGAAGCCTAGCACATCTAATGCAGTAAACTTACAAGCATTTATAAAGGGACAATTACTTCGGTTCTTAACGGCCTCAACTAACTGCCCTAAGTTATCTTTTCTGATTTTTTCAGATAGGTACAGGGTAATCACCAATATCTTTTCAGACTAATTCCATCAGCGCGGTGTAATAATTTTCCAATAATTTTTTATCGGAGTGGAAGAACAAATACGGTTCAATTAATTCCAGTTCCATCAACTTGAAATCGTCATGCACCAACACACCATCTACACGGGCATAAAGGGTTTGGGGTGCAAAAGTTTTTACATACGCTTCTGCCTGTTTGATATGCTTCGTATTGGGTTGAGGGAAACTGATGCTCCCGCCCAAGTAATGCTGCACCCTGAAATCTCCCGGCTTCGCTTTTTTCAATATGCAATGGCTGTATTTTCCATGGAAGAATACAAAAGACCACTCTCCCTCCATAATCTCTTTTACAAAAGGCTGCACAATAAAATCTTCCTCTGTTAAAAGACTTTCTATCAGTTTAGATTTTTCAAAAATAGTATTCCGGTTGAGAATAATGGTGTTTTTGGCACCCGCACTTACACAAGGTTTTACAACCAATTCATCCGAATTGAAATGAGTAAATATGCGGTCGTTTACCAAAGAACCTTTGGTGAGGAATTGAGATGCGATAACCGCCAAACCTTTGTCTGAAATATCTTTCAGGTATGATTTATGGCTATTCCATTTTACAACATCGACCGGGTTCAGCACTTTTATTTTTAATTCTTTAAGCATCTCCAGCCAAGCCCAAAAGGCTTGTATTTTTTCATGATAATCCCAGGGCGATTTCAAAACAATTAAATCAAAATTACTCCAATCAATATCACCTTCATTCCAGATAACGGGAGTTAGATCCAGCCCTTTTTCACGAAGAAACGTTAGCAATTCTGCATCTTCGTTGTGGCTCACTCCTTGGTTGTATTTTTCCTGGATCTCATATCCAACAAAAGCGATTTTCATATCATAATTTTTTAAACATTCACTAGTCGAAATCGCAAGTTAAAACTATATGCTTACTGCACTGATTTTTAGTTGCTACTCAAATCTATTACCTTTTAAAGGGGAGGTGGGGTTAAATCATTTTCTGATACCAACGATGTTAGCAGCAGTAAAATCCATCCGACATTTTCCAATCCGAAGTTTGTACATACTTTTTCTTATGCTATTTGCCAATCTTTGAATGCTGTTTCGTGTTAAGCCCATCCGGCTTTTACAAAATAGATTAAAAGAAATAAGAAAATAATCAAGTCCGTCCACAAGGCAAATCTTTCATTGATGCCCGAAGTCTTTTTTAGTCCGTGTTGGATGCCGGCAATGCCGTAGTAAAGCCCACTGGCGAAAGCACTTACAATCCTCCAATCGGGTTTAAACAACGAAACAATGCCGACTAGACCAAAACAAATATTAGCAAAGCCTAACTCTCGAAGAATTGGAAAACTATCGGGGCTGTCAATATGAAAAATTTGCTTTGCTGTAAACTCAGGATTTTTCACTTGTTTAATGCCGGCTAAAAATAATCGAAGCCCAACGGCCGAAAAAATAAACCACTTGCCAAACAGCTCGAAAGTTAAAGCCGCGTTCGTTGCAAAATAGTCTGCTACAAAACCCATTGCCGGGATAACAAAAGTCAGAACCGTTACACTGGTGATGTAAAACAGATTTGGTTTATCGTCTGGGTTATGGATTGTCGCCATTGATTCTATCGGCTCGTGGAATGATCAAAATATTTGTGATTGTAGTGTCCTGGCCTTTGTTGTTTGTAACTCCTGCTTTAGAGTGATCAAGCAAATTTTTCGGTGATTTTATCGAAGCGGCTTACCTGCACTACTCCTTCTACTTTTTCTAATTTACTGATAAGCATTTCCAGGTGGCGCGTGTCATTTACATACAGCATAATCTCGCCATTAAATATGCCGTGGTCAGTGTTGAAGGCCAGCGAACTCATATTTACTTTTAGTTCTTCCGATATTACTTTGCTTACATCGTTAATCAACCCCACGCGGTCGGTGCCAATAACCCGTAAGCCGGTAAGAAATGATAGCTCGTGCTGGCTGGTCCATTTGGCTTTAATAACGCGGTTGCCGTGGTTGGCCAAAAGTTCGGGGGCATTGGGGCAATTGGTACGATGAATCTTTATTCCTTCGCTTACGGTTACAAACCCAAACACATCATCGCCCGGTATGGGAGAGCAGCATTTGGCCAGCTTGTAGTCTACCACATCCATGTCTTCTCCTATCAACAGCGTGTCTTCTTCGTGTTTGGTTTTTATTTTTTGCTCGATGTCTTTAACATCGGGGGCTTCAGCGGTTTGTTTTTTTACCGGAGTAGTCGGTTTATATTCGACAAACCGTTTCAGGTCATTAACCGTAATGATTCCCTTCCCGATTTTAAATAGTAATTCTAACTGAGAGCTTACGTTGAAGTAATCGCGCAGGCGTTCGCTTACGTTGCCGTCTACTTCAATTTTAAACTGGCGCATTTTACTTATCAATATTTCTTTGCCCTCTTCGGCCACCTTGCGCCTGTCTTCTTTCAGCAGATCTTTAATTTTGGATTTCGCTTTCGGGCTGGAAACAAACCGCAACCAATCTTCGTTAGGTTTTTGTTTGGCCGAGGTAAGGATTTCAATCTGGTCGCCATTTTTAAGTACATGGTTGATGGGGACCAGCTTCTGATTTACTTTGGCACCAATACATTTAGCGCCAATGTCGGTGTGTATTTCAAAGGCGAAGTCGAGCGCAGTAGCTCCATTGGGAATCGTTTTCAGTTCGCCTTTGGGGGTGAACACAAAAACTTCTTCGTTAAACAAATTTCCCCGGAAGTCGTCCACAAACTCGAGGGCCGACATATCTTGTTTTTCCAGGGTTTCGCGTACGCGCATCAACCATTTTTCGAGATTCGATTCATATTTTGATGTGTTGTCTTTGTATTTCCAGTGGGCAGCATATCCTTTCTCGGCAATTTCGTCCATGCGTTTGGTTCGTATCTGTACTTCCACCCACTGCCCGTTTTTGGCCATTACCGTAGTGTGCAAGGATTCGTACCCGTTACCTTTCGGGGTGCTGATCCAATCGCGCAGGCGGTCGGGGTTCGGGGTGTAGTAATCGGTAACGATAGAATACACCTGCCAGCAAAATGATTTTTCATGTTCGAGGGGGGCATCCAAAATAATACGAACGGCAAACAAATCATACACTTCTTCAAAGGGTATGTTTTGTTTTTTCATTTTCATGAAGATGGAATAGATAGATTTAGGCCGGCTTTTTATTTCGTATCCGATTTTAAGCTGATCTATTTCATCTTTTACCGGTTGCACGAAATGTTTAATGAAGCGATTCCGGGAAGTTCTCGTTTCATCTATTTTGTTGGCAATGTTTCGGTATGAGTTATAATCTGTAAAGCGCAGGTATAAATCTTCCAGTTCGGTTTTAATGGCATTGAGCCCCAGGCGGTGGGCCAACGGAGCGTATAAATATATTGTTTCGTTCGATACCCGAAGTTGCTTGTTGCGGGGCATACTATCGAGGGTGCGCATATTGTGGAGTCGGTCGGCCAGCTTAATCAGAATGACTCGCACATCTTCACTTAACGTAAAAAGCATTTTACGGAAATTCTCGGCCTGGGCCGAAGAGCCATACTCAAACACACCGCGTATTTTGGTGAGGCCGTCAACAATGCGAACTACTTTTTTGTCGAATATCCGTTCAATATCAGCCAGTTCAATATCGGTGTCTTCTACCACATCGTGCAGCAGGGCGGCTACAATGGAGGTGGTGCCCAACCCAATTTCTTCAATACAGATTTCGGCTACGCTTAAGGGATGAAAGATATAAGGCTCCCCTGATTTTCTGCGCATGTTTTTATGCGCTTCCATGGCAATGGTAAAAGCGCGTTTGATCAGTTTGGCATCGCCTTCTTTTAAGACAGGTTTGGCCAACCGAAGTAACCTGCGGTAGCGTGCAATGATTTCTTTCTTCTCTACGGCTTCATCAATGACCATGGGCATGCTTTGTTCCCAAGATAAAAAATGACTACAATTTTTGAAAACAATTTTTCTTAATGGTCTGATATAAACAATGTCATTGAGACCTTCTGGCCACACTTAAATAAGACGAACCCCCCGCCAAGACAAACTTAAATTAGTTTTACCGCTTCTATTGCCGTTAGCAAATTATGGCTAAATTTGCGCTCCCTTTTTTTAAAAGGAGCTTTTTAGCGCATGTGGCGTAATTGGTAGCCGTGCCAGACTTAGGATCTGGTGCCGAAAGGCGTGGGGGTTCGAGTCCCTCCATGCGCACTCAAAAAGTTAGTGGCTGGTTGCCGGTTGCCAGCCCCTGACAAAACCGGTAACTGGCAAATTAAATTCTAAATCCCTTGAATATTACACTCGATAAGAAGAGTGCCACGGATGGCCTTCTTAAAATAACGCTAACAGAAAGCGATTATCAGAAAAAAGTAGAAGAGACGGTGAAAGACTATTCGCGCAAGGCCAGCATCAAAGGCTTTCGGCAGGGAAAAGTACCCGCTGGCGTAATTAAAAAAATGTATGGCAAAGGTATTTTGGTAGAAGAAGTAAATCATCTGGTTTCGCACTCTATTAACGATTACATCCGCGATCATAAACTACGGGTGTTGGGCGATCCGCTCCCTAATGAAGAAAAAGCACGGGCTATTGATTGGGATTATCAAAAAGAATTTGAGTTTGAGTTTCAAATTGGGATGGTAGAAGACTTTGCGGTTGATCTTTCTAAAAATGTGAAAGTAACGGCCCATTCGATTGAAGTAGATCAAAAAACAATAAACGAAGCACTAACGGATACCCAACGCAGGTATGGCAAACACACCAATCCGGAAGTAAGCGAAGCGGGAGATAACCTGTTTGGTGAAATTTCTAAAAAAGGTTCTGACGAAAAACAAGGTTCGTACATCCGCATCAGCCTGATTGAAAAAGCACAGCAGAAAAAATTTGTTGGCCTGAAGGAAAACGATGTTGTAGAGTTTGAAGTAGAGAAAACAATAACCGATGCGGCCGCACTGGCTCAGTTGCTGAACTTGCCCGAAGAAGAAGCAAAAAAGACAACGGGCACGTATGTTTTTAAAGTAACGAAGGTAAGCCGGGTGGAGCCGGCCGAAATAAATACAGAACTGTTCGATCAGGTTTTCGGGAAAGAGGCAGTAAAAACAGAAGAAGAGTTTTTGACCAAAATTAAAGAAACCATCCGCGAGAATTATAACCGCGAAACACAACATCTGCTGGAGCATGAAATTCAGCATTACTATGTAGAGCACACTTCAATAAACATCCCGGATGCCTTTTTAAAAACCTGGCTGAAAGCGACCGGCCAGGGTACTATTACCGATGATGTTTTAGAAAAAGAATTTGCCCGTTATCGCGATGGACTGAAGTGGGATTTAGTAAAAAATAAAATAGCCGAAGATCATCAGATTAAAGTAGAAGAAAGTGAAGTAAAAGAAAAAGCCAAACAAGCGCTTCTCAGTCAGTTTGGAGGCATGGCTTTGCCCGAATCTTTAGGCGATCGGTTCGATCAGATTGTTCTTAACTACCTGGCCGGGAAAGACGGCAAAGGCGAAAACTACCTGCGCACCCACGATCAGGTTCGCCATGATAAAATAATGACCCTTATCAAAGAAAGCATCACAATTTCCGAAAAGGAAGTAAGCTTAGAGGAGTTTAAAAAGATAGCGGAGTCGCACCGGCATTAATATTTTTTTACCTGAGTACCCGGTAAAGATTTCTATGCAAAGCCCACCGAAATTCGGGGGGCTTTTTTTATGGGGTATTAATTTTTTCTGCTTGGATTATGATCTTGTAATTATCCCGGTATGTGTAGAGAACAGATGAACCCGGGAGAAACACTTCGCTGCGAATAATTTCTAAAAAAATAATTTTTTATGAGAACCGAAAAATGAAATGATTCTTCTTTGCCGGAATTAATAATATGATTTAATCGGCCGATACCTTCTTCCCGCCTGATACTATCCACTATCTGGTTAGGCTATTATGATTATCTTAGCTGCCCCAATATCAAAAAAATATGAAACAGTTATTTCCTGTTTTGCTTTTGGCCACACTTATTTTTAGTTGTGCCAAAAAAAATAAATACCTGGCTCCCGATAAAAATAACGGAGGCATTACCCTGCCCGAAAAATTCGGTGCCATTGTGGTGGTAGATAGCATCAGCCGCGGCCGGCATCTGACTATTAACTCCAATGGCGATATATATTTGCACCTGAGCCGGCTTACAACAGAAGGCAAAGGAGTGGTGGCCTTGCGCGATACTACCGGAGATGGCCGGGCCGATCTGGTAAAAGGCTACTCGGGAATTACCGGCACGGGTATAGAAGTGCACAACGGGTACCTTTATTATTCCAACGCTACCCGCGTTTACCGCAGTAAAATAGCAGAAGGGAATTTGCTACCCGATAAAGCCCGGGATACATTGGTGCACCTGGTGGAAGGAGGCGGCCATCAGGCCCGAAATTTTACATTCGATGATAAAGGCTCGATGTATGTAAACGTAGGCTCGTTAAGCAATTGTTGTGAAATGTCTTTACGCATGCCGCACACAGCCGGAGACGACCCCTGTAAAGAATTAGAAACCCGCGCGGGCATCTGGAAGTTTGACGACCACACCCCGGGCCAGCAGCAAGACCTTAGCAAACGATATGCTACCGGCATACGCAATGCCGTGGCCATGTCATGGAATTTTGATGCCGGAAAACTCTATGCGTTGCAACACGGCCGCGATGACTTGCACCGCTATTGGCCTGAATATTATACTGAAGCACAAAACACTGAATTGCCCTCCGAAATTTTTTTCGATCTGGAACCGGGCGATGATATGGGCTGGCCGTATGTCTATTACGATCATCTGCAAAAGAAAAAATTTCTAAACCCCGAATATGGAGGCGATGGCAAAAAAACAGATCGCACCGAAAAAGCCAAAGACCCGTTGCTCGGTTTTCCGGGGCACTGGGCACCCAACGATTTAATTTTTTATCACGGCACTCTTTTTCCCTCCAAATACAAGAATGGTGCTTTCGTGGCTTTTCATGGAAGCTGGAACCGGTTGGGGCATGAGCAACAAGGATTTAAAGTTGTGTTCATTCCGATGAAAGACGGAAAACCTTCGGGCGATTATGAAGTTTTTGCCGATGGATTTATTGGCCCGCAGCCGATTACCAACCCGGCCAATGCCTTCTTTCGCCCGTGTGGGTTAGCCGAAGGCCCCGATGGTTCGCTCTACATTTCAGACTCACAACACGGTCGCATCTGGCGCGTGATGTACTACCCCGATGGCATTAAAGAAACCGTTAACCGCCCCTTGTATCAGCCGGAAATAAAAAAAGAAGAGGAGGAAGCACCGGATGAGTTGCAGGCCGGCCATTTGGTTTACAACACCTATTGCGCTCCCTGCCACCAGCACAATGGCCAGGGCGCACCGGGTATGAACCCTCCACTGGTTGGAGTTAGCCTGGTTACAGGAAATAAAACAGACTTAATAAACATCCTCTTAAAAGGGTATGATAAGAAAGACAAGATTGCCGGGCAGACGTACCAAAACATCATGCCTCCGCATGCCTGGCTTTCCAACCAGCAAATAAGCGATGTACTTACCTACATTCGCCAGTCGTGGGGAAATAAAGCTGAGGCAGTAAAAGTAGAAGAGGTGGCCAAAGCGAGAGGGGCCGGTTCAACCCGGTAAGCCCGATAGTTTTCTTACCTTGCACAAATTTTTTTTGGATCATGATTTACAGCAACATAGTAGAAACCATTGGCAACACGCCCTTGGTGCGCCTCAATAAATTAAGCAAAGGCATAGCGGGCACCTTGCTGGCCAAAGTAGAATATTTTAATCCGGGCAATAGCACCAAAGACCGTATGGCGCTGAAAATGATAGAAGATGCCGAACGAGAAGGCAAACTGAAACCGGGTGGAACCATCATTGAGGGTACTTCGGGCAATACGGGCATGGGGTTGGCTTTAACAGCCGTGGCCAAAGGCTATAAATGTATTTTTACCATGGCCGATAAACAGTCGCAAGAGAAGATCAATATTTTGCGGGCCGTAGGGGCCGAGGTAATTGTCTGCCCTACCAACGTAGAGCCGGACGACCCCCGTTCGTATTATTCGGTGGCGAGAAAGTTAAATAAAGAAATTCCCAACTCGATTTACCCTAATCAATACGATAACCCGTCTAACGCCCGGGCGCATTATGAAACTACCGGCCCCGAAATATGGAATCAGACGGGTGGAAAAATTACCCATTATGTAGCTACGGTAGGCACCGGTGGCTCGATGTGTGGTACAGCTAAATTTTTGAAAGAAAAAAACCCATCGCTGGTGGCCGTGGGGATTGATACCTATGGGTCGGTTTTTAAAAAGTATAAAGAGACGGGCATTTTCGACCGCAACGAAATTTACCCGTACCTCACGGAAGGTTTCGGAGAAGATATTTTGCCAAAGAATGTGGACTTTGAGGTGATCGATCAATTCATTAAGGTAACCGACAAAGACGGAGCCATTATGGCGCGCAGGCTTTCGCGCGAAGAGGGAATGTTTGTGGGGTGGAGCAGCGGCTCGGCCGTGCACGGGGCACTGGAATATGCCCGCGAGCAGTTGAAAAAAGGCGATACCATGGTCATTCTATTGCCCGACCACGGCACGCGCTATCTTAACAAAGTGTATAATGATATGTGGATGAAAGACCACGGCTTTTTGGAAGAACGGAGTTTCTCTACGGCACGGGAAATCATCAGCAACAGAAACGGAAAAGATTCCTTGTTTACAGTCGGGAAAAAATCTACGATAGGAGAAGCCATTCGCAGAATGAATAAGGAAGGAGTAGATCAGATGCCGGTGCTGGAAGGCAACGAGTTTGTGGGCAGTGTTACCACGAACGGATTGATCGAAAAAATTATAAGCGACCCCAATCTAAAAGACAAAATGGTAGGCGAGATTATGGATCCGCCCATGCAGGTAGTGGCCATTGATACCACATTAGATGTACTCTCATCTATGCTGAATAAAACCAACAAAGCCTTGCTGGTGCGCGATGAAAGCGAGAAAGCACACATCATTACCCAGCACGATGTGCTTCGCGCCATGACCGCTTAGTTAATGACAAAATGATATCCCACCGGTTGTATGATCAGGTGTAAGTACTAATTCTTGGTAAACTCAATTTCCACGCGGTCGTTGTATTGGCCGAGCGAGCCTCCTTCCGGGTAAAGTGGTATTTTCCCTCCTTCGCCTTTGGTGGCAACCCGCGAGGCATCAATTCCTTGCTGTACCAAATATGTTTTTATAATCTCCGCCCGTTCTTTCGATAAATCTTTAGCCGAAAGTTTCCCGTGGTGGTTCAGTTTAGAATCAACGGCAAAAAGATTAAGGCTGCTCCCCAGCGTAGTGGCATCGCGGGTTTGTGTGCCATTGCAATGGCCATAGATTTTTATTTTGTATTTCGTGTTTTCTTTCATCAGCGTTACCAGCCCGTCTAATTCATCTTTCGATTCCGGCTTCAGCAGCGAAGCGTTGGTAATGAAATGCACATTGTTAAAATCAATGTAATCGCCCCGCTTGGCTTTGTCGAGGGTGAGCGTAACTATCGTTTCGCCTTCGGTTCCTTTTTCAAACGTATTGCCGTTGTACGGAAACGTAATGCTGCTCTCTTTGTAGCCCGGCACTTGGGCGGTAACCTGATATGTTCCGTTTTTATTTTGAGGTGGAATGAGATAGGTTACTTCTCCGATTTTAATAGACTGAAACTGGGTGGCTTTCGCGCCTTCCTGCAAATGCACCATGCCTGTTAAATCTTTTCCGTCTTTGCTTTGTGCTTTAAAGTAAAAGGGGATGCCATCGGGTTTTTTAATTTTTACTACGGGCGGCTCCGGCTTTTGGGGTTCAATAACGGTGTCTTTTTTTACAGGTTCTATTTTAACCGGTGGGGTAGGGGGCGGGGTTTCAATAACCGGTGGCTTCACGGGCTCGGGGGGAGTTTCTTTTATCACTTCTTCTACCCCTAATTTCCCAATAAATACCCAGGCATCTTTATAGATAGTTTCTACCTTGGTTTTAATTAACAGATTAAATGCTTGCCTTTTCTGGTCGGTATTGAGAATATAAACATAGTATAGTTGCCGTTTCGGTTGCATATCAAAACGGGCAGAAAATCCGTTCTGGGAGGCGGTTGCTGTAAAACGAGCTGCATTGCTTTGATAGCGGAAAGCTCCGATCACAACATAATATCGGTCTTGCGCCTGCAATTGGGAAGAAACCAGCGCTAAGCCCAGAATGACCAAACCACATTTCATCCATTTCATAATCGGGTGTTTGTTATACCAATATTAAAAATTTTTTAGATAGCGTTGAAACCGCTGATTAGTGTTCATTTTCATGCTTCTATAATACAATAGGTGACCAGCTGCGCAGCCGGAAATAAAAAAATTAACTTTCGCGTGTAACAATATCTCTATCCGGCCGTCTGGCCTTTATAACGATGAACCTCGAAGACTTTGAAAACCGGGTGTTGCCCGCCAAACACAAACTGTACCGGTTTGCGTTTCGGCTGCTGGGCAGCCGCGAAGAAGCCAAAGACGTGGTGCAGGATGTAATGATTAAAGTGTGGTACGGCCGCGATTTGGCCGAAGTGCAAAATATGGAGGCTTGGTGTATGCGCATTACTAAAAACCTATCGCTGGACCGGCTGCGGAGCCGCCAGCGAAAGGGTACGCACTCCCTCGAAAATTCGGCCGAGGTTCAGCAAGATGAATTAACACCACACGAAAAAACGGAACAGAATGAAAGTATGAAACGGATCGATCAACTGATGGCCACCCTGCCCGACAAGCAACGGCAAGTGATGCACTTGCGCGATGTGGAAGGGTACAGCTACAACGAAATAGGCGAAATACTGGAGCTGGATATGAACCAGGTAAAAGTGAACTTATTCCGTGCCCGCAATGCCGTGCGCGAAAAACTGATAAAACTGAATGCGTATGGACTCTGAGCGAATAGAAACCCTCCTGGAAAAATACTGGAATGCCGAAACCTCGCTGGAAGAAGAGAATGAGTTATATCTTTTTTTTCAGACCTGCCCGGCTTCCGAAAAATGGAATGAAGCAGCTGAGTTGTTCCGGTATTTGCATAACGAAAAAAAGAAAACGATGCAGGATCCTTTTTTTGACCAGGCTGTAACAAAACAAACAGGGCAGCGTCCTAAAGGAAAAACGATCCGTATGCGAAATGGATTTCAGATAATGCGAATAGCGGCCGGCATACTGGTAATGGTAGCAGCGGTGTATCTCATCGGTATGGAGGTAAGGAAAAACTCGCCCCAAGCAGGAGCCGATACGGAAACCGATCCGCAACGGGCCTTTGAAGAAACCAAAAAAGCATTGTTGATGATCTCGCGAAATTTTAATAAAGCGCAGCAAGAGGTAGGAAAAATAAACCTGCTGAACGAAGCAGAGCAAAAAATCAGAAACAAGCCAACTACCCCCGAACAAGAAATAAAAGATTAAAAATTTAAAAAATAAAAAAAATGAAAAAGTTATTGTTTGCAGCTATGATGCTGGTTATGTTGAAGGGAAACGCACAAAACGATGCCATTTCAAAATTCTTTGCCAAATACCAGGATGATGAAACTTTTACGCAGGTAAAAGTGAGCCAGAAAATGTTTGGGCTCTTTACGAACATGACGGTGGATAAACCCGAAGACAAAGATATACTGGATGCCATCAGTAAAATTCAAGGCCTGCGCGTATTAGCCAAGAACGAAACCCGCGATGGGCGCACGTTGTACAAAGAAGCGATCGCTTCCATCCCCACAAAAGACTATGAAGAACTGATGAGCGTGCGCGACAAAGACAAAGACATGAAGTTTTTCATTAAAGAATTGAGCTCGGGTAAAATTGGCGAGTTGGTAATGGTATCGGGAGGCAATAATGAGTTTATGATGCTGAGTATATTTGGCGAGATTGACTTAAAAAAGATAGGCAACATTGGTAAAAAAATGAGCATAGACGGGTTAGATAAACTGGAAAAAATTAAAGACAAAAAGAATTGAAAACACAGAAGGCAGCTTTTACGTTAGGTACTGACAAACTCAATGGATTATGAAAGCCTATACACTCTGCCTGCTTTTACTGACGAGCCATGGGGTGTGGGCACAAACAAAAACCACCGAAACGGTAGAAAAAAAATACAACGGATTGAAATTGTATTTTTATAAAAACACGTTGCGTATGCTCAACCAAAAAGAAAATCCCGAATTTGATGAACTGATTAAAGACATCGAAAAAATGAAATTTCTGATGGTGGATAAAACCCAACACTCTTTTACCGACACCGATTATAAAAAATTAAAAAAAGAATATAAATCAGAATCATACGAAGAGATGATGACCAGCCGCTACCAGGGCCGAAACTTCGATGTGTACATCAAAGAATCGGCCGGGCGTGTGAAGGGAACCGTGATACTGGCCAACGACTCCACCCATTTATACGTGTTGGATATTTTGGGAAGCGTAGCGCTGAACAAAGCCACTTCACTCTTTCAGGTGATAGACGGCAATGCCGACATTGGCAAGAAGATAGCCAACTTTATGGGGCGCGATGAAAAAAAAAAGAAAAAGAACCGCGTTAAGATAGACTAGCCACACCCGCTTGGAAACTGTTTTACATACCGATAAGCTCACTAAAACCTTCGGGAGGCTTTGTGCCGTAAACCGGCTCGATCTGGAAGTAAACCGCGGGCAGGTTTTTGGTATGCTGGGTCCCAATGGCAGCGGCAAAACCACCACGCTGGGTATGCTTATGGGGGTTATAAATCCTACGGCAGGAAATTTTACGTGGTTTGGTAAACCGGCCACGCACCACACCCGAAAAAAAATAGGAGCCGTGTTAGAACATCCGATTTTCTATCCCTACCTGAGTGGGCAAAAAAACCTTGAGCTGAATGCATTAATTAAAGGAGCCGACCCGGCTCATATTGCCAAAGTGCTCGACCTGGTGGAGCTTCGCCAGCGCAAAGATGATAAATACAAAACCTATTCGCTGGGCATGAAACAACGGCTGGCCATTGCTTCGGCTCTGGTGGGCGATCCGGTTATTTTAATTTTAGATGAACCCACCAACGGCCTGGATCCCATGGGGATTGCCGAAATACGCGAGATCATTAAACGCATCGCAGCCGATGGAAAAACAATTATCCTGGCCAGTCATTTGTTAGACGAAGTTCAGAAAGTATGCACCCACTTTGCCATCCTTAGAAAAGGCAGCCTGGTGCACACCGGGCCGGTAGAAGAAGTGGGCAAAGGAGAAGAGGTGGTGGAGGTAATGGCTTACCATGACGACCTATCGCACTGTCTTCATGAATTTCGCGGGGCACTCTCCGTAAAATCAGAAAACGGAAAATTTCTGGTGCGTCTGCGCGAAGGGTTTCATAGCGTTGACCTCAACAAATTTCTTTTTGAAAAAGGAATTGTGGCCACCCATATTGTTACACAAAAAAAGAGCCTAGAGAAACAGTTTTTAGAAATCCTTCAGGAGGCAGCCAGCCACCGGCAACCAACATAACTTTTTATGTTTCACTTACTAAAAATTGATTTAAAGAAGCTAACCGGCTACCGTACCTTTTGGGTAGTATGCGGTTTGTACTTTGTTACCCTCGCGTTTACTACCGCCAGCGGCATGGAGTTTTTAAAATGGCTGGCTGGCAAAGGAGCCGAGTTTGGCCAGGACCTGAACATTAATCGTATTCCGCTGTATCATTTTCCCGATGTGTGGCAGAACCTGGTGTATATCAGCGGGTTTTTTAAAGTCGTGTTGGCCATTATGGTGGTTATTTCAGTTACCAATGAATTTACTTACCGCACGGCCCGGCAAAATATTATTGACGGCCTGAGCAGGCGGCAATTTTTGTTTTCAAAAATACTGACCAACGGGCTGCTAAGTTTAATGAGCGTGGCCATGGTTTTTTTTATTGGCCTTGTAACAGGGTTTATCTACACCCCGGAAATTGCGGTGAGCGATATTTTTACCGACCTCGAATTTTTTCCGGCTTATCTCCTCGAAGTATTCGCTTTTCTTTCGTATGCCCTTATGCTGGGGGTGCTGGTGCAGCGTTCGGGGTTAACGATTATTTTGTTGCTGCTCTCGCACATGATTGAGGCCATTGTTAAAGTAAACATTCCCGAATCGGCCGGATTTTTGAAAGACTTTTTCCCGATGCAAGCCATTTCTAATTTAGTGGCCCTTCCGTTTGCCCGATACGCTTTTCAGGAGATACAGGATTTTGTGGCGATTAGCGCAGTTGTAATCGCCCTCGGATGGGCATTTCTGTTTAATTATTTTTCGTACCTCAAACTGACACGAGCAGATATTTAGCGCATTTGCTTAGATGCAGGAGAATAGTTTTCTTGCGCGCATGTTTCAACATCCATTAGTAAAAATCCCTTTTTTATTTGGGTTGGTAGGTGGGCTAATCGGTTCGCTCGTTATCGGGGTGCTTTTTTATATGGGCAAGCATCCGTTTCTGGTGCCGGTTATTTTTGATTTCCGTATCGTTATTTATGCCATGTTTATTTTTATGACACTAAAAATAGTGCGCGATAATTATTTGCAAGGCTCGCTTTTTTTTGGACAAGGCATGGTGGCCAGCTATGTTTTTTTAATTACGGCCGGGCTGGTGGGGGCGCTTACTACCTTCGGTTTGGGCTTGTGGCAAACCGATTTTATAACAAGCTATATAGCGGGTATGCAGCAGCAACTAGCGACCTCGAAAGAAGAATTTATAAAAGAAGTAGGGGCCAGTGCGTACGCCCAGCAACTAAACAAACTGGCTCAAACCTCGGCTTTTAACCTAGCGGCCGATTACTTTTTGAAAAGTTTATTTATCGGACTATTTTTGACTATCGTTATTTCCGTTATCCTCAGAAAACAAAAACAAACTCAAACCCAATAGTTATGGAAGATTCTACACAAACCCCCATTGTTACTACACGTTCGGCCGGCATTCGGTTCGGTATTATTTCCGGTATTGTTTCATTCGCTTTTTTCCTCGTACTATCCGTGCTGGGGCAGGCTGCCGGCCAAGGTGCCTGGAGTTGGGTAGGCTACCTGATTACAGCTGTATTGATTTTTTTAGCACAGAAATATTTTAAAGACAACGGCAATGGATTTATGAGTTATGGACAAGGCTTGGGCGTAGCCCTTTGGGAAGGGCTGGTTTCCATTGCTATTTATATGCCTCTGTTTTACATCTATATCAAATTTATTGACAGCGGGTTTTCTGATCTGATCAAAGAAAAACAAATTGAGGCCATGCAAGGCAAAGGCATGACGGAAGAACAGATAGATCAGGCTATGAAATTTTCTGAAAAATTTATGACACCCGAAGCCATGCTTGGTTTTGGTGTAATTGGCGGGTTTGTTGTGTTTATGGTCATCGCACTGATTGTAACCATCTTCACTCAAAAGAAAAACCCAAACGAGCTCGTTTAAATTTCTACTTTGAATATCTCTTTCATTATCCCTGCCAAAGACGAAGAACAATCCATATCCGAACTGACACAATGGATTAGCCGTGTGATGCAAGCGCACGGCTTTTCGTATGAAGTTATTTTTATTGACGATGGCAGCACCGATGGCACGTGGGCACAGATTAAAAAAGCTAAGGAAGGCAATCCATGTGTGAAGGGATTAAGATTTAATCGAAATTTTGGAAAAGCAGCCGCGCTGAATGTGGGCTTCAAAGCGGCTCAAGGCGAGGTAGTGATTACCATGGATGCCGACTTGCAAGACAGCCCCGATGAAGTGCCGGAGCTTTATAAGATGATTAAAGAACAAGAATTTGATCTGGTAAGCGGTTGGAAAAAAAAGCGGCACGACCCTGTTTCCAAGCGGTGGCCCTCCAAGTTTTTTAATGCGGTAGTCAGCCGGATGTCGGGCATTAAACTGCACGACTTTAACTGCGGGCTGAAAGCCTACAATGCCGTGGTAGTAAAAAATATTTCCATTTATGGCGACATGCACCGCTACATTCCGGTTATTGCCAAGTGGGCGGGGTTTACCAAAATTGCCGAGAAAGTAGTAGAACACCGCGAACGCAAATTTGGCAGCAGCAAGTATGGCTGGGCCCGGCTGGTAAGCGGCTTTCTGGATTTACTCACCTTGATGTTTATGGGAAAATTTTCGCGCAAACCCATGCACTTGTTTGGCACGATGGGGATCATTTCTTTTTTGCTGGGATTTATTTTTACTGTAAAAATTTTGTGGGATAAAGTAGATGCAGCCTGGTTTTCTAAAATACCGATGAAGCGGGAAGTAATCCAGCAACCTATTTTCTATTTGGCACTGGTGGCGGTAGTTATTGGGGTGCAGCTTTTTTTGGCCGGCTTTTTGGCGGAGCTGCTGGCGCGGCAACATTCTTCTAAGCGGGAGTACCTGATTATAGAGAAGGTCTGAAAAATTTTCAACATTCAGCCACTAACAAGAATCGAACTTTATTTCTATTATTTTTGTCACTGGTTTTAACGGTTGTTCTTTGAATGGAATGCGGCAGGGATAGAAGCGAAAAGCCCGGAGTGCGTGCGGATGTGCACGGCCGGACTTGCAGCGGATAGCCCGATGGCGCTCGCGCCAGCCGCCCAAACATATTTGAAATTTATAATTCGTAATTTTTAATCTAAACTGGGGCTGACCGGTTTTGACAGGATGTGCGGGGGTGTATGCCAGCATGCAGGCTCGTGGGATGAGAGCCTTGAAAGATAGTCCTACCAATTTACGTGGCGAAAATACTTACGCCATGGCTGCTTAATCTGAACCAAGTTTAGATTTTGCTTATCCGCTGATAAGATCGGTGGAGGCCATCATCGCCCACAGGTCTGTTTGGCGCTTGTGGATGTGCGGTGTCGTTAGCTACAACTGGGCCGAGGTGAGTTGCACACCAAGGCTGAGATAACCGCAACTACGGAGTGGTTTAGGCTGTTGCCTGCCTGGCGGCTTCCGACAATAAAAGTCAACTAAGCATGTAGAACGTACACGTTCGTCTTCTCTGGACCAGGGTTCGATTCCCTGCAGCTCCACCTCAACGAAAAAAACCTGAAATCAGGAAAGGGCCCTGCCCTTGTTGGTGTTCTTCACCAACAAGCCAAGCGAGATGGCCACAGTTGGTTGGCCGTATTATATTTGAA
>JAFDZA010000009.1 GCA_018267135.1 Bacteroidota bacterium
ACAGTTGAAGAAATCCCAGATTAACTAACTTTATAGCACTGATTTTGGCAGCACAATTTTGACATCAACTAAGGGTGGTCAGTTTGCTCCGGAAACAGGTGGTCAATTACACCGGATTTTGCAGTTTTCATCCTTTCTACTTTTAAACTGTACTATTTTCGAGGATGCTTACACAAGCATATTCTAGAAGCGTAACGATTACGAAGATAGACAGGATCAACTATATCATTTCTAGTATCTTTGAATTTAACTCAGCAACCCAAGGCTGTGATACTTTAAAAATTATTGATGGTCGATTTGACATCAAGTACATTCTTGGCTAAACAAAAAATATGAAACCATTTCTCTCATTATTGTTGTTGGCATTGATCTTTCAGTCTTCAGGCTGTAACATTTTCAAAAAAAATGACCCGAAGCCATTAACTGAATTAGAGAAACTTCCCCCCGCAACGCAAACGGGTAAGAATACTTTCGGGTGCTTGGTAAACGGGAAAGCCTTTGTGCCGATCTCGTCAGTTAATTTAGCATCTGTATACCAACAAGGTACTTTGGTCATATATGCAAACCTGTATAATCCATTTAGAACAGTATCGGTGACTCTTAACGAGAAAAACTATGGTTCTATCACGACACAATCTTATAATATGGTGAGTTACCCTGACTACTACAGTAGTGCATCTTTTCAAACAGGTAGTGTCGTGTGTAATTATAAACCGCAAAACACTTTTTCAGGGACAGTAACAATTACCAAACTAGACAGGGCACTGTATACTGTTTCTGGTTTATTTGAATTCTCCACTATAACGCTATTCTGCGATACGTTGAAGATTACCAACGGCCGCTTCGATATCAAGTACATCCCCTAGACAAACCACACCTTTATGAAAAAATCAATTTTATTTTATACTGCTGTGGGAATGTCCTGCCTTTGCAGGGCACAAGACAATCCGCGCAACAACTCCAACGTGTTTCAGGATAATATGAATATTATTTACAAAAACGTGAACCGCAACTTTGTCACCACAGGCCTGTTGCTGGACTACGGCCTTTTAGTGACCGATGTATCCAAATTCAACGGCACTGTACTAACCAACAACTATGTCAATAGCTCCGTTTGGTCAGCACTTTATACTTCCATGTATTATATGCAGTTCAACAGTAATGCTGCACTGCAAACACCCAGCACGGTCAATGGCCAAATTACGGATATATTGGTGCAGGATGGATTGATCAAATATGGCACGATGTCTTCTAATAGTTATCTCGCCCCCAACAATAGCGTGGTGAACTTGATCGGGCTCCACTATCAGTACGAACAGTTCAAAAGCAATGCCGTGTCGAGTAACTTGGTGAGCGTATCCAATGGTCAAATTTATGACACACCCAACCGCACTGCCACGCCCTATGAAGTGAAAGATGCCTTTGCTATTGCGCTCACCACCGACAATCTGCAAGGCGGCACGCACGTGTTCAGACTGAGAAACATACTGTTCAAACGGAACGTGGCCAAAGCCGTGAACAGCTTTCAAGCCGATTTTGGCGATGACTTGGGCATGCGCAACTTGGGGTTTGACTCAGATGTTACGGTTACTTATACCAGCAACTCGGTAAAGAACATTGTCTTTAAGTTAACCTACGCAGATGGCCAAGTCTTGCAGAGCGCAACCAAAGTAACTGTTTTGGGTACGAAGAGTTGTGCTTCTTGTAGGTATTCTAACCCCACTTCCGTTTTGCTATTCCCTAGCCAGAGCATCAATTTTCCTGTACCGGCAGCACAAATGGGCACGGGGCAAGTAACCGTTGCCACAGCGGGCACGGACGGGATACTTGACAAGCCCCTGATTTTTGTTGAAGGGTTTGATCCATCGAATTTTTATAACTATTATAGTTTTCTCTACAATAATGCGACTCTGGCACTGCCAATAAATATAGATTTTTCTGGTCAAACTTTCGGTCAGTTACTAGAGGCCAATAACTATGATTTGGTTTTTTTGAATTTTGATAACGGTGCGGATGATATTGTGCGCAATGCCTATCTCCTTGAGAATCTACTTTATTGGGTTAACCAACAAACAGCAGCCGTTGGCAGCACACAAAAAAATGTGGTGATAGGCGCGAGCATGGGTGGCCTTGTGGCTCGCTATGCCCTGCGCGATATGGAGTTACGAAATACTAACCATAATACGCGTTTGTATTGCAGTATCGATTCTCCCCACCAAGGAGCGAATGTGCCTTTGGGTTTTCAAGCGGCCGTAAGATATTTGGCAGGGTTTAGCATTTTTAATGTCAACCTGATTGACATTGCACCTGATCTTGGCGCTGGTTTGAATGCGTTGAACTCACCTGCTGCTCAACAAATGTTAATCTATCAACTGAGCGGAACTTATGATGGTATTGCAGTAAATAATACTCCGCATACCAATTTTCAAAGCACCTATAGCTCAATGGGGCCACCGCGTTTGTGGGGAATAAGAACATTGGCTATTGCCAATGGGTCGGAGTGTGCCGTGGGGCAGGGCTATAGCCCCTACACCCAAATGATGACAGGAACTGGAAGTGTGGATTTTGGTTACTTTGCAAGTATTCTTTTATCGGTTTGGGAAACGGCATTGACTCAAAATCCGCTTAAGTATTTTGAGGGGTTTTTAACTACTACTTCTAATTTCAGTATCACCACGGAAGTACGATCGCTGCCAGATCAGCAATCGCAACGCATTTTTTATTTTGATCTTTATTACCACAAAAATATTTTAGATGGTCTTATTCAGTCGGGGTCTGATGTGAGAAATTTTTCATTTAACTCACTATCGTCTATGCTCCCTTTGGACAATTACCCAGGTGGAATTTTTGATGTTAGAAATTTTGCACAAATCCCAACTAACATTTCACTGATAAATCTGAGTCTGCCCACCACTCGTTTTAATTTTATACCGACTTCTTCCTCACTCGATATTGGTTCAGGTGCACAAACCATAAGCAGTGTAGATTACTTGCGAACGTATTCCCCCACGGTCCCTCCGGCAACACCAAAAAACGTTCCGTATAACAATTTTTTTACTAATCCATTATCGAACGAAAATCATGCAACGCTAACTATTAATAATGCCAAGTGGTTGTGGCAAGAGATGCAGGGCACTCTAGCATTTTTTAGCTGCTCGTATAGCTGTGCGGGCACGAATCTAATATCCACTATTAACGGTTCATCGTTGTTATGTACTTCGGGCTTGTTTTCAATTAATAATTTACCTTCCAATGCCACCGTCATGTGGTCGAGCAGTAATGCCAATGAGCTCACAATCAATTCATCAGGAGTCGGTATGCGTGCAAATAACTTCAGCGGTCAAGTAACAGTCACAGCCGCAGTCAATGGGAATTGCGGAACAATTACATTGCTGCAAAATGTTTGGCTAGGCAGTCCGGTTTTCAATGCGATTTCCATTGATGGCACCGTGAGTCCGTATCCATTGTGCGGGTATGGAAACATTCCTTTTACCGCCAATACCGATCATATTATAATCACTAATGTCAGTTCCAACACAAGTGGTCAGTTGGCACCTGTTACCTATACATTAAATGGTACACCAGGTGTTGTTTCAGGTAGCTCACTTTCATCCACTATCTACGATTTCCGGGCTAAATCTAGCAATACAAGTTTTAACATCACCGTTTCCGCTTCCAACAGTTGTGGTACAACACAGCAATGCCTGCAGTTTTCGAATGGGGCAGGGCCGATGTTAGCAACTTACCCCAACCCGTCCTCCAGCACAATGACTATTTCGGTTACCGATAGCCTTTCCATAGATAATAGGAATGCTTTGCAGCAATCACCGTATCGGTTAATTATATTTGATCGATTTGGCGGCACAGCCTACTCAGTCGAGTCTGACCAAACGGAACTGCAAATACCGGTGGGCAACCTGCCATCGGGCATTTATTATCTCCATCTTATATACAAAGATGTAATGCTGAAAAGACAGGTGGTGATCCACCATTAGGTTGCGAAGATCAGCTCAATTTCAGATTCCGATCCAGACTTTCCTCCAACGAAATGATGGTGTCGGTTCGTTCAATACCTTCTACCTGTTGCAGTTTATCATAGAGTACTTCTTTTAAGTGGTTGGTGTCGCGGCAGTAGATGCGCACAAACATTGAATAATTTCCGGTAGTGTAATGGATGCTGGTAATCTCGGGTATGCTTTTTAGTTTGGTTAATACTTTTTCATACAAGGCACTCTTTTCCAAATAGATGCCAATAAAAGCAGAGATGTCGTAACCCAATTTAGAATAATGTATGCGCAGTGTGGTTTTACCGATTACTCCGGCTTCTTCCATTTTGCTCATGCGCACATGCACCGTACCGGGCGAGACATTTACTTTACGGGCAACTTCGGTGTAAGGCCGCTTGGCATCTTCCATTAGCAGCTCCAAAATTTTCAGGTCGGTATTATCAAATTCGTAATTACTCATAGGTTTTGGATGTCTAAATTGATTTTATTTCAAAAATATCGATTATTATTAAATATATAATAATTATTAGTTATGATTATTGAGTTGTATTCAATATTTATATTCCTTTGCTGAAGAATTTATAATGAAGGCATCGAAAAAACCTTCCGAAGTTCTTTAACAATGTAGGGTGTTGAAACTGGCAGACATGCCCTCCTGTCTCGAGGGTGGGGGTAACAGGATAAACGCGGAATAATGGGTTGACCACTAACGTTTTCTTATGTTCCGCAGCTAACTGCCCCGTGGAGGTTCGACCCCTCCCTCTACAGCTGATTTGTTTAATAAATTAAGGAAAGCCTGGGCTGTGAAGTTCGGGCTTTTATTTTTTATAGCCGTTGCCAGCATGGTTAAATTTGTACCTTACTCCGGTATTTAATTTAAAATAGATGCTTCAGGCCAGCAGCCATCGGTATGTGTTAAAATTTTCTTTTGCAGCCCGCACGTCACGCGGGCCGATGACGGAAAAAATAGCCTGGTTTATTCGCCTTTGGGATGACTCGAATCCAAAAAATTATGGACTTGGCGAGTGCGGCCCATTGCCGGGGCTAAGCCCGGAATATGGAAATCAGTTTGAAAACCATTTAAATGAGGCGTTGTCGGTTTTTAACAAAAGAAACTTATTACTACCTGCTGGCAACAATAGTGCTCTATTAAAATTAAATTCATTTTTTCAACAGGAAGAGATTAGCCGAACCCATTCGTCTATTATTTTCGGAATCGAAACCGCTTTGCTGGATTTAATGCAGGGTGGGCAACGTCTTATTTTCAAAAATAAGTTTATCGAAAAACAATCGATACCCATCAATGGTTTGGTTTGGATGGGGGGGCTTGATTTTATGCTGCAACAGGTAGAAATAAAAATACGCGATGGCTACCGGTGCATTAAATTAAAAGTAGGTGGCCTCGATTTTGAAAAAGAGTGTGATGTGCTGAACTATATCCGAAGAAAATATTTTCGTGAAAAAATTGAACTGCGCCTCGATGCCAATGGCGCTTTTAAAAAGGAAGAGGCGCTGGATAAAATTAATTCACTTAAACGCTTCGATATTCATTCCATTGAGCAACCCATTAAACCCGGCCAGCCTGAGATGGAAGAAATTTGTGCCAAGTCGCCCATCCCTATCGCACTGGATGAAGAGTTGATCGGTATCCATTCGCCCGATGAAAAGGAAAAACTGTTAAGTAAGTTAAGCCCCTCATTTATTATTCTTAAACCCACCCTGCATGGAGGTATGTTAGGATGTGATGAATGGATAAGGATAGCCGAAAACCTGCACATTGGCTGGTGGGTTACTTCGGCACTGGAATCGAACATTGGGCTAAATGCGCTGGCGCAGTTTACCAGCCAATATCCACCGGTTATGCCCCATGGCCTGGGCACCGGGCAGATCTATGAAAATAATTTCCCTTCTCCGCTGCGGGCTGAAAAAGGACTTCTTCATTTTCTGGAAGACGAAAAATGGGATTTGAGCAATTTATTTCCCGAAGAACGGGAAGAAGAATTTTACCTGAAATAAACTGCCTTTTGCCGGAAACGCAAGTGTAAAGAATAGCCGTCTTAATAAAAATTAAAAAAGATGAACACATTTACGCTCAGCACATTCCTTACTTCTCATATTGAGATAGAAGCCGATTTTGTAGAAACATTAATGGCTCAGTGCAAATCGTTAAAAGTTGATAAAGGAAGTTATTTATTGAAACCTGGAGAAATTTGCCAACACTCGTTTTACGTAGAGCAGGGTTTATTGAGATACTATTCTATAGACGAAAAAGGAAAAGAGCATATTCTGCAATTTGCCTCCGAAGGGTGGTTTGTTTCAGACCGGGAGAGTGTTTACTTCCATCAGCCATCTCATTATTTTATTCAGGCATTAGAAAACAGCCGGATTATTTTATTCAATGAAGACTTTATAACCGGGTTAGCACAAGAAAATAAATCATTTTTGGAGTTTAACAACAAACTGTTGCACAACCATATCCGGCACCTGCAAAACAGGATCAACCAACTGCTAAGCGCTTCAGCCGAAGACCGTTATTTGCATTTTATAAAAATTTACCCAGACCTGCTGCTCCGCATCCCGCAATCTATGGTGGCTTCTTATCTGGGCATTACTCCCGAAAGTTTAAGCCGGGTAAGAAAAGACCTGGCTACAAAAAATTTTAAAAAGTAATTACTTACCCTACATCAATGCACAGGCTTTAAACAGAAGCTAATTTTGTATTCTAAATTTTTAACGATGGCAACAAAAAATGTAGAGTTAGTAATGGCGCCAAGAGAGCCTCATTACGTGGGAAACGGGTTTAGGGTACACAACTTTATTCCCAGCGGGTATCATTTAGATATGCAACGGATGAACCCGTTTATCATGCTCGATTACAATTCAAAATTTTATTTTCCGCCCACCCATGAACCGAGAGGGGTGGAGGCGCACCCGCACAAAGGGTTTGAAACGGTAACCATAGCTTATAAAGGAAAAGTAGCGCATACCGATAGCAGTGGTGGAGGCGGTGTGATTGCCGAAGGCGATGTGCAATGGATGACTGCGGCATCTGGCATATTGCATAAAGAATTTCATGAAGAAAACTGGAGCCGGCAAGGAGGTGATTTTCAAATGGTGCAGCTTTGGGTAAACCTGCCCGCCAAGGATAAAAAAGCTAATCCTAAATATCAATCCATTCAAAATAAACAAATCAATCGCTATCATTTAAATGACAACGGTGGGGAAATAGAAGTCATTGCAGGAGAATATCAAGGCATTAAAGGGGCGGCTTCTACTTTTACACCGATAAGTTTATTGAATGTGAAGCTTGAAAGCGGGGCTACGGCCGATTTTCATTTTCCGGAAAAGAATAACACCGCCCTTTTGGTAATAGAAGGAAGCATCATTATTAATGACAAAGAAGAAGCCCCGGCTGACCACTTTGCGCTTTTTGAAAACAAAGGAGAAGTGGTTAGCATAAAAGCAAAAGAAAAATCAGTTGTTTTAATTTTAAGTGGTGAACCTATAAACGAATCCATTGCAGCGCACGGTCCTTTTGTAATGAACACGCGGGCAGAATTAGTAGAGGCGTTTGACGATTATAACAAAGGAAAATTTGGGTACCTGGAATAATATAAATTCTATCGCTGATAAAGGTTGCAATGTTAACGAACGAAGATACTCATTAAACCCCCGTATAATTAAACGGGCTGATGGCTTTCAGTTTCTCTTTTAGTGCCGGGTTGATACTTAATTCGTTTATAAAATGGTGGATCGATTCTTTAGTAATCTTTTCGTTCTTGCGTGTAAGTTCTTTCAGCGCCTCGTAAGGATTGGGATACCCTTCTTTTCGTAAAAGAGTTTGAATGGCTTCGGCTACCACGGCCCAGTTTTCATTCAGGTCGTGGTCTATGGCGGGTTTGTTTAGCTCCAGTTTGGCCATTCCTTTTTGCAGCGACTTCAGGGCAATCCAGGTGTGAGCCAACGGCACGCCTATGTTTCGCAACACTGTAGAATCGGTAAGGTCGCGCTGCAGCCGTGAGATAGGAAGTTTGGCCGATAAATGCTCGAACAGCGCATTGGCAATACCTAAATTTCCTTCTGCATTTTCAAAGTCAATGGGGTTTACTTTATGCGGCATGGCGCTGCTGCCCACTTCACCGGCTTTTATTTTTTGTTTGAAATAATTCATCGCCACGTATTGCCATACATCGCGGCTGTAGTCAATTAAGATGGTATTGATTCGTTTTATATTATCGAAGAGGGCGGCCAGGTTATCGTAATGTTCAATTTGCGTGGTGGGGTGGCTGCGTTCCAGTATTAAATATTTTTTTACAAAATGATTGGCAAAATCAATCCAGTTAATTTCCGGGTAGGCTACATGGTGGGCATTAAAGTTTCCGGTGGCTCCGCCAAACTTGGCGGAATGAGGGATGGACTTTAACAAAGTCAGTTGCTTTTTAATGCGCTCACTAAAAACAGAAATTTCTTTGCCTAACCGGGTAGGCGAGGCCGGTTGCCCATGCGTGCGAGCCAGCAGCGATATTTCTTGCCACTGGTTGGCCTGGGCATCAAGAAGGGAAAGGAGGTGGTTTAATTCGGGTAGTAATTCTTTTTCCAAAAAATCTTTCAGCAACAAGGGGGTGGCCGTATTATTAATATCTTGTGAGGTAAGCCCGAAGTGGATAAATTCTTTAAATAGAGAAAACGACCGCTTATCAAATTCTTTTTTGATAAAATATTCTACGGCCTTTACATCGTGGTTGGTGGTTTTTTCAATTTCCTTTATTTCGAGGGCATCGTCTTCAGAAAAATCTGAATAGATTTTTCGTAATGAGCCAAACTGATCGGGAGGAAAGGATTTTAGTTGCTCTACCGGATACTCGCACAGAGCAATGAAATATTCCACTTCCACCAAGATGCGGTAACGCATCAACGCGTACTCTGAAAAATAGGCAGAGAGTTTTTTTACGGTTTCAAAATAGCGCCCATCTATTGGGGAAATGGCTGTAAGCGAATGGAGGTGCAAGGGAAAAAATTAAGAGTTAAAGGTAGTAAACCAATTTAACAGTTTATTAACACACAGATGAATATAATTCCTGATCTTCGCCAGCTTTTTATCCGTTTAGAAATATTTGCTTTGCACCGACTAACTATGATGCGTTTTATACTTTCCTTTTTTTTTTTCTGCCGGTAGTTTGGGCGACCGGGCAGGCTCCTATAAAAAACAAACAAGGTGCTGAATTTCAGATTACCAAAACAAAAGGCTCTATAAAATTAGACGGTGTGTTGGATGAACCCGATTGGCTCAACGCTAACGTGGCTACCCATTTTTATATGAACTCACCGGTAGATACCATGGCTCCTACCTACCAAACCGAGGCCCGTGTTACATTTGATGAACACTTTTTTTATGTGTCGTTTGTTTGCTACGACAATATGGATAAACCCAATATTGTGCAGAGCCTGCGCAGGGACTTTGATTTTATGTTGAACGACAACATGGGAATTTATTTAGATCCGTATAATGACCACACAAATGGTTTTTATTTTCTGGTTTCTCCTTATAATGTGCAAACGGAAGGCACTATATACGGAGGCGGAAATTTTTTTGATGCCTACAATAATAGTTGGGATAATAAGTGGTACTCGGAAGTGAAGCGTTACCCCGACAAGTGGGTGGCCGAGTTGGCCATTCCGTTTAAATCGATTCGTTATAATAACCGGGTAGAGAACTGGAATGTTACTTTTTTACGGCACGATCTGAAACACAATCAGCTCTCCAGTTGGATTGCCACCCCCTTTCAATATAACCCGGCTTCCTTTTCCTATACAGGTAAGCTAATGTGGGAGCAACCCCCGCCACACCCCGGGGCAAACGTATCGTTAATTCCTTATGTGGCCGGTGCCAGCAGCCGCGATTCAGAAAATGGTATAGCCGCCACCTCATCTGCCACGGCCGGCTTAGATGCCAAAGTAGCTGTTACTCCGGCACTGAATTTAGACCTTACCATCAATCCCGATTTTTCGAACGTAGAGGTAGATCGCCAGGTAATTAACCTTACCCGTTTTGAATACCAGTTTCCCGAGCGCAGAACTTTTTTTCTGGAAAACAGCGACTTGTTTTCTACGCCAGGCTATCCCGACACACGCCCGTTTTTTTCGAGAAGGATTGGGTTGGTGCGAGATGCCAGCGGTAACTTAACAAAAGTGCCAATTGCCTATGGGGCCAGGTTGAGCGGAAAGATAGGTGAAAACTGGCGCCTGGGTGTAATGAACCTGCAAACTAAAAAATCAGAATCATTGGGGCTGCCCGATCAAAACTATACAGTAGCGGTGGTGCAGCGCCAGATATTTTCGCGCTCGAACATAGATTTTTTTGTTGTAAATAAACAATCGCTCATTCGGGAAACGTACGATTCAACAAAGTTTTATCACAGCGATTTGGTGAGGAAAATATGGAACGGAAGCGACACCGTTAAAAAACTGAACTTGTATAACCGGGTGATTGGTGCCGATTTTAACTTGTTTACTAAGAGCAACCGGTGGAATGGCGATTTCTACTATCACAGGTCTTTAGATGCTTTCAATACTACCGGCACGTATTCTTACGGTGGCTTTCTGGGATACTTTACGCGCTATATCAGTGCTCTTTCTTCGCTGTCGGGTGTGGGCAAAAATTACAATGCGGAGGTAGGCTTTGTTCCTGCACAAGCTGTTTATGGTGGCTTTACAGGAGGCTTTAATCGGGTAGAGGGAAAAATTTATCCCAAGTACGGATCCATTACCAGTATGGGCCCCGGGCTGGAGTTAGATTTTACCCGGATATTAAGCGGCACCGTTACCGACCGCATGTGGGTGGCCGATTATGTAATCAATTTTAAAAATACTGCCCGGCTTTTTGGAGCGGCCAGAAGAATCTTTCAGTTGCTGCCCATGTCGTACAATCCCATTGATCCAAACGGTACGGCCACATTTCAAACAGGGCAAAATTTTGAATGGAACGAAGCCAATCTGCAGTTCAGCTCCGACATGCGAAAAATTTTTACGTATTCATTTAATACCTCAGCCGGCCACTATTACGATGGCACCAAGTATGGTATAGGCGGTACTATTTCGTACCGTTATCAGCCGTATGTAAACGTAACGGTTACGTACGACTATCAAAATATTAAACTGAGTTATGGCAGTGCCAAATTTTTGCTTGTTAGCCCGCGGGTAGATTTAACGTTTACCAATAAATTGTTTTTTACTACCATTGTGCAATACAATGACCGGTATAACAACGTGGGGCTGAACACGCGCCTTCAGTGGCGGTTTAAGCCGGCTTCCGATTTTTTCATTGTCTATACCGAAAATTATTTTTCCGATTCATTTGCTTCGCGCAACCGCGCACTGGTTTTAAAACTAACATACTGGTTAAACCTGTAATCTATTTTTTAGAATTTTGAACTCCCCGGTTATTTAGGTAGCTTTTAGGATTAACTCATCAATCCATGAAAGCATTTATCTGCCTCGGTTGGGTCATGCTCTTTGGCAGCGCTTTGGCTCAAGAAGATATAAAAGGATCCAATGATCATCCTTTATTTCCGCGTATGCCGGGCTACGTAATTGGCCAATACGAAACAGCTGACAACGACACATCCGAAATATTTATGAATACAGAAGGGATGCCCAGATCAGGAGCGGTGCGCAAAACCACTATTTTATACTATCTTAAAAACGATGCCAAAGAGACTAGTGCTGATGCTCTGCTTTCTTATTTTCAAACCATTGTAAAAAATCAGAAACCTATTTCAGAGTATCGTAACGATAACGAATACTTTGCTGAAATAATTATTTCGGCCACCGATACATGGGTTCATTTCAAACCTATGGCACCTCACCCGCATACAGGATATGTTTTGGTTATTGGCGAGAACCCACGGATTACCGGTCGCGTTCCGGGTGCACCCAGTCGTTTTTCGGGGAGCTACCGCTCGCTGGTAGGAAAAAAAATTTCGGATATAAAGGAGCTCACTACATTGAGTGGATTTAGCTTTACCGATAAATGGAGCATCGGCTCTGCCTCCGAATACGACTTTAACGGCATGCTCTCCGTTAGCTGGTACACCAAAGGGAATTTAATTGTGGCGCTTTATACCAGCGATCTTTTTGTGCCTGAGCTAAATAAAAAAATAATCATCGTACTTGATGTATTAGAAATTACTAACGTACGAAAAGACCAGATGCTGACGATCGGAGTTTGTCAGGAGGAGGGAAAACCTATTTCAAGTCTTGCCGCACTGGTACAGCCAGACGATAAAGCCAACACATTGGCAGCCCTGCAAGCGTGGTATTTTAACCCCGGCACCTTTCAGATAGAGCCGCGGATAGCGGCTAAAGTAAAGTGCCTGCCCACCGGGCAGGAGTGAGGGTGAAATTAAATGAATAGCAGATTAGCAATTTTATAACGCTTTGCGGATTGGCAAAAAAATATCGCATAAATTCTCTGTTGTAAACGTCAAGCCTTGTGGGTGCTTGATTTTATCTTTTTGTTTTACGTTTTCTTGCCATTCAAAAATACGCCAACAAAAGTTTTGCGTACAAAAAAATGATAGGATGCGAAACAGATAGTTGTTGTACCGAGCAATACAATTAGAAACTTTACATAGACAGAAATAAGTACATCATTGAGTAGCCCTGATAATAACAGCGCAATGAAAAAATGAATTAAATAAACCCAATACGCTGAATTTACAAAGTAGGTAATGTGTTTATTGGGGGTATCAAAAAAACGTAGAAACAAACCAATTATCCCTATGCTTAAAGAACAAGTAATGATTGAATTAATAATTTGAAGGCTAATCAGATTCATTTGATTGTCGTAAGAAATTTTCAAGCAAAAGGCAATTACACCGATTATAGTTGTTGCTACGTCAAAATGTTTTAATGTATATACTACTTCCTTTTTTCTGTAGAGCAGCCAGCCTGTTATATAAAAAGCAAGAAAGTAAGTCAAAATTCCCAAGTCGGGTAGCCAATGGACGGAGGTTTCAAAAGATTTAGCCTCAAATAAAAAAAGAATCACAAAGGAAATGCTTGTCAATGTTAATAAACGATACACAGGATTTTTGAATGTGTATTCAAAGAAATTATCAATAGGCGAAACCGAAATTGATTTTGTCAATTTTGAAAATAGGTACACCATAACACTAATGATAAACAAATAATAGAGAAACCATAAATGCGACAAATTATAGGGAATGTAATTTTCCAGTGAAGAAAAATGTTTGGTAAAGGGTACAGGTGTTTCCCCATCAAAAACAGCCGCACAATATTTAAACGAAAAACTTAAGAACGGACGTAGCGCAAATAAAAAAACGAGAAAGGGTAAAAGAATGCGCCTGAAACGATTTTTGAGCATTAGTTCCGGACTTTTGTTAATAAACAAAAAGGCACCAAAAAAACCGGCAATCAGAAAAAATATTGGCATACGGAAGGTGTGTAAAAAGTCCACTAAAAATAAAAATACACTACTCGTGTCTCTTGCCCGGAGTGGCCAAGTCATATCGTCTGAACTGCTATAATTAATTGCAGAATGGATAACAATGCCTAAAGACATCATGGTCGCTCTTATCGAGTCGAATGCGTAATATCGTTTTGTGTCAGTCATTATTTTTCTTGTAGTGAAGGTATTATGTCAGCTTACGGCTTACGTCTGCAAATTGGCGAGGGAGGGTTTTAGTAGTAAAATTTAGTTGAAGGATAGAAGTTAAATTTTTTGCCATTTCGTTGATACGAAGCCGTCCGGTCTGCCTATTTCCAATAGGATTTCACCAGCAGTTTATTTTTCTTCGTTCCTGTCATTTGTTTTCTACTTTATATTTCTTCGTCCAAGAAACAATAAGCGGAAAAAGGATTACGGTTGGCAAAAGCCAATAAAATATTGATGGAATCAGTTCAGGAAAATACTTTGCATTAACGACCAGGAAAGCCGTTGCCGAAGCAATGTACGCACCGGTCATCCGTTGCAAATGAGCCAGCAACCAATAGTTTTTTGCGCTTGCTTGCCCCTTGTAATTCTTGAAATCCGTTTTCACCAGACGTACGCCTAAGGCACCAAACACCATAAACACAATTCCAAAATTGTTACTGGCAATTAGGTGTTTTATTCCAAGTCCGATAAAGAGCAGGCCTGTCAATAACATTGTGATCGTAATTGCCCAATCAATCGTTTTCGGACGTTGGTTGCTTCCTAACATTTTCATGCGCAAATAACGTGTACCTGTTCCCGTTAAATAGATTGTGAAAATCCCCACTATAAATAAAAAATAATTTGGATGCATAATGGATAGCATCAAAGCTGAAATTCCTGCGGTCAACATTCCATAAACAAAAAAACGACCAACTAATTTGTGTTTTTTGTCGCCCTTTTTTCTAATAAGATTTATGGTTCCCGTAAATAGCCCGACAGAGCCGCCTGAAATATGTAATATTAAAAATATAGTAAAGATTATACTCATAGATTTTTGTTTGGTAAGTAGTGGGTTTGTGAAATCGCAAAGAACAGCTAGGTGGCTACAATTAAATCATTCTTTGCTCTGCATCCTAATCTTATAACTTCAGCCGTATGCCTATTTTAGTTAGGGCGTAGCTATAGAATACCATGGCTACGGCCCACACTACAGAGCCGCCCACGGCCAGCATCATGCTTGCATCTTGCTTGTAGAAAAAAAGCGGAATGTTTAACCCCCAGCAGGCAAAATAGATCAGGTCGGGAGCCAGATAGGTGGTGAGCGAATTTTTTCCGGCCAGCGTAAAAAGCCAAGCCCACTTTTCTTTTCCGGCCATATCGGTAACATAATAAACGACCGATAACACCAACAGGCTGATGCCGTTACACACCATGGCCCAACTGGGGGTTCCATAAATTTTAGATAAGATAAACCAATGGCGTAACACAAAACCTAAGAGGGCACACACCACGCCCATGGCTGCTAATATTTTGATTAATTTTGTTTTGTTGGCTGCATTTTTCCGGATGAGGATGCCCGTGGTAAGCCCCGCCAAAACAAGCGAGGGCGTATTGCCATCTAACACAATTCCAAAAATTTTTCCGAATAGATTATCAACCCGAAGCCAGTGCAATTGGGTAAGGATGTTAAGCAAAACAAAGAAAGCCCAGGCTAAAAGAGCAGGAATGATTCGTTCTGAAATAAGCAAATAAACCAGCGAAGCGGTTAGATATCCCCAACCGATTAATCCTAAAATTCCCCACCAGCCGGTTTCCAGCCAGGATGTTTCCTCGGCCGTACCGGCTTTAAAAATGAAAGCCAGATATAACAGCCCCAGCACCCCAACTGTTTTTAGCACGGTAAAAAATTTTTTAAACTTCGATTCGGATGGATAAGCATTCCACACCAAAAAAATAGAAATGTAAAGCCCGGCTGTCCATACCAACTCGGGCATGCCGGTAAGGGTAGGGTTGAGGCGGGTTCCGTTTAAGATCAATACCCCGATCAGAAGTAAACTGATTGAGCGCAACAGCACATGCCACAAATTTTTTGTTAAGCCATCGCCTTTTTTCTTTCGGGCTTCGATAGCGTACGGGATAGAAAGCCCTACCATAAAAAGGAAACCCGGAAAAACCCAATCGGCCAACCCCATGCCGTCTTCGGTGGCCTGTGTGTGGATCATCCAATGTGGCACACCCGGCACGTACAAATCGTTTACAAAAAGCATCAGGCATAGTGTAAGGCCTCGCATAATGTCTATTGAGGCTACCCGGGTGGAAGTTGAATTCATTAGAATGTATTGATCTATCTTTTAAAAGTACATCGCTTTTTCTGATTTCTCTGCTGGCTACCTCGTTTTCTCAATAGGTTTGCACTCCATTTTGTTACGCTTTTGTGCGGACGAATTTCTTACCTTTGTTGCTCCACTCTGAAATCTGAATAACTATGGCCTTTGGTCTTTTTAGGAAAAGTGAAAAAAAAGCAGACACTACGAACCATCATTACCACGAACTCACGGTAAAACAAATTATACCCGAAACGAAAGATGCTATCTCGCTGGTGTTTGAACAGCCTCAAACGGGGAAACTAAATTATAAACCGGGTCAGTTTTTAACTTTAATTGTTTCGCTCAACAACAAAGAAGTGCGCAGGTCGTATTCGCTTTGCTCTTCTCCCTATACAGATGAAGACCTGGTGGTAATGGTGAAGCGGGTGGACGGAGGGCTGGTGAGCAACTGGTTGCCCGAAAATGTAAAAGCCGGCACGAAGATTAAAGTGCTGGAGCCCATGGGCAATTTTACTACCGAGTTTTCAAAAGAGAAGAAGAGACATATAGTAATGTTTGGCGGTGGCAGCGGGATTACCCCGATGATGTCGGTATTAAAGAGCTTGCTTACTCAGGAGCCCGATAGCATCTGTTCGCTGATTTATTGTAACCGCGATATTGACAGCATCATTTTTAAAAAGGAGTTGGATCAATGGCAAACTTCGTACGAAGGCCGTCTGCATGTTATTCATGTGCTGGATAACGCACCGATGAACTGGCAGGGATATTCGGGTTTGCTGAGCCAGGAAATGCTGGTAAAATTGTTTGAGCGTATCCCGGATTGGGGATTAGACAAGACCACGTACCTGATGTGCGGCCCCGAAGGCATGATGAAAAATGTGGAGAACCTATTGGGCGCACTTGCTATTCCGAAAGAAAAAATTTTTAAGGAGAGTTTTGTTTCCGGTACAATTGATAAGGATAAAAAAGAAGAAGCGAAGGCAGCTACGGTTTCCGGAAATACGGCCCATGAAGTAACCGTACGATACGATGGCCAGGAATATAAATTTATAGTAGAGCCCAATCGCACAATTTTAGAAACAGCATTAGATCAGGGAATAGATCTTCCCTATTCTTGTCAGAGCGGATTGTGCACGGCCTGTCGCGGCAAAGCTTTGTCGGGCCGGGTAAAACTAGATGAAGAAGAAGGCCTCTCGCAATCCGAACGGGCCGAAGGCTATGTGCTTACCTGTGTGGGGCACCCCATGAGCGATGATGTGGTAATTGAAATTGGGTAATTATTTCTCGCGCGTAAACTCCATACCCTCTACATTTACTCTGGCTATTTTTCCGTTGGCGTCTAAAATAAAATTAGCTAAGGCTTTGCCGTACCAGTCTTTTTCATACGGCCCGCGAAAGGTGTTATAATGCCAATGCTCCAGGGTGGCTTTTTCAAAATGATTGAAATCAATTAAAAGCTGGTTGTCTTTCTGTGTAATGTACAAGGTACCATAAAGCGGGTCAGAATATTTTCCGGCATACTCGGCCAGCGCAAGCGAAGGCGTAGTGTTGGGTATGCGTTTGGCTTCAAACTCTTTTTCACTTTTTTCATTTCGCTCCCGTATTTTTCCATACAAATTCAAAAAATCTTTGCTCCAGTCAGTATTGCCGCCTAAGGCAAAAAGATCAAATGCCTTGTACATCAAAGCATGCCTCAACTCAATATGATCGGCATTACCAAATACATAAATACCCATTTTCTGATCGGGCAGTAGGGCGTGGATAGCGATTAACCCATCGAGGCTGCCGGTGTGGAAATTGATTTTCTTCCCTTTGTAATCGTGCTGAAACCAACCCAGCCCGTAGGTTGTCCAGTTGGGTTTAATGAGTTGCATGGTAGGATAAAATTCATTTTCAGGTACGAGCGTGGCCGGCTGAAACAGTTTGGCCCAGGTGGCCTGTTTAAGCAAGCGACCTCCCGGGTATCGGCTGCTGTCGAGCAGGCAGGTTATCCATTTGGCCATATCTTCAGCAGACGACCAAACCGACCCGGCTGCCCCAATCGCTTCATCTTTTGTGTAAGCAATCGGCTTTATTTTCTTCTCTACTTTATAATGTGGCGTTACCTGATTATCGTCTTTAATGTACTTGCGTTTTGCTGCCGTGCGTGTCATCGCCAGGGGGATGAAAATTCTTTCCTGTATAAAAATTTCCCAGGGCTTGCCGCTCACTTTTTCAATGACCTCTCCGGCTGCGATGTAAAAAATATTTTGATAAATGAAACTTGACCGGAAAGAATAACTTGGTTCTACCAAACGGATCCGGTTCAGTACTTCCCGTGCGGGAATATCCATAAAAGTCCAGAGAAAATCGGTATTACCTACGCCACTATCATGAAGAAAGAGATCTTTAATTTTTAATTCACGCGTTACTGCCGGGTCGTAAAGTTGAAACTCCGGCAGATAATTTATTACCGGGTCATCCCACTTCAGTTTTCCCTCATCTACCAACATGCCCATACACGCGGCTGTCATGGCCTTGGTGGTGGAGGCACATGAAAATAATGTTTGTGCATTTACCTTGCTGTCATTCCCCAGTTCGCGCACGCCATATCCTTTTTGTAAAAGAACTTTTCCATCTTTCACTACCGCAACGGCCAGACCGGGAGATTGCCAATCTTGGCGGCCCTTTTCAATATAAGCATCAAATTCTTTAACCTTTTGTTCGAGCGATTGGGCACGCAATAAAATTCCGGGAAGGAAAAAAAGAAAGATGTAAAAATATTTTTTCATAGGGTGTAGTTTTTAAAATAAAGAAGACTATTTGGGAACAGGTACCTGCTTCTCTTGCACACCTATCATACCCAATACCTGTTCGCGAAAAATTTTTCGGGGAAAGGGCCGGTTGCAAAGCACGATGTATAAAAATTTTTTATCCGGAATGGAAACATAGTCGGCATAGAAACCACCTTGTGTGCCGGTATGCGAAATGATTTTTACCGCATTTTGCGATTGGCTGATAAACCAACTGTAGCCAATAAAAGGAGGTAGGGAATCTGACCAGTTTGGATAGGTTGAAATCGTTCTGGATCGTTCGATCAGCTCTCTTTTTAGAAATTGTGAATTCTGCAGAGCATTTTCATAATGACCCAATTCTTCAACCGAGCTCCACACTCCGCCATTGCCGGCAGCCGCAAAAGTAGGTTCTTCGCCATAATCTTTTTCTATAAAAGATCTTCCCTTCTTCAGGTAACCATGGGCTACACCTTGCTCAGGATGCGCTCCATCGGTAATGGTGCTCTTCTTCATGCCCGAGGGTATGAAGATTTTTTGGCGCACTTCTTCTTGCCATTTTGTGCCGGTTAGCTGTTGGATAATCAGTGCCAAACCATTGAATGCCGGGTTCGAATAGTGGTAGTGTGAGCCGGGCTCAAACTCAAGCGAATCAGCTTTTGTTATCGGTGCCCAGTTTTCTTCGTCTTTGGCTGTGAGCAATGCTACACTGTCCAAAAAATTCCAGCGAATATCGGGCAGGCCAGAGGTGTGTGTAAGCAAGTGGTGTATTCGTACTTTTTTTGCGATGAACAGATTTTTAAAGTGTGGAAAATATTTATATAGACTATCGTGAAGGTTAATCTTTCCCTCGCCTGAAAGCATCAGGATAGTATTGGAAACAAATGTTTTAGAGATAGACCCGACATTAAACAGAGTTTGAGAGGTTATCTTTTCTTGAGTGTTGAGATCAGCCAGACCATATCCTTTTTTTAGTAACGTGTCTTGACCCGAAATAATCAGCACAGCTGCCCCCGGCTCGTTATCATTAAATTCTTTTTTGAAAAGGGCATCAGCTTTTTCACCGATAGTCTTTTCTGGAGAGGTACAGTTTCCTAAAAAAAAGATCCCGATCAGGAACAACTCAAGGAATTTCATTTTTTCTTTCTCATTAGTTGTAGAATAGCTACCGAGGCAATGCCCACCCATACCACATTGATGAAGGCCGAGGGGTAAGCACAATAGTAAACAGTATTCACGATAAGGAAAATACCTCCCGTCAAATTTAAACACTGAAATAGCAGCGAATCAGATCTGATTTTTTGGTAGCTGTTCAATCCATAGGCGGCAATCACTTCCAAAGAGCCGATCCAACCGATAATGTCAATTAAGAGTTTCAAGAGGAGCTGGTAGGGTAGAAAATGTATCGTTGCGGCAGGCACTCAACGCCCGCCACAACGATGATAAATTTTAATGGATATCGCCACTAATAGATTACTGGGCTATGCTGACAATTTTCTGCAAAGGAATTTGACCGGCTGCGTTGGTAATCTGGTCTTCGCTGCAGTCGTCCATTTTTATGGTAAGCAAAGTGTTGTTCATAGGGACTTGCAACTGGTAGCCGGTTTTGCCGGTTTGCGAATCGGTATTCTTATCAAGCAAAGATTTGTAGCCCTGCACTTTTATTACCTTTTGGTTTTCGTTTCGCATCATACTCCCCAAAATAGGAGTAGATAAAATAGCATTGATGGAAGTAATCACAGGTGAATTGTTGATAATATCTACACTGGCATCTTTGGCCGGATCGGTGCCAAACGAACGGTGCACGAACAACCCGGCTGCTGCGGCTCCCCCCATACCGGTTACATTATCATCTTTAGCATTGTAGTTCATGCCATTAAGAGTAGTAGGTAGTAGTTTTAAAATTTCTTTGCCAATTACCCGATCCAAGTCGCTCAGCATTTGCTCCATGGCAAATCGGGCATCGGTCAGGTTTCCGGAAGAATAAGCCGACCGGGCCGAGGTGAGATTTTTACCGAAGTCTTGTGCCGAAAGAGCCAAGCCGGGAAATAAAAAAAGGATAAATAGTTTTTTCATAGGTCTGAGATTATTTTTCGCCTAACATTTTTTTGATGTTGTCTAAATCCACTGCATTGCACGCGCTCATCATATCAGGCTCGGTGGCAAAATTGCGGCCTTCAAAAACAACTAAAGAACTCTGCCCCACCGGCACGCTGAGCTTGTAACCGCTCGACTCGTAATATTCTATAATGGCACGGTATCCTTTAATGCGGGTTTGCTTCCAGTTTTGCTGCCCGCCCGATTGCTGGGCATAGCCGCCCGAAGATAAATAGATATTTACAGCCGACATCCAGGCGGCATTGTTGGCCACGGTAACATCTAAGTTTTTGCCGGAAGAAGGATATTTGCGCTGAATAGTAAGACCGGCCCAGCCCCAGCCGGTGCTCGTTACCTGATCTTGCTTTTGATCGTACGAAAGCCCGCTGATGGTAGTGGGCAATGATTTTAATATCTGGTTGCCAATTTCTAATTCTACCCCCAACATGGCCTGCTGTACCGAGTACCGTGCTTCCCCGTAAGATGATTTTCCGTAGGCCGACTCGGCATCCGACAGATTTTGCTTTACATCGGGAGGCGTTGATATTAAACCGGCCCCACTTTGGTTGCCTGCTCCCGTGTTATTTTGGCTGCCTCCGCTGCCTTGTGGTGTGTTGGTGGGTTGCCCGGTATTGTTTTGGGGTTGGTTAATACCCAATTTTTTGTCAACACTTTGCTCTAAAGTTTTTTCAGCTTTGTTTTTCAGCTTGTTTAAAAACGACTGAGCCTGAAGTGTGGTGGCGCTTCCTAAGAGGATAGAAAAAGCGATCCAGATTTTGCTCTTCATAGAATGTAGGTTTGTTCGTTACTAAAGGTACGAAAATACACAGTTGTACAACATAAAAAAATGACTTCCTTGGATGTAGCTGGTGGTCGGGCCAACGATTTGAGGCTTGGTGCTCGGGCTTGCAAGTCCACAAGAACCTTCATGTTGCCCATCAGCCCGTCTGGCACCCAACCCGCGTTAGTTGCTTCTATTTCGTATTAACTCTCACTTTGCCCAAAGGTTAATAAGTTGTTGTCTGGGTCGAGTAAAGCAAATTCTTTTTGCCCCAAGGTTTTTTCTGCAATGTTCCGTTTGGGTGAATGCTCACATGGTTGCTCAACAAGGATTGATATAAATTGGTAATGTCGTTTGTTCGGATATAAACTTGCCCATAGTTTATTTTTGGGTTCAGTTCTTTGAACTCAAAAAAGTGAATTTGAATATTGTCTTTTTGAACTATTAAATAACCGTTAAAGTCATCGCTTCCAAAATTCTGAAAACCTAGCTTGTTTACATAAAAGTCTTTTGTTACAGTTTTATCCCGCATTGGCCATTTCGGATTTATGTTTGTTAGCATCGTTTCAGTTTTTCGTTTTCAGATTTCAGGTCGATTCCATTCTGCAAGATTTTTTCAAATACGAATGCAGCCGTAGCAACTACGATAAAAATGAAAGTAGTAACAAAACAAATAGCAAGAAACCCCGCGGGGTCGTCTTCTTTGTGATGGAATATTCTTATGTACAACCCTGCTGTTGTAATTAAAATACTTAATACAACGGCATAATATTGCAGGCTCTTTAAAGTGCTAAGAGCATTTGCCGAGAATGCTTTATTTTGACCGATATATTCAAGCAATTTGAACGCCTTATATAACATTATAAAAAAAACGATTGATGTGGCATATCCAAACAAGATGAAAGAGTCAGTGTAAATGCTAAGCAAATCTCTGTTGGCGGCTCTTCCTTCAGTTGAGGGGAACCAAATTAAAATAACAAGTGCAGCTATACTGATAAGTACAATAACTATTTGTAAAAATATAGTGGCACGTTGCTTCATAAAAAATGTTTGTTAATGCCTGGCTTGTTACAATCACTTAGCTTTAACATTACTTTTTTCAGCTAACAACCGGCTCGGGGTTAGCTTATAAACTCCAGCCGGGCCGGTATTCTCTTTTTACGAAAGCATTGGCCTCATCAAAGTTAGTGATCTTCATGTTGTGGGCATCCCACAGTAATTTTTTTCTTCCCGGATAAGTAATGTTTTGCCCGTTGGCTGAGCGTACTTGCAGTTGATAGCTGCGCACGGCTAAATTGCCCATCAGCACGGCCTCGGTCATGGGGCCCGCATACTCAAAGGGTGAACTCAGTTGTTTTTTGCCATAGCCCGCCAGGCAGGCATCTACCCACTCGGTGTAGTGGTCGTGCTCAGGGCCTTTAATGCGTGGAATTGTTTCGTGCGGCAATTTTACTTCCTTCATTCGTTTGGTAGGCAACAGAGTGGGGTGCATGGCATAGTTGCCCATCAATTTTCCTTTAGTGCCGTGAAAGAGATACCCCCCGGCCGAGTCGCCCAGCGGTTCGTCTGGCAGAAGTTCTTCGGGCCGCTCGGGCAGCAGGCCACCGTCCATCCAGGTAAATTTAATTTCGCCTTTGCCATCCTTACGCGGAAACTTTAAATGGATGATGGAAGACGAAGGGCAGGCATCGGCATAGTTAGCTACTTTAAAAAAATCTTCCCATGCAGTAGTAGTGCTACACTCTACCTCGCTGGGGTAATCTATGGGTAAAATACGGAAGGCGGCATCCATGATGTGACACGCCATATCGCCCAAGGCACCGGTGCCAAATTGCCACCAACCTCGCCAGTTAAACGGAACATAGGCCGGATGGTAGTCAATATATTGTGTGGGGCCGAGCCATAAGTCCCAGTTCAGTTCTTTGGGCACATCAAATTTTCCGGTGGGTTTAGGGATTCCCTGCGGCCACACCGGCCGGTTAGTCCAGGTTTCTACTCGCGTTACTTTTCCGATCAGCCCGGCATCTACATATTCTTTGGCGGTACGCACATAGTCGGCCGAGGCGTATTGATTGCCCATCTGTGTTACTACCTGATATTTTTTGGCCGCTTCGGTAAGCATACGAGCCTCATAGATATCATGAGTTAAAGGCTTTTGCACATACACATGTTTTTTGCGGCTCATGGCGGCCATGGCAATAACAGCATGGGTGTGGTCGGGGGTGGAAACGGAAACAGCATCAATGTTTTTTTCTTCCTTGTCGAGCAGTTCGCGGTAGTCTTTGTAATATTTGGCCGAAGGAAAATTTTTGACTGACTCGGTAGCCTGGCGGTCGTCCACATCGCACAAGAAAGCAATTTTTGCTTTGGGGTTTCCGGCAAACCCGGTAAGATCACTGGTGCCTTTGCCGCCTACACCCACACCTGCAATGTATAAGGTATCGCTGGGCGCAATAAAGCCTTTCCCTCCGAGCACGAAGCGCGGCAGGATGGTAAAAGCGGTAGCAGCTGTGGCGGCTTGAGTAATAAATTTTCTGCGGGAGATCATATAATTTATTTAGGGTAAATAAAATTTGTTTTTTCTTCTTTTGTTTTGATGGGATGAACTTCAATAGAGGCGGAAGGAACATATTCAAATTCGGGATTGGCCTTTGCTATTTCGATAGCCTCCTCTATGGTAGAGGCCCGAATATGATAATAGCCTACTTGCACCTCTCCGGCCGGATCGATAGCTGCCTGCTTCCAGTTGGTTTGTGTTTTGGAAAGCACCCATCCTTCTCGAAGGAGGGGCTGTGCTGCGATTAGTTTATCGTCTGACTTAAGTTTTTGGATGTACAATTCACATGCTTTTACGAAAGTTAAATGATCAGCTTCCGAAAGTGCGGCTTTGGCATGGCCTGCGTTTCGAATATAAAGCATGTACTCTGGCATAGCTTTTTAAAACCGATCAGAGCTTCCATCCGTTCCGGTACTCGCGCTTCACAAATTGATTCGCTTCTTCAAAGTTGGTGATCTTCATATTTTTGGCATCCCACAATAATTTTTTGCGGCCCGGGTATTTGTCGCCTTGACTCAGCATATAACTGCGGATGGCCAGGTTGCCCATCAATACGCTTTCGGTGAAGGGCCCGGCATAATCGAAGTGTGAACTGGTTTCGGCATTGCCATATCCCTTCAGGCAGGCATTTACCCATTGCACATAGTGGCCTTCGGGCACACGTGCCAGCGTAGGTTTGGGCAGCGCGGTTTCTTTCATTAACCGGGTGGGGAGCAATCGTGGGTTGGCGCCATAGCAGTCGGCCATTATTTTTCCTTTGGTGCCTTCAAAGATTACGCCTCCGCTCCAATCGCCCATGGGTTCATCGGGCAATAATTCGGCCGGGCGTTGTGGTAATAAACCGCCATCCATCCACGTAAGCGAAATATCGGGCTTGCCATTTTTTCCGGGATATTTAAAATGTACAATGGAAGATACGGGGCAACTGTCTATGTATTTGGCTTCGGCAAATACTCCGTTCCAGATGGTGCTGGTGCTGCATTCCACCTCGGATGGATAATCAATGGGTAAGATACGGAATACGGGATCCATGATGTGGCAGGCCATATCGCCCAGCGCGCCCGTTCCAAAATTCCACCAGCCGCGCCAGTTGAAGGGCAGGTAGGCGGGGTTGTAATCAATTTGTTTGGCGGGGCCAAGCCATAAGTCCCAGTCGAGTTCTTTGGGTATATCGAATTTTCCCTGCGGGGTGGGTACACCTTGTGGCCACACGGGGCGGTTGGTCCAACAGATTACTTTGGTTACATCTCCAATCAGGCCGGCATCATACCATTCTTTCGTGGTGCGCACATCATCTCCGCTGCCACCCTGGTTTCCCATTTGGGTTATCACTTTGTATTGGCGTGCCGCTTCGGTAAGCATGCGTGCTTCGTATATATCGTGGGTTAAAGGTTTTTGCACATACACGTGTTTGCCCAACTGCATGGCGGCCATGGCGGCTACCGCGTGGGTGTGGTCGGGGGTAGAAACGGAAACCGCATCAATGCCTTTGTGTTCTTTATCCAGCATTTTGCGGAAATCTTTATACAATTTAGCGTTGGGAAAATTCCGTTTTGATTCCATTGTCTGGCGGTCGTCCACATCGCATAGAAATACTACTTTGGCATGCGGGCTTCCTTTTTCTTTACCATCGGCCGACCCCGCAAACCCCGTAAGGTCGCTCGCGCCTTTGCCGCCCACACCTATTCCGGCAATGTATAAAGTATCGCTGGGGGCAATGTATCCTTTACCCAATACAAAACGGGGAAGAATAGTAAAAGCAGCCGCTGATGTGGCGGCTTGGGTAATAAATTTTCTGCGAGATAACATGATGGGTAAGGTTTAAAAGTTACTATACATTTAAGTGGTCTTTCACTCTTGTGCGAACGGGTTCAGTGCTTCCTGTTTTTTTCAGTTATCGAATTTCACACACTCATCCAGCGTTTTTTGGTCGTACTTCAATCCATATTGAGTAAGCACTTCCTGGGGAACACCGTCCCATTGATTAGGCCGGTTGCCGACATATCCCAAATCATCTATTCCGATTTGGCTGGTAAAAAATCCGGTGGCGGTCAGGTCGCGCATCAGATTGAAGAAAGCCACGCCTGGTTGCATTTCGGGTTTGGCTTTTTCCGGATAGGCAATCTGATCAATCAGTTCAATTTGCTGGGCACGGGGGCAGTCAACAAAAGCATTGTTATACTGGTGTACGCATTGCAGGTCGAGCCATTTTAGTCCGCCCCGCATTGGAGTTTGGTGGTGGGGCATGTCTTTCACGATAAACTCGATAAAGTCGGGCACTTTGGCATCGGTGGCACTTCCTGAGGTTTCGTCTTTGGGAATGATGATGTCGGCCAGCACTGCAAGAGTGGCCATTTCATGTTCATCGAAAAATTTTTCCGTCTGCAGTTGATGGTCGTTTTTTAATTCATCGGGGGTGCGGTCAATAGTGGGTGCGTTAGTCACTTCCGATTTTTTTTCTTCGGGTTTACAAGACTCAATCAGCCCGGCAGCAGCGGCTACGCCCACGGTGCCCACAGCAAGAGTTTTTAAATATTTTCGTCTGTCCATAGTAGTAGTAAGTAGCAAGACAAGAGTAGCAAGACAAGCTTCTGTTTTACTACTGGTATCTTAGGTTTATAAATTTTGTTTTTTCATTTCGTCAATCAAATATTCTGAAGCGCGCATGGCAAGGGCCAAAATTGTCCAGGTAGGATTTTTATCGGCCTGCGAAACAAACGGTCCTCCATCCATTACAAATAAATTTTTACACTCGTGTGCCTGGTTAAATTTATTGAGTACCGATTTTTTAGGGTCATTTCCCATACGCGTAGTGCCCACCTCGTGAATGATGCGGCCGGGTGCTTGCAGCCCATATTCATTTTCCGGACCATCGTTGTCGCCCCAGGTTACGACACCTCCCATTTTGTGAATGATTTCGCGGAAGGTATCTTTCATGTGTTTGGCCTGTTTTACTTCGTGGTCGCTCCATTTGTAATGGAAACGCAACACAGGTATTCCATATTTATCTACCGTATTGGGATCGATTTCGCAGTAGTTGTCTTCGCGGGCAATGGCTTCTCCGCGGCCATCCATGCCAAAATGGGCTCCATAGAAATATCGGTAGTCGTCTTTTAAAGAAGCACCATATCCTCCGGCCTCTTTTTGTTTTCCATCGCGGCCGGGGTATTTTCCGTTGGTGCCCTGTATGCCAAAACCAAAACCATAGCCGGGCATGCCCATGCCTCCATAGTATTCAATGTGATACCCCCGGGCAAAATCTAATTTTTTGTTGTCGAGCCACCACGGAGTATAAACGTGCATGCCGCCTACACCATCTTCATTGTAGCGTTTGCGCCCGACTAATTTGGGAAGGATGCCGCCCATGCCGGCTCCGGTGGAATCGTGTAAATATTTTCCTGCGATGTTGCTGGCATTGGCCAACCCGTTAGGGTGTTTAGACGATTTTGAATTGAGCAGTAGGCGGGCCGACTCGCAAGCACTGGCCGCCAGCACAATGACTTTGCCGGTTACGGTATATTCCTGCATGTCGTCTTTGCTTACATACGAAACCCCTGTGGGCTTGCCTTCGCTGTCGGTAAGTACTTCGCGTGCCATGGCGTTGGTAACCAGATCAACATTGCCCGTTTTCAGGGCCGGATTGACCAACACCGATGAAGAAGAGAAATCGCCATACACCGTACAGCCCCGGTTGCATTGCGAACAGAAGAAACAAGCGCCCCGGTCTTTGTTAATCGGTTTGGTTAAGATTGACAAGCGCGAAGGAATAACAGGAATGTTTAAGGCTGTACCAGCTTCTTTAATAAAGAGTTCGTGCAGACGTGGCTTGGGTGGGGGAAGAAAGATACTGTCGGGATCGTTGGGCAGATTTTCTTTCGAGCCAAACACACCGATCAGTTTATCTACCTTATCGTAATAGGGAGCTACATCGTCATACCCGATGGGCCAGTCATCGCCCAGGCCATCAATGCTTTTGCGTTTAAAATCTTTAGGGCCAAAGCGGAGTGAAATCCGCCCCCAGTGGTTGGTGCGTCCGCCCAACATGCGCGAGCGAAACCAATCGAATTTAGTATTGTTTTTATGTGTGTAAGGTTCCCCTTCCAATTCCCATCCCCCATAAGCGGCATCGAAATCGCCAAAGTGTCTGAATTTGGTGCTGGCTCCTCTTCGCGGAGACTCCCACGGCCACTTAAGCTGCATTACATTCTTGGCCGGGTCGTACATGGGGCCGGCCTCTAACAAAAGAATTTTAAGCCCGGCTTGTGCCAGTGTATGTGCGGCCATGCCGCCTCCGGCACCGGAGCCCACAATTACCACATCGTACGTTTTGGGGTTTTTCTTAATCTGGAATGGCATATCTTTTTTGTTCGATCTAAATGTAGCTGATTGACCGATAAAAAGAAACAGGATTTTTGGTAGATGGAAAAACGGTTAGAAGAAAATAAACGTGTCGATAATTCTCAAAAAAAATTACTCATTTTTCTTTTTAGGCACCGGATCATACCCGCTTGTACCCCACGGGTGGCAACGCGCAATACGTTTGGTTCCAAGCCAAATGCCTTTGATTACACCCCACTCCCGAATGGCCTCAATAGCGTATTGCGAACACGATGGCGTATGCCGGCAGTGGGCCCCCAAATACGGAGAGATGGCCAACTGATAAAAACGAATGGGCAGTATGAAGAGTTTTTTTAAAATAGACTTAAGTAGTTAGTATGAAGTATGTAGACGATTGGGTTTATGTAAGTAGTATGCTTAAGATCTTACGACTTGATACTTGTGTCTAATTCTCTATTTCATAACTCATCTCCCCATCCTTTCCGTCTTTCAATTGAATGCCGATGGCTTTCAGATCATCGCGGATTTTGTCGGAGAGGGCAAAGTTTTTATCGGTTCTGGCTTTTTTGCGCAGGTTGATCAGTACGTTTACGGTTCCGGCCAAGAGCTCGTTGTTGCCACCGGCTTCTTCTTTCAGGCCCAGTACTTCTTCCATCATGGCCACATACGTAAACTTAAATTTTTCAAAAACAGATTCGCTCACGTTTAGTTGCTTGGCGGCAGCCCAGATATTGATTTGTGAAGCCATTTCGAAAAGCACGGCCAGCGTTTTGGCTGTATTAAAATCATCGCTCATGTTTTTAAAACAATTGCCGATCTGGTTCAGCAAATTCTTTTCAACTTCAGTATTGATGGTTGCTGTCTTCGGATGTCCCCATGTTTTAATAATTGATAATGTATTGTTCAATTTCTTAAAACCCTTCTCGGCCGCATTTAATGCTTCGTTAGAGAAATCCAGCGTACTGCTGTAGTGCGATTGCAACATAAAGAAGCGCACCGTCATCGGGCTATATCCTTTTTCCAGCAGTTTATGATTTCCCGAAAATAATTCGGAAGGCAAAAAAGAATTGCCAAGCGATTTGCTCATCTTCTGGCCATTTACTGTAAGCATGTTAGAGTGAACCCAATACCGAACGGGCGGCTTGCCATTGGCTGCGGTGGCCTGCGCAATTTCGCACTCGTGATGCGGGAATTTTAAATCCATTCCTCCGCCATGGATATCGAAAGTTTCGCCCAGGTATTTGGTGCTCATTACGGTACACTCAATGTGCCAGCCGGGAAAACCCTCACCCCACGGTGAGGGCCAGCGCATGATGTGCTCGGGCGAAGCTTTTTTCCAAAGTGCAAAGTCAATTTTTTCGCGTTTCTCATCCTGGCTGTCGAGATCACGACCGCTTTCCATCAGTTCTTCTATGTTTCGTCCGGAGAGGATTCCGTAATGATATGACTGGTTGTATTTTTTTACATCGAAGTAAACCGAGCCGTTCACCTCGTAGGCAATTCCTAGATCAATTAATTTTTTGGTGATGTTGATCTGCTCAACAATGTGCCCTGTTGCTGAAGGCTCAATACTTGGCGGTAGAATATTGAACTGCCGCATCACCGTATGAAAATCTTCGGTGTAGCGCATCACAATTTCCATCGGCTCCAGTTGTTCCAGCCGTGCTTTCTTCCCAATCTTGTCTTCGCCCTCGTCTACATCGCCCACCAGATGGCCAACATCGGTAATGTTACGAACGTAACGAACTTTATATCCAATGAATCTCAAGTAGCGAGATATAATATCGAATGAAAGAAATGTACGTGCATTGCCGAGGTGTACATAATTATAGACCGTTGGGCCGCACACGTACATGCCCACAAAGCCGGGTGTAATTGACTCAAATTTTTCTTTCACGCCCGTGAGCGAGTTGGACAGCTGGACTGGATATTTTTCGAAGAGTTTCATGTCAGGTGCAAACAAGTTTCAAAATTAGCATTTATGCGGAAAGAATATTTTGAAATATTTTCTCAATCTGGATTGTGTATAGAACCCGACCAACGAGGGCCAGTCACGCAACGCTCCGGTTCTTTTCCCAAAGGGAATTAAACCCAGAATTTACGGTAGTCGCTTCATCGGAAAAATGACCTACCCGACTGCTCAAAAAAAAATGGGTATTTAAAAATTGTAGATATTTGAGAGTTGCCTGGCTGAAGTTTTTTCTAAAAAAAGCATGATATGTTTTAGAAAATAACGAAATGAAAGATGTTTTTTCTTTTTCAAGAGAAGTCAATAATGTTTATGTGATTTGGCTGGTACTATTGCCATTTGTTGCTCACGGCCAAAGTAGCTTATCTATTTCGGTGCCGGTGATTTATAGTAAAGTCACGGTGAAAAATAACTGGAGCCCTCCCACTGCTGTACATCGAATAGACCAATTTAATGGAATAGCCACCGGATC